>CAYZOT010000001.1:0-131093 GCA_964480515.1 uncultured Gemmatimonadota bacterium
TACTTCGAAGATGATCCTAGCACTCAAAAGGCGCAATACCAGCGCGCCAGTTGGCGATATTGGGGGTTTGACAGGATAGCCGCTGACGGGCTTATCAGGTGATCGAGAATGTAGGGATACGACCAAATATCTAGAGACGGGCTATCGGGATGAGCGCACCAACTCTATATCGCCCTTTTCGATCGGGACCACTTCAGTAATGGGTGGATTACGGTCACCAATGCTGTCGCCAGCCGGCTGAAAAGGCGGATTTACCTCAGTTCCACACCCGGTCGCGAACGAACCGATCAGTCCAATTGCAACCGCTATACTTGCGAAAACCCCACTACTGTTCTTCTTCATCGAGCACCTCTCGGCGGACGGATAAGAGGTTCCGCCTTTCTTGCTAAAGATCTTTATATACCACTACTACGACTCCAAGATAGTGTCCGGTGTCCAACTTTGCTCACGGTCTCTCAATAGGAACGCGTATGAGTTACGTGGAGTGACAACTTCTCTTGTTCGTTGGAGTCCAGCCCAACGAATCCACGGTCTGGCCACATGTGTAAAGAGATATTCCTCACCGAACCGGCATAAAGTACGCATTATTATCTGTAACTGCCGGCCCGAAACCGATGTATCTGGCCAGCATCATATCTGACATGGCTACGTAACCAGCGATGGACATCGGAGGCCCCAAGTCTCTCGTAATGATCGGATTGTCCGAAACTCGCGCTAAGGCGACACTTAGACTCTGAGGGGTTAACGGCTCAGGAGTCACCACCACGTAGCTATGGGTCCCCCCCGTGGACCATAGCGTCGTATTGGGGAACACATGCCACACAGTTCGAATGATCGTCCGGTAGTCCGAGTCCTTCAGGCCATGGATGGGTAACCACTGCATGAACACACCATCTTCCGACAGCCTATTCCGCACCAACTCGTAGAATTCTTCGGTAAAGAGGGCCCAGCTACTAGCGTTCGCCGGATGCGTAGCATCGGTCGTGATAATGTCATATTGCTCGTCACTCTGGAGCAAAAAATTGCGAGCATCTTCCACGTGTAAGCGCAGACGATCACTGCTGAGCACATCGTAGTTCTCTTCACTATACAACTGGGCAGCCTCAATCATCTCTCGGGATAAGTCCACCGCATCAATCACCGGAATGTCATGTGTATTCAGCGTTCCCGTAGCAATACCGTTACCGAAGCTGAGAACAAGCGCGTTCTGCGCATCAGGTCGCAGAATCGGGGGCAAATGCCCTAACAGGCGAAACGCGCTCATACTAATGGCATCGGTAGGAACCTCATCCCGTCCATTAACGAAAGAGATTTTGAAGTTCTCTTCGGGCATCTCAAGCACAGCTACAGTGGTCTCAACTCCTTCTTTATAAAAAATCAGGTTGTCGGCTGCACCCGCGTAGGAGCCAAGATAAACACCCGGTGGCACGGTGAGCGTCACAGCAACGGCCACTCCAGCTACCGGCAATGGAACCCAGCGTAAACGCGGCTTACGCCGAGCGGCTAGCCACAAAGCGCCAACTCCAAGGGCAAGGTTCACCGCCGACAGCGAAATGCTCGTATTACGGAGACCCAGAAGTGGGATCAAAACAAACCCCACACCCAGAGATCCCAAGATCGCCCCTAGCGTATTCAAGGCATTGACTGTTCCAATGCGCAGTCCCACATCTAAAGATTGCTCTCTCGTGTACAAGCTGCTGACCACCGGGAAGAGCATGCCCATAAGCAAAGTGGGTGGAAATAGTGTAATAAAAGCGATGAATAATTCGTATCGCACCGTATATTCAGCTAAGAGATCAGCCTGGAGGGTAGGCAGCCACGCGAACACGAAAAGAATAATGATCGCAAGTAGCCCAATACTTAATTGCAGTACACCAAACTGCACCAGCGTCGCCTGGTGGCGACGGATCCACCACGTTCCCGTAGCGCTTCCTACCGCTAATCCGAACAAATACACCGCCAACATTAGCGAAAATGAATAGACTGCATGTGCTGTGTGGATGTAGAGGATACGGGCCCAGACAAGCTCATAGCCTAAGGCTACAAAGCCAGAGACAGCATAGGCAGCAGCCACATAACTCAACGCCGTGCGACCTATCCCTGAAACTTCCATATCGGGCGAAGCCCCTACATGGCGGTCAGGCATCGAATTCGCCTCGCCCGAAGCCTGGATGGAGGGGACTAACTGCTCATCGTCGAGTCGCCGCGTGGTTAATCGAGCCAACAAGAGTGCACCCAAGGCGACAAGGAGGTTGAGTGTGGCTCCGAGAAAAATAGTCTCGCGCAAACCAAGGAGTCGGATGAAGTAGATCCCTGCGAAGAGGCACCCGAGTGCTCCACCGATCGTATTGAATAAGTATAACCGCCCTACGTCTCTACCTACCTGTCCTGATTGCGTCGCATAGACTCGGCTCATGATGGGAAGCGTAGCTCCAATCATGAACGTCGCAGGGGTCAGAACCACGATCGAGAGCGTAAGCCGAAGCATGGTTAGCGAGCCCAATCCGGACTCAACAGCATGGCTGAAGGCCGCATAAAGCCCATTTAATGAGGTCAGAAGATATGTAGATATTACTGCAAGAAGCGCGATTCCAACCTCTAAGATTGCATATGTACGTAAGGGGCGTTCGTTGGCATCGATCCGCCGCCCCATCACATAACTCCCCAGAGCCAAACCAATCATGTACGCACCGAGAACCGCGCTATAGGCGTATACACTGACCCCAAATGTGAGCGAAGCCTGACGAACCCAAGCGATTTGATAGATCAAGCCGCTCATGCCCGACAAAAAGAAAAAGAGGAGTAGCCAAACTCGTCTCACAGCATTGTTCCTAACTAAGAAAACCGGAGTCCAATTCCAGTTTCGGAGATAAGATTTGGACAAATTTCGCTGTCCGCGATCTTGCGTCGGTTATCACTGACTTGTTCGGGATCGTAACGGAGTCGGCTCGTAATGCTGAACCAAGCTCCTCCTCTCCCCAACTAATAACCGGGCATAACATATCACCACCAGCTCCGTTCCCTAAAACATTGTTGGCGAATATTGACGTTAGTCGAGAGGTTTACGCAGACGAATAGGCTAGGAGGACAGAGTTAAGGCCATAGCTATTAACCGTCCATCGAGATCTTCAAACAACACCACGAATTGCGGGATCACCTTGGAAGCAGCATCAGCAAAACTCATACCTGTCTCGACCTCGCGCATCGCCGCATTCGCAAATTGAGACAGGGCCGAGTCTCCGGCTATCACCGATACCGGCAACCCGATCGCCAGGAGCGAAGGGATTGCTAGAAGATCCAACCGACTCGTCAAGACCAACTCCGGAGTCGTCGCAGCGACCACTGACGAGAACGCATCCTCTGCCATGATTTGATCACCCTGCTGTTGAGCAATTCGGCCTAGCAAAAAACGAACAAGCCGCTCTTCCGGTTCGTAGGGGCGCCCCTGTCCTAGATGCCTCGGCCATTGGCGAGCGTTGTCCAAATGGCTCGCAGCCAAATCAAGCTTTCCGTTCTTTAATGCATTCAGCGCCGCCAAAGTGTGCGCTTGTTCGTAAAGCTGGTGGCTCGAACCCGCGTTCTCGGATGGGAGTACGTGTGTCGAATTCAGTATTGCCAGTGCCTCAGCGGGGCGCTCTAGGTTGTTAAGGGATTGGACGTGTAAAAGGTCGAGATCGAAGTCGGACTGGAAACGGGCACGTGCGACCTTGCCGGCTTCAAAGGATTCGTTCCATAGACCCTGCGCTTGCAGGTGTCGAATCAGATGAATGTGGATGATCCGATCCTGCCCACCGACTGATATTGCTCGACGTAAATCTGCTTCTGGATTCCGCCCGCGGGTTCGTTCGAGCAGAAGCCCCCGCGACACATACATTGGAGCAAAATCAGCTTCATCGCCTATGGCCTCGAAGTGTAAAGTGGCTTCTTCTTCCCTATCTCGTGCCCATAGGTTGAGCGATAACAAATATCGCCACGACCAATGCTCGTTGTGACTGACTGCCCACTCTAACACGGGGATAGTCTCGCGCCGAAAAGGAAGCGAGAACGCAACGGGGGGGGCTCCCGTCAAGGCAGAAGGATCTTCACCTAACCATGCTTGCCAGGCTCGAAATAGAGGGTTGCTTGAAACGCGGGAACCCAACTCGACCATGGCGATCGCATCTAACTTCGACCCTCGTCGCAAATAATCAATAGCGAGCTCCAAGAGAACTTGGTCTGGATATTCACCCTGGAGTCCATCTAAAAAAATTTTAGCTGCGGTCTCCGTAGCCAGAGAATTCCCAGACCGGCCGTTGCCTTGGAGGTAGGCCTCAGCCGCGACAAAGTGGTGGAGTGGATCGATATCTAACAACTGTTGGCGCACTCTTTCAGCCTTGATTTCATCTCCCACTCGTCGGCTGGCTATCGCCAGCACCTGACGCGCGCCAAGACTGTATCTATCATAATCGATTGCTAAGTCAGCATACCGTGATGTTTCGGCCAGATCACCCGCCGCGAGCACTATTTCGGAAAGTTGAAGGTAGGCAGCGGACCGAAATTCCATGGAGCGTAGCGCCCATCCGAAAGCTTCGTGAGCTTCCGTGGGTCTCCCCAAGGCGCGATACAAATTTCCCGCCAAGAAGTTGGCCTCAGCATCATACGCATCTAGTTGGAGAGCACGGCGCGCATGAATCAGCCCATCTTCGTAACGGCCTCGCCGAAATTCGACGTCCGCGAGCCCGAGCAGGGCACTTCGGTACCAAGGTTCGTCGGTGAGTACCGCATTAAAGAGCGTACGAGCCTGACCATAGTAACGAGCCTTCAACAGTTCACGCGCCTCAAAGACCGACCTGTCAATCGCCGAAATTCGCTCGTTCGCGGATGAGTCGATTGCAAAAGGCTTGCTCAGTAGTCGAGACTTGGGATCGGACGAATAATTCAGCCCAAGCAGGGGAAAATGAACTTGATACTCATCTCCTTCTGGGATCTCAACGGTAAGTTCCACAGGCTCGAGGACTGACAAGTCCACGGGAACTGCGGCCACAGAAATCCCACCCGAAGATATGAGAACGGTGTCAGCCGAGAGACCGAACGAATTTACCCGCACGGTGAGGCTGTCATCCTCATGATCCACGTACATGGCACCCTCACGGGACGCGTCGGTGAGCCCACCTAGCCCCTCAAGGGGAAACCATGTCTCAGACCACCTGTCAGTTGTTCCGGGCCCAAAACCCGCTTGTGTGATGGGGTTCATGTTTTGCCCAGGCTGATATTGAACTAGTAGTCGTCCTGCCTGGAATTCGATGTACTGGCCGTCTGTATCGGTAAGAAGATCTTCCCAAATGCTCCCTTCCGGAGAGAGCGCCCAGAGCCAAAGCTTTTGACCAGGCATGTCCTCATAGCGCGACCAATGACCGAATCCATAGTCTTCGTCTCGATAGTAGCCGCCAAAAAAATCGTTAAACTCACCGACAACATGATAAGACTTGTTCCCTGCAAACGCGTTTTCGGCGTACATAGGCAAGAATCTACCTGCGGTATCCGAAGGCCAAGGTCTAACAACGCCTGAGTGTTCTAAAAAAGCAAAGCCCGGAATCGACATCTCGAGGTCACTACGGGCGAACGCCGCCGCAGTCATCCAATTATAGTAAGGCTGTTCAAGTGGGGTTGGATTATACCAGAGAACGTGGGTCTCGAAATACGCACGATCAGCAGGCAGCCGAATCTCGACCCGCCAGTGAGTACGAGACGGCAGATCCATTCCCCCTACGAAACAGCTGACGCTACCATCGGGATTCTCGCGAAAGGAATAGTCAACGGGTGTAGCTGTGGCAGGTGTATGACCTATCACACCAAAGTTGAACTCTATACCACCCGAAGTCCACGGGCCCCGAAGCGCGATGTTCCGAAATTTCATCACCTCGTTTCGATAGATAAATTCGTGGCCCGATTCTTTGACCCGTGCACCCCATACTTTTCCACCAACTTCTGGTAGGACGAAGACTTCGATGAAGTCATTCTCGAGAAGAACAACCTTCCACTCTTGGGGAGCCGCATCGTTCGAATACCCCAAGAACGAGTGGTATGGGTAGAGCCGAACATCTCGGGTGAGGGCTGGTACAGGATTTGGCTCCGAAAACGGGTAGGTCTTGAGGACGTGTATCCCCTCAGAGATTCGCGCAGTCTGTGCGGCGAGTCCGAATGGAAGCCAAAGTGATAGCGACGAGACGACCAGTAGCCATAGAACGTTTCGCATCATATAGCTCTTTCAGTTGCGCCTCGAATCGAGTTGCCTAGCTCGAACACCGCCGAGAATTGCACGTGACTCTTAAATTCCAATAACAGGATTTTCGGCACTCAACCGAGTCGGCGCCAACCCAGAATTAGACCCGTCGGGATCAGAACTGCGTAACCAAGAATCAAAAGGACAGGGGCAGCCGTCACTGAACCGTGATCCAGCAGAATGTAACCCGCAATGATAGCGACGAGACTGAGCGTGAACGCCAAATAGTTGGTAGGTCCGAAAGCAAAATTACGAGAGGTTCCATCCCTGCCATTTACGTCTGTCTTCTTTGGGTTCATGGAGCGCACCTTAGAGCGGACCGCTAGCTTCGTCAACTTCAAATCGCAGTATTAGCAAGCCAAACGAGCTTAGGTCTCGAATTAAAAATCACTCTCGCTCATATTTATTGGAGAGGCTAACAACCAACCCAAGTCAGTGTTAATCACGAAGTCGACCGTGCCCAGTCAACCGCCGAGGCAAGGGGCTCCGGAAGGGGGCACGAAAAGGAGAGACACTTTTCCGTCTCAGGGTGATCGAACGCAAGATATGCTGCATGGAGGAATAACCGACCTGCTCGCCGAGCGAAGTTCTCAGCCCAACGGCCGCCTGCACCACCAAACCCCTTGTCCCAACGCCGCGCATAAATGGGGTCGCAAACGACAGGATGTTGGATCGAGAGGAGGTGCACTCGTATCTGGTGCGTTCGACCAGTCTTCAAGCGAATTGCGACAAGCTCCGCAGCATTCCATCGTTCCAAACGCTTAAAATGCGTTATCGCTCGTCTCCCACCCTCCCGAACCGTCATTCGCTTACGGTCGCGAAGATCACGCCCAATTGGTCTATCCAAGGTGAATTCTTCTTCTTCCAAATGCCCCCAGGCCGCAGCAACGTACCCGCGCTGGATCTTGCGCTGGGCAAGCGCTTCGGAAAGTCGATGGTGGGCTTTATCCCTTTTCGCAACAAGCATGAGTCCGCTGGTATCCTTATCTAGCCGGTGGACAATCCCTGGCCGTCGGTCACCTCCAATCGTGGAAAGCCCATCCAAATGGTATAGGAGTGCGTTAACTAGGGTTCCTGTTTCATGTCCAGGGGCTGGATGAACCACTAGGCCTGCGGGTTTTTCGATCACTGCGAGGTGCTCATCCTCATAATGAACCGTGATCGCAATATTCTCTGGCTCAAGTCGTGTCGGGGGAGGAGTAGGCAATACCAAATCGATACGATCACCCAATCTCGGCGTGTACCGCTTCTTGGGGCGCTTACCATTAACTGTCACGAGACCATCATCGATCAGTTGAGCTACGCGTGATCGACTAAGCGAAAAGCGCTCAGAGAGAAAGCGGTCAATCCGTTGATCCGATGGTTCCTCGAGCTCGATGAAGTGCCGGGCCACCTCGTCCGTTGAACCAGCGTCAGTAGTACTCACCTCAAACGTCTAATCTTCGGTGGCTTCCTGCATCTCCCGGCGTCCTTCTATCCAGAAAGATATGAGGAGTAGCGTTGCACCAATTGTGACCGCGCTATCAGCAATGTTAAAAATGGGAAAACGGTGCGTACCAAGCCCAAAATCTAGAAAATCAACCACACCGCGTTCTAAGCGGATACGGTCCCAGATATTTCCAAGAGCACCTCCTCCTACTAGAGACAGCGCGAATATCCTCAACCGATCCCATGAGGGTGTCGCCCGATAGATCGACGCAAGCACAACAAGCGCAACCAGCGACAGGCAAAGAAAAAAGATTCGGGAGTGTTCGCCAATATCGAGGCCAAAGGCAGCACCTCGATTGTGTGTATACGTAAAACGGAAAAAATCCCCGATCACCGATCTACGCTCATAAAGATCAAATGTTTCCATCACCCATGCCTTCGTGATGATATCAAGCGTGAGCACTGTTAAGATGGGAATGACGGTAAGAACAATCCGGTTAGCGGACCGGTCTACAGCTTTGGTTTCACAAACCTTCACTAGCCCGTTCGAAGTCGTATCAGAATCAGCCAGCGGCACCCGTTTCTTCCTCCTCTTTGCACTTGATACAAAGACGTGTGTGCGGAAGGGCATCCAACCGTTCTAAACTGATGGCAGATCTGCATTCTTCGCACTTCCCGAAATCTTTGGGATTCTGGTAGAGCCGTCTCAACGCTTCATCAAGATGATACAGGAATCGCCCTTCTTTGCTAGCAAAAAGAAAGGCTTTCTCTCGCTCCATCGCATCGGTTCCCTGATCCGCCATATGAAAGCTATAGGATGACAAAACGCCGTCCGAGCCTTGACGCGCAGACTCGTCATACTGCTCAATCTCTTTCACCGCCCGCATGCGCTCGCCTAGGAGCCTTTGTTCGATGTGGTCGCGTTGTTTCTTATTCATATCCTTCGCTACAAGATAGTTTGAGCGGCCGAATCGCACTTCTCATTTGAATTAAGCAATCAACCGTTCAATCCCAATCGCCACTGACAACTCATCAATCTCGACGTCAATCATCTCCAACGCGGCGACCTCTACCCTACCCACCAGGATTTCCGCAGCCAAAGTTTCTCCAGCAATATACTCTGCATGTTCAACCGCAGCCTGCTCCAGTACATCTGAACCTACGATCCCGAGTCGGATCCTATCCGAAACTTCCAATCCGACGTCTCGCCGGATTCGTTGGATGCGATTCACGAGTTCACGCGCATATCCTTCGGCATGCAGGGTTTGGTCAATCTCTGTATCAAGCGCAGCGACGAAACCATCTCCATTCGCCATTACCATGTCCGTTTGCGCCTCTTCCGTGATTGATACGTCTTCGGGTTCGATGCGTACCGGTTCGTTATCAATGGCAATTTCGACCGCATTACCAGCCCTAAGATCCTCAATCAATTCCTGTGGAAGTTCACTTACGGATTGCGCCACAGTCGGCGTTCTTACTCCGTGTTTTGGACCTAACGTGCCAAACTTTGGTTTTACCAATAGACGCAAAAGCTGTCCTGTTTCACCCAGCACCACAACCCGTTTTACGTTGAGCTCGTCGGCTAAAAGGGCAACCATCGCCTCTGATAAGCGGCGGCCATCAGGAATCACAGCGTGGAGTGCGCGAAGCGGCTGTCTCGTGCGGACTCCGGCTTTCTCGCGCGCCGCCCTCCCTAAGGCTGCAAGCCGACGGACATCTTCCATACCCTGCTCCAGCTCGGGTTCATAACGACCACCCGACGTAGGGAAGTCGACGAGATGAACAGACTGTTCATCACTTAGAGCACGATGGAGCCAGTCCGTCATAAAAGGTGCGAGGGGGGCAAGCAGCCGAGTGGTGACAACGAGACACTCGTGAAGCGTCGCAAATGCATCTGTCGTCTCACCGGGGCTCGTGGTCACTTGCGTCGCCCAAAAACGGTCCCGACTACGTCGAACATACCAATTCGAAACATCATCGAGAACAAATTCCTGGATCTGGCGCGCGGCGCTCGTCAGGTCATAGCGATTGAAAGCTTCACCCACGTGGGCTACCAACCGATCAAGACGCGCCAAAACCCACCGGTCGAGATCATGCCTCTCAACTTCGACTGACGGAGTCGCGGTATCGTGCGACCAAGACTCCTCATTAGCGTACAAGGCGAAAAACCGGTAGGTGTGTCGAAGCGTGGCGAAAAGCTTTCGATCAACCTCCCGCAGGGCAATCGGATCCCAACGTTTGGGAATCCATGGGTTTGACACGGACATGAAATAGAAGCGCGTGACATCAGCCCCATATTCAGCGATCGCCTCCCGTGGATCTACCAGATTTCCACGCGACTTAGACATCTTCTGGCCTTTTTCATCGAGGACCAGGTCATTGACAACAACGGCCCGGAAGGGCGAACGGTCAAATAGGATCGTCGACAGAGCTAGCATCGAGTAAAACCATCCGCGCGTCTGATCCACCCCTTCTGAAATGTAGTCAGCCGGAAAATGTCGCTCGAACTTTTCCTCGTTTTCGAAGGGATAGTGCCACTGTGCAAACGGTACAGATCCTGAATCGAACCATGCGTCGGCAACTTCGAGCACCCGTCGCATCTGGCCTGAGCAACCTGCAGTGCCGCAGTTCCACTCTATGCTATCGATCCCTGGACGATGGGGATCAAAGTTTTCTGGTAACCCACCTACCCGCTCTGCCAGCTCTCCGTACCCACCAATTACCTCGCGGTGATCTTCATCCTCTGAGCAGATCCAAATCGGTAGCGGAGTGCCCCAGTAACGCTCGCGCGACAGCGCCCAGTCAACATTGTTTGCAAGCCACTCACCCATCCGACCCACCCCCATCTCGGGTGGATACCAATCGACGGAGGCATTGTATTCGAGGAGTTTCTGCTTCACCGCTGTGGTTCGGATGTACCAAGAGTCTCTAGCCATATAGAGCAGTGCGCTATCGCAGCGCCAACAGTGCGGATAGCTATGCTCATACATTTCTCGGAAATAGAGTTGATCTTGGTCGACGAGCCAGTCTCGAATAGCACGCTCAGTCTTTTTGTCTTTGACATGCATTCCGGCAAGGTTCCCCGGTACCGCCTCCGCAAAAGCGCCATCTTCTTTAACCGTGTGTACCATCGGCAGACCAAGATCGGAGCCAAGCCTAAAGTCTTCTTCTCCATACATAACTGCCGTGTGTACAATACCTGTTCCTTCATCCACGGTGACAAAATCGGCTTGCATGACTGTCCACGCCGCATCACACCCAGAGCCATCGATGGCACCTGCGAACGGAGGCTTATATCGCTTACCAACAAGTTCGGAACCCAACACCTCATTTAAGACCTCATACGGATGGCGGATTACGTCCTCAATGCGTTCTTTGGCGACAATGAGGACCTCTCCAGGGATCGCGCCGCCCGGACCGTCGTGAGCACGTTTGGGCTCCACACCCTCGTCAACTTCAGTAATGCGTATGCGGGCGTATTCGATGTCCGGTTCGACGGCAAGTCCTAAGTTTCCGGGCAAAGTCCACGGTGTCGTTGTCCAGCTTAGGATGCGTGCACCATCGGGGTCATCAAGCAAGTGGAACTTGACGAAAACAGCGGGTTCACGAACCTCTTTATATCCCTGTGCAACCTCATGGCTGGAGAGTCCAGTGCCGCATCTAGGACAATACGGAACGATCCGATAGCCCCTATACAGGAGCCCACGCTTCTCGATCTCCGATAGGGCCCACCAAGCTGATTCGATAAACTCAGGCGAATACGTCAGGTATGGATTTTCGTAATCAAGCCAGTACCCAATCCGCCACGACAGCTTTTCCCATTCATCTTGGTATGTGAATACGTTCTGACGGCAAACATCGTTGAATCTCTGGATGCCGAGTTTCTCAATCTCCGGTTTCCCTGAGATGTTGAGTTCTCGCTCAGCTTCTAGCTCAACAGGAAGACCGTGCGTATCCCAACCCGCCTTCCGTGGCACACGATACCCGGCCATAGTCCTATAGCGGGCGATAACGTCCTTGATTGTACGCCCGAGAATATGGTGAACACCCGGTCGACCGTTCGCGGTCGGGGGGCCCTCTATAAAGATGAAGTCGTCCGCGTCCGCACGCGCCATGATGCTGAGATCGAAGGTACCCTCTTCGCCCCAACGGCGGAGAATATCTTCTTCAAGTCTTGCTACGGAATCAGGGGTCGGCCGGTAGGCCATCAGGTGCTCCGTCGACTTTGCGGGGGGTTCGCTAGGACTGTGACCGGTTCGACGTCACAGCCAATCCATCGCCAGTGGCGAAGGTGGTCCGCATGATCCGAAAGGTCAAACTTGGCATAAATGAGATCTGCTCCTGATTCGCTCGAAGGATACACTCGATCATCTTTCCCCCAATATCACAGTCCCAAGGCGTACGCGGGTACTTCCTTCTTCTACCGCGATTTCAAAGTCGCTACTCATACCCATGGAAAGTACACGACCTTCGAAAACAGGGATCTCATCCCTACACTGCCGAAGCAGTTCGTATGTTTTACTAAACACATTCCGAAGGACCACCTCGTCAGCTCCAAATGGTGCCATCGTCATCAATCCTGTCACTCTGAGACCACTAAGATGGCAAATCGTGCGAACCGTCGATACGGTCTGTTCCGGACTTGACCCAGCCTTTGAAACCTCTCTCGATGGATTGACCTGAACCAGTGTTTCAATCGGCTCATGGCCCTCTTCTTCTACAATACGGCTCAACGTTTCTGCTAAGCGAAGACTGTCCACAGACTCGATAACATCAAATAGTCGTACAGCACGACGAGCCTTGTTGCGCTGTAAGCGCCCAATCAAGTGCCAGGAAAGTCTCGATGTATCATCAAGCTCTGTCTGCTTGGCTTCTGCTTCCGGCACTCGGTTTTCACCAACACAAGTCAACCCGAGCGACATGATCGATTCAATTGCCAACTTCGAATGTCCCTTGGTGACAGGAAGGATCTGGATATCTTCAGGGCTCCGTCCCACCCGTTCTGCCGCTCGCGCCACACGTTCAGTTACTTGAGTTAGGCGGGCCTCAATTAAATCGTTCATCACAGCGAATAGTGTACCTTTCCGAACCAGATGAAGCGAGAAAACTCATCTCCGATAATGCCCCAATCAGGCCCCCTGGACGAAATCCGTTGGAGAGCTAATTCAACTGGTTTTTGCGGTAAACCACTGTCAGTTGGTTCGGATTTCCTGAGAACAGTTGGCAGTACGCGATTATTGAGAATGGGGACTAACCTTGATCTTAGTCTTCTTAGGTCCTGCGAAAAGGAAGGCGCCCGCCAACGCTTATGCGTTGGCGGGCGCAAAACTCAAACACTATAACGCACGTCGAGTTTCCCTCGACGCACATAACTTACTACACCACTTGGAACGTCACCCACTGCGACACCCAAACCGCGGTGGTCTTGTCCCGGTTCTTCGCTGGAGAGAATTTCATTTCGCTTACGACCTGACCAGCCGCATCATCGAGAAGAACGTTTCCAGACGAAGTCTTCACCTCGAAATTCGCAACACTCCCACCAACGCTCACATACAACCAAAGTTCGATCCGTCCACCTATGCCCGCATCTTTGAGTGTCCGGGGATAGTATCTCTGGAGCAGTTGTTGAATGTGTCCACCATTCAGAAGCACTGGTGCCGTGTCGTAGGGAATGAAGGATGGCCTGTCCGCGGGACTTGTCCCCGACGGTGGTGGCGGAAGATTCTCGACCGGATTGGTCTCGAACGTCGTTGGTGCGATTGTAATGTCCTCAGACACTTCGACCGAGGCAACTCGAGGTGTGGCCGGTCGCGCGATCCTCTCGGGCGGTGGTGGAATCCTTACTTCGGGCGGCAGTGTGATGGCTTCCATCTCGTCAGCAGTTGTTCCCAAATCTGCAGCCTCAAACGGTCGGACAAGTACGAATAGCCCAAAGTGCAACATAACTGCTGCAATGACCCCAATCTGGGTCCAACTCGAGCTCTTTTCCTTGAACTCGTCATTTGCAGTCTGCCGAATACCGCCGCTTTCTTCCATCATTTCCTCCTAAGACGTACTACCGTCGGGCCCGCATGGCACGTTGCTCGAGGCGCGTGGCAAACGTCACACGCACAGCACCAGCCTCTTGGAGTTCTTCGGTGATCGTATTGATCTGAGCATAGGGCACATCGCTATCGCCCCGCAGGGCAACCACGAGCTCACGATTCTCCGCATAAAGGGGACGAACAATTTCCGAGATTTCCTCAAAAGGCACTTGGGCATCATTAATCCACACTTCACCAGCGCGTTCAATCCAAATGTGAAGAATGTTCTTTCGCTTTTCGTCAATCTTCTCGGTCGCCTCAGCGCTAGTCCACTCGATGTTACGCTTGCGCTCTTTGCGAAACACTGTCGTTACCATAAAGAAGACTAGAAGGAGAAACGCGATGTCCGCCATTGAAGAGGTAGGGATCCCGCTACCTGCCCCAGACTTCTTCTTGAACCCACTATCTTTGATCGCCATCTAGTTCTCCAACTCCTGAAGCGAGATTCGCTCGGCTCCGGAGAGTTTTACCTCATCGAGCGTATTGACCATATGTCGATATGGTGCATCAGGGTGTGTCTGAATAGCTGCAATGAGATTCGAATTTGCTGCGATCGCTTGGCGCAGGATACCCGCCACTTGATTGTATGCGACGGTCTGTTCCTGCTCACTCTCACCGCGCCGAACCACCACACGACCATCCGGCTGCACGATGAAGAAGATCAAATTCTTGGGTGAAACATCCTGCTCTTCAGATTGCTCAGGGAGAACGATCGGCAGTCCTCGCTCCTCATTAAACACCGTCGTCGTAAGGAAGAAAACTAGCAGAAGGAATGCGATATCTGCCATCGAGGCCGTCGGAATCTCATCCGAGACTTTCAGCTTACGTTTCATAATCGCCATGGAATCGTCTCTCTCTTGTAGCCGTTCAGCGGTCACGAACTGGGTCGATACCGTCGTTAACTAGCCTGCTCCTTGCCCGGACTTGTCTTCAAGACTCCAGATGAGCGCTAAAACCTGTTGTGCACCCTCTTCCATATCGAGGATGAGTCGGTCTATCCGCGTCACGAAGTAGTTGTAGGCGATATTCACGGGGATTGCGATCGTCAGACCAGACGCGGTCGTGATAAGGGCAACTTTAATCCCACCAGCGACCAGCCCGGGCTCTACCTGTCCAGCAATTTCGATCGCCTCAAAGGCTAGGATCATTCCAATCACCGTACCAAGAAAACCCAGCATCGGTGCCACATTAGCGATCGTGCCGAGGACGGTAAGTCCACGCTCAAGGAAGTCCAATTCGATGACTCCAGTGGTCGCGATGGCTTTTTGAACGTCCGCGCCGTCGGCGCGGGCACCAGCGCTTCGATCCCGAAGCCGCCGAAGGCCTGCTAAAAGAATCGCAGCAACAGGACCGCGCGTAGTTTCCGCGGTGCCGATCGCATCCTCTAGTCGCCCCCCCACACCTAATTCCTCAATCTCACCAAGGAGTCTCTTTGAATCCCGGTGTGCAATTGCCAGCGTCCATGTCTTTGCCAGCAATACTCCAAACGCGATCAAGGAGCAAAGGACGAGGGGATACATCATAAACCCACCGTCCTTGAAGAGGGTCAAAAGCTCATACTGATTGCTCATATCGCCTGCCCGTAAATGTTCCATCTATGTTACAAACCAGCGTAAGATTCTAGGGAATGACTACATCAACGTCAAACCATCGAGTTGATTCTGCATTTTATCTTCGAGTGCAGTTTTTTGTCGGTTTATTTGTCTCCGGCGACTAGGCGGGAAACAACCACATCTGCAGTTTTGGTAAGCGCCTCACGCTCCGAGGTCTCAGACTCCAACGAAGAGCGGGCACCCTCTTCACCTTTAGCCCCCGCGGCCAGACGATCCCTTAACTGTTCAGGTCCCAATCCGCGCCGCAACACACCACGACGAGCCACAGAAATCTGACTGGTCTCTTCCGAGACCACAATTACCTGAGCATCCGTCTCTTCTGAGAGTCCTAGTGCCGCACGGTGTCGAGTACCAAGAGTATTGTCGCTAAGCGGGTATTGGGTGAGAGGAAGGTGTACCCCGGCAGCAACGATCTCTGAACCACGGATGACTACGGCGCCGTCGTGCAAGGGGGAGCGAGGGGCAAAAAGAGAGATCAAAATCTCCGCACAGACCTCCGCCTGCAATCGCTTGCCAGTGTTGTCGATGAACTCCTCCAGAGACAATTCTCTCTCAATGGCAATGATCGCACCCGTCCGCCTTTGCGACAGTTTCTCCGCAGCTTTTACAATCTCATCTGCCACTGCCTGACTGCGTTCTTCGAAACGGGTAATAACGTTGAGCACGCGACTCCTTCCCAATCGTGCGAGGGCGGATCTCAGCTCTGGTTGGAAGACGACGATGAGCGCAAAAGCCCCGTAAGTGAAGGCTTGTGAGAGGATGGACTCTATCAGGCGCAAGCCTGAAACTTGCGCCAGTACATAGATGGCGACGAGAACAACCAGCCCAAAAAGTATTTGAAAGGCTCGAGTCCCCGCCCACAGGATGAGCACTCTATATATGAGATATGCAACCAGTGTAATCTCGACTAAATCGAGCAGGTCAATCTGATAGAGCCGGATAAAGTTGAGAATCGTGTCCATCAGATGCTCGCTTCAGTCAGTTCCGTGGTATCCACTTTGGATTTTTCGCGGCACATATCAGCTATCGCAACATGGACCTTGAGCGCATCTCGTATCTCACGCACGTCGTGAACACGAAGTACATGTGCCCCCTTCTCCAAGGCCGCCAAGCAGGCGGCGATTGTTCCAGACAACCGATCGTCAGGTCCAACGTTTAGCATGTTGCCCAAAAACGACTTTCGGGAAGGACCGATCCAAACTGGCGCCCCTAGATCGGAGAGCTCGTCGAGTCTCGCTATCAGTTCTAGGTTCCCCTTAACTGACTTGCCGAAGCCGAGCCCAGGATCAACTGCAATTTGGTCAGGGTGGCAACCCACCCTGATCGCGGCATCACGAGCCTTTTCTAGGCTTCGACAGACTTCTTTCACTACATCTTCATACCAAGTGTCATTCTGCATGGTCTGAGGAGTTCCTCGCATATGCATGATAACGAGCCCAGCACCAGTACGAGCCGCAAGATCAGCGAGTCTTGGATCTGATTGAAGACCCGTCACGTCGTTGATAGCGTCCGCTCCAGCATCTATTGCGCGCTCAGCTACCTCGAATTTAGTCGTATCAATCGAGATTGGAACCGTCAGATCACCAAGCTCTCTGAACACTGGTTCAAGCCGGCCCCATTCTTCTTCTGCGCTCACTTCTTCTGAACCAGGGCGGGTTGACTCAGCACCGATATCAATCAAATCTGCACCCTCTGCGACCATCTCGTGTGCATGCGCGATCGCAACATTGGGTTCGAAAAACTCCCCACCATCGGAGAACGAGTCCGGTGTGACATTCAGAATTCCCGCCAATACGAACTGGTCCAGTGAGATCTCCTGATCTCGCACTCGCCAAGTCCGCACCTGCCCGCTAGAGGTAAGGTACATCAGCGGGCTTGCAGTATCAGGCGGGTGCAGGTGCGGGCTCACCACCCGCACCCTCTAACGGTGACTCGCGAGTTTCAAGAGACTCAGCAGATGTTGGTTCAGGAGGGGGTGGTGTCTGCTCTTCTACCGGAAGAGGTGGCAATTCGCGTCCCTCATTGAGAAGGGCAATGGCCTTTACATCGAGGGTCTCTCGTTCTAAAAGCGCCGCCGCGACCCGCTCCAGCAGATCCGCGTTTTCCTCAAGAACCTGACGGGTGTGCTCATACGACTCATCCAAGATTCTCTTAATCTCCATATCGACCATTTCAGCGGTTTTTTCGCTTACCTCCCGACGTTGCGAAATATCCCGGCCGAGGAAGACTTCATGGTCCCGATCTCCGACCGACATCGCACCAATCGCAGGTGACATCCCGAACTGGGTCACCATTCGGCGCGCAAGATCTGTAACTCGTTCGATATCGTTTCCGGCGCCCGTCGTAATCTTGCTATTACCAAATATCATTTCTTCCGCGACACGACCTCCAAATAACATGTTCAGCTGTCCTTCGAGCCATTCCTTCGTGTAGTTGTGTCGGTCCTCCTCGGGTAAAGACGCTGTGATACCTAGTGCTCGTCCGTGCGGTATAATCGTGACCTTATGCAAGGGATCGAGCCCGGGTACTCGAAGGGCTATCACTGCATGTCCTGCTTCATGATAGGCCGTTACTTTTCGTTCCTCTTCAGAGATGACCATGCTCCGTCGCTCGGTCCCAAGCATCACCTTGTCCTTCGCCTTCTCAAACTCGGCCATGTACACACGGTCCTTGCCCCCGCGAGCGGCGATGAGAGCGGCTTCGTTGACGACATTCTCAATATCAGCCCCTGACAGACCTGGAGTGCCTTTGGCAAGCACCGTCAAGTCAACATCCTCGGAGAGCGGAATATCCTGTGTATGAACTCGAAAGATCCCTTCCCGCCCTGCTATATCGGGATTGTCGACGACGATCTGACGGTCGAAACGACCCGGCCGCAGAAGGGCCGGATCAAGAACATCTGGACGGTTTGTCGCTGCAATAAGGATGACACCTTCGTTCGATTCAAACCCATCCATCTCGACGAGAAGCTGATTCAGGGTTTGTTCGCGCTCGTCGTGTCCACCCCCCAAACCGGCACCTCGGTGACGCCCTACCGCATCAATCTCGTCGATGAAGATGATGCACGGGGCATGCGCTTTTCCCTGTTCGAAAAGGTCTCTAACTCGCGACGCGCCAACGCCGACAAACATTTCTACAAAGTCCGAACCCGACATTGAGAAGAACGGCCTTCCAGCCTCTCCAGCAACTGCGCGAGCGAGAAGTGTCTTGCCGGTCCCCGGAGGCCCAACAACGAGCGCACCTTTGGGGAGGCGCCCTCCAAGACGCGAAAACCTTTGTGGATCCTTGAGGAACTCAATGATCTCCTGAAGCTCGTTTTTCGCCTCGTCGCAACCGGCCACGTCTGCAAACGTAACGTCAGGGGTGTCGCCAGTGAGTAAGCGGGCCTTGGACTTCCCGAAACTAAATGCGCGTGACCCGCCGGCTTGCATTTGCCGAAAAACGAACAGCCACAGACCGATGATGAGTATCCAAGGTAACATCTGGATCAATATCGTGATCCAGTTGTTGCCCGCCGGAAGAGTCTCAATATTGACGTTTTCGGCGCGTAGACGGCCCTCCAGTTCCTCGCTCAGCTCATGGGCAGGCAAAAGAACATGGAACTGATCGATCTCCCCTTCTTCACGAGAGACCGCGATCTTAAGCCGTCCCTCAATTTCACCTGTCCCCTGACGAACTTCGATGGACTCGATGTTCTCATTGAGGAGTTGATCCCAGAACTCAGTGTAGGTCAGCTTCTGCCGCTCTGCGCGCCCAGCCTCCATAAATTGGAGAATGGCAACAGGAATCAGTACCAAAAGCGCCCAAAACGACGCAGTTCGCAAAATGCGGTTCATACGCCCGGTTGACTCGTTTTTGTCTGGCGGTTGCGGTGCATCTTGACGCATCAGTTTTTTCTCAACTCAGTTCAATAGGCTCGCAATGAACGGAAGGTTTCGGAAATTTTCCGCATGATCTAATCCATACCCCACAAGAAATTCATTGGGTGCACCGAAGCCCACCCAACGTGGCTCCCATTGAAGATCTACGGCCACGTATTTGTGTAGCAATGTGCATACCTCCAGCGACGCAGGCTGCCTCGCCGCGAGATTCCTACACAATTGGTTAAGTGTGGTACCGCTGTCTATGATGTCTTCGATAACAATCACGTGTCGACCTTTAATGGATATGGCTGGTTCGTAGAGAAACTGCACATCACCAGAGGTCGTCACCCCATCGTGGTAACTTGCGCCCACCATGAAATCTAGCTGTATAGGTCGCTCCAAGCTCCGTACTAGGTCACTCATAAAAACGAATGAACCCTTAAGTAGCCCTAAAAGCAATAAATCGGCATCGGGCGGATACGAATTTGTGATCTCTGCACCAATTGACGCCACCCGCTTTGCGATGTCCTCCGCCGAATAAATAATCTTCTGAAAAGAGCGACTCTCAACACTCACTGACTTCGATCCTAAACATTTTCTCCTCCGGGTTCGACCGGTCACACGAGACGATCTCATGGCCAGCCACCCATAGCACTCGCTGATCAGCTCCTACCAACACCGGAACGCGCGAACGCTCCGACCGAGGCACTCGCCGCTCGTTCAATAACTTCTTGAGCTTCCGAGAGCCTGCATGGGTCCGAATCGAGTCGCCCGGTCGCGGACCCCGCATGCGAAGAGGAAAACGCAGTTGCCTAACCGGAACCTCGGCTACACATGTCTCTCTCCCGGAGAGCGAACCCCAACGGACTTCATACTCTCGACCATTGAGCTTGATCCGCCCGATTCCTGCTAAAGAACAAATCTCCAGCTCTCTGTCTAAATCAACTTTAACCGTGGGGCCTACTCGGATTACATCGTACTCACGCGATACACGAAGACCATCAGCGACATCGACCCCCTGTCCGCTTACACCACGATTCATAAACTCTACACCGGCCCCAGTTCCACCCCGCCGGAGACGGAAGCCCATATCCCGTGCGATAATACGGAGAATCCGAGCTTGGTCCGCTCGATTATACTCACGGACTTTCGAGCAAGAAATTTCTGTACCCACAGCGGCTGATCCCACAGTGGTGCGCACAGATGAAAGGTGGTCCTCTGCCCGCGCATCTAGACTGCAGTCGACGCACAAAGCGTCCACCGCGAGTTGGGAAAGCAAGTCATCGACCACTTTCATACCACCAGCTGCCTGGAGCTGGGGCAAAACCTCTTGACGCACTCGCACTCGGGTGTAGCGTGGATCTATATTTGCTGGGTCTTCCACCCACTCTAAACCGCGCTCAGTAAGATATGCTTGGAGCATGGCCCGCTTGAGGCCAAGAAGTGGGCGAACGAAGAGGTCTCGACGAATTGGGATGCCCGCCAATCCACGGATTCCAGTTCCGCGAATCAGTCGCAGGACGACCGTTTCTAAGTCATCATCATTCTGGTGGGCTAGAGCAACCCTTGTTGCATCTAGGCGCACCGCCTCAGATCTAAGAAAATCATATCGTGCCTCTCTGTATTCAGCCTGACCGCCCGCGAGTCCTTTTGCTCGGCCTACCACACAGACAACTCCGACAGCGTCACATCGTTCAATAACCTGTTCAGCCAAAACAGAGCTTCTGGCTTGCACTCCGTGATCGAAGTGAGCCGCTTTTATTTGTAGGTCGAGTCCATCTCGAACACGCAGTAAAAGGTGGAGGAGCACAGTCGAGTCCAATCCTCCCGAGAGCGCGACTAGAACCCTGGATCCATGCGGGATCAGATTAGGGCACTGGAGAAGAGTATCCCGGAAAACAACCTCAAGCCGGTGCAAGGGCACGGTCTTAGTCGTCGCTCGAATTCCTTGCATCAGTATTGTGGCTACGCCAGATGTCAGGCCCACGATGGAATTCAAGTGAATTGGGCACTGCTATACCAAACTGAGGTGGTGAGGGTAATCCACCAAACTCAACTTTAGCTGAAGTGTTTCGAGCGGAATCGCCGAACTTGGCTTGATATTCCCAAACGCGATCGTGACCTCGCACGTAGGCTCGAAAGGCATCTCCAACATCACGCCGATTGCTCAAACTTCCATCACCTCCGCTTCTTTCTTGGAGAGGAGTTTATCAATGCGGGTGACGTGATCGTTTGTTAAATGCTGAATCTCATCCATCTTTGTATGGCATACATCCTCACCGATCTTACCATCTTTTTGCATTTGCGACAGCTCGTCACGGGCAGCGTGCCGGGCATGACGAATCGAGACCTTTCCTTCTTCAGCCATTCGGTGAAGGACTTTAACCATCTCTAGACGACGCTCCTCAGTTAGAGGTGGAATCGGAACTCGCACCACCCCGCCGTCCGCCGAAGGATTAAACCCCAGATCGCCGCTTCGGATGGCGTTAGCAATATCGCCAGCTATGTTTGGGTCATATGGTTGCACCAATAGCATCGTTGGCTCAGGCGCACTCACATTCGCAACATGCTTCAGGGGCACCAAGGACCCGTACGCTTCTACCCGAATGGTATCAAGAAGCGCCGGAGAGGACTTTCCAGTTCGAACCGTAGCGAATTCTCGGGAAACCGCATCCATCGCATTGTCCATGGCGTGGATCGCAGCCTTCAATGTCTCCTCTGGCATCTCATTCCTCCTAGCGGGACTTGCCGCGGCCAGACGGGTGCGGAAGCACTAAAAAATCCGGTAACCTTACGCGCACACCAAGTCAAGCAACGAGCGTCCCAATCTTCTCGCCTTTCAACGCAGCTAGGATTGCACCTGTGCGTTTGATGTTCAAGACGACTAAGGGAAGCTTATTCTCTTTGCAGAGAGAAATCGCGGCAGCATCCATGACACCTAACTCTCTTGTCATGACTTCCAGATAACTGATCTTATCGATGAATTCTGCATCCGGGTCAGATTCGGGGTCTGCAGTAAAAACCCCATCGACCTTAGTCGCCTTCAGGATAACATCGGCCTCCATCTCGATCCCCCGAAGGACCGCTGCTGTATCCGTCGAGAAGTAAGGATTCCCTGTCCCTCCAGCAAAAATCACCACTCGTCCCTTCTCAAGATGGCGAAGCGCTCGGCGGCGAATATATGGTTCAGCAAGTTTTTGCATTCGAATGGCAGACATCACGCGCGTAGGGATTCCATGCTGCTCTAGCTTATCCTGAAGGGCCATGGCGTTGATTACGGTCGCAAGCATTCCCATATAGTCGGCTGTGACCCTATCCATCCCACGCTGGCTTGCCACTGTTCCTCTAATGATGTTTCCGCCCCCGACGACTAAACCAAGATGGACTCCAGCCTCGCAGACTCGTTGAATCTCTTTTGTAAGGTCGTCGATCGCCGGTGGATCGATGCCAAAACCCCGCTTTCCAGCAAGAGACTCACCGGAGAGTTTCACTAGGGCACGCCTGTACTTCAACTCCGACATGCTAGGTATATTCTCAGATTGTTGTCCTTCACTCAACTCCCCACTTCAAAGCGCACAAAACGATTCACCGAAATCTCCTCATCTGATGAGGTCAGAAGATCTTTAACTTTCTTTTCCGGATCGCGAACATAACTCTGCCAGAGAAGTGCGTTTTCCTCAAAGAATTTCCGCATGCGCCCTTCGACGATTTTTTCAGTGATCTCGACTGGCTTCCCTTCTTCTTCCGCCTGCTCAATCAAAACAGCTCGTTCACGTTCCACCTGATCTCTTGGTATATCATCAGGATCTAATCCGCTCGGGTTCGTCGCGGCAACATGCATGGCTACGTTCCGAGCCGTCTCAATGGCTTCTGCACTGACACTCGAAACTTCCACGAGGACTCCGATCTTATTTCCAAAGTGCACATAGGAAGCGCCTGCTGAATCAGCAGCAGGATCGTAGCGGATGGCACGCCCCACTTGGATGTTTTCTCCTACTTGGGCCCGGAGGTCATCAAGCTGACTGTTAATCTCTTCGCCACCTTCGACGCCCAACAACTCGTCACCAGCCAAGATCTCACCATCAGAGATTGGGAAGTCAAATAATCCTTCCGCCACAGTCCTCGAAAATTCAGTGAACGACTCACTTCGAGCAACAAAATCCGTTTCGCTCAGCACCTCAACCATCGAAATCGAACGGTCGCGTGTCGCAATGTGGATCATACCCTCAGACGCCACACGACCTGAGCGCTTTACAGCCTTGGCAACTCCCGTTTTTCTGAGTAGATCGATGGCGCGTTCCTGATCACCGTTCGACTCGATGAGCGCTTTCTTGCAGTCCATCATGCCAGCGCCTGTCCGGTCCCGGAGATCTTTCACTGCCGCAGCCGTAATCTCGGCCATAATATTTATATCTCCTTCTCCAACTTCCGTCTGAAAAACCGTTACCGGTTGGGCCAACGGCAAAAAAAAGGGCCACCGCGGTGGCCCTCGGTGTTCACTTCTCCTCGGCACCCCCATCGGTACCAGAATCCGTTTCGGAAGCTTGAGCCTGCTCAGGTATCTCTTCGACCTTTGTTGCCTCCTCGACAACTTCGGGTTCGGAGGGTTTGGAGTTCACAGCCGCATCATCACCAGCAAGTTTCTGCTCCGCATTATCCTCTATTACCTTCGGCTGGTTCAGTCTCTGTGCAATGGCTTCAGGGCGCGGCTTGCGACGAGGCCGTTTCCGGCGAGAGCTTGTCGAAGTATCTGCGACGTCTCCGGCATCAGTTGAGTACGTGTAAACCTCTGATTTAGTCTCACTCGACGCCGTGTCCGGTATTTCATTGCGCGTAGATTCGACAACTTCCGAAATTGTTTTCGTGATAAGTGAGACTGACCTAACCGCATCATCATTGCCGGCGATCGCGATCGTCAACAAATCCGGATCTGCATTGGTGTCCGCTATCGCAACCACTGGGATCCCGAGTCGATTCGCCTCCTTAACTGCAATGTCTTCTTTATTCGAATCTACGACGAACACGAGACCTGGCAGACGGGTCATGTCCTTGATGCCAGATAAGTATCGGTCCAGCTTCTCCTTTTCACGCTCGAGCAAGAGTCGCTCTTTTTTCGTGTAGTACTCGAATGCGTCCTCCTCTTGGCCACGTTCGAGTTCTTTTAGCCGACTAATGTTCTTCTTGATAGTCTGAAAATTCGTCAGCATCCCCCCGAGCCATCGTTCCGTCACATAGAAGGATCCGGAAGCTTCAGCTTCGGCACGCACTACACCGGCCAGTTGTGGCTTCGTGCATACGAACAGGACCGACTTACCATCAAGAACTGTTTGTCGAACAAGCTCCTGGGCTCTCTCTAGCCCTTGAAGCGTCTTGTTCAGATCAATCAGATATATACCGCCTCGCTCAGCGAAAATATATTTTCGCATTTTCGGGTTCCACCGGTGCGTCTGGTGTCCGAAATGCACGCCAGCCTTCAAGAGGTCCTTCAACCCTATTTTCACGAGATCTGCGGTCTGTTTTCCATCACCGGCCTATCGCTTAGAAAACTGGAAGCGCTTTCGCGCCTTAGGTCGACCAGGTTTCTTGCGTTCGACGATCCGGGGATCGCGGGTGAGCATACCGTGGCCACGAAGTGTTTTACGACGATCTTCGTCAAAGTTCACTAACGCCCGTGCGACACCGAGTCGAGTCGCCTCTGCCTGCCCTGTAATCCCACCACCCCGCACACGAACATGGAGGTCATAAGCACCGACACACTCAGTCGCTTCCAAAGGCGCCTCAATGAGCGATCGGTGTCTCGCAAGAGGGAAATATTCCTCGATCGGCTTACCGTTGACGCGCACGGATCCTTGCCCTGGCCGCATCAAAACACGCGCCACCGAGGTCTTTCGACGCCCTACGGACTGAACTTGGTCCAAGTTTTTTCTCCTAATTCCCTAGCCAGGGACCGAATCAAATGGCTGTGGTCTCTGCGAGGCATGCGGATGCTCCGGCCCTGCGTAGACTTTAAGCTTCGCAAGCATTTGTCTGCCCAATGTGTTCTTAGGGAGCATCCCCTTGACCGCAAGCTCAATAACACGTTCCGGATGTTTTTCTTGCATTCGACGAAACGGAATCAACCGATCGCCCCCCATGTAACCAGAGTGTCGGAAATATTCCTTTTGTTCTGCCTTTTTCCCCGTTAGCCGGACCTGCTCCGCGTTGACCACGACCACATGATCGCCCGTGTCGAGGTGCGTGCTATAGATCGGCTTATGCTTCCCGCGCAGGATGCGTGCGATGCTAGTAGCAAGACGACCAAGAACCTGGTCTGCAGCATCTACCACAAACCAGTCTCGCTCAATCTCACTCGCCTTCACCGCGTACGTTTTCATCCGCAAACACCTATTGAAAAAGGCCGCCCGACAGGGCGGCAGGCCAAACATATGATAGCCGGGGAAGCTATTGGCAATGTCCAGTGAAGTCAATCACATTCAGGTCTGTTTTGCTTGCTCTGTGGGGGATCTGGGAGAAATCTCCCGAATCGTCTTCAATTGACTTCACACAGTCGTACAATCCTAAAAGCTGCTTTGTCGACCGCAACTTAGTGAATTTTCCGCAAGACTCGATCCCACCGAATCTCAGTAATCCATGGGAGCGTGCCCGAGGACCTGCGGTCGTAGGAATAATAGACCACCAGCGGACGACCCCTGATGGCATCTTCGGGGACGAAACCCCAGTAACGAGAGTCTTCCGAGTTGGCACGATTATCACCCATGACAAAGTAATTATTGGGAGGCACGACAATAGGCCCCCAATTGTCTCGGTTCGGTTGATAGCCCTGCCCTCGTGCTTCACCGGTCAGGTGTTCCTCTTGCCAAGAGAAGTTTGAGTTGGGGCCACCACCAAGGTATCTAGCCATCTGGGCGTAAGGCTCATCAATTGAAGTCCCATTTACGTGAAGGGTGGATCGGCGCATAAAGAGAGTATCTCCCGGAACACCAACAATCCGCTTTACATAATTAGTGTTTGGTGGCTGCTCAGCCGAATCCGGCGGCTCAAATACGATCACATCAGCCCTAGACGGTTTGTTAAAAGCAGGCAACTCAAGGTCAGTACCCGGGATCTCAGCGCCGTATACCATCTTGTTTACAAGAAGGAAGTCGCCAACTAAGAGTGTGTTCTCCATTGAGGATGTGGGTATCTGAAACGCCTCTATCATGAATGTTCGCACAAACAAAAATAAAACGAGGGCGATCGAGATGGACTTGGTCCATTCCCACATCCAACGTCCGATCGATTGTCGCGGCCGACGCCCTCTCGTGCCCACGCGTAGGGAGGCCCACGGCGGCAATTTCAAGCCTTGTTGAAAACGCGCATGTTTTTTACCGGTGGAAGCTTCAGATACGGTTCCTTTATTTTTCAAATCATTTTTCGCAGTCGGCGAACCAAGTTTCATTATCAAAAAATATCATGTTCAACGTACCCGTTCTTATCAGTCAATCACTCTAACCGAAGATTACTTACCACTCCACATCAATCTGGGCCCGTTGGAGTCTTCCGCTGTAGTCCAGATAAGCAACCTTTGTCTCAGTATAGAACTCATAA
Organism: uncultured Gemmatimonadota bacterium; assembly: GCA_964480515.1. Lineage (GTDB taxonomy): Bacteria > Gemmatimonadota > Gemmatimonadetes > Palauibacterales > Palauibacteraceae > Palauibacter. The sequence continues at coordinate 26,837 of CAYZOT010000001.1, forward strand.
ACCTCCCACCCCCCTTCCCGATGTCCATTCCCTGTTGCCTTGACACCACCAAAAGGAAGATGGGCCTCTGCTCCGATAGTTGGGGCGTTTACGTACGTGATTCCATTGTCTAACTCTTGGATCGCACGGAACGAAACATTTACATCGGTTGTGTAGATCGATGAAGAGAGGCCATAGGGAACTTCATTGTTTATTTCGAAGGCTTCATCTGTATCGCTGAACTTAAGAACAGATAATACGGGCCCGAAAATTTCTTCTCGGGCTGTCCGATGGTCCCGTTGAACACCTGCTAAGACCGTAGGTTTAAAGAACCAGCCCTCACCAAACTCCTTACCAGTTGGCTGATCCCCTCCACATTTCACCATAGCACCTTCGGCACAAGCAATTTCCACGTACGCTTCGCATTTGTCGCGTGCGGCCTCATGAATAAGTGGCCCTACGTCAACCTGCGCATGCTGCCCATCACCCAGTTCAAGCGAGTCAGCTTTGTTGACGAGTCGCTCTACAAACTCGTCATGGATATCCCTATGCAGCAGTAATCGGCTCGTTGCTGTGCAGCGTTGACCTGTTGTGCCAAAGGCACCCCACAAAATACCCTCAAGAGCCAATTCAAGATCGGCATCTGGCATAACGATCTGCGCGTTCTTACCGCCCATCTCAAGCGACAGTCGTTTGTGCATACGCCCCGCGATCTCTCCGATTGACCTTCCGGTTTCCGTTGAGCCCGTAAAGGAAAGTCCTGGAACACCTGGGTGTGAGGCTATCGCATGTCCGATCGTCTCACCGCGACCATGGACGAGTTGCACACATTCGGGCGGCAGGCCTGCTTCAAGTAGCACATCTACGAAAAAGTTTGCCGAGTTCGGTGTGTCCTCGGATGGTTTGTAGATGACGCTATTTCCACATAATAAAGCGGGGAAAATCTTCCAACTCGGAACCGCCACCGGAAAATTAAAGGGAGTGATTATACCAAAAACGCCGATGGGCCTCCGGAACGACATGGCCCATTTACTTCGAAGCTCAGACGGCACTGTATGGCCGAACAACCTTCTTCCCTCAACCGCAGCATAGTAGGCAGTATCAATCGCTTCCTGAACATCCCCTCGCGTCTCATCCAGAACTTTGCCCATTTCTCGGGTCATTGTATGAGCGAGTTCCTCCTTACGTTCAGTTAGAAGGTCGCCGGCTTTTTTTAGGACCAGCCCACGCTCCGGTGCCGGCACCCGTGACCAGTCTTCAAACCCACGTTGTGCGGACTCAACTGCAGCATCCAGTTCTGAAGGGTCTGTATCGGGAAAGAGCCCTACGATCTCAGACGTATGGGCCGGGTTGATATTTTCGATATATTGGCCGTTAGTCGGTTCTATCCACGAGCCTGAAATGAAGTTACGAAAATGCTCTGTCATACTATTTGCCTCGAAAGCTCTTGCGAGTCAGGAAAATTTAAAAGCGTGAGCGCTCTCGAATAAGAATGATTTCCTCATTCTCTACACGAATGTCCAGAACGTTATCTGGGATGGTTAGAACGACGGCAGAACCATCAGACTGGATACCGGCCGCCGCTTGAAGCGCGGTCGCGATGAGAAACGGCGGTACGGGAAACACTCCAGCCTGGAGGCTGATAATGTTGAGCTGCGCACGTCCTGGGGCAGCAATTTCGGGCATGACCTCTCCAGATATCTTCGCCGAATCTCCCATGACGCGACGCAAATTGTCGCTCGCACCTCCCTGTAACGCGAGTTGTGTAAGGTCAAGCATGCCCGTAACCAAGAGTGTGGAGTCTGTCAGATCAATTGCCAAATCATCCAGAGCCGGCGAAAACCGTGCGCCAATTCGGTACTGTAGATAGCTCTGAAGCGCAGTCTCTGTGAACCGAATCTCAGAGTCTCCCTCGCCAACCATTAATTTGCGCAGCGTCTCCTCAACATTCGTCGCAAGTTCTTCGCTCGGTTCATCCATCACTATGTTATCGCCACCCCGAGTACTTAAAAATCCGGAAATTTCATCTCGAAACAACCAGCCAATAACGGCTATAATGACCAAGGCCGTAAGAAACCTAATTCCAGCAAACAATGTTCGGATGATGGCCATATCGTAGATTAGCTCCCGCGCACAGATTGGACTCTTGGAAAAACGTATCATGTCGTAGTCGTATGTACAGGCATTGGGATCAAGAATCACTCGGATCAGGTCACATGATCGTTCTAATCGACAACTACGATTCTTTCATGTTCAACCTGGCTCGTTCCCTGCAAGAGCTGGGAGAAGACATTCTCGTGGTTCAGAGCTATCTACAGGTTAAAATCCACTGCCTATCTCTGTCGCTCCAGTCGCCCACCCCACGATTAAAACTTTTTTACAGCATTACCAACTCGTTGGGATCACTAACATGGCCCCAACGCCAACAATGACGCTGATGATCCAGAAAAGGAATGCATAGCCAAAGATTTCCCCAAAACGGCGGCGCGTAATAGCAAGAACCGGAAGAGCCCAAAACGGATGGATAAGATTAAACGCGGAATCCCCGTACGCGTAGGCAAGTAGGGTAGTGATGACAGACACATCCAGCGATTCACCTGCAGGCACCACGTAGGGCGCTTCGATCATCCACTTTGAGCCGGCAGAAGGTATAAAAAGGCTCATGATCCCAGAATAGACGTAGACTACGAGTGGAAAGAGACGTGTTGAAGCCACCTCGGCGAACCTGTCACCTAGCCATACTCCTAAATTTGTATTCTGGATCACACCGAATATTCCTGCGTAGAACGGGAACTGGATGATGATGCCCCAGGCCGATCTAACCCCTTCGCGACAGGCTCGGAGGAACGACATTGGTCTTCCGTGAAGAACGAGTGCGAATATGAGGAACACCGTGTTGTAAGCGTTAATGGTCCAACTCGCCCCGAAACCTTTAGTCATAATTGAGTGCACCAGCGGATACGCAAATAATCCGGCGGCAAGAATCACCCATCCCGGGAATGCGTCTATGCGATGAGCGGGTGTTGCTGGACGCTCCGGTTTGACAGGGGGTTCGGGAAGGATCTCATCAACCTCTTCCGTGGTCAGAGTAACTACCTCTCGGCGAGGATGGAGGATCGTTGCGGCAAGTAAACCCGTTCCAAGCATAACTAGGGCATACGAGATGTTGAATGGGTTGAAAAGCGTCTCCGTAACAGGATAAAGCCGGCTTACGATCGGATCTCCAGTACCCGGCTCCAATAAAGGGTTGCCAGGGGTAGCCAAGATCAGTGGCGCAGAACTAGAGAAACCACTTTGCCATACGGTCCCAATTCCCATATAGGCCGCGGCAACTACCAACCGCACATCCGCCTTTGGATTGCGTTTGAGGATGAAGGGGACGAAGAGAGCGGACCCAACAAGGCCAAACGCCCAGTTGAGATATCCAGCAAGCATGGAAAACATTGCAGTGAGCGCAACCGCTCCCGCTGGTTTCTCTGGATCAGGGAGACCGGCTAGCCGGTCAAGAACTCGGTAAATCGGTGGAGAGGAGGCACAGGCGTGTGCAGCTACCATCGCGATAGAGAACTGCATCGCTAGTTCAAGCAAGGTCCAGACGCCCGAACCCCATGCTAAGACCGCCTCTTCGGGCGATGCGCCACCACCCACGATGGCCAAGATGAGTGCCACAACAGTCAATGACATCAAGATGACCCAGGCGTCAGGCACCCAACGCTCAGTCACCTTTGAGAGGGCGCCACCAACGTCACGTAGCTGATTCAGCACGTGACAAACACTCCTCTCATGTAGAGGGACGCTCGGGGAGTATGTCCTCGAAGAACTCCCCGTAGATCTCCCAAACAGTCATGAACAACGCCGCCACAATTGGGCCTATCAAAATACCCGCGGTGCCAAAAGCGAATAGTCCACCCAATGTTCCGAGTAGAATCATCAGGTCCGGCATCTTTGTATCTCGACCCACTAGCCACGGCCGCATCAGGTTATCTGCGAGACTCACAACTCCACCACACCAGACCAGCAAACCGATCCCCGCACCGGTCCGATCTATCACAAACAAGTAAATCACGGCGGGCAGCCACACCAGCGCCGAACCAACTCCTGGAACAATCGACAAAACAGCCATGACGGTGCCCCAGAATGCAGCGGACGGGATACCGCCAATTGCGAACGCGATCCCTGCGAGTCCACCCTGTACAATTCCAATGAGGAATGTCCCCTTCACTGTAGCACGTGTTACCGATACAAACCTTTCAAGCATTCGTTGCTTGGCTTCATCGGCAAGTGGTAGATAGCACAGTATCGTGTGCAATATCTGTTTCCCATCCTTTACGAAGAAAAACATCGCATACAACATCACTAATAGCATAAAAATTACGGCTACAGTCCCTCTCGTAATATCGGCGAGCCCTTGAACAACCCATCGACCGAGTGAGCTGGCGAGTTCGCTGGCTTTTTCTGGGATCTGATCGCGGTAAGGTCGGACAGTGTCGGCGAAAGGAAGCTGATCAATCAACCTGTCAAGGACGCCCGGCTCATCCAACTCCTGTTGTACACTTTGGATCCAGGGACCCGCTGACTGTGTAACGTCAAGGGCCTGATTCGCCACAATCCCCAAGAAGATTGCCGCTGGTCCCAGCAGCAAGAAAACGAAAAAGACCAAGGTCGCCAATGAAGCGATCCCCCTTCTACCCCTGCACCACGATAGAATTCGCCGGAAAGCAGGTTGGAGCATACCACTGAATATCGCGCCGAGAAAAAGAGCGACTGCGAACGGACGCACCATATAAAGAAAGGTAAGACTGATTCCGATGACGAGGGCTAGTAGAGCAACTGCACGAAATCGATTCGGATTGATCGGTGGCTTAAACTGTTCCTCAGACATGATCATAACCTCAGTTCGGGAGTGCTCCCACCGGTACCACATCTCGCTTATCCAAGACTTCTGTTCGGAGTTCCCCGAGGAGTTCGCACGTGTTACGAGCGCGTCGAACCCAAAAATCGGCCACTTCTGGCGCGATGGCGCTTGATTGATCGTGAAGTCGCTCCCAATCCCGAGCCTCACTAGCTAACCAGTCAAGCGTTTCTCCGGGCCCTTGAGACATCATCGCTTTGAGGATATACGCACGTTCACCAACTCGGAGTCCGAGCCCCAAGTCTCGAGCCGCCCGAGCCAGATCTGCGCGAGTCAGAACTAAACCGCTCCGGACCGGGCAAAGGAGACCCGCTAAGAAGCTCACCGCATCGTTAGTGCGCGGATCAGGAAGTGTCTTCGCCTCCCGAAGTGCGAGTGGTGTCCGTTCTGGGGGCCCTAGCAGAGCCGATTCCTTCGCTAGGGCAGCCTCGAGCGTATCTGCCCAGGCGCAGTAGAACGGCGGTGCAATTTGGCGGAGCTTGGTTAAGAAAGGGAGAACCCAAGATAAAAGGTGTTCCCACAAACAGGCATGACGTACCCTGCGCCAAGCTATAGAGTCTTTCGCACCTTCAGCGGTTTCGTCAGCATCGATTAACTGGCTGTAAGCTGCAAGCAACGTGGCGAGGTGATCCGGCTCCTTGGGAGGGTCGGATTGCATGGCCCGCCAAAACCCAGCCACACGATCCTGCGCTTCCCCGCCAATCCTACCTTCGTCGCCAAGAAACACAGACGCGTAAGGATAGAGTTGAAAGAGAAAAAGATCGCTATAAGTCGGCTCATCAGGAACCGTCCCGAATTCAAGAACGTCACCGATGAGCTTGTTCTTAGGACATGGAGCCTCAAGCAAGGAGCCAAGAGCCCGGAATAGTTCCATCTAGCTCTGGCTAGGCAGTTTGTATGCATCATCCGTCGGCTTCAATGGTCGAATAAGCCAGTGTGGGCGCCGAGTACCATCCGGTGAATGATCAACTGCGCTTCGGCTCTTACGAAGCCAAGATCGGTAGACTTCGTGTGACTTTTCCGTATCGACATAGATATCGCCGTAGCGATCTCGACTTGAGGCTTTTTTTACGCGCACCGCCTGGTGCCAGCAGTGCATACCCGAAATGGGATCTGGGTGTACGGGGAACGTGAGGTTCTGATGGACCCCCACATCCGTCCACCAAATGCGCGACGTGTCCGGGTCATCCGTCTCGTATGCCGAAGCACCTCGCTTCTGTCGAAGTTTCCATTGGTCCTTTTTATGATCAATGCCCACGGTAGCCATGAGCTGTCGTTGCCCCATTTGTTCAGCGCGCTCACCGACGCCGACTTCAGACTCGTGGACTACACCATCTGAGAGCTTCCACCGACCCATGTGGTGGCTACACGCAACAACCCCCGGCTTGATCCCTTCTGTAACCCAAGCCTTCACGACAAAATAGCCTACCTCAGTCTCGACCCGGACAAGATCTCCATTTTTGAGCCCCATGCGTTCTGCGTCACGTGTACTCAACCACAGCGGGTTCGTGTGGGCAATCTCATCGAGCCATTTTGAGTTTGCCGACCGGGTATGGATCTGGACCGGAAGCCGAAACGTAGAGATCAAACACATCTGGTCTGGGTCCATCACCTTCGGGTGAACATGGCTTCGGATATAGGTTGGGAGTGCATATTCGGGCCAACCCCAACGAACGAGCGTTGGCGAGTAGAACTCAAGTTTTCCACTCGGCGTCGGAAACCCTTTCAGGATTTTCTCATCCATTCGGACCCCAACAGGTCTTCGGCCTTCGTCGTCAGAATCGGGGGTGCCCGTAGGCGCGAGGTTCAGAAGACTGGGTTTGGGTGCTCGTGTGTACACGCGGCCAAATTCATCCTCCGTGATATCATTTAATTCCTCTTCCCCAACCTCGGTTTCGTACACCGGTCCTATATCGCGAGCCACCTCAAACGCACCGAACTTACGCATATACTCGATTGGAGTAAGGTCATGTTCTGAGGCGGTTTCTGGCAGTCCTGGAATCGAATTATCAAACATCCACTCGTAATATTCATCGACTGTCATCCGCTCGCCGGGGTTCGTTTCAGACTCGACAAATGGACGTATCCCTAAGGATCCATCGGGATCTATTCTCCATGACAACTCAAGCCAAAACTCATTCTCTTCCCATACCTCACCAGGATTCGTATGACGAGTGTCAGCTACTTGCTCACCTAAGCGTTGCCGAGCAGTTCGAAGGACTGGTTGTCGGAAGCCGATCCACTGACCGTCGTGTGTCTCATAGGAGTGAATGTCGTGGCGCTCGGGACCATGTCCCATGGGCAAGACATAGTCGGCGAAGTAGGCAGATTCGTTCCAGGTCGGCGTTAGCGCGACGTGTAGTCCGATCTTGTCTTCATCCGTTAGTGCTTCAATCCATGTAAAACCGTCGGGATTGGTCCAAACCGGGTTATAGACCCGAGTAAAGTAAACATCGAGCTTTCCTCTTCCCTCCTTAAGCAAATGCGGCAACAAGAAAGAGACTTCGTACATAGTGAGCGGATATTCCTCCGGCCATGTGAGGTCATTCCAATGCTCAGGGTGTCGCGGCAAACGAATAGGCTTAGGCACGAATTTGTTCCAAGCGCTCGGGTACGTACCGCCAGGCGTGGCTACAGAACCCGTGAGCGCGTTCAGGAAAAACAGGGCGCGCGCAACCTGCCAACCACCTTCGTTCCCTGATGCTGCGCTTCGCCAAGTGTGGGTCGAGAGCTTTGAGCCAGCACCAGCTATGAGCTCAGCGACTTCCCGTAGTTGCTCAGCACCAATCCCGGATTCTTCTTCTGCCCACTCAAACGTGCACTCGGCATAGAGTTCTTTGAGCACGGCCTCAAACGCCTCAAAGCTTCCCGGCAATTCAGGTTTTTCAGCGGAAAGGTATTGCTCCCAGTTGAACCAACGCCGGACGAACTCGCTATCATAGCTATCGCTTTGAATTAGATAGTTTGCAATCGCCAGCAGAACCGCAGCCTCTGATCCGGGTTGCGTTGGAAGCCAGTGATCTGCGTGTGTGGCGGTGTTCGATAGTCTGGTGTCGAACACGATAAGCTTCGCACCATTCTTCACCCCCTCGATCACACGTTGGGCATGTGGATTAAAGTAGTGACCCGACTCGAGGTGCGAACTGATGAGGAGGATAACATTCGCGTGGGCGTGGTCTGGACTCGGCCGATCCATACCCAACCAGAACTGATAGCCTGCGCGAGCTGCAGATGAGCAGATGTTGGTGTGTGAGTTGTAGCCGTCCACCCCCCAAGCCGCGATTAGGCGTTCAGTAAAGCCATCCTCACCGGGACGGCCCACATGATACATGATCTCACGATTCCGCCCTTCTTCAAGGGCCGTGCGAATACGTAGCGAGATGTCGTCTAGGACTTCTTCCCATGATACTCGTACCCACTTCCCTTCCCCTCGTGCTCCCGCACGCTTGAGCGGGTAGAGCACGCGGTCGGGGTCTTCTATCTGATTGAGTGTGGCTGGCCCCTTAGCACAGTTTCGTCCACGAGAACCAGGGTGCTCCGGGTTACCTTCAAACTTCCGGACTTCAAGGGTGTCCTTATCAACGTACGCCAACAGGCCGCACGCCGACTCGCAGTTGAAGCATGTTGTAGGCACCAGCATGTACTGACGTTCTTTGCGCTCCGGCCATGCCTTAGAATCGAGCTCGACCCAGTGGTCCCAGCGCTCTCTTGGCGGGAACGCAGCAAGGTGAGTTCGGCTCGGGCCGGGATAGAAGGTCTCACCGCGCGACTCGGTCTGCTCTCGGGCAGCGCTCACTCGCTCTTCAAGTCGCTCGAGGGCGGGAACGTAGTCTTTATATCGACCTGAACCGTTTTCAGTCTTCCTGCGCAGCTCTTTCTCGGTTGGCAAACTTGAATCGTTGCCTCGAGGCGGGGGCCTCTCGTGAGTGCTCATGCGAGCGGCACCGACTGGCCTGCCTGAACGTATGCGTGCTCGTGGGCAAACAAACCGAGCAGCACGGCTCCTGCAATAATGGGATCAACCCATGGGCCTACTATTCCAAGCATACAAATCACCACTGTGGTCGCCATGCTCAAAGCACCGATCCAAAACCACGGCGCGAAGCGACCCACTACCATCTGACGTGTAGCAAGCTTAGCGTGCGCCGTCGCATGGGTAAGCGTTACCTCTCCCAATACAAGCAACATGTGGACTGCAGCCGTGACCCAAACAAGCGCCCTGACGTGGCTACTCTCCACACCTCCCGCAGGAGAGATGAGAAGAAGGATGGCACCTCCAGCGAGCAACGCTTGTACCAAAAGGTGCGGAGGTAGGAGAGGACTTTGCCATAGATCGCGCGCCTTGGCCTGAGCGAATAAATACGCCGTATAAATCGCAGTGAAAGCGGCTAGGGGTGCTGTCACCCACGCTAACCATCGCGTGGCCGATACCCCTTGTAGTCCTCCCACCAAACCAGCCACGGCGTGGGCCAGAAGGGCGAGCCCATAGGCAGCAATCACGAAGGCCCCTCTAACTAACCAACTCTTAAAGTGTGCATGGGTAAAGATGAAGTAGAATCTATTGGGGTGTTCTAGGTCCCATATTAAGAGTGCCCCCGTAATCGCCAATCCACCCAAGGCCAGCAAAGGCACACCTCCCAACCAAACCGAACTCTGCCAAGACAGTACACCGAGTAGGCAGAGTAGGAGTGCAGCCAAGTACACACCCGCACTAATCCCCTTAGTCAGCGTATAAAGGCTGACACGCCAATCCCACGGCGCTCGGTGCGAGACATCGTACGACAGAACAGCTGCGGCCGAAGAATTTCCGCCAGCCGCACGACTCCGGCCACCGTCAGGGTACCCCGCTCCAACCTCTCCCGCTCCACTTGGTTGTTCGCTCCACATGTAAAGACCACCGTCGGGTCGTATTGCAGCCAGTGGATCAAGCGTCGCCTGATGAGCACCAGAATAAAAGAGCTTCGGGTTCGTTCCCTTCTCTGGACGGCGAACACTGACCGGTTCACGGCCAACGATCTGAGACACCTTCGATGTCGGATCCGCAAGATCGCCGATCAGGATCGCTTCTGTAGGACATACCGTCACGCACGCCGGCTCCAGGCCTACATCAATTCGGTGCGCACAAAAATTGCACTTCTCGGCTGAGTGATCATCAGGATTGATAAAGATGGCATCGTAGGGGCAGGCGGCTATACAAGCTTTGCAGCCGATGCAGATTGACTTGTCAAAATCCACGATCCCGTCAGGGCGGCGAAACATGGCACGCGTGGGGCATGCGGTGGTACACGGTGCGTCATCACACTGGTTGCAGCGCGTTACCTGGAACGCTCGGCGCACAGCAGGGAATGTACCAACGTCTGCATACTTCACGTAGGTTCTAGTAACTCCCAAGGGCACTTCATTTTCCGACTTGCATGCGGTAGTACACGCATGGCATCCGATGCATCGAGTGTGGTCGATTACCTTTGCCCAACGAATTTGTTCGCTCACTATCTTCAGGCATCCTAGTATAAAGTTTCAGTTCTACGGCTGGGTCACCGGCACTTAACTACACCAGTCAGTGAGAGTCGGGCAACCCTCTCACCTTTGCAAAGTAACACTCGAGTTCAAGCAGATCCGCCATCGTAACGATCGGCTAGCTGTTTGAGCATACAACCGTCTGGCTTTGGCCCTTGCGGCTGACCGGTTAGGGCGGGACGATTTTGTTATCATTTAAAACCCAACCTGAACGACAAGGAGCACTGTAGATGCCGTTCGAAACGATAGATCCCACAACCGAAGAAAAGCTGACAGAATTTGAAGCGCTGGATGGCGCCGACATCGAAAATGTGCTCGACCGCGCACAGGCAGGTTTCGAAACATGGCGTCATCTTTCAATGGAGGAACGAGCAGACCGGCTCTTGCAGCTCGCCACTCTGATCGAGAACGGAAAGCATGCATTTGCGAAACTCATGACTCGGGAGATGGGAAAACCGATCGCCAGTGCGGTGGCCGAGGCTGAGAAATGTGCTTGGGTATGTCGCTTCTACGCTGAAGAGGGAGCCGCTCATCTTGAGCCGCAGGAGTTTGACTCAAATGGCTCGAAATGCTGGGTCGAATACCAACCCCTCGGGGCAATATTGGCCATCATGCCCTGGAACTTCCCGTTCTGGCAAGTGATTCGGTGCGCAGCCCCAGCACTACTGGCAGGAAACGTAATCCTCCTCAAGCACGCACCCAATGTCCCACAGTGTGCAGTAGCAATTGAAGGTTTATTCGCACGAGCTAGATTTCCAGAGGGAACCTTTCAAAACGTATTTGCAGAGATCGAAGACATCCCTCAAATCCTCGACAACCCGATCGTACAAGGGGTCTCACTCACCGGGTCAGTCAGGGCAGGCTCAGCTGTTGCTGCAGAAGCAGCACGCCGGATCAAAACGACCGTACTTGAACTAGGTGGCAGCGACCCCTTCATTGTCATGGAGAGCGCCAACCTCGAGACCGCCGTGAGTACGGCAGTTGATGCCCGGATGTGGAACAACGGGCAGTCGTGTATTGCGGCCAAACGGTTGATAGTGGAAGAGTCGATCGCAGACGAGTTTGAAGCCCGACTGATTGAGAAAGTGACCGCACTTCGGGTTGGAGATCCTGCAGACCCCAACGTACAGATCGGACCCTTGGCTCGGCGCGACCTCCGAGATCATCTGGCAGAGCAAGTGGAGACATCCATTAAGGCCGGGGCACGTATTGCAGTCGGTGGTAAGATCCCTAACCGAAAAGGATGGTACTACCAACCTACGGTCCTGACTGACATCCCAGATGACTGTCCGGCGAGTCATGATGAACTCTTTGGTCCAGTCGCGACGGTCTTTCGCGTTCAGAACCTCGACGAAGCCATTGAACTCGGAAACGCGACCGAGTACGGCTTGTCGGCGGCGATCTGGACGAACATCGAAAAAGAACGGGAACAAGCAGTTAAAAACCTCATCGCCGGAGGAGTATTTATTAATGGAATGTCCGCCTCCGACCCACGCATTCCGTTTGGCGGCGTCAAGAAATCAGGTTACGGACGCGAACTCGGGCCGCATGCTCTCAGGGAATTCGTGAACGTCAAAACAGTGTGGTTGGGACACGATTAATGCCATGGTCAAAACGACTGACGAGGTCTGCGACTGTAGTTGGCAGCCTCCTATTTATAGGGGTTAACGCCACCGCATGCCTGACGAGTAGAAGTGCACTTGCTTCGCGAGGCACCGGCATGGCGCGTTGTTACCGTGCACACTACGACACGCTTTGGTCGATGCTGGACGAGGCATTGCCTTGGGTAGGCCTAGTGGTTGACGATACGAATTATGAGAACGGATTTCTGCTCGCGCGAAGCTACGAGCTTAAAATTGAAGCTCCGGAAGAGATGGGCCTCGGCTCTGATCAGGGTGAGGCGGTGGCAGTCTTCGTGGAACCCGAAGGCAATGGGGTTTGGGCGGTTGAGGTTGTGAGTAAACCGCGGTTTTCCCTAGACCTGACTGCACGAGACTGGACGAAGATCGTATTCCATACGTTGGAAGACCGACTGCCACAATCCGCTAGTACACCTGGGGATGATCTTTCTGCGTGCACCCGCATTCGCAACCGATAAGCCCCCTAAACGAGCCACACAATGCAAACGTATGAAAGGCTACCCTGCTAGATCCCCTCCCGTCCAACCCAAGTCCGCGTCGACCGGACGTCGTCGTTCCATGAATGTCCTCACCTTTCGCGAAGCTAGGTGGTTCATCATACCCAACGCCGGAACGACCAGCATGAGGATCGGAGTCGCAACGAGGATCCCGAACCCGAGACTCACGGCCATGGGGACAAGAAACTGCGCTTGAATGCTCCGTTCGATGATAATTGGGAATACTCCGACGAACGTAGTTATGGAGGTCAATAAAATTGGACGGAATCGCAATTTGGCGGCTTCCACAATCGCTTCATGCATTGGTAAGCCAGAGCGGTAGCGTTCGTTCACAAAGTCAATAAGCACAAGAGAGTCATTCACAACGACTCCCGACAAACCGACCATCCCAAACATTGACAACATCCCAAGATCAAGTCCCATAACCAGGTGGCCCAATGCCGCGCCGATAAATCCAAGTGGGATCGTGGCCATGATGATGAGTGGCTGCACATACGAGCGGAATGGGATCGCCAACAACGCATAGATCGCCAATAGAGCCATGCTGAAACCTCGGGCGAGGCCATCTAGCGCAATCGCCTGTTCGCGCTGCTCACCACCAAACGTATATCTGAGACCTGTAAACTGTTTCTCAAGATCGGGCAGGATTTCATCGATAATCTTTGTATTGACCTCCTGTCCTGTGATGACGGCCCGGTCCACATCTGCGGTAACCGTAGCGATGCGCCGTCCCCCGATCCGGTTGATCGTGGTCGATCCAGTGCCGAACGAGAGGTCGGCAACATTCGAGAGCGGCACCTCACCTCCACCGGCTCCACGAATCCTGTAATCCTGCAAATCCGAGAGTGCATTGCGCTCGGCCTTAGGCAAACGAACATACACACGAAGCTCATCACGGCCTCGTTGCAGTCGCATAGCCTCATTACCGAAAAAAGCGCCTCGGACTTGTCGCGCCAGGTCATCCAGCGTAATCCCGAGTGAGCGAGCTGCTGGCTTCAGCCTGAGCTCCAATTCGCGTTTCCCTTCACCTTGGTCGTCACGTACGTCGATCACACCCGCAACACGCGTTAGCCGGTCTTTCAGCGCCGGAACCGCCGCGTTCAGACCCACAGCGTCAGGGTGTGAGAGTTCGACCTGAATTGGTGCACCCAACTCTAGGAGTTGCGAAGAGAAAGTTAGTGTGCGGGCTTCCATCACCACACCGACGCTGTCACGCCAAGCCCGTTCTAGCTCTACCGCGGCAAGATCCCGCACCTCTGGATCGGTGAGCCGGAAAGAAATCTCAGCGATGTTCGACCGCACAAAAGCGACGTTCGCAGAGAGACCTGGCCCTCCGGCCATCGAAGGTCTGTCACCCACGCTTAAGAAGACTGCCTGGATTATCGGCCCGTGATCATCGGGGAGCGTCTGTTCAAGTGCTGTGGCAGCAGCGTATCCCTTTCGTTGGATGTGTTCTGCCACCTCTTGAGTCCGCTCACTCGTCGTACCTTCGGGCATCTCGACGTAAGCGATCACCTCCTGGCCCTCAATATCTGGGAGCAAGCTGAAGCGGATGTACCGTCCGGCAACCAGTCCAGACACCAGCAAAAACACCGTAACCGTCCCCATCAAGACTAGGCCCCAGCGCCGCACCGCAAATTTCACTCCGCGATCAAGCGGGCCATCAATGAACCATTGCAACCAACGTTGAACCGTGTCTTGGAGTCGATAAATGGGCCCAAGGATTCCCGCCTTGTTCTCCGTACCCGGCGCGGGGAGGTGAGACAGGTGGAACGGAAGGATGAAGAGAGCCTCAACAAGTGACAGCAACAATACGGAAATCACGATGATCGGAATTACATTCAGAAACTTCCCGATGGTGCCTGGTATGAAGAGGAGTGGAGTGAATGCTGCCACGGTTGTAAGCACCGCGAAGGTCACTGGTACTGATACGCGAAGTGTTCCCCTTATGGCCGACTGATGAGCGGATCTCCCCTTCTGACGTTGCGTGAAGATGTTCTCGCCCACAACGATCGCGTCATCTACCACAATTCCGATCGCCAGGATGAACCCAAATAGCGACATCATATTGATGGAGACGCCCATCAAAGTCATGATCGCAAAGACACCCGCAAACGACAGGAAGATCCCAACCGCCGTCCAAAAAGCGAGTCTGAGATTAAGAAAAATTGCAAGCGCCACAAGCACTAAAAGGAGACCTAGTCGGCCGTTCTTCACCAACAGCGAGAGCCGGCTCTGCAGGTATTCCCCTTCGTTCTCCCAAATCTGGTACTCGACACCGCGAGGCAGGGTGATTGCAAGTTCTTCATCCAGATAGCGCTCGACCGCGGCCACAATATCAAGAACGCGCTCATCTCCTGCTCGAAGAACCTGAACAAACGCGGTGCGCTGGCCATTGAAAGCGGTGATGAGATCCGTATCCTCGAAGTCATCGCGAATCGTCGCCAAATCGGCGAGGCGGAGGATGGATCCGTCCGGATTGGCACGCACGATGATCTCCCCGAAGTCGTCGCGCGTGTAATTCTGACCCTGCACGCGAACTAGAATCTCCTCCCGATCGGTCTCAACAGTCCCTCCGGGAAGATCCATGCTACCACGCCGTACGGCCGTCGTGATCTCATCCAACGTGAGCCGATACGCTCTCAGGGCGGCTTTCGAAACCTCGATCGAGATCTCGTAATTCCGTACACCAGTCACTCGTACCAACGAAATTTCTGGAAGAGTAGTCAGATCGTCTTTGACGCGGTTTGCGATTTCCTTGAGGGTACGCTCCGCAACATCCCCGAAGATCGCGATCTCAATACCCCGGCTCTGTGCCGTAAGGGCGACAACCTCGGGCTCCTCCGCGTCCACCGGAAAGCTATTTATCCGGTCAATCTCAGCCTTGATTTCATCGAGTGCGCGCGAGGCGTCGGTCCCAAGCGCCAGTTCGACTAGAACTACTCCAACGTTTTCGGAAGCAGACGCTGTAACCCGCCGCACCCCGTTGATGCCTTCGATTCTGTCTTCGACTCGCTGGACGATCGCTTGCTCGACTTCTTCTGGAGACGCTCCCGGGTATTCGACTCGGACCTGGATCGTATCCAGAGAAAACTCCGGGAAGACCTCTTGCCGGATGTTTAAGAGACTGAGAAGCCCTGCAACGACGATAAACAACGCGAGCAGGTTGGCGGCCACACCGTTCTTTACCATCCACGTGATCGCCCGCTTCATCGACGGGTATCTTCCGGTGCGCGAGATTCAGTAACGTCTTCCCCAGCGTCCGCAGGCTCATCATCTGCATTGATTTCCTGTCCCAGTGGTTGGGTTGGACCCTGTATCATGGTATTTGGCGTCATTTCCAGCGGTTGGGCGACTTGAACCGTCATCCCATTGGTGACAAATCGAAGCGCCGACACGATCACTAGGGTGCCCACATCGAGAGGACCCAACACGATCGCTTCGCCTTCAATTTCCTGGACGAACTCGATCGCCTTCATCACGAGGATCGTATCTGACTCAACCGTCCAGACCATTCCATCGTCACGTACGGCTTCAGTCGGCACGATAGCGAACCGATCGAAGCTCGTTCCTTCGATATCGGCGGTGGCGTAACTTCCAATGAGGAGAGGTGGCCGGTCTGGTTGTGCTTGAGTCGGTTCGAATGGGCGAGGCACGCGGACCACGACGTCGACGGTACGGGTCTGTTCGTCAAGCGCCGACTCAGCCCGATCGACGTACCCCACCCAATCGTACTCATGGCCCCCATAGTCCGATCTAATCTCGACCGGAATACGTGTTGCTTCTTCGCCAGGTTGCGCCTGCCACAGATTTGAAATGAGCGCAGCATTGTTGTCGCTAAGGGGGACAACGATCTCCACCTCATCCGTCCCATACATGCTCCCGAGCACCTGGCCCGGACTCACAAATTGGCCAAGATCGACGGTCTCATCACGGACGATGCCATCGAATGGGGCGCGGATCCACGTTCGTTCGAGCGCTAAGCGTGCATCCTCAAGCCGGGCGTTCGCAGACCGAAGTGCGGCCTGGGCGGCCCGAAGTTGTGGCTTCCTAAGTAAAAGAGCACTTGCACTATCAAGATTAGGATCAAACCCCTCTCGGCGAGCGAGTCGTTGATACTCGTCGCGAGCGATCGCGACTTCTTCGTCCGCCGTGAGTACATCTACACTTCGCTGGGCGACCTCAGCTGAAGCTGCTTCGACCGAGTTCTCGTAGTCGACGGGATCCACACGCAGGAGTGCCTGACCCCCAGCGAAACGTCCGCCGGATACGAAGGCAGATGAGACCCACGTGACCCGTCCCCCCACTTGAGGAGCAATCGTCACTTCGGCACTGGGGCGCACGATGCCACTCCCTCGCACTTGAATTGCCCCTTCCCCGATTCTCGTGGGTGTGGTGGTCACCATGGGGATTGGGCGCGGAGGCTCTAGCTCAGCCGGTTTGGGGCGAAACCCGAACAGGATTGAGAATCCTGCAACGCCAACCGTAAGCACCAAAAGCACTTGCTGCCACGGCGTGAGACTTAGACGGCGCCTCGTGCCGCCTAAGTCTTCCGGCCGGTTAAGATCCGATCCCGCTCGATCCCACACTTTATTTTCCATCCGGTCTTTCCATTTATTCTCTGGAACCGTTATCGCGGTTCTCCGCTGGTTTACTCATATCGGCCTGACCTTCAATCCAAGTGCCACCGATCGCCCGGTGAACACTCAGTCGAGCTTCGCTTACGCCGCGTTCGACCTGTGTTCGCGTGGTTCGTGCTCCGATAAGGTTCCGTCGAGCGTCCAGGTAAGACAGATAGTCCCCTACCCCGCGCCTATAGCGTCGGAGCTGGTAGTCGAACGAAGCACGTGCATCTTCAACTTCTTCAAGTACACGAGCATACCGTTCGCGCTCATTATCTAGCTGGAGCAAGCTCGTGCGAACTTCCCGAAATGCCGTGAGCACAGTGCGGACATACGCGGCGATGAGTTGATTGTATTGGGCATCAGCCACACCGATATTGGCTCGGATTCGTCCACCTTGAAACAGCGGAGACACCAATCCTCCTAAGAGATTGACAAACCACTGATCGACTCGAAACAGGTTCTCGAGGTCGCTCGATTGGAACCCCGCCGAACCGTTTAGCGATATTGTAGGCAGTAGCTCTGCACGTCTTGCCCCTACCCGTAGCCGGGCGGCCTCAAGACGCTCGAAGGCGGCGAGCACATCCGGTCGCTCCGCCAGCAGACTGACGGGAAGACCTGCTGATATGGGATCGGTGTCGACAGCGGGATTGAGTTCTGCAGGGAGAAGGTCATCAAGATTTCCCGCGTACCGCCCGAGGATCACCGCGAGTCGGCCTTCCGCATCCGCAATCGCGGTGCGGGCACCTGGCAGATCAGCCTGGGCATTTCGGTACTGCTGACGAATCGTGTACAATTCAAAGGAGGTTGCGAGACCGGCCCGGTAACGCCCATCAGTCAGTTCCGCTCGTTCGCGAAGGATCTCTACGTTTTCCTCGGAAAGTGCCAATTGACGTCGTGTTGCGACCACCTCCAGATACGTCGATATCGTCGAACCAATCACCGCCAATCGGACAGTCTCAAGATCAGCGCGTGACGCTAGAAAATCGTGGATCGCGGCGCCCTTTTCGTTCCGCAACTTTCCCCAAAAGTCGATCTCATAGGCAAAGCCAAGGGACGCCGCGTACGTCGTAAACGCGAACCGATCCGGAAACTTAAATGGGAAACCACCAATTGAGTCCGTGGGAGATTCCTCATCACCTCCAAGGCTACCTCCAAAGCCGGTGTTCCCCGGCGTGTCGGATCGATTTACATCGCCGGTTACGTTCAGCGATGGAAGAAGAGGAGACCGCGCGATCCGATAGCGGTGCCGTAACTCCTCAAGCCGTCCTACAGCTTCTGCAAGATCGAGGTTGGCTAAAAGGGCAGTGTCGATAAGGGTATTTAGTGTGGGGTCATCGAAGGTGCGCCACCAGTCCAGGGCGTTGTAATCGACGGTGTCCACACTAACCCCATAATCCACAGGGATTTCAAGGATGGTTCCCGGCGCATTCGGTGGCGGCGTAAAAGCGCACCCGACGAAAAACGACCCGACCGCAAATACCCCTACTAGACGCACAACTTGATTTGACACAGTCGGCCTACAGAATCCGCAAACCAGAGAGAATCAAGTCAACAATGTGCTGCTTGCGCTCCTTGACGAACTCCTCGAAGTCGGTAACAGCTTCGGGATGGAAAAGACGCACGGTGGGCAACGCTATAAATGGAAACAGACACGCCGAAACGATCGTTAACATCGTGTGTTGGGGATCAACTTCCCGGATCTCGCCGGCCTCGATTGCTTGCCGGATCCGGTCCTCCATCAACAAACCCGGAAACTCTTCTCGTTTCTCGATTGCGGCGCTCAGGTAGGACTCAAGGGTTGGTCCACCGGACAGACACTCGTTGATCATTAAGCGGGCCATGTCTTGATGCTCACAGAGATAGTCCATATAGCCATGGACAAAAGTGCGGAGAGAGCTTTCGAACGAGCGCTCCGACCGAAGAGATTGGCTGAGCCCACCTATAAACTGCTTGAATCCATGAGCAAAAACCGCTTCGTATAGCTTGCTTTTACTACGGAAATAATAATGCAGGAGTGCTCGGTTGATACCGGCGTAATCCGCAATCTCCTGCATACGGGCGCCATCTTTTCCCTTACGTGAAAATACCTTGAGCGCAGCATTGAAGATCTGCTGCTCGGTCCCCACTTCAATGGCATTGGAGGCGAGTGTGCTGGGCATTTCCAGTCCATTTTTCCAGATCCCGTCTTGCGAAGTCTTAACCTCTAAGAAAGGACCTTCCGAAAACCGAATGAGGGTTTCTGGGACCTAAACACGGTGATTGTCAATATAGTTAAACCATTTCGCTAAACGATAGGCAGAGTGCTCTCGACTCGCAAGCTTCACCGGGATCTATAAAACGCCGGGTGCACCTTTTTGTTAGCGCAATAGCGTCTCGCTCTACTCTCTGGTTTGTCAGCCTGCTGGCCGCGTCCAGCCTTGTCTACGACCTTACACCCTCACTTTTGCCCCGGAGGATTGATGAAGTTGCGCACGAGATGGACATTTGCGATCCCTATCGCGGCGGCGTTCATCTTGCTGTCTCCGGCCATCTCCACGGGGCAAAGTTCTGGACAGATCGCACGGTCTGATCAGGGGGTCGTGGTTGCAGCTCAACCGTTGGCAGCTGCAGCAGGTGCGCGAGTGTTAGAGTTAGGTGGGAACGCAGCCGATGCTGCGGTAGCAGCCGCATTCGCGATCAGCGTTGTCGAGCCGAGCATGAATAGCATCGGCGGTCGAAATCAGATTCTGATCCGAACGCCTGACGGCCACATTACCGGGATTGACGGAACGACGACTGTTCCTCAGGGCTATGACCCTAACCGTGCTCCGACCGCCAGGCATGGATACGAAACGATCGGTGTGCCTGGTTCGGTCGCAGGTCTAATGCGGCTTCACTCCGAGTACGGATTGCTACCGCTAGAGGTAGTCATGGCACCAGCCATCGACTACGCTCGGTACGGATTTCGGCTACTGCCTGGAGAAGCTCAGAGGCAAGCTGGATCTCGCACACAGATCGCCGAGTTCGAAGGCACGCGGCGTTATTATCTGAAAGCGGATGGCTCCTCGTATGCTGCTGGGGATCTTCTAGTACAGGCAGATCTGTCTCATACCCTTGAAGCGATTGCGCGCGGCGGTCGAGACGCATTCTACAAGGGAAACATTGCCGACAAGATAGCGGCTGACATGGCCGCCAACGGAGGATTTGTCACTCAAGAAGCCCTCGACGCGTATACGGCCATGGACTCACGCATCGTTCATGGTACGTACCGCGGGTTTGAGTTAGTGGGGTCCGGCATCCCGGCCTCTGGATCGATCGCGATCGCTGCACTCCAAATCGCTGAAAACTTCGATCCCGATAGTATGAGTTCTGAGGCGTGGGCAACCGTAATCGGCCAATCAATCGCGAGTGCTTTCACTGCGTACGACCGACCGGATTCCGACTCGGCGGCGGTCCGTGTCACATCCAAAAAGTGGGCACGACAGATGGCTCGCGGCATACGCGTCCCTGAGATCTCAGATAGTCGAGAGCCCGCATCCAGAGCTTCAACTCCAGGACAAAACCAAACCCACGCCACAATTAGTAATGGGAATTCAGCTTATGGTTCCTCGCTATTACCCGATCAGGATCACACGACGCACCTGTCCGTCGCGGACCGGAATGCTATGGCGGTCGCGGTGACCCAAACCATCGGACCGTCAATGGGATCGAAAGTTGCGACACCAGGGCTCGGGTTCCTCTACGCAGTCACGCTGGGTGGGTACCTAGGACTCAGTGAGCCAGGAGAGCGGGCACGTTCGGGGATTACACCTTTTATGGTACTTCAGGAAGGCGAGCCTGTGTTAGTCCTTGGAGCAGCTGGCGGTTTACGCATCATCTCGGCCGTCGTTCAAATCGTGACTCGGGTAATCGATGATGGGCTGTCACTACCTGAAGCACTTGCGGCTCCTCGTATTCACCCCGAGATGTCGCGCCAACAAGGTGTGTTCCCCGAACAATTTTCCGGAGCACTCTCTGTAGAAGCCGGAGAGGATCATGGTTGGTCCTCTACGTCACTCGAAAAGTTCGAAGCCCTTGGAATCAAGATCTCGCCCACCCCCACCCGTGGCGCTTTCGGACGGATCCACGGTCTGCAGTTCAACCGGGTGACAGGTACTTGGACAGGTGCAGCCGATCCCGCTTGGGAAGGGGCGGCGGTCACTCCGAGAGTAAGCAATCGGGAGAATTAGCCAACTGCTCATTCAAGGCTGACTTACCTGGGATCTTTTTGAGACGCTTCTGGGTTGAAGAGCCATCTGGGCCAGTTGCAGTCTGCCTCCACTAAGCGATTTCGTTCATTCCGTGGAGATTCCCTGCTTATATCCGGCCCCCGATGCAATCGAACCTACGAGAGAAACCGTAGGACATATCAACTCTCCATAGACTTTGAGCGCTGACAAGACGTTTTTTTTCCAGAAAGCCTGAGCATCAAAGTCAAAGATGTAGTCATTACGCACCACCGTCGAATCTCCTTTTTACGTCTACCATGCTGCCTGCCTAGAGACGACTCCACCAAGTGCTAGTTTCGCAGTAGGAATCGCTTGTCCGGTTGCCCGGTTGTCATCTCCACCATTGATGCTTGGGGTGTTACTTGAGCGGGCGTATCGACGTCGTGTGTTCAGCGTGGCGATCAGGGATCCATCTAACTCAGGGCTTCGGCAACTGCTCTCTTGATCAGGACCTCAGCCAAGTGGAGCCGATATTCCGAGCTCGCGTTTTCGTCAGCCGGTGGAGTGCCGATCTCAGAAATCTTGGCTGCGGCAGCGGCGACCCCGTCCGGATCCGTAGAGCCGAGCAGTGCCTGTTCAACTGCCGTTGCCCTGAGTGGGGTGCCGCCCATGTTAGTAAGCCCGATGGCTGCGCCCGTTATCCCATCTCCAGACTTGATGAGTGCCGTCACACCGACGATGGCCCAATCCTGGGCTCGGCGCTGGAATTTCTGATAGGCACTACCCCATCCATCTCGCGCAGGGACTCGGATTTCGGTCAAGATCTCGTTGGGCTCCAAGGCCGACATGAACGGTCCCTGGAAGAAATCAGTAGCGAGCACAGTTCGCGGGCCATCAGCACCATGAGCAATGATCTCTGCATCCAGAGCCATTAATGCCGCCGGAAGATCCGATGCCGGATCAGCATGCGCTACCGATCCGCCAATCGTCCCTCGATGACGAACTTGCGGGTCACCAATCTGCTCGGCCACACATGGGATAAGAGTACACCTATCCAAAAGTTCTGACGAACGGGCCAGATCATCGTGTGTCGCCAATGCACCGATGGCCAAATGATCGCCGTCCTCACGCACGTACCGTAGGTCGGCGAGCCCACCGATATCCACAAGTAGCGTAGGTCGAGAAAGACGAAGCCTCATGAGTGGCAAGAGTGAATGCCCTCCCGCGATTGGTCGCGCATCGGGCCCACCGCTTGAGAGCAGACTGATCGCCTCACTTAAGGAAGAAGGACGCTCGTAGTCAAATTTTGCCGGGATCATGATGCGTCTCCGTTCGCGTCTTGGATCGCCTGCCATACACGTTCCGGCTTGGCCGGCATCGCGATGTCAGTGATTCCGAGGTGTCCGAGAGCATTGACAATTGCGTTGATGACAGCCGGAGTCGAACCGATAGTGCCTGCCTCGCCGATCCCTTTTACCCCCATCGGATTCGATGTACTCGGCGTAACCGTGCGGTCGAGTTCAAACGAGGGAAACTCAGCTGCCGATGGGACGAGATAATTTATCATAGAAGAAGTCTCGAGAGTTCCATCTTCGGCGTATGTCGCCTCTTCGAATAACGCTGCCGCTACTCCCTGCACGATACCGCCATGAACCTGCCCTTCAACAATCACAGGATTGATGATAGTCCCGCAGTCATCGACAGCTACGTACCTCAGGAGCTCAACAGCCCCCGTTTCTGTATCAACCTCAACGACACAGACATGTGAACCAAACGGGAACGTGAAGTTCGGTGGGTCAAACACACAGTGTGCTTCAAGACATGGCTCTGTACCCTCAGGAAGATTGTGTGCCGTCCAAGCCGCATAGGCTATCTCCTGGATCGATTGTACACGGTCCGGAACACCTTTGACCGAGAATTTTCCATCCTCGAACTCCAGATCATCAGGCGACACCTCAAGCACGTGTGCCGCCAACGTCTTCGCCTTATCAACCACGCGGTTGCAGGCCTGATAAACCGCCACGCCAGCGACCGAAAGACTTCGGCTCCCGTAGGTGTTCATCCCATGTGGTGCCACATGCGTGTCCCCATGTAGAACAGTCACATTTTGATAGTCAATCCCAAGTGCGTCAGCCGCGATTTGAGACCATGAGGTCACGTGCCCTTGTCCGTGCGGAGAGCTTCCGGTCACCACTTCCGCCTGGCCCGTTGGCAGCATGCGCACCGTGGCTGCGTCCCACCCACCGGCACCATAATTGAGTGACGCTAGAACCTGAGATGGAGCCAGACCACACATTTCAACATATGTCGAGAATCCAATTCCTAGCAGCTTGGTCGACCCCTGACTGAGACGATCCGCCTGTTCAGCCTTGGTAGCCTCATAGTCCAAAATCTCAAGCGCTTTATCTAGGTTTTCTTCGTAATTAGTAGAATCAAATGCGAGCCCGGCAGGGCTCGGGACGTTTTCTCCGGCCGGAAGAAAGTTCCGCTTTCGAATTTCGACCGCATCCACCCCTACCTCTAGGGCAAGTGCTTCAATAGCCCGTTCGATTGCGTATGTAGCCTCGGGTCTACCCGCACCGCGGTATGCGTCTACAGGCGTAGTGTTAGTGAAAACACCTGTACACTCGAAGTGATAAGCCTCTCCACCATACGTTCCGCAATACAAGAAGCCTCCTAGCAGCGGAACTCCTGGCGCAACAAGCTGCAAATACGCACCCATATTTGCTAGCAGTTTCACGCGATATCCAAGGATCTTTCCGTCCGATGTAGCGGCCAGTTCAATCTCTTGCAGTTGATCGCGCCCATGGATGGTGGCCAGATACCCCTCGCTACGATCAGCTACCCACTTCATCGGCCGTCCAAGACGGCGCGCTAACGCAATACAAAGAACTTCTTCCGCATAAACGTTGAGCTTGGAGCCAAACCCGCCACCTACGTCCGGCGCTATTACGCGCATCTGTGCCTCTGGAATCCCAAGCGTAAGCGAGAATAGGACTTTAGCTACGTGGGGAATCTGTGTTGTTGTCCAAACCGTAAAGTCGCCCGCGGCGGGCACCGGTTGGACCACAACTGCCCGCGGCTCCATCGCGTTCGGGATCAGACGCGGTTGGACATAGTTTTCCGTGATCACGATGTCTGCTTTAGCAAACGCCGCATCGATATCACCGTTTGCGTGTGTCCACGTATAGCACTCGTTGCTCTCTATCGATTCATGCACACGCGGTGCATCGTCGGCGAGGGCGCTCTGGATATCGACGACTGCCGTTTGCACCTCGTAGTCAACTTTGACGAGTTCAACTGCATCCTTGGCAGCACTTGGGCTAGTAGCCACTACAACCGCCACCGCATCGCCTACGTAACGGGCTACGTCTTTTGTGACAGGCCAGTGGTCTGGAATCCGGATGTCCTCAGTTACTGGCCAAGCCATGGGGAGCCCAGCGGCCCACTCATCTGCCAGATCCTCACCGCTGAAGGCAGCAACCACGCCGGGGGCCGTCCTCGCAGCAGACAGATCGACATCTTTTATCTGAGCTGAACCGAAAGGGCTTCGAGCAACCGCCACATGAAGCATATCCGGCAATGTGATCGACTCTACAAAAGTCGCTTGTCCTGTAACAAGCTTCGGA
This sequence comes from uncultured Gemmatimonadota bacterium, assembly GCA_964480515.1. Taxonomy (GTDB): domain Bacteria; phylum Gemmatimonadota; class Gemmatimonadetes; order Palauibacterales; family Palauibacteraceae; genus Palauibacter. The sequence goes on from CAYZOT010000001.1 coordinate 51,823, forward strand.
TCTTCTTTTCGGGGGACTCCGCCGCCGACGAATTTCTCGGCCGTTGCCATCTTATGGTCTCCTCTATCGGTCTATCGGGTGTGAGACATTTCTAGCTAGGGCAGTAAAAAGCCCTATGTACCCGGGTACGACAAAAAGCGTCAGCCCGCAGACGCATCGGCCATCTCTTCGGCCGCAATGAGCACCGCTTTTACAATGTTGTGGTAGCCCGTGCATCTGCAGAGGTTTCCCTCCAGTGCGAGTCGAACCTCACCCTCACTCGGTGATGGGTTTTCCTTCAGATAGCTGACTGACGCCATCATCATCCCGGGTGTACAGAAACCACACTGAAGGCCATGCGCTTCATGAAATGCCTTTTGAACCGCATGCCATTCGCCATTTTCAGCGAGCCCCTCGACTGTGGTAATGCTCTGACCATTAGCCTGAACCGCAAGGACGGTACATGCTTTAACTGAGCGACCATTCATGAGAACGGTGCACGCTCCGCAAGACGACGTGTCGCATCCAATGTTCGTCCCAGTGAGTCCGATTTGTTCGCGAAGAAAATGCACGAGTAGTGTGCGCGGTTCGACGTCCGCCTCATGTTGGACACCGTTCACGTTCACAGATATGGGCTTCATTCTGCTTCTCCTGACCCTGTCATCCATCGATAAAGCCGGCATGATTACCGTTGGGCCCGTGCGGCTTCAGGGTGCCAGTCTAGTTAGTAGCCATAATCATTATGAGATCGGCCAAGGCCGGCAACCGCTTGCTTGGCGGGCCATGCACAGAGGAGGACGGACTTCACCGTAAAGTTGGCAGGCTAGACATCGTTTAGACCGCACACCAATCTATGGAAGTACTGTTCGGATGTACTGACTAACCATATCGTTTGCTATCTTGAACGCCATGCGTGACTGTTTCCTCCAAGTTCTCTCGTCACGTCACCAATTAATCTTTAGTGTGGACTTTCTGTGACCGAAAAGAGATTGATCGTAGTCGGTGATCGTGTGCTGATCGAACCGATCGAAGGTGAAGATCGGACGAACGTGGGACTATATCTTCCACCAACGGCCATCGATAAACAGGCGGTCCAGGCCGGGACAGTCGTCGCCGTTGGACCAGGCACACCCGTGGGCCCCCCTGCGGAACTTGACGATGAGCCGTGGAAAATCGGGGCTACCGAGCCTCGCTACATGCCCATGCAGGCGCAGACGGGTGACTACGCCTTGTTCTTCAGAAAGGCCGCGGTCGAGATCACGTTCGAAGACACCAACTACCTCGTGGTTCCGCAAGGAGCCATCCTCGCTTTGGTCCGTGAAGATGAGGAAGAGACACTCGAAGGCTTCGACCCCTCATTTCTCTAGTTAGCGGTTCACTTGGCTAAGCCGGCCCGGTTCAAGGGTATAGCAATTCACCTTCCACGCATTCGCTTGGGCCTCCAGGAAGGCTGAGACTGAGTCCGAATGGAACTCGGCAACTGCCCGCCCCATGAACTCACCTCCTCGTTCTCGCAAAGCCACCCCACCTCTGGCGAGGTCGTCCGACCATACGAACCAAAGCGTATCTGCGCGCGTAAACCAACGAATTGAGATGCCATCTGCATTCTCCCCAGACCCAGACTCGATAGTTGTTGCCCGGTACGATGGGTATTCCCGCCCATACTCATCGAGTGAGTCGGGGAATAACATCAAGTATCGAATGATGGGTGAAGTTTCAGTTGAACCCGTTCCAACCCAACTCCCAATTTCAAGCGCATGACAACCAAGAAAGTCCCAGGCGTTGAGGGCGGGGGGGTCCGTAGGCGTCTCAGGCTCCAAATCGCGAAATCGAGCCCAAATCGAAACCCAAACGAATGCTATCGCTAAGCCAGCGATTCCAAGAAGTCGCGCCAGGGGCGAACTAAACCTCTCTATCGATCCGAGGCATAACAGAAGTGGGAACTCTATCGTACGGCGTTAGGGAGATGGCAGCCTCAATATCCGTAGCAGGGACCTCGCCAACCTCTACGTTCTCCGAGGAGACCCAACCCTCAGCGTTGAAATCGATTGCAAGCGCCATGTCACTTCCAGGAGCGACAAAAAAGGGCATAGCTAATCTCATCTCAAGCTCAAGCTCTCCTCCCCCCAACGCGAGGGGCACCGGAGCAGTTAACGTTTCCCCGTCAATCTCCGCACCACTCTCCAACATTATGGTTCCAGAAGTGCTCACAAGTCGAAGAAACGCATATGTGCCCGAAGGAATTTCCGTGGGCGAGTGCAGCTGGAAAACTTCAGCTTCTTCTTCCGTTTGCAGTTCCATATCGACCATGGTTGGCGCACCAAGCTCAACCCAATCACGCCCGTTCTTCGAAATGGCGATTCGGTACGTACCTGTCATTCTACCATGGAAGTAGTTTTGGCCGAACACCTTGTGGTGAATAAAAAAGGACCAGGGATCCATGTCTGCTGCCGCATGTTTTGTGGATGGACGGTCCGAAAGAACGACGCTGAGTGTCGCTACCTGATCCGCATAAGGATCTGTGGGACCGCCACAAGCCGATGCGAATAACACCATAATCAGGAGCGTCGCGACAGCCTTTCCCATACGAGCCCTCCCTGGCCGAAATAAATCTCAGAAGCCTACAGATACTTTGACGATGCCTATACTGGCCCAACCTCGCAAATGTCGGCAACCTTCACGCATGCTGACAGCATGTGAACTCATAGGTTTGCGAACGGTGCTAACCTATATAAGATCTGCCCAGTCTATTCCAGGAAAAGTTGCATAAGAGGCTTGATTGACACTTCAGCTTAGAAACATCGCAATCATAGCGCACGTCGATCACGGGAAAACAACCCTGATTGATCACATGTTGCGCCAAGCCGGCGCGTTTGGCGCACACGAGTCCGTAGCCGAACGCGTAATGGACTCCAATCCGCTCGAGCGCGAGCGCGGAATCACAATCCTATCGAAGAACACAGCGGTCCGCTGGGATGATACCAAAATTAACATCGTGGATACACCGGGACACGCTGACTTTGGAGGCGAGGTCGAACGGGTTCTTCGAATGGTCGATGGAGTTCTTCTCCTCGTCGATGCAGCCGAAGGCCCGATGCCCCAAACACGATTCGTTACGCGAAAGGCGCTCGAACTGGGGCTCTTACCGGTCGTGGTGATCAACAAGGTGGACCGACCGGACCAGCGAGCCGACGAGGTCTACAATGAAGTCTTAGAACTGTTTATCGAACTCGATGCCACAGAGGAACAACTAGACGCTGCATTCTTGTATGCGAGTGGCCGTGACGGATGGGCAACATTGGAGCCAAACCAACCTACGACCAACCTGACACCTCTTTTCGAAACCATCCTCACTTCGATACCTCCCCCACAAGGCGATATCAACGGGCCATTCCAGATGCTCACGTCAACACTTGATCACTCGAGCTACGTGGGACGGATTGCTATCGGTCGTATAGAACGCGGCTCTATCGCGGATGGAGATCGCGTTGTCCTACTACCGTTAGGCGATCCCGGCGAGGTGTCGGCAGATGACGCTATCCCGAGGAAGGTCCTCAAGATATACGGATTTGATGGACTTAAGCGCGTAGAAGTACCGACCGCGACTGCAGGAGACATCATAGCGCTAGCAGGCTTGGAAGATGTCGAGATCGGCCAAACCATAACAGACCCAAACCAGCGAGACCGACTTCACGGTATCGCCGTCGAAAGACCAACGCTTGCCGTTGATTTTCGCGTAAACGACTCGCCGTTTGCAGGGAAAGCCGGCAAGTACGTTACTACACGACAGCTTCGAGACCGATTGTTCGAAGAACTTGAGCGCAACGTAGCACTTCGCGTAAACGATACGGATTCGCCCGACACATTCGCGGTATCGGGACGAGGCGAACTCCACCTTACGATCTTGATGGAGACAATGCGTCGGGAAGGCTATGAGTTCACCGTATCACGTCCTCGTGTGATCTTCCGCGAGGGACCCGATGGAGAGATGCAAGAGCCTTACGAAGAGGTCGTCATCGAAGTGCCTCAAGAAATGGTCGGAGTCGTGATGGAAAAAATGGGAAACCGTCGCGCCAAAGTGCTATCCATGCGCCCGATGGAACAAGGACCAGTTCGGCTAGATTTCAAGATCCCAGCTCGCGGTTTATTCGGGTACCGATCCGAATTCCTAACAGACACGCGAGGAGAAGGGCAGCTGCACCACCGGTTTCTCGAATACGGACCACGAGCCCGAAATCTTCAGAGTCGCAAACGTGGCGTGCTCGTGTCAGACCGAGAAGGTGCCAGTGTGGCATTCGCGCTATACAACTTGCAGGAACGCGCTACGATGTTCGTGACACCGGGTACAGACGTGTACAATGGTATGATCGTAGGTGAGCACATCCGGCCAGGCGATCTTGAAGTCAACGTATGTAAAGGAAAAAAACTTACGAACATGAGAGCAGCGGGCGCAGATGAGGGTGTGCGTCTGGAACCACCCAGACAATTGACACTCGAGCTTACACTCGAGTTCATCAATGATGACGAGTTGGTTGAGATTACGCCTGATGCCATTCGTCTGCGGAAACGACTCCTAGATCCCAATGCACGCAAGAAGGCCATGCGCGCCGCCGCCGCCGAAGCAAGGGCTGGCTAGGAACTCTTCAAGCTGAGCACTTCATGGTGATCACTATAGCGTCGCTCTTATCTTGCGCTTGTTTCACAGATTCTCGTACCTCAATGAAGGGGCTCAGATTCTAAAGGCCAAATGTGTGCACACCAGCAAACTCGCGGCCTCGCCTCTCGCAATGAAATCCACCACCAGGAGTTTCGCTGATGCCTGCCGCGATTAGTAGTCGAGTGCCAATGCCTCTGTTCATCCGTTTGCTTGTGGCATTCATAGTTACATGCTGGATCCAGACCCCAAACATCTTGGCCCAGGAGCCGAATCTTCTTGTAATTCAAGATGTCAGGCTTATCGATGGAACAGGGCGACCGCCCATAGATGGAGCTTGGGTACTCATCCAAGGTGACAGAATTACACGCATCTCCCGAACCTCATTTGAAGTACCGGACGGCGCGAAAATCATCGACGGACAAAGAAGCGTCCTGCTCCCTGGCTTAATGGATATGCACATTCACCTATCAGGGGGCCGTGGTCTTGATGGGTCGGACTGGAATACGGGTCGCCGCGCTCTACATGGTTTTTTGTACAGTGGCATTACGACTGTATACGATGCGGGAAACAATGCTGATTTCATCTTTGATTTTCGCGAGAGAGAGCGCGCAGGCACGATCCTCAGCCCTAGGATTTTCGCCTCTGGAGGTGTGGTAACAGCACCCGGAGGCCATGGCGGCAGCCTCAGTGGCACGCTAATCAACTCATGGCCAGAAGCAATTCCACTTTTGGATGCGCACCTCGCGCACAACCCAGACATCGTCAAGTTCACGTTCGACGAGCATGGTTGGGGGACGCGTCCTCTTATCCCTCTGCTTGATCCATATGTTATGACCCAAGCCGCGGCGTATCTAAATGCTCACGGCGTCCGCACGACGGTCCATACTTCGCACGAATTCCGCGCACGCCAAGCGATTATGGCAGGGCTTAATACACTGGCACACCCTATAATCCAAGGACCGGTGAGTGATGAGTTTGTACAGCTTATGGCAAACTCAAGAACACCAATGGTCTCTACGCTTACAATCGGAGAGGGATATTCACGACTGGTCGAGCACCCGGAGTTTTTGGATCAGCCTCTTTACCGAGCTGTGTACGAACCTAGCCTAATCGAACGTCTAAAAGGCTCCGTGCGGCAAGAATACGCAGCCCGTGCCTGGACCACCTGGATGAAAGTGATGACACCGGTAGCCCAGGAAAACCTGCGTAAGATTCATGCAGCAAATGGTGTGATTGTTCTCGGTTCTGACCAATCCGCTGGCCCCCAGTCCCACCGAGAACTCGAACTCATGGTCGATGGGGGCATATCTCCACTTGATGCAATCAGGATTGGAACGCTCAATGCAGCAGTATTTCTAGGTAAAGAGCGTGAGTTGGGATCGATCGAAGAAGGGAAAATCGCAGATCTTATCCTCCTTGGATCAGACCCTCTAGTAAACATCTCAAATACTCAGGACATTGAACTCGTCATTAAGGGAGGGGTCATTATCGATCGAGAAGCGCTCGACCTCCCTGCCAATCGCTAGGCGATCGTGAGGCCTCGGTTGTCATACCCATACTGGTATCCGACCATCACGGTAGGCTGACCGCGCTTCTTCGTGATCTCGAGAAGCGATACAAAGTTCCTGGCGCCTCAAGTACTCCGTAAAGAAATCATCCCACGGCATGTCGGCTGACAAACCCAGCAGGACTTTTGAGTGTCGCGCACCCATTGAGCAGGTCTGGAGCAGTTCCGAAACACGTTCTTCAACCGCTTCGTCTAATTCGTCTGCTGACACTGCATAATCGACAAGTCCAATAGCATGAGCTTCACGGCCATCCACATTTTCACCTGTTAAGACCATCCGTTTCGCACGACCCCACCCGATGTAACGCGGAAGACGAAACGTTGACAGACCGGGTACGATGCTCTCGTTAATCGCGGGGAGACCCAGCTTTGCGTCCTCTGTAGCAACTCTAATGTCAGAGGCAAGAGCAAGTTGCAGTCCGCCACCCAGCGCATATCCATGGATTCCACATAGAACAAACTTGTCCATCACTTCGAGCGTTCGTAGTGCACGATCCCACCCTTCGTAATACGCTAGGGGGGTATCGCCTGCCGAAAGCTGTTTGAGGTCGATACCGGTGCAGAACGCCCGCCCAGCTCCACGAATCACCAGGATTCGCAAATCTTTATCATCACGCACGGCCTCCACAACTTGGTTGAGATCTAACACAGCCTGATAGTTCATCGCGTTCAGGACATGCGGTCGATCAAGTGTTAACCGTCCGACATTACCATCCTTCTCCAAAGACATGCTTTCGAACTTCATATGGATATTCTCCCCCTTTCATTGTCCGGGAGCGTCGGTCTAAATCTAGACAAAACCCCTTAGAGTCGACGGTTGTCGACAACCCGAGCTGCCTTTCCCTCGCTTCTCGGAATTTCGTTTGGGGCAACTACACTAACGGTAACTGTGATACCGAGCGTGCTTCTGATCTTCTGATCGAGCTGTCGTTCCAACTCAACTCTCCGTTCCGCATGTTTCCATACGCTGGGACTGGCTTCCACACGAACTTCAAGTGCATCGAGGTGCCTTTCATTTCGATCCACAGCAATCTCGTAATGTGGCTCTGCACCATCTACGGCAAGAACAATCGTTTCGATTTGTGACGGAAACACGTTAATTCCACGAACGATCAGCATATCGTCACTACGACCCAAAACGCGCTCCATGCGAACCGTTGTGCGGCCGCATGCACACGGTTTACGGTTGAGCCGTGTGAGATCCCGCGTTCGATATCGGATCAAAGGGAGTGCCTGCTTCGTAATGCTAGTAAACACAAGTTCCCCTAGTTCACCATCTGGCAGAGAGATTCCAGAGTCAGGATCAATGATCTCTGGAATAAAATGATCTTCCGCCACATGCAGGCCATCTCGCTCCAGACACTCGGCAGCGACCCCCGGGCCGATGACCTCAGATAAGCCGTAGATATCAAGAGCCTTAATACTCAAGCGTTCCTCTATGGCCGTTCTCATACGTTCGGACCAGGGTTCAGCACCAAAAAACCCTACGCGTAGGGGAAGAGATCGAATATCGACCTCAGCAAAGTCGGCACGTTCGGCAAGACTGAGCGCGTATGACGGGGTACAGCAGAGTACGGTACTCCCAAAGTCCCGCATCAGTTTTAATTGGCGTTCACTATTTCCCCCAGACATCGGGACCACCGTCGCATTGACTCTTTCCGCACCATAGTGAATTCCCAATCCGCCCGTGAAGAGTCCGTAGCCGTAGGCGTTATGGACAATATCGCTTGGACCAACCCCTCCTCCCGCAAGGGTTCGTGCCATTAGTTCAGCCCACAAATCGACATCATCCTTAGTATAAGCAACCACGGTGGGCTTACCCGTTGTACCGCTCGATGCGTGGACGCGAATGACCCGGTCGAGGGGTTCGGCAAGAAGTCCGAACGGGTAATGTTCGCGTAGGTCGTCTTTCGTAGTAAAAGGGAGGGAAGCTAGTTGTTCGAGCGATTTCATCTCGGTGGCACGAAAACCTTCATTGTCGAAAAGCTCTCGGAAAAAAGGTACTTCACCTTCGACCCGGGTGAGCGTTTGCTTCAATCGTTTGAGTTGAAGCTCGCTCCGCTCGCTAGGCCCCAGAGACTCATGCGGATCCCAAAGATACCCCCCCATGTTACCAGGGTTTAGTCGAGTAGCATCAATAATCATGATCACTCCAACTCAGAGTGCACATCCTCTTACGAAGAGGCTCAAGTTTGTTCAAGAAGTGCTTGGAGCTCCGTTTCCAGCTGGTCGATCACCAATTCGGCAAATGCTCCAGTCCCCATCGGTTCGGTTGCGTCCTCTGAGGATTCTAAATCACTCGTCCGGCAGCCAGTCACATAAACTCGATCTAGCGCCCGTTCGATAGCTCTAGCTTCAGCTCTCAATCCGAAGGTGTACTCGAGCATCATCGCAACCGAAAGGATGGCCCCAGCTGGGTTAGCTATCCCTGATCCCGCTATATCCGGGGCTGATCCATGCACCGGCTCATAAAGATCTGTGCAACCACCAATACTCGCCGACGCCTGCAGACCAAGGGAGCCGAGAAGCGCAGCAGCACCGTCACTCAGAATGTCGCCAAACAGATTATCGGTCAGGACTGTGTCAAAACTCTCGGGACAGAGAATGATCTCCATCGCTGCTCGATCAACCAACATGTGTTCCAACTCCACGTCAGCGTACTCTCTCGCCACTTCCTCAACCACGATTCGCCACAAGTGTGAGACCTCGAGCACGTTCGCTTTGTCGATAGAGGTCACCTTACCGCGCCGGTCTCGTGCCAAATCGAATGCGACGGTAGCGATCCGGTGGATTTCCTCTCTCTCGTAGGAAAGAGTATTCCACCCTCGACCAACTTCCTCATCAAGCCCTCTCGGCTCACCGTAGTACAAACCTCCAGCTAACTCACGCACAATCATCAAATCTGTTTGGCACGCCCGATCAGGCTGTATTGCCGAATAACGCGCAAGCCCATCACTGACACGAACGGGGCGCAGGTTTGCAAAACAGCCTAGGTGACGGCGGAGTTGCAGCAGGCCTGCGACGGGTCGTTCTGAAGGAGGAAGGCCATCGGCACGGGGGTCGCCCACAGCACCAAGCAGGACCGCATCGACGGCTAGACACGCCTTAAGTGTCTCTTCGGGGAGCGGTTCGCCGCCATCAACCATGGCGGCCCAACCAATCGGCCACTGTTCCCAAAAAACACGATATCCTTTTCGCTCCGTAACAACCGATAGCACATCGAGCGCGGCCTGTGTCACCTCTGGTCCAACGCCATCACCTGGCAAGACGGCGAGGTTTATCTCGGTCATTGTTTGGTCCGCTTGTTCTCTTTGAGCATACGTTTTACTCAGAGATCCGGTTCGAATCGGCCATCTACCGCCGTCCATCCACCGTCGGCGAATAGAACCGTTCCCGTTACGTAGCTGGCAGCATCAGATGCCAAGAACACGGTCGGGCCAATCATCTCTTCCGAACTCGCCCAACGGTTGAAGATCGTCCGCGCGGCATAGGCAGCGTACCAAGCGGGATGAGCCTTGATCTGGGCTGTGAGGGGGGTATCAACAACTCCAGGAGCCACGGCGTTCACTCGAACACCGCTGGGTCCCAGTTCAGCAGCAAGTGCTCGAACCATTTGTACAATACCCGCCTTGGTCGCAGCATAAATTCCTTGTCCCGGCTCAACCACAATCGAACGGATGGACGAGAAGAGGATGATACTGCCGGACCCTTGGTCAGCCATACGACGACCCGCCGCTTGAAGCACATTAAGGTTGCCTCTGAGATTCAGCGTCACCACGCGATCGAAATCTTCTTCAGTGTATTCAAGGAGTGGTTTACGGACATTCACACCTGGTGTGCACACGACAATATCGAGTGAGCCACCAGATTCCGTGGCCGCGTCGAGCGTTTCCGATACCGCCTCCGGATTGAGGATATCCAACTCATGTGCGCTCGCAGCACCTCCGTTCTGTTCTATCCGAGCTACAGTCTCTTGGACTGCCTCAAGATTCACATCCGCGCAGGCGACCCGGGCACCTTGATAAGCGCACCCTCGGGCGACTGCCTCACCAATACCTGCGCCGGCACCTATGATAACAGCCGATTTACCGTCCAGTCGGAATAGGTTTTCAGTCAAATCATCCCCTTCCTTTTCTTGTTTCTGAACGCCAAAACAATCGTGAATGCGAACGCCGAAACCACAAGCCCCATGAGCGTTCCATCTACGATGGGTGGTGCACCTTCCGGGACGAAAAGTCGCACCGCAGCCAGGGCTGCCAAACCCGTTCCAATAGCAGCCCAAGCTTCAATTTCCCCCGCTCGCCGTGAATGCAGACCGGCAGCTACAGGGATGAATAAACTCACACTAAGAAGCGAGTAGAAAATCGTGAGCGAGCTTATCACGGAGTCCAGAAGAAGCGCCAACAGAACTCCAAGAAGCCCGCCAACGATCGCACCTAATCGGGCAACCCTCAGCACTTGGGCATCAGAAGCCTCTGGTCTCAAATATCCCTTATATAGGTCCTTCGACAGCGAGGTTGAAAGCATAAAGAGTCCCGCATCTGCTGAACTGACTTCAGCAGAAAACACAGCCGCTAACCCCAGCATACCAACCGCCGGAGGCAACCCAGTCGTGAGCAGGATCGGCAAAGCTCGTTCAGGATTCAGAAGATCGGGTGCATGCACCCGAGCGATCATCCCGATCAATGTCGGGGCGAACGCAAACACCATGAGCCCGATACCAGCTGCGACTAGACCTACACGGATCGCACGCTCGTTCACGGCTCCGTAGACCTTTTGGACTAAACCTGGTGAAATGATGAACGCCGGGCCTAAAAGTGCAAGATAGATCAATCCCGAAGAACCTCCATGCCAGAAGTTCAGGTAATCGTCTGAAGAACCCAATCCCACATCTTTGACCGCACCCCAACCACCAGCACCAGAGAGTGCCCAAGGGAGGGCGATCGCGAATCCGAGTGTGAGGACGATCAACTGTACGAGGTTGACCCAAGCCGATCCGACAAGACCACCAACGCTAAAATATATAATTACCAAAGCGCCACCGATTAGAGCTCCCACCCATCGCGGTTGATCGGTTACAACTCCGACAATTTCGGCCATGGCAATGAGTTGGCTTGCAACGATGGTGAGAGTGGCAAACCATAGCAGAACTGCGATCATCGCGCGGATGGATCGTCCGTACCTCAACGTGAGATAGTCTCCCATAGTCAGGAGCCCATTTTCAGAGGCAATCCGCCAAATTCGCGGGCCAATCCAGAGGGCGAGCAGCAGGGTTCCGATTCCGGCCGAGCCTACCCACCACCAGGCACTGAGTCCATCGCGGTATGCGATACCCGCTGCACCAACCGTGCTGCCGGCGCCGATGTTGGCGGCGAGAATTGTCGCAAACAGCAATAGTGGCCCAAGACGCCTATCCGCGACGAAGAATCCTCGAGCACCTTCGACTCGGCGACCAACCCACACACCGAACGCCACCAAAGCCGCGGAGTACGCGAGGAGGACCAATAGCCCCGAAGTCATCGGCTCGCGCCCAACTCCGATACCGAAGGGATACCCGGAAGACCCTTCGCAGTCCGTACGGCGCGCAGAATGGCTTCGGTCAAAACATCCGCTGCGAGGCCCCCAATCACCGTGAGTGATGGACTCCCAATCCTCGTACCAGTGGCTAAGGCAAAGATCGTATCACCATCACCAGGCGTATGCGCGGGATAGATGGCCCGGGCCAACCCATCGTGAGCCATCTGAGCCATCTTAGTGGCCTGTGCTTGAGTCAGACTGGCGTTCGTAGCGACTACTCCAATTGTGGTGTTAGCACCCGCCGGTGATTCGGGGCGGGTGTTCCGAAGCAGTTGCCGTGCATCAAGGAACCCTCCGTTCAGGTCTCGAATCCCGGCTACCACCTCACCTGTCATCGGATCAATCACATCGCCAACCGCATTTACCGCAACTACAGCTGCTACTGTCAAACCATCATCGAGTGTAATCGACGCGGTTCCAATCCCCCCCTTCATCGCAGACCCCAACCCCTGCAACTTCCCTACGGTCGCACCAGCTCCTGCACCAATGCTTCCTTCTACTGGCTTCATCGTCGTTGCAACTGAGGCAGCTTGATATCCGCACTCCGGCCCTGGACGGATCGAACCATCTCCAATTCCAAGGTCAAACAGGATTGCCCCCGTTACGATTGGAATGATATGCGTCCCAACCCGTAACCCAACCCCATGCTCCTCGAGGTACCGCATCACACCCGATGCTGCGTCAAGACCATAGGTGCTCCCTCCAGATAGGACCACCGCATGAACTTCTTGAACCGTAGATACCGGGTCCAACAGCGCAAGCTCACGCGTTCCCGGGGCCCCTCCCCGCACATCAACACCACCCACCGCACCGCCCTCTGCAAGCACGACCGTACATCCTGTGGGTCTTTCATCGAGCGTAAAGTGACCTAGCTTCAGCCCATCTACGGCAGTTATGCCGGGTCCATACAACTTATTCTGTGCCACACAAACCCCAGTCACGGCGAACGTGCCCACAAATATGCTAACCCCAATAACAACGCAGGATCGCCTCATCCACCCTCCTTGGCGTTCACGGTTCAGGAAAACCGAGACGTTCCTCATTATAGCAGCCGTGCTCGTCTGGGCAGCCCCAACCGCTCTTGAATAATTCCACGGTGACGCGAGCTATCCTAGAAGAGATCGACGAAAATGCGGAAGAGTTGGTCGAGTTTGCGGCAGACCTGATCCGCATCCCAACAGTGAATCCGCCTGGGACAGACTATGAACGATGCGCGAAGATTATCGGCGATCGGATGTCTGCCCTTGGCTACGAGGTTGAATACGTCGAGGCTTTGGATCGGCCCGAGCATACCGACGAACATCCACGGGTTAACGTGGTTGGTACGCTTAGGTCAGACGACACCGGTCCCTGTATACACCTGAATGGGCATTTCGATGTCGTTCCAGCAGGTGGCGACTGGACCGTCGACCCATTTGGCGGCCTAATCCGAGATGGGAGGCTCTACGGCCGTGGCAGCGCGGATATGAAGGCGGGGCTCGCTGCCGCAATATATGCCGCGACAGCGGTTCGCCGAACTGGGATAAGCGCCGGCACATTAGAAACTAGTGCTACTGTGGATGAAGAGAGTGGCGGCTTTGCAGGCGTTGCATACCTAGCCGAGATAGGGCGCATCCACAGAAACCGAACAGATTATGTCATAATCCCGGAACCGTTCGGGATTGACGGGATCTCTCTTGGGCACCGTGGTGTCTATTGGTTTAAGATCACCGCGCGCGGTCGTATGGGTCACGGAAGCATGCCATTTCTCGGGCGGAACGCAATTCAGGACCTTAATGTCATCCTCCAAAAAGTGAATGAAGAGTTGCAACCGAGTCTCGCTACCCGAACAACCAGTATGCCGGTTGTGCCGAAGCAGGCACGATCTGGTTCGATCAACGTCAACTCGATCCGGGGAGGACAGGCAGACGCGGGGGGGGACGAAATTTCACCGGCTCAAACACCTTGCGTCCCCGATTCAGCAGAGGCTGTATTCGATCGACGCTTCATTCTCGAAGAACAGTTCGAGGATGTCCGCGCCGAAGTCGAATCACTCTTAGAGGATGCCACCCGAGAAAACCAAGAGCGCGAATACGAACTGACAGACATTTTAATTGTGCACCCAACGCTCACATCGGCTGATTCGCCACTTGTCGGAGCACTCGAGCGGGCGATCCGACAAGTCGTGGACCAACCCGCAAGACTCGTGGCTAGCCCGGGAACATATGACCAGAAGCACATAGCTCGAATCGCAGGAGTTCAACACTGCGTAGCCTACGGCCCGGGAACGCTTGAACAAGCACACCAACCAGATGAATCTTGCTCAGTTCGTGATATCGTCACATCGGCTAAGGTGATGGCTGTCGCGGCGGCGAATCTACTAGTCCCGAGTTAGAGTGTTCCGGCCCAAGGTTTACACAGGATTGTAACTTCTTTCAACAGGCCAATTCAGGACGATCCCTGAAGAGATTGAGGGCCTCTGGGTTAGATAGCGCCTCAATGTTTTTCACGGGCTCACCCTGTACCACTGCACGCACCGCAAGCTCAACAATCTTTCCGCTTTTTGTACGCGGGATATCAGCAACTTCAAGAATCCACGTAGGAACATGGCGGGGAGATGCGTTTTCACGGATGGCCGACCGTATTTTCGCCTCCAAATTGTCGTCGAGAACGGCACGATCTGCGAGCCGCACGAAGAGGACGATACGCGTATCATTTTCCCAGGGTTGACCAATCACTATGGCCTCCAAAATTTCCGGGAGACGCTCCACCTGCTGGTATATTTCAGCCGTTCCGATGCGCACACCACCCGCATTCAGTGTCGCATCAGAGCGCCCGGTAATGACCATGCCACCACCATCCCTCCACTCCATCCAATCTCCGTGGCGCCAGATGCCCGGGTACATCTCGAAGTATGCTGAGTAGAACCGACTCCCATCGTCATCTCCCCAAAACCCAAGCGGCACTGAAGGGAAAGGTGACTTGCACACCAATTCACCTTTCTCATCCCGGACAGACCGGCCATTTCGGTCCAATACGTCCACATCCATCCCGAGCGTCGGCCCCTGGATCTCACCTCGGCAGACAGGCAACAATGGATTCCCCCCCACAAAGGACGCACATAGGTCGGTCCCACCGGATATCGACGCGAGATGAATGTCTTTCTTCACGTTCCTATACACGTAATCAAAACCTTCTGGCACAAGCACAGACCCCGTAGAGCATAGGGTTTTAACTGTACTCAAATTATGAGACTCAATTGGGCGGACACCTGCTTTCGAACTCCCATCCAAGAACTTTGCCGAGACTCCAAACAAAGTCATACCCACCTCATCGGCATAGTCAAATAGAACGCTTGGATTGGGGTATACGGGTGAACCATCATACAAGACGACTGTGGCCTCGGCGGCGAGCGCAGTTGCGAGCCAGTTCCACATCATCCATCCACACGTCGTGAAGTAGAATGCCCGATCATCCGGCTTCACATCACCGTGCAGTTGTTGTTCTTTGACGTGTTGGAGCAGCACACCACCTGCGCTATGAATGATGCATTTGGGGGCACCGGTCGTTCCTGACGAAAACAAGATGTAAAGAGGATGATCGAACGGCAGTTGTTCGAATTCGATGTCCCCTGCTTCGTAGGGCGCTAAAAAGTCATCGAATAACACGGCGTTCGGAATCCCCGAAACGTCAGGCTTCGACTCTCCGTAGGGGACGACCAAGACCATTTCGACGGAAGGGAGCAGATTGACGATGGCGGGGAGCTTATCAAGACTCGAATGCCATGTTCCGTTGTAAAAATACCCGTCAGCCGCGAGTAAAACCCGGGGTTCAATCTGTCCGAAGCGATCTAACACACCCTGCACACCAAAATCTGGCGAGGCGGTGGACACCGTCGCTCCCAAACTCGCAGCACCAAGCATGAACATCATCGCTTCAGGCATGTTAGGCACGTAACCCGCGACACGATCCCCCGGTTCCAAACCACAGGCCCTGAGTGCCTGTGCAAGTCTCGATGTTGTATTATAGAGCTGCTGCCAAGTCACTTCGCGCCGGACTCGATCCTCGCCACGGAATACCATAGCAAGACTCTCATCTCTTCGACGAAGCAGGTTTTCCGCGAAATTAAGTTGCGCGTCTGGAAAATATCGCGCTCCGGGAAATTGCTCCTTATCGATCATCACGCGTTCGCCTTTTTCGCCAACTATGTGACAAAAGTCCCAGATTGCGTCCCAAAACCCCGCTTGGTCATCAACAGACCAACGCCATAGCTCATCACTATTAGTTGCAGAAATACCTTTTTCTTCGATAACAAATCGATGGAATGCAGCCATATTTGTTGCTGCAACACGCTTCTCGTCAGGTATCCAGAGAGGGGTGCTCATACTCGGGTCGGAGATACCCAGAAGTATCTAAATGCCGGCGAATGAAGCTTTACAAGCAGCAGAACGAAAAAGGCTAGAGTGATGGTACCAGATATAGCGAAACCGAGGCCACTGAACGCAGTCACCCAATCTGGAGGCACATAAGCTTCATTGGGTGCATGCACAGCGCGCGTCACACTCACGGCGATACCAACGACATGAAGCCAGACTACAAGTGCTGCTACCGAAAGGTTGAGTCCAATTAAGATCCGGCGCATTCCAATCGTATTAAGGGGGGCTGCCCCTCTGGTACCTTCCCGGGCTTGGAGGTGTTCACCCAATATCCAAATGATTGCCCCAATGAGAATCATTGTATCAATGCCAATCATCGCTGCCATTGCATGGCCTGCAACCACATAAGTCCCATGGATCAGCGCATTAATGGGCGGAACCGATATGATCACGGCACTAAAGATCAGGGCACAGGTCCACCACTTCGAAGCAGTAAACCATCCACGTGTTGCGCAGAAGTCCCGAGCCTCAGGATCTCGCGTTAGTCGCCAAACATCCACAACGACACGATATAAAATGATGATCTCGAGCATGCTGACCACAAACGCGATCCATTTGACCAATTCTCGACCCGGGAGGTGATACGTATGATGGCCAAAATTGGTAAACGAATTGAGAAGGCCAACTCCAAACAAGGCATACGCTAGCTTCGAATGACCGTACGAAGTGTCGCGCGAGATGCGTTCGCCAATGTAAATAACGCTACCATACACAAAGAGATTGAAGCTCCCAACTAAGGTCCCCGTAGCTTTCCACTGGATGCGAAGATCATGCACAGGATCAGAAAATATGCCCGGGATGAGATAAGCATGTTGTTCGAGGAACGTCCAGATGAAAAACAACATGCCAACGCCCCACATTGTGATATAAGCCGGTCGTTCCCAGAAACGAGGGCCCGCCACTCGGAAGAAGTTCCATGCGAAACATAGCCACCCAAGGAGGATGAGGAGCGACAAGACAGGATGAAATCCCATATACTCGCGTCCCGAACCAATTCCAAGTGAGAGCGTCACAAGAATGCCAACTCCAGCAGCAGCCCAGCTAGCAACCTGAACACGCAAGCGCCATCGGTCGCCCAAGGTTGGGGGACCGCAGTCTTGTAGGTATCGATGAACAACCGCTACTCCACCGAGGAACACCCACGCCGAAGCAAAGACCGTATGGATTGGACGGAGTTGGCGCAGATCTAGGCCGATTTCCTGGAACGATGGTGCAAGACTCGGCATCGAGTAGAGAGCAGCAAGGATCCCCCCTAGAAGAGTGATCCCAATTGCGATTAATCCTCCCCGGATGAAAGTCATCGTAGCGAATTGATGGACGGCATGACCTTCTTCGAATGCCCGCCATGGTTTCATTTCTGCAGAAGACGAAGGCATATGGTTCGTGTCACCACTCACGTCACCGGAGGTCGAAGTCCATCGTGAGTTCATCAACGGTACTCCCACCACGGTAGCGCACCCAATTCGAGAGAGCGATCACTTGCAAGGGTCTGAGTCACAGACTCGATTTCGCTGCGGTGGGCATTCAAGAACTCAAGAAACGCGATAACGAACTCACGTTCTTCGAGGCTCAATCCCGGTACAGGCGGAGGCATACCCCTCTCAGGTCTTCCCTGAGACAGCACCTGCTCAAGTGAGTCGCGAGTTAGCGTCTCAAAAACCAAAGAAAGATCGGGTGCCCCCACAGGGGATTCGCGGAACGGCAGATGGCAAGCACTACACGGCCTAGCCTGCATTGCCTGGAACCCAACCTGGGCTTCGAAATTCCCTTCTTCCCACTTAGCTTCAAGCGCCCGTTCGAACGCTCCTTGGAGACCAGACTGCGCCTCCGGGTTGCCTAACCGAAGTTGACCCCGACCAATCTCTGGTCGATCCATGTGACGGAGGAACTCAGATATTGCTGCAACCTCTAGGTCATTCAGCCTGAGCGGCGGCATTTGTCCACTTCCCACCTGCAGGAGGGAGGCAAAGCGAGTCGAATCTATTCGGCTTGAAACGTTTGTCAGATCCGGTCCGAGGAATCCCCCTTGACCATAGAGCTGGTGGCATGTTTGACAGGCATGTTGGTGCCACAGAACACGACCCTGGAGCGCAGCCTCCGTAAGCGGAACGCTCCGCGCGTCAGAATACACTAAAACCGTTTGGATCCCAAAACATAGGACCAAAAAAGATATTAGCCTTTTTTTCCACTGTGGCTTAAACATTCAATACAGTCTGCTGTAGCAGTGAAAGGATTGCCTTTTTGGTACAAGTCCGAATTTTGTGACATCGTCAAACTTATCAGGCACCGACTAGAAGTGAAGGTAGTTGGCCAATCAAGCGATTTCCTCTCCCCCCGTTGCGTCTAGAGAAGAGAGATGACCAAGTTGGGCGGTCAATACCCTTTAGCCAAATGAGTAATGATGAACCTGCAACGACACTTTCTACTCGTCCTCTTCATCCTCAGTCCTATCGCTTGTCAAGGTGAAGGCAGTTCTGGGGCACCGACAACCAGGGAAGACAGACCCTTCGCGACTGAGAGACTAGAGTCTTCGAGCATCCGTACAGTCGATCCTCTCTTGGATGAAACCCATCCTCCGGCCATGGCGAGCTACCCTGGCGTGCGGCACGGCGGCAACTACATGCACAATTACTACCTGCCGCCAGCTCCAAGTAGCACACCATGGGCACCCGCATGGGCACCCGATGGGACATCCATTGCCATAGCTATGAGCGGTTCTATCTGGACAGTAGATCCAAACACAGGTGTCGCCACAGAACTCACACGCGGACCCCAGTACCACTCATCACCAGCTTGGTCACCCGACGGGCGATGGCTCATTTACACAGCTGACCACAGCGGAGAACGTATTCAGCTCGAAATCATCAACATAGATACAGGGGAAAGTCACTCCCTGACGAACGACAATTTCGTATACGCTGACCCAGCCTTTTCCCCCGACGGTTCGAAAGTCACCTATGTGGCAAGCAAACCGAACGGGTTTTTCAACGTCTACGTTCAAAGCATTGATGAAGGTCAGTGGATGGGCGATGAGATCGCAGTATCAACGGATAACGATTTCGGTAGTAATAGGCTCTATTTCGGACCGATGGATATGCACTTATCCCCAACGTGGATGCCCGATGGTACGGAACTCTTGATGGTTTCAAACCGAGAGGTCCCGCTTGGATCTGGAAACGTGATACGTGTTCCAGCTGAGGCCGGCGGAATTAGGCGTGCTCAAACTGTGCTGCGAGAACAAACTTTGTACCGAACACGTCCAGATGTATCGATCGATGGCCGACGTTTTGTCTACTCGTCAACATCAGGAGCCGCTGACCAGTTCAACAACCTTTATGTGCAGCCCACTGTAGGTGGCGAGCCATACAAGCTCACGTTCTTCGAGCATGATGCTTTCCACCCTCGCTGGTCACCTGACGGCGAAAATATTGCTTATATCACAAACGAAGGCGGACTGCCTCACCTAGAACTCATAGAGACGTACGGTGGTGGACGCAGCAAGATTGAGATCACAAAACGGGCATGGAAAGATCCAATGGGGACCCTAAGCGTCACTGTCCGAACCGATGCTACAGGACGAGCACCTCAAGCTGCACGCGTAACCCTACAAGCATCGGATGGGAAGCATTACGCCCCAAATGACGGATACGCTCGCATCGGAGGACGGGGCGGCTTCGCAGCCTTCCACACCGACGGAACGTTTTCCGTCGAGGTTCCCGCTGGCCCCGTAGACCTTACCGTCATGAAAGGATTCGAGGTCGAGCCGGCTCGACAAATCGTTGAGGTAGACCCGGGTGAGATCGTAGAACTCGTTGTAGAACTACACCGATTTGCAGACCTCTCAAAGGATGGCTGGCACAACGGCTCAACGCACGTGCACATGAACTATGCAGGGAACCTCCATAACACGTTGGAGAACTTGATGTTTATGTCCGACGCTGAAGACCAAGACATCGTCAACGAACAGGTTGCAAATAAAGACAATCGGATCCTAGACCATCAATTCTTCGTTCCAGGTGGCGGTGCACACCCTATTTCTACACCTGAACGTGTTATGGTGGTTGGCCAAGAATACCGTCCACCCTTCTACGGCCATGTATTTATGCTTGGCTTGCGCGATCATCTTATATCACCATTTACCACCGGTTACGAAGGCACGGCAATCGAGAGCCTCTATCCGTCCAACACTGATATGCTCACCAAGGCCAAAGAGCAGGGCGCCACAACCGGATATGTGCACCCATACTTCGGCGACATTGATCCGCTCAGCGTCGGCTTAATGGGCGGGAAAGGCTTTATGGTCGATGCGGTGCTGGGCACGACCGATGCTCTCGAGTGGTCCGCTCCGAACCGCGCAGGTTTCTTTCCACTCTATGCGCTCTGGAATAACGAAGTGAAGGTTTGTGCCACGGGTGGTGAGGACTCGATCAGCAGTCTTCACAGCACGCCTATCTTGGGAGCTATGCGCACTTATGTGCGGACAGCGGACGGAAAACGCACAGCAGAGGGCTGGTATGATGGACTGCGAAATCTTCATGCCTTCGTCACAAGTGGACCTCTCATCGAAATGACCGTCGAGGGACGCATCCCAGGCGAGAAGCTCGAGTTGGCGGAAGGGACGAATACGATCTCTGTAGAAGCAAACGTCCAATCGATCACACCGTTGACACGTGCTTGGCTTGTAAGGAACGGGATTGATATAGCTGAGATTGAATTGTCCGAGGATCGGAAGTCTGGAGTTTTTTCGGGCGAGGTCGAGATTGATGGTAGCGGCTGGATCCATATGCGCGCAGAGGGCGATCCAGAGGAGCGGTTTCCATTAGACGCACCGTATGCGCAGGCCTTCACGAATCCAGTTTGGTTTACAGTAGGCGATGAACCCATTAGAAATGGTGAAGCAGCTAACTACGGGTTACGGTGGATTGACGAACTCCAGCGCCAAGCCGAACAATGGCCCGGGTGGCGGTCCGAAGTTGAACAAGAACACGTATACGGACAGTTCGACGAGGCGCGTGAAGTCTATCGGCGACTCACGATTGAAGCGGAAGGGAGGTAGTCGAAGGGACTTATGGAGCGTTCAGCTATAGGTCCAGCTGCAGCACCCTCTGGGAACCGTAAAGTTTTCAGGACGGAGCTGACACCAATCGACTTTTTGCGACGTAGCGCGTTCATATACCCAGACAAAACCGCCATCGTGCACGGAGACCGGCGTTACTCCTATGCTGAGTTAGAAAAACGCGTTCGCCGACTGGCGGCCGGTCTAAAAAGTGCCGAACTCAAGTCGGGTGACCGCGTCGCGTTTCTCGCGCCAAATATCCCTGCATTACTCGAAGCCCACTATGCTGTACCTGCCGCAGATGGAGTCTTGGTAGCTATCAACACGCGGTTAAGCGCCAAGGAAATTGCGTACATTATCGAACACTGCGGTGCGCGCCAACTTTTTGTGGATCGAACACTGGAGCCGCTCCTCGAGGCCACAGATCTTAGCCACATCTCAGTCACGTGGATCGATGATTCCGGGTCCGCGGATGATCCTTACGAGGCCTTCTTGTCCACAGCACCCGAAGACCCTTTGACGACGGGCCCTCGAGATGAAGAGGACCCTATCTCGATAAATTACACCTCGGGTACGACCGGACGCCCGAAAGGGGTAGTGTATACACACCGGGGCGCGTACCTCAACGCGCTAAGCGAAGTGCTGGAGATGGAGCTGACTGCAAGGAGCGTGTATCTGTGGACGCTCCCAATGTTTCACTGCAATGGCTGGTGTTTCACATGGGCTGTAACAGCCGTGGCCGGCACACATGTCTGTTTACGAGAGGTGGACGCCGGACACATATGGCAGCTCATAGAAGACGAGAGAGTAACACACTATAACGGCGCACCAACCGTACAAATCATGCTCGTCAATCACCCGCACGCCAATCGGCTTGACCGCACAGTAACGACAATGATTGCAGGGGCCCCACCCTCCCCTACCCTGCTCGAGCAGCTCCAAACGCTCAATATCAAGCCGATTCACACCTATGGACTCACAGAGACATACGGTCCCACAAGTTCTTGCGCTTGGCACGAGGACTGGGATGGACGCACACCTGAAGAACAGGCGCGCATCTTGGCTCGCCAAGGACAGTCCTACGTGACTGCCGACCTTATGCGTGTCGTGAACGAAGCCGGTGAAGATGTGCCACGAGATGCAGAAACGATGGGTGAGGTGGTGATGCGCGGGAATATCGTGATGGCAGGATACTTCGAGCAGCCTGACGCGACGGCTGAGGCATTTCGCGATGGCTGGTTCCATTCAGGAGACCTCGGGGTCTGGCATCCTGATGGGTACGTTGAACTACGTGACCGCGCGAAAGACATCATTATCTCAGGAGGCGAAAACATCTCAACCATTGAGGTCGAACAAGCCGTTTCTCGCCACCCGGCAGTGCTCGAATGTGCCGTGGTTGCAGTTCCTGATGATGAATGGGGTGAACGGCCTAAAGCCTTCGTCACGCTCAAAGAGGGAGTGGAAGTGAACGAGCGAGAGATCATCGACTTTTGTCGAGAGGAGATTGCACATTTCAAATGCCCGGATGCAATCAAGTTCGGCGAACTTCCGAAGACATCTACTGGGAAAGTCCAGAAATTCGTTCTGCGTGAACAAGAGTGGTCCCACCGTGAGAAGCGAATCAACTAAGACGAGGTGTGGACCGAGGCTAAATGACCTCGGCATGCGCCCACGGATACGTTAGCAGGTCATACAATTATGGTTGTTGATCGAGCCCAGGCTCTCCAACAGTGCAACGATAGCCGGGAAGGGTGAAATACGAGATACAGGTGCATTCGCCATATCCGCAGTAGTTTGCCCACGGCGGCTGACAACCGTGACGTCCCCACCTTGCTCTACTAAATATAAGATCATCGAATCATCACCACGGGCCGCAGCATGATGAAGAGCTGTGTAACCGTTGTGGTCCCTCGCGTTCACATCGGCCCCCAGCTCTTCCACTAGGTATTTCACGGCCGGAAGCCATCCATCAGGTGTGTGTCGATGCGCGTTACCTGCGAACCCTTCTCCGTAGCCAACACCAGAACTGGCATGAATCGGATACACGCCGGGGCCACCTATTTCTGCCGGGGGGAGCCCTGACGGATCCGGTTGCATCGCGCGAACAGAGTCGGCGCGTTCAGCTGCTGAAAGAAGTTCTCTCCGAACCTCTTCCGTGAGGTTTTCAAATGCCTTGTCCGGAAAATCAACCTGTGCCGAATCAGAGAGCTCCGCGCGGATATCCGCAAGAAGCTCCAGACGTGCGGAGTCCGGAAGATTCACGAACAAGGAGTCTGAAAGTGCGTTTCGGGCTTGCCTCCTGAGCTGTTCATCCGGGGAGAGACGTTGGCGTATTGGCGGCGCTTTTGTCGGTATTTCGGGTTCTGCACCGTACTCAACAAGCAATTTCATAGCTTCGACGTCGGTTGCGTACGCGGCTCGCCAAAACGCTGTGGCTCCGTTTGTGTCGACCAATCCACAATTCCGGTTCCCACATCCACTATAGACCATATACCAGGGGTGACGCGTGATTCGCTGGTTTGGATCGGCACCTGTGTTCAGTAGCGACCGCATAACTTCCAGATAGTCAACCTGCTGGAGCGCACGTTCCTGAGGTTGTGGGAAACGAGTTCTGGGCTGCCATTTGGAATTGATTATTGCGAAAAGTGGAGTGACCCCATTGATCTCAGTGGCAATATTGGGATCCGCTCCTTGCTCTAGGAGCATAAGTGTTAAATCGAACTGCCCATTAATCGCAGCCATAACCAAAGGACTGGTGCCATCCGAGGCGCTCACCATGTCGATATCGGCACCCCCTTCGAGAAGTGCTAGGGTAGCCTCGATGTGTCCCTGACGAACAGCATGTAGCAGCGGCGTTAACCCGCCCACATTATCAATCGGGGGCAAAAAAAGCTGCCGGAAATCGTCAGGATCTTCTTCCTCTTCTTCCTCCTCCGGTAGCCCGTCAACGTAGACTTGCCGTCCAGCTTCTACTGCAACCTGAAGCTGGCTGGGCGTGGGAACTCGTTCTTCATCTCCCGTAAATGCCGCCAGCACTTCGTTCTCACGCTTCCGGGCACGCTGATCTAATTTCTGTTGTCGATCCAGCTCAATAACCTTGGACGTCAGATTGGGATCTGCTCCATGTTCAAGCAAAATTTCGATTGCGTCAGCACGATTGAGTGATGCCGAAAATGTAAGTGGAGTCTGTTCCCACTCCCCTTCTCGGGCATTCGGATCTGCTCCATGCTCCAGTAGCATTGAGAGCACTTCCGGCTCTCCGGAAGCAGCTGCAAGATGGAGTGACGTTGCACCGCTGTTAGATGTACGAACAGCCACGTTACTACCGGCCCGAATAAGACTTCGCACTGCCTGTTCACTACCTGCCCTGCTCGCCAGATGCAGCGGTGTGTAGTGACCTATTCGCGTAAACGCCTCCACATCGGCGCCGGCATAAATCAACATTTGGGTAAGCCCGCCATCGCCTCGATCGGCTGCCCAATGGAGTGCGGTCATGCCATCACCCTGGGCCGCGTTAACATCGAAACCCTGCTTTATCAACTCACGGACCATGGCACTATTGCCACGCATCGCAGCATCAGCGATCTGTGAGTCTGGGGGTGCGGCAGCTGAAAGAATAAAACCTAACCCTACAACCGCCGTCACATTCCAGAGTCGGGAGACTCCCATTGTCAGTCTCCGCTATCCACAGGAAGTCCAGCTGGCCAATTCAGTGCAAGCTCTCCAGTACTATCACCAAAGCTCTGCATATCATCATGTCCCAACCCATGCATTACCGTAAGCATCGCATTAGCCATCGGAGTTTCATCGGGGGCCTTAATGTGCACGTTACCATCAAGCATCCCGTTACCATGACCCAAGAGGACCAGTGGCGCACGACGATGGTTATGGAGATTCGCGTCGGCCATGGGGGACCCCCACATCACAACGGACTTGTCAAGCAGACTGGATTCACCCTCCATCGTGTTCTTGAGCTTGTCGATTAGATAGGGAAGCTGCCCAACCCGGAACTGGCAAATCTTGTTAAATTCCCGGACCGCCTCTTCACGGTTTCCGTGGTGCGAAGCTCCGTGGAATGACCGATCCGAACCGCTCTCGGGGAAGGCCCTATTCTGCGCATCGCGACCAGTCTTGAACGAGATAACTCGCGTCATGTCAGTTTCAAGCGCTAGCACCTGTACGTCAAACATCATCCTCATATGCTCAGTAAATGAATCCGGGACACCTGGAGGCGCTTCGGGAAGTTCGCGCTGTTCACCACTGGTATTGCGTGTCTCAACCATCTCAATGCGACGCTCAAGTTCGCGGATATTACTCAGATATCGATCTAAGCGACGGTTGTCTTCAGCACCAAGTTGTCTCTGCACGGACGCAACCTCACCCGCTACCCAATCCAGCAAACTTCGGCGCGTCGCTCGACGAGCCGCTCGCTCCTCTGGTGAACCACCGGCACCAAATAACATATCAAATGCAACACGTGGATCGCGGATCATGGGCAATGGCTCGGTCGGAGAGGCCCAGCTTAGTGAATCCGTATATGCGCACGAATAGTTATACGTGCACCCGCCAGCCTGATCGAGGTTTTCTATGCAAAACTGCATTGATGGTAAGGGTGTATTCTGCCCAAAGCGTTTGGCGTAGAGCTGATCTAACGATGTACCGCAGTATATGTCAGACCCCTGAGTCTGTTTCGGGTGTGATTGGGTCAGGAAGACGGCACTCGATCGGAAGTGGTCCCCTCCAATCTCGGGCGGAATGAATGCCTCAGCATTTCTGACATCCGTGTTGCTCACAATTGTCATATGGTCGCGATAGTCACGAAGTGATACCAGTGCACTATCGTCGATAATCTCGAAGTCTCGACCGGCAGTACTCGGCGCGAAAAGGTTCTGCGATTCACCCCACTCCTTATTGCAACCAGCCAAACCATGCACTTCTTCGATGCAGATCAAGCGCGTGGTCTCAGCGTTCAATGTGTTCGCGTTCGTGCCCCACAAACGTCCTGCCGGGACCATTGCGTCGAGAAATGGAAGCGCCAAGGTGGCACCTGCACTTCGAATGAAAGTGCGGCGGTGCATGTGTTTTCCACTGATGAAGCGCATTGTTCTCCTCGTAAGCCGTATGGTGGACTAACTAGTGTTGATAGGGTTCACCTACCGTCGTTGGACACCTCTTCCTGAACAGTAACGGGAACTACCCTCTTCATCTGAAACGCATCGCTTTGGGCAACCCCCAAAATCAATGACGAAATTTTATAACCATCGCTCGCGGCATCTTCCACGATCGAGCGTATCGCTGGCTGATCATAATACTCTACCCTACGTCCAAGCGCGTAGGCCATAAGGTTTTCGGTAAAGTTCCTCACAAGGGGCAAGGGGCGCTTGAGCAGCACGTCCACCAGTTCACGTGGGCTCGAGATTGACGTCCCATCGTAAAAATCTCCTCGCGTATCGACCGGCATCCCGTTTTCTCTTACACGCCACTTCCCTGTCACATCGAACTGGTCGAGCGCTAACCCGATCGGGTCCATAAACCGGTGACACGATCGGCACGCCGGACTGGACCTGTGGAGTTCCATCCGTTCCCGGGTAGTCAGCAATCGACCGTCTTTCGAACCCTCTGTCTCATCTAGATCCGGAATTCCCGGCGGCGGCGGCGGCGGCGGTGTCCCAAGCAGGACTTCCATGACCCATTTACCCCGAAGGACCGGTGATGTACGGTTCGCCATCGACGTCAGGACGAGCACACTGCCATGCCCCAAAAGCCCCACCCTTGAACCATCTGGATAATCCACTCGTCGAAAGCGTTCACCGGTCACATCAGGGAAATCATAGTGTCTTGCAAGTCGCTCGTTAACGAAGGTGTAGTCAGCGCTAAATAGCTCAAGCATGCTCTTCTCTTCGTGAACCAAGTTCGAAAAGAACACTTCCGTCTCGCGCTGCATGGCTGTTGCGAGGTTTTCATCAAAGTTGGGATAGAAGTTGGGGTCAGGCCGAACCTTGTGTAGATCCTGAAGACGGAGCCACTGTGCGACGAATCGCGAGCCAAGTGCCTCTGATCGAGCATCCGCAATCATTCGGTGTACTTGCTTATCTAGCTCAGCAGGATCTGACAATCGCCCTTCTAACGCGACCGTTCGCAACTCATCGTCAGGCGGTAACCCCCAGAGGAAGAACGACAGCCGTGTCGCTAAATCTAGACCGTCAAGTCGGTAGTTCTGCCCCTCCGCTACGTTTGCTGGCTCGCGTTCAAGACGAAGCACGAAGTAAGGGCTCACGAGTATGGCTTCCAACGCCATACGTATACCAACTTCGAACCCACCTTGCTCGGAACCCGTCGCGTAGAAACTCATGAGGCCATCGATCTCGTTCGGCATAACCGGTCGTCGATAGGCTTTCGTCGTGAGTTCCGTGAGAATCCTGCGTGCGCAGGGTTGCTCTTCACTGGGTGACGTTGGGCGACAGGTGAAGATCCTCTGACGGATATGCGAGTCAGACACACCCGTAACATTGTATGGCCCGCCGATAACCAGGCTCTGTAAGTGCGGGAGTGTTGTAATGCCCGCCCCTCCCGAGCCCCCACCAGCATTCGACCATTCATGTGGACGAATCAGATCTTCGTATGGACCCTCAGCTTTCCGGATGAACGCAACAGACACCTTGTATTGGCCCGCACGTATGAAGACAGGATCGGTTCGGATAGGCGTGAACCCTCGTTCATCGGCACCACCGCCACGCCGCGTGTAGTGCAGTAACGAAACCCGTTCACCGCCAACTGAGATGTCAACATCTTCGAGTCTTGCATTATTACCGGATGCAAATGTGAGTTCAAACACATATTCCGCATCGGCCGGAAACACGTGATCGGTGACCATCCCACCGCGAGTTCCGTAGGGCGCTCCCTCGACATGATCCCATGGGTGTTGAGAGACATATGGAGAATTTTTATACGTGGTGTTGATCGGGGGGGCATCTCTATCGCCAATAGCCATCCGACTAATATCCGAGGCCCCGTTGAGATACGAGTCGACCAGTGTAGGCGAGAACGCCTGTACGTCGGCGATATTATCGAAGTTCGCACTCATTTGATCGAGCGGGAGCCAGTCCCCCGCATCGATGTCTAGCCCGAGCAGGTCCTTAATCGCTCGTTCATACTCAGGACGGTTAAGTCGCTGGAAAGTACGACCGCCTGGATTTGGGTTCTGATAGGCTCTTTCATCTACGATCTGCTCGAGCGTTTCGGCTAGGGCTAAGAGCGTATCCTCCGCAGGTCTCCGAGTACCCGGGGGCGGCATCATCCCCGCCCGAAGCTTGCGGATCATTTTTTCGGCAATTTCGGGTTTCTGGTCCGCCGCTGTTACTTCAAAATCTTCGAGCGACAAATTTCCGCGCAGTCGCTCGTCATTATGGCAGCGAACACAGACCGTCTGCACTACTTCATCGAGGCTCTCAGACACAGACATATTGTGCCCAAACACGGTCGTCGCAGAAACATTTAGGGTAGATGCTACATGGGCTACTGTAGCCACCCGATCAACCGTTTCAAGGGCGCTCTGCTGCAAGCCGCAGAGGGGTGTGAAAGCACCCACTGCGATCCAGCCGAGACAAGGTGACAGAACTGTGAAATTGTTCATACGTTCCGGTTTCCCAGGGTGTAACTACCTGACACGCTAATTCCGGGCCGTCGTGCACCGCAAGCGCTTATAAACAGGCGGTTTCCACTTCCTTTTACGGGAAACACAGAACACCGGGACGTTAAGGCCTCCGCCATCGCACCATTTCGGGGGTGACTTCGGACACCGTTTTTGCACCGAGCAGCGCCATGGACCGTCTCAATCCTTCATCGAACCACTTGAGAACTAGATCGACCCCTTGTTCTCCACCTGCCCCAAGAGCATAGAAATAAGCGCGACCAACCAGACAAGCCTTCGCGCCCAAAGCTATCGCTTTGGCAATATCACTGCCCCTTCGAATGCCACCATCGCACATGACGTCGAGACGGTGACCGACCTCGTCAGCAACCGGCGCTACGAGTTCAAGTGTTGGGGGAGCATCATCCAGCTGCCGACCGCCGTGGTTTGAGAGTACAATGCCGTCAACGCCGACATCTGCGGAGAGCACAGCATCTTCCACAGTCTGGATCCCTTTGAGCACAATCGGCCCATCCCAAATGGACCGAAGCCAATCAATGTCTTTCCAAACCAGCCGTGGGTCGAACTGTTTGTTTACGTACTCGGCCAGACCCATCGCATCTACACCGCCTGCGTCAGAGGTGACATCTTTACGCGCCGCGCTCGAGAAAATGATTGGCCCACCACGCAGGAAGTCCCATGTCCATCCCGGATTCTTAATACCATCAATAATCGTATCGAGCCCGAGTTTTGGTGGAAGTGTGAAGCCAAATCGCACGTCACGCTCTCTTCGTCCTAAAACAGGTACGTCAACCGTAATAAGGAGAGCCTCAAATCCTGCCTCGTGAGCGCGTTCTATAAGTTCCCGTACAAGCCCACGATCCTTCCAAACATATACTTGAAACCACTTTGCCCCGGAGTTGACCGCGGCGACTTCCTCGATCGATCTCGTGCCGAGCGTCGACAAGCTGTAAGTAATGCCGGCTCGGGCTGCTGCGCGAGCCACGGCAAGTTCACCCTGTGAATCTGCGATTCGACTGAAACCGGTGGGCGCCAACACGAGCGGCATCTTGACCGGACGACCAAGTAACGTCGTGCTCGGGTCGACATCCGTCACATCTCTCAGAACACGCGGTCGGAATTCAAGTCTGTGGTATGCATCACAGTTCCGAGCACCCGTACGCTCGTCCTCTGCGGCCCCATCGATATACCCGAACACGCCCTGAGGTAGACGCCGCTCGGCGAGGGCTCGCAGGTCCTCAACACTAGCGCAACGCGCCAACCGCCGAGCAACCGGGTCCACCTCGAACTTCCGGAATCGGACAACTGATCGTAGCGTCTTGAACATCGACATTCCTAGGCTAATAGCTTGTTGAATGCTCAACCGGTACTCGGGCTAGTGGGGATATGGCAAGCCCCCCATCTCTTGGAAGACAAGTCAGACCTTTGCCGATTGACCAAATCTGTCATAAAACATCATAGAAGCATTCGTGCAGTAAGTCTTAACATTATCTGAAGGGAAGACCAGTGGCATGACATTCAATCGAAAAACTCTGACATGCTTGATCCTATTGGCAATTGCACTCGTTGGGACGGCTCAAGCTCATACTATGTTCCTGAAGTTGGACAGCTATTTTCTGGCAGCAAACTCCTCCGCAATGGTCCAACTTATCAACGGTGATTTCGATGTGAGCGAAAACGCTATCGCCCGCAATCGCATGCTCGATGTCAGCATCGTGGGTCCCGGTGGGACAATACATCCTCCCACGTCGGCATGGCGCGATAGTGCCTTGTATGAAGCGAGCCTGGAGGACATCGATACTGCCGTCCTCAGTTTCGAGACCGGCTCTACCGGAACGTATGTGCTAGGGATTTCGACCGCAGAAACGGTATTTACGCTCACGGCAGACGAATTCAATGAGTACCTAGCGCACGACCGGATCGTTGATGCGATTGAGCAGAGAAAAGCGGCTGGCAAATGGGATGATGAGGCAACCGAACGCTACAGTAAGCACGTAAAAGCGATAGTTCAGGTTGGTGAACAAAGGAGTGCAGATTTCTCGCACGAACTCGAATATCCCGCTGAGTTCGTTCCACTTCAGAATCCTTACCAACTTGGAGTCGGTGACGAGCTGCAAGTACGATTTCTCCGTGCCGGTAAGCCAGTTGCGAACCAGATCGTCTATGCGAGCCATGACAATTACCATTCACATGGCGAGAACGACGAACATATGGAAGCCGTGAACACGCGCACCAATGCGCAAGGGGTCGCTTCGATTCCAATCAACGCCGCTGGGCAGTGGTACATCCGCACAATCCATATGGTGGAGACCACAACTGAGCCCGACGTGGATTATGAGTCGAACTGGGCTACACTGACGTTCGCGATCCGTTAACTTGTGGTGGGGCAGGTGTCCTAAACTGTAGGACTGCCAACTTACACGTTTAGCCCCGCCACCACCCCCCTGTTGATCCCGTATCCTCCGGCGCGCTAGGTGTTTCTTCAGGCGCGTCGGCCGGGGTCAGTGCGGATACCGCACTCTTCAGACCTTGGGCTGGCTTGAACGTTGGAACTGCACGAGCCGAAATCCAAATGGTTTCGCCAGACTGGGGATTCCGTCCCTTCCGGGCCTTTCGAACTCGTGTATCGAACTTCCCGAACCCGGTGACAGTAAACGCTCTGCCTGAACCAAGCTCAGTCGCGATGATCCCACGACCAGACGCCGAAGCGAAGATACACTCAATGACCTCTGTTGCTTTCGTCTTAGAGAGATCGGTCTTCGCTGCCAGTTCCGCTGCAAAATCG
The DNA here is from genome assembly GCA_964480515.1 of uncultured Gemmatimonadota bacterium. Lineage (GTDB taxonomy): Bacteria > Gemmatimonadota > Gemmatimonadetes > Palauibacterales > Palauibacteraceae > Palauibacter. The sequence continues at coordinate 83,510 of CAYZOT010000001.1, forward strand.
TCCTTGGTCATTCTAGCACCTCCGGTGGGGTGATTGACCGATGCGCGGAGACGTCTACGAGATAGGGCAAGGGGTAAAAATCACCAGCCCCGAGAGAACTCGAGGAACCGGTGCGCAAGATCTTACTCATCTGTGCACCTCCGAACAGGCGCACGGACAGGACTCCACATTATGGTTAACGTGGGCAACTTAAGTCACGTTCCTATAACACCTTGACTGAATAACACCTTGACCAAATCGATCAGACCTCTTCCTCCGCTAAGGAGAGCCAAGTCTCTACGACTGTATCAGGATTGAGCGACATACTCTCGATACCCTCGCCCACAAGCCATTGAGCCAACTCGGGATGATCCGAGGGCCCTTGGCCGCAAATACCGATGTATTTACCAGCCTTTGTGCAGGCCGCGATTGCCATAGAGAGCATGGCCTTAACCGCATCATCACGTTCATCAAAAGTCTCCGCGATGAAACTGGAATCGCGGTCCAATCCAAGCGTGAGTTGCGTCATATCGTTTGATCCGATGGACATCCCATCAAAGTGTACAAGAAATTCGTCAGCCAGAATGGCGTTTGAAGGAAGTTCACACATCATGATAAGCTGGAGTCCGTTTTGACCACGCTCAAGTCCATTTTCCTTCAGAAGTTTGACCACGGCCTCCGCCTCCGACACAGTCCGCACAAACGGCACCATCACCCAGACGTTCTCAAGGCCAATTTGTTCGCGAACGCGTTTGAGTGCCTGGCACTCTAGTTCGAATGCCGGCCGGAAACTGTCCGCCACATATCTAGATGCTCCACGAAAACCTAACATCGGATTCTCTTCGTGTGGCTCATAGCGTTGTCCACCCAACAGGTTTGCGTATTCGTTAGACTTGAAATCCGACAGACGAACAATCACGGGCTCCGGAGCGAAAGCGGCAGCAATGGTACTGATTCCCTCAGTAAGTTTTTCCACATAAAAGTCAACCGGATCATCGTACCCAGCCATCAGCGCATGGATCTCCGCCTTGAGTTCGACGGGCAGGGAGTCAAACTCAAGTAAAGCCAAAGGGTGCACTCCAATCATGCGGTTGATGATGAACTCAAGCCTTGCGAGCCCCACTCCGTGGTTGGGAATTGAAGAAAAATCAAAAGCCCTGTCGGGGTTGCCCACGTTGAGCATGATCTTGACAGGGATTTCGGGAAGTATCTCTACCTCTAGAGTGCCTCGCTCGAAGTCGAGTGCCCCCTCGTACACATAACCAGTGTCCCCTTCGGCACAAGACACCGTAACAGGCGCCCCATCTTTGATACCTGTAGTGGCTTCATTACACCCGACCACAGCGGGAATCCCAAGTTCTCGCGCAATGATCGCCGCATGACAGGTTCTACCGCCACGATCGGTCACCACAGCTGCCGCTCGCGTCAAAATCGGCTCCCAGTCGGGGTCCGTCATATCGGTCACCAAAACGTCTCCCGGTTGAAAGCGACCGATATCTCTTACCGAATCAAGCACGCGCGCGGAGCCACTCCCGATTCGCCCTCCGATACTACGACCTTCAGCTAAAATCCGTCCTTTCCCTTTGAGGGTGTAATGCTCAATCACTTTGCCTGTTCGACTTTTAACGGTTTCCGGACGCGCCTGTAAAATCCGCAGGCGACCGTCCGAACCATCTTTTGCCCACTCGATGTCCATCGGACGTCCGTAGTGATCCTCAATTAGAAGTGCCTGTCTAGCCAGTTCAAGGACTTCATCATCCGTGAGTGAGAATCGTTGCCGATCTTCTTCGGGCACATCTACCGTCTTAACAGTGTCACCCGATCCGTCAGCCCTATCGTCGTAAACAAGCTTGATCATCTTGCTCCCCAAGGTGCGCCGCAGGATAGCAGGGCGACCTGCCCGGAGAGCCGGTTTGTATACGTAGAATTCATCTGGATTGACAGCGCCTTGAACAATGGTCTCACCGAGTCCATACGCGCTCGTAATGAAGACGACATCACGAAAACCAGACTCTGTGTCGAGGGTAAACAGCACACCACTCGACCCCAGATCGGCCCGCACCATACGCTGTACACCGACGGACAACATGACATCCCGGTGAGCGAACCCGTGGTGAACACGATATGCGATTGCGCGATCACTGAAGAGCGAAGCGTAGACATCGTGTACTGCCCGTAATACGGCTTCAATCCCAAACACATTTAGATACGTGTCCTGTTGGCCTGCAAATGAGGCCTCAGGTAAATCTTCAGCCGTAGCAGAGGAGCGGACGGCGACAGAAAGAGCGCCTTTAGATTTCGAGGTGAAGCTGTCACCTGAAGCCGCACCCTCTAAACCAAGATACGCTTCCTCAATTTGTCTACAAAGATCCTCCGGAAGTGGTGTGTCGATAACCCACTGGCGCACGGTACTGCCTGCCTTTGACAAAGCCTCGACGTCCTCAACATCGAGTGTATCGAGAAGATCGTGAATGCGCTCGCCAAGCCCACCGGCCAAGAACTCACGAAACGCCCGTGCTGTGACAGCGAATCCGCCGGGAACATTGACCCCAGCTGTGGAGAGGTTCGCAATCATCTCACCCAATGAGGCGTTCTTCCCTCCAACCAAATCCAGATCCGACAGGCCTAATCTTTCAAGAGGAACGATATTGGACGTCAAAATGACCTTCCTAGGTAATCTCCATGAATCTGAAATGCTTGTCCTGAGCGCTGGGAGGTGGGAGAATCAGGCATTATGAGCAAACGTACCGTATTCTTCGTCTCCGACCACTCGGGCGTCACGGCTGAGACACTGGGTCATAGCCTGATCACCCAGTTCGACGCATCCGAGTTTCAAAAGACCACCGTACCATTCGTATCCACGATCGACAAGGCAATACAAGCCGTAGCATTGATCAACGCAACGGCTAACGCTGATGGATATCCACCCATCGTCTTTAGTACACTCGTTCAGGATGACATTCGTGATGTGGTTCGAGGCAGCAATGCGCTCTTCCTCGATTTCTTCGATTCTTTCCTCGGGCCCCTTGAACGAGAGTTGGGGATGACTTCGACCCACGCTATGGGTGTAGCTCACGGCATGCAGGATACGCAAAAGTATGATCGTCGCATCGATGCCACCAATTTTGCTCTTGTGCACGATGACGGAGCTAACCCGGAGGGCTACGAACAGGCGGACATCATCCTCATCGGCGTGTCTCGATCAGGCAAAACGCCTACCTGTCTGTATGTGGCGCTCCAGTACGGCGTGTATGCGGCGAATCTTCCGCTAACTGAAGAAGACCTCGAGGGACCACGTACGCCTCCGGAAGTAGCACAGCACCGATCCAAGATGTATGGACTCACTATTGAACCCAAGCGCTTGGAGGCCATCCGGGCTGAGAGACGCCATGGAAGTCGGTACGCATCACCCAACCAAGTCAGCTACGAAGTCCGGCAGGCGGAAGCACTCTTCGAAAGACTAGGGATTCCGTTCGTCGACACAACGAATTGCTCAATTGAAGAGTTAGCGAGCCGTATCCTCAATGAGACCGGAGTGAAGCGAACGGGTCTCGCTTAGACTACACCTAAAGGCATTGCCCAGAGGTGGTCGAACAACTGAGCTTGCTCAAGCTGTCTTTTCGTTCCTATAAGCTCGGAGTGATCGCTATGCGTCGCAGCGCCTTTTATATCCTATCCATTTACTTACCTCTAGTCTCCATACTCAACCTTGGGCTACCAACCCACGAGATATCTGCACAGGACACGAATCCCGGATCCAGCGATGAGTGGGATGTAACGGCCCCACGAGGCGAGACCCGGGAAATCGAATTTACTACAAGTGAAGGGACGTGGATGTCGGTGGACATCTTCCCCGATGGAGCTTCACTGGTCTTCGATCTACTCGGCCATATTTACCGACTACCCACCTCAGGAGGTGAAGCCAAGAGTTTGACCCAAAATTCTGGAGTGGCCGTCAATCTCCATCCAAGTATCTCGCCTGATGGTAGTACCATCGCATTCATCTCCGACCGGGGTGGGCAAACCAATTTGTGGTTAATGGATTCGGACGGATCGAACCCGCGACCCGTGTTTGAAAGTCAGATCGATCGAGCCTGGGAGCCTGCATGGTCTCCAGACGGCCGCTTTATCGTCGTTCGTCGCGCTTCTACAAAACGCGGGGGCGGGGGCAGCGATCCAGGTTTGTGGATGTACTCGCGCGATGGGGGTGAGGGCATCCAGTTAATCGGATCTACGTATTCAGGCGCTGCTTGGCCTTCATTCTCGCCAAATGGCGAGTCCCTGTTCTTCCAGATTAGCATGACACCTCCAGGAACTTGGTCGGGACGCGCGGATGTGACGCAAGGCCATAAACAAATTCGGCGACTCAATCTCGAATCTGGACGAGTGGATGAAATCACATCTGGCGTTGCGGTTCAACAGGGACAGACCTCAAGCGGTGGAGCCATCGCGCCGGAGATTTCTCCGAACGGCCGCTGGCTAGCGTTTGCCCGCCGGATTCCCGACGGGACCATATCGCACAAGGGACGAAGATTTGGACCGCGAACCGCGCTCTGGTTACGGGACCTGCACACTGGTGCAGAACGGGTAGTGATGGACCCCATAGAAGTTGATATGGCCGAGGGGATGAAAGTATCACGTGACCTGCCCGGTTATAGCTGGGACGATGATGGCAGTTCGATCATTATCGCTCAGGGAGGAAAGATTCGCCGTGTGAACATCGCGTCAGGAGAGGTCACCACAATCCCCTTCACGGCGCGTGTTCAACGAACCATCTCAGAGATGGCAGGGCGACCGGGGACATTGGCAGAGAACACATTCATGGTAAAGTTCCCACGTTGGACAACCTCATCGCCAGATGGACAGCACCTAGCCTTTCAAGCCGTTGGGCGCATCTGGATCATGGATCTTCCCGACGGAACCCCTCGACGCCTCACGCCCGAAAATTTCGAACCTTTCGAAATGTCACCGGCATGGTCCCCTGACGGCCGCTCGATCGCATTCACAAGTTGGGCCGATGCCGACCAAGGCCACATCTGGCGCACATCCGCAAACGGGGGAACACCCCTGCAACTCACCTCGACGCCCGGTGATTACGTCAACACTTCTTGGAGCCCGGATGGGGGCAGCATCGTTGTAACTCGAGGTTCCGGGGCGACGGTCCACGGGCGAACAGTGGCGAATAACCAGATGTATGATTTTGCTCAAACGGCAGCGGCAGGGGGTGACCTTAAACACATCACGATGGTCGCGCGGCCGTGGGGCGGAGGGCGACCACTCATGCCACGTCGACCAATCCCCCAAGCGTGGTTCGGTCCCGATGGTCGACTCTTCTATCCTGAGACCGTCGGACCTAGAGACGGCGACCCGGCCGGCACCGAGATCGTTTCCATCAATATCGACGGATCAGACCGCCGGGTCCATGTGATGCTACCCCATGCCGACGAAGCCGCTGTTTCCCCGGACGGACAATGGCTGGCATTCCAAGAAGGCGACAACGTATACAAGATGCCCCTACCCTATGGGGGCACAGGTTCAAACACGGCCCTAATTGACAGACATAAGGGCCAGTTGCCAGTGACACAGGTAAGCTTTGAGGGTGGCATCCACCCTCGTTGGCGTAACAACTCAACGCTCGAGTTCGTGAGTGGCCCCCGCTACTACACGCATTTCGTCGACACCAATACTACCGAAGCGATTCCAATCCGGTTGGAGCTCCCTCGCCATATTGCTGAGGGAAGTGTGGCATTCACAGACGCGCGAATCATTACGGTCGAAGACGGTGAAGTGATCGAGAACGGAACAGTCACAGTGCGGAACGGTCGCCTAGACTGCGTGGGAACGTGCTCAACCGCTGGCATCGACCGGGTATTTGACGCGAGCGGAAAAACGATCATTCCGGGGTTGATCGACATGCACGCGCATCATCACCGCGATCACGAAGGCGTTCTGCCAAAGAATAACTGGGAGTCCGCGGTCTACCTAGCTTACGGTGTGACGACGACACTCGATAACTCACAGTGGTCGTCAAACGTATTTCCTACTGCTGAGCTGGTGGAATCTGGGGCTGTCATTGGGCCGCGCATGTACAGCACAGGCGACCCAATCTACTCCGGAGACGGCTCACGCCAGAATGAAATCTCAAACTACAAACTAGCCGACCAGAATGTGGCACGACTCATGTCCTGGGGTGCAGTGTCGATCAAGGAATACATGCAGCCACGACGCGCCCAGAGACAGTGGGTTACAGACGCTGCGCGGAAACGGGGGCTCATGGTGACCGCTGAAGGCGGCGATCTCGAGTACAACCTCGGCATGATTATGGATGGACATACGGGTTGGGAACATCCGATGCCCTATATGCCGCTATACGCGGACGCTGCGAAGTTCTTTGGACAGGCGGAGGCCGTTTATTCTCCAACGTTTATGGTCGGCGGCTCATCAGCGTGGAATGAGGAGTACTTTTATCAGACCTACGAGGTATGGAAAGATGAGAAACTACGCCGCTTCACACCGTGGCGGATTCTCATCCCCCAAACACGCCGCCGCATGCTTCGGCCGGAGACCGACTATAGCTTCCCTCTCTTGGCACTCGGCCTGGCCGACATTGTCAAGCATGGAGGCTGGGGGGCGATTGGCTCACACGGGCAACTACACGGTCTCGGATCACATTTCGAGGTGTGGATGGCCGCAGCTGGAATGGGAGAGATGGGCGCCATCGAAGTGGGGACCATCCACGGCGCACACTTCCTCGGTCTGGAACATGAACTGGGGTCCATCACGGAAGGAAAGATCGCCGATCTGCTCGTTCTCAACTCGAACCCATTAGATGACATTCGAAACACCACCGACATCCAACTCGTAATAAAGAACGGGATTGTATACGACGCAGATACGCTTGACGAACAGTGGCCCAATAAGACCCCATTCGGCGATTATTACTGGGTTGATGAAGATGCGCTACAAACCGACGATCGTCCTACGGACTATTGGGATCGCGCCGATCGTACAATGCCTGGATCGTCAAGGAGAAAAAGTGGGCGAGTCCCATAAACGTATCCTATAGGAGCTTTACCCTCAGGCTAACTCTCTGCACAATTAGAGTGAGTTTGGGCGATCTACTGCCGTCCAAACTCACTCACGTGCAATGGCCTGTCGAATTGCGCGAGCGGTGATCCGTGCACGGTATTCTACAAGTTTCCGACCGTTAGCAACTGTTTTTTTAAGTGGCTTCAAATCAACACCATTGATGCTGAATAGCCCTGCATCGATTCGCTGTTGTGCACGAATTCGCTCAGGATCGGTAGTCGCAATAATTGATGAGTAGTGGTAGTCATCGTGATAGTTGTTTCGGGTCGCGCTGCAAACATCAGGCTGTTGAAAGACTCCAAGTTCACTTTTCAGGTAGTCGCAGCTGTAGATGTCCTCTGTATAGTACTCTGGAATAAAATGGACACGAGCCGGCCGATCTTCCCATTCGGTGTTTAGCGCTGCCGAGACTGCCTCTAATCCCTCGACGTTCCCACCACTGTCTCCAATGATTACGAGATTTGTAAACCCGTGTTGCGCTAAACTGCTCAGGACATCCACCAACACAGCCTCAAATGTTTCCTGGCGTACACTGATCGTCGCATGGTATCTCATGTGTCCGGAGGGAGGGTCAATATTTCCCTCGGGGACCAATTTCACGATGGGGGCGACGAGGGCATTACCAAGCTCTCGGGCAACAGCCTCAGTCGTCGCCTCTAAAACGAAATTGTGCTTACCGCTGGCGACATATGGACCGTTCTGTTCGATTCCGCCAGTCCCGACAATGACAGTGGTCTTACCACCGGAAATCGCGTCCCGAACCTCCATCCAAGTCATCTCCTCGATGAAAACCGTATTGATCCCTTCTATTGGTCTCGGGGCATCCATTTCCTGGGCTGACACCGATCCCGCTAGAAGACAAGGAAACAGCCAAGCTGCAAAGTTATGAGGTCGCATGGTTTCGCTCCGTTATGTGTGACTCTCGCAGAGTGTCCCTTGCCACTCGACTCGGCAAGATGTCTCCCTGTACTTTAACAGGAGCCTGTAACCGCTAGACCCTGGCTGGGAGCTTCCCTCAATGAAGTCAATCCAATTGATCGCTGCGAGAACGACCATCATAACCTTGCTAATTTCAGGTGTCTGGCTCGGATGTAACCGGGCACCTCAAGCCACCATTCTGTTCGATGTCGTAGAGGCCACCATTCCGGACATGCAAGCAGCGATGGAAAGCGGTCAAATCACGTCACGACAACTCATAGCGGAACACCTGACCAGAATCGCAAGGTATGAGTGGAAGCTGAATGCAGCGGTTTCGATCAACCCAAATGCGCTAGCCGAAGCTGAAGCCCTAGATGCAGAACGTGCAGCCGGTAACGTGCGAGGACCACTGCACGGGATTCCCGTCGCCCTCAAGGACAACATCCACACCACACATATCCCAACCACTGGCGGTTCGCTTGCATTCGAAGGTTTCGTACCACCCTACGAAGCGACTCTTACTGCTCATCTCCGGGAAGCCGGAGCAATTATTATCGCTAAAGCAGGTCTTACTGAATTTGCCAACTTCATGGCGGGGCCGCCGAATCAGATGCCCGGAAACTACAATGCACTCACGGGGTATGGCCTCAACCCATATGATCCCCGAAGAGACCCACGCGAGACTACCAATGACGGCCGACCTGCACTCTCCACTGGTGGATCCAGTTCCGGAATCGGGACAGCTGCCAGCTTCTGGGCTAGCAACGTGGGAACTGACACAGGCGGCTCGATCATCAGCCCGTCTAACGCAAATATGCTCGTCGGTATTCGTCCTACGATTGCTCGCGTGAGTCGTTGGGGTATTGCGCCCGTAACTCTCGATCACGACATGGCCGGTCCAATGGCACGCACGGTAACCGATGCGGCAATCATGCTTGGAGTCATGGAGGGGACGGAGCCCGACTCGAACGATCTCGCTACACAGACGTGCGAGAGTCCACCAAACGGTGATTACACCCCCTTTCTGGACGCTGACGGTCTTCGAGGTGCACGAATCGGTATTCCACGCGCATTTTACTATGAAGCGGTCGACATAGGTGGGCGCCAAGTCGGCGGTCTAACCGACGAACAGGCGGCTCTAATGGAAGAGGCTGTATCAGTCCTCGAAGAACAAGGAGCCATCATAATCGATCCGGCAGAAATCCCGAGCTTCGTGGACCCGGATCCAGAGCGAAACTTCAACGCATGGGAATTATGCATTGGCGGGCATCAGGGAAAAGGAGCAGATGCTCATTGTTCAGTGAACTTCAAATACGGGATGAAGCGCGACTTTAACGCATGGCTAGAGACGCTTGGTTCTTCGGCACCCGTAAGGACACTTACCGAGCTTCGAGAGTGGAACCTTGAGCATCGAGATGCTGGCGCGATGAAGTACGAGCAATCGCGCTACGACATCTCCGATGAGATGGACGTTGAGGCAGACTTTACAAGGAACGAAGCGGACATGGCAAAAGACGCACTTCTAAGTCGAACGCGTGGTATCGATGCTGTGTTAGAGGAATATCAACTAGATGCCATCTTCACGCCGGGCAGCCGTGGGGCTGGACTGGCGGCGCGAGCGCAGTATCCCCATATCGTCGTCCCATTCGGGTTCGTAGAGAATTTACCTAACCCACCCTTCCCGGATGACTTCAACGCGAAAGCCGCACCCTTCGGGATTGGATTCACTGGCACAGCGTGCAGCGAACCGAGGCTTATCGAACTTGCCTACGCATTTGAACAAGCGAGTAGGCGACGCGTTCCTCCTCCAGATCTTCCCTGAACGGGCATCTACGATGGCATATTCGGTTGAAGATCTAATTCAACTCCTGGACCTGGAGCCTCTCGAACAAAACATTTACCGAGGTCTTAACCGCGATATCGGTTCTGGCCGGATCTTTGGGGGACAAGTACTAGCACAGGCACTCGTGGCCGCCAGGCGAACGGTCAAAGAAGAGGATCGATCTGCACACTCACTACACGGCTACTTCATCCTAGAGGGCGACCTCGAGATCCCAGTTGTGTATTTTGTCGATCGGTTGCGGGACGGTCGCAGCTTCACGACACGGCGCGTAACCGCCATCCAACACGGGAATGCCATTTTCAACATGGCTGCTTCGTTCCATAAGACTGAAGCCGGTCTTTCGCACCAGTCAACGATGCCCGATGTACCACCACCCGAAGGTCTCAAGTCACAACTCGACACCATTCGTGAGCATGCGGATCGGATCCCTGAAGGGCTGCGCGATCTGCTCACACAAGACCGACCGATCGATCGTCGACCTATCGTTCCACTCGACCCCTTCGATCCAGAGCCTGCTGAGCCGATAAAGCACGCGTGGATTCGCACAGTCGGAGATCTTGGTAACGATCCACTTCACCATCAGGCCGTCCTCGCTTATGCGTCAGATTATGGTCTACTTGGCTCGACTCTCCTTCCACATAGTCGAACGTTCTACGATCCTGATCTGATGGGAGCATCCTTGGATCACGCAATCTGGTTCCACCGCCCATTCAGAATCGATGAGTGGCTGTTATACGTTACGGAAAGTCCCGTGGCCTCTGGGGCACGTGGTTTCGCACACGGTTCTTTCTTCAGCCGGAACGGAGAACTCGTGGCTTCGGTGGCACAGGAGGGTGTGATCCGTGTGCGCGATAAACAGAAGGAGAAATAGCCATGCGTAAGGCTACAAATCTAGCGATCTCTTCGGCATGGATCCTTTGTCTCCTCATGACAGGGTGTGCAGGAGAGTTAGGGGATGCGCATACAGAAATGGATTCGGGCGTAGAGACCAGAGCCGAACCCATCAATAACCTTCCGAATCCCTATGAACGCATCGAACCCTGGGCGGATCTTCCCCAAGAGATGTCGCAGTGGCCGCAGGTGACCGGTGTCGAACCCGGACCAGATGGAAACCTTTATGTATTGCATCGCTGCTTTGAGAACACATGCTCCGGTCGACCTGAGGACCCCATCGTGAAGTTCGATACGTCGGGAAAACCGCTGGCTACCTGGGGGGCCGGATTGTTCAACTATCCGCACGGTTTTCACGTGGACTTCGAAGGTAACGTGTGGGCAACCGACGCCCGTGGGGACGGCCAGTTGGGGCACCAAGTGTTCAAATTTAGTTCTAATGGAGAACTCTTAATGACGCTGGGTGAAGCCGGAGTCGCAGGTAAAGGGCCCAACCTCTTTAATCAACCGACAGACATCTTCGTCGTTGAAAGTGGCGAGTTCTTTGTGACCGAAGGTCATGGTGAAGGAAACAACCGGGTCATGAAATTCAGTCGCGACGGTGAATTCATCACCGCTTGGGGAGGGACTGGATCTAATCCGGGCGAGTTCAACACGCCGCACGCTATAGCTATGGATTCACAGGGACGCCTCTTCATCGGGGACCGTGGTAACAACCGCATCCAAATCTTCGATCAGGAGGGAAAATTCCTGGACGAATGGAAACAGTTCAGTCGCCCGAGCGGGATCTACATCACTCCCGATGATACAATTTACGTTGCGGACTCCGAATCTTGGGGACCGAACAACCCTGGATGGAAAAAAGGCATTCGAATCGGGAACGCCCGTGACGGATCGGTGGCCTACTTCATCGAGGATATCGAGTCGATGACAGACGAGCACAGCGGAGCTGAAGCAGTGGGAGTCGACGCTGTAGGGAATGTTTACGGCGGCGTAGTTCGACGTCAGATGCTCGAGAAGCACATCCGTCGCTAGCTCTGGGAAAACCCAGCCAGCACCTAGGCCAAGTCGGATTCCAGTGTTATCTCGTGCTGCTCGAGGAAAGCGTCAAAGGCTTCGACAAGTCGATCACAATCCTCCTCCGTGTGCGCCAGAGACAAGCTCATAAACCCGCGACGTGCCACGTAAAAATTGGACAACAACATCTCCAGGTGGAAAAGATCTGTCGGTAACCGATTCGCTGACAGGTCTTCCCGCCGCCGGATTCGCCCGCGCTGGAAGTGGACGTTCATTATCGAGCCTAATCCGGTCAAATGCGCAGGTATACCACGCTTTTCAGCCACGAGATTCAACCGTGTCCGCAACTGTTCTCCCCGATTTGTATGGGCCTCGGCTACCTCGGGAGTATAGACATCGCGAAAACCGACCAGCCCCGCCGAGAGGCTGATCACATTGTTATTATGTGTACCCGCGTGGTGTAGGTTGTCCTTCCGACGCGGATCAAAAAGCTCCATAAGGTCCGCGCGACCACCAAATGCCCCAAACGATGCCCCTCCGCCAAGGTACTTTCCGAGAGTAGTTAAGTCTGGAGTGATACCAAGATTCTGTTGCAGACCACCCGGGCCAAGTCGCGATGTTTGGACTTCATCGAAGATCAGTATGGCGCCAATCCTCTCTGATTCTTGCCGCAGGGTATCAAGGAACTCCTTTGTACCGGGGATACAACCTCCACCACCAAGCATCGGTTCGACAATCACCGCAGCGAGATTTTCGTGATGGCGTGACATCAACTCTCTCGTTGCGGCAGAATCATTATACGACCCCATCACCCATGAGAATGAGGCGTTCAATCGACGATCCGGCCCGGTGAAATCAAGGATGCCACCATGATAACCTCCCTCAAACGCAAGCACTTCAGTACGACCGGTTGCAACCCGCGCCAAACTCAGTGCCATCAGATTTGCTTCAGTCCCCGAGTTTGTGAACCGAACACGCTCGATCGAAGGGAACCGAGCGCACAGAAGTGCTGCAAATTCGTGCTGGTTCGAGTGCGGCCCTCCAAACGCGAGTCCTCCTTCAAGTGCTTCAACGATGGCCGCACAAATTGTAGGGTGGGAGTGCCCATATAGGCCTGCAGTATAATCGCCCAAAAAATCGGTGTAGGTGTTCCCATCGAGATCAAAGAGGTTCGAACCCTTACCCCGGACGATCGTTATTGGGAATGGGTCGTAGTGGTTAACGGTTCTGGTATCCGCTCCTGGCAAGTACTGAGTCGCTTCTTCGAACTTCGCTTGGCTGCGCGGATTCGCGGCCACATACCGTCTGGTCGTTTCCTTGATGGCATCGCTCAAGGATGGCATTTGAGCTGTAGTGTGATCCGACATACTCGCCCTCACTCGCTGCCCAATTGGGCCTACGAACCTTTCATGGATTCCCAAGCGTACCTTTAGGCCTAGTTAAAATGCAAGCAATGGCAGGGAAATTCCGCTCTGCCCGCCCCGTTCAGTCCGGGGCTCTCTCGCGAAAAATGCGCGAACGTGGCATTGTCATTATTGATCACAAGTGTTATTGGCCCATCCCAATGTCCAATGTTCTGGAGGCCGCAAATGCGTCGAATCACCCTCTCCTTGATCGCGATCGTTCTCTCCGCCACTCCTGTTCTAGCGCAGCGAGGGCTCCAGTCAACGGATTTTTATAAGGAAATTGGCGTCGGTAATGTCGCCCTGTCACCCGATGCAAGCCTGGTCGCCTTCACCGTGACTACAATTGTAGAGGAAAAGAACAAACGGCACCGTGAGATCTGGCTTCAACGGCTCACCGATGGTCAGCCGGACGGCCAACCCTTCCGATTCACGTCTCCGACTCAAGAGTCTACCGGACCAGCCTGGTCTCCGGACGGAAGTCTTTTGAGCTTTTCATCTCAACGTGGCGAGGATGACAATTCCATTTGGTTCGTCCGCGTTGCCGGGCCGGGTGGAGAAGCACGTGCCCGTCGAGGAAGACCCGTGCGGCGACAACACATCAAAGGGGTTAACGCACAGCCCATCTGGTCCCCAGACGGACGGTGGATCGCATTCACGAGTGCACCCGACGACGGCGTGAAGGCCGCACCACGCGAAGGATGGATCGCACCGAATGCAATCAGCAACACGGTGGACGGTGGACGATTCGATGGACGGGTGATCACCTCAATGCGATATAAGCGAGATGGAACCTTACAGTTCCTGCCTGACCCGGCGACACGAGATAAACGACAGCTTTTCGTGGTGCCAGCGGAGGGCGGGGAGGCCATGCAACTGACAGACCTGCCGTTCGATGTAGGGGGGGTCGTGTGGTCACCCGACGAGGAGACGATCCTGTTTACTGGAAACGAGCGACAGGACGACGAATATAACGAGGAACAGACGGGTGATATTTATGCCATCTCAAGGGGTGGAGGGGCACCTCGACGACTAACTGAAAACCCGGGGAGCGAAAGCAGTCCTTCATTCTCACCTGACGGAAAGTGGATCGCCTTTACTTATACAGCAGAACGTGGATCTCTCTCCGAACTTCGAGTGGTCGCAGTGGCGTCGAACGGCGAGTTCCAAGGCGAGTCAATTAACGTGATGCCAGAGTGGGATCTCGGGTTTGGAGGAGTCCACTGGACCCCAAACGGTAGTGCGTTGCGTTTCAACGCGGGAGTCGGCGGAAACTCGCACCTGTTCGAAGTTTCAGCCTCAGGCGGCACTCCACAGGCAATCACGAACGGCGACCGTCGGTTATCTGGATTTTCGACATCGCGATACGGAACTACAATCGCGTATACTGCTACGGATCCTACGCACCCCGCTGAGCTATACGTGCGACGAGGAGACAACGAGCGACGAGCGACGTCTTTCAACGACAAATGGCTGGCAGAAATAGATCTCCAGCCAGCAGAACGACTCACATGGACCGTGGCCGTTGGCACCGAGATTGAGGGCTGGCTCATTAAGCCGGTCGGGTACACTCCCGGTCGCTCTTATCCGATGGTCCTCAAGGTCCACGGAGGCCCGCACGGTGCCTATGGCAACACCTGGTTCCGAACGTTCCACACGTTGTCGGCGGCGGGCATGTTCGTGCTCTACACAAACCCTCGCGGTTCTAGCGGTTACGGTCACGATTTCCAATACGCAACCCGTGGCCAGTGGGGCGAGATGGACCAAGAGGATTACTTGAACGGCGTCGAGGCCGCGATAGCCGCATACCCGGATATCGATACGAACCGAGTCGGCGTCTCAGGAGGTAGCTACGGCGGCTTCATGACAAACTGGTTGAGTTCGACCACCGATCGATTCGCCGCCGCCGTCACCAGCCGATCGATCACAAACTGGGAGAGCTGGTACGGGGTTTCGGACGCCCAAGGCCTGACCGAATACGAGTTTTTCGGGACTCCGTGGGAGCAACGCGAGCTATACCGACGTCTCTCACCGATCTCGTACGTCGAGAACGTGACCGCGCCCACGCTCATCATCCACAGTGAGCAAGACTATCGAACGCCGATGGCCGATGGAGAGCAATGGTTCATGGCATTAAAAAAGCGTGGTGTGCCAGTTGAACTGGCCCGCTACCCACGTTCTTCACACGGGATGTCGCGGGGTGGCGAGCCTTGGCTACTAGTCGATCGGTTAGAGCGACTCACTTCTTGGTTTGCGTACTGGTTGGTTGAGAACGGCGGGAACGGAGTGACCAGCAACTAGCTGGAACGAAGCTCAACCAACAACCCAGGACGAACGGACGACGTGGAACGACGAAGGATCGCCCACACAGATCTCAAGGTCACCCGTGTCTGTATGGGGGCGATGACATTTGGCTCGCAAGCCGACCGAGAGGGATCTCGTCGAATCGTCGACCGTTGTTTGGATGTTGGCATTAATTTCTTCGATACCGCAAACGTCTACAACCAAGGGAAATCTGAGGAGCTCCTAGGAGAGGCGTTGGGCTCACGTCGTCAAGACATAATCCTGGCGAGCAAGGTTCAGGGCGTCATGAAGGTCCCAACTGATCATTCAGGACTTTCCCGCGAGGCTATTCGGTGTGCGATCAACGCAAGTCTCGATCGACTTCAAACCGATTACCTGGACATCTACTACCTTCACCTGCCGGATTACGACACGCCAATCGAGGAATCCTTGGCAGCAATGGATGAATTGAAACAGGAAGGGAAAATTCGATATCCAGCGACCTCCAATTACAGTGCCTGGCAAATGTGTGAGATGTTCACGATCTGCGAGCGTGAAGGGTATGCAAAACCCTGGATCGCGCAGCCAATGTACAATCTCGCCGCACGTGGAATTGAGCAAGAATACATGGCGTTCACAAAGAAGTACGGCATCAGTAATATCGTCTATAATCCGTTAGCAGGTGGCCTACTAACAGGGAAACAGAAGCGAGACAACGCACCACTCGCCAACACCAGATTTGACGGAAATCAGATGTACCTTGATCGGTTCTGGCACGACGCCTACTTCGATGCGGTAGCCAAAGTTAAGGCGATCGCTCAAGACGAAGACATGACCCCCATCGATATGGCCTTCAGGTGGCTGCTCGCGCAGGAACAGGTGCACTGCATCCTTCTCGGAGCATCAAGCTTGAACCAACTGGACCAGAATCTTGAAGCTCTAAAAAAGTCTCCCCTTACAGATGAACAGTTGTCGGCATGCGATGAGGTGTGGCACAAACTCCGTGGACCGACGCCCAACTACAATCGCTAGGAACTTGACCATGCAGTCCACCCGACCTTCCCTATTCGTCCTTCTGTTTTCTCTCGCGATCAACACAAATGCTACCGCGCAGGAGGTGGACTACAATCGAGCGGAGAGGTTCCTGAACTGGCACACGACACGGATGATCTCCGGCGACTCCGTGATCCCTCAGTGGCTTGAGGACGGACGCCGATTCTGGTATCGAAACAAGCTGGGGGAGGGACACGAGTTCATCTTCGTCGACCCAACATCTACCAGGCGCCGACAGCTCTTTGATCACGATCGGCTAGCCGCAGCGATGAGCCTAGCCGATGACACGGCGTACGTCGGCACCAAACTTCCGTTCAACGATTTTGACTTCGTGGACGAACTGGCTTCCATCGAGTTCAAGGCGCGCACGAAGAGATTTGCGTGTGACATCGTCGGTTACACATGCATAGTTGGAGATACACTCTCTACCGCAACGCCATTCGTCGAATCGCCCGATGAGCGATGGGAAGCCTTTGTAGCAGATCACAATCTTTACGTTCGCCCCAAGGGTGGTGGAGACTCAATCCAGATCACGAGCGATGGGGAAAAATTCAACGGATACGGGCTCACTTATCCTCGTCCCAATCAAGTGCGCAATGAAACGACACGGCGCCCCGATCTACATTGGTCTCCCGACTCAAAACGGATTGCAGTCAGTCGTCAGGACGAGAGAGATGTCCAACACCATCACTATCTCTCAATGACCCCACAAAGACCCGTCCACTACTCTTATCCCTACGCGCTTCCAGGCGATTCCGTAATTCCCTATCCCGGAATGCACATTATTACGTTGGACACACCGCGAGCCGGGTCCCTGCCGACGGTTGTGTCGAATGTTCCGGTACAGTTCCCTGCCCGCCCACTTCAGTCCAGTTACACGGGCTCGACACCGGATTCTGCCTGGAGCGCAGACGGAATGAAGCTCTTCGTGAGTTCCATGACTCGCGCGTACAAGGATGCGTACCTGATGGAGGTCGATGTGAGGACTGGCGAGGGCCAAGTGCTCGTCGAAGAACATGGGAA
Source organism: uncultured Gemmatimonadota bacterium (assembly GCA_964480515.1). Taxonomy (GTDB): domain Bacteria; phylum Gemmatimonadota; class Gemmatimonadetes; order Palauibacterales; family Palauibacteraceae; genus Palauibacter. The sequence goes on from CAYZOT010000001.1 coordinate 101,009, forward strand.
AACATATCTAGAATTTTCACACGGAGGCCGCCTGACTCCTGCATCATGGTACGTGCTGGAGAATGGTGAGGTCCTGTGGTGGTCAGAACGCGATGGGTGGGCCCATCTATACCTCATTGGCACAGATGGATCTGTGAACCGACAGGTAACTTCAGGACCGTGGATGGTGGAGCGGGTGCACCATGTCGATGAAGAACGGGGGCACATCTACTTTGTTGCACGCGGCCGAGAACCTGGTCAGTTCATCTATGACGCCAAACTTTATCGCGTAAGCCTCGATGGGTCGGGATTAACATTGCTGACACCTGGTGAGGGACACCACTCGATCACGTGGGCTCCAGCCGGGAATTTCTTCATTGACCGATACTCTACGGTAGGAAAAGCCCCTGTCACCGTTGTTCGAGGAATTCCCGATGGCCGTCTGCTTCTTACACTTGAGGAAGCGGACATCTCACGACTCGTTGATGAGATTACCTTCGAGCCCGCTGAGGTTTTTTCGGTTAAGGCGCGAGATGGTCTGACAGATCTCTTCGGCATGATCTACTTTCCGTCAGACATCGATCCAGCTGCTAAATATCCGATCATTACTCACATTTACCCAGGCCCACAAAGGGGATCTACAGGACGTGATGGGTTAGGTGAACTCAACTACGGGTTCCGGGGAGGGGGAGACAACTTTGCGCTCGCCCAACTCGGTTTTGTGGTGATCCAACTTGATCACATGGGCACACCCTTCAGGTCGAAAGCATTCCACGATAACTATTACGGCGATTTCAACGACAACGGGATCCCAGATCACGTAACAGCGATCCAGCAACTAGCGGCTCGTTATCCGTTTATCGATCTGGAGCGGGTTGGCATATATGGTCACTCGGGAGGAGGCTTTGCTACCACCGACGCGATGTTCCGATTCCCGGATTTCTTCAAGGTCGGTGTGGCTGGCGCTGGCAATCACGACAACGCGAGCTACAACATATACTGGTCAGAAAAATATCAGGGCAAGTTGACCAAAGAAGGATACGTGGGTGACGAAACCAATTTCACTGAAGAGGCTAATAAAAACCACGCAGAAAACTTCAAGGGTAAGTTGTTACTCATGCATGGGGATATGGATGACAATGTCCACCCCGCAATGACAATCCAGGTCGTCGATGCTTTGATTGACGCTAACAAAGACTTCGATCTCATCATCGTACCCGATCGGGCTCATGGACTCAACGAACCCTATATTGTGAGACGGAGATGGGATTTCTTCGTACGACACCTACTCGGCGTTGAGCCTCCGGCGGAATATGAGATCACACGTCCGGACAGCTAGGGTCTCGAAGTACGCATTAGTCTCGCGGAACACCTTCCAATAGACCTTCGAACGGTCGCTCCTCTGCACCGTGTTCGGTGCAAACGGAATAATGCGTCTCATTAGAACCATACATCGCCACACCCGCGGTCTGGCCTGCTTTGTTGAGAAGAAAAAATCGAACATCGAAGTTGGGGAGCCCGCGGGCATTTTGTAATCGAGGCTCAACCGTATTTGACTTGATCCGCTCTAGCGTAGCCATACCCGCATCGAGTGGGCTCATTCCCTGGCGCATGAATTCAACACCAAGGAACGAGGAAAGGTTATAGAGGTTGGCCTCGCCCCGTCCGGTTGAGCCTACGGCGCCTATGTCGTTGTCAACATAGAGCCCTGCACCAAGGATAGGTGAATCACCAGTTCGACCCGGAATCTTCCAGGATAACCCGCTCGTTGTCGTCACTCCGCATATATCACCATTAACGTTGATCCCGTCGCAGTTGATCGTTCCCCAAAAAGAGGATTCCGAGATGAGGCCTTCTTCGACCATGGATAGTCCCGCGTCGAGGGCAGCGTCGGCAAAGTCACGCATTCGATCTCGCTGATAGTGGGTGAGGCTCCAGTCGCTACGAGGACGACGGATGTGATCTGGATCCGTGTCCTCACCAGGAAGGCCTTGCCCTTCAAGCCGCTCTTTCGGATCAAGCCAATGACCAGGATCTACTCGCCTTCGCCATTCGAGCCACAACCTTCTTGACTCAGGCGTATTCAAGTCGTCTTCGACCTCAAATCCAAGGGCTCGCGCAAACTCTTGGGCGCCATGACCCGAGATAAGGTGGTGGTCCGTGAGTTCTGCCACCGCCTGGGCAACGAGCGACGGCGTACGAACTCCTTCTAGGGCAGCAACCCCACCAGCCCATTTTCGCGGTCCATGCATACAACAAGAATCGAGCTGAACAACTCCATCCGCATTAGGGAGCCCGCCGTATCCAATTCCCATTTCGGTTGGATCGAGTTCAGGAATATTCACCCCCGCGATAAGCGCATCTAGAACATCGGCGCCTTCTGCGATGCGCCGAAAAGCGTGTTCAACAGCACTTTCACTACCTCCGTTCTTGTAACGGATGCCGCTTAAATCTGAGATCACTATGGGCTCAGCAATCCGTGAACGAATCACCGCCGGAGCCTCCAAGGGAAGCTCGTGACTCCGTTCCGGTAACCCGGCAAGGGCTCCTGGAGTTGTCGTTGCAGCGAGCCCAGCGACTGAAGTTCTCACGAAATCGCGTCGATCCATGTTTTCCTCACGGGTAGAATGGTGTCTAGCGTGGGTCAAGATAGCACCTCCTCTGGACGGCCGTGAAAGCCAATCGATCCGATTGAGACTCGCGAGGAACGCTCATATGAATGAGATTCCTGTTCCACGGGAGCACGGTATGACCACGTACACTCGTTTAACCCTCCGCCTGTCCGCAGATTTGGGGGGTCGTTGATACCTCGCCGAGGTGAAAGAGAGCGAAAATGAGTGTTCGGGTGTGTATAGCTGGTGTGACTGGATGGACTGGAAAGAGCGTGGCTGAAGCTGTTATAGGATCGGACGATTTTGAACTCGTTGGAGCCGTGGCACGAAAATCCGCCGGCATACCTGTAAGCGAGGCTTTGGAATGCAACCTAACCTCAGATATCACAATTGTGTCTGAGGTCCGTAACGCACTGGAGGTCCCCACCGATGTACTCATAGACTATACCCACCCGACTGTAGTAAAACAGCATGTCATTGCTGCCATCCAAGCCGGATCGGCTGCGGTGATCGGAACATCTGGGCTTATGGCGAGCGATTTTCAAGAGATCAATGAGGAAGCTCAGAAGCAGCAGGTCGGAGTGATCTCCGCGGGCAATTTTTCCATTACAGCAGCCCTACTCAAACACTTTTCCGGCATCGCGGCAAAATACATTCCACATTGGGAAATCGTCGACATGGCGTCTGCAGGAAAACCCGACGCGCCGAGTGGTACAGCCCAAGAGCTATCAGAATACCTGGGAGAGGTCGCTCAGAATGAACTCGCGGTAGCCATTCCAGACACGATTGGCGCTGTTAACGCACGTGGCGCAACAGTGGGGGGGGCACAGGTCCACTCGATTCGGCTCCCGAGCTACGTGATCTCCGTCGAATCAATCTTCGGGCTACCGGAGGAGCGTTTGAGTATCCGCCACGACGCAGGCTCCAGTGCCCAACCCTATGTCGGAGGTACCCTTCTCGCCGCAAAAGAAGCGCCAGGGCGCATCGGCCTCATACGTGGCCTCGACACCTTACTATTCAGTTGAGATGCTTCAACTAGCCGATCGGATATAACCATGTCCAGAGATCACAAAATAAAGGGGGCCAGCTTAAGAAATGCTTTCCACGATATCATTTGGCCTCGCCGTAAACTTATCCTCCTTGGCCTTTGCCTAATTCTTCTTAATCGGTTGAGTGGGCTCGTCCTACCGGCCTCCACTAAATACCTGATTGATGAAGTTTTAGGGCAAGGGCAGCTCGACCTCCTTTTTAAACTGCTGGGTTTACTGACAATCGCCATCGCGATTCAAGCCGGCACGGCATTTTTACTGACTTTATTACTCAGTGTTGAGGCTCAGCGCTTAATCGCCAATCTCCGTACTCAAGTTCAGAAGCACGTTCTCCAATTACCAATCCGCACCTTCAACGACTCCAAAACAGGCGAGCTGGTATCTCGAATAATGAACGACGTAGAGGGAGTAAGGAATCTGGTTGGCACGGGACTGGTACAGTTAGTAGGGGGCACAATCACCGCAATTGTCGCCTTCATCTTTCTAATGCGGATAGATGTGATTATGACCACCCTGGCCCTTGTTCCACTTCTTCTCTTTGGGCTCGTATCGACTAAAGCATTCAAGGCATTACGCCCCGCTTTTCGTCGTCGCGGTGAGATCCGAGCCGAAGTCACTGGCAGGCTCACGGAGGCCCTGGGTGGCATTAGGGTGATTAAGGGTTTCCATGCCATAGAGAAGGAAAGCGAGATATTTAAGGATGGCGTTTTCCGTATTTTTGATAATGTAAAGGCTACACTTACGACGTCTAGCACAATCACCAGTTTAGGGACACTGTTCGTGGGCTTCGCCAGCGTGCTTATCATGGGGTACGGTGGTCGGATGATTCTCCAAGGTTCACTTACCCTAGGAGAGTTATTCTCGTTCACTTTGTTTATGGGTTTTCTGGTTGGGCCGATTATCCAGATGTCCAATATTGGCACCCAGATGACTGAAGCTTTTGCGGGTCTTGACCGAACTTCCGACCTCCTCTCTTGGCCGAGTGAAGATGACGATCCGCTCCGCACGAAAAAGATGCCATCGATTGAAGGCCACGTAGTCTTTGAGGATGTTTTCTTCGCTTATGAGAAAGACAAACCGGTCCTCGAGGGAATCAGTTTCGAAGCAGATCCCGGAAGTGTCATCGCCCTGGTGGGAAGCTCAGGGTCTGGAAAATCAACTTTGGCTGGATTGGCGGCCACATTCCTTACTCCAGATGCTGGCCGAGTGCTAATTGACGGTATCGATCTCGCGACTGTGCAATTGGCCAGTTATCGAGAACAACTTGGGCTGGTCCTTCAAGACGACTTCCTCTTCGACGGTACCATTAGGGAAAACCTGTTGTTCGCAAGGTCAGATGCTTCGAATGAGGACATAGAAAATGCTGCCCGACAGGCCCATGTAACCGAATTCACTGACCGCTTTCAAGAAGGCCTGGACACCTTAATTGGAGAACGGGGAGTAAAGCTCTCAGGAGGTCAACGTCAGCGTGCTACAATTGCCAGGGCGATCCTTTCTAATCCGCGGATCTTGCTGCTAGATGAGGCAACGTCGAGCCTTGATACCGAAAGTGAAGCACTAATACAAAATAGTTTGGGACAGTTACTCCAGGAACGGACCACGTTCGTGATTGCTCATCGGCTTTCAACCATCAAGCGAGCTGATCTAATTTTGGTGATTGAGAATGGGCAAATAGTGGAACGAGGACGGCACGAAGCTCTTATCGCTGCTGCCGGGCGCTATTACGAGCTTTATACGGTTCAAGCCAGGATATAGAAGAGAGGTTTTACAAAAGCTTCCTCATACGTAGTCCCGACGCCCTATTTCTTTGGTTGAGTTGGTTCAATCAGCCGAACGGTCAGCTACGATTGCAATCATCATGCCATCGGGGCTCACAGCAAGCCGAGTGACACTCTCAATTCCGACATCGGCGAGGTCATGAAACTCAGTCCAACCTGTGTTCACCGTCCACCTGTGGAGCACCGACCCTTTCCCCATAAGGAGTTCTCCTTCAGGTGTCCACGCATAGTCTTCGGCTCCTTGTACCGTCCGTGTAAGCCGTTCCGTATCTCCGGTCTGTGGATTCAACCGCTCAATCCACCACTCGTCTTCCGAGACCTTCCGCACAAACGAGATCTCATTGGAATCCGGGATACGGTGGATTGATCGTCCCGGCCTCTCCGCAACGACACGGATATCACCTGTGAGGGCATTGCCCACCTGTAGTGTCGCAGGACTACCCAAAATGAACATTGCAACCGTGTATTCATCTGCCCACGCGTGATAGCCGACTGGTTCAGCGGTAGAGAATATCGCCCCTATCTCACCACCTTCTAATCTGTATCTCCACAAGTACTGTTTGCCCCGGATCTCATGGATAGCCGAAAAAGCGTTTTGCCCAGGGATCATGGTAGGCGAGAACTCGCTAACGCCTTCCGTAGTCGTCACACGCTCTATGGCACCGGATTCGATCATATAGCGAAACACTTCAGTCTGAGTCGAATCGACGGCGGACACGTAGTGGATAGCACTCCCATCATGCGCGAAGCTCGGTTGGTTGTCATACCCTTCCCGATCTGTGGCATTACTGAGGTTTTGAAGGACTAGTCCATCCCCACTACGTACGAGAAGACCTAGCCATATGTCCGTTCTAGGTGCCCCTGCCGCTGTAGGTCTATAGGTCTCCGGTGCTGGCCCAATTACAGGCATAGGTCCATCCGCAGGAGTCGTGGGGAATGTTCTCGATTCAACGTTCGGCGACTCACATGCGAGCGCCCCTAATGTTGAGCATGTCAAAATAGTGATGACTTTGTTACTTCCGAACTTCATTACTATATCTCCTTGAATATCCACCTATGCAGCACGTCCTGCTCCATGATGGGTGAGATGGTGGCGGGAATGATAGTGGTTCGTCAACGGAGGCACTCGCGCTTAACGCTTGAGTTCTGAACATTGCCAGTCCAACAGGTATGCAGATTCAGCCTATTGGGAGCCATGAAGATTTCAAGGAGGCAACCGACGATGCGACACAATTTCAGCATTAAAACCCTAGTATCAGTCCTAGTAGCAAGTGCAGTCGCCTGCTCTGAAGGTGTGGAACCTCCAGACACTCCAGAAGCTCAATCTCTCAATCTCGTAATCGCAAATGGTCGAGTCATTGACCCGGAAACAGATCTAGACGCCATTCGACATATCGGAGTACGCAATGGATCGATCGCCATAGTTTCCGACCGTTCGCTCGACGCATATCTCGCAGACGACGGGGAGCTCATCGATGCGACAGGACTCCTAGTCTCACCTGGCTTTATCGACCTGCATGCTCATGGTCAGTCAACCCAGGCTAACGAATATCAGGCACGCGATGGCGTGACCACGGCGCTTGAACTGGAGGGTGGATACTTTGGTCTTACGGAGTGGATTGAGGGTCGACGAGGCACTGCACTGATCCACTATGGTGCGTCGACTTCTCAAGCTTCTGCTCGTGCACTCGCACTACTAGACATTAATCAACGGACCGAGTTAGAAGCATTAATTCGAGAGTCAGTCATTGCGTCCACTGCCCAGGCTGAACCGTCTGAAGATGAAACAGTACGTAGCACTTTTTATAAGACTCTTAACGCCGATCGATACGAAAATTTGCGTGGCGCCCTCCAAGTTGGGCTCGATGAGGGAGGGATTGGTATTGGTATGGCACATCAATACACCCCGGGGGTAAATCGCGAGGAAGTATTCGAGGTTTTTCAGCTAGCCGCAGAACTGGACGTGCCGATCTTCACACACGTCCGTTCCATGAGTCTGGGCGCGATGCAAGAAGTCGTGGCCAACGCTAGTGCAACAGGTGCCCCACTCCACATCGTTCACGTGAATTCAATGAGCCTTGGGCAGTTACCTCAGGTGCTAGAACTTATCGCAGGTGCCCGAAATCGAGGCCTCGACATCACAACGGAGGCCTATCCGTATACTGCGGGGTCCACCAGTATCGAATCGGCAATTTTTGATCCAGGGTGGCAGAATCATCTCGGAATCTCGTACGGAGATCTCCAGTGGGAGGAAACTGGAGAACGCCTCACCCAAGTAACATTCGAGCAATATCGAGAAGAAGGGGGAACTGTCATCATCCACATGATGAAAGACGAGTGGATCGACCTGGCCATGGCCTCCCCTTTCGTAATGGTGGCTTCTGATGGAATGCCTTACGCACCAGGGGCACACCCACGGTCGGCCGGAACATTCAGCCGTGTGCTTGGTCGCTATGTACGCGAACGCGGCGTGATCGACCTGCCAACCGCCATCGCTAAGATGACGTACATGCCGGCGAAACGGCTTGAAGAGATTGCACCAATTATGGCTCGCAAGGGACGAATTCAGGTTGGGGCCGATGCAGATCTAACAGTCTTTGATCCTGAACGTGTCATCGATACTGCGACATTCGAGGAAGATCTCTCGTTCTCCATCGGGATTGAACACGTTTTTGTACTCGGGACCGCAGTTGTCAAAAACGGAGCAACGGTACCTGACACATATCCTGGACAGCCGATCCTAGGGAGGTTCGCAGCAGGCTCGTAGCTTCATTGTATCCCTAAGCCTATTTGGCTCCGGACTTAACCTCCACGAGTTGAGGTGCCAATGTCTGATATTGATCGGCGAACTTTCGTCCGAAACGGCCTCACAACCAGTGCCATACTCTCAGTTGCCGGGTGCAGTCCTTCCGGAGAACAAGCCGCTGAGTCAAATCACCCTTCTAGAAAAAGCGTGTCCGTACCGAGTTTCGCATTGGACGAGATCACGATAGACCAAATTCATGAGGGGATGCGGTCGGGCGACTATACATGCCGGTCGATTACCAAGATGTACCTGGAGAGGATTGAGGCGCTCAATACGACTGGACCCAACCTATATGCAGTCCTCGAGGTGAATCCCGATGCGCTTACGATTGCCGATGAACTGGATCAGGAGTTTCAAGCATCTGGTCCGCGGGGACCTCTTCATGGCATCCCACTCCTTCTGAAAGACAATATTGATACAAAAGATGAAATGACTACAACCGCTGGCTCCACTGCGCTTGAGGGATCGAGACCACTTCAGGACTCCTTTGTGGCGGCTCGGCTTAGGGATGCCGGAGCCTTACTTCTGGGCAAGGCCAACATGAGTGAGTGGGCCGGGTGGAAGTCCTTCGAGTTCGGCGTATCGGGCTGGAGTGGCCGCGGCTGGAACGGCGGCCGAGGCGGATTTTGTCGAAACCCCTACGCGCTCGACCGCGAGCCCGGAGGATCAAGTTCGGGATCAGGGGTCGGGGCCGGGGCAAACCTTGCCGTGGCAACGATCGGCTCTGAAACCGACGGTTCCATCGTCGGTCCATCTTCGAGGGCCTGTTTGGTCGGAATCAAACCCACCATCGGCCTGCACAGTCGCGGCGGTGTGATCCCGATCGCACACAGCCAAGATAGCACTGGCCCCATGGCGCGCACCGTACGAGACGCGACGATTATGCTGGGAACCATGGTGGGCGTGGATCCACGCGATCCGCTCACGGCGGCCAGCGAAGGCAACTTCCTCACTGATTATACGGGAGCATTGGATCCGGCCGGTCTGAGGGGGGCACGCATTGGAGTACTCCGCGCGTATACGGGCTTCGACAGCCGAGTCGACGCGTTGTTCGAGGAGGCCCTCGACGTGATGCGCGGCGAAGGCGCCACTGTGATTGACCCCGTGATACTCCCCGAGGAGCTTCGCTTCGGTAACGAGTATGAGATGGAAGTTCTTTATCATGAATTCAAGGCGGATCTGAACGCGTATTTGGCTTCGTTAGGATCGAACGCCCCGATCAAATCGCTGCAAGAACTCATCGAGTACAACGAAGCCCATGCGGACCTTGAACTCGTATTCCCTCAAGAATTGCTGGTTGAATCACAAAACCGCGGGCCGCTCACCGACCAGAAGTACATTGACGCCCTGCGGAACAGCCATCGACTTTCGCGTGATGAAGGCATCGATCAATCAATGGATTCCGCTCAATTGGACGCCTTGATAGGCATCACAAGTGGGATTCCGTCCATGCTCGATCCACTGGATGCGACAGGTGGACGGGGCGGGGGGTGCTCTACTCCACCGGCAATGGCTGGCTACCCAAATATGACTGTTCCAATGGGGTTCATTTCAGGACTGCCCATCGGCCTGTCTCTTTGCGGAAGGGCTTGGAGCGAGACAACCCTCATTCGAATCGCATACGCCTTTGAACAATCCACAAACCACCGCCGGCCGCCGGAGTTCCTATCGAGCGTCAACCTTACATAGGTGTATGGTCAGGCCAAAACAGCTTGGCTAAGGTTGCCGGACGGGGGCATGGTGAGTCAGGCCCCACTCCCGCAGATCTCCTACTAGCTCGTGCGCGGTCCAGTCAAATCGAAGCGGGGTAATTGTGATAAACCCTCGCGTGTACGCCTCAGAGTCACTTCCCTCTGGATACGGTCGCGGGTTATCAAACCGGGGCCGAAATTTACGCTCGCCAGCCATCGCTTCAACTTCGTCATAACCGATCTCGATATAGCTGCCGCCCATCGGCGTAACCAAAACGCCTTCCGTATCAGCTTCAGTAGTTCGAGGAACATTAATGGAGAAAACGATACCGGGGCGCGGAGCATGCTCCCGGAGACCCACCACAAATTTTGTCACGAAACGGGCCGCATAACTAAAATCAGTAGAGCCTGCCTGCGAAACAGCCACTGCCGGTATACCGTGGGCTGCCGCCATCATAGCCGCCCCGACGGTACCCGAAATGTGTGACACCTCACCTACATTCGCTCCCCGATTGATACCACTCACGACGAGGTCGAAGGAACTCGCCTGTCCCAAAGCTCTGAGACCCAGAAGTACTGCGCCTGCCGGAGTCGTTTCCGCACAGTGTCCGATTTGATCTCCCTCTTCCCCAAACATTCGGACACCTACTTCTTCTCGCAGCGACACGGACATACTGCTGCCACTTCGGTTTCCACAGGGTGCCACAACTACAACTTCACCGACGCGTTCCAGTTCCTTAGCTAGGGTCTGTAAACCCGACGATTCGATTCCGTCATCGTTAGTCACCAGAATCCGATACGGTGAGTGACCCGACAGGCTAGAGAGCTTCGGTTCTTCACCCTTAATCCGATTGATAGCTAGAATTTGGACTGGTGGAGTTAAGGTCTGTGCCTGCGTTGGGTTTTGTTGAATTTCACGGACCACATCCATACCGCTGACGACTCGCCCAAAAGCTGCAAACCCTTGGCCGTCAGGATTCCGGAAGCCACCATGGTCCAACGAAGGATGGTCCCCCAAAACAATGAAAAAACTTGAAGTGGCCGTGTTCGGTTGACTTCGCGCCATCGAAATAGTGCCGTTCTGGTGGTGGATACCCGTGACGCTCGTTCGTTCAAGAAAGATCGGAGCAAAACTTTCAGCCTGTTTCGTGGAATCGATTTCCGCTTGGATCACTTCAATCTTAATGTTGTCGTTCGTCAGTGGTTGGTCATCTCCTGGTTGATTGTCGAGACGAACGGCACGAAAGAAGCTACCCCCGTCATAAAACCCCTCATCTACATATCGGAGGAAGTTAGACGCGGTAATAGGTGCTCTATCCGTGTCAATTTCGATTTCTATGTCCCCTAAATCGGTCCGAACAACTGCCCGTGGAAGCTCCTGCGCTAATACAAACGGCGCATTTAGAGCAACGAGCACCAATACGACAGAAAACGATGATATATTTCGCATTTGCATCTACCTCCACCTATGATATGGTCCGTCCAAACGGCCTCTTTCTCACCCGGCATCTTGCAGGTGGTTTTCATCGAAGGTTTTCATGACATGCCCCTGATGAAATGTGTGTAGTTCCAGGCCCATCGGAGGGTACGAACAGATCGAGACAAGTGGCAACTCAATCCTTGTTTCCGCTTCATGTGTGCGAGAGGGCGATGAGCAGTACGGTGGCAGGACACCGCACATCATATCTATGGGGTGTTATTTTTCAGTGATGCGAAAACTTTTGATCGGCGCAATCGTAATCGGCCTCTCCCCATGCAGCCTTCGGGGCCAGGAAACCCCTGCGAACACCCAGTCTACCGAACCTCCTGTGGCAACGGCCGCTTTAGTGTCAGAGTCCCCCGTTATCGATGGGGTTCTGGATGACGCCGCCTGGGACGCCGCCGAAGTCATCACTGGTTTCGTGCAACGTGAGCCCCTCGAAGGCACCTCTCCCTCTGAACGAACTGAAGTCCGCATCGTCTTCGATGAACGGGCGCTGTACATAGGTGCTTGGAATTTCGTACACGACCCCACAAGTATCGTAGTTGGTGAGACACGACGCGACGCGTCGATCGACAATACCGATGCCTTCAGTTTGGTTCTCGATACTTATCAAGATCGCCAAAACGCTTTTGTCTTCGCGACAACTCCTGCCGGAATCGAGTACGACGGACAGGTGGCCAATGAGGGACAGGGAGGTGGCGGAGGCGGGAGGCGTCAACAGTCTGGCTCCGGGGGGGGCTTCAACCTCAATTGGGATGGAAGTTGGCAAGTAGCGACGTCAGTCGATGGCAACGGGTGGTACGCTGAGTTTCGTCTTCCCTTCTCCACCCTGCGCTATCTTTCCGGCGGCGAACAAACGTGGGGCGTTAACTTTTCACGGAACATCAGGAACCAGAACGAACAAGTGGTTTGGGCACCGATCCCGCGCCAGTTCAACTTGTACCGGGTTTCTTTGGCAGGGACGCTCTCCGGTTTCACAGCGCCCAACAACCGAATTCTCACTATCACTCCATACATCCGTGGCGATGTAGCCCGCGATTACACGCTGGCGCGCTCTTCAACGACGGAAGACGCCGAGATCGGAGGTGAGGCAAAGATCGGGCTTACTCAGAGCCTGACACTGGATCTGACCGTCAATACGGATTTCGCACAGGTCGAGGTCGATGACGAACAGGTCAACATCACGCGTTTCCCAACTTTTTTTCCGGAAAAGCGCGCCTTCTTCCTTGAAAATGCCGGCACGTTCTCAGTCGGAGCACCTCGCTCAACGGAGTTATTCTTCAGTCGTCGGATCGGCCTCTCTTCGGGGACTGCAATCCCGATCCAGGGTGGGGCCCGTCTCACCGGGAAGGTGGGTGGGATGCAGATTGGGGTCCTGAACATTCAGGCTAATCACCTCGATCTTCTTGACGAAGAAACCGGCGAAGACGTGCGCGTCGAAGCGGCCAACAACTTTGGAGTAATGAGGTTATATCAAGAATTCCAGAATCGGACGAGGATCGGCGGAATCTTCGTGTCACGACTCAACACCGAAGACACGGAGGATTATAACTTTACGTACGGAATGGATGGTCGGCTCGGGATCGGGCAAGCCCTAACCTTTGATGGCTTTGTCGCTAGAACGAGCACTCCCGGTGTCCGAAGCGGGGATTATGCTTTCAGCGGAGGGAGTCAGTACGAGACTCGAGATTGGCGTATATCGACGACCTACCGCCAGGTTGGGGACACTTTTAACCCCGAAGTCGGATTCTTATCTCGCAGAGCATACCGACACATAAATACGCGGATCCTTCGCGCTTATCGTTTTCCGAACGTGAGTTGGTTCCGTGAGCTACGCCCGCACGTGTCATGGCGAGAGCACTGGAACCTCGATGGCTTCAGCGAGACGCGCGTCATTCACATCGACAGCCACTTCGAATTCTCCAACGGCGCATTCTTCCAGTTACCTGGGCTCAATATTACAGGCGAAGGCCTTCAGGAGTCGTTCGAAATTCGAGAAGGAATCGTCATTCCGGCAGGCAGTTACAACAACTTAGAGTGGGCGTTCCGCTATAACACCAACTTGAGTGCCCCACTTTCACTGCAGGGAAACATCGATGCGGGCGGATTCTACAATGGGAGCCGTTTCGGAACCAACGCCACCCTCAACTATCGCTTTCGCGATCAGTTTGTGACTTCTCTTCGACTCGACCGGCAGAATGTCAGTCTTGAACAAGGAACTTTTGTCACATCGGTCCTAGCTTTGAAAGGATCCTATGCGTTTACACCGCGGATCTTCCTCCAGGCTGCACTCCAGTACAACAACGAAACAGAGAACTTCGGCAGTAACATTCGATTCGGGTGGTTGGATACCGCAGGAACCGGTCTTTATGTCGTGTATAACGACACGGAGCATCTAGGTTCGCTGGAGAGGACACGCATCAGACGAGGGCCAGTGGGTAGGCAATTGATCGTCAAGTACACGAAGGTGTTCGACATCGGACGATGAGGCATGTCGACCCCCTAGTTGAATGTGATTATAGCTGGTCGGACGACTGTGGTCGTCAATCGGGCAGGACTCCCAGAACTAGGTGTGATGGATACTCGACCGAGCGGTACACGGACTGGGTCGCTACTTGGTAGTCGCCTGCAGCAGCGTGGTAAGTGTCTACAAAGGTCTGAGGATTTCGATCATAAGCCGGGAACCAAGAACTTTGGATCTGCACCATGATCCGGTGGCCGGCCTTGAACGTGTGAAAGCGGTCCCGTAAATCGATATCGATCTCGGTCACCTGGCCTGGCACCATAGACTCGGGATCTTCAAAGCTGTTTCGAAAACGCCCGCGCATAATTTCGCCTGCCAAGTGCATTTGGAAACCTCCCATTGGTACGTCACAATACTCACTCGGCTCTGCGTCGACCGGATATTCGTCGATGAGTTTCACTACCCAATCCGAGTCAGTTCCCGAAGTGGAAACAAAGATTTCCGCCAGAATTGATCCGGCAATCGTCAGATCTTCCTCAAGCGGTTCGGATCGATAGACGAGCACATCGGATCGTGAAGAAGCGAAACGCTGATCTTCAACTTTCCATAAATGACCTAGCGTTGTCCGTTCCTCCGCCGAGAACGGGACTGGTGCACCAGGATCGCTAATGTACGAGTCGACCGGTGCTACTTCGGATCCAGTGGGCGATCCGAATGACAAAGTGCCGTTCGGTCCTAGATAAATACGCGTGGATTCTATATTAGACGGAGGCCAAACGTCGTAACTCTTCCACTCGTTCTCTCCGGTCAAAAAAACCACCGCTTCCTGCGCATCCCACCCGTCTGCTCCCTTTAAATGGTGCTCAAAGAACGGAAACTGGATCGCTTGTTGAAAGTAGTGTGAGGTTTTGGTGGCAAAATCGATGCAACCCAAGAAATTTCCATCCATCCTTCTCCACCCACCATGAAGCCATGGACCCACGACAAGCGTGTTTTCAATACCTGGGTTCTCAGCCTCAATCGTCCGGTAGATGGACATCGGCCCATAGAAATCTTCAGTATCAAACCATCCCGCAACATTAAGAGTCGGGTGATCGATCCCGTCTAAAAATCGGAGTGCGTTCTGGCGCTGCCAATAGTCGTCGTAGTTTGGGTGCTCCATGAAATCATTCCACGCCGGCACTTCATCATGAAAATAGAGGTCGTTGATGTTGGCAGCAGAACCGGCTTCAAGAAAGAAATCGTATCCGGACGACGTTCCATAGTTGAAGCGGTCACCTCGGGTATCTGTGGGTGCGTCACGACGACGCGCGTTTCCAGACAACCATGAGAACGCATACATGATTCGGAACGCGCCATTATGGTGCCAATCGTCCCCAATAAACATGTCTGATGGAGAGGCTTGTGGTGACGATGCCACCAGCGCCGGGTGTCGGTCGATCATCCCCATCAACGTCTGCCACCCTGCATAGGAGATTCCCCACTGCCCTACCCGCCCATTGTGATTTCCGATGTTCGCTAGGAGCCATTCGATGGCATCGTAGTTGTCGGTACTCTCATCTGTGTCCATCGGCCCCTTTGGCTCCGGAGCTAACGGACGGATGACCTCAAACTCACCCTCAGAGCGAAATTGCCCGCGCACATCCTGGAACGCGAAAATGTAGCCCTCACGATCAAACTCTGTGGTTGGGCCCAACGGGTTTCTATACTCGCTCAGTTCGTAGGGTCCGATTGAGTAAGGAGTTCGAAACAACAATATCGGGTAGGTACGACTCCGATCCTTTGGTGTGTACACGATAGTGTAGAGCTTCACGCCATCTCGCATTGTGACCATGTGCTCAGTCTTCTCGTAGGCGTCACGTAAATAAGCAAGGTGTTGGTCTTCGGGTGACCCCATTCCGTTAGCGGTTGATACATCGGGCTGTGATTCACAGGCCACGAAGATGAGACCAGTCGCAATCGCGACACGATAGAATGGTAAACGCCTAGCCCACATTGTGTTAATCCTCTCTGTATGGAAGATCAGGAACATGGCAAGAATGCCCAAACGAAACTTTTGTGCAGCAACCCCAGTGCGCAACGCAGGCAAACCAGTATAGAAGCTCCGACGAGGCGCATCCATTGTCCTTAAAACCAGTTTATCTTCGTACTCGTTGCCGACGATGAAGGTGACATCTAGTCTGAAGTACGTTCGTTCCCATCTGCGAAAGAGTACGCATGTACGACCCAAACCAACTTTCACATCTTCCACTACGCACGGTCATGGCATTCACAATGCTTCTGACTCTAGCTGCCTGTACACAAGGAAGCTCAAAGGTCCCAAGCCCCGCCGGAACCATCGGTTTTTCCCCCGGCGAGGACTACAAACTCGCCCGTTATGACGCAATCTCTTCGTATTTTGAAGCGCTCGCCTCATCGACAGATCGTATGGTACTCGAACAAATCGGGGAAAGTACTCGCGGAGAACCACTATACCTGGCGGCGATATCGACCGCGGAGAACCTGCGCCAAATAGATCGCTATAAGGAGATCACTCGAACCTTAGCTTATGCGCGGGACCCCAATACGGGGTACGGATCCATCTTACCGGAAGAAGAGGCCCGTTCCCTAGCCCAAGAAGGTGTGGCAATCGTTTGGATCGATGGGGGGCTACATGCCACCGAGGTTGCACATGGACAAGTCATGCCTGAAATGGCTCATCATTTTGTAACAGACGAATCTCCTGAGACACGAGAAATTCGCGAGAACGTGATCCTACTATTAATGGCCAATATGAACCCGGATGGCCTAAATATCGTTGCCGACTGGTACATGTCGAACGTAGGAACCAGCTTTGAAATGGCCCGCGTACCGGAGCTATATCACCACTACATCGGTCACGATAATAACCGTGACTGGTACATGCTGACGCAGGTTGAAACACAGGCGGTAACGAGGCAACTTTACCATAATTGGTTTCCCCAAATCGTCTATAATCAACACCAATCAAGCCCTTTCCCTGGACGAATTTGGATGCCTCCGTTTGAAAATCCAGTAAGTCCGCACCTTGATCCACTCCTCGTCAGCTCGCTTAATCAGATGGGGCATTCCATGCGCAAGCGGTTCGACGTGGAGGGAAAACCCGGCGTCAACAGTGGGATTGTCTTTGACTTATGGTGGAACGGATCCATGCGGGGCGGTCCCGACTATCACAACATGCTTGGTTTCCTAACCGAAACCGCCGGTGCCGGATATGCAACGCCACGCTGCTACGACAAGAGTGAGATCCCCGAGACGTTTGGAGCGCGGGCGGACAACCTCCCAGCACATATCCCCTCCACCAACTACAACAACCCATGGTTGGGCGGGTGTTGGCATATCCGGGACGCCATGGACTACATGATGACTGCGGCCAAGGCCGTGGCCAGCATGGGAGCCAGTCTCAAGGAAGAATACCTTTTCAACCACTACTGGATGGGCCGCCGACAGATTGAGCGTGGAATGGCGGCGAAGGGTGGTCCCTTCGCTTACATCATCGATCCCAAGGCATCTCACGACCCAAGTTCAGTGGTCGAATTTATGGGTCTCATGAACCAATCGGGAATCGAATTCGTCAGGGCTACCGAAGATTTTGTTGCCGGCGGATCCACCTTCCCTATCGGGACATATGTAATCCCACCTCAAGCATTTCGACCTTACGTAGTTGACCTCATGGAACCCAAACAATATCCGGATCGTCGTCAGTATCCCGATGGACCACCCGAGCCTCCATACGATATGACGGGCTACGAGCTGCGGTACCAGATGGGGCTCCAAGTGGTAAATGTAGATGAGCCTTTTGAAATGCCCGCGGGAGAATGGGGTACTGTGAGTATGGATGTCGGCGAGGTGCGCGGAGAGGATCGGGCCGGTTTCGTTATTCACAGTACGTCGAACTGGGTCTACCGTGCTCTACAGGAGAGAACAAAAAAGGGAGATGCTCTCTTTCGGACTACACAAGTACTTACCACCGCCGAGGGAGAGGTGCCAGCAGGATCATTCTGGCTTCCAGCCCTTACAAGTAGTGCAGCCAAGATTATGGCCTCGGACTTTGGTCTCACGCTCACCGGGCTTGATACGGCCCCTGCGTCCGATAACCTGGCAGCTTCAACTATGCCTAAGGTCGGCATCTACCGCTCATACCAAGCCGCTATGCCGGAGGGTTGGACACGTTGGACGCTCGACCAGTACGGATTTGAGTGGGAAAACTTATGGGACGCAGACATCCGTAGCGGCGACCTATCCCGTTTTGATGTAATCATTCTTCCTTCCCAAGGCACTTTAGCTATAGAGCAGGGACATTCAGCCGAGGATATGCCCGAACGCTACACCGGTGGACTTGGGTTGGAAGGAGCCACAGCTCTTCGAGCATTCGTAGAGACCGGAGGTCGGATTATAGCTTTTGATCAGTCTATCAACTATGCCATAAACACATTCAGTTTGCCACTCCGAAATCGAGTCGACGGTGTAACATCTCAAGATTTTTTCATCCCCGGATCCCTCATCCGACTCAAGATTGACCCAACCCATCCACTTGCCTATGGCATGCCTGCTGAGGCGGTTACGCTCTTTGCTCGAAGCCAAGTGTTGGAACGAACTGGAAGGGGCCGTATATCAACTCCCGCGTGTTATGCCGAGTCCGACTTTCTCATCAGCGGGTGGACACTCGGTGGAGCTGAACACCTTGCAGGCTATCCAGCCACTGCACAGGTGGAAATCGGCTCGGGTAGCGTGGTGCTGTTTGCATTCACACCTCACTTCCGTGGTCAACCGAGGAATACCTTTAAACTCCTGTTTAACGCCCTTATGGGATCCACCACAGGGAGACAGCCGATGGACAGCGGCTTTGAGTGCCGCTAAGCGAGTGAGGTCCTTCCACGGGTGGAACACACTTTTCAGATTCGGGCAGCTATAAGGGACCACACCCGATCAACCCAGAGAAAAGAGGATCCATGCAGATACCCGAAGATCGCTACAGCAAGATCGCGAATCACATCTCAAGTTCTGAGAGCCCTGTTGGAATCGATGCCACGAAAACCCACGTCCTGATCCTGTACATGCTTGAAAATCTAGAGAACCGACTGGATCGAATCGAGCAAGCTCTACATGTAACCCTGGACTAGAAACCGAGATGATTCTCACAAGGTCGTCCGCGAGATAAGCTGGTTGTGATCGAAATACTCCGGTATAGTAGGTGCATGCCTTCTATAGGCTCTTAACGTGAGTATTGCACAGCAAATAAAGTGGGAATAGAACTATGAAACACAAAAAATCGGCTTTAGGATCAATAGTCTTTCTTCTCTCAGGAACGACCCTTATCCATGCACAGGAATTTTCTGAACTATGCCCAAACTCCACTGATGGAACTGGGGCTGTCTTGGGCATCGTATCGGATCTGGATATGCAGATGGCTCTACCGGGTGCCACGGTCCGCGTCACCTGGGACAAAGATGGTGAAGAGGCACGAGCGGAGACCCAAACTGGCATCGATGGAAGCTTTACGCTGTGCTATCTACCTCTTGAAACGAGTCTTTCTATCCAACCTATGTTGGGAACGATGACAGGTCAGACTGTGGCAATCAATCTCGCAGATCTGATTACACCGCAAGACCTCGGATTCTCTCTCGCTGGCGCGAGTTCATCTAGTGGTGACGCTGCGGAAGATGACCGGATATGGGCTTGCATCGGAAGAGCGGATTCAGGGATGATGCTTCAGTTGGGAGGTCTGATCCGGTGCGATCCCCAGTGGCAACCCCTGGAACAATGCCCCAGAGAAGAACTCGGCAGAGTCACCGCAAATATCGAGGGATACGCAGCGAGACGGAGCGCCATGCGACAGATGGTGGATACGCTTATCGACGATGCCCGGCGGCTTGGCGCAAATGCCCTGATAGACTTCGATGCCGGTCGCGGTTCCGTTAACGCTCAAGCAGTCAAAATCGACGTTGACCCTAGAACATGTTAAACGATGTTGGATCCAAATCCACTTGCTTCCTCAAAATCTCAGGATGGTCTGTCCTCTGCCATGGGTGTTTTCATCGCGCGAGAGGATCAGACCTGAGCTGAAACTTCAACACTTTGCTCGTAGTTCCCTTTCCCCCCTCCATGTGAAAAGGAGCACGTGTGCTCACAGTGGCCCACAGGCCTCTACCCTTCCAACCTCCCTCTACATCATCGATCCGACCATCTAGCCATTTTGTGTAGAATCCCAATGGATAGGGAACCCGAAACACGACCCATTTTCCGTCAACAAACGCCAAAAGCGCCTCAGAAGCGTTACCCGTGTTAATCGGAACGCCTGTGCCGAGCCCAAGCGTATTAAACTGGTCAACCCAGGTATAATAACTGGCCTCAGCGCTTCCTGAACTCATTACTCCACCGAGTTGCGGCAAGGGTTCGGCGAAAAAGGTCCAGCCTTCCGGACAGTGTTGACCAGTCGCCGTCGGTCCATTGAGTGGTCCCTTACACTTACGTCGATCAAAACTCGCGAGATGTCCACTCGCGAGTGCGACCCACATCACTCCTTCTCGGTCTATGTCTCCGCCCCGAGGAGAAAACCCTTCGAGGGGCCGCCCAAAGTTATCGAGGGGAAGCTCGTATAGTTCGGCCAATGCAGTCTCGGGTGGATTCGTTCCCGGATCTAGTCGGACGACAGCCCCTGGATACCCGAGCGAGGTCGCCCAAACAGTACCGTCCGCCGCCGGAGCCACAGCATAAAAACCAGACACAATCCTCTTATCCATAGTGGGATTAAGTGGTTCGCCCGGCTCCACGTATGGGTCTCGACGACCGTTCCCATTGGTATCAAGGACGAGGGCTGTCCAACCCTGAGATGTCTCTTCGTCTCCCGTCTCATCGAACATCCGCGTATTCAACCAACCAACTACTTGGCCACCCCCACTGGTCCAGAGCGTGTTGTCATCATCTTCGGCGAACATGAGGTGATGGGTACTGAAACAGGTGCTGATGTGGGTCAGTTCTTCCGTTTGAGGATCCCACATGGCCAAATGTCGTCGCGCGCGGGTCACAGGGAAGAGCTGTGCCGACGGATGTTCCGAACCTTCTCGACAGAATTCAGGATTGTCCGGTGGGCGAACTGTGGACGTCAACCAGACCCGGCCACGCTCATCCATCATTGGGTTGTGCACGTTGTTCCTGCTGGTCCAAATGACTTCATCGCCCCAGTACGGAGATGGTTGTGGCATTGATAATGCCGCAGCAGGTCGTGTTTCCGGATCGCGCACGGTCAACGGAATCTGACTTGCCTTGTGATCCTCAGGATCCAAAACGGGCACATAGTCTGCACTTGCCTCAAGTGCACCATATATAGGGCCATTGGGATTGACGGTGGGAGTGCGTCTATCCGTAGAGACCTCATCATGCAGGTATGCTTTCGGGTCAGCCCAGTCCCATTCCGTAATGACAATGTTTCGCTCTATCCCTTCCGGTCGAGGAGGGGCCTGTGGGACTTCGCCCGCTGCAATACGGTCAGTCCAATCGGCGAACATCTCCAAGATCCGTTCCCGTCCGAGCCGGTCCAAACTGGTACTCATCCCGCGACCCGCCTGCCCCGACTGTATCCGCTTATCCCAAGCGGCTAGAGAAGAAGGGGAATCATTAAAAGCCGCCGGTATCTCCCGAGTCCCCTTGGTGCCAAGTTGATGACACGCCGTACAGTTGCCCGACTTTATCATACGCAGCAGTTGGGCTTGGTTACGGAGGTCTGGCGAGAGGCCATTACCCACCTCCCCTGTTCCCGGGAACTCATTCGCCTCCGGAACATGCAGCAAGGAAAACCAGTAGCCTGCGGGGTAGTATTTGGCCGCCGACTGTGGGTCGGGCGCCAACACTGCGGTGTGGTTTGCCAACTGACCTGGCATAGTCTGGAGCTTCTGAGAGTCCAGAAGCCCATACCCACGCACCCAAACATCATACTGAGCACGCGGCAGATCGGGGACCACATACCGACCCTTGTCATCGGTTACCACAATCCGAACGAAACGTGTGGGCAGATCGACCGTTTCCGCGATCACCCAAACCCCCGCCTCCGGCCCGTTCGGTCCCACAACCATACCTCCGATGTCATCGTCGTCGATGATCACCGTTCCTTTCTGGGACTCGCACGCTGATCCTACCGCTACGACCCATGCCATGATCAACACGAGTCGAGTTGCTACGGTTACAGGGCCATTCTTTTTGCTGTTCATGGCGCTCCTCCTATCACCTTGGACCGATAACACGAGACGCACAGCGAGGCCAGTCATGGACCTTCTACACTATTGCCCAAACTCCATCGATGACGAACCCTTCCCATTGCCCAAGGGACAAGGATAGAGTGGAGGAGACTTGTCGATTAGTAGAACACACAGAGGGGGGAGTCATGAAACTACGCGGCCTTATTCACGGTACGG
Source organism: uncultured Gemmatimonadota bacterium (assembly GCA_964480515.1). Classification (GTDB taxonomy): domain Bacteria; phylum Gemmatimonadota; class Gemmatimonadetes; order Palauibacterales; family Palauibacteraceae; genus Palauibacter. Next base: position 123,300 of record CAYZOT010000001.1, read on the forward strand.
TACTGTCCGTAGCCCTTCTAGCGGGCTGTGGTGACGGGGGTACTGCCCCACTCAACGATTCCATCTCGGAAACTGCACTCAGTTCAGATCTCCACTTCTTGGCAAGTGATGAGATGCGTGGCCGCCTGGTTGGAACTCCAGAAATAGCCGTGGCTTCTACTTGGATACGGGATCGCTTCGAGTCACTTGGCCTTCAACCTGCCGGCGATGCCGGCTCTTATTACCAAACATTCGAGATAACTTCGTTCAGCCTAGGTGACGGAAACCGCCTGACAGTGGACGGTTCCGGGAGGGCACGAAACCCAGGAGAGGGATGGACTCCTTCTAATGCAGGAGGCTCCGGAACCGCAACTGCCGAGGTCGTGTTTGCGGGCTTTGGAATTGTAGAACCGCGACTCAACTTCGACGATTATTCGGGGGCAGATCTTAGCGAGAGAATCGTTCTTGTGCTCGAAAGAGAACCAGGCGTGTCGGATCCCACGAGTCCTTTCGACGGTCTTGTGACCACGGAAGCATCACGCGAATGGAGGAAGGCGCTGGCTGCACAGGAACGTGGGGCTGCTGGCATTCTGTTCACCCGAGATATTCACAATCGTGTAGATGCCGAGAACTGGGAACAGGCCCATACAGATGCGTGGCCGACGGAACCACGTCGCGTCGAACGCTTTACCCTTGCCGATTGGATCAACCAGATCAATATCCCCGCTGCACGGATCTCTTCTGAACTAGCAGAGGCACTCGTAGCTAGCTCTGGCCGCTCCCTCAAAGAACTCGCTCTGGCCGCAGAAGCAACAACGGACGGGCTTGGTATCGTGAGCCTCCCGAACACCCGCGTGAGTATGAATGTGGCAGTGGATCGCCACATTACACCTGCCAAAAATATCCTTGCGCTGGCAGAGGGGTCTGATCCTCAGTTAAAGAACGAAGTCGTGATCATCGGAGCCCACCATGATCACGATGGCACCGATGGAGACATCATCTATCCGGGTGCGGATGATGATGGGTCCGGGACCATCGGCGTAATGGCTGTCGCCGCAGCTTACGCACAAGCCGCAAGACAAGGCGATCACCCACAGCGCAGTGTGCTCTTCGCGGTATGGGATGCAGAGGAACGCGGCTTGCTCGGGGCATGGTACCACACTTTGAGTCCTCGCTTTCCACTCGAAAATACGGTCGCAAACCTCAACCTCGACATGATCGGCAGAAACGAAGAAGTGCCCACTGATGGTGGCAGGCGCTTTCGAGGTTTAGAGGTCCAGAGCGCAGAATCGAATGCGAACGCCATTAATATACTTGGATACAGCTGGACGCCTGAACTGGCATCCGTAGTTGAGTTGGCGAACCGTTACGACCTTGAATTGCGGATGCGATACGACAACAACGAGTCGAATCTCCTGCGCCGGTCAGACCATTGGCCATTCATTCAAAGCGGTGTCCCTGCAATATTCTTCCATACGGGACTTCACCCGGACTACCATCGTCCAACCGACACTCCCGACCGTATTGAGTATGAGAAGATGACGCGCATCCTCCGATTGGTACACCAAACAAGTTGGGATCTCGCGAACACTGAAAAACGTCCCAAACTAGAAGCGATGGGCACGAGGCCCTCTTCTTGATGTGAACGGGTCCATCTGCCGGCACTTAGGTTCGCCGGAGGTGGTGTAAAAGCTTGAGGGAGGACTGCAGGTACTACCGATTCCATCGGCAACATCTGTAGCGTCTAGGGATGCATACCGATCCCGAAGTGTGTTCGATACCAATCGACGCTTCGGTCAATCTGGTCAATGTAGTGAGCTGTTTCGCGAATCCCGTGCCCTTCTCTCGGATATCGAACCATGATTGTCCGAACACCTACGTCATGCAGAGCAATATAGAATTGCTCTGCTTCAGCGATGGTCACGTCAGCGTCGTTCTCACCGTGTATGAACATGGTTGGTGTTCGCACGTTCGCGACATGCTTAAGTGGAGAGCGCTCCCACAGCAGATCCATTAGGTCTTCCTGGTGCGGATAAGCGCCGAACTCGACAGCTAGATAGTCATGGTAATAGGCCATGTAGTTCTGGGTAATGAGGTTTGAAATTCCCGCTATTGGGATAGCGGCAGCAAACATATTGGTCTGGGTTATTAGCCAGTTGGTTAGTTGTCCTCCGTAGCTTCTCCCCTCAAGTCCGATTCGCTCCGAAGCAAGCCAGTCATGTCGACGAAGCGCTGCTTGCACGGCGTAGATGACGTCCTTGGCCTCGCCTCCATTCTGATCCCGGAAAATTGCGTCCGCGAACGCTTGTCCATAGCCCGTGGATCCGCGGTAGTTAACCGTCAAAACCGCCCATCCCTGCGCAGCATATGCTTGTGCATGTGGGTAGAAGGCGATGCCGCGCTGACTATGCGGTCCTCCCTTGAGCATGACGATCATCGGATGTTTGGATCCGGGCCTCACGCCGACTGGGTGTGTGAGGAATGCCTCTACCTCAAGCCCATCAAAGCTAAGAAAGGGGAGTGATTCGGTCGGTGCTAGGTCACGGGCACCAAGTAAGTCTCGATTCAGATCGGTTAATTGCCGAGCTTCTCCATCCGCTAATAAGTGGAGCTGCGCGGTGTCCAACATAGTGGTATAAGCATACGCGATCATTCCATCGTCACCGCCGCCCAAACCCCAACTCTCCACCCGACCGGGTCCCTTTATGACCTTTACCTGACCCGAACCATCGACCGCGATCCGGTAAAGTTCTACGGCACCCCGCTCCTGAACAGTGACATAGATCGCCCTGCCAGTTGTCGACCAATGCGGAGGTCCTTGACGGTTATCAATGTCAGCACCGATTTCCTGCCTATTCAAACCGCTGCGGTCCATCACCCAAAGGTGTGTATCCTCCATTGTCGTCTCAGAGGAGGTGAGCCCGCGTCGGGTACCCTGATAGGCAATTGACTGGCCGTCGGGCGACCAGCGGGGACGGTACTCCGCGTTTTCCGTCTGCGTCAGTTGCCGAATGGCACCATCCGTTGCACTGACAGCAAAGATATCGTAGTTGAAAACCTGATCGGGGTTAGGGGCTCGGTTTGAGACGAAGAGGATCTCATCGCTGGCGGGAGACCAATCGACAGAGTGCTCGTAGTAGGGTCCGTCGGTAAGCTGGCGAACTGCACGCGTCTCGACATCGACGATGAAGATATGTGCTCGTCGGTTGTCGTTGAACTTGGTAAGACCTTCAGATGCAGTTGGTTTGTAGAGATAGCGCGTGATTACGACCGGGTCACCATTTGCCTCTGCCGACTCAGGACCAGGGGTCGTTGAGATGAACGCGATTTCACTTCCGTCGGAAGACCACGTTAGCCGCTCACCGCTGCTAGGTAACGGGTGGTTGGTACCCTGCACTTCCGCCAAAAAAGTTGGGTTTGATCCATCCGAGTCGACCGTGAAAAGCCCGCTACGGTCACCCAGTTGACCAAAGTAAGCAATTCGAGATCCGTCCTTTGACCACCGTGCCCCAGAACCTGAACCGCTGAGAAGTGGTTGGTCTGAACCTGTTCGCAAATCATGCGCCCAGATTTCAGAGGATGGTCTTCCATTCCCTAGTCGAGTCGTGACGCTGTAGAGGATGACATCTTCATTCGGTGACATCTGGATGTCGCCCACAGACTTGAGCTGGTGGAGGTCTGTACTTTGGAACCCCATCCCCTGCCCGTAAACAGCGCTAGCAGACACAAAACCGGAAATAATCAACCCCACAACCGAGGGGCAGACGGTAGCGATCGCGTAGCATACCAATTTTGACATGGTTTCGGTTTACCTGTCTTTGTCAGGCACCATATGATCCCTGACTTGTTGCGAGGCTCGGGCTATCCCGAGGTCGTATTGAAAGCGACATAGTCAAAGTCTGTGATGAAGTGACCGGGGTGGGGATCGAACCCACGACCTACGGATTAAAAGTCCGTTGCTCTACCAACTGAGCTACCCGGTCAACCAGAAACAAACCTGTACAGCTATTAGTACACGACGCAAAGCTAACATGGTGGTTTCGCCTGTCCAGAAAACCGTTTGGATCCGTTCTGCTTACCGAGTAACGAAAGGGCTACCTCAAAATACAATCCGCCTTACTCAAGAACGCCGCATGATCCAACCCCCGTAGAGCAACCCACGGAAGAAGCGCTGCACATCAACGAAACCTGTTTCTTTTAGTAGCTGAAGAATCCGACTTTCAGGAATCCACCGAATCCCCGTCTCAATCTTGGCCTGGAAAGCTAGTCGATCCTCTTTTTCCATCCCTCGGATTCGCCAGTAGGCTCGCCACGCCGCGTATTGTTCATCGTACTCAGGATCAGTTTTGGCTCCATGAAGATCAAATAAAATAAAAGGAGCCCCAGAACTGAGCCGATCAGAGATACTCTGAAGCAACTGCTCCTTCGATCCATCATCTGCGAGAAAGTGCATCACGTTGAAACAGGTCGCAGCATCAAATCGAATATCCCGAGGAAGGTCGTGAACGTATTCATTACGCAGTTCGACACTATCACCAAGGCCCGCCTCGACGATCCGGTCCCACGCGATATCCACCATTTGGCGCGAAGGGTCGATACCGGCACATCGCCAGGTGGGGTGGATCATCTGAATTGTGATGATCTCGATTCCGGTCCCCGCACCAACGACAAGTACGTGAGGATCTGATCCGAGCCGACCCTCGAGAAGCGCCACAGCCTGACGAAATGAACTCAGGTAACCTGGGATAAGAGCACGAGCCAACTCCTCATACCCTTCCCCGTAGTCCGCCTCGAAATCGAAACTGTCACTAATAGCTGTGTGCTGGTTCATGATTAGAATAGACCAGTTGACTGAAGAACACTGCAATCCCGTACGAAATCAAAACCGCACGAACATTACTCTACCGGCAAGAATCCACTCCATATTCGGAAGGTCCCGTCTCTTCTCGGACACGAGTTTACAAAACTAGCCGTGTCCATAGCGTTCTTCCACATCCGGGGTAGAAAGATTGAGTTCTGTCTGGAGAACTCCACGGAAAGTTTTCCGATGATGCGGTGTCGGTCCGTGTTCGTATATCGCTTTTACGTGTTTCTGAGTTAGGTACCCTTTGTTCGAAACCCATCCATACGCCGGATAACGCGGATCTAATCGACGCATCGCCTCATCTCGTGTCACCTTGGCCAAAATCGAAGCGCATGCAATTGAGTGGCAAAGACGGTCCCCACCTACAATCGAACGATGGTTCGCTAACCCTGGCACCGGGTTCCCATCTACAAGAATCAGATCGGCTTCAAATGGGAGCCGTGCGAGGGCCCTACGCATAGCGAGAATGGCAGCCCCACGAATGTTAAGACGCTCAATCTCACGAGCGGAGGCTGCAGCCACACACCAAGCAAAACTCTCCTGGCGGATCTGATAGGCCAGTCTCTCTCTTCGTGTTTCGGTGAGCAGCTTACTGTCTGTAGCGCCAGCGAATTGTTGATTTTCGTGAAGAGAAACTGCGCCTACGACCACTGGACCTGCCACAGGTCCGTAACCAACCTCATCGATTCCGACAATAAAGCGAGAGCCCGAGGACCAACCCTGGTGCTCGTAATCAAGCGGGGCGGTCTCGGGCTCTTTGCGCTTATTTGCTTTGCGCTCTGTCGCCGAGGAGATGTAAACCTCCTGGGTTATTCGGTCAGGGCCTCCGCGGCACTCCCTGGATCATCTTCAGCAGCAGTGCCTCCGGCATCGTCAATCTCATCTATTTGATCACCATCTTGCTCCGGAGCACTCTCTGGAGCCGCTTGCGGCTCGACGATGGCATCGTTGTTGTCAAGCCACCACTTTCGCTCACGCACTCGCGCCCGCTTACCCACCCGTTCACGTAGATAATATAGTTTCGCACGACGAACATCTCCGCGTCGCACAACTTCTATATCGGTGATCCAGGGTGAGTGGAGTGGAAAAATGCGTTCCACCCCCACATTTCCTGAAACACGGCGAAGCGTGAACGTCGCATTAACGCCTGCTCCACGCCGACCAATACAAACGCCTTCAAACGGCTGCAAACGTTCTTTTTGACCCTCACGCACTCGGACCCGGACCCGGATGGTATCTCCAGGTGCGAAGTCCGGAAGTGCTTCTTGTATGTATCCCCTCTCGATCTCAGCGATCCTGGGATCCATCTCCTTCTATCCTTTCCAAGCCAGGGTTAACGATTTGCACGCTAACCCGTGGGCATCTAACGCCACAACGATTAATGAGGGCAGGGCAGAAACTCCTTCTTTACACAATCAAAACGCCTCTCCACTGAAACCGCCAACGCTTGGATGAGGCAACTGAAACATACCCTGCAATGGTAGATCCGTAATATACAATGTTTCATCATTTTTCGGCAGGGCAAGCTCAATCCGCCGCGTCTAGGTCGAGGAGGTCCGGCCGAAACTGTCGGGTCGCCTTTTCAGCCTCTGCGGTGTTCCAATCGGTGATACGGTTGTGGTCACCCGACCTAAGTACCTCAGGAACCAAATGTCCTTTGTAGTCAGCCGGACGCGTGTAAACCGGTGGTGACAAAAGCCCCTCATAAAAAGAATCGGACGCGGCGGAATCATGGTCGCCAAGCGCACCCGGGAGGAGACGAACGACGGCGTCAACCACCACTAGCGCCGCTGGTTCACCCCCACTCAAGACATAGTCTCCGACGGATATTTCTTCATCAACCCAGCGCTCGCTCACACGCTCATCAACCCCCTTATATCTTCCGCAGAGGAGAGTAAGCTCAGACTTGAGTGCGAACCGTACAGCGGTCGAATGATCGAACGGACGACCTCGCGGAGTTAGCGAAATCACGGGTTGTGATGGGGCCAACTCTTCAAGAACTTCGAAAAAAGGCTCGGGTTTCATCACCATTCCGGCCCCACCTCCAAATGGCTCATCATCCGTTGTGCGGTGCCGATCATGCGTATAATTGCGGAGATCAACCACGTGATACTCTACAAGCCCATTCTCACTGGCTTTTGCGAGTATCGAAAGTGTCAGTGGGTTAGAGAAGTATTCGGGAAAGATGGTGACGATATTGATTCGCATGTTAAGCCCACCATTGGGGGGGTTACCAGAAATTTTTCGACGTTCACCCAGCTTAGATATCTAGAAGCCCCGCCGGCAATGAAACGTAAATCATACCCCGTTCGATACCAACACGATCGACGATTCCCTCTTCGAACGGGATCAACAGTTCCCGACCTCTGATATCAACTCCAAGCATGGGGCCAGCGGGAAGGTCATAGACTTCCAAGATAGTTCCAATGGTCTTTTCATCTTCCACCACGACCATACCGATCAAATCATGAAGAAGATATCCATCGTTACCAAAATTTGGCAGCTCATCGCGAAGCACTCCAAGGTTTACACCCCGCATCTTATCCGCGGATGTTCGATCTTTAATCTCTTCGGTTACCATGAGCCAACGCTGCCCGTGCACCTGCGCATGGGTTACCGTCAAGACGGTGAAGGGCGACGAGCCACCGACAACCAAGAGGCGCTTCCCTGGCTGAAACAAGGTGTCCGCATAGTCCGTCTCAGCATCTAGTAGAAGCCGACCTTCAATCCCGTGTGCCCTAGCGATACGAGCCACAATCACGGGTTTGTCAGCGATCACAACTTGTCTTCAGCCTCCTCGGCAGCCTCTTCCTCCGCAGCCTCTTCAGCTACTTCCTCGGCAGCCTCTTCCTCCGCGGCCTCTTCCTCCGCGGCCTCTTCAGCTACTTCCTCGGCAGCCTCTTCCTCCGCGGCCTCTTCAGCTACTTCCTCGGCAGCCTCTTCCTCCGCGG
>CAYZOT010000001.1:131193-184473 GCA_964480515.1 uncultured Gemmatimonadota bacterium
CCTCTTCAGCTACTTCCTCGGCAGCCTCTTTTTCTGAAACTTCAGGAACTGGCTGATCATATTCTTTGGGTGCACGATCGGTCGGTGGCGGTCGATGCGACGTTCCTCGCTCCCCCTCCGGCGGCCCAACCTCAACCATCCCCGATTCGAGTGTGGCCGGATCAACTTTTTCTTTAAATTGCTTCCAGATACCGGCCTTCTTAAGCAGCGACCGAACTGTAAAGCTCGGCTTCGCCCCCTCCCTAAGCCAATGAAGAGCACGAACTGGGTCGACACGGATCATTGCTGGTTTTGTACGGGGGTTATACGTGCCTAACCGTTCGATCTCTGCACCCGAGCTTCCTTCTCGGGAGTCCGTCACTACGATTCGGAAGGATGCCTCTTTTTTTGCGCCCACTCGCTTCAGTCTGATTACAGTTGCCATTCTGCTTCTGTCTCGCTCCTTACCTGCCCCACTATACGGGGCTAATTATTTTCTCGGCTGGATGCCGAGCCCGGCTATCCGGTCATTTGGCTTACATCGGGGACCCTAGCCCCTCTCATCATCTCCGGTGCATGCTTACTCATCCGCTTCATCATCTTCCGCATTTGCTTAAATTGTCCAAGCATTTGGTTCACTTCTTGAACCGGTCGACCCGAGCCACGTGCGATCCGTGCACGACGAGACCCGTTCAGAATCTGCGGCTTCTTTCGCTCCTCTGGTGTCATAGAGAGGATGATCGCTTCAAGACGTCTCACTCTCCGAGAATCAATATCGGCATGCTCAATCATACCAGGTTTAACCCCCGGAATCATCTTGAGGAGTCCCTTTAACGGCCCCATTCTCTGAATCTGCTGAATCGACAACAAGAAGTCCTCAAGATCAAACTCGCCTTTCTGTTCCAGCAGTTTTTTTTCGAGCTTCTTCGTCTCTCCTAAGTCAATCGTCTGCTGGGCATGTTCCACAAGTCCGACGATGTCCCCCATCTGGAGGATCCGACCAGCCATTCGATGTGCTTCGAACACCATGAGGTCTTCTGGTCGCTCACCTGTTCCTATGAACCGGATCGGGACACCGAGCACTCCGAAGATCGAAAGAGCAGCTCCTCCGCGCGCATCGCCGTCCATCTTAGTCAACACCACTCCAGAGAGTCCTACCGACTTGTGGAACCCTTCGGCAATCCGGACCGCTTCCTGCCCCATCATGCCATCCGCGATCAACAGAACTTCGTGTGGTGATACTGTGTCTTTTACGCGGTCGAGTTCTCCCATGAGTTCCTCGTCCGCCTGGAGCCGTCCTGCCATGTCGAGCAGAACGTGCGTGACACCGATTTCTCGCGCTTCCTCCACCGCAGAACGTGCCATCTCTGTCACATCTTGACCGCTTGATCGCCCCACCATCGGTACCTTAATAGCCTTAGCAAGCGTTTCGAGCTGATCAATCGCGGCCGGCCGGTACGGGTCACAAGCGACTAGTGCCGGGCGTGCACCTTCCCTACTAAACCGACGTGCTAGCTTGGCAGCCGTTGTCGTCTTACCTGACCCCTGAAGCCCCACAAGCATAATGATGGTCGGCGGTACGGGGGCCTTAGCCAACGCAGGTGCTTCCTCGCCTAAAAGATTAACCAGTTCATCATGGACAATTTTGACAATCTGGTCACCCGGACGGACGGATTTAAGAACGGCTTCCCCAACAGCTCGCTTTTCCACTCGCTTAAGGAAAGCGCGTGCCACTTGGTAGTTGACGTCAGCCTCTAAAAGGGCACGACGCACTTCACGCAGCCCTTCATTCAACATCTTCTCTGTGATGACGCCGCGCTGTCGAAACATCCCCAGCACGCCGTCGAGTCGGTCGCTCAGACGCTCGAACATCCGTTGTCGCTCTCGCTACCGTTTGCGTCGACCTGGTCGACGCTCATCGGACGGCTGTAAACATCAAAAAAAACGCGACGGATAGTCTCCGTTCGCGTCTCAAAATCGTATAAATCCGATTTTGGCGTGGCCGCAAACCTTAGGGGTTCAGCAGCCCGTGGGCAACGCATTCCCAGTGTTATTAGTTCTAGAAATCAGATCATACTACCGTGGCGTCGACCACCCCCGTGACTTGAATGGTCTCGCGACGCGCAGGGCCTACGCTAACAAAACGGATCGGTGTCCGACACTCTCGCTCGATCTTCCCAAGATAGATCTGCGCAAGTTCGGGAAGTTCGCCGAACGTTCGACAATTCGTTGTGTCATCATTCCAACCCACACATTCCTCGTAGACAGGCGTCACACCCGTGAGATCCTCAACGCTGTAAGGGAAACTTGGCACTTGCGTACCGTTCAACTCATATCCAGTTGCGAGTCGGATCGCCGCGAACGAATCGAGAACATCAAGTTTTGTAACAGCCAGTGCGGTAAGTCCGTTCACGTGCGCTGCATGACGTGCTACGGTGGCATCGAACCAGCCTGGGCGCCGCGGACGACCGGTTGTCGCGCCAAACTCGCCACCTAGTTGTCGTAGATGCTCTGCTTCAGCACCAGACAGTTCTGTAGGCAGAGGACCGGCCCCCACACGAGTTATATAGGCCTTCACAACACCGAGGACTCCATCAATAAGCGTTGGACCTATCCCAACACCGGACGCCGCCCCACCAGACGTCGTTGTAGAGGAGGTGACGAAGGGGTATGTACCATGGTCAATATCGAGTAGCGCACCTTGAGCGCCCTCTAGAAGCACTCGTCCACCCGCAGCTAGATCAGTACGAATCTCATCTCCCGTGTCCGTCACAAGCGCGAGCATTGTGTCACGCACTTCCTCGATGGAAGCCATCACTTCATCTGTATCGAGACGTGAGTCGTTTCCAAACCCGGCAAGGGCGATGTTTGTACGTTCGACACCATTTGCGATGATCGTGTGCGTTCGATCGACAGTAACTAAATCTCCGAACCGAAGTCCTCTTCGGACAATTTTATCTTGATATGCGGGGCCAATACCTTGCCCAGTAGTCCCGATCTTGCTCTCCCCAAGGCTGTTCTCCTCCGCCATATCAAGTGCCCGATGATAAGGCAGTACAAGATGTGCCCTCTGGCTCACACCGAGACGACCCTCGAGTTCGATACCCCGTGCTCGAAGAGAGTCCATTTCTTCAGCAAGAACCCAGGGATCTACTACAACACCATTGCCCAGGAGACAGCGCACCTCGGGATATAGGATTCCCGACGGGATTAGGTGGAGGATAAATTCCTCTTCGCCAACACGTACTGTGTGCCCCGCATTGGCTCCACCTTGATAGCGGGCGACAATCGTGGCTCGCTCTGAGAGCACATCCACGATTTTGCCTTTTCCTTCATCTCCCCATTGCGCCCCCACCACAACGAGGCAGCGAATACTATCACTGAACACGAAATAACTACTCTCCGCAGAGGTGACTGAGATACGGACCCGGCAGGGTCATGATCGTGTTGGTCCGTAGTGAATACTATTACTTCGCGGGCTGGAGTCCAGTGGATCAGCAGACACCAACCTCAGAATGCCTCGGAAGAGACTCCAAATCCGGCCGTTTTGAGTGCATCCTCAACTATCTCTATCTTTTCACCATCGGCCAATGGGAGCGGCAACCGCGGAGTCCCTCCGAAGAGCCCCACCCGATCCATGGCAGTCTTCACACCGGAGATCCCACACTTAACCACAACCGTCTTATGAAGCGGGCCAATCCGCTCCTGCATAGCTCCAGCTTGTGCGTGGTCACCCACTCGCCAGGCGTCATAGAGTGCACACGACGAATGGGGGGCTATGACGGCCACGGCCAAAATCCCACCAACAGCCCCAGCCTCAAGTGCCGCATAAAGTAAAGCACCTGATCCGACCAGAACCGAACCACGATCTCCGCACGCCTCGACCAAAGCTCCTAGGTTGTGAATATCACCCGATGAGTCTTTGATGCCGATGATATTCGGGTGCTCAACCAGACGCCTGACGAGATCCGGAACAAGTTCGACTGAAACGAATTTGGGGATATGATACAGAATGACCGGCACCGGAGACTCATCCGCAATCCTTAAGAAATGATCGCGCACAACACCGGGCTTCATTGCCGGCTGATAGTAGTACGGGGAGCGAACTAGAACCGCGGTCGCCCCACGGTTCGCCACCTCATAATTAGCAGTAATAACATCGCGTGTTGCCTCTGCTCCAGTCCCAACGGTCAGATTCCGACCGTCAACGAGTGGTGCCGCTATCTCGACGAGATCGAAGAGTTCCGGTTGGCTCAGGAGAGGGGCTTCTCCGGTAGACCCAGCAATAACAACACCTGCGATGGGGTGAGTTAGCCACTCGCTCAGGTTGGAAGAAAATGAATCTCGAGCAACTTCCCCCGTATCCGAAAAGGGGGTAGCTACAGGTAAATGTACACCGCGAAGATCTGGCTGGTTGTTCAAGGTCAGAAACGCTATTCGTTTAACACGTCGACGCCATCTTGGACGGTGCTATGGTATAGAACGACACCACTCCCGACCAGATCTACGATCTACTTGGCTTCCAAAATCGGCAGCAGACAATTCTGTCACCGGCCATAGACACTTCGCTGATAATTTCGACCACGCCACAAGTGACATCATGTTTCACAGGTCCGCTTCGTGTTTACCTTAGTACCCGCATTCCTTGTCTACTCTGTTCATCAACTCTTCACCAGAAAGATAGCGACAGATGTTGCTTAGAATGAGTTCCGTTTGCCGGTCCCAAAACCTGACCGACGTACCACCCACGTGTGGTGTTATGAGGACGTTGTCCAGTGTCCAAAACGGGTGGTCCGAGGGGAGAGGTTCTTTCTGAAACACATCCAAAGCCGCTCCTCGTAGTCGTCGTTCTGAAAGTGCTTGAATGAGTGCCTCATCATCGATCAAGGAGCCCCTCGTCAAACTGATCAGAACGCTCGTAGGCCGAATTAATGCAAGCTCCTTCGCGCCAATCAGTTGATATGTTTCTCGGGTATCCGGTGCCGCAATAACAATGAAGTCAGAGGACTCCAAGAGTTGCGGCAAATAGTCAGGGCCCTCAATCCGTGTCAGTTCTGGTGGCAGAGAGCCAGGCGTCCGTCGAATTGCCTGAACCTCCATGCCGAGCGCATGGGCCCGTCTTCCCAGTGCAGATCCAATCCCCCCATAGCCGACAATCCCAAGAGTTGCACCAGCAATCTCACCAGCGGGACGCCCAATCATCAACGGGCTCTGGGGGTTCGTAAGATCCTCTTGGGCCCAGTGGCCCCGTGCTTGTGCCTGCACCGCAACATCAATCCCTCTCGTAAAATGAAGAATGGCGGCGAGTGCATGCTCTGCAAGCGGTTCAGAGTACATGTCGGCCGAATTCGTAAAAATTACATCGCTCTCCCGCATCTCATCAAAAAGCGATGTGCTCACACCAGCCGCTCCCGAATGAAACCATCGAAGTTTTTTTGCGGCCATAAATGCATCCTGCCGTATGCCCCAACCGCAGTAAATCTCCGCATCGGCAATTGCTTCGACGAGTTCCGGCGGGGTCATTCGAACGCCATCCCCCGTCGCATCGAGCGTTACTTCGATAGACTCAACTTCCCACTCGCTACCAAGAGCCTCACGAATCCGTGCGACTGATGTCGGCGGCATTGACCACTGCGGATTGTTGGGTGCGTACATCCAGACGACAAAACGGCGCATGGTTGAAGAAGACTCCGGTTTGGCACCCTTAGTTGGTCACAAACGTCCCTCTTCGACAAAGCGGGCCCGTGAATTTATCAATCAACCTTGGGCAGTAAGTTTCCTGATACCTTCGCTGAGCGTCTTGCGACCAAGCCCCATACGTTCGCACACGACTGACATCGTTCGCTCGGCCTCCTCGCGTGCTCGGGTCGCGCCATCCGCTAGAATCTCAAGCACCTGGTCGGGCTTTGCCTTGAGCTCAGCCACCTTCTCACGAACAGGCTCGAGGTGCTCTGCAACGTTATCGGACAAGATCCGTTTGCAATCAACACAACCCAGATTAGCAGTCTGGCAACGGATTTCAATGTCTGCTCGCACAGATGATCGCGTGAAAAACTCGTGCAATGCGAACACGTTACATACGTGTGGGTTACCGGGATCGTTCTTTCGTACGCGCGCGGGATCTGTGACTGCGGTGCGAATACGACTCCATAGCTCTTCGGGATCGGCAAGCATCGAAACCGTGTTATCCTTCGACTTGGACATCTTCGAAACTCCATCAAGCCCTAAGACACGACTCCCTGCCCCCGTAAGCGTTTCCGGTTCCGGGAAAAAATCGCCGAACCGCGCGTTCCATTTTCGCGCAATTCCACGAGAAAGCTCGAGGTGCTGGCGTTGGTCGTTCCCAACTGGAACGAAGTCTGCTCGATAAAGGAGGATGTCTGCTGCCTGAAGCACAGGATAGTTGAGCAAGCCTGCATTCACAGACTCAAGTCCAGTCGACTTTTCCTTGAACTGTGTCATACGCTGAAGATCACCGACACCTACGGCGATATTGAATAACCACGTCAATTCAGTGTGTTGGGGCACATGCGATTGCACAAACAAAGTGCACTTCTCAGGATCGATGCCGGATGCAATAAGCGATAGAGTAAGATCAAAGACCCGCTGCATGAGTTGATCACGCGTATAGTCCTGTGTAATCGCATGAAGATCGACGATGCAATAATAACATTCATATTCGTCGACCATCCGGGCCCACCGTTGAAACACTCCCAGATAGTTCCCAAGGTGAGCGTCACCGGTGGGTTGAATTCCGCTAAAAACTCGCTTGCGCTGATCCATGTTGCGCGTAGTATCGCTCCACAATCGACTCTACGCGAGTCCAAACCCTCAACTTTTCCTCCTAACGCGAGAGGATGCATTGTGCCCATCCTCCTGAATAGCGCTTCACTTGATCACGCCCTATTGGAGACCGCGCTTGAGGCAGCCCGGGTGGCGGCAGCGCTACAGCGCCCGTTAGCGGGAAACTTTGAGCCAGAACGTTGGTCTGAGAAGGCAACATCAGACTTCGTTACAGAGGTAGATCGAGAGTCTGAACAACTGATCTTGGCACGAATCTTAGCGCGGTTTCCTGACCACAAAATTCTTGCGGAAGAAGGGATGATCAAAGAGCAGAAAACCTCCGCCAACCAGACTCACGACGAAATCGGGTACGAAAATGAGCGGGCTTCAGGTGACGATTCTCCTATTCTATGGATTATAGACCCGCTCGATGGAACAACGAACTGGCTTCACGGTTACCCCGCTTACGCGGTCTCAATCGCAACCCTCGACGCGCAGGGTCTTCGGACCGCGGTCGTGCTTAACTCAGCCAACGGAGACGAGTTCATAGCCGTACGGGGAAACGGAGCAACCCTTAACGGCGAACCCATCCATGTCTCCGACTTAAGCGAGACCCGCCTCGCTCTTGTTGGCACAGGATTCCCATTCAAGAAGACTGAGTTACTTCCAGGGTACCTGGCAGCCTTGGGGGGCATGCTTGAAAAAACCAGCGGCGTGCGGCGGGCCGGTGCGGCTGCGCTCGACCTATGTGACGTGGCTTGTGGGCGGTTGGATGCCTTTTGGGAGCATTGGCTTATGGAGTGGGATGTGGCAGCCGGGGCTTTGATCGTTCAAGAGGCTGGAGGAACTTTCGGTTCGCTCCCTGAAATCACGGATCCAACACTTTCCGAAGCAATATCGGGAGGCAAGAAGATTTCGGATGCTTTTTCCGGGAGCAGCGATCGACTCCCAGTAGGCGGAGGAGCGTTTCTAGCAGGCAACAAAAAGCTAGAGCTTGAACTCGCAAAAATCTGGATGGAAACAGTTCAAGCTAACCTGTAATACCTCCACATCAGCCATTCACGACCACAGCTTTCCACGTATCGTGGATCGCTTCGGCGAGAGGCTCCACACCAAAACGAACCGGATCAGTAGCAGGAAGCCCCGTCACATTGCGTGCGTGTTCGACTGCGCTTCGGGCCGCTTCTTCGTCCATGTCGTACGTCGCACACGAAACCCCGATCACTTGACCCTCGACGTCTGGGCAAATCCATGACAGAGTTCTCTCATAACGCTCAATCACCTCGTCCAGATCTGGAAGCTTTACCCAATCGTGATTGGAGCCATAGATGTTGGGTCGATTTGGCACCCATGTGAGGATCATGGCCTGCGGAATGGCGCCGTGGAGAAGTCCCAACGTGACACCGGAGTAACCGGGGTGCATGAGAGAACCCTGACCCTCCACTAGTATCACATCGGCACCATTGTCCGCTTCGAGTGTCAACCGCTCGGCAGCGCCCGCAATGAAGTCAGCAACAACCGCATCTACAGCGATACCGGATCCCTCAAGCAGAATTCCAGTTTGTCCCGTGGCCGCAAAACCGGCCTGAAGACCTACTTTCTCAAGCCCACGCTTCAGTTCGATGGCGGTGGTCATTTTCCCACTATTGCAATCGCTTCCTATCGTCAGCACTCGAAGCGCAGCCGTCTGCTGTGCCTTCCCAGTTGCTACTACAAGATCATCGGGCGGCTTTCGGAGATCTACAAGTTGACACCCATGTTCCGCCGCATGACTTGCCAAATCGGGATCTTCCGACAGGAACGTGTGCAACCCACTCCAAACATCGAGTCCTGCATGGAGTGCAGCATGTACCATACCGCGCCACTCCTCCGGCAAAGCTCCACCCTGCGGTGCTATGCCAACAAGTAGAGCTTCGGGCTTGGGCTCAAGTGCCAGCACCTCAGACAGTGTCGCAAAAATCGGAATGTCACCACCGAAACCAAGCGCATCATTAACCGTTTGTCCCGCGAATCTGGTATCAACAACAGATAGCACTCGATCAGGAAGGTAGCGTACAGCGGACGCGGCAGTCTTGGCAGTCACAACTCCAAAGACTCTTTCGGCAAGGATAGTAAAGGTCGGTGCTTTCATACCCCCCCTTCTTGAGTCGGCATCAGTTGAGTTCCTTGGATTGTGCCCCGGTTCAGCTATTGAATGGAATAAGTGACGGATCTCGTGCGAGTGCGCAAGCGAACCCTTTAACGCGCGATTGGCGAAGGTCGCGTCTCTCCCGTCAGATAGGTCTCCAACATGAGTAACTGCAAGAGATTCTCTCCTGGACCACGCACCGCCCGTCGCATTTTGATTTCCGTACCCAACTCCATTCGAGAATCAGTTGCAAGACCGTATGGAGTCCAGTGTGGGAGTCCTTCCCCATTTGGGTTGCCCGAGGTGGCAAACCGAACCCAGTAGGTCATCATGGCCGTGGAGAGTTGCCAGTCAACATCTTCCAATAGAGTCGGGTCTCCAACCCCAAATATCCTATCTGTATCGCTACCTTCGAACGTGTTGAAGACGTAGCGCGTCTCGGTCGAATGAGATGCACCCCAGCGCTTCATCTTCGGGTCGGGCGGCACGCGAGAGAAAAAATAAAGATAGGCGCCAGAGCTAACGTTGGTCATCCAACGAGCTTGGCTACGGGCCGGTACGGTGAGGCCTACATCCGTTTGGTAGCGGATAAACGCATCGGTAAGATCACCCTCATTAACAGGATCATAGAAGGCAAGCACCTGGTCAGCTCTCGTACCGTATACATCGCGAAAGTATCCTTGGTATTCCTCGTACGTGGAAGGGAGATGAAAACGCAGACCGTCTCCCCACCAAAACGTCGCCTCATGAGCGTTTGAGCCAATAATCATGGGCACATCATGCTGGTCACCCTTCGCATACATCGCAACCGGATCCTCAGGAATAACCCAACCGTCTACGATGGGATTCGTGTTAAGGACCGACCGGGCCACCATCAGCTGTTCAAGCGACTTCCCTCGAAGACAAATCAGTGCGTTGGAAATGTTACAACCAACAGCCTTGGCAATTTCGACCCCGATCTCCTCTCTCGAATTGAGTGTGAAACTCACGTCTCGTAGTGCCCCACTGTGACCAATGGCACGGTGGAACAAGCCTTTCGCGAGAGGGGATACCATGAGGACTGAAACGGAACGTCCTCCCGCGGATTGGCCGAAGATAGTTACGCGCGTCGGGTCACCTCCGAAGGCCCCAACATTTCGCTGGATCCATTTGAGGGCCTCAATTTGGTCCAGGAGTGAATAATTGCCGGATGCGCCATGCGGTGACTCTCGACTGAGTTCGGGATGGGCAAACGCGCCGAAAAAATGGAGTCGATAATTGATTGTGATGAGTACGACACCGGTTTGGGCAAAACGAGTTCCATCGTATACCGGGTGACTTCCAGCACCACTGCTAAACCCACCACCATGGATCCATACCATAACGGGCAGTGATGCAGGCAATGCATCGGCTGGGGTCCACACATTCAAGTAAAGACAATCCTCATTAGTCTCACACGACGGACCAAACTTGGTGGCCGGTCGCACCCCTTCCCAACGTCCTACACGCTTTGGTGGGCGCCACCGGAGTGTGCCGACAGGGGGAGTGGCGTAAGGGACCCCTTTGAATACACTGACTTCCCCCGCTGCGACTGAGGACCCTGAACTGAAGCCCGATTCGGTTTTTACAACAGGATTCGTTCCACTTGTCTGGCCGAACAGTGGTTGGCAACCACTGAATGAGATTGTCGCGAAAAAACAAAGCAAGCCGAAGTTGCTTCTCACATTGGCCCCTATGTTGGAGGTTTACAGGGCACTAACACACTACTAACTAACGAAAGTGTCCGTAACAGCCTTATGTTGGGCACCGACTTCGAGGACTAATCTGCAAGGAGGAGAGAATGCTAGACAGTCGATGCGTTCCACCAGGCATGCCCTCTCGGTGGCCACGCCTTCTGCTGACCACTGTGATGCTTCTCGCACCCTCCACTGGTCTGCTCTCCCAACAACAACAGGATCCAGTCGAGGTAAAGGTTTATAAGGACCTGCGGTACGCTGACACACTCCATCCTGACTCTAAATCTCACACGCTGGACCTTTATATTCCGGCCTCTTCCAATACCGTCCCATTGGTCTTTTTCGTCCATGGAGGCTCATGGACAAAAGGAGACAAGACGCTTGATGGACGGGCGAACTTCGTGAATCTCCTGATCAAACAAGGGATCGGTGTTGCGTCTATCAACTACCGTCTCTCCCCCGAAGTCAGTCACCCAGCACACATGCAGGACATAGCGGGAGCCTTCACTTGGATCCACCGTCACAGTGCTTCATACGGGATTGATGCGGCGAAAATTTTCGTCACTGGAAAGGGGGCGGGAGCACATCTGGTCTCCTTACTGGCACTCGACCCCATATATCTGAAGGAAAACGGACTAACGCCGGGCGCGATCCGTGGCGTTATGAGTATCAGTGGCGCATATGACCTGCCCAATATGGCACCGAAGGTAGCACCACAACTTCCTCAAGTGTTTGGACCCGATCGTACAGATCTGGCCGAAGCTTCGCCTGTCCTCAAGGTTGCACTCGCCGATTCGGGCACACCGCCGTTTCAGATCTCATATGCCGCAGATGACATATACGGTTTGGCAGAACAGGCTAAGACGTTCTACTCGCTCCTGATGCAACACCGACTGCCTGCACAACTCGTCAAGGTGCCGGCACGCGATCATTCCAGCATCGTGAGTGATATCAGCAAGAAGGTTCCGGTACTCCAAACGAACGGGACGCCATTGGCCATGGTTCCAGATCTTCTCGGACCGGCCATCATTCGTTTTGTCTCTGGCGTTTTGGACGGGTCATTCGAACGGGCCTTCTTCGCCGTATGGCCAGAAGGTGGACCAGGAGCGGTCCCGGACCTCGACCCACCAAATATGCGCGAGCTGATTGATATTCAGTACTATCATGGACCCGGTTCTGACCCCTACGAGAACTCCCTCAACCTATTCATCCCCGAAGAAGCGGACGCAGTACCTTTACTGTTCCAAGTGCATGGCGGCGGCTGGAGAGTAGGTGACAAGAGCTCTTCCACAAACACACTGGTGAGCCTTTTTGGGCGTCTTGGATGGGCGGTAGCTTCAGTCAATTACCGACTTTCGCCCAACGTAAAACACCCGACACACATCCAGGATGTCGCACGTTCATTCGCCTGGGTGTACGAGAACGCTGCTCGCTACGGCATTGATCGCGAGCGGATCGTCATCATTGGTCCATCCGCTGGCGCCCACCTCGTTTCCCTGCTGGCGTTGGATCGACGGCGGCTGGCAGAACAAGGCGTGCCATCGGACGCGATCAAAGGCGTGGTGGCGACGAGCGGCGTGTATGACTTCATCGCATTCAGGGAGCCCGGCAAGATCCCGATGCGTACGGATGACGCCTTTAACTTGGACCCAGAACTCCTAGCCGACGCTTCCTCTATTCGATACGCCTCCTCAGAAGCACCACCCTTCCTGCTCACACACACAGACCAGGACCTCTTTATGGTGTCGGAGCAAGGGCACGCCTTACGACTCGCGCTGGAAGAACATGGCGTGCCAGTTCGTGCGCTCGTTGCTCCGGACCGCGACCATTTCACGTACGGTCCCGGTATCGGTCAACCGGCGTTCGTGATTGTCGAGGATGTTCTGGCTGTTGAAATCGTCCAGTTCGCTTCAGACATCGTCGGCCCGACCCCGAAGATGGTTGAGGCAGCCAAGGCAGCACACCCATGACAAGCTTCTATTCCAGGTAGAGCCTGAGGATGGAACGTCGAGGCTGCGTCGCTCTAGTCATATCTCAGGTTTGAAGAACCAGAACCAACCCGTCCCACGCACGCACATCGTGTTTCACTCGGTGAGCTCGCGGCGATCTAGATCTCTGGGCGTTGATCAGCCCACGGCTTCGCCAGTTCAAACGCCGCCGCCGCGCGCAACACACTAGTCTCGTCGGAGCGCCGACCGACGATCTGCAAGCCGATGGGCAAACCGGAATCCGTGAACCCGCATGGGACACTGGCGGCGGGATTCCCGCTCATATTAAACGGGTAGGAAAACTCGGCCCAACTGAGCCAATCCCAAGGATGTTGCGGCCAGTGCTGCGGCTGTAGCTGGTCGGCAGGGAACGCCGCCACAGAAACCGCAGGGGTCAGCAAAAGGTCATAGCTCTGCATGAATTCGTGGATCTGGTTCACGTAGGTGAGCTTGCGGTTGCGCATCGCGAGGTACTCTTCCGCGGAATGTCCGGCGCCTGCCTTGATGCACGCGACCAAGCCCGGGTCCATCTCGTGTTCCCACTGTTCGAGATACCGCGCCAGCGGCGCTTCGTGTACGGACCATAAAAAGCGACCCAGTTCTGGTCCAGCCGGACCAAAGGGTGGCGTGACTTCCTCAATGGTACAGCCAAGATCGTCAAAGACCCGGACTGCTGAAGCAACGAGCGCGCTCACTTGTGGGTCCACGCGCGCATGCCCGAGGTCTGCGCTGTATGCGATCTTCGGTGCTGGGTCTGCCGACGTTTTCAGCAACGACAAGTAGTCCGGTGGAGCAGCCGTTAGGCTCGTGTGGTCGGTGTAATGTGGACCCGCCATCACGCGAAGAAACAGCGCGGCGTCGGCAACGGTTCGAGTCATGGGTCCGACGTGGCTCGTTTGGTCGTTGTTCGGGATCGGAATGTTAGGAATGCGCCCGAACGTCGGTTTCAGTCCGAAGATGCCGCAAAAATGTGCTGGCATTCGAATAGACCCAGCACCGTCCGATCCTTGATGAAGCGGGCCGTAGCCCGCTGCCGCCCCGGCGCCTGCCCCGGCTGAACTTGCGCCCGCGTTGTACCCGAGCCGCCACGGATTTGACGTGATCCCCGTTAGCGGGCTCTGACTGACGCCTTTCCAGCCAAACTCCGACGTCGTTGTTTTGCCCAACACAATCGCTCCGGCGTTCTTGACGCGCCCGACGATTACCGCGTCGGTGTCAGGGATATGGTCGGCAAAAATCTTGCTGCCCCGCTGCGTTGGAACGTCTTTCGTCGTGGTGAGGTCTTTGAGGGTCACGGGCACACCGTGCAGGGGACCCAGTGATTCACCATCAACCACCGCTTGCTCTGCCGCTTTGGCGCCATCAAGTGCGCGTTCGGGCGTAAACGTCGCGAAGGCGTTGAGTTTGGGCTCAAGGGCCTCAATATGCGCCACGACAGCACTGGTGACTTCGACCGGTGAAATTGTCTTGGACCTGATCGCATCGGCAAGCTCGACGGCGGGTAAATAGCAGATATCTACGTCGTTCATCTGGTAAGTCTCACCGTTTCTCTGCGACCACCATAGTGATTACGGGTGAAGTCCAAGAGCTTCAAGAAAAGGCTGTGCTAACTGCTGTGATAGTGCATTCCGATCCTCCTGCCAGCCACTAATGTTCGATATTAAGGCCACGGACACTCGTTCCTCGGGGTATAGAATGAGCATCGTCGATCCGCCGACCGAACCTCCTCCATGGCTTACAATCTTTCTGCCTCGATCATCCACCCTTGTACTCCACCCAATCCCGTAACCTGTTTCCTCACCAGACGACAGCTTTTGTGATGTGAACAGAAGGTCAAGAGTCTCTTGTTCAAAGAACCCTACACGTGAATGGGCATCGGCAAACCGGACCAGGTCCTCGGCTGTCGAAACAAAACCGCCTCCTGCCCATTTGTAGCTGTTGTCTACGTATGGGGAGTTCACAAGCCGACCATCTTCCCCATAGTCATAATAATTCGTCCGAAATGTAACGAGGCTATCGGTCCAGTCAGCCTGTGTGTGCCAGAGATTGAGCTCCTCGAATACTTGCTCTCGCATGTACTGAAGAAAGGACCTGCCCGATGCCCCTTCAATTACAGCGCTGATCAGGTTCCAAGCGTAACTCGAATAGGAGTATCCGGTCTCAGGTTCGAAAAGGAGTGGATCGTCCTTAAAGATCACGAGGCCATCAAGCACAGTCTCATATCGAACGTCACTGAGGTTCTCATCTCGACCCATCGCATCATCGCGGTAGTGTCGAATCCCTGACAAGTGCCCTCCTAACTGTCGAGTGGTGACTGGCCACCGTTTCTCGGGGAAACTCGGGACATAGGCCTGGACCACAGCATCAAGATCAAGTTGACCCAACTCGACTAACCGACCGATCGCGGCTGCAGTTATAGACTTAGCGACGCTTCCAACTCGGAACTTGCTGATCGGTGTGACGGGGACCTGGCTCTCGACGTTTGCGTAACCGAGACCCTCGGACCACACAACGTGACCACCAACCGAAACCGCGACCTGAATACCGGGAAGACCCTGATCTCTAAGTGACTTTTCTAAGATCGGTCGGCCCTGGTTGATCGCCTTCTCAATGTCTGAACGCGACAGCGTATGTGAAGCAAGTGCGGGCACTTGGCCCTTCAAGCCATACGGTCCAAATGCCTGGACCAACACGAGGATAAGGACAGAAACGAGCCACGCTGGTCGGGCGAAGGGACTCAAGCCGATCGCTGTGTGTTGGAAAGTTCTGGACCACATAAGAAACTCCTTGGCATGTGAACAACTAACCGTGAAAAGAACGGTTTCAATTGGAAAGCTAGTGCACCTCAACAAGAGGGCAACCACATCTTATCTACTTGGCTTGAGCGAGCTCAGAAGCCAATAGATTTTGATAGTTTCAGCGAAAGGACACGCTCGATTGTCTCACCTACCGATGTATTCCCGCGCTCCGTGTAGACTAGGAAAAGATCGCTCAGGGGCGAATACAAGTAGTTGACGCGCACGTTTGTGACGACCTGATCCGTGGCCGCATTGTACTGCACAAATGCACTAGCAAAAAGCTTAGTCGAAAATCCGTAGTCCACTCGAGCTCCGAAAACATCTGCAGAAAACGACGCGTCCGGAAGATCAATGTCATTGTGGCTAGCGGAGAGATCCAACGACAGGTGATAGCTCGGCCTCCACAATAGGTGGGCACGAAGAGCTGTCCTGGTTCCGTTGAAGAAGCTGGATCGGGCGATCGCGAGATGTCCGGACAGCGCGCGCGCAGGACTCGAACGATAAGACACCTCGCCCCCACCGAAGTCATACGAACCCATCGGAACAATGGCTTCAGGTTTAATAGTGAACGGCGCATCGAGCAGTTCGAACCGATCGCCGTACTTGAACGACAATCTACCACCGTCGAGAAAAGTCACGTCGAGACCGAAGTCTCTCCTTCGAGTTACCAATTCGGATTCCAGATTGGTTATGTAATCCAACTCGATATACGGATTGATCTCTTGAACGCTGGGGATATTTGGTCTGGGGTGCAGACCAACAGTCATGTATCCCTGCCTAATGTCTCTGCGTCGGACAAACCCTACCGTCGGGTTGAACGTGTCTCCTACATGCCGAAAGAGTGCGGACGCATCCCACATATTATCGCGCCAGCCCACCCACATACGTCCTGCTAGGTTATTTCCGTCCAGGTCAGGTGAATGTGTGACTGCCAAGTAAGGGGCAATCAGGAGTCCTGAGAGAGGGCGGAAATTCGCATCGAGCCCGAAGCTCCGATTGAAGCCAGGATATCCTTCGACTTCGGATCCTGTGGCATCGCGATTGATCACGATGGCGCCTATATCCGAGGTCCCCAATATGCCGCGCCGGACGCGAAGCACTGACAAGTTCTCGCCCGGGACCCCGTCGGCCGCTTCCGTTTGAAGGTTAAGGAGCCCAAGCTCAAAGCCTCCAGTTCGACCAGTCAGACGTCCACCCCCGAGGATGGGAACCGGTACACCCGAGCCTCTGAGCCCGATACGACGCGAGTGGAACAGGGTGAAATCTTGGAGCGACACACCCGTCCGATAGCTTCGCTCTGATTGGTCTCCAAACGAGAACGTGCCCGAGTTTTCAACGAAAAAGTCGCGCTTCTCCGGGAAAAAGAGGGGGAATCTCGTCAGATTCACTTGTTCTTGATCTACTTCGACTTGAGCGAAGTCAGTTTTATACGTCAAATCAAGCGTGAGGCCGGGTGTGACACCTAATTTGAGATCGAGGCCAAGATCTGCCTGGGTACCGCTCTGCCCCGACTCCAACAAGCTACCCGTCGAGTTATTCACGAGAGCGTATGGCTTGATGCGGAAGTTTAATCCCGGCTTCACTCCTCGAAATCCGGTCAGTGTCCCGGCCTTAGACATCTTGTGAACTTGATCTCGTCGATCCAGTGGAGCCCAAAATGTGTCTTCGTGATTGCGTCGAATCCGGCGGATGACTTGGAGTCCCCAGACCTGATCCTCCTCGGACGCATTGAAGCGAAGCGTAGAGAACGGAATCTCCATCTCGACGGACCAACCAGAATCATGCGTCACCGCTTCAACCCGAATGGGTCCTTCCCAGGCCTGATTTTCGGATCGGCTGTCGTCAAAGATCTGGACATCTTTGAGGGCACCCTGTGGATTGACCAGGAACATAAAACCGTTCTTACGGTCCAAATACGTGTCGAGTGTCACCCCAACCATATCAGATGAACCGCTATTGAAATCCTGCTTAAGACTGGGCACCACGAGACGATGGGGTTCGGAGTCGTGGCACAAGATACCGATGAACAACGCATCTTCAGTATAAGCGAAACGAACAACCGTCTCTTGCGATGCAGGGGCGCCGGTATTCGGCCTAGACTGAACGAATCCCGTTAGCGGCGTGACATCGCTCCAGACTGGTTCGTCCAACTGCCCATCAATTACGAATGTCGCATTCGTTCGTAGTGCCGTAGCTGAGGGCCTGGGAGCGGTTTCTACATCGATCCGATCGGATTGCTCAACTTCACGGTTTTGTGCAAATACCATTGTTGGGACAAAAAATGCCGTAAGGACCCAGACTCGCCACATCGACCTGATCCTCACGATCCGCTGCGCTTTAGTAGACGTCCGGGACGAGAATCCGTCAGCTCGCCATCATCAATAACCATCTCTCCATTCACAAATAAGTAGTCCACACCATCCGAATAGCGCATGGCGTCCCCGAACGTCGCGACATCCGTTAGTCGAGCCGGGTCAAACATCACCAGATCCGCCACCATCCCTGGTGCGATAGTTCCGCGATCGTAGAGTCCGAGCCGGTGGGCTGCCAACGAAGTCATGCGGCGAACCGCTTCTTCGATACTTATCACGCCATCCTCTCGGACGTATTTAGCGATCACACGAGGAAAAGCACCAAACGCGCGTGGGTGCGAGCTTACGCTGGTCGCAGGATTCACCGGAGAGGCATCAGTGTCGATCATGACGAACGGAGCTCTTAGAGCTTCCCATTTCTGTTCTTCGTTCATGCTCTTGGGATTAACACTACCACCGCCGGCTTGGACCATGTCAAAAAATGCAGCCCACGGATCAAGCTCGAGGAGTTTTGCCGCTTCCGTAACGGAGTGATTGATGACGCTGGGATCGACTCCATCAGCAACTTCCACAATCAAAACGTTGTCCCAATCCATGCCGACATGTTGAAACCAGTTTTCCCACTCGGAATCCGTCTCAACCTCACGTCTAAGCTCAGCACGAACCTCGGGATCCGAGAGTGTTGAAAGGAAGGCCGCGGTACCACGCGCGTAGTGGCGCGGGTGGAGGAACGAATTGAGACCGATACCATTCCTGATGTACGGGTATATATCTGCCGTGACGTCAAGATCTGCGGTACGCGCCGAATCGATGAGTGACAGCGCTTGGGTCATGAGTGGCCAATTTCGTTGGCCTGCTGCCTTAAGGTGATAGATATGAACCGGTACGTTTGCCCTATCTCCGATCGAAATTGCTTCTTGGATGGCATCGAGGACCGAGTGGCTCTCGTTCCTCATATGTGTGAAGTAAACACCACCATACTCTCCTGCAACACTGGCTAGCGCGACCAACTCTTCGGTCGTTGCATATACCGCAGGCGGATAGATGAGTGATGTGGACACGCCCACTGCCCCGTCTTCCATCCCCTCCCGGACCAACTCTTTCATTCGCTCGAGTTGCTCCGCGGTTGGCTGAACGTCTTCCACGCCAAGAACAACTCGTCGCACCTGTGTAAGCCCTACATTGTGTACAACATTTATGGGGATTCCGAATCGTTCTAAGATCGAGAAATACTCTGAGTACCTTTCCCAACGAAGCGTATCACCATTCACAACGGCCGGACCGCTTCCTGCCCCATCATTGCCAGTGGTTTGCGTCTCTTTATTCCGCGGGGCTGGCGACCCTCCCTCTCCCGACAAATAGGTCGTAATACCCTGACGCAATTTACTCTCAGCACTGGGCGGATCCGTGACGAGCACAAAACTCGATTGACCCATCATGTCGATGAAACCTGGTGTGATCATACGGTCCTGCGCGTCGATCGTTCGGCGAGCTTCTCTGTCAGCGAGTTGCCCCATAGCTACAATACGGTCGCCACGGATCCCCACATCGCTCCGAAACCATGGATTACCACTACCGTCAACCACCTTTGCATTTACCACCAAAACATCGAAAGGCAGGGGTGATGCGGGTTGGGAAGAGCTTGTGTTAGAACAGGCGGTAGCGATTGACCAGACGACAACCGATAAGAGTACCCTAACGGTTGATGCATATACTCGCTGAATCACAGATTGGTCTAGAAGAATCCCCATCAACAACCTCCAGCTGAATCAATCATTGAGGAAACCTAATGGAAGCCTTCACTTCAGGCTCAACCTCCATGATCCGGCGTCTAGGACTGACTCCAAGTTGTACTACCTTGTGAGTCCACACATCAATACATGGGGTACCTTTTCAACCATAGCCTTCCCTTTTCTCATCATTTCTCCCCATGTTGAATTTTCGACGACCTCAAGATAGTAGAGGACAATAGAATGACTCTTGAATGGAGTAGAGTGATGGTGTGGCGTTTGTTCATCATATCGGCAGTATCCTTGAGCTTAAGCGCGGTCAAACCCAATCCAATCGAAGCACAGAGTTCGAAATCGTCTCTCGCTCTGCTCGAGGAGTTAACAAATGCGCATGGTCCTTCAGGGTTCGAAGGACCGGTCCGCAAGATCATGCGACGTGAGTGGGGCGAGCTCGTCTCCAACCTCGAGACGGACGGAATGGGAAATCTCCTAGGGACTCTTAAGGGCACTGCCGAAGGTCCTCGTGTACTGCTCATGGCTCACATGGATGAGGTCGGCTTCATAGTTCGCTTCATTGATGACAATGGCTTCATCTACTTCAACCCGGTGGGCGGTTACTTCGACCAAAGCATACTGACTCAACAGATGAAGATCATGACACCCAAGGGACCCGTTATCGGTTACACCGGGATGAAATCCGGTCATTCGTTCCAGGGCGACGAACGAAATCAAATGGTCGAACTGCGTGACGTATTTCTTGATATCGGGGCGCGAAGCCGATTAGAGGCAGAAGACCTCTTTGGGATTCGTCCGGGGCTGCCCATCACGTACGACGCTGACTTTCGTGATTTAAACGGCACTGGCCGTTATTTAGCGAAGGCATGGGATGACCGAGCCGGGCTCGCAGCCATTACCGAAGTCCTACAGCGGCTCCAGGATCGATCACACCCCAATACCGTCGTAGTAGCCGCAACCACGCAGGAGGAGATCTCTGGTCGACGTGGTGCGTCGGTCGTATACGAGAGCCTGAAACCCGATATCGTACTCAACCTAGAGATTGGGGTCGCTTCAGATTTTCCGCTTTTAACATCACCCAAAGAAGCGCAGGGTCAACTCGGCGGCGGGCCCTCACTCTTCGTTTTCGACGGAAGTATGCTCCCGAATCAGAAGCTTATCGAGTGGATCATGGAAGTTGCCGAGAGGAACGGGATTGACTACCAGTTTGAGTCCGTGAGCGGATATGGAGAAGACGCGTCCGTGCTTCAACGATCAGGAAGAGGGGTTCCAGCAATCAATCTTGGCATCACCACACGATATGCACACAGTCAACTAGGCGTAGTCGAGCTTACCGATTACGAGAAAATGGTGGACCTTCTTCATGTCTTGGTAATGGGACTTACGGAAGAACAAGCTGCGGCAATTCGAGACTTTGACTCATGATCGATCTCCGGAGCGATACGGTCACACAACCGACCGATGAGATGCGGGCGGCGATCGCAGCCTCCCCAGTTGGCGACGACGCTTATGGTGACGACCCCACGGTCTTAGAACTAGAAGCAAAAACTGCCGAGATCCTGGGCAAAGAAGCTGCGATGTACGTGCCTACCGGAACGATGAGTAACCAACTAGCAATTCGGACGCATACGCAACCAGGTGATGCCGTGCTCGTGGGTCCCGGCGCACATATCTGGTATGGAGAAGCAGGGGCCCCTTCTACTATCTCGGGCGTTGTGATTCAACCTCTTTCTGGTGAACGGGGCACGTTCGATGCAGAGACTCTGCGGGCCGCCCTTCCAATCGAGATGAGTGAGGTCCGTAAGCGACATTTTTCACCTATTCGCTTGGTTTGTGCGGAGAATACTCATAATGGTGCTGGGGGAACCGTTTGGCCGCTCGAACGCCAACAAAATATGCTCAAGGAAGCTAAGGCCGCTGGCCTAGCAACCCACCTAGATGGAGCACGACTGTGGCATGCGACGGTGACAACGGGCATCCCTGAAGCTGAGTACGCAGCGGGCTTCGATAGTATCAACGTGTGCTTCTCGAAGGGGCTTGGTGCGCCACTAGGATCGGCGCTCGCTGGTTCCGCAGACTTCATCGAACATGCGCGTCGCTTCAAACAACTGTATGGCGGCGGATTTCGTCAGGCGGGAATGATGGCAGCCGGTGCGGTGTTCGCACTCGAGAACAACCGCGAGCGGCTGATCGAGGATCACCGGCGAGCCCGGATTCTCGCTCAAGGCCTCGCTGAGTTACCCGGCATCGAGATCGATCTCGATGGAGTGGAGACAAACATCGTGCGTTTCCGTTCGATGGATGTTCCGGCACCGGAGTTCATGGATCGATGTGCGCAGATGGGCGTCGCGGTGAACACCTATAACTCCACGGACGTACGAGCGGTTCCGCATCTGCATATTACAGATGACGACATTTTCGAAGCTCTAACAATTTTTTGTAACGCTGCTTCTGGTAAGACGAGCCCTTAGTTTTCAGAAAAAAGATCGTCCTGTCCGTAAGGGCCATTCATTTAGTCCTCCTCCGCTGGAAACGCCAGAGCGGCTAGTGCGTGAAGAAGGTCACGGGCTAAGTCCTCTTCGTATTTAGCAACTTGATCAACTGCAACTTCCTCATCTGGATGTTGGCTGACTAGCTCACGAAGGTCGGTATCGTGTTCGACTATGTGATGCCCAAGGTATTCCAACTGGTTGACGTAATAGTTCGAAGCTCTGTGTACGCACTTGGCACTGTCTAGCGGTACTTCGATTTTGATCATCTGTGTCATGCTACCTCCTTAGCCCTCCGGCAACACTGGAAGCAGAACGTACGATGGTCGCTCTCGGTCATGGTAAATGATCTGTTGAGCGTCTCTCCACTCGACATCAGTCGCTACAGGATTTCCTGTATTCTGATTCGGATTAATAAACGGGTGTGCGCTTGACGTGATCTCAATCCGTACTCGGTGCCCCGGCAGAAACGTATGCCCCATATCAAATAATTCGATACGGTACTCTTCAACCTCTCCCGGGGTCACTAACACCTCTCGATCTCGTCCCTCTCGGTAGCGCGCTCGGATCACACCCGCAGGCCACGTTCCAAGTAGAAGAGCTCGACCATCGGGGTAGACATCGGTGAGTTTCGCAACGAAATCGGTGTCTCGGGCATCGGTAGAAGCATGAATCACCACCCAAACCCTCCCAAGCATACTCAAAGGAGCTTCGAGCACCTCTGTCGTGTATACCAATACGTCATCCCGACGCTGCACCACCCGTTGGTCTTCGCCGACTTGGGCAGGACCAGATGGAACGGGGTGTCGTGGGTTGTAGAGATAGCCATCAGACGGCTCATCTGCGGGTTCATTCCACGTCAGGGTACCATCTCCATAAAGAGTGTTTGCATGACCATTACTGTGCAGGTATAGCCTGCGCTGCTCCATATTGGGTGGGGGATAGTCGGCCAGATCTCGCCACTCATTTGTTCCGGTGAGAAACACGCGTGCTCGTGGAAAATCGAAAGTCTGGGGCTCCTGCTTTAGGCAGTGATTGAACCACGAAAGTGCCAGGGCGTCGATGTCGACCATTGACCGACTAGTGCGCTCCAGTTGACCAATCGTTGGACTCCCACCTGTTCTAGTCTCTCCGTGATTCCATGGCCCCGACAAAAAGTACTGTTGATCACGCGCGGGAGAGTATGCTCGCATTCCCTCCCAATAGTGAACAGCGCCGGGCTGGTCGGCATCGAACCAACCAGTCACTGTTAATGCTGGGATATCCATTTCCGCGAAGTCGCTCGAAGAGAAAAGAATGCGCTGCCAATACTCGTCAGCCGTGCTATGGGTCAACGCATCTCGGTAAAGAGGAATCGCTCTCCCCATTACCGAATCCATCGTGATCAAGGGCCGATGCGCGTAAACCTTGTCCCAATCCGTTCGGCCAGCGTTCGCTCCCTGCCCAATTCGCCCCGCCGTACCATTCATCCAGTCCAAGGCCCATTCCATCAGGAACGCCCCTCCCATGTAGGGGAGTTCATCGAAATACCGACCCGCGGCAGCTTGAGGGAAAAGGCAAACAAGTGGAGTAGGACGTTCTCGCGCGGCGAGCCACTGGACCGTAGCCCGATATGATCCTCCCATCATCCCGACCTGACCATTGGACCAACTCTGCTCGCCGATCCATTCGATCGTATCGAAACCGTCCTCTCCATCCGCGAAAAAGAAGTCGAACTCACCTTCAGAATCGCCACGACCTCGCACATCCTGCACCATGAAAGCATAGCCTTCTCGCGCAAAAGCGTGTCCAAGATTCACCCAACGTTCTTTTGCCTTGAGGTAGGGGGTTCTCACGAGCACGGTGGGGTAACGACCAGGCGTTTCAGGGAGCCAAAGATCAGACACCAACTCGATTCCGTCGCGAAGGGGCGTGCGCACACCAAATCGTTGCTGGACCTGTGCCATTGCGGGGGACCAAGCCACCGCGATCAAAAGCCCTCCCAGGAAAGCACTGATAACCATGTGGATCGGTCGACTATTCAAGATTCTTCTCCTGTTCTCAAAGACCTACAACTTCATTCTGCGGAGTCTTCTTGATCCAATATGTCGGACAGGTAGAGGTCCGCGACTCGACGCGTAAGCTCGCTCGGGTTGATGTTGGATGAGTTACAGAGGACAGCAACAGAGAAGTGCGTTTCCGGGAAGCGGAGCAGATCAGCTCTAAAGCCCATCATGCCTCCGGAATGGTCGACCACGCTTTGGCCCCGATAGTCCATATTCATGAGCCCGAAGGCATATGCCCCCGTATCTAGTGCGGCGACCTCACCATCGTTGAGCTTACCTGGTGTTAACATGTATTCCGTGAAACCGGGACCACCGACGCCATTTTCGTAGAAGTTTTGGTCCCATTTAACAAGATCACCAATCGTCGTGTAAAGACCGCCTGGGCCGACCCGGTTGAAGGTAGAGATGTAATTCTGTCTTGCTTCACCAGTCTCTCCATCAGCCTCGTAGCTCATTGCGCGGCCCTTCACGATATGCCCCGCATCATCGTGAAAGTGTGAGTCTACCATGCCCAAGGGTTCGAAAATGTTAGCATGAGAAAATTCTCTAAAGCTCATTCCACTCACGCGCTCCACGATTTGGGTGAGCAAAAAGTACCCGCCGTTGCTGTAGGAGAACTGCTCACCAGGCTCAAAATCCAAGGGCATATTGGCCAAGACCTGAACGGCCTCTTCCTCCGATAGCGGAGTAAACATGTCTAGCCCGCTTTCGCGTTGCGCACGGTATAGATCGCGCATGCCCCCAGTGTGGTGCACGAGATGTCGGATCGTTACCGGCGACGAATACTCGGGGAGTTGTGGCAGGTACTGTCGAATATCGTCATCAAGAGAAAGTGCCCCGCCTCGAGCGAGGAGCGCGATACTGGTCGCGACAAACTGCTTTGAAACGGAGCCCACGTAAAATACGGTAGTTGGGTCGATGGGGATGTCCCAATCGAGGTTGGCCATACCGTATCCTTTGCTGTACGAAATTGCTCCGTCCTGATAGACCCCGAGCACACAGCCGGGCGAGCCAGGACTATTAAACTCTGCAAAGATCGCGTCGACGTTTGCTGGAGTTGGTCCGCCCGCAGTGGCCGGAGGAACCTCTTCCGAACACCCAGCCAAAGTTACGGCAGTTAGGAACCCACAGATGTATCGTTTGTTCATGGTTGTTCTCCCAGAGAAGTCGAGTAAATCACTGGTCATCCGCTTTACATAAGCATTGAAAGACACCCGTCGCAGTTCTAATTGGGCACCACCATAGAACTGATTATTGGCGCAACAGGGAGTGCATCAAGGTCAACGACCCGCCCATCCTTGATCACCAAATGGATGCTTCGGTAGTTTCGAGCATCCTCCAGCGGGTTTGCGTCGAGCACCACTAAATCAGCGATTTTTCCAACTTCCAACGTTCCAAATTCGCCATCCATCTTGTAAGCTCGGGCAACATGACTGGTCGCCGATTTCAGGATCTCCATCGGTTCCATGCCCATCTCCTCGAGCGCCACCAATGCGTTGAAGTGCCCCTCTCCAAGCTTGGTTCTTGCATCAACAGTGTCAGCAGCCAGCGTTGCCGATTCCGCGCGCAGAACTGGATTCTCGATACCCGCATCAGTTGATATCAATAGTGTCACACCAGCCTTGATCATATTGGTACGATTCATTTCGCCGATCTTCATGTACGGCGTCAGCGTCGCGTTCGGAGCATCCTTTTCCAAAGCGTCCATACGACTTCGCGTGATCGGCAAAATCGAGCACGCGATGTCTCGGTCGACCATCTTCTGAATCGTTTCCATCGGGATGGGCGTAGTAGGGCCAGAGATGCCACAGTGTGTAATGATGTCGACACCCGCTTCGATTGCCATGTCGAGGCTCTCAACAGATGTCGTATGAGTTTGAACCGTAATGCCGGCGCGGTGACCTTCCTCAACAATCACTTTTTGCACACGCGGCGAAAAAGAAACAAAATTCATGTCTACATGACCACTGGCCCCGTACTTAAGAAAATCCATACCTCGAGCGGCATACTCCCGCATGATCGAGCGCACAGAGTCGGGAGACATCCAGAGCAGTTCTCGCCCCGTCCTTTCCTCCCAGGTCGCATTGATACGCTTTACGAATGCTTTACTGACGTGTGGCGCGAATTGAGTTCGGAAGTCGGCTGATAATGGTCCGCTAAACCCAATGATATTTCCAGCAAAGTAGATACGACTACCCGGCGCTTGACCAGCATCGATCATGTCGCGAGCCCTCTCAAGGGCGGCACGTGGGCCCCACGTGTCAAATACAGTTGTTTGGCCCGTCTTTAAAGTGATCTGAGCCGCTTCGAGGATGATCTTATGATACCGATCCTCGTATTTTATGAGGGTCTCTAGATCGAGGTTGAGGTATAAATGGAGGTTGGCATCCATCAACCCGGGGATAACGTATTTTCCTTGCGCATCGATACGTACAGCCGATTCAGGTATCCTCACACTACCCGATGATCCAACGGCCGCGATTCGACCATCTTCGATAAGGAGCACACCCTCCTTGAACGATTCGCCAGTGCCATCGATGATTGTGGCGCCTGTTACCGCCAAGGTTTGGGCTCCCACTGGCAGAGCAATTGCCATTAGAAAGCCACCAATAAGCCAACCCTTCATCTTAAACCTCCCGTAGACAGGTGAGCAGATTCACGGAATACGTGGGCTACGCACTCTGGCAATAATGTTGCCTATGTTTTGCTCTCGCAGTTTTTGGTTGAAAGCGGCCAGGTTATTCGACACCACTTCATCCAGTTTCAATCGTAGGATGCTGATTCCCTCATTGAGCTCCTTATATACAGCCAAAGCCTGAGTGGTGGGTGCGAAATCAGCATGTGCCACACTACTCGCCAAGTAGGTTAGTTTGGTCGCTAGTTGGGCAGGCCAACGGCCACCGTCCCCTTCCCCTGTGACCTTCAACTGGAAGAGTTTCTGTTCCACTTCGATGAACTGCTCGCCGAGATTAGTAGCGGCAACCCGGAGGTCGAGCATACCCTCATCGTTTCCAAGAAGTTCGACTAGATCGTAAAGTTGACGACGGATCGACTCTATTTCGTTGATCATGTCTGCCACCACTTCAAGATCAGCACGAATACCGAACAGTAACTCTACCTGCGATTCGATATCGGCCTGAGTCCCTTCGGTAGCAGGATCCTTGCGAACTTCTAGTTCCTCTATGAATTCCTGATCGTCCACCGACAACCGCACCATATAAGTGCCAGGGGGAACCACTACGGATAGGCGCCCACCTCCCGGGAACGGGCGCCACCTTTCGGGGCCAAGCTCAACTTCAGGCGCGTAAGGGGGGGAGGTGCGCAGACGAATCTCGCTCGAGAGTTCATTCTGAAGGTCCCACCAAACCCGGTTAACACCTATCTTTCCGGGCTCCCTTAGCGTACGAACTACCGTGCCATTTCCGTCAAGAATTTCTACGCTAACTGTTTCTTCAGGTTCACGATCAAGCCAGTAGTTGATCGAAGCGCCATAGGGTGGATTTTCTCCAGCCGTGGGATCGTAGGCGGCGAAATAAGAGGAACTCATCGGACGTGTTATTGGTCGGAACCGATAGGCGGCCCGTGGTTTAAATAGGTGTGCATTGCCCTCCTGTAATACCTCCTCGAATTGCTGGAGTGGCGTGAGATCATCCATGATCCAGAAACCCCGCCCATATGTGCCTACCACTAGATCATTGAAGTGCTCCTGAACTTCGATCCAGTGAACTGGTGCGGGCGGAAGATTGTTCTGAAAGGGCTGCCAATTCAGCCCATCGTCAAAGGACACGTAAAGCGCATTCTCGGTTCCGAGGTAGAGTAAACCGGGTCGCACTGGATCTTCTCTAACACAGTGGGCGTAGCTTAGCGGGCTCTCGGGGATTCCTGAAACAATTTTTGTCCAGGTTTGCCCATAATCAGCGGTTTTGTAGACATATGGGCGTCGGTCATTCACTTGGTGAAAGTCAACCGTAATGTAAGCCTTTCCGGCCTCATGTTCGGAAGCATCGATGTTGCTCACCGTCCCCCAATCTGGGAGATCAGGGATGTTACCGGTGACGTTCGTCCAGGTCTGCCCCCCATCCCGGGTTACGTGCACCAAACCGTCGTTACTGCCCGCCCAGATTAGACCTTCTTCAAGCGATGACTCATCCAAAGCAAACACCACACAGCAATACTCCACACCGATGTTGTGTGGTGTAAGACCACCAGAAGGCTGTTGTTTACTCTTGTCATTAGTGCTCAGATCCGGACTGATAACCTGCCAGCTGTATCCTCCATCCGTGGTCCGATGCACGACTTGACTAGCCACATAGACCGTGTTTCGATCGTGCGGTGAGATTAGGATGGGAAAAGTCCAGTTAAAGCGGTACTTGACCTCACCCGCAGAGTGGCCGCTGGTGCTCTCTGGCCAAACCTCGACCCGCCTAAACTGACGTGTTCTCTCATTAAAACGATCTACGATACCACCAACTGCACCAGAACCACTGGCTGTGGCCCAAATAATGTCTGGGTCTATTGGGTCAGGTACTGCGAAACCGCTCTCACCTCCACCAACCGCATGCCACATTGCCTTTGGAATACCGTTGAACAACATGCCGGCGGCGGGCTGAAGTAGGCTATTGCTCGGTCCCCGCACTGAAGGTCCATCTTGTCGGTTCCCATAGACGTAGTAAGGAATCTGGTTATCCACAGCTACGTGGTACATTTGGGCATTAGGGAGGTAGATTCGGTGCCAAGTTTTTCCACGTGTGACTGAAATCGCGAGACCACCATCGTTAGCGACGATCATCCGATCACCATTGGTCGGATCGATCCATTTATCGTGGTTGTCACCCAACGGCCGTTCGGGATCGTACCACATATCGGTTGTCGACTCACCTCCATCTGTCGTCTTCGTATTGACGGTCGACATGAAGTAAGCCTCATCGGCATCTTCGGGGCTCACGACTACACGGGAGTAATAGACAGAGCGCCCGGAAAGGCTGCGGTCGTGACTCACGACCGCCCAGGTATCACCCCCATCGTCAGATCGCCACAACTCACCCGTGTCGGTTTCACCATGTTTCCAAGGAACACCGTCACCAGTTTCTATCAACGCATAAATGCGGTCTGGGTCAGATGGGGCCACTGCCACCGCGATTTTACCCAGTGGCTTGTGTGGAAGACCTGGCGCACCACCATCCTTCACTGGACGGGTAAGTTCAACCCAGGTATCACCGCCATTTCGTGAGACCCAGAGGCCACTGCAAGAGTCTCCGCTTGTAAACCCCCAAGTCTGGATCTCAAGTGCCCACATACCAGCAAACAAGATCCGAGGGTTGGTGGGGTCCATCGCAATGTCTGAAGCACCGCAGTTCTCATCCACAAACAGGACCCGTTCCCACGTCCCACCACCGTCCCTGGTTCTATACACTCCTCGTTCTTGTTGAGGACCGTAGCTATGTCCCTGTGCCGCAGCATAGACCACATCTGGATTAGTGGGGTGGATGATTACCCTTCCGATTCGTCCGGTGGCCTCCAACCCCATGTGTTGCCAAGCTGCTCCACTGTCGGTGCTCTTATAGATACCGTTGCCAATCGAAACGTTGGAACGGATAGAGGTCTCTCCGGTGCCCGCCCAGATCACATTGGGATCCGATAGTGCCACAGCCAACGAACCGATGGACGATACCGACTGGTCGTCAAAAATCGGTTCCCAGTGTGTTCCCCCGTCAGTGCTCTTGAATATTCCACCAGAAGCGGCACCGGCATAATAGATCCTCGGATCACCCGGAATCCCAGCCACTGAGATTACCCGATTTCCCTCGGGCCCGATGAACCGGTAATCGAGTTCCGCATACTGCGCCGGATCGATCCCTTGGGCAGATGCCTTCGCCGATGCTGCACAGCACACGGCCAATGCGACCCGAAACATCGACCAGGAACGACCGTGCTTTTTGAACATTATGCGCCTCCCTTTACTTGTTGTCCGGTCGCCTAGGAAGCGGGATCGGAGGTTGGGCCCGCGGCCACAAGGCTTCGGCCGTGAACTCGGCGTACAGATCTGGCAGATCCGTTCCAGCCAACCGGTTCAGTTCCTCGACCAATCCGGTTATGTCCTCGAACGCCCAGCCAATCTGGCGAAGATCGTCGGGCCTAGGGGCGCTCGTGTATCCGTCGATCGAGTTGAGAAGTTGGTCTACAGCGCCCGTTTGCGACCCAATATCAGACTCCACTTCCGAAAGACGATCAGTCATCTCTTCCACCAAGCGGGAGGGCTCAGCCGCCTCTCCCAAGTCCGCTATCGCAAGGTGTCTTTGGAGTACGTCTATTTGCTCGGATAACGACTTGGCCGTGTTTCCGGCTTGGACCAGGATTTTCTGGAGTTCATAGAGCTCTAGAAGCGCTGCGTGACGGTCGCGGCGGTCGCCTTCTGTGATGGGACTTCGCGGGTCAGGGTCAACCTGCAGTTGACCCTCGAGCTCGGTCCCGTCGGCACCGTGAACCGTTACCTGGTAGATACCGGGAAGAACTGTCGGCCCCCTCGGAGGCTGGTTGAAAAAGCCGGGGGGACCCGGCGGAGGTTCACGAGGAGGCTCGGGGCGTAAATCCCAAAACACCCGATTGAGGCCCGGCCCAGCGGGCCCGGCCAGCGTCCTTAATACTTCCCCACCGGTATCACGGATCGTGATCTCGACATCTTCGTCTGATCCCTCGCTCAACCAGTACGCGACCCCTGCTCCGTAATCGGGGTTTGCGGCGTAATGATGCCCGGCCCAAAACCAACCAGTATAGTGATGCGTGTTGTACATACGAGCAGGCCGGGTGGGGATAAGGGTTCCCTGACTTGCGAGGACTTCTTCAGTCAAAGCCTCGAGGGGCGCGATGTCGTCCAAGATCCAGATGCTCCGCCCATGAGTGCCAGCAATCAGGTCGTTGTCGCGGGGATGAATGATCAGATCATCCACTGGCACCGATGGCATATTCCCGTTGAGCGATGCCCAGTTCGCCCCTCCATCCACAGACACGTGGACTCCCTTCTCGTGACCAAGGAACAGTAGATTCGGGGTCCGTGGGTGTTCGCGAACAATGTTGACCGAGGTTTCCGGAAGCCCGCGTACCATTAATTGCCAGGTTTGCCCGAAGTCGTTGCTCACATAAGCGTACGGATGGTAGTCGTCGTTGTAGTGACCGTCGAACGTCGCGTACACGCGACCGCCAGCGTGATGGGAAGCAACTACTCTGCTTACGTATGTAAGCTGAGGCAATCCGGGGATGTTTGATGTGAGATCGTTCCACGTGGACCCCCCATCCAGGGTTACGTGCACCTTTCCATCGTCACTGCCAGCGTAAAGCACATTCTGGTCTAAAGGCGATTCGCTAAGGGTGGTTAGATTGGGAAATGAAGAAGTCCCATCGTGGCGAGAAAGCGTCTGATCCGTGACTCGATGACCCATCATCTCCAACGTGTCTCGATCAGTAGCCGTGGTCAGGTCCGGGCTGATCGCCGACCATGTCACCCCCCGGTCGCCAGATTTGAAAACCACGTTAGCACCGAGGTACAGTGTCGACGGATCATAGCGAGACATCACCACTGGCGTGTTCCAATCGAAGCGGAAGCCTTCTTCACCTTCATTCGGTTTCTCGGAGGGAGCTGGCCGAATCGCTTGAGTCTCTCCGGTGGACGCGTTAAAACGGCCAAGACGTCCTCCAGGCCCCTCTACGTAGACAACGTTATGGTCATTAGGGTCGATAAGTACGTAGTACCCGTCGCTACTTCCGACTAGGTAGGCATCGTCGTTGGAGATCCCGGCTCTGTCCCGGGTGGCACTGGGGATGCACCAGGAGCCATTGTCCTGGAGACCGCCGCAAACATGGTAGGGATCGCGCATATCAACCCCGATCTCGTAGAACTGCGCGATCGGCAAATTGTCTACGAAGCGCCATGTTTCACCTCGCGACCGGGAAAAATATACCCCACCGTCGTTGCCAAGAATCAGATGATTCGAGTCCTCTGGATCTATCCACATCGCGTGGTGGTCAGGGTGGACACCCTCACCACCATATCCAGGATCATCGAAGGTGCGGGCCCCATCACTAGAACTCATGATACTCATGCCCAAGAGGTAGATTCGTTGCGGGTCTTTAGGGTCAATCCGAATCTGACTGAAGTACATGGGGCGCGGATTTATGGTGTTCACCTGCTCCCAAGTCTCACCCCGGTCCGTGCTGCGGAAGACACCCCCATTTTCCTCATCAGCAGAGGGCATGCCTGACATGTTGAAACCCCGCTGACGGTCTGCCTCCACAATGGCGTAAATGGTTCGTCCGTCACGCTGGTAGATGTCGAGCCCGATCCGGCCTTTGTCGCCCTCCGGGAGCCCTTCCGTCAACTCCGTCCAGTTCCGTCCTCCATCGTACGTGCGATAAATCCCACTCCCTGGCCCGCCGCCAGCAAAGCCCCAGGCTCTGCGCTGGCGCTGGTACATGGCAGCAAACAGGGTTTGAGGATCCTGTGGGTCCATTCTCAGGTCTATCACCCCCGTGTGTTCATCTATGTGCAAGACGAGTTCCCAAGTCTCGCCCCCGTCGGTGGTCTTATAGAGCCCTCGCTCCGAGCTAGGCCCCCACAAGTGTCCCATCGCAGCCACATAGACGATGTCGGGATCCCTCGGGTGGATGACGATGCGGGACACATGACGGTTCTGGCGGATACCCATGTGAGCCCAGCTGGCACCCGCATCCATCGACTTATAGACACCTTCGCCCCAAGAGGAGCTTTGCCGATTGTTCGCCTCGCCGGTGCCTACCCATACTACGTTGGGGTTAGACGGCGCGACCGCCACCGCTCCGATCCCAATCAGCCCATCCACGCTGTCGAACACCGGATTCCAGTTGGCACCGTCATCTACGCTCTTCCAGAGGCCTCCCGTTGCGGTACCGACGTAGATGGCGTCGGGGGCACCAGAAACCTGAGCTACCGCGACGTCCGCAATCCGTCCTCCCATGTTCGCCGGACCGATGTTCCGCCACTTCAGACCATCTAGAGGGACCTCGCCCGGAGCCTGCGCCGCGACATGGGCCTCTGTACAGAGGCCCATAAGAACCAAGACGGCCAAGGATAGAACGTGGAATCGAAGAGTGTAGCGCATGATGTACCTTCTCTGCAGGGCGATGACGTCAAGGCGCAGGCAGGACAGATTGGGGGTAAAATGGCCCCGTGGCTGTCGACCTCGTGACTCCGAATACCTATTCGGTTGCGACTTAAATGGAGACGCATCAATCGCGTAACTGGATGCGGTCGTGCGCGGCTCCAAAACACCACTTACCGAAATGCGTGAAAGATGTCCGAGGCCGATTACACACAACTGATCACTAACAAGAAGACTAGTGGCCGCCTCATCTCGGATCAATACAACCTTCTCAAGCATTCGACTCCTAAGTGACTGCCTCTTGAACACGGCATATGCTTTCCGCTAGGCTTTTGTAAATGCCATCATCTTTTGGAGTTATTGTATGAAGCGACGCGACTTCATTTCCGCCTCGGCCGCTGCCACTATTGGCTCCTCTCTCTTGGGCTGCGGACAAGAAAAAACACGTGAAAGCTCGCCCGTCGATTTGGGCGAGAGGCAATTAAAGACCGTGCTTGATGTCATGCGCGTGCGAGCAGAAGGCGATCCGTCGGAAGCGATTCTAACAGTCAACCACAGCGCACCTAGTACTGGCGAATCCTGCGACATACTCGTAGTCGGAGGCAGCATGGGTGGGGTTGCTGCCGCGTGGGCAGCAGCGCGACGCGGACACACCGTCTGCTTGCTAGAGGAGACCGATTGGCTCGGCGGGCAAATGACTAGCCAGGGTGTCGCGGCCCTCGATGAACACGAGCACATCGAAGCATTCGGAGGAACGCGCTCCTACTATAAACTCTGTGAAACGATCCGAACTTACTATCGAAATTTCACCGATAAATCTGATGGTAACGAGGCGTTGAATCCAGGCCGGTGCTGGGTAAGTCGTCTAGCTTTTGAACCCAAGGTTGCGCTCAACGCAATTGACGAACTGCTCTCTCCAGAACGTGACTCGGGGCGGTTACAAGTCTTTCTACGCACGAAGGTGACAGCTGCTCAAACGGACGGGGATCGCGTCGTGCGTATAACAGCAACAAATCTTGATAACGGCAACAACACGCAGTTTGCGTTCCAGTACGTTTTGGATGCTACAGAACTGGGTGATCTACTGCCGCTGACGGGCACGGAATATGTGGTGGGCGCAGAGTCCGTGTCACAAACCTCAGAACCACATGCGCAACCAGACGAAGCAAAACCGCACGTAGTGCAAAGTTGCACCTACACTTTCGCTCTGGAGCGGAGACCCGAGGATGAAAACCATCGTATGTCCACACCGGAACGATACGAACATTATCGCGACCACCAACCATACGGGCTACGTATTCACGTACACGGAGGCGAGATTTACGGAGAAACAACTGGCTGGCTCGATTACCAGGTGTTCGAACCCACACCGGGTACCAAGGGGCCACTTTGGGAATACCGCCGGCTTGTAGAAGCCGCTCAGTTTCCTGATCACTACGAACATGATGTGACGATGTTCAACTGGCCCGGGAGTGATTACCGGGACGAGCCGCTCGTGGATCAATCCGCGGAGACTTTGGCCACAATACTCCAAGACGCCAAACGAGTCGGTTTGGGGTTTGCGTATTGGCTACAGACCGATGCACCGAATTCAGTTGGTGAAGAAGGTTTTTCGAATCTCTTGCTTCGACCAGATATCATGGGTAGCGACGATGGACTCGGAAAACACCCATACATACGCGAATGTCGGCGAATTCAAGCCCTCAAAACGGTAATTGAACAGGAAGTGGCCGTAGCCTACCAAACCGGACCACGCGCAGCCCACTTCAAGGACTCAGTTGGCATCGGCTGGTATCCGATCGACATACATCAAGTAAGCCAAGATGAAGTGGGCACAAGCACACGAACAAAGCCGTTCCAGATTCCACTCGGCGCATTGATCCCAACTCGCATGGAGAATTTGATTGCGGCTAACAAGAATATTGGTACGACACACATCACTAATGGATGCTATCGGTTGCACCCCGTCGAATGGAATGTGGGAGAGGCAGCGGGACTGGTGGCCGCGTTTGCGATTGAACAGAGGGAAACGCCCAAGACAATCCGTGAAAACGCGACACTACTTGGCTCATTTCAAAAGGAAGTGGTCGCCGAAGGCGTACCGCTGTGCTGGCTAATTGATGTGCCGGTCTGGAGTCCTGACTTCGAGGCGACTCAACGATTAGTGATGGCAGGTGGCTATGGGAGTAAAGCGGACCGTCTTGAGTTTGAACCAACCCTGTCAGTTACAGCCGAAGATCAAGCGACTTGGTTCTCAAACACGGGCAACCAAAGCGATACTCATCTTCCTCGTAATCAACCATTGAGCCGCGCGGCCTTCGCAAGAGCAATGATGGAACTCAAACACATATGACTGGGCACCCAGTGAGTCGATAATATCGAGCGAAAACACATGATCGTCGGCCCCGTAGCTCAGGTGGATAGAGCGCGGGATTCCTAATCCCGAGGCCGCTGGTTCGAGTCCAGCCGGGGTCATTTGCAGAAGCGCACTTGGTACGGGCGGATCGAAGCCGATCCATGACTTCCCGAAGCCTTGCGTAATATTTAGCCTAGGCTAAATATTGACTTCATATGAACGCACTCGCCATCTACAATGCTTTTTTTGTGCATCTGAGACCCACCGTCCTTCTCCTATTTATGCTACTAGCAGGGCCGCTTGATCCTGCGCCTGTAATAGCACAGGACCCGGGACCAATTGTCACGGATCGACCAGACCAGACTGAATCCGCCGAGTCAGTACCATCTAGCTTCATTCAATTTGAGTTAGGGTGGACATTTACTCGCGAAAAAAAGGGGAATGAAACACAGGAAAATCACTCTTTGCCCGAAACTCTTTTGCGTGTGGGGCTGGGGCGCGGCCTCGAAGCTCGTGTGGGATTTTCCGGTTTCGTATTTGAAAACCAGTTCGCGACGGGCGAGTCCCAACAAAACACTAACACCTCGGGAACTGGAAACGCCGAGATCGGTTTCAAGTATGAGGTGGGAGAATGGGGAGGTGGTCAGATGGCCTTCTTAGGAGGCATCTCGATTCCAATGGGCCAGAGTGATTTCAGCAACCAATATGTCGATCCATCTTTCCGGTTGCTCGTTGCTCACTCACTCGGGGAACGATTGTCGCTGGGCTATAATATAGGTGTTGAGGACATCAGGACGCAGTTGAAAACACCTTATACGATTGCCCTTGGGGTGGGCGTATCCAATCGTTTCGGCGCATTTATTGAGAGCTTTGGCGCTTTTGGGCTCACAGAAGGTCTCGGTGCGAGCCATAGTCTTGATGGTGGATTCACGTTCCTCGCTTCTGATGCCCTCCAGTTCGA
Organism: uncultured Gemmatimonadota bacterium; assembly: GCA_964480515.1. GTDB lineage: Bacteria > Gemmatimonadota > Gemmatimonadetes > Palauibacterales > Palauibacteraceae > Palauibacter. The sequence goes on from CAYZOT010000001.1 coordinate 167,624, forward strand.
TATCAATGTCGGAGTTGGCCTCAACGAAGCTGCTGAAGACTGGTTTGTTGGTGGCGGATTCGCGTTTCGCTTACCTCACAAAGACCAATCATCAAGTATGGATCGGGTCCCAAGACCCAGGTTAGGCAAGATCACCGGCAGATGAGCGCGCGGATCAAAACGAAAGACGTATCTTCCATAACGTAGATGCCATGACCCAAACTCAACCTAACGCTTCTGGGAGAGGTGATTGCACGACGTAGATTTGTTGATACTCGGTCCACTCATTGTCACGATGGATAAAAACGAACGGTTGATCGAGGACGGGGGCGTTGCCATCCACGAGGGTGAAATCGTGGCGGTTGGAAAGCGCACCGACTTTGAGAGCCAAGCCGCCACCGAAACGATTGCAGCGTCGGGACAACTCCTTATGCCAGGGCTCGTAAACGGCCATGTTCACATGGGCGATTCACTATTTCGGAGCCTGGTAGAGGACCTGCCTCTCGAACCATGGCTGGAGCGTTTATGGACCTCGGAACGCAAATTCGTTAGCTACGAATACGTTGCGCTAGGTGCCCGGCTCGCACTGGCCGAGATGATTCGGTGTGGGACCACATGCGCGCTTGATATGTTCTGGTTTCCGGAGGCCGGGGCGGACTCGGCGATCGAGGCGGGATTCCGGCTCGTCACGGGGCCAATCTTCTTCGATTTCGATTCTGCCGACGAGATTTCGAACGAAGATCGTCTCGCCGCGGGGGAACGTTGGCTCGCAAGGTACCAAAACGCACCCCTGATCGGCCCGTGTGTTCAACCGCATAACCATCTCACAGTGTCGCCCGAGAGAATACAGGCCGCACATACATTAGCAGGCAGTTTTGGGGCACTCTTCCACACCCACTGCTCTGAGACGACAACGGAAGTGGCTGCAACACTCGAAAAATTCGATCGGACTCCCGTTGCACACTTGGAGGAGATTGGCGTTCTCGACAGTTCTTCGCTGCTGGCCCATTGCGTTCATCTGACGAATGATGACTTTCGGCGCTTAGCGCGCACGGGAGCCTCCGTGCTTCACAACCCCTTATCAAATCTCAAACTTGGATCCGGCATCGCACCCGTGGCACGAATGCTTGACGCGGGGATTCCAGTTCTAGTCGGCACAGATGGTCCGGTGAGTTCAAACGATCTCGATATGTGGACAGCAATGAGGTTCGCAGGACTCCTCCAGCGCGGAGAACACCGCGATCCAGTTCTCACTCCAGCACGTGACATCGTTCGGATGGTAACAACCGTAGGGGCAGCAGCGCTTGGCCTAGGGGACGTCACAGGCAGCATCCAGAAAAATCATCGTGCAGACCTCATCCTGATCGATCTGAACCGACCTCATCTAACGCCGATGTACGATCCGTATGCCCACCTAGTTTACTCGGTAGGTCGCGACGATGTGTGCTCCGTAATCATCGACGGGAAGTTTGTGATGAGGAATCGAAAGTTGTTAACCATCGATGAGAGAGCAGTACTCACCGACACTAGGGCCCTGGCTATAGAGATCAAACGACACGATGCCTTGCTCTCCCGTACCTGAACAGCGATCTCGACAAGTCTCCTAAACAGCAGCCGCGTTTACTTGGCGGTGCAAATCTTCCCATGATCCTGTAGGATTCGCGGCGAACCGGCGCATACTGTGCGCTATGGAGAAATGCATGATCTGGCGCGTAATTACAATCACATATCTTCAATTCGTCTTCTTGACCCTCGTGAGCACAACACATGCTATGGGACAAGATCGAGTTGCAGCCGGTGCCGGATTGATTGAAGACGTAACGGCCCTTCCTCGCCCAGAAATCATGGCCCAGCACGCTTCAGCCCCTGTCCGTCTCGACGGCGTACTCGACGAGTTGGTTTGGCAGGCAACTCCCGTTACCAATTTCATCCAGGCTGAACCCCGCGAGGGTCAGCGGGCGACTGAGCGCACGAATGTTTGGATCGCGTACGGTGATGGGAACCTCTACGTCGCTGCCCACCTCTACGACTCGAAACCAGACGACTTGGTCGTAAACGACATCCGAAAGGATTTCAGCGAGCGGGCCCAAGACGTTTTTTCGGTCATCCTAGATACGTTCCACGACCGTCGGAACGGGTACGTTTTCATGACTAACCCAGCTGGGGCCCGTGGAGACAGGCAAATCTCGAACGAAGGTAGAGAGGTCAATGCAAGCTGGGACGCGATCTGGCGCGTCGAGACGAGACGCATAGACGACGGCTGGACGGTTGAGATGGAAATTCCGTTTCGGGCTATCCGAACGGCGAAGGGAAATGGCGTATGGGGAATCAACTTCAGTCGCCGAATACGGCGTAACAACGAGCTCGCCTTTTGGGCCCCTGTCCCGCGCGCGTACGGACTTACTCGACTCTCGTTGGCGGGCACCCTCACAGGGTTGCCGGAGGCGGACGCGGGTGGACGCGATCTCCGCGTCACCCCCTTTGCGATGGCCAACACCGTGCGCGAAACCGGTGGGACCGAGTTCTCCGAAAACCTACAGGCCGGTATCGACGTCAAATGGGGTGTAACGAGGAGTCTAGCGCTCGATCTGACCGTTAATCCTGACTTCGCTCAGGTCGAGGCCGACCAACAGAGGGTCAACCTGACGCAGTTCAGTCTTTTTTTTCCAGAGAAGCGCCAGTTTTTCCTTGAAAACTCAGGCGTTTTCTACATGGGAGACGCGGCCCGAAACACGCGCGCATCGACGAGTATCCGGCCGGACGAAGATCTTCTGCCGTTCTTCAGCCGTCGAATCGGCTTGACGGACGACGGACGCACCACACCGATCCACGGAGGAGCACGCCTCACGGGGAACGCAGCGGGATTCCAAGTCGGCCTTATGACCATGCGCACCGGCGACGTCGAGGGCACTCCCGGGAACAATTGGGGGGTCTTTCGCGCACGAAAGAATGTGTTTCGTTCTTCCGATATTGGGGGACTATTCATGATTCGGCGCGCAACGGATGGCGGCGCTGACGACTTCAATCGCGTGTACGGTGCCGACGCCTACATCCGTTTTCCTGGGGAGATCGACTGGAGCATCTATCAGCTGTGGTCCGACGCTCGAAACCCTAACGATGAGACTGCGGGCGAACCGGCTTCGCGTGGGACCGAGCGGAACGGATACGCCTTCCGCACCTCACTCAATCGCGAGGGCAACTTTCACCACATCAAGTTCGGGTTCATGGAGATGACACCCGATTTCCAAAACGATCTCGGATTCTTCCGCCGCACTGGGTTCCGCAAGTACTTCCTCGATTGGGGGGTACGACCTCGGTTCACATTCATGCGGGAACTAGGTGTGCGAGAGATTCACCCACACATTACGTGGAACTACTACGAAGATCTCGACAACCGTATCCTCGCCAAATGGCTCCATACAGGAATCACATTCTTTCTCAACAATGGAGGAAACGTTCAAATCCAAGCCGATCCGCGATTTGAACGTATTGACAGACCCTTCGCCATAGACTCACGCATTGATCCAATCCCTGTCGGCTCTTACAGCTGGAATGTCTGGGCACTCACCGGTGGAACGGATTCGAGTCGAATGTTTTCTTTCAATTGGAAGGGGGCGCTGGGAGAGTTATGGAGCGGAACTCAAAAGACGTTCTCCTTCACCCTGAACTTCAAACCATCTTATGCGTTTCGGACATCGATTGGTGTCCAGCGCACCGACGCCAAACTGGACAAACCTGACGACAGCTTCGTTCGAACATTGTGGACCGCTCGCACAAACTATTCGTTCAACCGGGATATGTTCATCGATGCACTCGTTCAGGTCGACGCAGGAAAACAAACTTTCAATTCAAACATTCGCTTTAATATCATCCACGCACCGCTGAGCGATCTCTTCATCGTTTGGAATGAGCAACGCTTCACGACAGGCGACGGGACCCCTCCCGGACGAAGCTTGACGCTCAAGTTGACGCGTATGCTTTCGTTCTAGGGAGGGGGTACGGTCCACACCCGCGCAATCGACCTCACCCTGCCGTAGTTACCGTTTTCTTCTTGTCTGGGTGAACAGGCGACTGCTCCCAATCGTACTCCTCATCAAGCACCCACTGGTAGAACCAATCAAGTTCAACGTTCCCCTTGTATAGGCGTTGTTGGAGTTCTCTCCAACCATGACCCTGTTTCGGTGCCACGTATAGATGCGTGGGTACACCGTTCGCCTTGAGTCCTTGAAAAAGCTCAACAGACTGCGCCATAGGCACGCGGTTATCGTTCTCGCCCACCAGAACGATCGTCGGCGTGGTAACCTTGTGAAGATCGAACAGAGGTGAGTCGGCCAGGTATTGATCGACGGGCGCATCCTCTGTCCAAGGCGTCCCTCCAAACCACGGAGTACGGTAAATACGAACATCTGACTGGGCATACATGGACAACCAGTTGATCGCACCCGCGCCCGAGGCTGCAGCTTTAAAGCGGTCCGTGTATGTGATGATTTTGTTTGTCATGTGACCGCCTGCACTCCAACCCATCTTTGCCATGCGATCGCCATCGACTAAACCATGTTCGATGATATGATCGACACCAGCCATAACATCCTTGTGTGCCTGATCAAAATAGTGCCCGATCATGTTTCTCAGAAACTCGTCACCGTATCCGGTTGATCCCCTGTAATTGGGTTTGAATACGAACCAACCACGTGCGGTAAGAACTGACTCGTAATTACTTGATCGCGGAAAAGAAAACTTGTCCGAAGACGGTGGACCGCCATGTGTTTGGACTACGAGTGGGTACCGCGTACCCTCACGGTAGTCGATCGGATAGTAGAGAAGCCCTTCAACTTCGACCCCATCTTCGCCCGCGTATTGGACCGCCTCAATTTTCGGCAGATGAAACATCTGGGCGAGATAGTCAAATACGTGAGTAACTTGGCTCAGGCTCCCACTATCCTGTCCCAACGCCCAGAAATCGCCCGCATTTGTAGGGCTATTGATCGAGAATACATGGGTTTCGGAGACTTCATCGAAAACCCAGGCACCAATTGCATGGTCACCTTCCGTCAAAGCAACCGCGGCACCAGCATCGGTCGCATCGGCAGGGACGGTGTAGATCTGCTGCCGAACTCCTGTATTAGCTCGGAAGTAGATCGATCCACCGTCGGCTGACCAAATCGCCGCGTTTACATCGAAATCTCCGTGCGGAACTACTGATACGGGATCACCCCCAGCGACAGGGACAACAAATAGTCGTTGATTGTAATAGAAGTCGTTCAACTCATCGTTTGTGTTGGCGACAAAAACAGCCAAACGGTTATCTGGTGACAATGTTGCGTTGTTCTCGCCAACATGATTGTCGGTTATCTGCGATGCTCCGGAACCATCAACTCCCATTACCCACAACTCTGAGTTGAGCATGTCGTCGTAGAGTGGTGTAGGTGCCAACTGTACGAGAAGCACTGTACCATCGCGTGATAGCGAGTAACCGCGCACCATAGTTCCGCTTTCTGTTACACGCTCTGCTTCACCGCTTTCCACTGAAGCACGCCAAAGTCCGTTTGGGCGCTGGTCTTCCTCGTATCGAAAAACGTTGTCGTTGACCGCCTCGCGGGCCTTCTCGAAGTCAGTTTTCTCATCCACAGCAACGAAATAGACCCATTCTCCATCCCTCGACCACTCAATCACTCCTACAGGTGTCGGGTGCTGTGTGAGCACCCGTGCTTCCCCTCCATTCGTGGGCATGAGATAGACCTGTTCATGCTCGGTATCGTGTCTATTGGCCACAAACGCGACATGCAATCCGTCTGGAGACCAACGTGGGTTTGACTCCCCCTCTTCGCCATTCGTCAACTGGACTGAACCGGTGCCATCGAGATTGACACGTCCGATATGCGAAATGGTACTGTTTTCATCCCAATCCGGGTCGGTTTGGACGAAAAGCAGTTGTGAACCATCAGGCGAAATCTGTGGGTCACCCAACCCGGGCATATTAATCAGATCCACAATTGTCATAGCACGTTGCTGAGCAGTGAGCGGAAACATGGATGAGACGGGGAAAAGCGCGATGAGAAGGCAAAGCCAGCGGCAAGACATATGATTACTCCTGGTGCATGGGTGATCCCAAAGATGTTGGCGGCCGTCTTGCTGTGGGACAAGAGCCGGGGGCACAGATTGGGCAAACATCCTGAAATAGGATATCAAGTGAGGGGCAACCAACCTAGGGAAATGGGACGCATATAAGGTCAAGAAGCGCTGCTAGAAGACCCATGCAGAGGCAAAACCGCCCTTGTTCAGATGTCAGTTGGCAGAGGGGAACACATCAAAAGTTCCCGATATTGCGGGCGTACTGGAAACCAAGGCTCCATCTGCATCCACTATCCAAACATTCACTCGGTAGTAACCCTGAAAGGCGAACGACACCAGTTGTAGGCTATCAGAATTTTCCTCGCTTGGCGCTAATTCGATCATATTCGCAACAATATCCTGTACACCGGCGTTCGACCCACAGCGCAACGTCGGATCGAAGACTTCATCGAAAGAACCATCGACACCCGTAGTGCCTACAAGTTTGGTAGAGCAGCTATCCTTGTAGATCGGGGCTCCACTCATATTTCGAACGGTGAATCGAACAAGATCCCCGGGGCTGTATTGAGCCCCCGCTACACACACTTCAACTCCATTTCGGGTAGCACAAAGTGATGTTCCCGGTTCAGTAATTTCTGAACCGCATGCGGTCACTACAACCACCGCGAGCGCCCGGGTTAAGGGCGTGATATATATGCGAGCACCGAGCAAAGGATCAACCATCCGTTATGATTTTAACATCTCCGTAATGGTACAAGACGACCTGGCCGTTGGCACGGTTGACCTGCCACACGTTGTAGCTGACTGTATCACGAACCATGGTGTGGAATCAGAAAGATGGTCAGTGTAATCACACCGACCCCGCATATCAGCACCTTCAGGAGCTATAAGATGACACGCAGACAAAGAACCGCGTTACAATTAGTAACGGTGATCCTTGCCGGGATCGGCGGAGTATCGTGGTTCAGTCCCCTCTCGGGACAGCAGGGTGTCGCAGACGGAGAATGGCGGTATTGGGCTGGAGACGCTGGATCGACCCGTTACGCATCACTCGACCAGATCGACGCAACAAACGTCGCAGAGCTTGAGATCGTGTGGCAGTGGAAGTCACACAACTACGGACCAAGACCCGAAGCGTACTACCGGGTTACGCCGTTGTACGTGGACGGCATCCTATACGCCACTGCAGGATATCGGCGGACTGCGGTAGCCATCGATGCGGGCACCGGCGAAACCCTATGGACATATCGGCTCGATGAAGGGGAACGAGGTCGAAGTGCGCCGCGCCAAAATTCTGGGCGAGGGGTCGCATATTGGGAAGATGAAGATACAAAACGAGTGATCCTGATCACGCCTGCATACCAGATGATATCGTTGGACGCGAAAACAGGGATTCCAGATCCAAACTTCGGTGACAAAGGCATTGTCGACCTCAAGCAGAACCTGGGACGCCCTGTGGATCTCGTGAACGACCGTATCGGATCAAGCTCACCAGCGATGGTTGTCAACGGAGTCATAGTGGTTGGCGCAGCACTCCCTCAGGGCGGTCGCCCTCCTACTAAGGAGATGCCGCCCGGACACGTCCGTGGGTTTGATGCTATAACGGGCGATCTGCTCTGGACCTTCCATACGATCCCACAGCCTGGAGAATTCGGGCACGAAACGTGGGAGGGAGATTCGTGGCAGTTCACTGGAAACGCGGCTGTGTGGACTCCAATGACAGCAGATCATGAACTGGGGTACGTCTATCTGCCTGTGGAATCGGGCACTGGCGACTACTACGGTGGGCACCGGCCTGGTGACAACTTGTACTCGCAAAGCCTGGTGTGCCTTGATGCGAGCACAGGTGAAGTCGTGTGGCACTTTCAGACCGTACACCATGGAATCTGGGACTTTGATCCTCCAGCCGCACCAATCCTTATGGATATCACAGTGGATGGGCGAGAAAAGAAGGCGGTTGCACAGATCTCTAAGCAGGCCTTCACGTATGTTTTCGATCGTGCGACCGGTGAAGCGGTGTGGCCGATCGTGGAGAGACCTGTACCCGCGGGTGATGTTCCGGGAGAATGGTATTCTCCAACGCAGCCCTACCCCACCCTACCCGTGCCTTATGACCTTCAGGGTGTAACTGAGGACGATCTCATTGATTTTACTCCAGAACTAAAGGCGGAAGCACTTCAGATCGCTGAGAAGTTGGTGTTAGGGCCATTGTTCACACCCCCTTCCGTAATTGAGGAAGATGGAAAGCAGGGTACACTTATCCTGCCAGGCAGTCTCGGTGGCGCAAACTGGCCGGGTGCCGCGTTCGATCCGCAGATGCAACTCCTGTTCGTACCATCGGCCACTGCACCACGAGCAATCGGGCTCGTCAATGAGCCTGATTTCTCCAACATGAACTACGTTCAAGGGCAGTCACGAGGCGTAGGAGGGCCACGTGGGCTTCCAATTATCAAACCACCCTGGGGGCGTATCACGGCGCTCGACATGAAGACGGGTCAAAAGGTATGGATGATCGCAAACGATGACACACCGTCATACGTTCGCGAACACCAGGCGCTCCAAGGTGTGGAGATCCCCCGCACAGGTCGTCCAGAGCGGGCAGGGCTATTGGCCACGAGCACTCTGCTATTTGCGGGCACTGGTGGTGGCAGTATGTCGCGAAAAATTGCCGGCGTATTCCGCGCACACGACAAAACAACCGGCGAGATCCTAGCCGCGATCGAACTCCCCTCCCACCAAACGGGCGTACCAATGACTTATATGCATGAAGGACGTCAATTCATTGTGGTCGCAGTGGGAGGGCGCGGTGTTCCTGGAGAGCTAGTGGCACTGGGTCTGCCAAACTAATGCGGCCAAATTGAACCGAACGGGCGCAGGTGCACCAACCGCCGTTAAGGGGACCCCCTTCCACGAACGTACGCAAGCGCTTTGTCAGGGCAAAAACTGGCGCCGTTGGTCGGGGTTCGTGTCAGCCAGTTCATATGACCTTACTCATGAACATGAGTATCACGCGATACGGTCGGCTGCCGGTCTCATCGACATATCGCCCCTATACAAATATCGGATCCGCGGAGGCGATGCGGAGGCCTTAGCGAATCGAGTCGTCACCCGAGACATCACGAAGCTCGCAGTCGGACAGGTCTGCTATACCCCGTGGTGTGATTCCGATGGTAAAGTTCGCGACGACGGGACACTGCATCGGCTAGCGGACTCGGACTTCCGGCTCACTTCTGCTGAGCCCACACTCCTCTGGCTTCACGAAAACGCTGAAGGGCTCAAGGTCCAAATCAAAGAAGAAACCGAACAGGTCGGTGCGCTCGCACTTCAGGGACCACGCTCCCTCAACATTCTGAACGAAATTACTGACGGACCCCTTGCAGAACTCCGATATTTCCATGTCATGCAGACCCAGATTGAAGGAATTACAGTTCACATCTCTCGGACAGGCTACACGGGGGATCTCGGCTACGAGATCTGGGTCGATGCAAGCGACGCAGTACCACTTTGGGACACAATCTTTCGGAACGGAGTGCAGCACGGCTTGGCACCAGCCGGGCTTCTCGCACTAGACATCGTACGGGTCGAGGCAGGACTCTTACTCATCGATGTCGACTATATGCCTGCTCATCGGGCAGTGCTCGATTCACGAAAATCATCGCCATTTGAACTCGGACTGGGCTGGACGGTTTCGCTCGACAAAGAAAATTTCGTCGGACTGACCGCACTTCGCGAAGAACAGAGCCGACCTGCTGAGTGGGAATTTAGAGGGCTTGAGATCGATTGGTTATCGCTTGAAGACGCCTACGCTGAGGTAGACCTGCCTCCACAGATCCCAGGAATGACACTACGCGAGAGCGTTCCTGTGTACGCCGGAGAAGAACAGGTCGGCTATGCGACGAGCCGCAGCTGGTCTCCTACGGTCAAAAAATACCTCGCCCTCGCCCACGTACAAGCCGAGTATGCCAAAATCGGAACTGAACTGAAAATAGAGATTACGGTCGAACACCAAAGGCGAACGGCAATCGCTCGGGTCGCCAAAACTCCGTTTTTCAATCCCAAGCGCAAGCGGGCGATATTTGGTGTGGTAAGGACCCGATGACCACAGGGCGGGATTACGATGCGATCGTCATCGGAGGGGGGCACAATGGGCTCGTGAACGCCGCCTATCTCGGCAAGGCAGGTCTCAATACGCTCGTCCTTGAACGCCGCCATCTCGTGGGCGGGGCAACAGTCACTGAGGAAATTTTCCCTGGATACAAATATTCTGTTGCCTCATACGTTGTCAGCCTACTAAGGCCGGAAATTATTCGAGATCTTCAACTCCCTCGACACGGGCTAGAGATCCTCCCGCTGGAGAGCACAATCACACCCCTGCCAAACGGAGACTACCTCGGCAGGTGGGCTGATCACGACCAAACCCGCCGTGAGCTATACCGCCACTCGCCGAAAGATGCCGAAGCATATGATGACTTCGGTACGCTCATGTACCAGCTCGCGTGGGCAGTGAAACCAATTCTCGGCATGATTCCACCAAACCCCATCTCACCTAGCATGCGTGACCTGCGCACAATGCTGAAGCTCGGAGGCCACCTCCGTAACCTTACCGAACCACAGTTCCATGCGCTGTTCAAGCTCATGACTATGAGCTCTGCCGATTTTCTTGATGAGTGGTTCGAGTCCGAGGCCCTTAAGGCTACGATGTCGGCAAGCGGGATCATCGGAACGTTTCTTGGACCGAGATCACCGGGCACGGCCTACGTACTTCTACATCACTACTTGGGAGAGATTGACGGTGCGTTCCGTGCGTGGGGTTTTGCGAAGGGGGGAAACGGGATGGTTGCTGAGTCCATCGCATCCGCAGCTCGAAGCCACAGTGTTGAAATCCGGACTGAGGCCGCGGTAGACCACGTGTTGACCCGAAATGGCCACGCTGTCGGAGTAGTTCTCGAAAGTGGAGAGGAGATTCGGGCAAAAACTATCATCTCTGGCCTCGACCCCAAGTTGACCTTCCTTAAGTTGCTCGAACCAAATGATCTTCCCGATGACTTCCTAGATTCGATCCGTAAGTACCGGATCCGTGGCTCGTCCGGAAAGGTCAATCTCTCCCTCAGCGAACTTCCCAACTTCACGTGCCTCCCCGGCGTAGGACCACACCTCCGAGGTGCAATGTCTGTTAGCCCAAGTGTCGAGTACCTGGAGCGTGCTTACGACGACGCAAAGTACGGAGAATTCTCTCGACGCCCGTACCTCGACATTGTGATCCCTTCGATGATCGATCCAGGTATGGCACCCGCCGGCCGTCACGTAATGTCGATCTTCGTACAGTATGCTCCGTTCCACCTCAAAGGTGGGTGGAACGACACGCAGCGGGAAGCTTTTGGTGACACGGTAATCGACACACTGGCTGAATATGCACCGAACCTCAAGGACGCGATCCTCCACCGTCAGGTCATGACCCCACTAGATCTCCAAGAGGAAATGGGACTCACCGAGGGTAACATCTTCCATGGAGATCTCTCGTTAAACCAACTCTTTTTCTTCCGTCCGACGACGGCATGGTCGCAATACCGAACCCCTGTGCAAAATTTCTATCAGTGCGGCTCGGGGACACATCCAGGCGGCGGCGTGTGCGGGGCACCCGGACGGCACGCGGCCCTTGAGATTTTGAAGGATCTCAAACGATGAACAGCTACGACGCTATCGTGATCGGGGCAGGTCATAATGGGCTCGTCACCGCAGCTTACTTGGCTAAGAGTGGCCTTTCGACGGTGGTGCTTGAACGAAGTGCCACCCCCGGAGGTTGTGCGGCGACTGAAGAGCTATGGCCTGGCTATCACGTGGATACTGGTGCGCACAGCTTCACAGGGATCGATCAGCGTGTCTTGTCAGACCTGCAACTTTCGAGCGAGGAATTCGAGATTCTCAGCCCCGACCCTGTCCTGGTCTCACCGCAACATGGTCGTCGGACACTGACCCTCCATCATGAACCGGCCAAATCAGCACAAAGCATCCAACCATTTTCTGACCGAGATGCGGCTCGGTGGCCAGAGTTCCTGGAGGCAATGTCATTGGCAACACGTGTCCTTGAGGTACTTTACGAAACGCTGCCTCCCCGCCTGGCAAAAGCCAATAAGGGTGATCTTTGGGAACTCGCTCGCCTCGCCGGCCGACTGGGTCGTGTTGGTCGGAAAGATGCCCTCGAACTAATGCGCCTTATCCCGATGACCGTAGAGGAACTACTGGACGAATGGTTCGAGAGCGACGCACTCAAAGGAACTCTCGCCACAAGCGGGATCACGGGAATCTGCCAAGGTCCTATGGCATCGGGCACTGCATACCTACTTCTGCATAGCCTTGTAGGTGGAGGAGGTATAGTGCGACGCCGGAGTCAACTGCGTGGCGGTATGAAGGCGCTTGGAACAGCACTTCAGAAGGCGGCGGTAAGGTTCGGGGCCAAGGTTCGACTTTCTTCACCGGTCGCCTCAATCCGAACCAAAGAAAGATGTGCGACCGGGGTCAGCCTCGAGTCGGGAGAAGATCTTGAAGCACGAGTTGTGGTCTCGAGCATTGATCCGGCACAGACATTCCTCCATCTGATCGATCCAACAGAGCTCAATCCCGAGTTCGTGCGCGCGGTCAAAAATATCAAGTATCGTGGCGTTTGTGCGAAGGTACACCTTGCTCTTGACGATGCACCGGTGTTCGGGAGGGGAGAAGAAAATGAAACGCAGAACGCGGTCCTACAGGGAGCCTCTATCATCATCGCCCCGAGCATCGAGTACCTAGAACGAGCATACGACGATGCCAAGTATGGTGAATCGTCGAAGGCTCCCTATGTGGACGCCGTAGTCACTACTGCATTGGACCCATCGCTGGCCCCGGAGGGAAACCACATCCTCTCGGCCGTCGTACAGTACGCACCTTTCAAGCTAAAAACCGGAAATTGGGATGAGAGTCGCCGGGAAGCGCTTAGAGATTCGGTGATCGATACACTCAGCACCTACGCACCGAATTTGAGAGATGCAATCGTTCACTGTCATGTGCTCACTCCGGCTGATCTAGCCGACCGATTTGCACTCACCGAAGGGAATATCTACCAAGGCGAGATGACGCTGGATCAAATATTTATGATGCGACCAGCCCCGGGTTGGGGGCGCTACCAGACACCTGTAGAGGGGCTGTATCTCTGCGGTGCCAGCGCACACCCGGGTGGCGGTTTAACCGCCCGCCCTGGAATGGCAGCAGCACGAGCTGTCTTGTCTCACTCTACCAAGAACCGCTGAGACCAAAGTGCTCGATGACCCGAAGGCTACTCCAGCAAATCTTCGACGGCTGCGCGTTCCTCTCGGAGTTCGGCCTCCGTCGTATTCATGCATCCGCGGCTGAATTCGCTCACTTCAAGACCCTGAACGATTGAGTAACTACCGTCCGAACAGGTGACCGGATAAGAGTAGACGATACCTTCTTCGACTCCGTAGCTGCCGTCAGATGCCACCGCCATGCTCGTCCAATCACCCTCAGTAGTTCCGCGAACCCAGGTCTGAACATGATCAATAGCCGCAGACGCAGCGGAGGCAGCCGATGATGCACCACGTGCCCGAATGACCTCTGCCCCTCGCTTTTGGACTTTGGGGATAAAGCTCTCGCGACACCAGGTTTCATCCACCAATTCTGTCGCAAGAGTCCCATTCACCGTGCAGTTGCTGAGATCCGGGTACTGCGTGGCGGAATGATTGCCCCAGATGGACATACGACGAATTTGAGTCGAATGGGTTTGCGTCTTCTCTGCTAGCCAGCTAATGGCGCGATTATGGTCGAGCCGAGTCATGGCCGTAAACTGATTACGGTCGAGGTTCGGGGCACTGGAAGCAGCGATCAGGCAGTTTGTGTTGGCTGGGTTTCCAACCACAAGCACACGCACATCAGGCGACGCATTATCGTTGATTGCTCTCCCTTGTGGCCCAAAAATCTTTCCGTTATCCGCGATGAGATCGCCGCGTTCCATACCTGGGCCGCGCGGTTTCGCTCCGACCAACAGGGCATAGTCCACTCCCTCGAACCCCTCATTTGCGTCTGCTGTGGCCACAATCTCTTGAAGTAGAGGAAAGGCACAGTCATTGAGTTCCATTGTGACGCCACTTAGCGCGTTCAGAGCCGGTGGAATCTCGACAAGATGAAGGATGACAGGGTGATCAGGTCCGAACATGTCTCCGGCGGCAATCCTGAATGCAAGCGCGTATCCAATATTGCCGGCGGCTCCCGTGATGGCGATCCGTACTGGTGAACTCATGATCTTTTCCAGACCTCACTGTATATGTTTAGTATCGATTCTACCGTGGACCGGGACGCAGAAACTCATAATAGCGACCGCCGAAGTCCAGTCACTTAGCTAAATTCGACATGCACTGAAGTTAAAGACAATCGACAAACACTCGCGCCGTGGCAAAATGGATGACAAACTCTTCCCTTCCCTAGACATGGAGAGCCCGGTCCAAACCACACACAATCTCAACCGATTAATGGGTGTATTGCTAGTATTTACGGCCATGCTTCTCGTGTTGCTCATCGCTGGTCTGGTGGCAGGCGTCGGCCAAGAAGCCGCAGTTTCACACCCGAAGTTTGCCCCCATGCAGCAGGGGATCGATGCCGGCACTCTTGGGGCACCAGTCTGGACTGGGTATACGGTCGGACTGCTCATCATCGGTATGCTTTGGGTGACGATGCAGGTCGGTGTCCACAGTCAACATTGGCTCCGAACCGCGATCTCCGTGTGGACCATTTCGTACGTATTCGTCTTCATCGCCTTGATGATCGCTTACGATGCCTATGAGGAAGGGAAAACCACGATCGTGGCAGGCTTTACTGAACCAGTAGCTTGGCTCGTATATGGAGTCTCTATCTACCCATGGATTCCTCTCCTCATGTTCACCTGCGCGTTCAAACAAGCGTATTTCGGACCTGAAGAGCAGGCACGGTTCGATGAAATTCTGGTGGATTCTCAGTCTGGCCATATTACGGAAGAAGACAACTAGTGCAGCAGGCGCTAGAGAGTAGTCGGGCGCTGATCACGCTGTTAGCCGTGATTGCCTACCTAGCCCTGTGCATTGGTATTGGCTTGTGGTCGCTGAAGCGTACTAAGTCGTCCAGTGATTTCTTCGTAGCTGGCCGCAATCTGGGCATTTTTGTTACCGCTTTTGCGGTTTTCTCGAGTACGATGAGCGGATTCGGGTTCGTGGGTGGCCCCGGACTTATGTACTCGATGGGAACAAGTTCAATCTGGATCCTCGCCTCAACAGTGATCTCGAACATCATCGTCATAAATCTCGTGGCAAAGCGGATCCGGATGATAGCCGAACTCCGCGAGTGCGTCTCACTCCCTGACATTGCCTTTGCCCGGTACGGATCCGAGTCCGTTAGGGTTTCGGTGGCTATCGTAATTTTGCTTGGAGTCCTCGGCTATCTCGCGACGCAGATTCTCGCCATGTCAATCGTCCTTCAGGGCGTGCTGGCGAACGCACAAGTGCTGGCGAACCCGAGTCTAGGACTGTGTGTAGCTATCTCCTGCTCAGTGCTGATTTTCTATTCGGTCACCGGCGGAATTGTGGCTTCGGTATACACAGATCTAATCCAGGGCACGATCATGATCGCTGCGTCTGTGCTGATTTTTTTCACGGTACTCGGCACATTTGATGGCGGGTTGGCCGAAATCACCCAAATCGTAGCACAGGACGACCGCGCAGCGGGTGGGCCATGGGGCACAATTGGCATGCTAAGCGGCCTCTCGTGGTTCCTCATCTTTGGTCTCGGGGTGGTCGGCCAACCTCACATCATAACGAAGTTCATGATGGTCAAGCGGGTGAGCGACTTACGTCATGTGGTCCCGCTCGGAGTGCTAGCGTACGGAATCACTGCACTCCTGTGGATCGGGATCGGGATCGCCATGCGGGCCCTAGTGCTAACCGGCGCCCACCCGGCACTTAGCACACCGGATGCGGCCTCACCTGAATTTCTCCAGGTGTTCACGAACCCGATTCTGGCGGGCGTAGTATTTGCAGCGCTCCTGGCCGCGATCATGTCTACCGCTGACTCGTTCCTGAACATTGGGACTGCAGCAATCGTCCATGACATTCCGAAAGCGATCCGCGGCCGGTCAATAACAAACGAACTCAAGTGGGCTCGTATTATAACGGCACTATTAGCCGTCACCGCAGCGTTCGTGGCGCTCTTTTCGGGAGATCTCGTCGCCCTGCTTGGTGCATTTGGGTGGGGGACTTTTGCGGCCGGCCTGGTACCTGTTATCGCGATCGGACTCAACTGGAAACGTGCGAGCGCGCAGGCTGCTAACATTGCTATTGCGAGTAGCCTTCTCGTTAATTTCGGTTTTCGGTTGGGCGGAATCCGGCTCCCCTACGGGATCGACCACGGCGCTGCAGCGCTCGTGGTGTCGCTCTTCCTCTTCCTCTCAATTTCGTTCCTCCAGAAACCTCACTCAATTGCAGCCGACGTAGAGCGCGTGATGGATCTTTAGGGAGAGGACGATTGGCCTGAGAATGGTCACATCTCTGGAGTGGTCCTTCTCAGAAAGAGAACGTAAAGAGGCGGTGAAGGAACTGGTCGAATCAGGGGTTGTCGTTTTCGACCGAAAGAGAATGGAGTATTCGGTGGTCAGCGAGAAAATAAAGACCTACGACCCCTGCTGAGAAGTCCGAACTATGACAGATGAGGTTAAAGACGGACCGTATGAGACAACCCAAGCACCGTCCTTGGTATCAGGTACTGCCACACAGAGCCCAACATCA
>CAYZOT010000001.1:184483-323853 GCA_964480515.1 uncultured Gemmatimonadota bacterium
TGTAGCTGAACAAAACCTAGAACCAGATCACAGTGGCCTCTCCATTCGACATCCCCTATCAGCTACCGCCTTGTTCCGTCGCTGTTTCGCGAATCCTTTTCTGTTCCTCCACCATCTTGGCAACATCGGCAAGCAGCTGTTTCGCGTCGTAGACAATCCCGTCCTTGATCGTGTAGACAATCCCTCCGACGTTTTCAACTTCACCCGTCTCATCGTTCAGACGTCTAGCACCTGTTCCATAAAGGACTTTGAGGTTCTGGATTGGATTCTCTTCGACAATCACGAGATCGGCGAGCAAGCCAGCGCGCACCACACCAAACTCAATCGGACGACCGGTGGGTTCAAATAGGGTTTCGGCTGCATGCATCGTCGCACCACGGATGATCTCAAGCGGGTGAAAACCAGCGTGCTGGAGGAGTTCCATCTCCTGGATCGTCGAGAAACCCATCAAGTTGTAGATGTAGCCTGCATCTGAGCTGACCGTGACGCGCCCTCCCATATTCTTGTAGTCGTTCAAGAGGTCGTGCCATACTTCAAGAAAATCTCTCCAGGCTACTTCTTCCCATGTGGTCCAGTCATAATAGTACGAACCGTGGTCCTCACGATTTGCTTCATAGAAATCCCAGAGTGAGGGAAGAGTGTATTTCTCATGCCATGGTGCGTATTTCTGTGCGTCCACATCCCAACTTGCCTGATACGCCGACATAGTTGGATCCAGGGTCACATCCAGCTCGAGTAACTCTTCCAGAAAAGCTTTCCATTCGGAGCTGCCTTGCTCGTGGATGAGGTTTGCCTGACGAGCCACCTGGCTGAAACGGTGCTGTTCATCATTGTAGTTTACCCAGGATGGCCACGGCTGAACGTCGTGCCCGTTATAGAGCGATTCGAACAAACCGTAGAAGTGTGTAATTGTACCAAGGCCAAGACGGGCAGCATCAATCCCATTCATCTGAGCGACACCCATCTGGTTTAGGTGTGCTGTGCTACCAAGACCCAGTCGTTGTGCCTCATCGAGAAGAGCCTCCATAATTTCTGGCCGGTGTGCTCCAAGCTTGAGGCCATCCCCTCCCGTCTCTTTCACATAGCGGACCCATGCTCGAGCGTCGTCGGGAGTATGGATGTTGCGATTGCCCCATCCTTCACCGCCAGCTCCGGTGAAGGGGTATACCCACATACGCGGTGCGACAGTCTCATTCGCCGCACTCCGGTTCTTTTCTTGGATGGTCCAATCATGCGGGCCAAACCCCACTCCACGGCCCGTCGTGATTCCGTGTGCCATCCAAAGCTTGTAGGTGTATTCCGCCTGCGGCGCCTTAGGGACACCTCCTGTGTGCAGGTGCAAATCAACGAACCCAGGAAGAACGAACATGCCAGTAGCATCGATTTCGTGAACAACCGTGTTGGCATTTCCAACCACACTCAGGTCTGGTCGACCATCCGGGTCAATCGGCACGTTCGGGGTGCCGACCCCTTGAACGCTAACAATGCGATTGCCCTCGATTACGATATCCATAGGCCCGATCGGGGGCGCTCCGGTCCCATCGATGACTGTAACTCCGCGGATGATTAGGCGATCATACGGTCCTGCGCCCTCACTCGGGCCGCGGTCCGGAGCACCAATCATCCCAGCCGGATCCTGCCCTGCCATCATTTCAGCATCGAGCATCTGATGTGGCCGATTTTCAGCTAGCACCGGAACAGCACCGAGTCCTGCAGCAAGGCTTAGGACCAGAATATGCCTACAAACGTGTCGATTCAGAGCCTTTGCAGTGACCATGGATCCTCCGTTGGTGAGTTATCTGAAGATATGAAATATAATGGGTAACGTGTCTTAACCATCCGATCCAATCGAAAAAACCCTTTCAGTTTCCTCGCGTGAGTAGACTCGGAACGCAATCACAGTTTCCGTCTTCATAATTCCATTGAGCTGCCGCATGTCATCACCTACGACGTCCGCCAAATCCTCATTTTGAGGCACACGTACAATCGCCACGAGATCATACCGACCAGCAACTGAGAAAACTTCCGTGATTGCATCCATCGCAACCAACTGCTCTGCCAGTGTGTTGATTTTCTCGCCTTCTGCCTCAATTAGTACGACTGCTGTCACCATTAATACTCTCCTTCGCTGATCTTCCGACCCAATAAAAAGTCGTCAAAGATCACTCATCTCTCAACTTTAACCTACCTGAAACCCCCTGGGAGATTGGGAGTTCGCGCTTGAATCACATTAACGAGATTCACGCGCTTGTTCAGTGGATGCAACCCACCTAGACGAATTACCACCCAAAGCACAACTTACGTACTTGCCAACCTTCGGCACTTCGGCATCGCGCATCCGTGGCTCCAACACCTAAAATAGAAACCTATTAACCATCCTGTCCTTAGAGGCGAGTTATGAAGATGTCACGACATTTGTTGCCCCTTTTTGTGCTACTGATCGGCGTTTCACCGGGAGAGAGCCAGGAACGCTGGCTGGCAATCGAGGGCGGGACCGTCTTCGACGGAACCGGAGCCATCCACGAAGAGGCAACGGTTCTGATTCGTGGCGATCGGATTGAAATGATCGGTCCCACGGGACAAGTCGATATCCCGGCTGGCGCCGAACGGCTCGACGCAACCGGCAAGTTCCTGACTCCAGGATTCGTCGACCTCCATTTCCACTACTCTCCGAGCGAGAGCGGTACTATCGATGGGTCGGGAACCGATGCTAGCCCCGAACTCCCCCTGCTTTTTTTAGCGAACGGGGTAACAACGCTCCGCGAGATGGGACTCTGGATCGAAGACAATGAACTGTGGTTGGATGATATCCGGGCTCGCGGGCTCCCGACCCCACATCTGCTTTACTCGGGACCGATCCTCGATGGTACAAACCCGGCCTACCCGTCTATTTCTCGTGTATTGCTCGACGAGATGGACGCACGACGCGTTACGAATGAGTTGATCGACCAGGGGGCGACCTCCCTGAAAATCTACTTCCGACTACCGCTCAACTTGATCCGAGCCGTTGTTGAGGAGGCTGACCGCCGTAATGTGCCGGTCTTCGCACACCTCGAGATTGTCGACGCACGCGACGCAATTCGGGTCGGCATCGATGGCATCGAACATACCCGGTCGGTCGGCCCATCACTTGTATCACCCAAGGAAGGGGAGGCATATCGACAGGGTGTACTCCTAGAGAGCATGCACCGCGCACCCAACGTCGGATCTGGTCCCCTTTGGGCTGGCCTGGACCCGAGTGGGGCACGGGCCGACGCACTCATCGAACTCATGCTGGAACGCCAGGTAGCACTCGACGCGACCCTCGCCGTATTTGAGCCTACGTTCGACGAAGAGGGGGCTGAGCAAACCTGGGCGATGGTGCAAAACATGGCGACCTTCACCGTCCGTTACGCCCAGGCAGGCGGTCCCGTGACGATGGGCTCACACGGGGTGGTCGCGAACGCACCTGCTGGGTTAGCCTACCAGCGCGAACTCGAGGCACATGTCGAGGCCGGCATGACACCGTCGGAAGTGTTGCAGGCCGCGACTCGTGTCGGTGCTGAAGCCCTCCGGCTTGGGGACCGTGGGACGCTCGCACACGGCAAGCTCGCCGACATCGTACTGTTCGACGCCAGTCCGCTCGAAGACATATCGAACACACGGCGCGTCCACGCCGTCGTCCTCAGCGGAGAGGTGCTCGACCGAAATCGGCTGCTCGCCAGCGCCCAACAGCTCGTACCCTGAGGACTTGCCCCTTCACCAAAGCTGGACTGAGTTCAGGAGCACTGCTAACTAATAACTAAATTTCCTCGGGGTTTTCCACGAAAAACGGTGCCCATTTGTCTTCGGGTGATGGTGCGGTAAGCAGACTCACCAAGACGAGGAGACCCAAAGAAATCAGGACACCGGGGATCACAATGTAGTCGCTCGATGCGAAGTCAAACTCGGTTCCACTTATAGTCGCCGTGAAGCCAACGCCCATACGCGACAGCGCGGCGATTCCTATGATGCTACCGAGCCCACCTGCGATGCAGGCAACCCCCCCTTGGGGAGTCACACGTTTCCATATAAATGCAGCCAAAAGCGCAGGTGTTAGACTGGCACCTACAAGCGAGTACGCGTACAGGGCCATCGCCAATACGCTGTCGAATTGGGTCAAGAGTACGAGCCCCAACCCGCCAAACAGAACGATAAACACCCTCTGCACGTTAAGCTTTTGTTTATCCGACGCATCGGAGTTCACGAAACGCTCGAAGATGTCACGACTAACATTGGTAGACGGAACCAATAAGAATGTGTTGCCTGTTGAAAGTACAATTGCCACTGCCGCCGCAAGCAAAATTGCTCCACCCAGCATGGGTAACCCGTTCGCCGCTATATGGAGAATGATCGTCTCCGATGCCGCACGTCCGACCAGCGAAACCTGGTTCGGGTCAGCAAGCTCCGGGAAAACGGCACGGCCAACGATAGCCAGCAGGGCCAGTGTGGTTTCAATAAAAACGATCCCAATGAACATGCCAACCACAGCCTTCTTCGCAGACCCGGCATCCTTTGCCGAAAAGAACTTCTGATACATTCCGCTCTCACCTAGGATGAGAAGGAAAGTTGGCATCGCCACGCCCACGACCCAAAGCACGTTGTGCCCACCAAGCGCTGTGAGGTGACCCTCAGGTAGCGCATCTGCAATGGCGTTCACGCCTCCATTGGACAACACGAGGTAAGGCAACGCAATTACGATACCCAGCGTGATAATAATGCCGTTGAACAAATCAACGGTAACGATGGACACCATGCCTGCGAGGGCAGTAAAGACCACTATCGCCAGAGCCGTGATCAATATCCCTTGGGTTGGCGATATCGCCCCTTCCGTTACGATGCTTAGGATCCACCCTCCGCCGCGGAACTGGTAGGCAGCGATCGTAACGTAGGCGAGAATGATTGCCACTGTACCCAAGACACGAGCCGTCGCATTGTAACGCTGCTCAAGCAAGTCCGGGACCGTGTACTTCGCGATCGACCGAACCCGGGGCGCTAAATAAAACGCGACCAACAGGCCGATCCACGCTCCAGACGAAAACCAGAGTTCGGCGAGCCCTGTTCGGTAAGCGAGCCCCGCCCCACCGAAGAGGGATCCCGAACCAATCCAAGTGCAGACTAAAGTCCCGATTAGCATGGATACGGGAACGTTACGCCCCGCGACCATGAAATCCTCATGACTCTTTACGCCGCGGGACCGCCAGATTCCAATAGCGATGAGAGCTAATGGGTAACCAATAACGGCAATAACCAGGAGACTCATGAGCGCTACCACCCACTTTCTTCTAGTGAACTGACGAGTTGACGCGTCAGCCACACCGGCATTACGGCCAATATCGACCTGAGCACACAATCGTCAGGCATTTGTAGGTGCTACGCTCTTGGTGCTTTCTGCCGGCGCTGATTATGCACTTCGTGCGGACCAACATGCGCTGATTCTAGAGAAATTCCAGAGTTTGTGTTCAGCGCTGCGGTATCTCTTTGAACAAACCACTACTTGATGACTATCGCCGTCCCTATAAATACAATACTGTAGTATAGTATAATAAGGAGGCCTCGATATGTCACTAAAGAGTACTCACCCACATGCCATGGGCATCGCCGAAGACACGAAAACAGATCTCAGTCGGCGGTTAGCCCGCATCCGAGGGCAAGTCGAAGGCATCGCACGCATGGTCACAGAGGAACGTTACTGCCCCGACATCTTGCAACAGTTCACGGCCGTCCACTCCGCCTTGCGCTCTGCTGAGAAGGAATTGTTGGCAAACCATCTCGAACACTGCGCCACTGCGGCCATCGCCGAGGGCGGCGACACGGCCGTCCAGGTTCGGCAAGAGATCGTACACCTGTTTACTCGATTCGCAGGAAAATGAAATGGCTACTGCCATAAAAAAGAAGGTCTATAGTATTCGAGGAATGCACTGTGCGGGTTGCGTTGCCACCGTCGAAAAAAGACTCAATGCTCTCAACGGCGTCGAAGCTTCGGTGAGTCTACCATCTGAAACGGCAACCATTTCATTTAGCCGTGAGGTCGCGCTTGAGGAATTGGTCACCACCGTAGCGAGTGCAGGGTTCGAATTAGAATCCATAGCAGAAGAAGGGCGAACTGAGGCAAAAAGAAACCAATTGCGCGAGGCAGAGGGCCGCACCGCGATAGCCAAGAAGCGCATGTGGAAAGTATGGGGCCTCACAACCCCCGTCATGGTTTGGATGATCCCAGAAATGGTGGTGGGAATAAAGTGGCCTACCGAGCTTGTTTTTGACGTGGGGTTGGTTGCACTAGGTGGAGCCGTGTTGGGCGGACCCGGTCGAGAGACGGTCCGCAACGCATGGCGCTCAGCACGCGCGAAGACCCCTAATATGGACGTATTGATTGCGCTCGGTGCGAGCCTGTCAGTACTGACAGGGGGTTGGGCAATTCTTCACGACCTTCGAATTGCCCCCATGATCATGAATTTCGCTGGAGTAGGAGCCATGATCGTAGCCATCCACCTAACCGGCCGCTTCATCGAGGCCAAGGCTCGGGGGCGTACATCATCGGCAATCCAGGCCCTCCTATCTCTCGAAACACCGGTCGCCCGGGTGGAACGCGAAGACCATGAGATCGAGATCGCTACGGCTGAGGTACGAGTCGACGACATTATGATCATTCGCCCGGGTGAGAAGGTCCCCACAGATGGGATTGTCATTGACGGACACAGTGCCGTGGACGAATCGCTCGCTACTGGCGAGTCAATCCCAGTTGAAAAAGGGCCCGGGGCTAGCGTTATAGGATCGACCGTAAACCACACGGGTGCACTTCGCGTGCGCGCCACAGGCATCGGCGAAGACACGTTCTTGGCTAACGTCATCCGGATGGTGGAGGAGGCCCAGACCAGCAAAGTGCCAATCCAGGAGTTTGCCGATCGGGTTACAGCAGTCTTCGTGCCCGCAATTTTACTTATGTCTGTCGCTGCATTCCTCGGATGGCTCATGCTCCCAAACTTTTTCGCTCAGGCTGCCACCTGGGCAGGCGGTTTTTTTCCTTGGATAAACCCCGAGATGGGCCGTCTCTCCCTCTCCATTTATGCGGCCGTGGCAGTCCTGGTGATCGCGTGCCCATGTGCGCTGGGCTTAGCGACTCCGATGGCGTTGATGGTCGGCACTGGTCTTGGAGCGACACACGGAGTGTTAGTTCGAGACGGGGCAGCGGTTCAAACCCTGGATCAGGCGGATACTCTCGTCTTTGACAAGACGGGCACGTTGACCCAAGGCAAGCCTCGCGTGACGGATGTTCTCATTTCACCGGAATCGTCGCCTGCCGACGTCCTCAAGAAAGAGAGAGAACTCCTCGCCCTTGCCGCATCTCTCGAAGACCGATCTGAGCACCCGTTGGCCCGCGCCATAGTCGATGCTGCGCGCGCCAACGACGGACACCCTCAGAAAAAGGCCAACGACGTTCAGGCACTGATCGGTCGTGGGATCACTGGTACTGTGGACGGAACGAGGGTGCTGGTTGGAAATGCCCGTTTGATGCGTGACAAACACATCGAGCTGGGCAAGGTCTGTGCATTCGCAGAGGAGTTTGAGGCGGCTGGACAGACGGTGGTATACGTGGCCAGGGGCGATCAACTGCTGGGTGCCATCGCCATTGCCGATCCGGTGAAAGAGGACGCAGCCGAAACTCTTATTCGGCTGAGGAAACTCGGCTTGAGGACAATCATGCTCAGCGGCGACAATGAGCGGACAACTGCGGCCGTGGCTCATCAGCTGGGTATCGACGAATATCGAGCGAAAATGCTTCCGGAGGATAAGGTCGTGGTCATCCGAGAACTTCAAGCTCGGGGTCACACAGTGGCTTTCGTAGGGGACGGAATTAATGATGCCCCCGCACTTAAGACCGCCGACATCGGACTGGCGGTGGGGACCGGAACGGACATCGCCATGGAAGCGGCGGACATCACTCTGGTCAAAGGGAATCTGGGGGCAGTACTTAGAGCTGTCCGGCTTTCGCGCGCTACATTCCGTAAAATCCGAGAGAACCTATTCTGGGCATATTTTTACAACGTGGTCGCAATTCCAATCGCGTTTCTAGGGCTTCTGCATCCGATAATTGCGGAGGCTGCAATGGCCTTGAGCTCAATCACGGTAGTCTCGAACGCTAATCGGCTCCGGCGCACAACCCTGTAGAAGGCACCCGAAACAGTTTCCCATACGCTGCCCAGTTTGCCTAGGCTCCTTCAGAAGCGCATCATAGCCGCTGCCCGGGGGATGCCACCAAGGATTGTGGCGTCTGGATTGTGTCGAACAACTTCTGAGAGAGATTCGATGGCGTCACGCTTCTTGGGAATGGGACTGGGAGTCTGGTTCATGGGAGCCCCATTCGTCTGGGGATACCCATTCGGGTTCCTGTGGTGGCATAGTGTAGTACTCGGCGGTGCGATCCTCGTTGTCACCATATCCTTCAATCTTGGAATCAACCGGATCAGTGGGTGGGGGCTGATCGCGCTTGGAGCGTACAGCATGCTCTCGCCGTTCATCCATGCCTATTTAAGTAACGCACAAGCACTGTTCAACGACCTTATGTTCGGGATCGTAACCGTGGGAACAGGGGTGGCCATGGGAGGTGCCGGAATCGAGCACTCGGACGAGGCCCGTAGCACGGCTTGAACCACATTCCGTGCGACATGAGGCGGTACAATCCTATGGAGCACAAATGCACCCGGTCTCGGATGCCCTCGGGTTTTTCTTTGTCCCTATGCTCCAAACTTCGCAAGTCTTCCGGCACGAGCCGCTGCCAATCTCATCAGCTCGCATCCACGTATAAGGCCATGGACACCGTTACGACAAGCAGTCTCCCCAAACTGGGTCGTGTCGTCCATTCGCGCAGCCCCTCCGTGAATAAGGAATGGAACTGGGTGCCAGCTATGGGACTTGAGCATAGACGGAGTCGAATGGTCACCGGTAACCAAGGTCACGGCGGGGCCCACATCAACCAGCTGAGGGATGATCTCGTCTGCTTCCTCAATAACCGCCACTTTTCGATCGAAATCGCCGTCTTCTCCAGCTTTATCGGGGGCCTTGAAGTGGAGGAAGGAAAAATCAAAGGCTTTAAATGTCCTCTGGTACTCCGATACAAGGTTCTCCACCCCATCGGAGACTGTGACAGCATCCATCCCAAGCAAACGACCCACCCCTCGATACATGGGATCTGCAGCCACAGCCACAGCCCGCATACCGAATACGTGGTCGAAACGAGGCCAATCCGGAAGTCCGGAGACTCCCCTCAAGAGAGCCATGTTAGCACAACTCTGGTCGGTCAATCGCTCGCGTGCCGCCTTAAGCCACGCGTCGAGAAGACGGGCCGTAGTCTCGGAATGTTCGTTCCTGGGTCGCACGATAAAAGGGACAACTCCAGTACGCCCTGGATCCGTGTCGTCCACTTCCGCTCCAATCGCCGCATCTGGTCTAAGCACCAACACGAAACGGTGCTCTTTCAAGTGACGAACAAAACACTCCGCTCCCTCAATGCAGATCTCATCGAGCATCTCAGAGAGGGGGGCTGCAGCTTCTGTGCGAATGCGACCGGCACGGCGATCACTGATATAGCCTTCGCTATCAAGCGTACAAAAATTGGCCCGAACAGCAATATCCTGGGACTCCAACGGAAACTCGATCCCAAGCGCTTCGAGAACACCTCGCCCAGTTTCGTAGACAAGCGGATCATACCCAAACAGTGCCAAATGGCCAGGACCGCTCCCTGGCGTGATTCCAAGGGCCACAGGATGATGGAGCCCACAAGTTCCGCCTCGGGCAAGCTCATCAAGATTAGGCGTGTTCGCCGCCTCAAGCTCTGTCATGCCGTCAGATTTGCGAGGCAGGCCACCCAGGCCATCCAAAACGATCAGCAACACTTTGGTATCACTACCCTGAGCCAGTGCTGCAATTTGATCAAGTCTCATAAACGGAAACGTATAAGTACGATGGGCACCCGGCTAGCTGGATGAGCCCTATCGTCCGGGTTCAGGGACTCACACGTCGATTCGGAAGGCGCTGGGCACTCCGGGGTATCGACCTCGAAGTGGAGCGCGGTACTGTGGTCGCGCTCCTCGGTGCAAACGGAACAGGAAAAACCACACTCCTAAAGGTATTTTCTGCACTGTTACGCCCCACAGCAGGCCGTGTAGAGGTGCTCGGCTCCGTGTTACCGCGAGGCCAAGACTATGTTCGCGCGAAAACGACACTCATGACGCCCACCGGCCACACCTATGAAGAGCTTACAGGACTAGAGAACCTGAGGTTCGCCACGCGTATGAGCGGGCCACCACTGTCCGATTCATCTCTGCACGAAATTCTTGTGGGCGTCCGTCTTGAGAACGCAGCTAATACCCGCGTTCGAGCTTATTCGACAGGCATGCGTAAGCGCTTAGAACTCGCCCGCATGCAGTTACGGACACCAGAGTTAGTACTTCTCGACGAACCGTTCGTCAGCCTTGATGAGGAAGGAGTACAACTCGTTCAGGGCAAGATCTCCGACTGGAGGAGTGCGGGCACTTCGGTCATCATCGCATCTCACCGCATCGCCGATGCGACTGCGAGAGCTGACCGTATCGTGCGACTAGAACGAGGCAGGGTGGCCTCGGAGGAAACCGCATGAATTCACTCATGCGACAGACCAAAGCCATCTTCTGGAAGGACATCATCACCGAGACCCGAACACGACAAGGGTTTAGCGCCATGTTGTCGTTTGCCGCCCTTGTCCTATTCCTGTTCAGCTTCGCAGTAGGACCAGATACGGACCTGCTGACTCGGCTGGCGGGGGGACTTCTTTGGGTCACAATCGTATTCACTGGCACCCTTTCGCTGGGGAGAGCTTACCAGAGCGAAGAATTGGCTGGTGGTGTGCAACTGCTCCGGTTATACCCAGGTGATGTTCGAGCAATCTACCTTGGAAAACTGGCGGGAAACCTAGTTATTCTTGCTACCCTTGAACTGGTATTGTTTCCGGCTACCGCCATAATATTTCATGTTGACCTACTATCGCATGCAACGTCCCTGATCATAGTAGCTGCTCTGGGGACCATCGGTTTTTCAGTGATTGGGACCTTTTTTTCCACCCTAACGGTACATTTGCGTGCCCGTGAGCTCTTGCTCCCTCTGCTCCTGTTTCCTGCCCTCGTTCCCGTCGTACTAGGAAGCGTGGGGGCAACCGACGCGTTTCTTAGTGGAGACCCATTGGGACGCGCAGCAGGGTGGTTACAATTACTGGCAGCCTATGATGTGATACTGTTTGTTGTGTGTGTGTGGATTTTCCCGGTCGTGCTCGAAGAATAGGAAACCAGTTACAGCAGAATAGACGACAGAAAACACAGCCCTTGAACCACGAGATCAGCATTGAAGACGCAAAGAACAATCGGATTCTTGGCCATTACCAGCGTAGCGGTCGCAAGCTTCATCGGACTGTTCGTTGTTCCAGCTGACGAGTACCAAGGAGAAATTCAACGACTCTTGTACATTCACGTACCGACTGCATGGCTAGCCATGCTCTCATTCCTCGTCGTTTTCCTGATGAGCATGCTATATCTGGTTCAACGGAAGCTTAAATGGGACGTGCTGGCCGTATCGGCCGTAGAGATCGGAGTCCTATCAACCGCCTTGACTTTGATCGTAGGTTCACTTTACGCACGACCCACATGGGGCATCTGGTGGACTTGGGACCCGAGGCTCACCACTACCGCTCTCCTTCTCATAATTTACATCGGGTATCTGATCGTTCGCTCTATGACAGAGGACCCAGAACAACGAGCGCGCTGGGCAGCCGTAATAGGCATCATCGGATTTATACAGGTCCCCATCGTATACCTCTCTGTCTTCTGGTGGCGAAGCCTCCACCAACCTCCGTCCTCACCTCGATCTATGGCCGCAGGATTTGGACTCGTCCTTCTTCTAAATCTCATCGCATACACAATTGCGTTTACTTACTTGGCAATGCGTCGTTATAAGCTCGGGCAGGCTGAACTCGCATTGGAATTGGCCGGTCCAGAGGAGGAAAAATGAACCACACGTTGTTCTTGATCGCAGGATACGGTATCTGCTGGATCGGTATCGTTGCGTACTTTTCCCACCTAAGGAAACGTGAGCGTCACGCAACAGGAAAAAACTGGAGCTGTGAAGGAGCAGACGAGTAGTAGGCAGGAACGTGCGATTCAGAGTCAAGACACTTATTATACCAAGTTCATAATAATTGCGTTTCGGTTGATCGTAGTTTCTGGACGACCCCCGTCCGCCAAAGCGATCCCCAGCATTCGACCCAATCCAGGATTCGATCCCATATGGCGAAGGCCAAAGTGAAGGCCAAAGCAAAGGCCAAAGTGAAGGCCAAAGCAAAGCCCAAAGCAAAGGCCAAAGCAAAGGCCAAAACCACGACGAGCCGACGGCGGATGTTTTTTGATGCACGCGCCTTAGACTCATTCGATCAATATCTTCAAGACGTTGAACGATACCCACTCATTGAAAGTCCTCAAATTGAGCGGGATATCGCGCGCGAAGCGCGGGCCGGCGACAGGCCTTCAGCGGAGCGTCTCGTCACAGCAAACCTCAGGTTTGTGATTTCGTATGTAAAGAAATATCAGGGCAGAGGCCTGAACCTGGCCGAGCTGGTATGCATCGGAAATGAGGGTTTGCTTAAGGCAGTGAAGAAGTTCGATCCTGACAAG
The DNA here is from genome assembly GCA_964480515.1 of uncultured Gemmatimonadota bacterium. Lineage (GTDB taxonomy): Bacteria > Gemmatimonadota > Gemmatimonadetes > Palauibacterales > Palauibacteraceae > Palauibacter. The sequence continues at coordinate 197,197 of CAYZOT010000001.1, forward strand.
GGGGTGAAGTTCATCTCCTACGCCGTGTGGTGGATCCGCCAGACGGTGCTTCAGGCGTTGGCGGAGCAGACACGATCCGTTCGTATCCCCCTCAATCAGAATTCAAACCTGGTCAAATTATCGCGCACTGAGACAGCGCTTACGCAGAAGCTAGGCCGCTCTCCCACGGATCGTGAGATCGCAGATGAGATGGAGGAACCGGTCAAAACAGTTCGCGCCCTGCGGCGTGTAGCCTCTGCTGAACTCAGTCTCGATGCACCTCTCGACAAGTCTGACCGTGACAGCGCCTCGTTCGGAGAACGGTTTGCGGGGCTAGACGACGCAGACATCGAAGAAGATGTCGAGGGTCAAGCACGCCGTGATTTTCTAGAAAGAATGTTCGAACGATATTTGACTGAGCGTGAACGTAAGATCCTAGTTTTATATTACGGACTGGATGATGGCGAAGAGATGACTCTAGAGGAGATTGGATCTCTACTGGGCGTAACACGAGAACGTATCCGTCAAATCCGGAATCGAGCCTTTGACAAATTGCGCGCTTCACCAGATGGTGAAGCACTTGAAGGGTTCTGGCGAGCAGCCGCTACTGCTTAAACAGTTCTCACAGACTGCTCGGGCATTACACGAATTGGGTTAAGAAGGGGTCGCGAACAACAGTTTGCGACCCCTTCTGGTTATGAGAGGCCTTGGGTTGCCAGCCTGACCCAATGACCTTCAAGATTCGTAAGCCGTGAAACTCATGTCGTGCACTTCAATGACTATTGCCGACCGTCCAAATCATTCTAAGAAGATGACATTCTATGAACACGTTCCAAACACTAACTGCAATCAGTTTTATAGCAGGAGTCACCGCGGCAGTTCCTCTTCGCGCCCAGTCTGGCATCGAGGTCGTCCGCTCTTACCGTGAGAATCACGAGGCGGCAATCTTGAATGATTTCGCTGAACTGCTCAGTTACCCAAACCGAGCCCGAGACACCGAGGACATTCAACTTGCCGCAACATACATCCGTGACAGACTTCGCAGTGTAGGAGTGGACTCTAAACTACTAGAAATCGATGGAGTGCCACCACTTGTATACGGTGAATTACTTGTTGATGGAGCTGAGCGCACGCTGGGGATTTACGTTCACTACGACGGCCAGCCGGTGGACCCGTTGAATTGGACACACCCACCGTTTGAACCCACTCTTTACACCGCTTCAATGGAAGCGGGTGGAGAACCCCGCCCATTCCCCAAAATCGGAGAGTCGGTGAACGAAGAATGGCGACTGTATGCCCGCTCTGCGGGAGACGATAAAGCCCCCATTGCCGCACTCCTTCCCGTCCTTTCCGCGTTCCAAGAAGAAAACATTACACCAACTTCAAATCTCATATTCTTCTTCGATGGAGAAGAAGAAGCGGGTTCACAAAACCTTGGTCAATATATGGAGATGCAGACAGACCGGTTGAGCGAAATCGACGTCTGGCTGTTCTTTGATGGGCCAGCCCATCAAAGTGGTCGCCCACAACTCACGTTTGGCGTTCGGGGCTCGATGGGCATGGAAGTCACTGTCTATGGCGCGACACGAAACCTACACTCGGGTCATTATGGCAATTGGGCTCCTGACACCGGAAACATTTTGGCTCGGTTACTGACAACAATGAAGGATGAGAAGGGGCGTGTTCTGATTGATGGCTGGTACGACACTGTAGAACCGCTGGGGACGGAAGAGCAGGCAGCCTTAGAGGCAATGCCACCTGTGGATCAGAAACTGAAGCGAGAACTCGGACTAGTATGGACCGAGGGCGAACCAGAGACCCTATCGGAGCGAATTCTGCTTCCAGCGCTAAATATCCGCGGCATCACGAGCGGCAACACTGGATCACTCGCCCGCAACGTCATTCCAAATGAAGCCATCGCTGCCCTTGGGATCAGACTCGTTAAGGGGAATGACGCACAAATGATGCGCCGGCTCGTAATCAAACATATTGAACGGGAAGGGTTCCATGTGGTCACCGAAGATCCAGACATTAACACACGGCTCCGTTACCCCCGGATCGCGAAAGTTACAGGCGGCGGAGGCTACCCCGCGGCTCGAACTGAGATGTCAAATCTGTACGTCCAGGAAGTCATCTCCGCAGCCTCTGTGGCAGCAGACCGTGCCTTTGGTTCCGGATCGTTGATTCTCGCACCTGGCTTGGGCGGCACGCTTCCACTCTACCTTTTTACCGATGTTGCTGGCAAACCAGCGGTTAACGTCCCAGTAGCGAATCACGATAACAACCAGCATGCACCCAACGAGAACCTTCGTATCGCGAACCTTTGGTACGCAATCGATCTCTACGCCGCCTTGCTCACCATGCCAGTAACTGTGTTCTGAGGAGAGTTCAATGAAAAAATCCTTAATGAGTGTAATCGTTTTCGTGGTTGTGCTTGTCGCCACCTCTCCAATGCTCGGACAGACAAATCCCCTATGGAGTCAGGAAAAAATCAAAAACTACCTCCCGCATATGACCGTCCCTGACGTCCAAGAGCTCCTAGCTCGGTCTGACATGGCACTTATCCCAGTAGCTTCCTTGGAACAACACGGTCTCCATCTTCCTATTGGTACAGATTACTTGAATGGAGTCGAGCAGGCGAAGCTGATCGCACAAAGGATCGACGTTTTGGTCGCACCCATCCTACTCCCGGGCCAATCCCCCTATCACATGGGCTTCGAGGGGACTATCACGCTCCCATCAACGCTAATCCAAGAAGTTTACGTCGAGGCTGTAAAGAGTTTAGTTCAGCACGGATTCAAGCGGTTTCTAATCATGAACGCCCATGGAGGAAACCGTGCGATCACAACGTTTATCGTTGATCGGATCAATCAAGAGACGGCAGGGGTTGCGGTGGACCTAGGAGCTGTTACTGCCCCATTCATAACATACGATCAAGCAATGGAACTTCAATCTACGAGATCGGTCTTGGACCGACACGGAGGCACTTCAGAGACCGCAAGTTCGCTCTACCTCATGCCAACCCTCGTCAACTTAGAGGCAGCTATACCTGCGAAGATATCGATGCCTCCGCATCTTGAGGCCATACTCCCAGATGTACTAGCCGGTGACCCAACTGCACTAGCGGTGTTCCTCGCGGAAGGTCTGAAAGATGAGTCTACCGGAAAGGGAACCTCCTCAATTGAGATGTCAACCACCGGTGTATGGGGGACACGTGATCCTCAAGAGGCGACAGTCGAGCGGGGCCGAGCTGCAACCGACCGGTTTGTAGATGCAGCAGTGGCCTTCATCGAACGCTGGAATGAAATGAGGCCGCCCGGAAGCTAAAAAAGTTACGGTTTTAGTCGGCGTCGCGTAACGTCTTTATTCTCCGTTTCCGCACGGACCAAGCTTCTGGTACGATGAGAAGAAAAATCGCTATCGCTAGCAACGCGCTGCCCACACACCAGCGGCAGATCGCTCTGATAACGAAGATCTCAAGCACCGTCAGGTAGATCGTAAATCCGACTCCACCGACAGATAGACACAACAGGGCCTTATTCACCCAATCGGCGTTAGCCGTTCGCACCTGAACTGAGATTAACGATACGACCAACACGGCTAGATACCACCCCATACCCCACCCAGCCACGGGGAAACCGAGAAACTCAGCCCAACGAGAACCCTGAACAAGATCGCAACCGCCTCCAGCTCCGCACGCTAAGGAACCGTAGAACCCTTTGGCATACAGAAATAGGTATGCCGAGAGGAAAAGGCCGGCTAACGCCAAGAGGGCGACCGCGCGGTGCCGGTTAAGTCTACTCACTGAAGGTTCGCATAGGTCAAAGACTCGGAAACCGCAGTTTCTCGCCGCTACTCGCTATCAGTGGACAGTGAATTCAGCCTGGCTTGAATCAGACTTTCGATGACCTGGTATGGATCGCCTCTCGACAGATCAACGACTTGTCCATCCACGAACACAGTGGGTGTCGACCCCACACCCCGTTCCTCTCCGTACTTTCGGGAAACAGCGATTTCCTGTAGGTAACGGCTCTCTGCTGTACAGGCGTTGTAGGCACCCATGTCCAGACCCAGATCTTCCGCAATTTCCGAGAACTCATTTTCGGGTCGATTACTTGTATACCAGCGAGTCTGACGCGAGAAAATCATGTCGTGCATAGGCCAGTACTGACCCTGATCACCTGCGCAACGAGCCGCCATCGCAGCCGGAACAGAGTTTGGAAACGCCCCCAACACAAAGTCGTATGTAACCCACTTTGCCACTCCTTGTCCTGTCTCGACATAATTTTGACGGATGAGCCTCCCAGTAAAACCAGCAAAGTTCGCGCATGCGGGGCAGGAATAGTCAATAAACTCCTCGATTGTAATCGGAGCCGACTCCGATCCGAGTAAGATTCCGACAGAAGCATCGCCAGTCAGCTGGGCCGAGAGGGCCTCAAACTCATCCGGCGTGGGTAGTGGCTGGGCAGGCCCACCACTACCCTGACCCGCCATATATAGCCAGGCGCCACCCGCAAGTACGACCAATACTCCCAGAAGCAGGAAGACTTTGTTCCCACCTCCTTCAGATGATTTCGACTTCGTCCGTTGATTCAAAATCCTTACTCTCTGTCAGTGTGAACCCAATGATCAAGAAAGCCAAAACGCCAACGCTCCCACGAGAGACAACATGGTGATTACGAGGATCGCCAATCGCGCGTTCTTCGACAAGCGCTGTCTTGGACGCGCTGCTAATTCCCGGAGGCTTGGTATGAAGAAATCAGACCAAAGATCTGCGATCTCTTTCAACGCCGCACTCCACGCAGTTCCGTATGCAACATCCAGCTTCACCACTTGAGCTTTCCAATCGCTCGTCGCCTCTTCCAACCCAGTTTCTTCCGTTTCTGGTGGCTCGTGTTCACGGGCATGCAACCTCTGAAGCAGAAGATGCTGTCTAGCTAACACCTTTCCAAAGGCTGAGTCTAGCATCTCAATCCGCTGTGTCACGGAGGTTACGAGGGCTGCATGCTGATCCACAGCCTGGAATTTACTCCCGATCTCACTCGAGAGGCGTTTCCCCAGGAGAAGCGCTTCGATCTCCCCACGGTACACTTTAAAGAGCTGTTCAATAAGGCCATGCAAGGCAGCAATCGCGTCCTCTCGCATCTGCTCCGCATCCAGTGCCTGGATCGCATGTGCCATCGAACCGGCCCCGAGAGCGGCCGATCTTCTGAGCAAGAGAGGCCCCAACACGATCTCACCGAGATCCTGAAAATGTCTCTCAAAGTAGGAGCGATCGAATCGATCCCCGAGAGATGTATCCACTCGTACGCGCTGCGCTGCTTCCTTGCAGGCTGACTGCAGTGTCTCAACGGATATCATAAACTTGGGAAGTTCAGCGGGCCGAGGTGGCGATACGTCTCCTTTAGAGAACATCTCAATCGACTTATCTTCTGTACCAACTGACACAGGATCTTTTCGCGCGACGCTGGCGATGGCTTGTATCTCTTCGGGAAACAGATAGCGAAACTCCAGTGCTACATCCGGAGCAGAAATCTTCAGACCTGCCCTACCCTCTTCCCTAGTGGCCGAACTAATCTCGCTGACCTGATCGACTGGCCATGGCACTGTATGGTGTCGATTCTCAGAAAAGAGATGAACCGCATGCTGGGTAAATACGGCGAGGTGCAGCCCATTTAAGTCGGCACCTAATAACGTCCCGTTCACTGCTGTTCCAGCGGTGCAAACTACCACCTCTGCTGCAAGTGGCTGGAGTAGAGTTCGCTGTATAACGCGGTCAGTTTTCTGTTCTATCGTGCGGGCAAATTCCTCCAGATCACCACTGTGGCCAAGAAAAGCGATCGAACGCGTGCGGGCAAACAAAAGCACAAGACCAGCTCGGCGAGAGACCCAAAATACAGAATCAAGAGACACTTCTTCATCTCCAGCACGAATCACAAGATCCGTGCACACTACTGGGACGTTGTGGAGCATAGGTGTCCCGTCGACGATCACATCGAACGTGAAACCATCGGCCTCTCGGCTGTGCCGGTTACCGCTGCCCTGGACTCCCTCAAACGTCACGGATACTAGTCTCCCTATTACGTCGTAGAGCAGAATCTTGGGTTTATCGCTACTTCGCGCGACTGCTAGACGTCAAGATAGTCATGACGTCAGCCGTGTGATCCAGCGATGGGACAGCCCAATCCGCACCGGCCTCCTTCAGCTCCGCTACTGAAAAGCGTCCCGTAGCGACAGCGAGAACCCTAAGTTCTGATGCCTTTGCGCAAGCGATGTCCTGCGGAGTGTCTCCGACAATCCAAGTTTCTTCCGGCGCAAAATGAATGCCCGTCTCAGTAAACGCCCGATCGATTGCAATCGGCGGGAGGTCATTCCTGTCGGCCGCGTCGGAACCAAATGCACCAAACAGGAAACGACCTCCAAGTCCACACGCTTCAAGCTTTCCATGCGCCCCACCCAAAATATTTCCAGTAACCAAACCCAACGTCACTCCGATCTCGTCAAGAGCATCTAGCAAGGATAAAACGCCGGGATATGCTTTCATGTCATCTCGACAAGCAATCAATTCGCTTCTGAGACAATTCAGGTATGAAACCCATAGAAGATCGAGCCCCTTGTCGATCGACCCTTCATCAAATCCTGCAGCGGAAAGTAGCGTGCAGGCAATCTGAGGGTCCGTCAGGCCGTCGAACGGCAGTTCATCAATAGGGCCGGCGGTACCATAAATCTCTACCATGGCAGACTCTAAGGCCGCCCTACCCGCACCACCGGCATGCACCAGGGTACCATCGATATCAAATAGAACTAGCATGGGATTAAAGCAGTTGTTTAGCACTCAAAACGAAATCTCCGACCTCTGGAAGAGAGTGAAACCTCACGCCTGCAGCCACTCGACAAGAAGCGAAGGTTCAATGTTGCCCCCAGAAAGAATCGCCACTGTCTCACCTTCAACTCCAGGCTCCACAACACCTTGTAACAACGCTGCCACCGTAGCTGCTCCAGAGGGTTCCACAACAAGACCAAGACCAAATAACCATCGAACGGCATCTCGAATACTATCGTCGTCCACCGTTACAACCTCATCGACCAAGTTCTCACAGTGTGCAAATGTTAGGTCACCCGGCCGAACTGGCTTAAGTCCATCCGCCACCGTTGAGACACTGTCCAGCGTGATGGGGGCCCCGTCTTCTCGCGACCGTAGCATAGAGGCGGCACCTGCGGGCTCAACACCAACCATTCTGGCTTCCGGATGGAGCCCTTTCAACGCCACCGCCACCCCTGAGACTAAACCACCCCCTCCGATCGGAGCGAGAACCAACCCTGGTTTTTTTGAACCAAGCTGGCTTATAAGCTCGAGTCCAACTGTCCCCTGTCCAGCTATGATGTCCGGGTCATCAAAGGGTGGCACCATGGTTCCACCCTGTTCCCGCTGGATTTGTTCGGCGCGCCGTTTCCGTTCAGACGATGTGGTGCCTTCAAACTCGACATCCGCACCAAGTGCTATCGTCGCTAAGCGTTTTACCTTGGGGGCATCTGTAGGCATGACAACTTTTGCGGGGACCTTAAACTGGCGAGCCGCGAATGCAACTGCCTGTGCGTGGTTTCCCGAGGAGTAGGTAAGCAAGCCAGCTTCCCTTTCCTCCGGGGTGAGACGGGTCACAAAATGGTAAGCCCCACGAGCTTTGAAGGCGGACACGCGTTGTAAGTTTTCACACTTGAGCCAAAGTTTATCGAGTGACCCTTCTACTGGTGAGACTCCAACCTCCGGGAGTGGTGCCGAGACAAGTGGCGTTCTCCGTACCGCATCTCCGATACGAAGCTGTGCCTCTTGAACATCTTGAAGCGATACAAGTTCCGACCGGATCACATGTCACCAGTTGGATCAGCGTCCTCTTGTTTCATTTCTTTCGGGTCGGCCACTGCCGCCGCCTCACCGGACAACGAGTTACTCTCATTTTTCTCTTGGGAGGTTTCTATCTCATCCTCGAGTTCTAAAACCCTATCAATTACTCGCGCAACGTCTACAAGAGTGTCCTTATTGTCGAGTGCGATCAGTCGAACTCCCTGGGTGTTTCGGCCGATGACAGAAATCTGATTTGCGGGCTGGCGATTTATCACCCCTTTCTTGGTAACGAGCATGAGTTCATCGTCATCGGTCACTTCACGTACACGAACGACCTCTCCTGTTTTCGCGGACACTTTGAGGTTGATCAAGCCTTTTCCGCCACGCTTCTGCGTTCGGTAGTCATCCACATGGCTTCGTTTACCCATTCCTAATTTCGACGCCGTAAGCAGGGTGGCCGCATGACGGACCACAACCATTCCGATCACCTCGTCGTCCGGTTTGAGGCGGATCCCCCGCACACCTTGCGTAGCGCGTCCCTGTTTCCGCGCATCGGTTTCGCTGAATCGAATCGACATCCCACCACGAGTCGCCAAGATGATATCGTTGGTCCCATCAGTGAGCTTGACATCGATCAGATCGTCGTCTTCTCGAATGTTGATTGCATTTATTCCGTTGGATCTGACGTTCTTGTACTCGGCCAGACTCGTCTTTTTCACCGTTCCCTTTCGCGTAGCGAAGATCAGCGATTGTTCATCGGTAAATTCTCGGACGCGAACGATCGATGCAATTTCCTCACCCTTGTCAATCCTTAGGAGGTTAACGATCGGTTTTCCGCGAGCAGTGCGTCCAGCTGGCGGGATCTGATACACCTTGAGCCAATACACTTTCCCACCACGTGTGAATATCATCAGGTAGTCGTGGGTTGAAGCGAGGAAAAGATGTTCAACCCAATCCTCCTCTTTGGTCCCCATCCCTGCGATGCCACGCCCCCCACGTCGTTGCGCACGGTACACGTCCGGCTGGATGCGTTTGATGTAGCCTGAATGCGAGGCCGTGATCACCATATTCTCCTCAGCAATCAGATCTTCTTCAGTGAAATTCGCTGCCACATCAATGAGCTCCGTTCGGCGTGCGTCCGTAAATTTCCCTACCACCTCCTCAAGCTCTTCACTCACGATTGCCATGCGGAGATCCCGCGAGGCTAGAATTGCCTCGAGCTCTTTTCGTCGCGCACGCACTTCTGTGAGTTCTTCTTCAAGTTTCTCAATCTCAAGTCCCGTGAGGCGTGCGAGCCGCATGTTGAGGATAGCCTCGACCTGTCGCTTACTAAGTTCGAATGCGGCACGAAGCTCCACAGCAGCAATTTCCGCATCAGACGACCCGCGGATGATCTTGATCACTTCGTCGATGTTATCGACTGCAATCTTAAGACCTTCAAGTACGTGTTCACGATCTTGGGCCGCAGTGAGTTCAAACTGTGATCGACGCTCAACCACCTCGTGCCGATGCTCGAGGAAGTGAGAGAGCATGGACTTGAGAGACATTACCTGCGGGACACCACCCACCAACGCCAACATGATTATGCCGAACGTCGACTGCATCTGTGTGGCCTTGTAGAGCTGATTGAGCACGATCTGGGAGATTGCATCGCGCTTGAGCTCAATGACTATGCGGATCCCATCTCGATCAGACTCATCGCGAAGATCGGCGACATCTGTGGTTTTCTTGTCGCGGACAAGCTGAGCGATCTGTTCAATAATTCGGGTCTTGTTGACCATAAAGGGAATCTCGGTGATAACGATCTGCTCCCCACCGTGTTTCCTTTCCTCCATATGAGCCCTAGCTCGCATTACAACACGGCCGCGGCCGCCCGTATAGGCTTCTCGGATCCCCTCCGAGCCGTAGATAAAACCACCAGTCGGGAAATCGGGCCCCCGGATGCATTCCATGAGATCTTCCACGGTCGCGTCGGGATTTTCGATTAGGAGCTTACAGGCTTCTACCACTTCGCCGAGGTTATGAGGTGGGATGTTTGTTGCCATCCCGACGGCGATCCCGGAGGATCCGTTCACAAGCAGGTTGGGCACTATTGACGGCAAGACTGTCGGTTCCAGTAAACGGTCGTCAAAGTTTAGTCCAAAGTTGACCGTATCTTTGTCGATATCAGACAGCAACGCAGTTGCAAACGAGGCGAGCCGTGCCTCCGTATACCGGTAGGCTGCCGCTGAGTCCCCGTCGATCGAGCCGAAATTCCCTTGCCCGTCAACCAATGGATACCGAAGCGAAAAATCCTGGGCCATACGGACTAATGAGTCGTAGACAGCTCCGTCGCCGTGGGGATGGTATTTTCCGAGCACATCTCCGACGACCGTAACGCTCTTTTTATAGGGACGCGTAGGACCTAGTCCCAACTCATTCATTGCGAAGAGGATCCGACGGTGGACCGGTTTCAATCCATCTCGGACGTCTGGCAGGGCACGCTGCACAATCACACTCATCGAATAGTCGATGAACGAATCGCGCATCTCGTCTTCTAATAATCGCGGCTCGATGTGATCTACACTATCAATAGTCTCCATGGACTCCCGTTCAAGTTGCCAGTGTTAATGAAATTTAGGATACAAACAATCCGCAAAACGGCATTTTCCGGGGTCCCACATCTGAGCTGGCGGGACCGTATAATATACCCGTTTTTGGGGCATTTCGCGACTCTTGTCATCCTGGAAAGTGCCCCGCGGAAATAGCTCTGGAACGGAATGCGGTAATGGGAAGCGTTTTCAGCAAAACCTAACCTGGTCAATCAGTTTTCATAAACCTCTCCATAGTTGCCCAGATGACCACTCACGCAACGACTCGGTAGTCGGTTTGATCGTTAAAACCTAGACGGTGTAATTCGGTACGGATATCTTCACGTGCACCAGGAGTTCCTACAGCAACGAGAATGAAGGGTCGACGAGACACCTCGACGTCGACTGCCAAGTCCGTCACTCCTATCACCCGTGCCCCATGGATCGTCTGACCGATTTTTCTCGGATCTAGATCTACAAATGCTGAGAGACGTTGGTCGCCCGCCACCAACCAGACACGAGCGAATGCTTTCCCTACTTTACCAGCACCCCAAATCACAAGTGGCCGATCCTCAGACACAACATTTTGGCGCAGATAGGAGACCTTGAGACGCCGGAAGGCTTCTGCATGGTATCGTGCAGATCGCTCAGATAATCGATGGTTACCTAATCGCCATTCATGCAGCACTTCTGGCACGTTGGCAAGGTTATACCCCGCTTCCGATAAACGCAGTATCAAATCGTAGTCTTCAGGCCCATCCACCTCACGATATCCACCCACCGAATCGAACACTGCTCGGCGAACCATCAGTGTAGGGTGAGCAATAGGGCACTCGACCAACAAATCACGCGCGATGGCACCGGGATCGGTGAGCGAGTTGATCCAGTTCTCATAGCGCGCATATCCAGATCCTCGTGCGGGAGAAGGAAAATACCGAACCCCAGTTCCACACGCAGCCAAATCCTGATTGGCATCCAACAGTGCGATCTGCGCGGCTAACCGCCCAGATCCAGCAATGTCGTCGGCATCCATACGAGCTAAGTACGACGCCCGTGCTTCGCCTGCGAGACGTTTTAGGGCCGCAATCAATCCCGAACCGTCAGGTTCAACGATACGCACACGCGTATCCCGCTCAGCCCAGGCAGCGAGAATATCTCCGGTCCCATCAACCGAAGCATCATCAAGGACAAGAGCCTCAAAACGTGACTCCGTCTGAGTCTCTAGACTTGCAATGCATTCTTCGAGGAATGGTTCGGCCTGACGACATGGAAGAAGGATGGAAACCCGAGGCCGCTCCGAGCCGATCACAAACGAGTCGGAATTCTAATTGACGGGCCACAAGACATTACGATAGGCGTCTATCTGCTAAAATTTTCGGCCGCCAGGGGTCCTTGACGATCAAAACCCTCTAGGTGAAGGCTGAGATGTGCCCCAGTTTTCGATGCTGCCACTTTGAGGATTTCTAGGGGCGGACCCACTGCTACGATGCGACCTCCTTCCATCGCGGCACCCGGACCAAGATCAACAATCCAGTCCGCATCAGATATAACATCGAGGTTGTGCTCTATCACGATAACGGTATGGCCCTCCGAAACCAGCTCCCGGAGCACGGCGGTCAACGTTTTCACTTCGCCCACACCCAATCCCACCGTCGGTTCATCCAGTATGTAGACCCGCCTACCTCCACGCCCTCGACGAGAAAGCTCTCGAGCAATCTTAAGTCTCTGCGCTTCACCTCCTGAAAGGGTAGTGGCTGACTGGCCAAGTTTCAGATAACCCAAGCCCACACGCTGCAGGTGCCAAAGCCGTTCACCGAGCCGATCTTCTCTGACAAAAAATCGGATCGCCTGATTTACTGTCATGTTCAAAGCATCGAGAATCGAATATCCACGGTACTCAACATCTAGAACCTCTGGCCGGTAACGGGCCCCATCGCATACTTCGCAAGGAACGGAAACATCCGCTAAAAAGACCATCTCAACCGTTTCCTCACCGGTCCCCTTGCAGTGTTCACACCGACCACCAGAACGATTAAAAGAAAAGTGTCCTGGACCAAAGCGCCGTTCTTTAGACTCCGGAAGTCTAGCATACATATCCCTAAGCGCCTTGAATGCACCAATGTAGGTCGCTGGATTCGAGCGAGACGTCCGCCCTATCGGCTGTTGGTCTACGAGCACCACACCTTCGAGCACACCAGCGCCTTGGAGTGCGTGGTATGAACCTTCCGGCTCGCCAAGATGACGTTTAACACTCGAACTGGCGGCCAACTCTTGTTCTAACGCATGGAATAGTACACCGCGGATCAGTGTCGATTTCCCAGAACCTGAGACTCCAGTTACAACCGTTAGGAGTCCCAGAGGAATCTCGAGATCTACGTCTTGAACGTTGTGAAGCTTTGCGCCCCGCAGAACCAGCTTTCCTTTCGATGCCAAATCCGAGCCTCCGAGCGTTGGGTGCACACTCAGACTACTCGAGTCGATATTTGACGGACGATGACGCTCAGCCAACGCGAGTCCAGTACTCGTATCTGCCAAGAGAAGCTTGTCCCAATCTCCTTCGAAGACTATCTCGCCCCCTTTTTCTCCCGCTTGTGGACCCAGTTCGATGATTCGATCGGCTCGTCGGAGTACCGTAGAATCGTGTTCTACTACAAGTACTGTGTTGCCACGCTCTGCGAGTCTCTGGAGAACACCAGTGAAAGCGGCGATATCGCTTGCATGGAGGCCAATAGTTGGCTCGTCAAGCACGTAAAGCGTATCAATAAGTCGGCTACCCAAGCAGCTCGCGAGTCGAATCCGTTGCATTTCTCCGCCGGACAACGTTCGAGCTTGGCGGTCGAGCGGAAGGTAGCCGAGACCCACATCTTCGAGGAACTGGATTCGATCCTCTAACTCGCTGCTAATAGTCTGGGCAATTTTTCGAGCAAATGACGAGAGCTTCAAATCACCCCTTAGCCACTGCCCAACTTCTGCTATCGGCAGTGCAGCAATTTCAGCAATGTGGTTTCCGGCGATCCGTACGTTAAGGGCGTCAAGCTTTAATTTCGTTCCTCCACATTCCTGACAAAGCCTCGGCAGCTGATACTGCCGGAGAAAAACGCGGATATAGGGTTTATAGCGCTTTTTCTCCTTCGATCTCAAGAACGGGATTACTCCCACAAAACGTTCTCCGCGGTAGATTCCTCCCTTGATAAGCACATCCTTCGCCTCCTTCGGCAGATCGTCCCATAGGGCTAGGGGGTCAAGACCCGTAGACTGAGCGAAGGCAGCCAAATTGGACCTTTCGCGCGTATATCTGGGCTTGGACCATGGATCGAGTGCACCGTCCTCCAACGACCGACTAGAATCCGGAACGATGAGGTCGCGCGAGTACTCCAAGATTGCACCAAATCCTGTGCAGGCGTCGCAAGCACCGGCCGGGCTATTGAAACTAAAAAGAGAAGGGGTTGTTTCGGGAAAAGACTGCTCACAGGTACCACACCGGTGTGATTCTTCAAATACGTATTGGACAGGAGGTTTCTCTGAACTGTGATCAAATGCGATTGCTCTCCCGCGCCCTTCTACAAATGCGAGCGAGAGTGAGTCCGCTAACCGTTCACGATTCTCACTCGACAGGACAAGTCGATCGACAACTACTATAAGCTCGGTGGAATCCGTGAGTTCCCGACACGCATCGGATTCCGCCATTCCCTTAGTCTCTTCTGGTTTCTCGTCTCCAGCGTGAACCGCCGTTTCCAGTTCGGGAAGATAGATCTCTTTGCCATCTGCAATGACCCGCAGATAGCCCTTCGATTGAAGGTTGATCACAGCCATGGTGCTTGTGATGTTTGTGCTAATACGGAAGGGGAAACCGACCACTATCTGAGCTCCGATACCCAGCTGTCGAAGAACATCTGTCGCTGAAGTGACCGTATCGGGGATCACGAGAGTTTCACACGTGGGACAGACTGTCGTTCCCACTCGAGACCATAAGAGCCGCATGTAATCGTAGACTTCGGTGATGGTGCCAATCGTCGACCGACTCGACTGAACCTGATTACGCTGATCAATAGACACCGACGGGCTCACACCTTCTACCTGATCAACCAACGGCTTGGGCATACGCCGGAGAAACTGCTTAGCGTAGGTAGACAGCGACTCAATGTAACGTCGCTGACCTTCCGCATAAATCGTATCGAATGCGAGACTCGATTTCCCGGATCCCGAAGGTCCAGTGATGACCGTTAGCTTGCCGGATTCAATCTCAACGTCGATGCCCTTGAGGTTGTGTTGTCGGGCGCCTTTGACCCGGATGTGGTCACTCATATGATCATGATGGGTGAGACTCGTCCTTAGCGCCAACCATAGTAAGAATTGATTTGAAGCGTGAGCGTAAACCCCTATCTTGGCTGTGAATTCAGGAAACGAGTGTATCCACATACATAGCTAGGACGAAGCCAACGTATGCATGCACCAGACGGCCCATTCCAAGAAGAAGAGGCACTCGGGAAGGCCTACGATGCACGTTTAATGAAACGCCTTATGGCTTACCTTCATCCGTACCGGGGGCAAGTCGTACTGGCGGTCTTGATGCTCATTGCAGCTTCAGGGCTCGCACTCGTCGGCCCTTGGCTGACAAAAGAAGTGATCGACACCGCAATCCCATCGAAAGACTTCGCGACGGTGCGGCGTCTCTCGATGTTCTTCTTCTTAGCCCTCCTGCTATCGGGTTTTCTCGAATACGCCCGCACGATTCTTACGGCATGGATCGGGCAAAACGTAATGCTCGATCTGCGGCAGGAGATCTTCGCACACCTTCAACGGCTTCGGTTGGCTTACTTTGACCGCAACCCAGTTGGTCGTTTGATGACTCGGTTAACAAGCGACGTTGAAGTGCTGAACGAGATGTTCACCTCAGGAGTTGTCACGATTTTCGGTGACATTTTTACCGTCGGTTTCATCATGGCAACGATGTTGATCATGGACTGGCGTTTGGCGCTCGTCACCTTTTCGGTATTGCCAGCGGTATTCGGTGCCGCATGGATCTTTCGGAAGAAAGTTCGTGAAGCCTATCGTGACATCCGGATCCGCTTGGCCCGCATCAACTCCTACCTACAAGAGAGAATCTCGGGCGTAAGAGTGGTACAGTTATTCCGCCAGGAGGAACCTACCAAGACCCGATTTTCTGATATCAACAATGACCATCTCGAGGCACACCTTCGCTCAATTACCTATTACGCCCTCTTCTTCCCAGTGGTTGAAGTCCTAGCGTCGATTGCTCTGGCTCTAATCATCTGGTACGGTGGGAATCAAGCGCTCCAGGGAACAATATCAATCGGTGTGATCGCAGCATTCCTTCAGTATGCGCGGCGCTTTTTCCGCCCTATCCAAGATCTTTCAGAAAAGTACAACATCCTCCAGGGAGCCATGGCTAGTTCTGAGCGCATCTTCGGGCTCCTCGACGAACCACCCGGGATTGAAGATCCTCCAGAACCGCTGCAACTTGATGCCCCGATCAAAGGCCGCATTGCATTTGAAAATGTTTGGTTTCGATACTCGATGCTCGGAAAGGAAAAACCTGACGGTTCGTCACCTCTGACCACCACCACCGCCAGTTACGAGAGTGTAGAAAATCACACCTACGCTGACGTGTCTCCTGAGGATGGTTGGGTACTTCGCGGAATCAACCTCGAGATCAAACCGGGCGAAAGGATGGCACTGGTGGGCGCCACCGGCGCTGGCAAAACAACGTTGTTCAATTTGCTAATGCGGTTTTACGAACCAGAGAAAGGGAGGATCACTCTCGATGGGAAAGATATCCGTGACTATGCGCTTACAGACCTCCGGCAACAATTAGGACTTGTCCTCCAGAACGTATATCTATTCTCAGGGACGGCCGCAGCGAATATTTCACTTGATCGAACGGGCGTTGGAGACGAAGAGGTTCGAGTAGCAGCGGAGCAAGTGGGGGTAGACAAACATCTTTCACGACTACCACAGAAATACAACGAACCGCTGAGCGAACGAGGCGGAAACTTGTCGGTGGGTGAACGTCAACTCGTGTCTTTTGCGCGAGCTCTAGCAGGTGATCCGCCGATCCTATTGCTCGATGAGGCAACGAGTTCAGTAGATTCGGAAATTGAATCACAGATTCAGGCTGCATTGGAAAAGCTTATGGACGGGCGGACTAGTTTTGTAATTGCACATCGGCTATCAACAATCCAAGGGGCTGATCAAATTCTTGTAATGCACCATGGACGGATCACGGAATCAGGGACCCACGAGTCACTGCTTAAAAGCGGCGGTCTCTACGCCCAGTTACATCGATTGCAGTTCGAACGACCGACAGCTGTGGCATGAATACGGTCCTGGAGTTTTCTGTGGGACTTGATTCTCGTTTGGTCCTGTTCAGCCTGTTACTTGTCATGCACGCATGGGCAGGAACCCTAGTATTTTTGTCCAACGCGGACCGCCGAGACAAAACCTTATGGATTATCATTCTTGTGGCATGCCCAATCATCGGTTGCATATTCTGGTTCGTATTCGGTCCCAAAAGGCGACGAAACACCACCTAAGTTCGACTTGGTCATCCTCCAACCACCTTTAATCTGACCAAAGCTGAGCTAGCAATGCGGCGGTGCGACGCCCAGATCCAGAACCGTCTTCTATAAATTGGCGGGCCCGCGCTCCAATCAACTTCCGATGATGAACGTCTTTAATACGTATCAAACCTTCACCAAAAGCGTGACGAGGAAATGTGATACCACCCCCAGCCTCCACAAGCGCATTCGCATCACCACGATCATGCTCATCACCAAACAGAACCGGAATGCCAGCGGACGCCGGTTCAAGCACATTGTGGAGACCTTTACCTTTCAGGCCCCCGCCCACATATGCCACATCGCCAGCGGTGTAGAGTTCCGCGAGTCTCCCAACTTCGTCGAACACGATCACTCCATTTGCAGGCAGCGCCTTGGGATTACTCAACCGGCTGAAGCGATCACAGGGCTGACCACGCATCCGGCAGTCGGCCACCAATCGACCTACATGAGCCTCGCTTGGTTTGTGTGGGGCGATGACAAGCTGGCACCAAGAGTTAACTGGTGATTGAGAAACCACATCATCGAACACATCTAGAAGAGTCCGTTCATCTTCTTCCCAAGTTGAACCCGCGATTAGCCGGATTCCACCCTTTGGGCGCTTTGGCAGCGCTGTTTCAAATCTGTGCTTCCATCCACCTGGCTCGCTGGCACGGTCTGCTCGCGATGCGGCTAAGTCGAACGCAGCATCCCCTGTTACATGCAGGACATCGGCCCGTACACCGAGAGAAATGAGTCTCGAAGCATCGCGCTCATCTGCGGCACCAACCATATCGAGACCACAATAAGTCTGCCTAAAGAGCCAACGATTCAAGGGCCCCAACCTGCTGCTGTCAGGTCGCACAACTCCGTTAATAAGTGCGCATGGAATTCCAAACCGCGCGGCCGCACCTATCAGCCCTGGCCAGACGTCAAGCTTTGCAAAGACTAGGAGATCGGGTTGGAGCGTCCTCATTGCACGGTTGCAGTCGCTTGGGCGATCAAGTGGTGGATACCCTGCATTTTCTGGCTGGAGGTGATCAAGTGCAGCGGCCCCTGAAGGTGAGAAGTGTGTAACCACCAGGTTCAGTGACTCCAGCTTTCGAAGTGCATTAATGGTCGGAGTTGCTCCAAGCAACTCACCAGCAGAGGATCCGTGCAACCAAACTAGGCGGTCACTGTTCTGGTGAGTATTCCATCTTTCGATTGCTTGGACCGCCCGGCGACGGTCCAATATTTGTCTCCCTACATCAGGTCGCGTAAAAGCTATAACTGACTGCAGTGTCGTACCCAAGGACGCAGCCGCAGCGGAAACGCGCTCACCTCGGTTCATTGGGCGTGCAGAAGAGATCCTTGCCATCGACCTCCACCCACTGACCTGACCCGGAGTGCCGGGACTACCACTTAACCGAGCCTTCCTGGTCCGAATCTATTTCAGCTTGTACATCCCCTTCACCAAAGAGGAAAGAACGAAGATTTGCATAGAGAAACTCTCGTGCACTCGGTTCATTCAGCTTGAGTCCGTAATGGTTGATAAGCAGCATCTGGTGCTGTTTCCACTCTTCCCAACAGTCGGCACAGATCGCCTCTACGACCCGCTCTCCCAACTCATTTGGAAACGGCTGCCGTTCGATCCGGTCAGGGCTCTTGCGATCACATCGATCGCACCCGAAAGGTTCTGACATGGCTAGATTGGGCCGATCATTGAACACCTCAACTATTATGATCTAATGAGGGATTGGAAACCCGAAGCAGGATCACGGGTCGGTTCTCTGTCCTACCAACTGACCCAAGGCTTCCCACGGATCTCTCAGGCTCGCCTCCTGCATTAATACTTGTAAGGTCCTTAAAATACTCTCGTGGCTCTGGTATACACTCTCGAACTCGTCGAGCCGTGTATAATAGAGTAAGCGCGATATCATCCAAGCGTTATTGAGTTCGCCTGCGTCAAGGCGTCGCCCTGAATAGCGGGCTGACAGCTCATAATCATCATTGAATCGGCGAGCCGCATCCGCGAAGACTTCTCGTTTACCTTGTCGTTTCTCGTCGTCCGACAGGTCCGATTCGTACACGGCGTTAAGAGGCTCGAGTACCGAGTGGAAGAACCGCCCGAAACGTCGAGTGTCCTCCCATCGTTGACGGGCGCGCCCACACGTGATCGGATCTTGCACTGCATCACAGAAAAAGGCGATCGCGCCCCGATTCCCTACAAAAGTGGCGAAACTCTCGTTGAAATCGGCTTGACCCTTCAGAAATAATGTACTGTGCGTAATCTCGTGTATAATTGTATCGACGAGTGCCAGGCTGTCGAGGCGCAGCGTCGTGGACATGATCGGATCCGGAAACCAACCGAGCGTAGAGAACGCGGATACGGGTTGCACAACCACATCGTACCCTTCTTCCTCAAGTTTTCTTGCCTCGGAAAAAGCCGCCTGGAAGTCGAAGTGTCCTTTGTATGGAACATGTCCCACTATCGGGAACCACCACGTTTTCCATTTGAGTTCGAATTCTGGGGCCGCAAGCACATTGAGGGCGAGGGTGTCTCGGTCCAGTTGGGCAAAAGTCTCATAGCTTCGACCAGCTCGCAAACCCAACTCATGCTCTGCGAAGTCGCGAACGTCGAGTACAAGGCGAAGCTTATCACGCGTAAGCTTTGTCACAGCAGTATCATGAACCATAGCTCGAATCGGGCGTCGTGCGGACAGTATGCGTGCTTCTTCCCAACCGGCCTGAAGCACGTACGTAGGAGAACAGCCAACCCATACGAGTGCAAACAGAACGAATCCAGTTCGTCCTAACCACTTGAGCTTGACTGGCCAGTCCACGCTGGATCTGTGGGGAACGGCAGCACGTTCTTGTGAATTCTTAGGCAAAGCTAAATCAGTCCATTACGAAATTGATCATCCGGTCCTGTACGAAAATAATTTTCCGAATGTCACCACCGGCCAAATGGCGGGTTACGTTTTCTTCCGTCAAAGCAGTCTCCTTCACTACCTCCTGAGATGCGCCTACGACCACCTGTATCGTCGCACGAAGTTTACCATTGACCTGTACCGGTAGATGCAACACGTCAGTAAGCAGTTTGGCCGGATCATAGGTTGGCCAATCAGCATAATCGAAAATACTGGACTCGCCACCTAGCCTCGCCCAGAACTCTTCGGAAATATGTGGTGCGATCGGTGCCAACAAGATAACGAGTGGGCGAACCTCATCGAGGGAAGCGGTGCGGCCATCTGCTCGGAGCACATTCAGATAATCCATCATAGCCGCAATGGCGGTGTTGTACTCGAGGCCTTCGAGATCTTCGGTGACCTTCTTTATTGTGGCATGGAGCGACCGTTCCACCTCTTCATCATCAAACCCTGAACGCCCAGCCGTTACAGCTTTTACGACGCTATCCCAGAGTTTGTTCATGAAGCGGTGTGGTCCAGCCAGTCCACGATCGCGAAAATCGCCCCCTGCCTGAAAAGGACCCAAAAACATGAGATACATACGAAACGTATCCGCACCGAATGTTGTCATGTATTCATCCGGTAAAATCACATTGCCGCGTGATTTCGATATCTTGGCACCTTCTCTTATCAAAAGCCCATGCTTCCGAAAACGGTGATAAGGCTCTTCAGACTCCAAGTGCCCCAAATCATGCAGCACCATCGTGAGGAAGCGCGAGTAGAGTAGGTGGAGCACCGAGTGCTCTTCGCCGCCAATGTAGCTGTGGACCGGCCACCACTTCCGAGTCCGCGCCGGATCGAACGGACGATCATCAAAATCGGTTGACGGGTACCGAAGGAAGTACCAACCTGAATCTAGGAAGGTGTCGGACACATCGGTTTCACGATGCGCTTCGCGACCACACTCAGGACATGTCGTCCTATAGAACTCCTGGACTCGCGCGAGCGGACTCACGCCCGTTGCTGTAGGACGGAAGTCTTCGACGTACGGCAGCCTGACCGGAAGGTCTTCTTCCGGTACCGCTTGGGGGCCACACTCATCACAGTAGATAATGGGAATGGGCGGCCCCCAGTAACGCTGTCTCGAGATACACCAATCATGAAGTCGAAAATTGACCTCAGCCTGCGCGAACCCCGACTCAGCTAGCCAGTCTACTATGGCTCGCCCACCCTCATCGGCTTTCAGTCCACTGAAGCGATTGGAATTGATGAGGATTTCTTCAGAGGTACAATCGACAAACGCCCCTTCGGTCAAACTCAGTTCGACGCTTGCCGGATCACTACTCTCAGATAGCATGTCTTGCGAACACACAACCGGCGCAATGCGCAACCCATATTCCATCGCAAACTCGAAATCGCGCTGGTCATGGCCGGGAACGGCCATGATTGCGCCCGTCCCGTATCCCATGAGAACGTAGTCAGCAATCCAGACCGGCATGTCTTCGTTGCTAGCCGGATTGCGCGCGAACATTCCGGTGAATACTCCAGTCTTCTTTTGACCATCCGTCTTCTGACGTTTGACAAGATCAATTGTTGCAGTGGTTTCACAATACGCCTCAACCTCGGCGCGGTGGTCATCGGTGACGATTAGCGGAACGAGCGGGTGTTCAGGGGCCAGCACCATAAACGTAGCCCCGAAAATCGTGTCAGGTCGCGTCGTGAACACCTCGATCGCGATCTCGTCTTCTTCGGACTCCGCTCTTAGTGGAAACCGGATCTGAGCCCCTTCGGATCGCCCAATCCAATTTCGCTGGGCAGTCTTGGTGGTCTCAGACCAGTCGATCCAATCCAGGTTGTCTAGCAGACGTTGAGCATAGTCCGTGATCTTAAAAAACCATTGGCTCAGCTTCTGTTGCTCGACCGGTGTGTCGCACCGTTCACAGAGACCGCCAATCACTTGCTCATTTGCCAGTACAGTCTGGCAGGACGGGCACCAGTTGACGGGTGCTTCTTTTTTTTCGGCTAGCCCCGCCTTGAACAACTGCACAAATAACCACTGCGTCCACTTATAATAAGTAGGATCAGTCGTATCAACGGTACGAGACCAATCGGTCATAAGACCTGCTGCCCGGAGCATCCGCTCAAAATTTGCAATGTTAGATGGGATGAGCTCCAACGGATGCGTATCGACCTTGAGCGCATAATTTTCGGAATGGATCCCAAACGCATCATATCCGATTGGCTCAAACACATCGTCGCCCTGAAGCCGACGGAACCGTCCATAGATGTCCGCCCCGGTAAAGGCGTACAGGTTCCCCACGTGCAGACCTTCGGCGGACGGGTACGGATACATCATTAGGTTGAAGAACGGGCGCTCAGCTGCGTCCAGGTCGGGCTCGTTCGTCCCGTTCTCCTCCCAAAATGTTTGCCACTTCTTTTCGACCTCACTTGGGTCGTAAGTCGTGTATTCCGTCATTAATCGGCCCCAGGCGTATACGCGAGACGGCGGGGCCCCATGGGTCCCGCCGCTTCCGAGAAGATGGCGACAGCTTTCGACCGAAACAACGTTAAGAGTCGGCCCGGGTAACCAATAAGGGTGGGGCCGAGCGGCAAGCTCGGCTAAATCCTATCGGCGTTCGCGATCGCTACTCTGTGCTAGACCCTCTAGCCATCATGTCGTCGAGGCTCCACTTCCCTGCTCCAGCCGTCCATAGGAAGAGAAATAGGAAACAGAAAAGAACGGATCGTTCGCCACCATTCTGAATCGGCCAAAATCCTTGAGGAAAGTGTGCCATCCAGAAGGCTACCGCCATTTGCCCGGCTAGAATGAAGGCCACGGAGCGAGTTTTGAACCCGATCAAAATCAAGATGCCACCGAAGAATTCCAAAATTCCAGCAATCCCGAGGGGCCACGTCAACCAGCCTACCCCGGCTCCGGTGTCACCCACCCCACCTAGCCAACCAAACAGCTTTTGTGCACCATGCTGCCAGAACATGAGTCCGGTGACAATCCGAAGTGCCGCGTGTGTTGTGCTCTTACATCCGTCGGGTGCCTTCACTGCGCCTCCTGGTTGGGGCTTGACCGAGATTTGCCCCCTTCTCTGATTATCCTGTAGGGGGCACCGTTCACATATCGTGGCCCTATAATGAGGACCGCTATCTGTCATATCATACTAGCGTGGAGGATCTTACTCGAGCCAAAGCAATGCAAGGGCGAGTTCATGGTGAGATGAAAGCGAAATCGCCTCATTCGACTGCTCATGCCAGTTTATTCGCTACTTTGCTTGCTCTCCCGCGGCACTCGCCATACCGTGGCCCCCTATGTCAGAGCACACCGCGTTCTCGGGAAGTGTCCCTGTGGGCGTTGCCGTCGCTCTCCTAGTATCACTCCGCGAGCTTGACACTCCTGCCGACCCGGAAGTGCTCGGAGAATCAGATCTTCCGCTCAACCTACGACGGCGATTAGGTCTATCTACTGTCGTTATCGATCAAATCCGTCGTTACGAACAGCACAAGCGAAACGTTAGTGCGACCGAAGTGGCAAGCTTATTTGAGCTCATAAGCCGACGAGTTGATGCCCGTCGCATTTTCGAAGATGCTGGCAAGCGTATCGCACTAGAAGATTACTCTGGACGTCGCCTGTTATCCAAACTAGGCGTGAGGATCACGCCTCAGCGTCTTCGGTCTTATCTCGCATGGAACAGAGTTCGAAGAATCACTCGGCGGATCAGTCCAGGAGCCACTATAAGGGTTGAACGAAAGGTGCACACGCTGACAGTTCAACACAGCCTCTCAGCGACTGCAGCCGAAGGCGGCACGGGGTGCTCCGTCATTAATGGCATGATTCGACAAGTCTTTACGGACTATCGAGCCGGAGACTCAAAGGTTAAGCATACAACGTGCGAAGCCCGCCTCGGGGACTACTGCCAATGGTCTCTCGAATCGGTGGGACCCAGCAAAAACAAGAGTCCCGATTCGACAACTCATCACGAACAGGCCGGAAACGGGGCCACAAGCGACGAAAAAAGCGCCACCACGACCTCGCCGATTCATTCCGATTCCGTCGCTATAGACTGAGTGTTAGGCGACGGATCGAGCTCCGGCTCCACATGCACCGTCACATTTGAAAACCCCATTTCCATGGCGATCCGTTGCTCAACAGAATCGGCGATATCATGTGCACTGATCACCGACTCTTCTCGACCTACGTGAATGGTCAGTTCGGCAAAGCCAGCCCCCAATTTCCCCCGAGATCGGATTTGACTTGTCGTCTTAACACCTTTGATCGATCCGGCAACTTTTTCGATTTCGACGGGATCTAGTGCGCGCTCGTCAACGAGGACTGGGATCGTTTCACGAAGGATCTGAAAGCCTGACCAAGCGACCACAAGCGCCACAAGTAACGCTAGAACTGCATCCGCCCAAGTCCATTCAAATATCACGGTCACGACGAGACCTGCCAGAACTCCAGCCGTTACGAATACGTCGGAGGCGGTGTGTCGAGCGTCAGCTATGAGAATTTCACTTGATAGCCGCTGCCCCGCTTTTGCCTCTCCTACAGCGACAACCCCGTTCACTAATATTGCTCCGGCAAGCACTGTGATCATTAGCGGGTCGATGCTCGGAGCACTTCCACCCTGAACCAGCCTAGTGATTGCTCCCTGGATTAGTTCGAAACACGTGACAGACAAGAATCCCGCCACTCCTAGTGCTGCGAGCGTTTCAAATTTCCCGTGTCCATAGGGATGTTGCTCATCAGGAGGTGCCGCAACCAATCGCATTGCGAAAAGCCCGACGAGGTTATTGACCGCGTCAATTCCCGAATGTGCGGCATCTCCGAAAACCGCAATGGAGCCAGAGCGAAGTCCCACAAATAGCTTGGCGACAATCACCATCAGATTCGCGACCAATACCCATACCAGAACGCGACGTACTTCACGGTGGCGGTCAGCAGTCAGAGGCCACTCGGAGGGATGAGGCTCATGCTGTTTGTGAATGTTCACCTCCGGAAGCGTCTTCCACGATCAAAACTGAGTCGACTCGAATCCTGGACTTCCAAGTCTTCCTCGTCTTCCTCGTCTTCCTCATCTTTCATCTCGCTGGTGAGCGGTCGCCGACCACCACGCAGCAGCCACCTGAGCGGTGACTCGCGGGGGGCTTTTCCGGTTTTGGCGTCCTTGTCGTACATACCCGGATACCCGAGTCCGGCCCAAATGCCAAACGCGAACGCTAAAACTGCCGGAACAAGAAGAATCAGAAGGAGGGTCCCGTCGCTCATCTATCTCCCAGCTTTATCGACAACCGATCAGCTCACAAAGATCATGAACCATAATACTAAGGCCTATATACCTTCCACAGTCGGTTCTCTTCGACGCATGCAAACTTCTTGCGTTCGTCTGCGCACGTCTTCTAATGTTAGACTTTCACGGACCGCTAAGTAGCGACCCTGGTGGAGCCCTGACAAGCCGCTGCCTCACTCTCCCGTATGATCTTGAGCGATAACCTATGACAGAACCACACCGAGAGATTGACGTCCTCCTCGACGAAAAGCGTACCTTCGCGCCAACTGCCGAATTTGCGACGACTGCGCACGTGAACGACCAGTCGCCCTATGAAACAGCCGACCTGGACCGCCAAGCCTATTGGGAGCGTTTGGCCCATAAACTTGATTGGTTTGAGCCATGGGACGAGGTGCTGGCGTGGGATTCGCCATTCTCGAAGTGGTTCGTAGGTGGCAAGCTGAACGCCGCCCACAACTGTCTAGATCGTCACCTTGAAGCGCGAGGATCCAAGACGGCACTACTGTGGGAAGGTGAACCAGGGGACGTCCGATCGTTTACTTACCGTCAACTCCATACAGAGGTCTGCAAGTTCGCAAATGCGCTCAAGGGACTCGGGGTTGAGAAGGGCGACAGAGTGGCAATCTACCTCCCCATGATCCCGGAAGCAGCAATCGCCATGCTCGCTTGTGCGCGGCTAGGTGCCCCTCACTCGGTTGTATTCGGCGGGTTTTCACCACAGTCACTACGCGACCGGATCGAGGATGCCGATGCGAAGTGCGTAATAACGGCCGACGGCGGATACCGACGAGGTGAAATTGTACCACTAAAGCAAAACACTGACGCTGCGATTGAGGGGTTGGATTATGTGACCAAAGTCGTCGTCGTACAGCGAACGGCGGCATCCAATCCAAAGAATGCGACCCATGGGACCTTAGTCGAAATTCCGACCTGCAATATGAGAACCGAGCGAGATCATTGGTATCACGAACTCATTGACCAGGCCTCAGAAAACTGCCCAGCCGAAATCATGGACTCAGAGGACCTGCTCTACATTCTCTATACTTCGGGGACGACGGGAAAACCCAAGGGCGTCATGCACACAACGGGAGGATACCTGACTCAAGTCAATGCAACTTGCGAATGGGTATTCGACCTGAAAGAAGATGACGTCTATTGGTGTACTGCAGATGTAGGATGGGTAACCGGACATTCTTATATCGTGTACGGACCGTTGGCCAACGGTGCAACCATACTCATGTACGAAGGAGCGCCAAATTGGCCTGACCGTGGTCGTTTCTGGAACATTTGCGACAACTACAACGTCACGATCTTCTACACAGCACCGACTGCCATTCGAGCATTCATGAAGTGGGGCGACAAGTGGCCCGCCAAGTATGACCTGTCAAAACTTCGGCTACTCGGGACAGTGGGAGAACCCATCAATCCAGAAGCTTGGATCTGGTATAATGAACATATTGGGGGTGGTGGCTGCCCAATCGTAGACACATGGTGGCAAACTGAAACGGGCGGGATCATGATCACCCCACTTCCCGGCGTAATCACAACGAAACCCGGAACAGCAACAGTCCCGTTCCCTGGCATTGAGGCAACAATCCTTGACGAAAAAGGAGACTCTGCCGAGAGCGGATATCTTGCCATCACATCACCGTGGCCATCGATGTTACGCGGCATTTGGGGTGATGAGCAGCGCTATCGAGATACGTATTGGTCCAAGTGGCCTGACATCTACTTCCCAGGGGATGGGGCTCGCGTTGATGAAGATGGCTACATCTGGATCATGGGCCGTGTCGATGACGTTTTGAACGTGGCAGGACATCGGATTGGGACTATGGAGGTCGAGTCCGCACTCGTTGACCATGAAACAGTAGCCGAAGCTGCAGTGGTCGGACGGAATGACGAAATCAAAGGGCAGGCCATTTCCGCGTTCGTGAGCGTGATCGATGGAACGGACACATCAGATGAACTGCGCGAGGAGTTGCGTGACCATGTGACCAAGCAAATTGGCGCCATTGCTAAGCCAGCTGATCTTATCTTCGCAGCCGAACTACCAAAGACCAGAAGCGGAAAGATCATGCGTCGTTTACTCCGAGACGTAGCCGAGGGTCGTGCACTGGGTGACACGACGACGCTGGCTGACCCAGCTGTTGTCCAGGAACTCCAAGAACAGTATGCAAATAGCGAAGGATAGTCAGGTTCCACATCAATGGTTCCTGAGCTCTGCCGCAAAGCCTAATTTGCTTCTGGAGATGGCGAATCTAACTATATTGCTCTGACCTCATGAATACCGCGCTGTCACCTTCTGGTTCTGGGAACAGGTATCAACAACTCGCGTTGTTAGCCACCGCAGAGCTTTTCACCATGGCTCTCTGGTTCTCGGCGAGTGCAGTTGTTCCTGAGCTACGTGACACCTGGGGACTGACTAACAGCGATGCCGCCTGGCTTACGATGTCGGTTCAGATCGGATTCGTTACCGGCGCCTTTATTTCGGCCGCATTGACGCTTTCCGATGTGTGGGATCCACGACGATTAATTGCTGGTTCGGCGGTACTGGGAGCAACCGCTACTGCCGCGATCCCTGCATTCGCAGATGGAATGGCACTGGCTGTTCCCTTACGGTTCGTGACCGGCCTCGCCCTAGCCGGCGTCTATCCTCCCGGCATGAAGATCATGGCCGGCTGGTTTAGGGACGGTCGCGGGATGGCGATGGGAGTGATGATCGGGGCGCTTGCGATTGGGAGTGCCACGCCCCACGTCCTCCGGCCTCTGGGTGTGGCAGGTTCGTGGCAGATGCTCCTCTATGCGGCTGCGGTGCTAGCTCTGATCGGAGCCACGATTGCGAGACTGGGACTGCGCACGGGTCCACACCAAACACCGGCCGCGGCATTCGATCCACGTGCAGTGCGCCGGATCCTTGGGGACCGGGCGACCATGCTCGCCAACGGCGGCTACTTCGGGCACATGTGGGAGCTGTATGCCGTTTGGACCTGGGTGCCCACCTTTCTGGCCGCCAGTTTCGCTGCTGATCAAAGTGCGGCAACGACCCAGGAAACGGCCTCCTATCTGGCGTTTTTAACCATTGCCATAGGAGGACTCGGTTCGACCGCAGCTGGAGTGCTTGCCGACCGAATTGGGAGAACTCTGATAACCATCGTAAGTATGATCGTGAGCGGTGCATGTTGCATTATGATTGGTTTTTTGTTTGGCGGACCTACGTGGCTAGTCGTGGTTGTTTGTCTCGTATGGGGATTTGCCGTGGTTGCTGACTCCGCACAGTTCTCAACGTGCATCAGCGAACTCGGGGAACCCGAATACGTAGGCACCGCCCTGACACTTCAAACCGCAGTCGGTTTCCTTATCACGGTTGTGACGATTCGGCTTCTCCCCGTATGGGAGTCAGCCTGGGGGTGGGAGTGGGCTTTTGCACCGCTCGTAATAGGACCTGCGGTCGGCACGTGGAGCATGTTTGCCCTACGGAGAAGACCCGAGTCACGACGGATCGCCGGAGGTCGTCAGTAGCGGTATCTTGGCTCATACACGCCCACTTCACTCTGCAGGCGGAGCCTTGGATGTTGATCGAAGAGAATCCAAAAACAACCCTCTCTTTATTCGCCGTTCTACTAGTGCTCGGTTGTGCCGGAGCAAGCAGCGACCCGGACAACACTCCGGAGATCGAGTTACACGATCCGTTGACCATCATGACACCTCCCAACCAGCTAACTGAAGAAGAAACCGCCGAAGGATTTGAACTACTGTTTGACGGAGCATCATTGCATCGTTGGAGAGGGTACGGTTGCGATCGAGTTCCGGCCGGGTGGACGGCAACAGGAGGCACAATCGCTTTTGCACCAGATGTGGAAGGGGAGCCCCAAGACCCACCTTACGTTTGCGGTGACCTTATCACACGGGAGACTTACACCGATTTTGATCTTCGACTCGAGTGGAAGGTGAATTCGGCAGGGAATAGCGGAATTTTCTTCGGCATTGTCGAAAACAACGGACCACCATACGAGTCTGGGCCGGAGATGCAGGTGCTCGATAACGATGGGCATGCTGATGGGAAAAACCCACTAACGTCAGCGGGATCTAACTACGGATTGAACGCGCCATCGGTGAATACTACACGGCCGGCTGGCCACTGGAATCAAGCGCGCATCACGCGTCAAGGAGACTACGTCGAATATTGGTTGAACGGCCTGAATGTTGTCGAGTACAAACTTGGATCTCCTGAGTGGAGACAACTTGTCGCCAAAAGCAAGTTTGCTGACTGGCCCGACTACGGAATACACCACGAGGGGCACATCGGGCTCCAGGACCACGGCGATCCAGTCTGGTATCGGAACATCCGGATTCGAAGACTCAACTAATCAAAACCACACCTTGTACGTTGTACGCAAAAGTCGCTTATAAAGGACAGACGTCGAAGCCTAGAGATAGTGGAATAGAGGATATGGTGTGGCAGGATAGTGATCGGAACATTGTTAGATGAACGTACACCTGGTCGACGGAACGTATGAGTTATTTCGACACTTCTATGCCATGCCCTCAGCAAAGAACGCGGGCGGGCATGAGGTCGCCGCGGCCCGTGGTGTAGTCGGGTCAATGTTGCGGCTCGTCGAATCAGGAGCTACCCACATCGCCGTAGCCACCGACCACGTGATCGAGTCGTTTCGGAATAAACTCTGGCCAGGCTATAAGGATGGATCCACGATTGATCCAGCGCTCCTTTCGCAGTTCCCCTTAGTCGAAGAAGCACTAGAAGCAGCCGGATTTGTCGTATGGCGGATGGTGGAGTATGAGGCAGATGATGGAATGGCATCCGGTGCTACGATGGCATCGGCTGACGAGCGTGTAGAACAAGTACTCATCTGCACCCCCGACAAGGATCTCGCTCAATGCGTAGTCGGCGATCGCGTTGTTCAATTCGACCGAAGACAACGGATTCTTAGGAATGAAATCGGTGTGATCGACAAGTTCGGAGTAGGTCCGGGCGCAATCCCAGATTGGCTTGCACTGGTGGGAGATACTGCGGACGGCTTCCCAGGGATTAAGGGGTTTGGTGCCAAAACCTCAGCGGCACTTCTTTCCTGTTACGCTCGGATCGAAGACATCCCACCAGAGGGAAAGGACTGGGTTGTTTCAGTGCGCAGTTCGGAACGTCTCGCCATTCGACTTTCTGAGCAAATCGAGGATGCCATCCTATTTCGTCAACTCGCGACACTCGTCACTGACGCACCAGTTTCCATGAATGTGGACGAACTGGAGTGGAAGGGGGCCCACACAAGCTTCCCATTGGTCGCCCAAGTGCTCGATTCGGTCGACCTGGCTCACCAAGCCGACCGACTAGCCGAGGCACTGGCGTGAGGTTTAATCCTCGATCTTCGGAACCGCTTCCATCAATAGAGAAATAGCCGCGTTCAGATTGCGACCACCAGGTCCTGACCCTGTATATTTACCTAAGCGTGCAATGACGAGTCCTCGGGCCGGAATAATGACCGTGTACTGTCCTCCGGCACCGGCAAACGCTCCATAATCGTCTTCAATCGGAAACCCGAGGTCTTTCCAGAGGAAACCTCCCCCATACACAGGTCGTCCGTCATCCTCCCAAGCTGGGGCAACCTCAAACGCGTAATCCACGTATCCCTCAGGCAAGATGCGCTCTCCCTCCCACACCCCATCCTGAAGGTACAGATTGCCCAGTCGTGTCCAATCGCGCGCGGAACCGAATTCATACCCTTGAGTTAGGAAGTTTCCGTTCGGGTCCGTCTCCATGATGAGGTGTTGGATTCCGAGTTTGTCGAACAGATGGCGTTGGGGAAACGCATGATAGTTCTCACCGCGCCCCTCGACAGCGAGTCGGGTAAGATAATTTGTGAGCGCTGGGTCGGTGTTCCGATATCGCCCAACTGTATTGGGCTCCCATTGCTGTGGGCGCGTTGACGCCCACTCAAACGCATTGTATCCCGTGTAGAGGTAGAGGTGGTCAGGGTACCCCATCTCGGGCGTGTAGTCGGGATCACCAGGCGCGACAATCCGGATCCCACTCGACATCCTCATGATGTCGGCAATACGGATTTCGCTTCGGGCATCTCCCTGCCATTCCGGTATCGGAGCAGGTTGCCAGAGGTCGTAGACACCCTGCTGAATGAGCACAGCCATAAGCGTCCCTGTAAGTGACTTGCCCATCGACCAACTCTCGAAGGGCGTATGCATATCAACGCCGGGCCCGTAATCCTCCCCGATGATGCGACCCTTGTATGTGACTACAAAGCCAAGTGTCTTCCCTTCCTGATCCATCGCGATCTCGACAGCCTCATTGACTTTGGCCATATCGATTTCGGACGGGGCAGGCATATCGGGTAAAACGTCACCCATTGGCCACGGGGTTGTCTCTGGATCCGGGGTCATTGGCTCGACAACAGAGGGTTCGAAGTAGATGGAGTCCTCTCCCAGCGGGTGCGTAATACAACCTTGACTTCCATATAGCTTGGCGGAACGAACAATCCCTGATCCGAGTGTCAGACTCACGCTCTTGTTCTCAAAGTCCACCACCGTATCGACCACTGCAGACCGCTGATCGAAGGGGCTGGTAAAACCACCCACGTTCGCCGCAGCATCACGCCAATCTAGACCTGTGATAAAGACAGCCGAGCACAACGTCTTCGCGAACCCAGACGTGTGGTGAACAATCGGCTCTCCAGGAGGCGGATCCCACTGCGTCGGGAGTTCAAGAGATTCACCGCGTGCAATGAGTGCTGCCACAGGATCGTCATCGGACGCACCTCTGGCATCCATCGCCTCTTGAGGCCCACAAGCAATCAATCCCGTAAGCATCAAAGACGAGATTGATAGTGTTCGAGTTTTCACGCGCTGCATAGAGTCCTCCGGTCAGTTTCCGAAACGTCCGCCTGAACGTGCGCGGGTTCTCGTACCTCGACAAGGTGGAGGAACTCGGAACCCTGTTTGAGCAAACCGCATCGGATTCAGTTGGGCTGGACCAACTTGTATTCTCGTGGTGGCTTTGATCCCATGAGATGCTCTACGAAATAGTCCCACGTTCGCCGGATCAGATAGGGTTCACGGGCATATCCATGATTCCGATTCGGAAACACGAGCATGTCGAAATCTTTGTTATGCTTCATGAGTTCGTTTGCCACCACGATGGTCATATTTGGATGGACGTTATCGTCGAGCGTCCCGTAATGTAGTAACAGCTTTCCCTTCAGATTTGCAGCCAGGTTTTGGTTCGCCTGCGAGTCGAAGCTGTCGGTACCATCACCGTTGTGGGTTAGCAGGCCCTGGTACTTCTCACCCCACTTCGAACTGTAACCACGCTGATCATGGTTCCCGGCGCCCGAAACAGCCACCTTGAAAAAGTCCGGATGCCTAAGAATGGCGTCCGTCGAAGCGAAGCCGCCCCCTGAGTGCCCAAAAATTCCGACACGATCCAGGTCGACCGGATATGTGAGCGCCAACTCCTTGAGTGCTGAAATATGATCTGGGATGCCATTGTCTCCCATATCTTCATAGTAGATGTCATGAAACGCCTTCGATCGAAATGGCGTACCCATCGCGTCAACTGAAAAGGCAACAAACCCGAGTTCTGCAAACGCATGTCCCTGCCCTCGGGGCCCAGTTGTGAACCCGGGCGACCTAATGGGCCCTATTTGTGGGCCTGGGTAAACGTAGTCGATGATCGGATAGCGCATCCCCTCTTCCCGGTCCGGCGGGAGCCAGAGGTATCCATACACATCGGTCACGCCGTCACGTGCCTTCGCAACAAAACGAACGGGAGGTTCCCAACCAGCCTCAAGGAGCGGATCGATATCGGCTTCCTCGATAGTCATTAGAACACGACCCTCGACATCTCTGAGAACGGTCATCGGAGCCTCAGAGCGCAGGGAATACGTATCTACGAAGAACCGTCCCCCCGGCGACACGCTCACCTCATGATCCATATCCTCAGGCGTAAGAAGCGTGACCCCACCACCATCAATCGAAGCTCGGTACAGATGCCGAGTATAAGGATCCCGATCCGGTTCACGACCGACGGCTGTGAAGTAGACCTGACGGGATTCGTCGTCTACGTAAAGCAGGTCGAGCACAAGCCAGGAACCGCTCGTGACCTGATTCTTGAGTTGACCATTTTCTACATTGTACAAATATAGGTGTCCCCAACCATCACGTTCTGAGAACCACACAACTTCACGGCCGTTATCAAGCACCTGCCAGTTCGGTGTGAGTGAAGTGAGCTGGTTGAGTTCAACGTATGTATCCCCATTTTCGACAATTACGGACCGGGAAACTCCAGTGGAGGCATCCATCTCCATTAGTGTTTGAGTCTTGTAATCACGCGTCCCATCTACAAAAAAGACGCGCTCACCATCCGAACTCCACTGAACGTTCGTCCAAGTCGGTCCGGCATTATCATTCCCGCGACCAATAGACCGCGCCACCATGGGAGCACGATCGGCGCGCACCCCTTCACCAGTTTCGACATCGAACACGTAAAGCTCCCACTGAGGTATCACTGAATCCCCCGGCATCGCATACCGATAGCTATGAAGAATCGGCCGTCCGACAGCCGCCTCAAGCAAGTGGAGATCCTTTATGTCACGCTCGTCATAGCGGTGAGTCGCGATTCGACGTCCGTTGGGCGACCACGGCAGGACCGGTGCAGGCTTGTCCCCGCTACGCCGGTTTGTAATCCCTGCGCAGCACCCCTCAGGAACGACGCCATAGCCGTAGTGAAGCTCTCCGCCCTGTGACAGTTGACGTTCTTCATCCGTTGACGTGTCTCGTACCCAAAGGTTTTCGCCGCGTGAAAACGCTGTGTGCGCACCATCGTTTGATTTTATTTCATCCGTAACCCGCGCTACCGAATCGGGGCCACTGCAGCTATAGGACAGGATATCGCACTGCCAGCGCTCGAAAGTATCGGTCCAAAACTGGATCTCGCCTGAGCTTGTAAACTCGAATTCGTCGAAGGGAAGGTGCCCAGCCTCGTAGTTCTCCTCTCCTGCCTCTGACAATGCTGCTGCCAGTTGGTCATGATCAAAGACCGGTCGTCGTGTACGGGCACCCGCATCGACCATAATGAACTCATGTCCGCCGAAAACTTGGTTTCGATACCAAAACCGGTTGTCATCAACCCACTTCGGTTGTACCGATGTCCCAGCTGTCAACTTCTCGGCGTTCCAGTAGACAAACTGCTCAGCACGAGCGTAGTCACTTGTGGTCAGAGCATCCGGCGAATACGCCGTCGTGGTTTGGCTCGACAAGTTTTCAGCTGTGAACATCACGAGTATGGAGACGATCAAAGCGAGTCGTTTCATGGTATCCTCCTGATTAGGACTACACGAAACATAGTCACTTTTCCTTAAGATCTGGTAGAGTACGTAGTTAGACGAGAACAACGCGGCCGTTGCGGACCTTTGTGGCCGCGCGCTAGCGTGGCGTTGGACTTTAATCAGGAGTTCAATTGCAAGTAGCTACAGGACAAGTCCGGCCTCAACGCTTGTTCGTCGCAAGCTGTGTCTCATTGGTCGCTACTTCGGTGACGTTTGCCGTCATCGGTGCGATCATGCTCAC
The DNA here is from genome assembly GCA_964480515.1 of uncultured Gemmatimonadota bacterium. Classification (GTDB taxonomy): domain Bacteria; phylum Gemmatimonadota; class Gemmatimonadetes; order Palauibacterales; family Palauibacteraceae; genus Palauibacter. Next base: position 231,928 of record CAYZOT010000001.1, read on the forward strand.
GCTCAAGCGTGAGTTCACGCTGTCAAACCTTGAGATCGGGTGGATTGGTGGCGCCGGCCTCTGGGGTTTCGCGGTATCACAACTCCTGTTTGCCCCCTTCTGCGACACGCTCGGTATGCGCCGGCTGCTCCGATTGGCATTCCTATGTCACCTCGCAGGCGCAATAATTCTCGTCTTCTCGGGCGGTTTCTGGCCGTTGTTCTTTGGGGCGCTGACGCTCGCGCTGGGTAACGGCCTAGTCGAAGCTGCGTGTAACCCACTTGTGGCAACGCTTTACCCTGACAACAAAACGGTCAAACTAAATCAGTTCCATATGTGGTTCCCCGGAGGAATTGTCATCGGATCTGTACTTGCCTACGCGCTCGATCAGATCGGACTTGATGCGTGGCAACTAAAGGTTTGTTTGATCATCCTGCCTACGCTCACATACGGGTGGCTCATCCGGCGCGAGACATTCCCATCCACGGAAGGAGTCCAGGCTGGCGTGAGTATGCGGGAGATGTTTCGGGTAACACTCACGACCCCGCTAATGCTACTCATGCTATTTTGCATGGTGATCACGGCCTCGACTGAACTGGGGCCGAACCGATGGGTTCCACCTGTACTGGAGGCCGGCGGGATCCCTGGTATCCTTGTCCTCGCTTGGATCAACGGGATTATGGCGGTGCTTCGGTACAAGGCAAGTTTCGCGATAAAACGATTCTCCCCCACCGGCGTCCTCCTGTCCAGCGCAGTTGTGTCTTTCTTTGGTCTCTTATGGCTTAGCTACGCTGGAACGACTTTGGTCGCGTTCACATCTGCCACAATTTTCGCTGTTGGAATTTGCTATTTTTGGCCGACCATGCTTGGCTTCGTTTCAGAACGCATACCCCGCTCTGGCGCACTCGGGCTTGGGCTTATGGGCGCCATCGGTATGGCAAGTGTGGGCCTTATTACAACACCGTGGATGGGTCGGATCGCAGACGAACTCGGGCACGAACAGCTCCCGTTGGCCGAGACAACCGAACTTTTACACGACGTTGAGGCTTCATTCCCCTCACCCGACGAAACGAACGACTCGGATTTGGCCGCAGCCAGTTTTGCGGTTGAAGATGTAATAGCGCGCATGAGTGTAGATGGAGCACTGCCAGAACTGATGACCGCTAATGCGCTTCGGGCCATTCTCAACTCGGGCGGCCCAGACGACCTTGTCGACCGTGCTGGTGCCATCCTTGGACCTTCAGAAAACTATGGTGGGCGTGCCTCTTTCCGGTATATCCTCCCATTCACGGGTGCACTGATTCTCATCTTCGGGTTGCTCTTCGTACAGGACCGACGGACAGGCGGGTACCGTGTGACCCGTATCGAAGAAGGAGTGTAGTTACAACATGCTGCGCTTTGGAATGGTAGGGGGCGGTCCAGGCTCCTTTATAGGGGAAGTACACCTGATGGCTGCCGGCCTGGATGGACAGGCCCAGCTCGTGGCTGGCGCGTTCTCATCCGATCCCGCAAAGTCAAAAACCAGAGGGCATGAGTTGGGTCTTGATCCCAACCGAATCTATGGGACCTATCAAGAGATGGCTCAAGCTGAGGCGGCCCGGGAGGATGGCATCGACTTCGTGGTGATCGTCACCCCTAATCACTTACACTTCGATATCGCTCGCGTATTTCTCGAAGCAGAGTTTCACGTAGTCTGCGACAAGCCCCTCACGACCACCCTGGAGGATGCCGAGGAACTATGCCGTGTGGTAGCGGAGGGCAGATCCGTATTCGTAGTTACACATAACTACACAGGGTACCCAATGATTAAAGAAGCCCGCCAGCTGGTCCGCGAAGGACGACTAGGCCGGGTTCGTCGTATCCAAGTCGAATACATACAGGGATGGCTCTCCACTCCTCTCGAACAAACAGGACAACGGCAAGCCGTTTGGCGTACCAACCCGACTCAAGCTGGCATCGCAGGGGCGTTAGGAGACATCGGGACCCATGCCCATAACCTTGCCCGCTATGTGACCGGCCTAGAGGTCGAAGAGCTATATGCAGATCTGACTACATTTGTTGAAGGACGAGAACTCGACGATGATGCAAGTCTGCTTCTTCGGTGGAGTGATGGCGCGCGAGGAACACTCATAGCATCACAGATTGCCTACGGTGAAGAGAATGGCCTCACATTACGCGTCTATGGGACTGAAGGTTCGATCGCATGGAGACAGGAAGAGCCAGAGACATTGATGCTCAAGATTGACAATATGACGACGATTTCTCGACGAGGCACCGCGGAGCTTAGTGAAATGGCCCAGCACTGCTCACGTCTCCCGCCAGGGCATCCCGAAGGCTTCATTGAAGGCTTTGCGAACTTGTACCAAAACGCAGTACGGACAATCGAAGCGCGAAAGGCCGGGGGCCATCCCACAACAGCCGACCTCGACTTTCCAACCGTGTGGGATGGGGCAAGGGGAGTTCACTTTATCGAACGGGCGCTGGAGAGCACACGATTGGGTGGCTGGGTTGATGCACGCTATACACCACCGCAGGAGCCCTCTCAATGATGGGAAGACCAATAACGCTTTTCACAGGCCAATGGGCTGATCTTTCTCTACAAACACTCGTTGAAAAGGCGGCAACCTGGGGATACGACGGGCTTGAACTTGCGTGTTGGGGAGATCACTTCGATGTGGTCCGCGCGACAGAAGAGAAGGAGTATGTTGAAAATCAGCGCAGCCTGCTATCTACACATGGACTGAGTGTCCATGCGATCTCGAATCACCTCGTCGGGCAAGCAGTGTGCGACCCCATCGATGAACGTCACCAACCTCTCCTACCAGATCGAGTCTGGGGCGATGGCGACCCAGAGGGAGTACGGACACGCGCAGCAAGCGAAATGCGGAGGACAGCAGAGGCAGCGGCAAAACTAGGAGTGCCTGTCGTTACAGGTTTCACTGGGAGTCCTATCTGGGCTGCAGCATACGCCTTTCCACCGCATACAGCCGGGTATGTCGACGCCGGGTTTCAGGAGTTCGCCGACCGGTGGAACCCCATCCTCGACGCGTTTGATGAGGCCGGGGTAAAATTCGCGCTGGAGGCTCACCCCACTGAAATTGCCTTTGATTTGTCGACCGCAGAACGGGCGCTCGAGGCCGTCTCTCACCGGGAAACGTTCGGTTTCAATTATGACCCAAGCCACTTTGCTTATCAGGGCGTGGATTACATCCAGTTCCTATACGATTTTGCGGACCGCATCTACCATGTCCACATGAAGGACGTATGGTGGTCCGACGTGCCCACGCGATCAGGAACGTTCGGGGGGCACCTTGAGTTCGGACACGTCGATCGAGCGTGGGACTTCCGGTCCATCGGGCGAGGACGGGTCGACTTTGAGGAGATCATGCGAGCGCTAAACCGAATTGGTTACGCCGGGCCCCTATCAATCGAATGGGAGGACAGCGGATTAGATCGCGAGTATGGCGCCCGCGAAGCCTGTGAACAGGTCCGGGCGATGTCATTAGCACCCACCGACAGAGCCTTCGATACCTCGTTCTCTGCAGACTAATCCGAAGATTGGAAACCAATCTTAAGACCCCAGACCACCTACCGTTTCATCGGACACCGGAGTCGAGGGAAGCGGGCTCCATAACGTACTGACACCAAGATCGTATGGTACCACGCTCCAGTCTCCGCTTTCATCATCGGGGAGCAAGAAGAGGGGGAAACGGTCCGGGTACGCCTCTATGAGGCGTGCGTTTTCTTCCGGTCCAAGATCGCGAACCCAGAGTGGTCCCTTCGGCGGCAGGCCGGGCAGATCATCAAGCCATAGATAGTTCGTAAGTCCCAAAGAACCAAGAGAGTCCGATTCAAAATCACGCTGACAACGGGTGTTCATCTCAGACAAGGGCAGACCAGCCATCGACGCCTGAAGCTGACACGGATGGAATCGGGTGAGTAATGTCCGGACACTGTCGAGCCGAAGCCCACCGCCGGCTAACATCCCACCCACGCGGTCTGCCCAAGGTTCGTGAACAAAGACTAGCGATGGGCCTGACACATCGACGATCGCGCGCGGAGCTAACCGTGCCGAGTGTCGGGATAAGCGTTCCGGCGCCCCACGTAACGCTCCGAAGGTGAGAGCCGTGAGTAAGACGAGTGTAAGCCAGTCCGAAAACCACTGCAGACGAACAATACGAACAAGTCCTAGGGCAGCCAGAACAAAGATGGCACACCAAGCGGGTACAGCCTCACCAAGCATACGCGGTCCAAAGATGAGGTCATGGTGCCAGTACAGCGCACTTGCCAAAACCGGCAAGGAAGCCCAGGCAAGAAAGATACGCTCGCCCCGAGTTAGTTTGGGGGCAAAAAGCAGGAATACACCGACAAGTGCGACTATTGGAAACGGGGTTCCAAGAAGCTCACGTCCAAGTGAAACGAGCTCTGCGGAAGTATATCCGATAGCGTGTGTTACCCCATACATACGACCCCATGGATCCTCGTGAAATCCAAGACCGTGGTTCGGCCCGGAGGCCGCCACATATCCAAGCCTTAAGGGGGCTCCAAAAAAACGTGTGTTAAACCAACCAAATGCGATCGCAAACGGCAGGCCGCCTAAGGACCACCAACCAAGCCGTTTCCCGAGCCATGTCCAATTCAAACCGTAGCTCGGAGTCTGATCACTGACCAAATCCGGTTTACCAATCTCGGATTTTATGGTTGATCGCCGATGTCTCTTAATCGATGTAAACCAGATTCCTGTTGTTACAACTACCCCTATCACAAGGCCGGAGACTGGACGTGTCATCACCATGGCCCCAACCGCCGCACCCGCGCCTAGAGACCAGAGTGCGGTCCCATCCTCGGCTCGCAATGCGAGATAGAGTGCGACAGCAGCAAAGGCTGCAACGGTCGCATGGTTCATTAAACTCCCGGCGAGTGCTAGCAGAAGCGGACTACAAACGCTGAAAAGTGCTGCAAGCCGTGCAACACCTATCCTCCCAGGAAGAAGACGCTCGAACGAAAGGACCAGACAAAAGCCCATGACCGCCATCGCAATAGCCATCGAAACCCAGGGCGCACCAAGGGCAAAACCCGCTGCGAGCACCATAGCGTGCGCAGGCGGGTACTGAGACACCCAGCCAGCAGCTGTTTGAATCATAAACTGGATCGACCAAAACTCAGGCATAGCGAGTGGCGGACCCGATAGCTGTCCGGCAGCGAAGTAACGTGCCTGGATGAGCTGCACGCTGGCATCGTTCACTACTGTTCGTCCATCAAAGACGAACTTCGAGACCCATATGGTTAGTGCTGCCCCGATGCCTCCGATGATGGTGGCTACTAACCACCGGGGCGGACGGGCTATAAGTGAACCTAACGAGGCTGCCGCGCGGGAGATTCGTCCACGCGTGACTAGAGCGATGCCAAGACTGGCCAAAAGGACGATGGGTACCCACCACCCAGCAACCAAGCCCCAGGTAAATTCCCACTGTTCGGCCCCTGCGCGCCGCATGAGATCCTCAGGAGTAGATTCTCCTGCGTTGAGCACAAAGAACGCGGGCACGGCGACAAGTGCAACGAACATCAGCCCAAGTAGACGTCTCCCTGCATCAAAAACCTGGTTCACAAATCCAGACCGTAGTTTGTGTTTCAGATTGGGAAAGACTCAAATAAAACCATAACTCCAAGGGTCCGCCAACAGCGCTCACAAGGCTAAGATCAGGCAATACTTCCCCCCACTCAGTAGTGACCACCTCTGTGTAATAGAGAAGCCCATAGTAAAGGAAAGTAGCATTTTGAGCTGTGTTCTGTTCTGGAAAATCTTGACTCGTCGCTGACAGCTCCTAATTTCGCGATCATGTTCCATACTCTTTTGTACAAAGGTTCGGGACAAGAACATATTTAACTGGAGAGATTTTTTGATGACTTCGCGGGAGCGCATGAACACCTCAACTGGTGAGAATCTATGTCACTCGTAGCACTAACCGATGTCGTGAAGACGTTCGGAGAAACGCGTGCTGTGGATGAGGTAAGCTTTTCGATTGATCGAGGTGAGGTTGTTGGTTTCCTCGGTCCAAACGGAGCGGGCAAAACCACGACCATGCGACTTCTTACCCAACAGCTCGAGCCTGACGCAGGAACAATCAACATTGATGGCCTATCAATTTCAGAACACCCGGCGGAAATTCGGCAGAGAATCGGATATCTGCCCGAAACTAATCCGTTGTATCAGGACATGCTGGCGGGAGAATACATCACGTTTATGGGTCGCCTCCGCGGGATGGGTGCAGAGGAAATCCGATCGCGCACCGATTCTGTTGTATCTAACACGGGCATCGAAGACGTCTATTATCGACCAATCAGTCAATTGTCCAAGGGATATCGTCAGCGGGTCGGACTAGCACAAGCAATCTTATCTGAACCGGAGATCTTGATCCTCGATGAACCAACTGAAGGGCTCGACCCAAACCAACGAGTCGAAATCCGCAGTCTGATTACGCACCTGGGCTCCGAGCGAACCGTCCTCCTTAGTACACATGTCATGCAAGAAGTGCAGAATACATGCTCTCGAGTTGTCATCATAAGTGAGGGTAAAATCGTAGCCGACGGTTCCGTTGATTCATTAGTTGAGGGACATGGTGGTGCTCGCGTGATAGTTGAGTTGGATGGTCTGGGACAAGAGGTACAGAACGCACTCGAGTCTGTTCCATCGGTTAGCAGTGTCAAACCATCGCCCAGTAAGACCAACCGGCCGCAGTTCGTGGTGCAGGGTACAAGTGGTACAGACCCCAGGCCCGACATAGCTTCGCTGGCCGCCGCGCGAGGCTGGCCACTTTGGGAACTACACCTGGAACAGGCGAGCCTGGAAGATCTATTTCGAGAGCTTACCGCTAGCTCGACAGAAGACGGGCGACATGATGATTCAAACGAAGCACCAGGGGACACAGAATCGAAGCCAATGGGGACAGAACGATGAAAGCTCGTATCTGGTCAATCGCGTGCCGTGAGTTAGGCAGTTACTTCAATCACGCCACTGCTTACATCCTGCTTGTCATCTTTCTGGTCATCAACTTCTTTTTCTTTTTCCGGGATGCATTCTTACTAAACGAGGCCTCCCTGCGACCCATGTTGGGCCTTCTCCCTTGGCTGTTTCTCTTTTTCATTCCTGCGGTGTGCATGCGCTCACTGGCCGAAGAGAGAGAAGCAGGAACACTAGAACTGGTCCTGGCTCAACCTGTTGAAGTATTGGAATTCCTGATCGGTAAATTCGTGGGTGTCTACCTGTTCCTCCTCATCGCCATGGCAGGAACATTAGGGATTCCTGTTGGACTGTCGTGGGGTGCAGACATCCAGGTCGGCGTCATGTTCTCGCAATATCTGGGTTCTGCTTTTCTTATTGCGGCGATGATATCGGTGGGGCTATTCGCCTCTGCTCTAACCCGAAATCAGGTAACCGCCTTCATCTTGGGCGTCACAATCTCGTTCGTACTCTACATGATCGGGCTTCCTTCAGTAGTCTTAACGCTACCTAGCTTCCTGGCCGTGATCGCAACGCGACTTGGTATCTTAGGGCACTTCGAGAACGTTGCACGTGGAGTTATCGATCTCCGAGACATACTCTACTTTGCCGCCGTAACGGCAGCCTTCATGTCGCTCACATATTTCTCTGTGATGCGCGAGCGTCTGAGCCGCGAGCGTGAGTCATACCGCCGCCTTAAGCTCGGAGTGCTGGGGCTCGTCGGCATCTCCATCTTCGCGGCTCTTGCGGGGGCTCAGCTGAGAGGACGACTAGACCTCACGCCCGGAAAGCTTTACACGCTATCCAAACCAACGAGCGAACTTCTCCAGGAGTTAGAGGACCTGGTAACCATTAAACTCTTCCAGTCGGCCGAACTCCCTCCGGAGTTGACCCCTGTAAGCCGGAGTGTCGATGATCTCTTACGAGATTTCGACGCGGCCGGGGGGGGGAACATCAACTTCGTGAGGCTTGACCCGGACGAAGATACAAACGCACAGGAAGAGGCTTCACGTTTGGGCATAAATGCAGCCCAGTTCAACGTGATCGGTCAAGGTGAGATGTCGATCCGTGAGGGCTATTTTGGTCTGGCAATCCAATTCGCCGGCGAGAGCGAAATTATACCGCTCGTTCGCCAAACGAACGATTTGGAGTACCGTCTAGCTTCGATAATCCGATCCATGACGCGGGAAACCCGTTCCATCGTCGGTATGTTGGAGGGTCATGGTGAGTTCAATGCAAGTAATCAGATGCGGTTGGCGTCAGGCCGCCTGGGTGAAGAATACAAGATTGAGACGTTCACCCTGGACTCGACGAAGATCTCTGTACCTGATTCATTTGACGTGGTCGTGATCGCGGGCAACACGACGCCACTTGCCCCTCACGAAGGACAGCTTTTGGGGCAGTTCCTTGATCAAGGTGGCAGCCTGATGATCATGGTTTCGGGAATACAGGTGGATTTCCAGTCGCTGTACGGTGGACCAGCCTTTCACCCAACGCTCGATGCCCTGCTCGAAAGCAAAGGACTCGGGATAGTTCCGTCGGCGACCTTCGATATTGAATCGAGCGAACAAGTTCCTGCTCCTTCCAGCTTTGGAACCGTGTTTTACCCATATCCCTTGTGGCCACTGGGACAACCAGCGGCAGAACACGCCATTGTAAACGGCATCAGGAGTGTACCTCTTCGCTGGGCCAGCCCTATTCAAATCGAGGTCGAAGACAGTACGTGGGTGACGCCACTCCTCACGACGACCGATATCGCAGGCCGCCTGCGGACACCTGTATCTATCGATCCAACACAGGATTGGGAGACGGTGATCCAACCCGAGGATCTCCAAGCCGAAACTCTCGCGGTGGCCTACAATGAACCTGGTGCCGGACGGATTGTCCTGGTGGGCTCACCGGCATTCATTCAGGACGAACTGCTTCAGAGCTCACAGTTCGGTCTTGCTGGAATGACCTTCTTCCAAAACGCCATCGACTGGTTGGCACAGGACGAAGCACTGATCACCATACGCTCCAAGAACCGCGCTCCACCGCAACTGCTGTTCGAGAGTGACGTGCTTAGCGACGCCGCTCGGTACGGGAACATGGTGGGAGTTCCATTGCTATTCATCTTGTTCGGAGTCATGCGCGTTGCACGCCGTCGTGGTATCCAGCAGCGTAACTTCGAAGCGGGTGGAGCACTGTTATGAACAATAAACAGCTTAAGCTGATCGCAATTGTGCTTGGCGCCGCAGTGCTCTTGTATCTGCCACGGATCTTCAGGGATGATGGAAGTGGTGGCTCGATCGATGTTGGGGATGGATTTCGATTCGTGCTTGAAGACACCGTAACGCGGATCGATATCGTTGAGCCCGATAATGCAGGTACGATCCGACTAGAGCACGGGTCAAATGGTTGGACTGTCGACGGTTACCGGGCGGACGAGAGGAAGGTGGAGAATCTGCTCGAAGTTCTGCCCAACCTGTATTCGGACGTTTTGGTTGCGCGAAATCCCACGAATCATAACAGGATGGGGGTATCCGAATCTGGACGCCGCATCTCTGTATACACAGATGATCCTGTTCCTCTAGAGTTTTACCTCGGGATCCGCGACATCAGAGGAGCGGGATACTTTGTCCGAATTCCGGAAATGGACGCCGTTTTTCGGCTAGACAGCCCGGTATGTGGCTACCTGAATCGCGAACGAGATGGTTGGCGACCTCGAACGATCGCAGCGATCGACACCGCACAGGTGCGTCAGATCGTCCTACAACGAGAGGGGACAGAGACCATCCTCCACCGCGGTGATTCAGGCTGGACGGCTGGCGAGGCAGTGGCAGACAGCGCAGCCCTGCAAGGAATCCTCGGGCTGCTGCCAAACTTATCGCTAACTGCGTTCACGTCAGAGGAGGAAGCGGCAGCAGCGGATTTTTCTCAAGCACAGACAGCTGTAGACGTGTTCTATTCGACCGAAGAGGCCGCAATGGAAGAAACCCCAGCGCTCTCTCTTCTCTTGATTCAGGATGAAGAACAGGGAGACTGGCTCGTCCGACACACTGCCGGTTCTGAAGTGTACCGACTAGCAACCTTCACCGTGAACCGACTTCTCCCTGATAACCTGACGCCATAACACGTTCTTGCCTGTGTAAGGGAGACGGCGCTAGCCCGTTTCTGATCTGAACTGTGAGCCCTAGGTGGTACCAGGTTCTGTCATCGCTCGAAGATCAAGGATGCGATCAATCTCATGCTTATCGACGAGATCCTCTTCCATAACTAGTTCACGTAGAGTTCGGTTTTCTTTAAGCGAACGCTTGGCAAGTTCGGCTGCTTTATCGTACCCAATCACAGGGGCCAACGCGGTGGCAAGGGCGGCTGTTGCTTCGGCGTTGTGGCGGCCTTGTTCCTCATCTGCCGTGATTCCGCGAACACACCGGTCGGTGAACTCACTGCATACCGTGGATAGGATCTGGATGCTTTCCAAGAGATTATGGGCCATAACGGGGATCATGACATTGAGTTCCAGACTCCCGGACTGTCCTCCGATTACAATGGCCGCGTCATTACCAATCACCTGGGCGCACACCTGACACAAGGATTCGGCCATGACCGGGTTCACCTTCCCCGGCATAATGGAAGATCCAGGTTGGACTGCCGGCAGTGTGATTTCCCCCAGCCCAGTACGTGGGCCTGAAGAGAGCCAACGGAGATCGTTCGCAATCTTCATGAGGCTGACCGCCACCGTACGGAGGGATCCACTGGCCTCTACCACCGCATCGCGTGCACCCTGTGCTTCGAAGTGATTGGAGGCTTCTTTGAAGTCTATATCAAAAAGTTCACTCAAGACTCTCGCAACACGGCTGCCAAATTCGGCGTGTGTGTTTATGCCGGTACCTACAGCGGTACCGCCAATCGCGAGTTCGGAAAGCGATTCGCGAGTAGACTCCACACGGCGGATACCGTTCGCGACCTGGCTCGCGTATCCTCCGAACTCCTGACCCAGCCGAATAGGTGTTGCATCCTGAAGGTGTGTCCGGGCAGCCTTAACCACGTCATCAAACTCTTTTGCTTTATCCGTCAGTGCATCGTGAAGCACACGGAGCGCTGGTAGGAGCTCTCGTTCGATGGCTACTAGCGCCGACACATGCAACGTCGTTGGAATCACATCGTTAGACGACTGACCCATGTTTACGTGGTCATTGGGGTGCACGGGCATGCGAGACCCTACTTCACCACCCACAAGTTGGATTGCCCGATTCGCTATCACCTCATTCGCATTCATGTTCGTCGAGGTTCCGGAGCCAGTTTGGAAAATGTCTAATACGAAATGCTCATCGAGGTCGCCGACCATCGCTTCCTCAGCTGCTTGCTCAATTATGGCTCCAATTTCGTGATCAAGGAGACCAAGCTCTTGATTCACTTTCGAGGCGGCGAGCTTTATCGCTCCCAACGCTTGAATGAATCCGCGTCCGAACTGCAGGTTTGAGATGGGGAAGTTTCGCCTAGCTCGTTCCGTCTGGGCGCCATACAGGCAATTCGATGGGATGTGCATCTCACCCATCGAATCTTTCTCGATCCGGCGATCTCCGGTCACTCGAGGTTTCTCCTAGTGCGTGGGGGTAGGCGTGAAGGCATCGGGTTTGCTCTGCCGCCTAGAACTCAATCCGATCGCCGACACGAACACCATTAGCTTCAAACCAACCCTGGTTCATTTCGAGGGCGTATGTCATAGGTGCCTTCGACATATGTGTATCGGTGACCTGTGGCTCCATTTGCTGGATGTCGACAATTCGCCCTTCCCGGTCTGCATATGCAATGTCAAGAGGAATCAGAGTATTCTTCATCCAGAACCCTCGCGTCTGCTCGGTCGTGTAGACGAAAAGCATACCGTGGTTTTCTTCCATCGACTCGCGAAACATCAGTCCACGTGAGTGCTCCTCCGGCTCATCCGCAATCTCTACCTGGATCTGGACGCCCGCCACCCGAATTGGAACACGGATATCCAGCGACGCGCCCGTCTCTTCCGCCGCAGCTGGACCCTGTCTGTCCAGGCTAGTATCGCGAATCCCTGCGTCCACCGGTCCACACGCCAACAAACCAGTCGCGACGAACCCTAACACCCATTCTCGTATGTTTTTCATCTTCTCAAGCCGTATACGGTGAACAACAAAGAAAAAATGCCGCGAACGCCGCTCTCCAGACCACCAATCATAACCTGCCCGTAGTCCCTACCTAGTCAGTGGGATACAAGTTCAAGCTATGTTTCTTTTCGTGACCAAGGCTGATTCGGTTCAACTAAAAGTAGCAGCTGCAGTAGTGCTGGGGAACGAGTTGCAAGGCCACATGACATCTTTATCTTCTCAATAGCATGAGAACGGGTCTATGGACCCTCGATTCAACATTTTCCCCCTAGACAAAATGACCAATGTCGTCACGCGCCGACCACCCCTTGGGTGTGCCGCCATAACGCTCAGCCTTTTCCGGGCTGCGCTTCAGAAGCACCAACTCCCAGTCACAAACCAGCGTGAAATAGTAGCACGCACACTCTTTGCTTCGGGCCAACTATTGTCGGCCGACGAGATCATCGAACGTCTACGAGATGGAGGTGCACATGTAGGAAAAGCCACAGTCTATCGAACACTGGGCCTACTAGTTCAGGTCGGGCTCGCTAGTGAGCACGACTTTGATGAAGGTTTCAAGCGATATGAGACACGCATCGGACCTGCACGCCATGATCACCTCATCTGTACCTTGTGTGGTGTAGTCGAAGAGTTCCATCGTGATGACTTGGATCGCGTGCAATCCGAAGTGGCTAAACAGAAAGGATTTCGCATTCTGACGAGACAATTCAAACTCTACGGACTTTGTGCTCAATGCGATAAGGAATCCAGCGAGGCACTGAGTTAACTTAACTAAATTCTACAGGGAGGTTCCACTGAGCTCTCCGCACGAGCAGCTCTGCAGGTTACTGGCCGATCGGTCATTTCGACTGGGGGATTTCACACTCTCTTCCGGACGAAGAAGCGATTATTACATCGATTGTCGAACTACAACGATGCATGCTCAGGGCCAAGTGCTCATCGGAGAGGTCGGGTTGGATGCGATCCGAGCCACAAATCTGAAGCCGGACGCAATTGGGGGGCTCACGATGGGCGCCGACCCCGTAGCCTATGCAATCGCAGGAGAAAGCTGGCGCTCGGGCAATCCGCTCCATGCATTTTCGGTCCGAAAGGAAACAAAGCAATATGGAAAAGGCCGGCTTATCGAGGGTTGTTTCGAGCCTGGTGCAAGCGTGATCGTCGTCGAAGACGTCATCACCACGGGCGGTTCAGCACTTAAGGCGTGTGAAGCGGTGGACCATGCCCGTGGCAAGGTCCTTGGCGTACTCAGCTTGGTCGACCGCGAGGAAGGGGGTCGGGCTGCACTAGAGAAAACCGGTCTTGAAACCATTGTGCTTTACACGGCGAGCGACCTGCGTGCGTGCGTGCAGACATCAGATGCCACGGGAGAAGATACCCCCTAGACCGCCCTTTTCTAGCTTTTCCTGCCGAGATCTCAATTAGAAGCCAGCACCACTGAGGCTGAACTGCCACATCCAGTTCTTATCAGGTCGCCCGAAGGGGCGAACAAAGTCAATCTCCCCTATGGCAAACCCGAAAAGATTCGCGCGCACGAGAAGGCCTGCGCTCGCAACCCAGTCGCGATCTCCGAAACTGCATGGCTGACCCTGGCAATTAGGATCGCCAGTTGTACTCCATGCTTTACCGACGTCGTAGAACGCTCCGATCTCTACCGGCGGAGCCCCGGGGGCCGAAATAACCCCAATCCCACCTATGAGCGGGAGCCGCAGCTCGATGTTCCCAACAGCGATACGACTTCCAATGAGCTGCTCAATTACAGGGCAGTTGAAGAAACCTGTTTGAGCGGCTGGGCTTTGGCATTCTATCCGAGCATCAAAGGAGGTGTTTTGATAACCTCGCACGAGCTGTGGCATACCAAGGTACATACGTCCAAGACGACCATCGGAACCGTCAACACCCCAGCGCCCGACATGGAGAGCACGCCCTGCAAGGGTGAAGGGTTTTATTCTGAAATATCGACGCAGGTCAGCCTGCATTGTGACGAAATTCAAGGAACCCATGGCGGGCTCAACCTCTAGTCGGAACCGTTGACCCATCATGGGGCTGGTTCCTCCATAAATTGATGAATCGTAGACAAGAGCCGCACTAGCGGTACCAAAGAGTAAGCTTTGTGGGGCACAGCTCTGGTAGAAGATCTCAGTACTCTCACACCTGGGAAGATCCGTCTGTTCCTGAAACAACAACTCACCCGTAAACCGATCTGTCCCATACCGCTCAATGTTAGCGGCGAAATCGAGCTGACGAGCCGATCCTGAAAACTCGACCCTTGAGTTTCGATTGAATGGGTAGGCAACGATACCCGTAATCTGCCGGTTGATTTCAAAGAAGCGAAGTTCGGTTATTTCGATCGCTTGTCGACCCTCGTATGTCCCAGCTTGATACCCAAACTGTCGCAGCACCATGGGAACTTGACCACCGATGACTGCCCAGTTCCAGCGCGACGACAGGTTTTCGTACCCCACCAGTGCCGCCGTCCCCTGGAGAATGTTGCCGAATGACGTATTAATGTTGAGGAGCGTCTGTAGGGTCTTGTTACCCATCAGGTCAGACCAGTAAACACTGGCGCCAGCGGCGAAAAATGTGCCAAAGTCGCTGGCCCCGAATGCTAGAGTCGGGTTCGACACAAAGTCGAGACCGAGCGAGGACTGGTAATCAGCATCTTCGAATGTAATCGGATCCACCAACCCCAACCGGGCATTTTGGAGGATCTGAGGGTGGTCAAGCGATATGCGCTCGACCGGTGGAATCACTGACGCATCGACCTGTACAAGCATTTCCGGTGCAGGCTCACCCACGAGAACTTGGGGATCGTCAATTACGTAGATTTCGTAACTGAACGGGCCACCTTTATTAACACTGAAGGCAACTTCACCTGTCTGTTTGGCAACCGAGATCGCTGGACTAATGCTGCTTAGCCCACTGACACCGGTCCACAAGTCGGTTATCAGATGAAGCTCTCGAGTTGCCATATCCAGACGATATAGGTTCGAAATCCCATCATGGTCCGATACGAAGTAGAGGTTCTGACCTTCGGGGGACCATTGAGGATTGAAGTTCCGGAACTGATCATCAAACCCGGGAAGTGCCTGTATATCACCCGTCTCAAGATCGTAGAGTGCAATCTGATAAGGGCCGGCAACCAACAACTCAAGATCAGTCGTAAACCGATCTGTCGTGAATGCTAGGTAGCGACCGTCCGGCGACCACGACGGTTGTAGATCAGCATATTTATCAGTGGTCAGTCGGGAAATATCTTCTGTCTCTAGATCTACGATATATAGATCCGTATAACCGTTCTGGTGGCCCGTAAAGGCAACCCGGGTCCCATCCGGAGACCAAGTTGGCGTATAGGCTTCGCCGACCGGGTTAAGTCTGACTTCACGGGCAATTTTCCCGCCCTCTAGAACATCTAGGACGCTGATCACAGCATCCCCTCCGCTCACCCCCGCCACAACGAAATGGCGCCCGTCTTGGTTCCATTCCCCGGCCGAGCTTACGAACTGAAGGCTCTCGAAGTGTGGGTCCACCATATTTTTCGTAAGACGACGCTTCACTTCTCCGGTGTGAGCATCAGCGAGAAACATCTCGATCGAGAACAGATCACGTTCGGACATGTAGATAATTTCGTCGCCATCCGGACTAATGGCGGGCCCAAGATTGAGAATCCCATCCTCTCCCTCTGGCTCATATACCACTCGACGGCCGTATGCATCCGGGCTCTGGGTCTCGTTCCGCGCCTCGGCAAAGTATGACTCTGTTTCGTTTCTCCAGCGGTTGGAGAGATCATTGATCGGTACTTCAAGAACCATCTCGATCGAACCAAATGGATCTCCCGTCCGGCCCGCGAGGTTGAGAATTTGTCCAATCTTCTCATCACCAAACGTGCCACCAAGATAAGACCATACGGCGTGTCCATAACGGTAGGGGAAGTACTGTGGATCGTTAAGGTCAGGTATATTGGGGAACCCGTCCTCTAGATCCAGCGCATCACGCATCCACATAGTCGTGAACGGGTCGATTGGCCCAATCGATAAGTATTCCGCCATCCCTTCGATAAACCAAAGTGGTAAGCGCATGGCACCGGGTATGTCGAGACTTGGGCCTCCTGTCCCCTGCCCCGTGATATCGAACTGGAACGCATGCACCAGCTCGTGTCCGAGAAGATGATCAGTCTCACTAAGCGAGACCATCATCGGCATCACCAATCTTCGCTTCAAGATTTCCGTGAAACCCTGTGTCCCTTCATCGATGAATTGACCGGAAGTATTGGTCTGCTCGAAATCTGAGTGGTCTGCGTAAAGAACAATGGGCTGTCGCTGACGGAATTCATGGTCAAAAACGCGGGATAAGCGAGCATACCAGCGCTCAGCTTGACGTCCCAGGAGCCGCGCGGCTTCAGCCTCTACCTCGTAGTAGTAGACATCAAAATGCTCGGTCTTCAACACCTCCCAATCGAAGGATTGATAGACCACTTTATTACGCCCAAAATATTGGCCTGCTTGTGCGTCAAGCGACTCGACCACCGGCCCTGTCGAGGTACCCAAAATGCCAAGAAAACCAGCTATAAGACTTCTCCGAACCATCCAAACCTCCAAATAGTGCAATGCGTTGACACAATCTCTTCTGTAAGAGGACTTGGGCGCCAGATGGCTTCTGACCCAAATCCGCCCAGTCAACGCCTCAGATCTGTACTTTGCAACGTAAGCTGTCTTTCATTTCCAGTTCACTTCATGACTATATGATAATGACGACCCCATGGCGCTTACGTCACTCGGAGCATCGACGCACGAAACCGTCTAGAGTGTCAGCTGCACGACGGGCCTCTTCGGCCTCACGGTAGGGGCCCGCAACCACACGGTACCACCCATCATTGTGTTCTACACGCGAGGTAAACCCTGCTCGCTCAGTTTCAACCCTCCTCGATTCTGCGGCATCGGGGTCGCGAAGTGAGGCTACCTGCACAATCACACACCCACCACGAACTGATACTAGATCACCTCCCGGCTTCAGAATTGTAATTAACACCTGTGCAGTTCCGGGTCCAATCATGCCCAGTGCCCTCGCGCCGGCTCGTGAGACATCGAGAATTCGGTTCTTAACAAATGGACCACGATCATTTACCACAAGTTCAATGGATCGATTGTTATCGCGATTATCGACACGGATACGGGTGCCAAACGGCAGGGCTTGGTGGGCAGCCGTCATCAAATCCATATCATAAACTTCACCCGATGCGGTTAGTCGGCCGTGGAAAGGATCACCGTACCAAGAGGCCACTCCTGTCTGGGTCCAACCAATTGCGTAAGAGTCTGTGCTGGGGGAACCGGCCGGCACTACGGAAGCCGTACGAGCCGAACAACCAGCGAGTGTGAGACAGAGGAGAATGATGAGAGTGCGGTCGAGAACAAAGAAAAGGTTCCTATTGCAACCCCAGGATTTCGAAGAAAAATGGCAGTTCGCTCCCTGAAAAACGTTGCTAGACTCATGACACAGTTTAGACAGAAAAATGGTCACACGTCCAACCACTCACTCATAAGACACCTCCTTCCCAAGGGCCCCATATACCCAATGTGTAACTGAGATTTCCGGGGCCATCCACAGTCAGATCCCCCTGAATGTTCACAAACAATGTCTGACCATTAGGGCTGAAACATGCACCGGCGAATTCCCTGTTATTGAGCATATTCTGAGCGAACGGGAAGATCTCTCCATCCGGAGTTAGGCCGCGCAGGTGTGTCACGCCTGAGTTGTCTTCACAGATCAATATTCCACCACGCGGACTTACGGTGATATTGTCTGGCCGGTTGAGCACATCGATAGAAGGAGATTCGAACACAAGCACGAGCGCTTCCGACTCAGGCACGTAACGCCATACTTGACCCAACTCGGCATCGCCTCCGGTCGAATCATGGAAGTAGACGCTGTCGTCATCAAACCAGCATCCTTCGAGCCGAGAGAATCGCGCGGCGCCGTTAGTATACCCTTGAAAAAATACGGCAGCAGGTTCGCGACCGGCATCGACTGGGTCGGGATCGCGTATAGGAAGCCACTCGACATCGAGCCACTCACCCACTCGCTGATTTACCCGCATATCGACCTGTGGGCGTCCCCTTACAGCCAACATCTCTAAAACCCCTCCATCTGAAAGAATGCCAGGGGTTTTAGGTCGAAAACGGTAAAAACCAGAGCGGCGCTGACCATCTCCTAGAGACTGGGGGCCATCTTCCGTTTCGTAGACAAATCCGGTGCGCGGATCTACCGCTATGGCCTCGTGCGTGAAGCGGCCCATGGCTCGAAGGGGAACAGCCTTTTCTGGAGCGCCCGCATCGACACGAACTTCGAAGATGTATCCGTGCGGAACGGTCCAACCTCGGGGTATTCCCTGCGTAGACTCCTCACAACTGAGCCAGCTGCCCCAGGGAGTAGGGCCACCTGCGCAATTGATAAACGTACCACCGAGGCTGACAAAATCTCGTTCGAGCGTCGGGCGGCCATCAGAGCCAATTCTCACGTCGAGGGTAGTCGTGCCCCCACCTGCGAGAGGGTCGTACGCCAAATCAGGGCTCACTAGGGGTGCAGTTCGACCTGGCAAGGTAGAATCCTCGTGATTTCTCACCAATCGAATCACGCGATCTGTTCGCGGAAAGACCGCCATACCATCATGTGCACGAGGTGTCAGGGCCCCGTCTGACATCAATTGCCCTTCTACACTCAAAACCGTGTAGTGAAACCCCGCAGGCAGGGCAATCTCGGGACCGACCTCGACGAGCGGTCCATACCCGGCGACACTCCTGCTCTGTCTATTCCTCCAAGAAGGCTGCCCACACGCCAGAAGTCCCGAAAGGGATGGGGCCAAAACTGTTGCCCCGGCATAAAACCCCGCCTTACGAACGAACCCACGCCTTCCCACACTAACAGACGCGTTGTCGACCTGCGCAGGAGTGGTGCTGGGCGGTCTAGGATCAATCTTCATGAGGAGTCATTGATAATGCCTTGAAATCGATGGTTAAACCCAGCCCCGTTAGAGTGCAGCCGCGTCAGCGACTTTTCCATATATTGTATAATAGTTCGGAAGTGGCACAGGCAAAAAAGGCGCGCCTGCCCGCGTCTGCGATTCCAATCTGAGAGGTACGCATGCTGTACTCAAATGTGCGATTCATTTTAACAGCGGTCTTTTTGGGAACTCCATCCTTGGCTGTAGCTCAAGAGTTTACGGACTTCTGTCCTGACGGCAACGAGGAGACTGACGCCGCTGTGGTTGGCTATGTTACCGACCCAGATCTTAACACAGTGGTGCCAGGTGTTTCTGTTTCAGCAAGTTGGGTTCAAGACGGAGCACGGCGCCGTATCGTAGCAGATGCCAGCCTAGAAGGACTCTTCGCTCTCTGCGGGCTTCCACAAGAGAGTGAGGTTTCACTGCGCGCCTCTTTCGGTGACCGACGAGGGTCAGCTGTGCCATACACGACTTCCGCAATCCTAGCTCAGCAAGACCTCTACCTATCTCTCACCGCGGACAACGAAGAAGAAGTTAATGACGAAGTCGGATCGCTCGCGGGAGGTGGGTCGGGACGTGCGTATAGCGCTGATGTTATTCGGGCAGAGGATCTCCTCTACCTTCCTGAAATGAGCGTATACCAGCTCTTGCGGCAGCATCAACGAATTCGCTTCGACCGGTTCACCGGGATGGGTGAAGTCATTTTGTTCGATCACGTGGTCTCCACGAGCCTTAATAACGGTCGCTTCACCGCGGTTCAGGTCCTAGTCAATGAACGGCCGCAGGGTGATGGCGTCTCGGTTGTTCGAGGGATGTCGATCGACGAGGTCCAAAGAATTGACATCTTATCTCGCTCCGAGGCGAGCGCTCGGTATGGGGGTGATGGCTGGATTGGTGCAATCGTGATTACTACAAAAGACCGCTAAACCACAGTCACCACGGCGACTCCGGACCGAGATCTAACGCTTCTTATTCCCCCGGCATCGGGGTCGCCACCAGGACCGCCGTTACAAAAAGAATTGCCAACCCTCCAACCAGTTCGATAGCCACGGTCAAAGGCAGTCGACCTGATCCATGCGATGCTTGCACACGGCCCTGTGCTCGCTTCCAATTAAACGCACCGAAACCGAGCACAATAAGTAACACCGCTAATTTTAGACTCAAGCGCTGACCGTAAGGTGAAGTCCACATCGACGATATTTGATCCACATGGACCCATGAGGCGAGAAGTCCCGTGATGCCAATAGCGGCGGCAGAAGCCAAAGCCAGTGGCGAGAAAGACGCGATCCACCCGATGAGATCAGCTTTCGGAACGTAGTCGCCGCGCCCTTTGGCAACCACAACTGTGCCCGTTATTACGAACAGCGTTCCAAGCCACACGCCAGCAGCCATCACATGTACAAAATCTCCAATCACGAGAGCAACCGTCCAGCGCTCTGACCCATAAGCGTGGCCGGAAAAAGCAGGAGTGAGCGCGAGCACAAACACGGCCAGTCCTGCTAGAATCCAGAGTGCGGATGATAAGTTTTTGCTACGGTTTCCTGCCGCAATGAAGGCGAATAAGGCGACGATGCCGAAAACAGCTTGCCAGGCCCATGCTTGTCCCCACGTGGTGCTCCCTACCAACAACGAAAGCTCACTTGTCAATGACGCGTAGGGATCGCGAAACACCGCGAACTGGGCCGCGAGTCGTCCCAATGATCCTATAAGTAACAGGCAGATCGCAAAGACTCCAAAGTAGGCGGAACCTGCCACGACATCGTAGGAATCCAGATCATCGGGCGACCGGGTACTCAGCGGGTGTTTTGGAAGGATAAGGCCACGAAATACAAGTGATCCGACAGCAGTCAGGATACCGGCAAAAAGCAGCCATCTCGAGAGGATACCAAGCACATACCACATGGCGACAGTCCTCAGCTACAGGAGAGAGACAACCGCGTTAAGCTCATCTTTCAGTTCGCAATTCGAACTGAAAGTCGCCGCGTACGACGTGACCGTCCCGGGCCATAGCCCGCCATAAAACCTCATAGGTTCCGTACTCAAGACGCATCGGAATTGAGGCGACAACGATCTTGTCGTCTTCTGCCGTGGCTATTGTCTTCCCGATATCGAGCGGGTCGGCGTCCACCGGGCGAAGACGGAGGGACGTCCCAGTCATCTGCGGGGCTTGAGTAAATCGAAGTCGAACCTCTTCGGGCGACTCCGCCAGTTCCTCATCTGCTTTCGGCCATGATTCGGCCAAGGCAAGATGTGGTGCGTTCGCCGTCGCACGACTTGGAGCCAGGATCCCGAAGGGTAGCGATACTCCCAACAAAACAATGAGTCCCGTGAGAACAGGTTTTAATGACATAACTTTGCCAGTTTCAATTTTCGGCTGCTCATGACCGTTCAAACTCCGGCTCTAATCTGGCCAACTGCACGCGGGCAAGTGACCTCAAGCTGTGGAGGAGACACTGGCCTCAACAACACACTTCGGAACGGTCGGCAGTCATGGCACCAGTCGAACCAGTTCCGCGTATGTGGTGTTTGCTATCTCATCCAAAGCTGCGGCCCGCTCCTCGATGCCAAGGATAAGTCGGTCGAGTAACTGTTGTTGCCCCTCGGTTGGCGGTGCATCTGCCATCGAAGCGAATGACATGAGCCGAGCTAGTTTGCTATCGATGGCAGTCGGCTGGGCGATCAAATCCTGGCCGGCCCGTGCTCGGTACTGCACCAAACGTTCCTCGACTCTATATAGATCGGTGTTAAGCTTAGTGAGTGACTCTTGCAGTTCCTCGCCACCCCCACCCCGTTCAACCGCGCGCTCGGCTTCGGACCGCATGCGACGAATCTGACCTACAAGATCCATAGTCTCAGTAAGACGATTCCGCACGGCGACAAGAAAATCAAACTGCTCTCGCAGTTGCTCATCAGTATATTTGACGCGCGGATCCCGTACTACAGTGAACGGCTGGGACCATGTGCGTCCATCCACTGTGAGTTCGATTGTGTAACTTCCCGGCGGAACGCGAGGACCATCCGATCGCCCCTGGAACACTGCGTTTTCAAGTACCCTAGCCGGCGCTACACGGAGATCCCAAACGAAGGTGTTCGCACCCAGTTGGATCGATGGGCGATCTTGTGCTCCAACACCTCCGAGGACTCCACTACTTGGACCCATCCACGGGCATCCCCCACTTGGAGTTGGTTCTTCAGAAGCACTGCTGAACTCCCGAATGATACGACCCGCTTCAAGGATTCTAAGTGTCAAATCCCCTTGGGGTTTGTGTGCCAAATAATACGGTATCACAACTCCGTCAGGCGGATTGGCGCCCGCCGGATCTCCTGCCCCAGGGCGACCCATGGCAGAGAACAATGCGGCCGGTGATGCCCCCGGGTTGAACCGTGTCGTCGATCGAGGGTTGAAAAGATGGTGGGCTGTGATCTCAACAGACGATAATTGTTGAAGAAGCGCGGCATTATCGAGTATCCAAAAAGATCTGCCATGTGTAGCCGCTATCAAGTCTCCATGACTCACGACTAGGTCGTGGATCGGGACAACGGGCAGATTTAGGGCGAGTGATTGCCAACTGTCACCGTCATCAAACGATACGTATACACTGCGCTCGGTCCCCGCGTAGAGAAGCCCCGCCCTGTCTGGATCCTCTCGAATTACGCGGGTGAAATCGTCCGTCGGAATCCCATTTGTGATCTTCGTCCACGTACGACCAAAGTCCTTTGTCCGGTATAAGTACGGTCGGTGGTCGGAAAGTTTATATCGGGTTGCAGCCACATAGGCAGTCCCAGGATCGTGCTGCGATGCTTCAATAATCGATATCATCGCGAACTCAGGGAGGTCCGGTATTGTTACGTTTTCCCAACTGCGCCCAGCATCCGTTGATACGTGGATGTATCCATCATCGGAGCCCGCCCAAAGGAGACCAGAGCTAATGGGGGATTCTGCAAAGGCAAAGATGGTGGCATACCACTCTGGGCCGTATGCCTCACGCGTGATAGGTCCCCAATAGACACCTGTGTTCTCTTCTCCATATTCCGGGGTCGATTCAAGGGTCGATGGGTCCGCACGTGTTAGATCAGGGCTGATCACCTGCCAACTCTGCCCTTCGTCCTGCGATCGATGGACAAATTGCGATGTAACGTAGAGGGCGTCCGGATCGTGTGGCGACGTCATCACCGGGTATGTCCACCAGAATCGGTAGTTGATGTCTGCAGACCCCCACCCGTAGTGCGTCTCCGGATTGGGGGAAATATCGCGCACTTGCTTGCTACGATGGTCGTAGCGGTAGACCCAATGGTGGTCGCCGGCGTATACGATGTTCGGGTCCTCAGTATTAATCGCGATGTACCCGTCTTCACCACCTCCTACCGTATACCAGTCCTCGATCGATATCCGACCAAGATCTGATCGGCTAGGCACCGAGATCGTCGTATTGTCCTGTTGTGATGCATACAGGCGATAGGGTTCCTGGTTATCGGTGGTAACGTGATACATTTGAGCTGTCGATTGGTTAAGTAGAGACGACCAAGAGAGTCCTCCGTCGAAGCTTACACTTGCCCCACCATCACTACCGTTGATCATACGCATGGGGTCTTCAGGATCAATCCACAGATCGTGGTGGTCCGGGTGCGGCGTGAAAACCTGTGAGAACGTCTCTCCACCATCGGTTGACTTCCACAGAAAGACATTGAGAACAAAAACGGTATTCTCATCGCTAGGGTCGGCCACGATATGGTGGTAGTACCAAGGTCGCTGAAGAAGGTTTGCGTCGTCATTCACACGCACCCACGTGTCGCCACCATCATCCGATCGGAATATTCCCTTTTCGCCGAGAGTCGCATCGACGATCGCCCATACCCGGTTCGACTGAACGGGGGAAACTGTAACGCCGATGCGTCCTTTGAGTCCTGCCGGCATACCGGGATTGTTTGTGAGTTCGGTCCAGGTGTCACCCCCATCGATACTTTTAAATAGGCTCGTACCGGGTCCAGCACTCCGAAATCCCCAAGGAAAGCGACGCAACTCCAACATAGAAGCATAGATTATGTCAGGATTCTTAGGGTCAAGAACAAGATCGATCGCACCTGTATTCTCATCTCGATACAAAACCTTATCCCATGTAGCACCACCGTCACGGGTTCGGTAAACGCCGCGAGCTTCACTGGGACCCCACGCATCGCCTAGCGCAGCAACCCATGCTATGTCGGGATCAAGTGGGTGCACTCTTATCCGTCCAATTTGTCTCGTAGCCTCAAGCCCCAGGTGTCGCCACGTCACACCACCATCATCCGTGCGGTATACCCCGTCACCGTGCGATGCATTACCACGGATGCACGCTTCTCCCATACCTACGTAAACGACATCCGGCCGCGAACGAGCGACCTCAACGGCCCCCACTGAACCAGTTCGAAAGAACCCATCTGATACGTTATTCCAGTTGGCGCCCGCATCTTCTGTCTTCCAAACACCCCCACCAGCACTGCCCTGATAGAACACAAGTTTGTCAACAGAGTGACCCGCGACCCCGAGAACTCGCCCACCACGTGTAGGGCCAACCGATCGCCACGTCAGGTGGCTGAGGAGGTGTTCGTCGACACCCTGGGCCTCAATATCTGCCAATGGAAAAGCCATGATCAGGAGTGTAAGCGCGATCACAAACGAGCAGTCGGTACGTTGAATCATCAGCCCATGGTCCATTTGTAGAGGTCTTAACTATGTGCGGGAGTTAACCTTCGGGCCGAATTTTGTCCCAAGATTACGTCTCCCAAAAACAATCCTTCTGCTAAATGTGTCGGTGCATGCCACCGGGGAAAAGTGGGTATCCAGAGTGTGACGGTTTGTAGGTTTGTATCGTCTATGTAGTTAGGACATACACTTTTCTGAATCTGAGAAGAGAATTTGGGTCCCGGGTCACAGACCTCTTTTGGTTAAGGTGAATACCATTGATTGATGATTTAGAAGGCGCTTCGCGAATCCGGCACCTACAGAAGTTAGACTCAGGGGCGACACGGACGCGATTTACAATCTGCCTCGCAATTTCGTCACTTCTTCACGCCGGAATCCTTGCATGGGGCCGAGTCGGCATTTTAGAGCCGCCACCTGCAGAAACAATCGCTATGCAATCAATTCCTGTCGCAGACAAAGAAAGCTCGGCCAAACGGTTGATTCAGGTTATTCAAATTCAACCACCGACATTGGTTCGTTCGAGCGGATCAGAAGGTGGGCGGGTGGCAGACACTAATAGAGAAGTGAGACCCACCGTACCGCCGCTCGCTTCGGCACCTGCCCTACCCACGATCGGGCTAGAATTGGCCTTTCTAGAAGAAGCTCCCCTAGCTTTACCCGGTTTCACCCTTGTCAACCACGATGAAAAACGACCGAACCGTGGAATCATCCTTCGAACAGGTAGCACCGCGGGATCAACTACGAGTTTCGCTGGGCAAGGAAACACGGGGCGATTTGGAACTGGACGGGGCGGAAGGGGAGGATCCTCCATCGGCCGAGGTCGAGGTGGCGACTGCATATCAATCGGACTGATAAACCCAGCAGGCCGGATATCCGGCCTACGGGGACGAGGAGCCTCTTTCCCGACAGGCCGCATTGGGAGCTTCGGCGGAAACCGTGGATTTCGGCCTTAGCTCACTCCCAAAACATTTGACTAGATGAGCCGGCGTCAGACCTCATCCCAATTAATCCGTACCGGGCCCTTCGCCCACAAAAAATTCTGTCTTGTCAGAGTGGTTACTGCGAGCCACTCGGCCATGGAGCGCCTTGGTTCTTTTCCGTAACTGGCCCCATCCCCATGTACGTAAACTTCTGAACTCGCTTCCCCTCGTACGTCTCTGTAGTGAAGATGTTACCCTCAGAGTCGGTCGCGATGCTGTGAACTGCGAAGAAAAGACCCGGCTGTCGTCCGCCATCCCCGAAGCTCGTGACAATCTCGAGTGATGCCCGATCCATGACATAGACCTTCATATTCTTACCATCAGCCAGATACATAAACTTCTGCTCGGGGTCGCGTGAGAATGCGATATCCCATGTCGATCCATCGCCAAGCGTGCGGGGGGCAATGCGAACCTCGTTCACAAATGTTCCGTCCGTTTTGAATACTTGAACTCGGTCGTTAGGACGATCGCAAACGTAGACCAATCCATCGAACGTTGGTTCCGCGCAGTGGACAGGAGTCCGGAACTGTTGAATCAACGGAGCATCCGGATCGTATGGACCCATGTTCGTGTCGTCTGGCGTATTCCCGTAGGCCCCCCAGTACCGCTTGAATTCTCCAGTTGACGCGTCGAGTACGGCCACTCGCTTATTCCCATATCCGTCAGCCAGATATGCTTCGTTCGCTTCTGCATCAAAAGAAATCTTGGCTACCCGTCCAAAGTGTGTCGTACTATTGCTATCGATTTCCTGTCCTACTTCACCATATTGCGCCAGGAACTGCCCATCTCGCGTGAACTTGAGGATGTGAGAGTCCGCGCCGTTTCCCCCGATCCAAACGTTATCCATGTGATCAATGGTGATCCCATGGTTGGACGAAGGCCAATCATATCCGTCACCTGGCCCACCCCACGAATCAGCAAGGTTCCCCTCGGGATCGAACACAAGAACTGGTGGAGCCGCAACACAGCACTCTCCTGTCGGAGGATCTTGTTGTGCACCCAACTCCGTCCGTTCATTGCCGTTACCGCGATGGATGATATACACGTAATCGCGCGAGTCGACGCCGACACCAATCGTGGACCCTAGGATCCAGTGGTTTGGAAGCGGCTTGGGCCACAGCGGGTCCACCTCAAACATAGGAGCTTCAACCCGAGTCTCGGAGACCTCCGCTACTCCGTTTAGGGCTGATTGGCCCCATCCAAGAGCAACAACAAGTCCAACCAAGACGCCCACGGTGCTTAGGGTGCGTTTACTCATAATTCTTGTATCTCCTTCCAAAACTCGAGGTGTTTCCTAACCTTCACGCTACATACCCAGTCCGGGTTCGTCCAGACACCCGAAACAAGGTCAATGTAGCGCACACGACCTTTAATCGTTCTCATCAGCACCGTAAGAAAATAGACTGCATGGGAAAATACGAGAAGTGCGAGACTAGTGGAGCGTAAGGAACTCGTGGGCAAAAACCGAAGAAAGCAAGCTGTTATAAAGGGAGCTGTGCCTATAAGCATCGCGGGCATACTGTTCATTTCTTCCTCAGTTTTAGCCACAACATTCGACTCGCCCAGGTCAGAGAAGTATGAGGCAGGGTCGAGAAACGTTCTCCACGAAATCCCATCAGATGTAACCATCCAGACATTTGTGAAGCCCGAAGGGGGGCGACTTCGCTTTCTAGTCAGAGTCCCTCTTGAGGCTATGCGAGATATAGAGTTTCCCCAGCGTGGGCCAGGATATCTGGATCTGACAGCTGTGGATTCTTACCTGCATGATGCTACCCAGCTTTGGATCGCCGACTACGTCGCCTTCTTCGAAGAAGATCGTCGCCTAGCAAAACCAAGAATCATCAAAACGCGCATCTCATTACCATCAGACAAGTCCTTCGCGACATACGAAGCAGCCTTAGCTCACGTTTTAGGCCCAACCTTAGGGCCAGATGTCGAAATACCCTGGCAGCAGGCGATCCTCGACGTGCTGCTCGAATACGACATCGAATCGGACCAGTCTCGCTTCTCAATCAATCCGGGGTTTGCTCACCTTGGGTTGAGAACTGTGACAGTTCTCCGGCTCTTGCCGCCTGGACGATCTGAACGGGCGTTCCAATACACGGGTGATCCGGGACTCGTCAGACTTGATCCGAGATGGCACCAAGCTACGCTTGCGTTTATTCGGCTCGGTTTCACCCATATCCTAGATGGGATCGATCACCTTCTTTTTCTTTTCTGCCTAGTCATCCCCTTCCGGCGACTTCGCGGCCTCATTCCAGTTGTCACGTCATTCACTGTTGCTCATTCGATCACATTAATCGCCTCTGCATTTGGGATCGCTCCCAGAGCGCTCTGGTTCCCTCCCCTGATCGAGACACTGATTGCGCTTTCAATCGTGTACATGGCACTGGAAAACATCGTAGGCGCGCGACCTCGGAAGCGCTGGCTTCTTGCATTCGGATTCGGCCTCATCCATGGGTTCGGTTTCTCGTTTGCGTTAAGCGAATCACTTCAGTTCGCTGGCTCGCACCTCCTGACTTCTCTGTTTTCTTTCAATATCGGCGTGGAGTTGGGACAAATTTTCGTGGTCATGATCACTGTGCCTGTGGTGGAGTTCATCTTCCGTAAAGTGGTCGCTGAACGGATCGGAACGATCCTACTATCGGCTCTACTCGCTCATACTGGATGGCATTGGATGACTGACCGAGGGTCACAGTTACTGCAATACGAATTCCAGTGGCCTGCCGTCGACCTAGCACTACTCGCGAACCTAATGCGGTGGCTAATGCTGGCCGTGATCATCGGAGGGAGCGCATGGCTCCTCAGTCATCCTTTCAGACGGATGTTGCATGCCGAAGAAGAAGAGAAGTCTGTAACAAAGAGTGTCGATCGGACTTGATCAATTCCGGGCAAGACCTCTGTCGCAGAATGGATCCGTCTCGCTAGCTTTCCCTATAGATTCATTTTAACCAGGGGTGGGGTTGGGCAGTGTCAATGCTGACGTATGCTAAGAAACCAGGACAGGAGTAACACATGATTCGGGCAATCTCGCTTTCTATGATCCTGCTAGTTTTCCTCACCCAAGGGGCATCGGGGCAGGACGAGAACATGAGCTTCTTCATAACAAGTGCTAATCCGGGAAGTGGTGCGGATCTTGGAGGCCTCGCAGGCGCCGACACCTATTGTGAAACGCTCGCCGACGCTGCAGGGGTTGGTGATTTGACATGGCGCGCCTATTTGAGCACGACAGGCCCTGGGAGCGTCAACGCTCGCGATCGAATCGGCAATGGACCATGGCACAATTTCGAGGGGACATTGGTAGCAAGAGACGTAGAGCATCTCCATAGCAACGGCCCAAATCTCACCAAGGGTACCATACTTACCGAGATGGGTGACGAGGTGAATGGTCGTGGCGATCAACCCAACATGCATGACATCCTCACCGGAGCACTGATGAATGGTAACGCGTCGAGCTCGAGTGATGACACGACATGCAGCAATTGGACATCCAGCGATGAGGGGAGCGCACTCGTTGGGCACCATGACCGACAAGGGGGTGGGCAGAACCCAAGCTCATTCAATTCTGCCCATGGTTCGCGAGGGTGCAGCTTAGAAGCTTTGAGAGGGACCGGAGGAGATGGACGATTCTACTGTTTTGCGACAGATGGACCGGGTGGCCTCGTCCAACTCCGAGCGGTAAAGGAATACGTATCACCTTGACCGAACGCTAGTAACGACACCGCTACCAACTGGCCTAAAACGGCCCCAGCCTAGTTGGCTGGGGGCGTTTTCTATACTTCAGAAGCGGTGCCCAACGAGCGAATGTCAGTCTAAATTCATATAAAACACCGTACACCTATGCCCCACCGGAGGGAGAGTCGTGATGATCAATACACGTCCATTTCGTCTTGGCGTTTTCGCATGGGCCACCTTGCTCTTTGCAGGCCCCAATATCATCGAGGCACAAAATTACGCCCCGAACCCATATACGGTTGTCGATGGGTGGGCGAAGATGGAGACTGGCCGTGCGTGGGGAGCCACTAGCGCCGTCTACCCTGACATTGATGGTCAGCACATCTGGGTGGGAGAACGGTGTGAGGCAAACAGCTGTGTCGGCCGCGATGACCT
Organism: uncultured Gemmatimonadota bacterium; assembly: GCA_964480515.1. GTDB lineage: Bacteria > Gemmatimonadota > Gemmatimonadetes > Palauibacterales > Palauibacteraceae > Palauibacter. The sequence continues at coordinate 261,794 of CAYZOT010000001.1, forward strand.
AGACTCCGTCCTCCTATTCGATCCTGACGGCAACCTGGTACGGAGCTTTGGGGCGGGAATGATCGTGTGGCCTCACGGCATTCATGTCGATTTCGATGGCAACGTGTGGATTGCCGATGCGAGGGGAGAGGGTGACAAGGGACACCAGGTTCACAAGTTCAGTCCCGAAGGCGAACTACTTATGAGCCTCGGAACAGCTGGCGTAGCGGGTGACGGATCAAACGAATTCAACAGCCCTTCGGACGTCCTCGTGGCACCGAATGGTGACATCTTTGTCGTCGATGGGCACGGATCCGGTGGCAACAATCGCGTGGTAAAGTTCCATAGCGATGGAACCTTCATGAAGACATGGGGCCAAACTGGTGGAGAAGATGGAGAGTTTCGTGACCCTCACGCGCTCGCCATGGACTCTCAGGGAAGATTGTTTGTAGGCGATCGTGGTAACTCCCGCCTCCAGATTTTCACTCAAGACGGTGAGCACATCGCTACTTGGACACAGTTTGGACGACCTAGTGGTCTTTTCATAGACGTCCATGACATCCTCTATTCGGCCGATTCTGAATCCAACGCTACCTGGGGGAGAAATACTGGTTGGAAACGGGGAATCCGAGTCGGAAGCGCTATCGATGGATTTATAACTGCCTTCATCCCAGACCCCGAACCAGATCCAGATAACGCTGGTACAACTGCAGCCGAAGGCGTCGCTGTCGACGCACAAGGGAACGTATACGGAGCTGAGGTAGGTCCACGCCAACTACGTAAATACGTCCGACGATAGGCTTCTCAACTCGGCCGTCCGCACATCGTGTGAACCTGAGACCGCGAAGATCAAGGCGAGCTGACTTCGGATCAGTTGCACACCAAGCCCTATGACACAATCGATCATGCGCGATGTTATCGTGATCGGCGGAGGACCCGGTGGAACTGCCGTCGCGACCTTGCTCACATCGCAAGGTCACGACGTGGCACTCCTAACACGCCCGACTCCCACGGTGGCGTGGCTCGCTGAATCGATTCCCGCGTCGGCCCGTAAACTCCTGATACAGGTGGGAGCGCTAGAGGCCGTGGAAGCGGCGCGATTCATCCCTAACGAGGGGAATATGGTCTGGTGGGCGGGAGGTCCAGAACGATTGGAACAATTTCCGCGAGGTCAAAGTGGTTTTCATGTGGACCGTGGTGGACTTGAAGGCGCTCTCCTAGACCTAGCTAATAAAGTTGGAACATTCGTTTGTTCCGACGCACCGGTTCGGAGTGTCACGAAAGAACCCGAGGGGTGGCACGTGGAGGCCGGCACATCAACTCATCGTGCACGGTGGGTACTGGACGCATCCGGTCGGAGTGGGGTAGTCGCCCGCCACGATATGCGGATCCGCGAACGTGATACAACTACGCTTGCCCTCGTAGGACAATGGGAGGATACGGCTCCGGATGCCGAAGACCCCTCATTGACTCTCGTGGAAAGCTATAAAGACGGTTGGGCCTGGTCTGTTCCCACTTCTGAGACTACTCGATGCGTAACGGTCATGGTTGACCCGCGCCGGACTGAGATGCGTCGGGAGCTAGGGCTTGACGGGATGTTACGGTCTGAACTCGCAAAGGCTCATCAACTTTCTGACCGACTAAGTAGAGGTCGGGTGATTGGGTCAACACGCGCGTGTGCAGCATCGGTATACGGAGCGAGCAAGTTCGGGCAACCTGGCTTACTACTCGTAGGCGATGCAGGATCTGCCATCGATCCTCTCTCGTCGTACGGCGTAAAAAAAGCGCTATCGTCAGCGTGGTTAGCCGCTGTGGTTGTGCATACGGCGCTCAGTGATGAAACGATGGCAAACACGGCAATCGATTTCTTCGATGCGCGCGAGAAGGAGGTATACGAAACATACCGTGCGCGTTCAGTTCCGTTTCTGGAAGAGGCCCTGGACGCTCACGGACACGCATTCTGGGAAGCGCGTGTCATAGCAGCACGAGCGGCAAGCGGAACCGAATCCAAACACGTGCACGATGGGACCATCGACGACCCCTATGATCGTGCGAACGCCGAGCGAGAGGCAGAGAAGTTCGTGGGAGATCCAGTGGTCCGCACCGTTTACGAGGAAATTCGCACGCGGCCTAATATCGCCTTGCAGCCGGGTCCAACTCTCGGGATCACAACCAAACCTGCTGTAGTTGGCAACCAGATCGCCCTGGAACCACACCTCACGTCAAAGACATTACCTCAGGGCACGCGTTTCATACGTAACGTAGATTTGCGCCGTCTCGTCGAATTGGCACCCCACCAAACCCAGGTGCCGGACTTCTTCTCCGCATATAACGCAGCAGGCACTCCTGCGGATCTGGCCGACTTTTTGGCTGCACTTGCAGCAACTGTCGGGGCCGGATTTCTCAAGCTAGATGAGGCACCAAATGAAAACTGATGCCTCCAAAGACTGGCGCTCAGGCGAACGCGTTCGCACCATAAGTCGATCAAGAATGGAGAATCGATGACACAACGTGTCCGCTTTGCTAGCCTAGCCATCGTTTCGGCTCTTGGCATCACTGTGCTCGCGGCTTCACGACTGGAACCACCGGTTCCGGGCATGACCTTCGCGAATGAACACGGCCCTTCATCCTTTGGAGTAGAGGATGAAGGGTATCCGATCGACAATGAGACGGTCATCGCCCAGTGCGAACGGTGTCATGAACAAGACGAACAGGGACGGATGAGCCGAATATCCTTTGAGCGGAAAACGCCCGAAGGTTGGCAAACCTCGATCCGACGTATGGTCGCCCTCAATAACGTGCGGTTGGAGCCTGAAGAAGCCCGCGAAGTCGTGCGCTATCTATCCAACCGACAAGGTTTAGCGCCTGAAGAGCTAGAACCTGGGCGATTCGAGGTCGAACGACGCATCGATGATTATGACTATGAGGGTGATGATGACGTCGAATTTACGTGCATACAGTGCCATAGCATGGGGCGTGTGATCACCCAGCGAAGGACTCGAGAAGAATGGGCGCTCCTGCTCGCCACCCACCGTGGCTTGTATCCACTGGCCGACCGCCAAGGTTTTCTTAGTCGTGATCGAGGTGACGACGATGACAGCCGACAGCCTATGGATATTGCTATCGATCACCTATCAGAGGCGTTCCCACTCGAAACTCCGGAATGGTCTTCTTGGTCAGCATCGATGCGGCCACCACGTCTCGCTGGCACATGGGCCCTAGCAGGCTTCGAATCAGGAAAAGGACGTGTATTCGGTACACTCGAGATTGTAGCGGGCAACACCCCAGATGAGTTCACCACCTCATCTGAATATACATATGCGGAATCCGGCGAGTCTATTCGTAGTACGGGACAAGCAGTCATCTACACGGGTTATCAATGGAGAGGCCGATCGAATCGCGGCGACGATGGTGAACTCCGCGAGGTAATGATGGTCGATCGTGAGTGGCAGGACATGGACGGGCGCTGGTTCACAGGAGCGTACGACGAGTTCGGTATCGATGTGGAACTGAGACGCACGAGAGGCGAAGCAGTTTTGACAGGAGTCCACCCACGTGCTTTGCGGGCAGGGGCCGGAGCAACGGAGGTCCGGCTCTATGGCGCAAATCTTCCGACCGACGCGAGTCCGACCGCCTTCGATTTCGGACCAGGCGTCAGGGTCGAGTCAGTGACTGCAGCAAACCCTAGCATGATCGCACTTCGCGCATACGTAGAAGATACTGCCATGATCGGTGGACGTGACCTTTTTCTCGCAGGTGCAAACCTGACCGACGCAGTGCGAATTCACGACGGCGTCGACCGCATTGAGGTCTCACCTGACTGGGGCATGGCCCGTGTGGGGGGATCGACAAACTTTCCTAAAGGCTATCAGGCTTTTGACGCGATCGGATGGGACAACGGACCAGACGGGCAAGCGAATACCCTGGATGACCTTGACCTCGGACGCATCACCGCCACTTGGAGTATGGAAGAGTATACGGCCACTTTCGACGATGATGACATTGCCTATGTCGGCGAATTAGGACCCGATGGAATCTTCACACCGGCTGAAGACGGTCCTAACTTGAATCGGAAGGGGAGCCAAAATAATGTGGGCGATGTCTGGATTGTGGCCACGCACGCAGGACCGGAAGCCATGGCCAATAACCCACTTCAAGCACGCGCGCACCTCATTGTAACTGTTCCGCTATACCTTAAGTTTGATCCATGGCAAAGCGGATTAATGCCTGGAAGACTAGTACCGTGACCCAACTCGCACTTCGTGAATTCCACGTCTTCGATGCGGCAGGCGGGCGTTTTCTGTACCTGGTCCCATCAGCGGGGATCTTCCAGATCGACGAGCCTTCGAGTGCGATCGTGGATTTACTGGACCGCGGACCATGCGCCCCGGAGAAGATCGTTCACGACCTGTCTGAACAGTATCCCGAGGACCGGTTACGGAACGGCTTACTCGAACTACAACAGATCCGAGCAATCGGCGAAGCAGGAGCCCCTCAGGAGCAGGTTGTTAACGACCTGCCCCCGGATGGTTTCCCGCTAACGACGATGGTCCTCAATGTGACCAACAAGTGTAACCTCGCATGCACGTACTGTTACGAGTATGGCGAGGACAAGATCGTCGACACCACCTGCAGTGATCAACCCAAGTTTATGGCCGACGATACGGCACAAGAGGGTGTCGAACTCCTGCTTAAGGAGTCAGGTCCACTCGAAGTTGCACACCTCACTTTCTTTGGTGGCGAGACTCTCCTGAATTTCCCAGTCCTCCAGGATACGGTTGCCTACGGGCGACAACGCGCTGAAGAGTTGGGGAAGAAGATCGAGTTCAGCCTCACGACAAATGCAACACTGCTGCGGCCAGATATCATCGAATGGCTGGCTGAAAATGAGATTGGGGTTACGGTATCGATTGATGGACCCAAGGAAATGCAGGACCGAATGCGAGTGTTCCATAGCGGCAAGGGGTCCTACGAGACGGTCCAACCAAAGATCAAGGAACTCTTGAAACGGCATAAAACCCGGCCTATTGGAGCCCGGGTCACCCTCACGAGAGAAAATCTCGATATCCACAGAATATATGAACATTTAACGGGTGAAATGGGGTTCTGGGAGGTCGGTTTCGCACCCGTCACCACAGCTTCCGGACGAGACTACGAAATTGAGGATGAGGGATATGAGCGCATGCTACAGCAATTCGATGAATTGGCACACGACTGGCTGGAGCATGCGGTTCAAAACAAGCACCATGGGTTTTCTAACGTCAGGGACACGTTAGAGGAAATTCATAAAGGTGTGAGCAAAGCTTATCCGTGTGGCGCTGGGCTTGGGCTCATGGGCGTTTCAACGGGTGGAGATGTAGCACTTTGCCACCGTTTCGCTGCATCGGATGATCACAATTTCGGGACTACGAAAGACGGGATCGATCGTGATCGTCAGCGACAATTCCTCGAAGACCACCACGTGAAGCATAAGACGGACTGTCATACTTGTTGGGCCAGACCGATATGTGCTGGTGGATGCTATCATGAGGCACATACCCGGTTCGGGGAGACGACTGCACCCAACCTCCACTTTTGTAACTGGGTGCGAACTTGGACACACACGTGCTTAGAAGTGTACGGAGAACTATCGGCACGGAATCCAGACTATCTTACACGTTTCGACCATTGACGATGGTATCGGGCAAGTTTCGGAAGATTTTCAATAGTGAGGGAGAAAAGCCGTGAAGCACTTGAAACCGATTAACCAGAAAGCCGGCCGCATCGAGGCACAAATTGTTCGCGAACAACTCGATGTAGTGGGACTTGAGAGCGCTCCGCCAACAGGGCCACACATTCCCATAGGCTGCTCACTGGTGTTCGCTCCCGGCTGGGAGGTAGACTCTAGTGGCGGTACCGCAGGTCTATGCCAACCCGTGGAGCGTGACCTGTTCGATTGTCACTTGGCCTGCTTCTGGCCGGCTCATGTCCCGGACCAACTCAACCATGCACAGGACTGGACCGGAAGATGCGCAGCAGCCCAGAAAGACTGGCGCAAACTCGACCTAGTATTCCCGTGATTCGATACCGCTTCTCCCCAATACTCCTTCTCACAGGTTTCCTTGTAATCAGCCTGCCGGTGTCGGTATCCGCACAAGACAACGGGGATAACGCCTATTGGTACATGGGTAACTACGGGAACGAGGTTATCGTTTGGGATGAAGCTACCGAACAGATCGTGGACTACATTCCAGTTAAGCGCGCGATCGCCTTGGGTCTCACAGTCTCAAGAGACCATTCCCGCCTTTTCGTGGTAGATCCCTTTCGCGAGACAATTGAAATTGTCGACATAGGTACAAAGAAATCAGTCGGTGAGTTTACACTATCAAGAGGTCGTACTAGGACTTGGATCAGTTCGTTTGAGGTGCACCCAAGCTTGGAATGGGCTGCGATACTGGTGCAGAGCCGGACCAAGCTCGTCGACCGGTACGAAATCTCTGATCCGACCATCCTGAAATACGACCTGACCACCTATGCGGTTACGGATACCATTCCGTGGCCGGACGATGAATCCGAAACTGCTCGCGGATCTTGGCGCTTGAACTCGCCTAATTTCCGGTTCTCTCCGGACGGCGAACTCCTCTACATGTTCACCGATGACTTGATTGCACTTAACTCAGCCGATTTCAGTGAAGTCGATCGCTGGGAAATCTCCGAACCGTTCGAACCCGGGCTAGGTGAGATGTCTCTTCCTTTCGGCGAAAGTCCGTATCAGGAGGAAGAAGGCATCTACACGGGGCTCTTCCGAATGACGGACCCCGTCCAAAACCGTCGCCTTATGGGGATCGCTACGGTTGATATGGCGAGGAAGGAAGTGGATTTCCAACCGATCGGGCCGTCGGAATCGGTCACCTTCCGCATCTCACCAGATGGAACCAAGGGATATGGACTAAAATCGCAAATCGGACATTACGAAATGTGGAAGTTCGATCTCACTGCCCCACGTGTTTCGGATCGGATCACGTTCGAGGGACGACCTCGGATGGCCCTGATGCCAAGTGCTGACGGAACGCGGATCTTCATCTATAACGCCGGGAATACGATCGACGTATACGATGAGGCCACGTTCGAATACCTCCGAACCATTGACTTAGGCGCTGACATGACGGGAGTGGTCGTAGTCCCCGACCCAGAGTGATTCACGGGTGATTGTCGACCCACACTTTCGACGGGCCCTCGCGTACGTTCGACCCTATACGTGGGCACTGCTGCCTGTGGTCTTGATGTCGCTTGGAGGGACTGGACTCTCACTCGTACTCCCCTACCTGTCCAAAGTACTTATTGATGATGGAATTCTTAGTCAGAACTTTCCTGCTCTAGTCCGGACCATCGCCCTGTTCTTGGGCGTCACGATCTTGAGCTTCGGCGTGAATGTAGCCAGTGGGATGAGATACACGCGGGTGTCCGCTGACATTCTCTTCGACATGAGATTAGCGCTGTATCGGCACTTACAGCGCTTGTCCCCGCGATTTTATGCAACGAGGCCACTTGGCGATGTCGTGTCACGCATTAACAACGACATCGGTGAAATTCAGCGTGTAACAGCCGACACGGCACTAGGTTGGTTGGGTAACGTCCTGTTTCTTATCGGAACGGTGGCGATGCTGATCTGGCTGGACGTCCGGTTATTTCTGGTCGGATTAATCTCGCTTCCCCCAAGCCTTTGGGCTCTCCTTAAATACCGACAGCAGCTCGAAACACGCGTTACCCAACTACGTGAGCGAAGCGCAAATATTGGAAGTTTCCTGATTGAAACGCTTCAGGGAATGCGGGTCGTCGTTGCTTCGAATGCTCAAGAACGCGAGACAACACGTTTTCGGGGCCACAACGATCGATTTGTCCAGTCTCTGCTATCGATGCGTTGGTTTACGTACTTGGCCGGTGGGCTTCCAGGGTTACTACTACAGGTGGGTACCGCAGCGGTGTTCCTTTACGGTGGATATCGCGTAATTACAGGCGAAACAACGCTCGGCACCTTTGTCGCCGTCATGGCCTATCAAATGCGACTCCTAGTGCCCGTTCAGGCCCTGATGGGACTGTATGCAAACCTTGCTAGTGCACGCGCGTCGCTTGTCCGTGTCCACGAAATACTCGATACAGAACCGGATGTGAAGGAGAATGACCACCCCACCCGATTGCACGAAGTGTCGGGCCAACTTGCATTCGATCGAGTGCGGTTCGGGTTTGGTCGAGGCTATACCGTGCTCGATTCCGTCAGCTTTGAGATTCCTGCCGGCCAGGTCATCGCACTCGTCGGGGCGAGTGGAAGTGGGAAGTCGACCGTTGCGGACCTGCTTATCCGACAGCTTGACCCTGAAGAAGGACGGGTCCTATTGGATGGGTACGACTTACGGGACTTGGCACTCGAAGATGTCCGTCGGAATATTGCCGTGGTCGACCAGAATCCGTTCATCTTCCACTCTTCAATGGCTGAAAACATTCGTTACGCACGCCCTGACGCAACTGATCAAGAGGTGGCACTATCAGCTGAAGCCGCCGCCTTAAGCGATCTGATCGCGTCGCTACCGGATGGACTCGACACAATCGTGGGTGAGCATGGTCAGCAGTTATCTGTAGGTGAACGACAGCGACTAGCTGTGGCAAGAGCTTTTCTCACCCGTCCAGCAATCCTGATCCTTGATGAAGCAACAGGAGCACTTGATCCGGTTTCCGAGAAACAGGTGCTCGCGGGACACAATGCTCTGATGTCTGGTCGCACAACGGTAATCATCACTCACCGTTCCGCACTCGCCAAACAAGCAGATCGCATCATTGTGATTCGCGATGGACATATCGCCGAAGACGGACCAGCTACTGAACTTGCAACCCGTGAAGGTCCCTTCCAAGCGTTATTCGCCACTGAAGGCATGTGATTGGACTTTTGAAGATCGAATCGACCGAGGCGCGGAACGGAGAGCTGCCCAGATTAGTCCGATGCGGAGAACCACCGCTCGGAGGTCGTACGGGACGTGGAATTTCCATCGCAGTTATTGATAGTGGATACCACCCCGGCCACCCACATATAGAGCGGATTGCGGGTGGTGTTGAGTTCAATTCCGCTGGTGAACCCAGCAATGACCTCGTGGACCGGTTAGGGCACGGGACGGCGGTCACCGCGGCAATACAAGAGAAAGCACCGGAGGCCGATATCCACGTCGTGCGGGTTTTTCACGATATGCTTGCAATCAGTTCACGGACGCTTGCCACTGCGATTGATTGGGCAAGCGAATCAGGCTGTCGGATTGCGAATTTGAGCCTGGGGACCCCTCACGAATTTCGGGTAGAGGACTTAGCCCCGGCTGTAGAACGCGCCGTAGAACGAGGGACAATTATTGTGTCTGCGTACGAACTCGAAAAAGAGCGTTGGTTCCCAGGAAGCTTATCGGGTGCGTTGGGGGTGATACTCGATTGGGATTGCCCAAGAGATGCTGTCAGGATCGAAACTCGTTCGGACCGGTCGATCGTAGCTGCTTCAGGTTATCCCCGCCCAATACCGGGTGTCCCGCCTGAGCGTAATTTGAAAGGGATCAGCTTTGCCGTGGCTAATACATCCGGGATGCTCGCGCTCGCGTTAGAAGATCGCCCTGACGTACGGACATCGGATGCTTCTATCGAGGCACTATCACCATAACCTCATTCTTCCAAGATGTTTCGAAACTCAAAACATTAGCCACAAGCAACATTCCTTCATAACGGGCGTTCAAAATCGACTATGTTCTCCCATTCCCGCGCGTCTGAGCGTGCGACAACAGCAACTACCGGATCGGTGTCACTCATGTTGAAAACCTCGTGGGGAACTCCGGGCTCAATGAAGATGAAGTCCCCCGCCTCGTTCTCCAGCACATTCTCTAGACGCGGACCAAACTCATGCCGCACACGCCCCTCGAGGATATAGAGCATTACCTCGAAACCAACGTGGATGTGTGCGTAAGCAATCCCTCCAGGCGGTATCCTTGCAACATTCATGGACAAAGCTTTCGACCCTACGTTTTCCGCCCACATGCCGCTCTTGTATTCAATCCCGTTCCAGTGGCGGAGTTCCACCCCTGTCCGGATCGTCGAGATGCCATCGTGCTTCTCGACAACTGACTCTGGTATCCTATCTGTCATGGTTTCGTTTCCGTTCGATTTCGTTAGATGGTGGTCTCAGAGTTTGATCCATAGCCTACGCTACCTCTCCTGCGTCCACCACGAGCACACCTGATCCGTCAATTGAATCTCTTTTCAACGCCAATAGAGCCTCGTTCGCCTCCGCCAGTGGGAAACGTGTAATCTTTGGACGGATGGGGATCTCTGTCGCAATGCGCAGGAGGTCCATACCGTCGTCGCGAGTGTTGGCTTCGACACTTTGGAGTCTCTTTTCGTGGAAGAGATGACTTTCGTAGTCGAGTGCCGGGATCCTGCTCATGTGAATTCCAGCAAGTGTCACTGTCCCGCCTGGACCGACGGCTTCCAGCGTTGGCGGGACCACCTCTCCAGCAGGAGCAAAGATGATCGCTGAATCCATATCAATTGGAGGAGAATCTCCTGGTCCGCCCACCCATGTGGCACCCATGCTTTGGGCTAGCTCACGGTGTCCTTCTCCACGCGTAACCACGTAAACATCATAACCCCGATAACAAGCGATCTGGAGCACAACATGGGCAGATGAGCCGAAACCCACGAGGAGGAGATTCCCTTTTGAGGGCACTTCAGCACGACTTAAGGCGCGGTACCCAATAATCCCGGCGCATAAAAGTGGGGCAGCCTCATCGTTCCCAAATTCAGGGGGTATTGCATAAGCAAAGTCCTCGGATACGGTCGCAAAATCAGCATACCCGCCGTTTTCATGGTACCCTGTGTATGATGATCGGCGGCACAGATTTTCCCGTCCTGTAGTGCAACATGAACAATCACCACAAGTCCCTCTCAACCATGCGATCCCCACACGGTCGCCAAGCGAGAACTGACTTGCCCCTTCACCCATCGCATCGACAATACCGATCACTTGGTGGCCGAGAATCAGTGGTAAACGTCTCGGGATCAGATCTCCTTCAATTACGTGAAGATCGGTTCGGCAGATTCCGCACACCTTCACTCGGACCCGGATCTCGCCCCACTTCGGCTCAGGATCAGGCAGTTCAATGAGACGAAGCGGTCGACTCTCGATGGGACCATGACGATCGAGGACGCAGGCACGCATAGATCAGGCTCTCCGAGATCACTCTCTCTTTGACTCTAGCTCACCGTTCCTGAAGAGGTCCTTGAAGGAAATACACGGGATCGGTCGGAAGCGCCGCAACATCAATGATTTTGCCTGCTGCCATGACGACCGACTGTCGTCGGATGTTCTTAATGTCCTGAAGTGGGCTGGCATCGAGGACAAGAAGATCGGCGAGCTTGCCCACCTCAATCGTACCAAACTCGTCTAGCTGGCCAGCAGCAATGGCACCGTTCTTCGTAGCAGATACGATGGCATCTCCAGGACTCATACCAAGTTCCACCAGCCCTTCAATCGCAAGCAGCGTCCCAATCCCCGGCTCCTGCCAGATCGGCTTTGGGGCTCGTGTGAATTGAAGATCTGCTGCGGGGTTGTTATCCGTCCCAAGAGTCACGATACAGCCGCCCTCAATCATCTTCGTTGCGTTGAGCCGGGACATCTCGGCACTGTGCCCCAGTGCGTTTCGCTCTCGTCGGAGTTGATACGACGTCTTCTCACGATGTACGGGACGCCGCAGGCGACCCCAGTCCGTCCCTTCTGCCTCAGCAACAAGGCGCCGCTCTGCTGCCGCCTTATCGGCCAAATGCTTCTGCCACGCCGGTCCCGTCCACCTGTTCACCAACATCGAGCAGATGATCCCACGTTCCCGGATCTGATCAACGAGTTCGTCGGACATCTCACGGTCAGCCAGAACTTCCGGGTGTTGAATGAGATCAATCCCAGCTTCGATTGAGAGTCGGAGTCCTTCCGGATTTGTGGAATGGATTTCAGCGATGAGGCCGCGTGCGTGCGTTTCCTCAACGATGACACGCTGCGCCTCGGGTGAGAACGCGATCAATGTGGGGAAGGCCCAGTGGCTTGTTCCGCCGTATTTGACAAAGTCCACGCCCTTATCAAGGTAGTCGTTGATCGCAACACGGAGCTCCTCCGGATACATGTCCATGAGCTCCTCACCCGCCCCCTGTGCGATGTGATCGGAGAACTGCTCCTCGTATAGGGAAAGGTCATCTTCAGGGATGAGCGCGAAGGTGATCGAATAAGGGCCACCCCACCCGACGATGTTGCCCGCCACCTGAAGCCGCGGCCCGATGGCCTCTCCAGACGCGATCGCATCCCGAACCTGCTTGAGTTCGGGGAGAGCACCATAACTGTCGCGAAGGTGCGTCACTCCATGTTTAAGATGCATCTGAGCCGATTCTAGTGTGAGTTCTGGACCCATCATCCTATAAAATACCGAACTCTCTTTCCGAGCCTTGTTGCCCCCCCCATAGAGTGAGATGTGTACGTTAGTATCGACGAACCCAGGCGTAACAAACTTCCCGGCCCCGTTGATCACCGTTGCTCCAGAAGGGACATCGGTGGATGCCGTTGGCCCCACAGCAACAATCCTTGAGCCTTCGACGACTATGGTAACCCCCTCAACTGGGGGCCCTCCGTTCCCATCGATGAGTGTCGCTCCGACAACCGCCGTCGCCTGCCCCTCAATTCCGTGGGGGAGAACAGCTGTGGCCAGAGATATTAGGGTAAGGGTGGCGAAAAACCCCTTTGCGAGTTGATACATTGATAGCCTCCTGTCAGTCTGAGCTTGCGAACAATCACAATAACAGAACTAATGGAATCGGAGTAGCGGGTCAGCGCGTTCCCCTCCTTCAAAACAATCGCGAGAAAAATGAAGAGATATAGCTACACAGAGTCTTTCAGATCGACCAAGACGTTATGGGTTACGTTTCGCTTCCAATCTAGGCTTGGCTTGAGTGCGCGTGCGCATTAGCGTGTCATTTCACCGAGTTCAAACCTTCACGTTAGAGTAGGGTGAGGACACAAAAAATCGGCATGGGAGACTGAGATGGTTCAGGGTACGAGCACGTTTCCAATCACACGAGTCAAAGACTCACGACGCGAGTCGGTCGACTTCGACAATCTACCATTCGGCACAGTCTGGTCGGACCACATGTTCGTGGCAGATTACGCGGATGGGGCTTGGAGTCGAGGAAAAATCCAGCCCTATGGCCCCATCGAGATCCACCCAAGCGCCAAGGCGCTTCAGTACGCGGTTTCAGGGTTCGAGGGATTTAAAGCACACAAGATGCCCACAGGAGAATGCGCGGTTTTTCGTCCGGAGATGAACCGGAACCGACTCAACAGAACTGCGCAGCGCCTGATGATGCCAGAAGTTCCCGAAGAGTTGTTCTTTGACGCAATGCGTGAACTGCTCGAGGTCGATAAAGACTGGCTTCCCGACGCAGACCAAGGAGCACTCTATATCCGACCGAGTTACTTCGGAATCACGCCGACCTTAACAGTGGCCCCTGGCGATGCGTTTCGTCTCGTAATCATGACTTGTCCTGTGGGCGGCTACTTTTCAGACGATATTAGTCTGACTATTACCCGAGAATACGTGCGCGCATTTCCGGGCGGCACTGGCTCCAACAAGCTTGCAGGCAACTACGCGCCTACGATGCTCGCTTCGGCTCTCGCCCAGAAACAGGGATATCATAATGTGGTCTGGCTCGACGGAGTCGAGAAACGTTATATCGAAGAGTGCGGTGTGATGAATGTGTTCTTTGTGATCGATGGCACCGTGGTAACGCCACCTCTTGAAGGAACCATCTTACCGGGAGTCAACCGTGACTCGGCAATCCACTTATTGGCCGACCTCGGAATCCCATGTGAAGAACGCCGCGTGTCCGTGGATGAACTCCGCGAAGCGGCTGCAGCGGGAATACTCGAAGAAATGTTTGGCTGCGGCACCGCGGCAGCGATTGCACCGGTCGGCCGACTGGGGCTCGAGGACGAAGACATTACCCTTGAGTTGGAATCAGATTCCATTGCGAACCGACTCAAGGCAGAACTGTTCGGGATCCAGACCGGGACAATCGAAGATCGACACGGATGGTTAATGCGTTTGTAGAGAACTACAATAAGCCACGTCAGAGCCCGCTGCTCACCGTTCCTGAAGAGGTCCTTGAAGGAAATACACGGGATCGGTCGGAAGCGCCGCAACATCAATGATTTTGCCTGCTGCCATGACGACCGACTGTCGTCGGATGTTCTTAATGTCCTGAAGTGGGCTGGCATCGAGGACAAGAAGATCGGCGAGCTTGCCCACCTCAATCGTACCAAACTCGTCTAGCTGGCCAGCAGCAATGGCACCGTTCTTCGTAGCAGATACGATGGCATCTCCAGGACTCATACCAAGTTCCACCAGCCCTTCAATCGCAAGCAGCGTCCCAATCCCCGGCTCCTGCCAGATCGGCTTTGGGGCTCGTGTGAATTGAAGATCTGCTGCGGGGTTGTTATCCGTCCCAAGAGTCACGATACAGCCGCCCTCAATCATCTTCGTTGCGTTGAGCCGGGACATCTCGGCACTGTGCCCCAGTGCGTTTCGCTCTCGTCGGAGTTGATACGACGTCTTCTCACGATGTACGGGACGCCGCAGGCGACCCCAGTCCGTCCCTTCTGCCTCAGCAACAAGGCGCCGCTCTGCTGCCGCCTTATCGGCCAAATGCTTCTGCCACGCCGGTCCCGTCCACCTGTTCACCAACATCGAGCAGATGATCCCACGTTCCCGGATCTGATCAACGAGTTCGTCGGACATCTCACGGTCAGCCAGAACTTCCGGGTGTTGAATGAGATCAATCCCAGCTTCGATTGAGAGTCGGAGTCCTTCCGGATTTGTGGAATGGATTTCAGCGATGAGGCCGCGTGCGTGCGTTTCCTCAACGATGACACGCTGCGCCTCGGGTGAGAACGCGATCAATGTGGGGAAGGCCCAGTGGCTTGTTCCGCCGTATTTGACAAAGTCCACGCCCTTATCAAGGTAGTCATTGATCGCAACACGGAGTTCCTCCGGATACATGTCCAGCATGTCTTCACCCGCACCCTGGGCCAAGTGATCGGAGAATTGTTCTTCCCAAAGTGATAAGTCCGTATCAGGAATGAGCGCGAAGGTGATTGAAAAGGCTCCACCCCACCCGACGATGTTGCCCGCCACCTGCATACGCGGACCCACTTCTGTGCCTGCCGCAATAGCATCGCGTACTTCAACCAGTTGAGGAAGCTGGCCGTAGCTGTCCCGGATATGTGTGACACCATACTTGAGGTGCATCTGAGCCGATTCAAGCGCAATCTCAGCACCCCGTTCCCAGTAAAACACAGCAGTCTCTTTTCGGTGTTTTCCAAAACCTGCACCGTACAAACTGACGTGGACATTCGTGTCCACAAACCCAGGCGTCACAAATTTTCCAGCCCCGTCGATCACCGTTGCTCCGGAAGGAACATCGATGGCTGCACGTGGCCCGACGGATACGATACGCGCTCCGTTGACCACAACCGTGGCATCTGCTAGCGGCGGGCCACCATTACCATCAATCACTGTCGCGCCAACAATTGCGGTTGTGCCCTGCCCCACTGCCTCGGAGGCGAGTGAAACGAAAATCAACGTGGTAATAGCTAGAAAGCCCAAAAATCTTGTCACCGACATCATATGCGAGGTTCCATTTTGGTTGAGTATATTTGCTTCTTTCCAACGAACACTAGGGACTGTCGGCCTCATAGACGATCTGGCCACCTGCGATGGTCACAAGTATGGGGATGTCCCGGATTTCATCGATGGGTACGGTAAGTGGGTCACCGCCTAGAATGACCAAATCGGCCAACTTCCCCACTTCGATGGAGCCGAGCATATCTTCTTGGAAAGTACCGTAGGCACCGTTAATCGTGTACATACGTAACGCCTCTTCACGGCTCACACGCTCGATCGAGTCACTCACTGCACCCGTAATATCTTCCCGAGTAACGTAGGTCCATAACCCAAGCATGGGGTCGATGGGAGCCACATCGGAACCACCCTTCACAACGACACCAGCATCCACCCAAGTCTTATTTGGCATCCAATTACTCCCCAACTCATCTCCCCACATCCGTTTGAACGACTTTCCAATGGTCCAACCCATGGGCTGCTGAGTTGAGATTACAACACCAAGCCGTTTGGCCTGTTCAAGATTGCGCTCTGTGGGTTTGAGGCCAGCATGCTCGAGCGTCCACCTGAGACCCAACAACGGAAGCTCGTCGTCCACTTCATCCATCGCGTCCAGTGCGAGATCAAGTGCAGCATCTCCGACACAGTGTACAAACATGCGTACGCCGTATTTATGTGCAGATCGCATCACTAACTTCAGGCTCTCTTTGTCCCACCCGCGCAAGATCCCGCGATAACCAACACCAAACTGCTCTTCCGCATATGGCTCTCGCATATAGGCTCCCTGCACGCCCCCATCTAGTGACAGCTTGATCCCCGCAATGCGAACCCACTCACTCCCAAAGCCCGAAGGTGCCCCAATGTCACGGACAGCTTCGTCGATCACTTCGGCACTCGCATTAGCGTACTCAGTCCCTCGGAATCGAGTAAGAACATGCCATCGTATTGTCAGATCGCCGTTTGCTTCAAGCTGATTAAGAATTTCGATTTTATCGCGACTCTCGCTGAGTGGCCCATCCATATCGACAAGGCTGGTAATACCTGCCGCATTGAGTCCTTCCACAGCGAGTCGAGCAGCCTCCACCATGTCCTCTCTGGTGGGGACTGGAGTCAGTCGCTCTACCGGTCCCCAAGCGAATTCTTCCAACAACTCTCCCGTCGGGACACCATCTTCGTCGCGAACAATTGTCCCTCCCACCGGATCTGGCGTCTCCCGTGTGATGCCAGCCATCTCGAGCGCCAAACTGTTCACATTTCCATCATGCCCCTGCGTATTCATGTAAAACGGGTTATCAGGCGCCACTTCGTCGAGTTCGTAGCGATCAGGGAGTCGACCTTCCCTAACGAATTCAAGGCTAAAGGGACCACGGGCCACGATCCATTCACCCGGAGGTGTTTGAGCAGCACGTCCTCGGACATGCTCCAGTATTCCCTCCAACGTCAACATCTCACCTGTGGCAAAGTTGAGGGAACTGCGGTCGAGGCCATATCCAAAAGCATGGATGTGTGAATCGATCACACCGGGAATAACGGTCCTGCCCTCCAGATCAATTACGTGAGTTGCCACTCCCCTTAGGGGTAGTATCTGGTCTTCGTCACCGACAGCGACGAAACGACCATCTTTGATCGCAACAGCACTGACTACACGAAAATCATTATCAACTGTGATGATTTTTCCGCCGTGAACGACGAGGTCGGGAGCCAGCATGTCTGGAACAGAAGAATTTTCGCCGCACGAAACCGCAGCTAAAGAGGCAAATACCGCCAATTGTGATAAATGTCGCATCGAAGAAAAAAGGTGGGTACGAAGGCGCATCACATTACCTCCCGCGTCATCCACTTTACCGTTTCGACGAATACACCGGCGAGTTCCTTGGGAAGTTCTAGGTTTCCGACATGCGTCATAAGGAGATCCAACACAAGAATCCTAACTTCCGCATCGGGAAGTACCTGGCGGAATTCATCTGCGATGAATACCTCCCACGATTCATCGGGAGCTTCGGGAAGCCAGTGATTTCGGTCATAATTTGCAACCACCCAAACCATCTTCTGAAATCCATCCATACGAACAAAGTGAGTTGCGTACAGGTCCTCTGCTACGTCCTCAATATCGATTCTCCACGGATTTCCTGCATCTGCTAAAACTTGTTGGATCTCCAGTTCCACCTTTCCCTTAAGATCTATCCTCGCACCGTGTTCCAGATTTTGGAGCGGTTGCTTGAACCATGGGTGCGTAACGTACTCCTCCTCATACCACCGAAGTGCAGCAGCATCATAATCCAGATCTTCTGCCACATAGGGATTAAGGGGACCTACGTAATCCGACTGAACAAATTCTTCCGCACTTCGCACTGACAACTGCCACACCGGAGGGTACTCAGATAAAGAGAATGCCCCCTGGCTGTAATTTGTGTGTCCGGGGTTCTTGTGCTCACGGATCCCCTGTATACGAGCGGGGCCACCACTCCCCCACCCCAGGAACCGTCCGTTGAGGCGTGCACGTAATTCGGGCTCTTCCTGGGCCAAGAAAGCCAGCTCTCCCGACGTGGAATGGCCGATGATTAGGATTTCACCATCTGTATGCTTCACAATCAAACGTTTCAGTCCCTCCAAAATGAGCCGGTTTGTGAAGATGGCATTTCTGACCTTTGCCTCATCGTCTGACAGGTCTTGGTCAAGAAGATATGCAGCCTGTCGGTCCACGGGCGGTTCTGTCCAACCACCATATCTGAAGTTTCCGGGAATTGTGACAATCATCACGTTCATCACCTGGGCTAGGTATTGCGCCCAGCCAGGTTGATTAATAGGTGCCATTAGGTAGTCATAGAAGTTGACGGAACCCCCATTAATGATGATCAGCCAGGGGTGCTGATCGGCCATAGGGTTCAAGCTCTTTAAACGAAGGCCCGTAATGTCCCAGTCGAGCCCATAGAAAGGATATCTTTCGACGAACCACTCAGCATCGTAGCCCAACTTCTCTGGGGGGACCTGCTCGGCCTCGCGGGGGTCAAATGCCCCGCCTGGAGACGCTTCTGCTAGATTGATAAGACTCGTGCCACCATCCGGCAGGGCCAGCATTTGACCATGAGCCATAAAGTCTTCCTCAGACAAATAGGCGTACGACTGGTCCAAACCTAAGGCCTGCCACACAGGCCTTGTATCCGAAGTTGGTGAAGATACACCTTGAGGAGGAAACTCCTCTGCCCCACAACCCGCGCATAAAATGGAAACCAACACCAGCCCGGGAACTGACCTGTTTCTCATGAGCCACCTCCCTTTTCGGTCCAGGCGATATGACATGTCGCCACTTTAAGTGAGCCGAGATCCGCTTCTCTACATTGTCACCTTCAGAAGCTGCCCCTTTCTAGCTATGCTTCGAAAGGGGTTATATTGATGGACGAAACGGAGGCACCCATGTCTTGTCACTGCTTAAACACGACAGCCGTCTGCGGACTTTTCCTCGTTATAACCCCCGGATTTTCGGTAGGACAAACTCCCAACGTCTTCCTTGGGTCGGGATTCAGTGAGGAAGATGGCATCGTCACTACAAGGCACGAGATCACTCTAGATGGGCGAACGCTGGGGTACACGGCTCAAGCTGGGCTCATCCCAATCCGCGACAATGCTACAGGTGAAGCGCATGCCCATATGTACTTCATCAGCTATTCTCTTGAAGACAACCCCAATAACCCACCACGGCCACTAACCTTCCTCTGGAATGGTGGCCCTGGCTCTAGTTCCTCCCTCGTTCATCTGCTTGGTTTTGGTCCAAAACGAATCAACTCCGAAGGCAAACTCCAACCTAACGAAGGCACGTGGCTCGAGACGAGCAACCTGGTATTTGTGGACCCCATTGGTACCGGGTATAGCCGGCCGCTTAAGAAAGATTACACTGCCGAATTTTATCAGAATCGCGGCGATGCTGAATCTGTGGCGGAGTTCATTCGCGTCTACCTGACCAGGGCGGATGCATGGGACGCGCCCCTCTTTCTTGCTGGAGAAAGCTTTGGAGTCGAACGAGCGACAAGAGTTGCGGACATCCTTCAACGCAAAAGAATTCCTGTCACCGGAATGATGCTTATCGGTCTCGTCCCTCGGCTCGCTCCGATTGCCGAGGAAATCGAAGCCGCTCTGGCATTGCCCACTTATGCGGCGACTGCGTTCCACCATAAACGCCTAGATAACGAGCTTCAGCGTGATTTTGACGCAGCACTGCGCGAAGCAGAGACTTGGAGCCTAGCGCAATATGCGCCTGCAATCACGCGCCATGAGAGCTTAGGCGACACGGAGTTGTCTAACCTCCTCGCAGGCCTAGCTCGACTCTCCGGCGTGGACGAAAAGATACTGGATGGGGGCGCAGTCGATTCAGCCCTGACATTGGGACTAGGCGCGTTCGCGCAAACGCTGCTCTACGAACAGGGACTGGTGGTCGGCCACTACGACAGTCGCATGACCGGCATTCAGGATACGACACAGAGCATGTACGATCCGACGACTGACCCGAGCCTGCAGAACATGTTCGATGAAGTTCCGGTCATTCGGTATATGCGCGATGAACTCGGGTACGAAAGCGATCTCCGATATCAGGGTCCTTTCGGGGGCAGTTACCCCCCGCCCAAGTCTTTTCGAGGGGACTGGATGTCTATGCAATGGGATTGGTCGGGACCGTCTCTGGGGTCGGGGCCACCACAAGTGGATGACCAAACGTCCGATCCGACGCCTGCGGTGGAGCGCATAATGCGGGCGGATAAAAACCTTCAGGTGTACACCTCATGTGGCTATTACGACCTAGTGTGCAGTTACGCCGTGATCGACCATATGGTGGACCTCCTTGACCCATCGCTTTCATCCCGTGTTACTGTCCGCACGTACCACGGCGGACACGCCATCTATCTTGACGACAAGGTTCGACTTCAGATGCGGACGGATGTCACCTCGTTCATTCGCAAAGCTGTTCACAAACAACTTCCATGAAGCTTTTTAGGGTGTTGTTCCACGCCGTGATCCTTCTATTCGCCTTTGTGATTCAGGCTAAAGGAATCGGCCAGGAACCGTTGGTCGACGGGCAGGGCATTGTAACCACAAGGCATCAGATTGACCTCGCTGGTAAAACTCTGAACTACACGGCACGAACGGGACTTCTCCCAATCAGGGTGAATGATACAGGCACACCGCATGGCCACATGTTTTTTACTGCCTACACAGTGGAACGCGGTGCGGAAGAGCCACAACGCCCGCTGGCTTTCCTCTGGAACGGGGGCCCCGGATCAAACTCCGTACTTGTACACCTTGAGGCTTTTGGCCCAAAACGTTTCAGTCCAAAGGGAGCCGCAGGGAGGACGACCATTCCTCTCGAGGCCAATCAGACGACTTGGCTCGACGAGATGGACCTCGTCTTCGTGGATCCCGTTGGAACGGGCTACAGCCGGCCCACAAGAATTGCCTACGGTCCAGAGTTCTTCAGCACTTTAGGTGACATCGCATCTGTTTCTGAGTTCATCCGAGTCTACTTAACGCGGTTCGACGCCTGGGATGTCCCACTCATCATAGGTGGTGAGAGCTATGGAGCGTGGCGTGCCGGCGGCGTGGCCGAAGCCCTTGAGCACGCAGGAACTAAGGTGTCAGGAGTCATCCTCATATCGGGTGGGATCCCCATGGGACCTGTCGTTTCGGACGCAATGAGGGCGGCACTTTTCATCCCAACAAGAACAGCTGCTGCTTTTTACCATCAACGGCTCGAGCCTTCACTACAAACCAACCTCAGGGAAGCGTTGGACGCCGCAGAAGACTGGGCACAAACACAATATGGGCCGGTGTTGGCTGACCCCAGCGTCCGGAGTGCCGAGAGGAGCAAGGCGATCATTGGTCAGCTTTCTCGTTTCACTGGCTTGAAAACTAACCTGATCGAT
Source organism: uncultured Gemmatimonadota bacterium (assembly GCA_964480515.1). Classification (GTDB taxonomy): domain Bacteria; phylum Gemmatimonadota; class Gemmatimonadetes; order Palauibacterales; family Palauibacteraceae; genus Palauibacter. The sequence continues at coordinate 283,401 of CAYZOT010000001.1, forward strand.
GATCAAACCCTTGTGGTTCGACGCCGGCAGTTTGCAGAACAACTCCTTCAGAACGAAGGGAGCATTCTGGGAAGGTTTGACACAAGACAAAAGTCGCCCAAAGCAGGGGAGTCTAATCCTCACGACGACGGAGTGCGGGCCCGGACCGTGGTGCGTTACTTACGACAAGAGTTGGGATTCGAAACCGACCTTGCCTATCAGGGGATGGAGACCGGATACATTCCCGTCACCCCAAAACGACCAGCCCCACGCTGGGATTACAACCACAGTCGAGCAGTAGCGGCAATGTCAGGCGCCAGCCAAGAAAGCCCACTTCGCCGGCTCGTCTATGACGGCCCACCTGGGGGAAGCGATCCCTGGTTACGAAATGCGTTGGAAATCAATCCGAACCTCAAAGTATTCGTGGCTGCAGGGTTATATGATTCGCTTAACAGCTGCCCTTTCAACGAATATTTGGTCAGTCAGCTAGAGCCCGCTATCGCAGCCAATTTTATGACTCGCTGTTATGTAGGGGGGCACATGATGTACGAAGATGAGGAAACCCGCGCCCCCTTAAAGCGTGACTTAGTGGAGTTCATTCGAGAAATCGTTAGATAGGGTCGGTTCGCGCCCGCTGCAGAGACTTATTCTTCCTTAATTGCATAAAATCCGCATTGTGCCCCGCGACTCTATTGGGTTTCCACTAATCACCTAAAGTCCACGTCTCGTAGAGGCTCGCGCCCGCTGTAACAGCTCTCTATACCGTGTATCGGCTTCCCTCACCCGCGGTTCGAGCTGCGTGCGCTGCTGATCCCACTCGTTTCGGAGGAGTTCGCTCGTCTCCCAGTATTCAAGATCGCCTCCCGGCTGAATGGGCTCCATTAGGAGTTCTTGAAGCTTTGCACGGTGGCGGGCCACTAGTTCTGGAACCAGCTCAAGCTTCCAAAATGGTTCGTCATCGACAAGGACCATGACCGGTGCGCTGTGGGCGACAGTCATGTCCCGCTCACCATCACGCTCGCCAAATGCACGAATGGCAAGCCACATGCTATTTTCAGCCCGCAGTTCGGTGCGAAGCTTGACGCGGTCCTGCCCCAATGCGGGTTCCGACGCAACAACTTCGCCGTGGACAACCAATTCCAGCCGGCTCAACCCATCCAAGTCTGGATTCAGTGACGCTTCAGCCACGATTTCTAGTTTAGCCCCACGTTCCACGTGTAGTTCCGAACCCATTTCTTGACCGTCAACGCTGAGCGTGAGGAACGGTCCGTTACTCACGTATGTATGCCCTCGGCGGAACGCGTCATACCAGGCGGTAGGGGTGAACGGTTCGTCAAGTTTTACGTACGTACGCTCAACACCCGGCAACGTCGGTCCGAAGTAGGGGTAGTCCGCACCCGCAATTGGGCGGATGTTGAAGCCCAAGTTGAGAAAGCTGTACCAGATGTCGCTGTAAAGCCGCCCGCCCTGGAGCACTTCAATGAAGTCCACGAGCTCGAAAGGTACGTCCATTGCGAGACCGCGTTCGCCATTGAACAGCTGTCCCAGATGAGCGTATCCGGAGATGCCACCTTGGCGGTGTGATTCTTCAAACACACGGTGGTAGAGAAAATAAGACTCAGGATCGAGGCGAATAGGGTTCTTGATGTTATGATGGATGGTATGCCCACGCTGGACCGTCCGTGGGTCTTCCTGCCCAGACACAAGTGCATGGCCCTCACGAACATATTGCCCAGCTTCACCCCAAGCCGGCTGTTTGAAGTGGGTGACGGCGATATTCCCCATTTCAAGAAGATTCGCGACGTGAATGTCTTCAGCAGCTATTTGAGCCCATACGGCGTCATCATCTACTCTATCCCGTGCAATGTGAACGTGCGAGTCGCCCGAATACCAACCATGCGCGGGCAGGTCTGCATAACGCTTAAGTTGGATGTCAACATCCAATGTCTCATCAGCACGCACCTCAATCTCAGTGCGATACTCCCGGTACTCAGGCCCCCGCGTCGCTACAAGTTCAAAGGTTCCGGCGGGCAAGCGGGTTTCATAATGACCGTTTACGTAGAATGCCAAACGGTTCTCAGACGGCCACGACGTGCGCGGATTAATCCACAACAGTCGTACTTCATCCGTGAATCGGTGAACTAGAACTGAACTTTCGGATGGCAGTGGAGCGCGACCGGTTGGATCATATAATCCCACTCGCGCCGGGACCGAACGGCCCGAAGCCCCATCTTCAATATCAAGTATTAGGCGCCCAAAACCTGATGGGACTGGTGTCTCGTGGCTTCTCACCAACTCGACATCACAAAGTGCAATCCCGCCACGACCACCAATAGCGAGGTCAGTTCCCTGAATACCGTGCCCCGCGAAACGCGCACGATCCAACGTTACAGTCACTTTACGAAGAGTGGCTCCGGGTTCAGGCTCGATCGGACCCGATTCACCCACACCGTCCCCCCCGTTGTCGTTCCAACCCACACTGAACGTCTGGGTCAGCTCAGGCGCATAGGTCACCGTCAACTTGATGGGTTCATCGATGTCGAAGGCATAGTCGTCATCAACATCTAATGCCACTAGTGGACCGACTATGCAGGAATGCTCACCAATCGTACGAGTCTGGAACGGATTGCCACGACCGTATACGAGGAGTTCAGAGCGGGTTACTCCGAGGGTGCGCATTATGTTGTCGCGTGGCCAATCGAGCTCGACCACATACCGCGCCTCGCTCCCGTGCCGCACCACAAGCCCGATATCAGATGCAGGGCCAGCTTTAGCAGTCACAAATAGGCAGGCGATTGCACCGATGAGGGGCGCCGAAAGGATATGGCGGTTTCGTTGTCTCATGGGATTGCCTTCCCTGGGTTGAGCGTAAGGTACCAGCCAGCCACCCCTATCGCCCCTTGTCTCACATTCATACTTCCCCGTACGGTGCGTTCGCTCATAAAGGAGGATCTGCTCATGATTGGATCGGTCTCGCTATCTCTGGAGAGAAGCAGACTCGAACTAGGGTTTATCATACTGGCTCTCGCTACTACCCCCATAATCCAGTTTCCAGTTTGCGCACAAGAGCGCGATAATCGCGAGAGTGAGTGGCGCTATATTGGTGGCGATGCGTCGCATACCCGCTATTCCCCTCTGGATCACATCACTGCCGACAACTTCGAAGACCTAGAGGTAGCGTGGCTCTGGCGAGGTGACAACTACGGACCAAACCCTCTCGTACCGCAGCGCTCAACCCCAATCTATGTGGACGGAACACTCTACACGGTGGCCGGAGAGCGTCGGTCCGTGATTGCGATCGACCCCGCTACAGGAGAAACCCTCTGGATGTTTCGCGAACCTCACACAACGCGATTCGACCGTGGAATGCGAAATGGCTACGGGAAGGGAGTGGCCTACGCAGAGGTAGGTGGCCGTGGGGTCATCTACGTTACGAGTCCAGCCTTCTTTCTTTATGCACTCGATGCTAAGACCGGCCAACCCCTTGAGGATTGGGGCACACCCGTTCCGCTACCCGGTTTTCCGCGGACCGGAGTTGTGGACCTTCTTCCTGATCTCCTGCGGGATTGGGAGCCTTGGGAAAGTTGGGATCAGGATCCCTACGACCCAGACTTCGGGATCCCTCGCGAACTAGGACACATTACCAGTTCATCGCCCCCCATCGTTGTGAACGGTGTCGTGATCGTGGGCAATTCAGCGGAACAAGGCTACTACCAAACTCGTATTGAAATGGTCCCTGGGGACATCCTTGCCTACAACGCTCGAAATGGGGAACACATGTGGAAGTTCCATGTGATCCCTAGACCCGGAGAGTTCGGTCACGATACTTGGGAGAATAGCGCATGGGAGGAGACCGGCGACGTCTCGTCCTGGGCTCCCATGTCGGCCGACCCAGAGCGGGGTCTCGTGTACATTCCCACCAACCCGCCGACGATCGACTTCTACGGCGGATTCCGGCCCGGTGACGGACTCTTCGGCACAAGTATCATTGCACTGGATGTGCAGACGGGAAAACGGGCATGGCACTTTCAAACCGTCCACCACGACATCTGGAATTTCGACAACCCCACAGCCCCGATCGCGCTGGACGTAATCGTGGATGGTGAGCCAACTCCAATTGTCGTTCAGACCACCAAGCAGGGGTGGGCCTATACGTTTAACCGTCAGACAGGCGAACCGGTCTGGCCCATTGAGGAGCGAGCGGTCCCACAGTCGGAGGTTCCCGGCGAAAAGCTGTCACCTACGCAGCCATTCCCGACCAAACCGGCAGCCTACGAGATGCAGGGGCTCACTGAGGACGACCTGATCGATTTCACGCCTGAGTTGCGCACCGAGGCACTTGAGATCGTCAAGAATTATCGGATCGGACCTATCTTCAATCCACCGATCGAAACCAACCACCCGTCCGGCCTGCGTTCGTTTGTGAGTTGTCCCAGCGGAGCAACAAACATCACGGGCCCCACTTCTGCAGATCCGGAAACCGGCATTTTGTACGTGTCAACTCGTAGGGGTTGTAGGTCCGAGAACATCATTCCCGGACGAGAACTCGACGACCCCGACAACATCATGACGACGGGTACAACAATTGCTGACTGGGCAGTCGCAAACCGCGGGGACTTCCAGGGGCCACGTGGACTTCCGATCTACAAGCCTCCCTATAGCCAGATCGTGGCGATCAATATGAACACAGGCGAGCACCTATGGGCGGTTCCAAACGGGGATACGCCCGACCACATTCGTAACCATGCTACACTTAATGGCATAGAATTCCCCAATACCGGTCGAATCGCCTCTCCCATCACGATGGTCACACGGACACTGCTCCTAACGGCAGAGGGTGCGGGGACCGCACCTGTACTCCACGCTCTAGACAAAATGACCGGGGAACGCTTGGGGACAGTCGAGATCCCGGCGCCAGGGCAGTACGGGATGATGGGGTACATGCACGAAGGCCGTCAGTACATTGTTGTGCAGATTTCCGGAAGGGGGCTACCGGGTTCGCTGGTGGCGCTCCGGCTGCCGTGATTCGACGCCGACGAAATCTACTCGCCACGCCTAGTGCTTGAACGGCACATACCGAACTAGACGCATCCGGGCGATTTCTCCTGCGTAAATGTGTCCTTCGAAGTCCACACCGAGGAACTCGATCCCTGCACCAATGTCCTCGTCGTGCTGAGGAATGAAGTGTGTGACCCACGCCTGTTCGGTCTTCAAGTCTCCGATGCGAATGCCTTTTTCCCAGCCGAAGTTGCTCCGCCACGGGTCGGGAGAACCCGTGCGAACGTTCCCCGAGAGACCATCCCCAGCGTAGAGGATATCGTTACGGTCAATGAAGAGCCCACTCGGCTTGCCGTAGTGCGTCCAGATATAGAGGAGAGTGCCATCCGGATCGAAGACTTGGATCCGACTGTTGCCACGATCGGCAACGTAGACTCGGCCCTGGGAATCGATCTTGATATCGTGTGGGTCGCTGAACCGGCCAGCCTCTTTACTCTCCGAGCCGAGCCCACCTCCCACTTCAAGGAGGAAAGTCCCGTCACTTGAGAATTTGACAATGCGGTTATTCCCGCCACGGTGCCCATCCGCAACCCAAATGTCCCCATTGCGAGCGACCGCGACGCCGGACGGTCCGTTCAAATGGCTTGGGCCATCTCCCCAGACTCCAGCCTCACCCAATCTCATCGCCACCCCTCCCCGCTGATCGAGTTTGAGGACTTGATGGCCCATACCCATACTCTCACCCAGTGTCGCGCGGGCGTCCCCATGTGATCCACCCTCCGTCACCCATAGAAATCCCTCATGATCCAAGTAGAATCCGTGTGGGAAGGCAAACATCCCCGCCCCAAAGCTCTCGATAAGGTTTCCATTGAGGTCGAACTTTAAGATGGGGTTCAGATCGATCCCAGCGCATTGGTTCCCGCCACACCGGTCCAGGATCCAAAGATACCGACCGTCGGGATCGGGGATAATCCCGCTCACCACCCCCAGACTTCTCCCTGCGGGCAGCTTCTCCCAACCGAAGGTTGCGCGATACGGGTTGCTCGCGGACGATTGGGCGCAAAGCTCCCCACCCACGATTGCGTTTAATAAACCTACCCCGATGGCTGCCCTCAGACTTGTTCGGCACAAACTCCACATCTAAGCCTCCTCCTAAAACCGATGATTGCAGTTCTGAAACTGTTCTCTCCCTCGATCCTGACGCTGGCCTCCTGCGGAATCAAGCGTGGGATTCATATGATAGTGCTTATCAACTCTTCCGATTGATGAAAGTAGCTTCATATGATCCGCAGAACCTTTCGCTTGCCGTCTCAGTTCTTCTTGATCAGCTTTTTAGGTTGATATGTAGACTGGCGCCAATCGCCCAAGCCACTCCGCGGTGGCTTTGTGGTGGTACCTCTTTCTCTTAACCGCGAGATACCTAATGAAACTCATCCACACTGTCTTCTCTTTTGCTCTCCTTGTATTGCCTTTGGCGGCTGAAGGGCAAGCAGGGGTCAAACTCGATGAGGGCTTCATACAATCACTCCAGTGGCGATCTATCGGCCCTGCGAGCCAGGGTGGACGGATCACTGATGTTGAGGCACTTCGCAATCGCACAGCGACGATCTATTTAGGCACCGCATCGGGCGGGCTCTTCAAGTCCGTAAATCACGGTACCACGTGGACTGCACTCTTCGATAAACAAGCGACGCTCTCGATTGGAGATATAGCGCTCTCGCCCTCTAATCCCAATCACGTTTGGGTCGGCACTGGAGAGGCCAATAACCGGAATAGTTCGCCCTGGGGACACGGCGTTTATCGCTCCACAGACGCGGGACAAACGTGGTCACTTATGGGCCTTGAGGAAACCCGTCACGTGGGACGCGTGCTCGTTCACCCCACTGATCCGAATATCGTGTATGTGGCTGCCGTGGGACATCTCTTCGGCCCAAATGAAGAACGCGGTGTGTACAAAACGACCGATGGTGGCCAGACCTGGGAAAGGACACTCTTCATCGACGAGAACACAGGGAGTATTGATCTCGTGATGGACCCAACCAATCCGGATCTTCTATATGCAGCAATGTATCAGCGTCAGCGTCGGTCATTCGGCTTCATCGGAGGCGGACCCGGAAGCGGACTCTACAAGACGACAAATGGTGGTCAGCAGTGGATAGAACTGACTGAAGGGCTGCCACCAGGCGACAAAGGAAGAATCGGGCTGCACATTTCAGAATCGAGCCCCAACGTCATGATGGCCATCGTGGAGGCGGACGAGGGAGGGATCTTCCGATCTGAGAACCGTGGCGAGTCTTGGACGAAGATGAACGATCTTAATCCGCGTCCGATGTACTACAGTTATCTGCGTGTCGACCCAAATGATGATCAGCACATCTTCGTGCTCGGAAGCTACGTCCATGAATCTTGGGACGGAGGTGCCACCTTCAATCGACTCGATTTTTTTCCGGAGGGCACCTACGGAGAAGGCGTACACGTCGACCAGCAAACCCTATGGATCGACCCTGGTGACTCTGATCACATGCTATTGGGAAATGATGGGGGCTTTTATTTCAGTTTCGACGGTGGACACCGCTGGACCATCGTCAACAATCTCTCCATCGGCCAATTCTACGATGTCGCCTACGATATGAGGGAGCCGTACAACCTCTATGGTGGGTTACAAGACAACCAATCCGTATCGGGTCCCAGCGCAACTCGAAGCGTCAAGGGCATCATGAACCGCCACTGGACGATGACTGACTTCGGAGACGGCATGTACCAGCAGGTCGATCCGCTCGATCCAGACTTCGTGTATACGAGTTCACAAGGCGCGGGCATCATCCGATACCACCCGCTGACGCGCGATCGAAAGGCCATTCGACCCGCCCCACAGGACACCACCGATACGCACCGGTTCCATTGGACCGCACCGTTCATCATCTCGCCGCATGATCCCAAAACGATACTCCTAGGTGGCAACAAACTGTTCACAACCCGCGACCGTGGCGTTACCTGGCAGGAGAGCAAGGACCTGTCGAGACAAATCGATCGCGACACTCTACCCATCATGGGTTCCGTCTGGGATTCAACCGCGCTCTCCCGCAACGATGGCGTGTCAGGCTACGGCCACATCACAACTCTATCCGAGTCGCCGATGCGTCCGGGTTTAATTTGGGTCGGAACGGATGACGGAAATGTACAAGTTTCTGAAGATGCCGGTGCGAGTTGGACAGAGTTGTCGGATAACTTGCCCGGTTTTTCGCCGCCTATGTTCGTCAGTCGAGTCGAAGCTTCGCATGCGGAAGATGGACGAGCCTATATCACGCTTGATGGTCACTGGGATGATAACTACGAACCCTATTTATTCGTGACGGATGACCTCGGTCAATCCTGGCAGAACATCGGTGCTGGCCTGGAGGGCCCGGTCCGCGTCATCCGAGAACATCCCAATAACCCTGACGCTTTATTTGTTGGTACTGACCTCGGGGTTTTCGTCTCGCTCAACGCGGGAAGGAACTGGACCTCGCTAAACACCAACATGCCGCGGGTCCCGATATTTGATCTTGAGATCCACTCACGCGATAACGATCTGATAGCGGGGACACATGGACGCGGAATCTGGATCTTGGACAACGTAGGGGTTCTTACCGGGCTGACCGAAGAGACGATGGCAAACGGGCTAAGCATATCTCCCATAAACCCGGCGACCCTGTTTCAGCATGCGCTCGATATTCCGCGTTTGGGACATTCGGTATTCCGCGCTCCGAACCCAACCTTCGGAGCGGTCGTAACCTACTACCTGCGCGAAGACGCAGAAGCAGATGCTACAATCCGGATCCGTAACCAGGATGGTCGAGTCATAAGAACGATGTCGGGCCCGGGAACCCGAGGCATTCACCGAGTAGCCTGGGACCTGCGCCTTCAGCCACTCGAAATTGACACACTAGTCTTCAAAATAAGCGATTATGATGTCGGGCCACAGGGCCCATTCATCATGGCAGGAGAGTACCAGGTTGAGGTCCGGGCTGGGCAGTTGTCAGCGACCCAAGCAGTCCAGGTCCGTTCAGACCCTGCCATGCCGATTTCGCCGGAAGAACAGCGTGCGCGGTATGAGTTTACCGTGAATTTGTACCGACTACAGTCAGAGGAATACCACACGGCGGTGCAAGCAAATCTACTAGAGCGCTCGGCCAAAGCCGCGACAGACAGCGTGGGAGAACTTTCGAATGACGCTCACAAACGAATCCGAGAGTTGGTTGAACACATCAATTCAGTAGCCAACGATATACGAGGCCAGAACAACTCGCTGCGTAGTTGGTGGCGCGGACTCATAGGTGAGTTCGACGGGGGGCTCAACACTCAGGGAACGATGACTGGGCCAACGGGTGCCCAGACCAGGCGGTATGAGAGGACACGGGGGGAATTCAGCACGGTAGTCGAAGCACTTGACCGCGTGATCGTGGAAGTGGTTCCGGAGCTAAATAAGCTACTGAAGGAACTGGATCTTGGTCCGGTCGAGGTCCCAGTGCGGGGAGGACAGGACCTCGTGACGTGAGAGCTTTGCCGTATCCCGGGACCGGGACCAGCCTATCGCCGGGCAGACCACCGGAACTCCTCCAGTGGGTCCGCTACCCGGAGCTGAAAAGCCCAGCCACCGTCCAAATCGGCAATCTTCAGCAACACTCGGTTCCAACCAGCCCGTAAGCGCACGGATACGACCACGTCGTCCGGAATCGAAATGTGACGACCCTGCCGCTCCGATTGGATTTCGCCGTTTAGCCAGAGCACATGCGCATCGTCGGCACCGAGGAGAAGTGTCGCAGTTCGAGCATCAGGCGAATAGAGGAATGTCTGAGCATACGCGGCGACCCAATCGTTCTGAGGGAAGAGCGGATTAAGTTGGATCTTCCCGTCATCCGATGCCTCTACAGCCCGCCATCTTATGGGTACACTTAAATTATCGTAACTCACATCTAGAGAAGGATTTAGCTCTGGTCCATAGACACTGTCTAGGGCTACGCTTGTTTCGCTTCCCAAGAGTTGGGGATTGGGAAACGGTCCTGCTACCATCCACTGTCGAGCCCAAAGCCGGACGGGTCGCGCGATGATCGCAGCCACCGGTAGTTCCTCTGGTCCGGTTACTACCAACCGGATTGGCTTCATTGCAGTCACTGTGTCCAGTGTAACGGCCTGCAACGGCGTCCTCGGCTCTGAGGCCTCTCGAGACAGATTTTGAGGAGATCGGCCCTCTACGTGGACCTCCATAGGACCCAACCCAGGTCCACCCATCGGGTAGACCTGGAGTTCATATTGATCCGGCCGTGGGACTGGAACGGTGACCAAAAAGTGCCCACCAGTCCCTAGTGGGCGCTCCACAACCAGAGACTCGGCGAGTATAGCTTCCGGCGGAAGTTTGACTTCTAGGACCCGGCGTTTGCTGGGGCCCGGGAGAGGCGGCAATGGAGCGTGAGGCTCAAGCTGATACCAGTACGCCACCGTTGCGTAGTCTGCCAGGTCACGGTTCGCATGCCCGTGCTCGAGCTCCACACGAAGAGATTTATGAAAGGGGATAGGGTCTGGGATGTGCCAGCGGTAGGCCGCGATGCGACCCAACCTATCATCCTTGACTACTAGACCATGATACGGGGCCGCGAAGGGTCCTTGATCAAAATACCAGCCACTATTGAAGTAATCCTCGGTGCCCGTACCCTGACCCCGGAACTCACCGTCCACCGTGAACATCTCATCCCCCTCTAGAAACCCTAGTCCACCAGTATGAGACTCGGCATTCAGAGAAAGCCCTACGAAGTGGCCTCGACCCCGCACTTCAAGAACAGAATGAGGTTTCGAACTTGTAGTCCGCGGGCTCCGGTTCCACCATGCGTGAAAAGTTGCGACGTCATCTGGCAGAGCCTCCAACTCGACGAGATCGACGTTGAAATAGAAGGCGTCGATCGGACGACCCGTACCGTTCTCGACGACGATCCGTGCGTGCCGCCGGAACGGCATTGGAAGGTACGCATAGAAGCCGCCGCTGGAGACACCCATCGGGACGGCTGCGAAGTGTCGCCGGTCGAAGCCGTTCCCGAAGAAATCCCCCAGGGGAGCAAGAACCGATGGTTCCGATTCCCCGTCCCAATACATCTTGAGGGCAATCCGTCTCAGGTAGTGGGGATCGCGGCTCGAAACAGCGATCCACAGTCGCCGGATCACACCGGGTCCGGGGTGGTCCAAAAGCACAGCCGTCTCCCCTGTAGCAATCTCCAGACGGTCTCGGTTTCCTCCGATTGTGTCGTAGGAAGACACGTGCACGAAGCGCCCGGTCGGAGGGGACAACAAGTGGTCAAACGGGCCACCCAGCCCAGTCCTGGTCGACGGCTGCTCACAGGTGGAGAAAACCGCGGCCAAAAGCAGGACTTCGGCGCCCATTCGGACAAAGACACGAGACAGGTTCGCAGGGGTCATACAGTGGTTCTCCACGTGTTGGACCGCCGCTCCTGGAAAGGGCCGAACTCCAGAGCAGAAACGCTTACCACTATTTTTCGATGAACAGGTTTCCTATCTGAAAATACAGGTCGCCATATCCAGCCCCTGTAAGGTTGCATTGTAGCGCCACGACAACCCCCTCGCTCGGATACAAGAGGACGAACGATGATCCTCCGACTGAGCCACCGGCGTGATGATAAATCGGTCGACCTTTCGGATCTCTGTCGATAAACCAGTTCATACCGTATGGGGTCTCTTCGCCTGAGCTTGTTCGCTGCGCCGTAAACAAAAGATCGAGCGTCTCGGCACGCAGATAGCCAGGCTTTAAGTGCGCTGACCCAAAGCGCGCCAAGTCCTCGGGTGTGGTCAGAATGCCGCCGCCTGGCCACTTATTGCTGTTGTCAGCAAACGGAGCGTTCAACAACTCTCCCAATCCGGTCCCGTCACCCCATGAGGCGGGTTTCTGAAAAAAACTAGGAAGCCGCCCACTGCGCTCATAGTAACCCGTGCGATAGGCAATCAAGCTGTCGGAATGATCCCCTACGGTCGAGATCATCCCGAGCGGATCGAAGACCAACTCCTGGAGGGCTGTCAGGTAAGGTTTACCTGCAGCACCCTGGATGGCTGCTCCGAGGAGGTTAGTACCGTAGGAGCTGTAGAAGTATTCTGTTCCCGGTTCAGATCTGAGTGGATCATTTTCGAAGATTTCCAGCGCGTCGACGAGATCTGTATAGCGCTTCGTATTAAAGAATTCATCTCCATCCGGCGGATAATACCGCATACCAGCCTGATGCCCTGCGAGTTGGCGGGGTGTGATCACATGCCCTTTATCGGGAAACGAGGGCACGTAGCGTTGAACGGGAACGTCGAGTTCAAAACGACCCTGTTCGTATAGCACCGCCATGGCGGCCGCACCGAGGGGTTTGGCTGTGCTCCCACTGCGAAACTTTGTCAGCGTGGTTACGGGAATCCGGTGCTCAACATTTGCGTAACCGAATCCCTCAGACCAAACAATCTCACCATCCACCGCCACCGCCGCAGCAAGGCCCGGAACGCCTCTAGCAACCATGAATGCCTCTATGAGAGTACGTGATACATTAGCGGCTTCCTCAAACTCCTTCGAGGCAGTCGCTACTTGGCCGTACGGAGCACCATGTACCTGAAGGGCAGCGAGAGGATATGTGAAAAACACCAGACCTACGAGCGAAGCTAACAACGCTATAATTCGGTACCGATCTGATACGACCGTGAGTGATCTCATATCACCTCCCAAGTGAGGACTAGTCCGCATCTAGGAGCTTATCAGACGATGGGCCCGTACCCCAGAGGGTCAACTCGAGAATCCGAGGGGAACGAAGAGTGCGAGACTCTAATGTCAATACGGAGGGGGGGGGATTCGAACCCCCAAGCCCGTGAGGGCGCCGGTTTTCGAGACCGGTGCATTGCCGTTCTGCCACCCCTCCAATTTCAGGGCACTTGAATGCCTTGAGCACAGAAACCGAACGGGCCGTGCGCTCTCACCGATAAGCGGCGCGCGCGGCGCGCAACGTCATTTGATCTTCCACTTCGTACAACCAACGGACGGGGTGGGATTCGAACCCACGAGACACGCAAGTGCCCACACGCTCTCCAGGCGTGCGCCTTAGTCCTCTCGGCCACCCGTCCAAAGCCCCCGGGTGTGCCGGGGACGAAACAAAGCGGAGGGGGTGGGATTCGAACCCACGAGACTCTTTCGAGTCAACGCCTTAGCAGGGCGCCGCCTTCAGCCACTCGGCCACCCCTCCATAACGCGCTTCTATCATTGATTGGCCCGCCAGGATTCGAACCTGGAATCTTCTGGTCCAGAGCCAGACGTGTTGCCAATTCCACCACGGGCCAACGCCGTTTTTGCTCGAATCTGTGCGGTCACGACCACAGCGGACGACGCTCGGAAACGCACTCGATACGCGGTTAAACGGGCTTTCGAGTATACTGACATTACAGAGGCTGTTCAAGTTGAGTGACGCTGAGTCAGCCGCTGTAGCACAGTACTAAGATGGGGATCGAAGTATTAGTCAGGTGATTTTGCCATCTATCCAATTCCCGTTAAAAAGTCATCGACACTGCGCGTATTGAGAACGTGTTGGGAGGTCAGCCACGCGCGCCGTGCCTGCTCAACACCGTAATGCGCGAGGTCAAGCCCCTCGGTCCGATGCGCGTCGGTAGTAATCAACACTGGGATGTTCAGCTCGCGGGCACGCCAGAGGTGTGTGTCGCGGAGATCAAGCCGGTTCGGGTTCGAATTCAGCTCAACTGCGACACCGAATTCGGCGCAGGCCTGGAGGATCTCTTCTATGTCAATATCGATCGGGCTACGACGATTAATAATCCGCCCTGTCGGGTGCCCGAATACCATAGCCTGTGGGTGAGAGAGGGCTTTGAGAACTCGTTCCGTTTGCTCTGATCGTTCTAACCTAAAGTGAGAGTGGACGGAAACGATGACGATGTCGAGACGACCGAGCATCTCATCTTCAAGATCGAGTGACCCGTCCCGGAGGATGTCAACCTCCATTCCTCTGAGGATCCGTATGTCCTGGTGCCGAGACTGCACTTCATTGATCTCAATCCATTGCCGTGAAAGCTTCTCGGCGTCGAGTCCCTTAACCATGGCGAGCGCTTTTGAGTGGTCAGTGATTGCCATGTACTCGTAGCCTCGTGATTTGCACGCCTGCACCATCTCTTCAAGCGAATCACGTCCGTCAGACCATGTAGAATGCATGTGCACATCACCCTTCAGGTCTGACTGTTCAATTAAGTTCGGGAGTTGGTTCGCATCTGCAACGGTCAGTTCACCTCGATCCTCACGCATCTCGGGTGGGAGCCAGGGGAGTCCAAGGGCCTCGTACACGCTTTCTTCACTGTCTCCTGCCACCATTTTTCCTTCTGAGGCCAACCCTCGTTCCCCTGTCATATCGCTCAAAGATTCATCGGGAATCTCGAAAACGCCGTACTCAGACACTCGGAGTTGGCGTTCGAGAGCTCGTTGTCGAAGCTTAATGTTGTGTTCTTTGGATCCCGTGAAGTAGGTCAGCGCAGCTCCCCAACTGTCCACGGGAACCACGCGCAAATCAACCTGGAGCCCACTTCGGAGCACCACAGAGGTTTTAGTGAGACCCGATCCGAGCACTCGATCAACACCCGAAAATCCAACTAGTCCCTCAGACACTTTCACAGGATCCGAAGCCAGTGCAAGTAGATCAATGTCTCCAATCGTCTCGCACCGACGCCGATAGCTCCCTGCCACTTCTATGCGCTGAATACCTGAGACTGCACGCATGTGCTCGAGCAGTGGAGATAGAAGATCATCAACTTCCCCAATACGGAAACGACTAGTGTTGGTGCGGAAGTTTTCAATCTCTTCTAGGATGCGCTCTTCAGTCTTCGTGCCAAACCCAGCCAGTTCGGCAACGCATCCTTCAGCGGCAGCCTTCTCCAGATCTTCTATTGACTCAATACCGAGTTCATCCCATAGCTTTCGTGCCTTTTTTGAACCAAGACCGGGAAGCTTCACGATATCTATGAGGCCTTCGGGAACCTGCTCAGACAGCTCACTGAGCACCCCAAGAGAACCAGTCTGAACGATCTCTTCAATATTTTCGGCCATCCCTTTCCCAATAGCGGGAAGCTCAGTCAGGTTAGCACCCTCTTCGACAAGCTTTCGCATGGGTACAGTCTGAGCCTCAATCGTGCGCACAGCATTTCGGTACGCACGAATGCGGAATGGATTTTCAGCCTGAATTTCGAGGAGATCCGCAGTTTCGCGGAGGACCTTAGCAATCTCGATATTTTCCACTTATTACCAGTCGTCGTTCTAGAAGCGTTGGCACTTCTGTCTGAGCACAACACGGCCAAACCAAGTGTGTCGCCTCACAAGATTTCCACACCCTTCGTTCTCAAAAACGCTATCAGTTCCTTTTCGTCCAGTACTTCAATTCCTAGGGCCTCGGCTTTATCAAATTTGGATCCGGGATTCTCTCCCGAAACCACGTAGTCAGTATTCTTGCTCACCGAGGTAATGATCTTTGCCCCCTGGCCCTCCAAGAGCTCCTTTGCGTCTCTTCGACTGAGCGATCGCAAGCCTCCCGTAAAGACAAACCGAAGACCAGTCAGTGCATCCCCAGCCCTTTTTGGCGGGACAGGTTCAATAAATTTTCGAAGCTCATCGACAACCGTTGACACTTCAGGACGAGCCAGGAATTGAGTGATTTGTTCAGCCATTGTGGGGCCTATTCCATCAACCTTCTGTAGCGTCTCAGAGTTCGCGGAACGAAAGTTTTCAAACGATTGGAAATGGGCTTCCAGTTCACGTGCAACTGTAATGCCAACCTCGGGGATTCCAAGTCCAAAAATAAACCGGGCCAATTCTGTTTTTCGTGCAGCCACAATTGCTTGAATAAGATTGTTCGCAGACTTTTCCGCAAATCCCTCTATCGTCAACAATTCGTCTACCCCGAGTTCAAAAAGCTGCGGCAGATGATCGATCACGCCCTCGCGCACAAACAAACGGGCCGTCTCATCTCCTAGGCCTTCAATACCAAGCGCTTGTCGCGAAGCCAGATGCTGGATACGTCCTGCAAGTTGAGCTGGGCAGTCGAAAAGATTTGGGCAGACCGTATAGGGCCCGCGCTCAACAAGTTCCGTTTCGCACGACGGACATGTCACCGGCATGATCCAGGGGTCAACGCGTTCGCGGCCCTCCTCTTCGATGCGTTCAATGACCTGCGGGATAACATCGCCGGCACGCTGGACCCGCACGAGGTCTCCCTCACGAATATCCTTGCGTGCAACCTCTTCACGGTTATGGA
This sequence comes from uncultured Gemmatimonadota bacterium, assembly GCA_964480515.1. Taxonomy (GTDB): domain Bacteria; phylum Gemmatimonadota; class Gemmatimonadetes; order Palauibacterales; family Palauibacteraceae; genus Palauibacter. The sequence goes on from CAYZOT010000001.1 coordinate 299,690, forward strand.
GGTTTGCACGACTCACGGTCACCCCACCCAAGTCTACAGGACGCATGAAGGCGACAGGGGTCACTACACCCGTACGACCCACGCTGGGAAAGATCGAGAGCAGGCGTGTAACCTCCTTGCGCGGGGGAAACTTGAAGGCGAATGCCCAACGCGGATGATGAGAGGTTTCCCCTAGTTCATCGCGACCCGCAATGTCATCGAGCTTGATGACGATACCGTCGATCTCGAAATCGAGATCGTCGCGATGCGCTTTCATTTCGCTGTGAAAAGCGAGGATATCCTCCACGTTTTGGGCAGGGCGACACCAGGCGCTCACACGAAAGCCCCAATCTTTTAGCGCCTCCAGAGTGTCACACTGGGTATCGGGGCGCTCTCCCTCAATCGAAAGAATATCATAGACGTAGACGTCGAGAGGTCTGGAAGCGGTCACTTGTGGGTCAAGCTGTCGTAGTGATCCAGCAGCAGCGTTCCGAGGATTTGCGAAAGGTGATGAACCCCGTTCGAGAAGGTGGGCATTGAGCGTTTCAAACTCACGTACCCGCATGATCACCTCTGCCCGGAGTGCCAAGAAGGGCGGAATATTACGATCATCGTGTCGCAGCGTGAGGGGGACCGATTCCACAGTTCGGATATTCTGGGTGACCCCCTCCCCTCTCTGACCATCGCCTCGGGTCGAAGCCCGCACTAAGTACCCGTTCTCATATACGAGTTCAATTGAGGCACCATCAAGCTTTGGCTCAACGAAATAGCTCACCTTGTCGTCCAACGCTTTTCGCATGCGTTCGTCAAATCGCTCAAGCGCGGAAATATCACCCGCGGAGTCAAGACTCAGCATTGGCTCCGTGTGTTCGATTGTCTCAAACCGATCAAGTGGTTTGTCACCAATGCGCTGCGTTGGCGAGTCTGGTGTAATAAGGTCAGGATACGACTCTTCGAGAGCTCGGAGCTCGTTAAATAGGCAGTCGTAGTATTCGTCGGAGATCTCCGGACGATCGCGGACGTGATACAAATAAGAATGGTGACGCAAAGTCTCGCGCAGCTTGCGAACCCGTGTCACCAAATCGGCGGGCTGGGAATCTGCCATGACCATAAATATACCCATGAATGTCGAGACAAGACAGGACGTTCCGGGTTACATTATTGTTAAGACTATACGTGAGCCAGCGACGATTACATTGGACATGCGGTAACCACATTGGACACGCGAAAATCTCGTCCGCTTTCTAACTCCAGACCTTTTGATGCGTCGGAAAATGGACGCGGTCAAACCGCCTTCAGACTATACGGCTATCGGATTGAACCATAACTCACCAAATTGATGACATGCGAACAGCTGATGGCGCGTCTCAACGAACGGGTCACACCAGACTTGCATTTGCAGAAGATAATGCCAAAATGGTGCGCCGCCGTGGGGCAACAATAAGACGATAGAGGAAATGCCGGCGCTAAAATTCAGCAGGGATGTCGCTGAGGCGACTGACCACGTATACGAAAAGATCAAGGCTAGCATCCCTAGGTTTGAGTGGGAGATGCACGCCCCTCTTGTCGCCGAAATCAATCGGCTCAAGAAGGTCCATAACGCTATTATCCTTGGACACAACTACATGGTGCCTGAGGTTTTTCACGGCGTGTCAGATTACACCGGCGACTCTCTCGGGTTGTCGAAGATCGCTCGCTCGACCGATGCTGAGCTGATCATTTTCTGCGGTGTTCATTTCATGGCAGAGACCGCCAAGATCCTCAATCCGGATAGTACCGTTCTGATCCCAGACTTAGACGCTGGTTGTTCACTATCTGAGAGCATAACTCCAGAGGACGTTCGGCTACTCAAAGATCGTTACCCAGGCGTTCCAGTCGTCACGTACATGAACACACCAGCCAGTATCAAGGCGGAATCAGACGTGTGCTGCACTTCCGCGAATGCTGTTTCCGTCGTGAACTCACTCGGGGAAGAAAGAGTGATCTTTATTCCAGACGAGTATCTGGCGCGTAATGTGGCGAAAGAAACTGACGTGGAAGTCATTGCATGGCATGGACGATGCATGGTCCACGAACAGTTTAGCGTAGATGAGATCCGATCCTATAGAGAGCAATATCCCGGGATCGAGGTAATCGCGCATCCGGAGTGCTCTCCCGAAGTGTGTGATGAAGCAGACTTTGTGGGCTCGACATCAGGGATGATTGGGCATCTCGATCGAGCGGAATCAAACCGGGTGATCATGGTCACCGAGTGTTCGATGGCAGATAATGTTCAAGAGGCACACCCTGATCTCGAGTTCGTCAAGCCGTGCACAATTTGCCCGCATATGAAGAAAATTACACTGGAAAAAACGCTGGCATCACTCGAGAACTTCGAGCATGAGGTGTTCGTGCCGGAAGAGACTCGAATCCGAGCGCTAAGGGCCGTCGAGCGAATGATCAGTATCGGGCGCGACACTAACAACTAAACAGTGATCAGCTCTGCAGCGCGGGCCCAGATCGCGTCGAACATTGGCTCCGTCAAAGTCCCCGTGAAGGTGTTTTGCTGGCTTGGGTGATAAGAAGCCAGCAGAATTTTCCCATCGATTTCAATCTCGATTCCATGCCTAAACTTGGGCATGGGCCGATCAATGCTAGCTCCGCGCGCACGCTGGATCCTAAGTAGCGACGTGAACGCAAAACCGCCCAAGGTCACAATGACGCGGGCGGAATCGAACAGGTCCAATTCAGACTCGAGGTAAGGTCGACACGTTTCCCGTTCCTGCGTCGTGGGCTTGTTGCCTGGTGGTGCACAACGGACGGTTGCTGTCACCCATGCGTCTTTCAATTCCAAGCCATCTGCACGATCCTTGGCTTCGGGTTGGGTAGCGAAACCGGCCCGATATAGGGCTCGATAAAGCCAATCTCCGGATCGATCTCCCGTAAACATCCGGCCCGTGCGGTTGGCTCCATGCGCGGCAGGTGCAAGTCCAATGATTAACAAGCGCGCCGCTGGATCACCGAAGCCCGGTACGGCTTTCCCCCAGTACTCTTCATCACGGAACGAAGCTCGCTTTTCAGCCGCAACGCGTCGCCTCCATTCAACAAGCCGCGGGCAAAGCTGACATTTGATGACTTCACGCTCGAGAACAGACAACCGTGAGGCCACCTCTTTTTGGTTGAAACTTGACTGAGGCATCGTGGTCACTTGGAAGACACGTCTTCATCCAGTTCGAGATCTGCGCTCTCCTTGGCAATGGACAGCACGATTGATGTATTGGTGCCTTCAATGCCTTCGAGACCAAGCATGTGTTTGATCTCGCTATTCATCTCTTCTTCATTCCGAAAACGTCCGATCACAAGCACATCGAAATCGCCAGTGATTTCGTATACGTGTGTGAGCCTCGGATCTTTCGCTAATGCTTGTACGATTGCAGGAAGTGCGTCACCTCGCGCTTTTATTTTAGTCACAGCGACCAAACCCATACCCAGCTGTGCATAATCCAGATCAGGCTTGAAGCCTCGAATGACACCCTTATCCACCAAGTCGTCTAGACGATGCCCTACGGTGCTCGGCGCGACACTTAGTTCGTGAGCTAAACTCCGAAGCGAACGACGTGCATCACGCTGTAACGCGCGAATCAAACGAGTGTCCAAGTTCCGGTAAGTCATCAGTCCTCCGTAGTGTGCTGGATCTTGGTCTCCTCAAGCCACCCAAAACTTGGCCGACCATACTTGAGTCGATACAAAATGGTTTCAAGCTGTTGTGACAACTTCACAGGAATCGGAAAACTAGCCTGTTTCATCGTTGGGACCTTGGCGGAACGAACCCCCGCCAAGTTAGCCGAAACGATGTCGGTGAAGTATTGATCTCCAACCAATAGCACAGCTTCCGGCTCATCAGGCATATTGAGCTCTACTAAAGCAGCTTCAATCAGTTTTGCACTGGGTTTCCTGATCGGGGATACTATTTCTGGTTTACCAAAAGGACGGTCATCACCCGGACTCCACCACCTGGTCTCAACATCACGGGTAATACGAAAAACGCAACCAACTTTCGTTTCGTAGCCGAGGACTACGGGCACCCCCGGAAACATTTGCCCAAGCTCAGCAGCCCGAGCCTCCTGGCAGTTCGAGACGATCGCATGTCGCAGATCCGTGGCTCTCAATAGAGCCGTAAAAGCGTCTGCTACAGCTGGGTCTACTCGGCCAGCATGGTGGGCCATCAGAGTGCCGTCCACATCCCACAGGATCGCCTTGATCCCCTCACGGTGCAGCTGTTCTGAGCGAATATCCGAGACCGATGAAAGATGGATCGTCGGTCGAATTTGCCGTGAAAACCGCACAAGGTTCGGGAGCACTCGTCGTGCTGTCTGTAGCCAAGTTTCACTCATAATGCCCATGCGCATTTCCCCGCTCATGTCATTGCGCCGGCTTGATGAAGTATAGTACAACCCCATCAGACGGCTCACGTATGTTATGGATCCTTAAAACAAGGAGCGTTTTTTCGATCTTGGCTAAGGTCTTCAGAGCGTTAAGATATGGTATCTTGCATCCACTCTTTCGCACACCCTAACCGATAACCATGCCCAAGCCTTTGTTTAAGATGAGGGAGGTGAACCTGTGAGCGTTCCACTCCTAGATCTCTCCAAACAACACCATCTGATTCGTCACGAACTCGATGTCGCGCTGGCTCGGGTTATGGATTCACAGCACTACATCTTGGGACCCGAGGTTGAGACCCTAGAGAATGAAGTGGCGAAGCGGTGCAAAGTCCGCTTTGGCGTCGGGGTCTCATCAGGCAGCGATGCGCTTCTCGTAGCATTAATGGCGCTAGACGTGGGGCCAGGCGATGAGGTTATCACAAGCACATACACGTTCTTCGCAACCGCAGGTGCAATCGCAAGATTAGGCGCCACCGTCGTGTTCGTGGATATCGAGCCTCACAGCTTCAACCTAGATCCGCAGGCAACCATTGATGCGATTAGCGAGAGAACCAAAGCAATCATCCCGGTTCACTTATTTGGCCGCTGTGCCGACATGGATCTCGTTGCACGAACAGCTAAAGAGAGAGGTGTCGCTGTAATCGAGGATGCAGCCCAAGCGATGGGGGGCGAAACAGCTGACGGTAAACCGGTAGGCTCAATCGGCGACTTAACGTGTCACTCCTTCTATCCAAGCAAAAACCTGGGCGGCTTTGGTGACGGTGGGATGGTGGTGGGAGATGATCGAAAACTCACAGGAACGGTGCGTTTACTCCGCAATCATGGTGCGGATTCAACATACTCTCATCGCTTTGTGGGTGGGAATTTTCGACTCGACGCTCTCCAAGCATCGGTGTTGTGTGCAAAGCTCCCACATCTCGACACTTTTCTCGAAGGGCGAACAACGGCTGCCAAACGATATCGTCGTCTCTTTACAGAATACGCCGCCGGATTGCCAATTCGCCTCCCGGAGGATGTGCCCGGCCATTCATACAATCAGTTTGTAATTCGTGCCGCGCATCGAGATGACTTACGGGTTCACTTGAATAAGCACGGGATCGGAAACGCGATCTACTATCCACGACCACTCCATATGCAGGAATGCTTCGCGCACTTAGGACTAAAATCCGGTGATCTTCCCGTGTCGGAAAAGGCCGCTGAGGAAACACTCGCAATTCCGATTTTCCCAGAGATCAATATTGATCAGCAGCGTGAAGTCGTTGAGGCTTGTGTTCACTTCTATGCGCAGATGTCCGCTAGCAAATAGGAGTCTCAACCAGGAGTACTCACCCACCCATCGATCCCTGGAATTGGACTGACAAGCCGATACGAACCATAGCGACCCCATACGGGAACCGACTTGCCCGATTCCAATTCAAGTGTCTCTGCAGCTTCGGGATCAGGCCGCGAAAGGATGCTCTGGCCTGACTTTAGCACCACATGGTCGATAGGAGCTTCGATGGACTCGAGCGAGGCCCTTTTCAGGCTAACCAAGCCACCGTCGGGTAAAAGCACCTGCAGATTATGCCTATTCACGCTAATCACCCTCACAACCGTGTGGCGAGGAATCAGCGCAATATCAGCCGGTCGGTCCGGACGATCTTGATCCGTGGACTCAAGCTTAACAACCTTGTTATCGGCGATTTCAACACGGGCATCCGTGCCGAGGCGAACCCAACTACCCAACCACATAGAATCCACAGGCACCTCTGGCAAACGCTTCGGTGGCGGATCCACAAAAGCAAAGGGGTCGAGAGGACCTTCGCCACGAGCATAGATCCCGAAGTGGAGGTGGGGCGGCGTTCTCCTCGCATTCCCGGTATTACCAACCAGTCCAAGCGTGTCGCCTACACGCACCATCTGTCCACTCTCGACAAACTGTCGATCAAGGTGCGCATAATACAGCGAATGTCGTCGTTTCTCATCCCGCAGCCAAACCACACGCCCACCCATTTTTGTCTCTCGGACTCGAGAAACACGAGCATCTGTAGAAGCAACCACTGGTGTCCCACGCGGGGCAAACACATCTATCCCGTCATGGCTCCGACGCCCACCTTCACGTGGTGCTCCAAACCGACCTCCAATGTCATGCATGTGGCGACCCTGCACCGGGAAGGCAAGCGTTGCTGCGCGAAGAACGCTGAGTGTGACGCGAACAGAGCGAAGCAACTCAGGCTGTACGCGTAGAACAAATGTTCCGCCCCGCCTTGGTTCAAACTCGATATGTCGTGATCCACGACCAGCACTAGCTACGTATGTGAGCGATCCGTCGGGAGAGCGTTGGAATACATCGAGAAAAATGCCAGTGGTGTCTGTCGGTTGCATGTCGAGGATGGCTTGAAGTGACTGTCCTCGTTTTATCGACACGATATACGCTGTTGCGGTCGGATCATCGCCAGGGTAGAACACGGCTTCGCGAAATGGAGGATCGATCGACAATGGGTGACGCACCGCGGCTATCGCCGCTTCGCGCCACTGTGTCGCGAGCGGTGTGCCTTGGAGCCCCGCCCGTTCAAGAGACACTACATATGCTTCGTGCGGACTGAGCGTCGGCTCGCCTATCTCATCAAGAACAGTCTCTATCTGGGAACAACCTCCCAGGATGATGGATAGGCCAGAAAGCACGCATTTAACGGCGTGCTCCCGGCCAGTTTCTCGATGACTTCGACAAAACCGGGTCATTTTTTAGATCCGAAAAATCGCCTGCATGCGCTTCCCCGAGTTTTATTTAAAACGCCCGTGCGGGGATCAGAAGCCTTCTTCTCTCTACTTCATCAAGCTGCGAAAAGATAGATGTTCCCACAATGAGTTCGGTTCACTCATCGGAAAATTATCAGCAGAGTGAGGTTGTTGGACGATTGAGCACAGAAGGTCGGGCCAACTATGTTACCTGACCCAGCCCGGATTCAGCAGAGGAGGCATCATGAATCGATCCCTGACTCTCGCTACAGCGTTGTGCTTAACGATGACACTGACGAGTCACGTAATCCATGCGCAGAGTAGCAACCCTGTCCTACTCCAGCCTGAACACATTTTCGAACTCGAGTACGCCGATGACCCTCGTATCTCACCCGATGGAAGTGAGATCGTCTACGTGCGGACATCGATGGACATCATGACCGATCGTGCGCGGACCAACCTTTGGATAACCAACTATGATGGAAGTGGACACAGGCCACTGGTTACCGGAGCTGGGAATTATACGTCACCGCGCTGGTCTCCCGATGGCAAACGGCTCCTCTATATAGCAACCGATGAGCGCGGCAAACGCCAAATCTTCTTGCGCTGGATGGACAACGGACAAACAACCATGCTTACCCACCTACAAAAATCACCTGGTGGAGTATCATGGTCTCCCAACAGCCAGTGGATCGCGTTCAATATGTTTGTTCCGGAGCCGGCAAAACCTTTTGCAGATCTTCCAAACCAACCGGAAGGCGCAAAGTGGGCGCCACCTGCGACGACCTATGAGCGGCTGATCTATCGGCGCGACGTCGGCGGGTTTCTCCCGATCGGGCACTCACAAATCTTCATTCTTCCGGCCGAGGGCGGTACACCACGGCAGATGACCGATAGCCCATACAACCATGAGGGAACCCCTCAATGGACACCCGATTCTCAACACCTGTTGATTTCGGCCAACCGACGTGATGACTGGGAGTATCGGTCACTCGACTCCGAAGTGTACGAGATCGCCATCGTGGACAGATCAGTGCAGCAAATCACCGATCGGCGGGGACCGGACAATAACCCTGTAACCTCACCAGACGGACAGTTGATCGCATATACGGGCTTTGACGACCGTTTCCAAGGCTATCAGGTGGACAAGCTGTATGTGATGAATCGAGATGGTTCGGGGTCAAAGCTTATTGCTGACCAACTTGATAGAGACATTCAGAATCTCCAGTGGTCGGCCGATGGCCAGGGACTCTTCTTCCAGTACGATACGGAGGGGAATACTCGCGTAGCGTTTGTAACCCTCGATGGAAAAGTCACAGACCTAGCAACTGACGTGGGCGGGCTATCACTCGGACGACCTTATAGTGGTGCCCTGTTTACTGTCGCGAGGGACGGTCGCTTCGCGTTCACTCACAGTACACCCAAGCATCCTGCGGACGTAGCTACCGGGGGAGGTGACGGTCAAACGCGACGGATCACGCACCTGAACGATGATCTCTTGAGTCAAGTGGATCCGGGAGAAGTTGAAGAGATCTGGTATTCGTCATCACACGATGGCCTCTCTATTCAAGGCTGGATCGTCAAACCTCCAGAGTTCGATACTAACCGAAAATATCCGCTCATACTTGAGATTCACGGCGGTCCATTTGCGAATTATGGTGATCGGTTTGCTGCTGAATACCAACTCTACGCCGCAGCTGGTTTCGTAGTTCTCTACACTAACCCACGAGGAAGCACGAGTTACGGCCAAGATTTTGGAAATGCAATCCACCACGCATATCCGGGCAACGACTACTACGATCTTATGTCGGGAGTAGATGAGCTTATATCCCGTGGTTATATCGACGAAAAACAACTGTTTGTTACCGGCGCATCGGGCGGTGGAGTGCTATCGAGTTGGATTGTTGGGCACACCGACCGCTTTGCAGGTGCAGCTGTTCAGAAACCCGTGATAAACTGGTACAGTTGGGTTCTCACAGCCGACATGGGTGGAACGGGCGGCCTAAATTATTGGCTGCCAGATGCACCTTGGAACGCACTCGAACACTACATGCAGCGGTCGCCCATTCACCACGTGGGGAACGTAGTTACACCCACCATGTTGATCACGGGCGAGGTCGACTGGCGGACACCAATGTCTGAATCTGAACAGTTTTACCAAGCACTCAAGATCCAAAAGATACCGGCAATGCTGGTCCGAATTCCCGAGGGGAACCACGGATTCGAATCACGTCCAAGCCACCTTATCTCAAAGGTCCAACATATTTTGGCGTGGTTTAATAGGTATCGGAATTAAGAGACAGGAAGCGTCGTAAGGGTGGAATTCGGAGATGTATGACGAGTAAAGGGAGTACAGACATGACAAGCACACACCATCGTTACTGGTTCCGTGGAGCTAGCAGAAAGCAAAATCGCAGATTCGCCACCCTAGTGGCCCTAGGCGCGGTTATTGCTGGACTGGGAGTGGGATCAGCCTGCGTAGACCAGCAAGCCACTAATACTGCTAATGGCACCGAGGTTCCTCTATTCGAGGTCGACCCTCTGTGGCCTAAACCACTACCCAATCATTGGATTATCGGCTCGACAATTGGCGTATCGGTCGACTCTCGAGATCACGTCTGGATCATCCACCGCCAGACGACCTTTACTGAGGGGACCGAACTCAACGCAGCCCAAAATCCGCCGACTTCCGAGTGCTGCCTGCCGGCACCGAATGTCCTTGAGTTTAACCCCGAGGGCGATTTGGTTGGCTATTGGGGTGGACCCGGTGAGGATTATGATTGGCCAGAATCCAACCATGGGATCACCGTAGATCACATGGACAATGTCTGGATTGGTGGAAACGGTGCGGACGATTCGCACATACTCAAGTTCGCACGAGATGGGACCTTCCTACTGCAATTAGGTAGTCCCGGGATGCGCACAGGCAGCAACGACACCGAAAACTTCTGGAGAGTCGCAAAGATCTCAGTCGACCCTACCGCCAATGAGGCCTACATCGCCGACGGCTATGGTAACAGGCGAGTTGCAGTACTCGACGCTGGAACGGGCGAATTCAAGCGGTATTGGGGAGCTTACGGGAACAGGCCCGATGATTCTCCAATTCCTCTTTACAGACCGGAGGATCCACCAGCCCAACAGTTCCGGAGCCCAGTCCACTGTGCTGAAATTTCGAACGATGGGCTTGTCTACGTATGCGACCGTGCGAGTGATCGCGTACAGGTGTTTCAAAAAGATGGCACATTCGTCGAAGAAGCTTTCATTGCACCGAGTACATTAGGGTCCGGATCGGCGTGGGACATCGCCTTCTCACGTGACCCCGAGCAACGATTCATCTATCTCGCTGATGGTAACAACAAAAAAGTTCACATAATTGAACGCGAGAAAATGCAGGTCCTAACAACCTTCGGAGACGGTGGGCGACAGCCGGGCCAGTTCTTGGGTGTACACAGCATCGCGACCGATTCGAAAGGCAACATCTACACAACCGAAACATATGAAGGGAAGCGCGTTCAGAAGTTTGTGTTTCGAGGGTTGGGGCGAGTGACCGAAAAAGACCAAGGGGTCGTTTGGCCTGCACCGAGCGATTGAGGATGCTCTCGGGACGACTGGGAGGAAAATGACAGAGTCCACGCAGGATGTCAGCACTGTAAATAGATCAAAATCCCGCGGCCAACGGGACGATAAAAGGGTACCGTGAACAACCATTCGCTTCGTGTTTACGACTCGATCCTCGGGTTGCTATGTAGCATCGACAACCCTACACCCCTTGTTCGTCTCAATCGGGTCACTCCGTTCCAGCATACACAGCTGTATGCCAAACTCGAATGGTATAACCCGTTTGGAGCGATCAAGGACCGGGTAGCCGCCAATATGATCACTGATGCGCAAGAGCGGGGCGTAACTGAAGAAGAACAAAAGCTAGTAGAGCCCACCTCGGGGAATACCGGTCTCGGGCTCGCCATGATTGCCAATGCGAACAGATATTCGCTGACCACACCTCTGTCCAACCAGATCCCACAGGAGAAGCGGACATTATTGCGCTTCTTCGGTACTGAAGTGCTCGAATTAGAGGATACGCTGTGTCCGGCTCCGGGCGCACCAGAAGGAGCAATCGCGAAGGCCCACGAGATTGCTGAACGGGCGGATGTCATGATGCTGAATCAGTACGCAAACGAAGCCAATCCCAGCGCGCACTACAAAACCACAGGGCCGGAGATCTGGAGTCAGACAGAGGGGCGAGTAACTCACTTTGTGGCTGGTCTCGGAACATGTGGCACAATCACAGGGGTGGGGCGTTACCTGAAGGAACAGAATACTGATATCCAGGTGCTTGGCGTCCATCCAAATGAAGGTCACGACATTCCTGGAGTGCGCAGTGTTAGGCAACTGCAACAAACTCGGTTCTTCCATCCAGAGGAGTATGACGGGCTAGTGGAAATCGGGAACCAAGAAGCCTTCGATCTTTGCCTGCGGTTGAACCGGGAGGAGAGTCTCACTGCTGGCCCAAGCTCTGCGATGGCTCTCATGGGTGCCTTCCAGCTAATCCCCGATGAGCCGGACCACTTGGTGGTGGTGATCTTTCCCGATAGCACATTCAAGTACGCCTCATCAGTCGTCACCCACATCGCGGGGTTAGGCTCTCCACAGACTGGAGCAAAAAGCTCACGAGAGATGTTACTCGATGAGATGATCGAGCATGCCAGATTCAATTCAGACCTCACGACGGATATTACGGAAGCTCACAATTTGTGGGAAAATGCCGACCCGATGGTGGTCGATGTACGAACGGTAGACGAATACCAAGAATCGCACGTTCCCGGGGCCGTACACACTCCGCTTCTTGAGATGTCCAAACACTTGTCAAACTTTCCCGAGGACCGTGACACACCGATCCTTACCATGTGTCAGCGGGGTAACCTCTCACTATCTGGCGTTCTCTTCCTGAATAGCATGGGCTATAGGAGGGCGAGAAGTGTTACAGGCGGATTCGACGCCTGGCGAGAGAAGGGATTCGCCACCGATCCATCCTAAGTAGAGGTAGCTCTTATCCAAATGCTATTCAGCATCCATCAGAATACTTCTCGAGCTGCTGGGTATCGTGGATCGCTCGAGGGTTGGGCAAAGGCCGGAGTCCAACACGTTGAGCTAAGTGACTATCAACTCGATCGTTTCTTAGAACAGGAATCGCTAACTACGGCAAAGCGTATCCTCAGCGATCTGGATTTGACACCAGTTTCCGCTGCCGCGGTGCTGCCAGACATCTGGATCCCGGGCCCAGAAAGACAAACCTCCCTCGATACATGGAGGAGACGGTGCGATCAGTTCTCAAGCCTTGGTTCGGATAAGATCTATGCCCCATCAATCACAACCCGTGAAGTCACCACCGAAGAAATCGCAGCGACTCCCGACTGCATCCGCGAAGCAGGAGAAATCGCCGGCGAATATAACCTCACAGCGATGATCGAGTTCATGCGCACTTCAAGTCACCTGGCAACTCTGACTGCCACTCTCCAAGCAATTCGACAGGCAGCACATCCTAATATCCGACCGATACTGGATTTCTTTCACTTCTGGGCAGACTCGGCCGACTTCCAGGAATTGGATATGCTCCAACCAGCGGAGCTAGCTCATGTTCATTTTCAAGATGTTGTCGACGCACCCTCAAAGTTCATCGATAACGATTCAAGGGTTATTCCTGGCGATGGTGCCGCACCACTGGTGCGCTTCATTCGGAAATTGTCCGAGAAGCAATACACAGGTGCCCTTTCGGTCGAATTGTTTCGATCCGATTTCGTGAATGGGGATCCATTCCGGGTCGCGAATGAAATCCGGAAAAAGTGCGAAACCATAATGCATGAGGCCCAGGCAACTTAAAGGGTGGGCTGTCACCCCTCCCGTTGAATCGCCTGAACGGTTTCGTCGAGTCGCTGAAGAAACGCCGAACGATCAGATTTTTGAAATGGCTTTGGCCCCCCTGTCGCTACCCCGGCCTCACGAAGATCTGCTAGCAAATCTCGTGTTGCCACTGCTTCACCAATCGAATCGCGAGAAAACACACGTCCTCGCGGACTTATCACACGAGCCCCCTTATCCAAACAGCGCGACGCGAGGTGTACATCCTCTGTGATCGCAATATCATTGGCTGCGATTTCCTCGACGATTCGGTCATCTGCGGCATCCAGCTTGCCTTCGTCCTTTACGAGAATAAAACGGACTCGCCTATCGTCTGGAACCTGCATCCACGAAGCAGCCACAAGCATGACCTCTAAGTTGTACCGTTTCGCTACACGGTAAACCTCACGTTTCACGGGACACGAGTCCGCATCAACCACAATCATTCGCTACCACTCAGAAAAAAGTGGCAATGGGTCAACATCTCAGTGTTCACTTGCACTGCCAAGAATCTCGTGGCGCTCCCCTGTCATCTCCCAGCGGGTGAGTGTGATTGGAATCACCCCTGCATCAAAAAAGTCATCAAAGAACGCTCTGACGGTAAAATCCTCTCCCCGTTCCAGTGCTTCCTCAGCGAGAAGTTCTTCAATTTGGATTTTCCCCGTGACGTAGCTTGTACCGTAGCCAGGTTGGCGTAGGTAGAGATGCTGTTCACCCCGAACCAAGTCACCGTCAGGAAGCCAACCTCGAGGAGTCCACGTCATCGCATGCGCGACAGCTTCCTCCATCGTGAATTCGTTGGCATGGAGGTAGAGCCCACTCAAGGCCCGCGCGGCACGTTGGGCGAGCATGATCCACACGAGTTCACGGGATCGTTCACGACCGTCGATTAGCCCGGCATGCATGAACATCTCCTCTACACCCGTAGCCAAACCCTCAGAGCGCGCGTCAAAAATATTGTACAAGGAAGGGATCCGGCGTATGGGGCTGGGGTGGGGGTCATATCGCGAACGTGCAAGCTCGATCCAATGGTGCATGTGCGGGCGGAAGGCGAGAGGATCGCGATAATTCACTTCGCTGAAGAAGTTGCGGATTTCGCCGGGATCGGCAGGAACATAAGTGCCATTCACCGCAGTAAGAGCGGAGGCCATCCATGGCTCGAGCGAGTGGATTTCCTCTTCCTCGAGAAACCGCATATAGTCGGTTACAGATTGAGTTAAACGCTCATCGTACTCGGCGGGACTTGCAATGCGAGTGAGTTCAGGAAGGTCCCGATTCCGGTTTTCCTCAAGCCGGAGCGACGAGTGGGCCCGTGCGAGTTCACGACGCAATAACGTCACCTGCTCCTCCCATGAATACGGAACGAGGTGAACGTTTTGCATGTACCACGTATAGTTGTCCTTACCAACACCAGAGAGCCCCGTTTTGCTTGGGGCCTGCTCTTCCAACCACGCTCTGAACGCGGAGCTTGCCTCTCTCGCCGCAATGATAGCCGAATCAAGATCAGGGCTGGTCCCAGCCACCCGTTGCCCCAATTCCATCAGATCCGTGCTCTGTTGGTCAAAGGACCTATAACCGGCCAACCACAGATCCCGCGCATTCCCAGTCAAATTAGTTCGAGCCCGCTCAAGCAGACCCGGGATTGCCCTGATTCGCTCTGTAAGCTCATCAGCGCTCGACCGGGACAGCGGATAGTCAAACGTCCACAAGTCAATCCACCCGTGAACAACTGTGCCTTCGTGAGCCGGGACATCGCTCTCAGCAGGATAGATTGTCATGTAGAACGCTGGGTCACGAGCCCAGGGTTGACGTACACGGTGATCAAATTCGAGCCCATTCATCTCAGCGCGAGCCAGATGCCAATCGATCTGCTCCTCGACAGACCAATCAACGGGATCCAGTGCATGAAGCCGTGCTTGCCAATTCACTAATTCATCGCGTTGTGCATTCATGGAACGGGAAGAGTAATCCGGAATGCCGTCAATGAATTCAGGTTTTTCGAATTCTCGCCATTGCTGGAAGAGAACTACGAGGTCTTCGTGCGTCCCGCTGGAGTATTTTGTTGGAGCCCCACAAGAGGTAACCAACACCGCTATTGTGAGGGTCAGCACTGCGACCCGACCCCTAAACCGTGACACATTAATGGAACACAACATAGGCAAAACTCCTCAACACAGCGTTTAATCTTGTAAGAGCTACTGACGGCACTATCTGGAACCGTAGGAAGTCAGGTATCGGTTAGGCAAGCGGCTTCCACACTCTCCTTCGAACTTTTTTTTCTCTACCCTCTACCAGCGACACGATAGGTGCCCCATATTTCATGTTAGTCCCCATGTATTTGATGCCTTTCGGAGGTCACGATGAAACAGGCCGATTTCCTTACCCACCCTCTCTTCTCGAAAATTTTTCGCTTAGTCCTCGGGCTCATTTTGTTATTCATGGTTGCTGTTCTTTACCCAAATGAGGGTAAAGCCCAAGATGAGAGGCTAGCACTCGAGACGTGGCTGGACTGGGAACGCGTGTCAGACCCTCAGATCTCTCCCGACGGTTCTGAAGTCGTGTACACTAAAAGCTGGGTAAACAAACTTGAGGATCGATGGGATTCATCGATTTGGATCGTCAACAGTGACGGTAGCAAAACTCGTGATTTGATAAAGGGGTCTTCACCACGCTGGTCTCCGGATGGAACACGCTTAGCCTTCATAGCTCCCGATGACCAAGAACAAGCGCAAATTTTTGTGCGGTGGATGGATGCTGAGGGCGCTATATCACAGTTAACTCGACTCCAAGAGAGCCCGGCCAATCTTCACTGGTCACCTGACGGATCCCACCTGTCGTTCACCCTGCGAGTGGACGCAGAGAATCCAACTTCACGACACTGGGGAATATCTCTTCCCAAGCCAGAAGGTGCTCAGTGGACGCCAGATCCTAGAATTGTGGAACAGCTCGCATACCGGGCGGATCGAGTAGGATTCTTGGATGAAGGCTTCCAACACATTTTCGTAGTGCCGGCGGAGGGGGGGACCCCACGTCAGCTTACGAATGGGGACTTCAATTATGGTGCTCCGATCTGGGAGCCAAGTGGCCACGCACTTCTATTCAGCGGACTGCTCATAGAAGACGCAGATTACCGCTGGCAGGAAAGCGAAATCTATCGGCTTGATGCTGAATCTGGTGATATAAACCAGGTGACGAGTCGGAAAGGACCGGACACACGACCTGTTCCATCGCCTGACGGCAGCATGATCGCATACGTAGGACATGACACCACGACGTTCGACTACATCGAATCAGCCCTTTATGTAATGAACGCGGACGGATCAAGCCCGAGAATACTCACCGAAGGATTGGACCGAACCCCGTCGGCTCTACACTGGGCTCCAGATGGACGCGGCATTTACTTCAACGTCTCCGCAGATGGATACGCCAACATCTTCTACTCTTCTGTCGGGGGCGACGTGCGGGCCGCCACGGAAGGGTCACAGATGTTCGGGATCAACGACGCAAGCTCAGAAGGTGTAGCCGTAGGCATGTGGGGGGATGCTCATGAGCCTGGCGACATATATGTATTTCCACTCAACGATCCCAACCGTCGAACCCGACTCACTCATGTGAACACCGATGTGCTCGCTGGGATAAAACTCGGCGAAGTAGAACAAATCTGGAGCGAGTCATCATACGATGGTCTATCCATCCACGGGTGGATCATTAAACCGCCTGATTTCGACCCATCTCGGAAATATCCGATGATGTTGGTAATCCACGGCGGCCCGCACGGCATGTATAACGGCGGCTTCAACTACAGTTGGCAAGAGCACGCCGCTAATGACTACGTCGTCCTCTATACCAATCCGCGCGGCAGTTCAGGGTACGGCACAGAATTCGGCAATGCGATCCAATACGACTATCCCAACCACGACTTCGACGACCTCATGTCAAGCGTGGATGAGGCTATATCACGTGGTTATGTGGACGATCAGAATATGTTCGTCTATGGATGCTCGGGCGGTGGAGTTCTCACAGCTTGGGTGGTGGGCCATACAGATCGTTTCCGCGCGGCCTCATCTAACTGCCCAGTTGTTAATTGGTTCAGCTTCCCGGGTGAAGTAGATGGTAACTACCTCCGCTGGTACGCTGATTTCCAGAAGTTCCCGTGGGAAGACCCAACAGAACACATCCGGCGCTCTCCTATCAGCTATGTGGGCAACGTGACCACACCGACCATGTTGATGACTGGAGTCATGGATCTCAGGACACCGATCTCGCAGAGTGAACAGTTCTATCAAGCACTCAAGGCCCAACGGAAACCGACCGCCATGGTACGATTCGAAGGCGAGTGGCATGGTACGTCGAGTAAACCGTCAAACTTCCTCCGGACTCAGCTCTACCTGCGAAAGTGGTTCGAACGATGGGGGACCCATGATGGAAATGGAGACGCGACGAGCTGAGGCGGACAGTGCAAATCGGCACCCTTGATTTTCACACGCAGGCACAACTTATGGTTATTGATTACAGTCAACATTACCGTTCAATGGTATGTCACACTGTCCTGATGTTGGAGGACGGATGAACTCTCATTTGAAGGTGAACGTAATCGGCGGACTCTGCCTCACGGCACTTATCACAGTGGGGCACGCACCAGATTCACCTGTAGCCGACGCAGCCATGCGCGGCGAACATGCTGCACTCCTTCAATTGCTTGAACAGGGAGCAGATGTAAATGCCGCTCAAGGAGACGGCATGACGGCGCTCCATTGGGCTTCCGAACGCGACGAACCACAGGTGGTGAACGTACTACTCCTTGCAGGAGCCAATACAGAGGCAGTCACTCGGATCGGCCAGTACACACCTTTGCACCTGGCAAGTAAAAGTGGGAGTGCTTCGATTGTTGAAAAATTGCTTGCGGTCGGTAGTGACGTACACGCAATCACATCTAATACTGGTGTCACTCCACTCCACTTAGCTGCTGCGTCCGGAAGTCCTGAGACTGTTGCGGTTTTATTGCAACATGGCGCTGACCCAAACGCACGTGAATCTGAGTGGGACCAAACCCCTCTCATTTTCGCAGCCGCAAGCAACCGCGCCGGCGCGATAAGGGTTCTCCTTGAGCAAGGCGGAGACCCAGAGATCACTTCCAAAGTGTTGGACTATGATACTCTAGACGTCTTGAGCTACAAGGCACAAAAACATGAGACGGAGGTTCTGGAGGCACTTACGGGCGGATCCGGAAAACCCACCCCGAAGCAGCTCCAAATCGCAGTCCGAGCAGGGCGAGAAATTTATCTAGATGGCGATATTTCCGAAGAGGACATCGAGGAAAAGAATTCGAATGAGAGCGGTTTTAGCAATCCTTACCTCCCTCTTGTCCACCGGATTGGCGGTTTCACGCCTTTGTTACATGCGGCGCGACAAGGGCACATCGAAGCAACACACGCACTCTTGGACGGTGGAGCAAACATCGATGGCGGAAGCGCTTCGGACGGTACCAGTCCACTACTAATCGCTGCACTCAACGGCCAATTCGATTTGGCTCTAGCCCTAGTGGATAGAGGGGCAAACCCAAACATCGCATCCGACCTTAATGGTGCAACACCGTTATGGGGAGTACTGAATTCGAAGTGGCAACCACGGACAAGGTTTCCACAACCGCAGGAACGAGAACAACAAGAAGTCAGTTATCTAGACCTTATGGTTGCATTACTGAAGGCTGGTGCCAATCCAAACGCCCGGATAACGAAACAGCCTTGGTACATGATGCATACGGGGTGTGGGAGCCTGAACTGTGGTATGGTGAACACTAGTGGATCAACCGCCTTTTTCCGCGCCGCATATGGTACAGATGTGGAAGCCATGCGCGTGCTAATGGAGTATGGCGCAAATCCCAATGTGCCAACATCTGCTCCTCCTGAGATCGAACGAGTGACACTAGACGGCTATCTGGAAACCAGCGTCAAGCTAGAAGCCCGCGATCAAATTCGGCGCGATGAATTTGCCGAACTTCCCGATTCGGCGCGTCTACAAAAACTTATAATTGTTCGGCGAGAACTTTCTGCAGCGGCCCGAACCACTTTTTCCGACGAGGCACTTGGGCAATCTCCAAACTCGATCCGATTTGAACTCTTGGCTGCCGTTGAAAAAGCGGACTCCATACGAGCAGCAGCACCCGACCCGTCCGGACTACCAACTATTCCCCCAGGGGGAGCTGGCGTGTGGCCGATCCACGCAGCCTCAGGCGCCGGATACGGGGAGGGCTTCGCAGGTAACGCCCATCGCCATGCACCAGATGGTTGGCTTCCTGCCGTAAAATACCTCGTGGAGAGACTCGACGCTGATGTGAACGCGCGCGATTTTAATGGCTACACACCACTTCACCATGCCGCCGCGAGAGGTGACAATGAGCTGATCTTATACCTCGTCGAGATGGGCGCTGATGTCACTACTGTAAGCCGGTACGGTGAGACTACTGCGGACATGGCTAACGGCCCGGTCCAACGACTCGCACCGATCCCTGAAACTATCGCGTTATTAGAGAGCCTAGGTTCAAAGAACAATCACAATTGCTTTTCCTGCTAGAAGGACTCAGCACCCTTAACAGTCATCACTAGCCCACGCACTACAGTAGTTACGCTTACCGGGGAATCACCGGCAGCACGATACGTGATGAGTATGTTGCATCGTGATAGATCGTCTGTGTCGCAGGTATCATTTGCACTGCCGTAGCTACGGGTTCACCCGTGTTCGGATTCCGAGCAAACCTCGGGAAGTTGCTGCTGGAAACCTCCAGTCGAATCTGGTGCCCCTTCTTAAACACGTTTGCCGTCGCCCATAGGTCTATCGTGTATTCGTAGATTTCACCCGGTGTGATCGGCGAAGGATTTTCCAGTGATTCTCGGTGTGTAGCCTTTACAATCCCATCTGTAAGATTTACGGCATACCCATCTGGGAAAACATCAACAAGCTTAGCAGTGAAATCAGTATCTACCGCAGTTGAAGCAGCGTAAATCTTGGCGACGATTGGCCCCGTGATTTCGATGTCCTGCTCAAGAACAGGGGTACTGAAAACGAGAACATCGTCACGCTGTTCAACTGATCGTTGATCGTGTGGGCCTTCTGGTCCAGGCCAGCAACATATCTGACCACCCAGCGTGGGTACTGGATCTTCGGGGTCATAAACAAAAGTATCGAACTGCTCGTCCCCAGGAGGGCCTTCAAGGCTCAGCACACCATCGCCGGACACGGAGTTTGCCTGGCCATCACTGCGTAAATAGTAGCTTGCATATTGCGTTCGAGAGAGGGGCCATTCGTTCTCAAATCGCCACACATTCTCACCCATAATGAAGAGCATTATGGGCGGTTCGTCCATGATGCCGTTCTCAATACCCTTTAACCAGTAATCGAACCATCGTAATTCGAGCGAACGGAGGTCTACCATCGCCTTAGGGCCAAAGTCGATGCTACCGACTTTCGTGGTCAAGGAACGAGTTAATGCGTGCGTCCATGGACCTTGAATCAACTTCTGGCTACGACGCGCCTCAGGACTTAGGGCATTTTCTCGCATGCCATTGAAGTTGACGAAGGGAGCATTGGCATAGAGATCAAACCAACCATCGAAACTGAAGGCTGGCACATCCATGCGCTGGAAATGCTCCGGATTACTGACCTCTTTCCAGTAATCGTCATAGTCGGGGTGACTGAGCCACTCCGTATAGAATCGGTTCTCATACCCGACTGAAGCCATGAGATCGATAATTGGCAGATGCCGATAGAGACGCTCCCAGTCAAACACACTGATATCTTGAGCGGTTCGGGTAGTCATCCCCATACCCCAACCAGCACTCAGACCAAGTTGGAAGGCGCCTTGCGTGTAATTCGGACTTTGGTAAAAGTCTGAGGGTGCTACCCAGGGTGCGATAGCCTTCAGATATTGACTGCCTTCTGGGGCTGCGAGCCATTGGACCACGCCGCTGTATGAACTGCCAAACATCCCAATTTTCTCATTGCACCATGGCTGTTGTCCAATCCATTCTAGCGTGTCATACCCATCAGCGGGGTCGTCATGCCATGCGTTAAATTCTCCTTCCGAATCGTAGCGGCCCCTCGTATCCTGAAGTACTACCGCATAACCACGCTTCGCATAATAGACACCCCACTCTACTGTACCCCAGGGAACGTTCGAACCAGCGTTATTGTCATATGGGCGGCGCATCAACATCGTTGGGAACGGCCCGGGCGCATCCGGAAGATAGATATCGCTGGAGAGGTGGACTCCGTCGCGCATGGGAACCATAACATTAAACTGCCGCTTAATTTCATAGTCGGGCTGTGACAATAATGGCCGCCATAGTTCCTCATCTGGCAGGGGATAGAAAACCGGCCCCGTCCCCTCATCCAGAGTTGGGCGCTCCGATGGCATGGAACACGCAAGTGTAGTCGACACAAGTACGCACCCTGCTACACACAATGTTTGGATCGATCGCGAAATTCCTAGGGTCATTGAAATACTCCTGTACGAAATGTGCCGATCGTGAGCAGCTATGCTCTCCACTCACAGTGCGACAGATTGTGATGACATTATATAATCACCTTGATCGCGCTCGCCTGGTCAAGAGTCCCCGGATACTAAACCGCGGCATTGGTGGCGGTGATAAGCAAAAGGCGCAATTTTACTTTCAAGCCAACTTGTAGTTGGTAACCTGTGTCCGAAGGATTTATCTAACCTCTCTGTAAGGTGATTGAGTAGTACAAAAAAGGGGCCGTAGCTCAGTTGGGAGAGCGCCTGCTTTGCAAGCAGGAGGTCGTCGGTTCGATCCCGATCGGCTCCACTGATTTAAACCTAAGCCCTGCAGTCACTTAGCTGATCGCAGGGTTTCTGCTGTCACCCTGCTTTTGACCGCTAGTCTCCACATAGTCTCCACGGGGACACGTTTCGACGGGTGAAATCGAGCCTGATATGCCCCCCCCGCGACAAACGGTGGGGGGCGGGTACATGGACAGGTCAACACACACCGACCCCGTTTCCCCCTCTAGCCCCTACTTCGACATCTAATTCCGGTCCCGGCGTAACGGAGGTGTGGGAGGAGGGGGCCGTAGAGTACCTGATAAAGATGGCGTGGGACGTTGCTTATTCAGGAGATCTATTCCGCCTCTCTGCCCTCGGTCGACTTCCCGATCCTTACTCAACTGCAATAGGCGCGCCATGCCCTCTGGGTCGAAAGTTGGATTTCGTATGATTTTTTCGGCCAGATCCACATTGGCCGGTGTGGAGGTTGGACGGCTTAACGAAATCGCTTGGTCTGTCATGGTGACACCGGCCGCGCCCGACGATGCTTCCACTATCCAGTAGCTAACCTGCTTAAAGTTCGAATAGTCGCCGTTTATAGCTTTCTGTAGTACAGCCAACGCGTCGGAACTCGTATCATCTTCAATGCGCACGGTTTGATTTAACGTTGGATAGGTGCCCACTGAGTACAGGCTTTGCAAGTTTTCACTTGGATGCATTCTGTACTGGACATCGACGTATGTAGTCAGGGTTGAGGACGCGTCAACCTGGTGTGCAAACATCAGATACAGACCCGTCTGGACAGTTTGACGGGAATTCCACCCCTCATAGTAGGTGTCCACCTCATGTGAATCGGGGGTGAAGACACCGTTAGGCGTTATCGTACCAAGGAATGGAACGTACACATTGCCATCGGGCTCCATAAGCCAGAAGTCTACGTCGGCTCCTGAATCGTCCGTGACGGCGTCCCAGACCTCATACATCTCCAATCCATTGCCCTCACCTAGATCTTTGACCGCATACAGATTGAGAAGCTCTTCCCAGTCCTCGAGAAAAGCGGTCCATGCCGAGTTGGGCATTGCGGTCGCATACTGGGCGACACTCTTAGCGCCGTGAGCATTCACATTGTCGGCGGGTGTGCCACTCGGGAATAGAATGTTCAACCCCTCTGAACCGCTCACGTCGTCGGCCCCTCCCAACAGTGTCGCAGTCCCGTTGTACCATAAGTTCTCTACCCGGAAGGAAGTGGAAGTGGTTGCGCTTATCACCTCATTGGTCGCCGCGACAACTTCGGCATCGGAGGTGCTGGCGTTGAGCAGCGTCGCAAAGCTCACCAAATCCTTCAACGGTGCGATGGTGTACTTCTGGGAGTTGAGGCCCACCTCCTGGAGGCCTGATACCCAACTCGGAAGCCTCGCGCTTAACAATGTCCCCAGCGTCCCAATCGCAGCATCCAATGGACTTAAGCCCGAGAGTGCGTAGGCCGACTTTGTGATTGAGGCTTCCGGTATTAGCTCAGACGTTGTGACCATGTATTGACGTGCCAAGAACTGGGCTACTTCTTCAGAACTTGCGGTAGGCGTTCCCTGTATCGCATCGAGTATTTCCGTGTATGGGAGTCCTATCCCAGGGACTGTTTCTTGAGAGAATACGACATAATCAGCCTGTCCCTCCAGCGCGCTCAGTGTGGAGTACCCTGCCATGTTGCACATGTCGAAGTCTACGATGTCGATCATGGGCAATGGCTCCAGTGCGCTCCGAAATTCCTCGAGTGCCATCATGTCCGAGGCGTTTGTTTCATCTTCAATAAGGCCCATCCACCCGCCGCCGTGATTCCAGGGGACAAGAATCGATCGCTCCGAGGGGTAAGTGTTCTGAGCCCATTGAACAAATTCTGTGAGATTCGTGGGATTGGTCATGTCCACGGACCCCTCGTAGGTGACATCGCCATCAATCCCTGGAAAAACTCTCGTGTCGTCTCCGATCACATATCGGAAAGTCTCCCAGCTCTGGAGGCCGATCTCGGCCGGCGTTATACCATCCTCGCCCATATGATGTGGGCTAAACTCGGCCTGTACGACAACCTGGACTTCTGGGTCGTAACCAGCAGCCTCCATCTCTTCAATGTCGAGATATCCTTGAAGAGACAGATTATTGTCTGCCGCCAGGTAGACCATAACCGTCCACCGAGGCCAACGGGCCGTTGCCGTAACAGTCGCGCTAGCTGAGTGCGTCGATGATGACACCGTGAGAGTGTTGGAGCCGGGCGAGGCACCTAGTGTCCATGAGGAAATGAGCGCCGTTCCTTGATTGTTTGTCACCACGGAAGTGCTGCTCAGGCCACCTTCGCCCGTAGCAACTGATAGGCT
>CAYZOT010000002.1:0-292883 GCA_964480515.1 uncultured Gemmatimonadota bacterium
CGTAACAAGGTAGCCGTAGGGGAACCTGCGGCTGGATCACCTCCTTTCTAGGGAGCTGTTTTTCAAGAGCTCAACTTGACTTCGGTTGAGGAAGAGTAAACGAGAGACACACCTGGACCTCCCACAAGTCACTCACCTTCTTGATAAATGAAAGCCCTCTGTTCGCTTGCGAACAGAGGGCTTTCGTACGTTAACAATGGCCGAATGGAAGGCACGTTATCTACTTTCAAATTCCAGACTCAACACGAGAGCAAAAACGGAGGTCACAATCGATACTCGTGTCAGCCCACTAAATTATCATCAGGCTAAAGCAAGGCCTTCACTCGAGTGTACGGTGTACTATGAATAGCCCACCAACCCATACCTTTCGAGCAGGCTTTGTCACGTTAGTAGGACTACCAAATGTAGGTAAATCAACCCTACTTAACGCTCTTGTCGGCGAACGCTTGAGTATCATTACACCCAAAGCGCAAACAACCCAACGCAAGCTCCGTGCGATCTATTCCAGTGATAGCCATCAGGCGGTTTTTATCGATACTCCGGGCATAATGGAACCGCGCTACACACTGCAACGATCAATGCACGAAGAGGCCATGTCGGCTATTGAAGATGCAGATGTCATCGTTGCGGTCATTGATGTCGGATTCTCTCCCAGCATCGAGTGGGGGATTTCCTTTGACCCCTCCAGAGAAAAACCAAAACTCCTGTGCTTTAACAAATGCGACCGCATCTCTAAAAAAAATCTTGCCGCTCTACACAAGCGGTTTGTCGACTTAGGCTGGGAAGACATCTATACGACCGATGCCGTCAAAGAAATCGGCATCGAGCCTTTCCGATCCGGCATTTTAGCACGACTGCCGGAGTCAGCCCCTCTTTACCCCGTAGATGAACTCTCAGACACACCTGTACGCGAGTTCATTGCAGAGATGATCCGCGAGACATGCCTTGAAGAGCTCGCTGAAGAAGTTCCGTATTCAATTGCAGTTCAAGTAGACCAATTTAAAGAACGCCGCAAAGGAAAACCGACATACATCGAAGCGGTTGTATATGTGGAACGAGAATCACAGAAAGGGATTGTCGTCGGCACAGGTGGTACAATGATCCGAAGGATAGGGACCCGAACGAGAGTGAAAATCGAAAAATTTTTAGAACAACGCGTCTATCTCGAACTTCGCGTCAAGGTTCTACAAAACTGGCGGAAGAAATCACACCAACTTAGGGTGCTCGGGTTCAGGGTACCTATTCAGGAGAAATGATGCCGCTCGACAAGAACCTCTTGGCCATCCTCGTTTGCCCAAAGTGCAAAGGCGAACTCGAGCACAAATTGGGCGAAGAGGGTGAAGCGTTACTTTGCCATCGCTGTGCCTTACGCTACGAAATCGACGAAGGGATCCCGATCATGCTCATCGACGAAGCCAAACCACTCTGACAACTCGACGCCGAGGGTCAAGAAAGCAGCCCAATAGAGGCAGAGCCGGCGGAAAGCCTGCCAAGAAGTCGAGAGCTGGACGCAAGTCGACAACTACAAAGCGCCGCTCTCAACCCGCCCCCCGAAAACGCAGTCAAAATCAATGGACCCGAGAGATCATCCGGTTTCTTCGCGAAGAAGCAAACCGACCTCTCCGTTCAAAAGAACTCGCAAAGTCACTCAAAGTCTCCGCGAAAGACTACACAAACTTCGAAGATGCCCTCGTCCGCCTCGAAGAAAGAGGGAAAATCTTTCGGGGCCGTGGTAACCGATTCGCCATTCCGAAGGATTTAGGCTTGGTCATTGGACGCCTCCAAACCATCGGGAGTGGAAGCGGGTTCGTGATCTCGGAAGGAGAAGAGAAAGATGTCTTCGTCCGTTCTCGAGACCTTGGTTCGGCCGTGCATGGAGATCGTGTAACCGTCCGGATTGAAGAACAAGAACGTCGCGGGCCCAGAGGAACAATCATCGATGTTGTCGAACGAAGGCATGACCGATTAGTAGGTATTCTTCGAAAACATAAAGGACGGCAATGGCTGGAAGTGACGGAACCACGATTGGATTTAGAAGTGTTTATTTCAAATCGAGATGTTGGGAAGGCAGAGCCTGGAGACGTCATCGTTGTCGAAGTCATGGATTGGGGCGACAAGGGTCCGGGGCCCGCTGGGCGAGTGGATCAAGTTCTGGGACGGGCGGGAGATCCGGGGCTCGATGTTTTAGCGATTCAGATAGGCTTCGGGTTAGCAAACCAATTCCCCAAAGAGGTCGAAGACCTCGCGAAAGCACGACACCAATCAGGGATACGACCGGAAGATCTCGAAGGGCGAAAAGATTGCCGAACTCAACGGACAATGACGATCGATCCTGCAGATGCGAAAGATCACGATGACGCTATCTCGATCGAACAACTCAAGAATGGAAACATTAGAATTGGTGTCCATATCGCAGATGTGTCGCATTACGTTCACGAAGGCGATTCAATCGACAGTGAGGCGTGGGAACGAGGGACAAGTGTTTACCTCGTGGACAGAGTTCTGCCTATGCTGCCCCACTCACTTTCCAACGATTCTTGTTCACTAGTTCCAGGTAAAGACCGGCTCACGATGGGAGTTTTTTTCGAAGTCGATGGGCAAGGCCTGCTCAAGAATACCCAACTTGCGAAAGCAGTGATAAAGAGTGCACACAAACTGTCCTATGAAGACGCTCAGTCAATTCTTGATGGCGATGAAACAGAAGCAACCAGCAAAGACCCCGGCCTAAGGACTGACCTTAAAGAGTTGCTACGGACGAGTGAACTTCTGCGGCAACATCGACATGACCGAGGAAGCATCGACTTCGACCTACCCGAATCACACATCGTCTTAAACGCTGACGGAGTTCCGATCGACGTACAGCGTCATGAACGTACACCAGCACATATGCTGGTCGAAGATTTGATGATTGCAACGAATGAGGCAGTCGCAAATTGGGCCATCGAACAAGGAGTGCCTCTACTATATCGAATCCATGAAGATCCTGACGACGCAAGCCTCGAAACTTTGAGATTGGTGGTGGCAGAGTTTGGCTATTCTCTCCCGACGCGAAAAACAAAACCACAAGATTTCCAGCGTCTAATAGATTCGGTCAATGGACGACCCGAACAGGCCGTCATATCGGTACAGGTACTCCGCAGTCTAAGTCGAGCACGCTATTCACGGAGTAACAAAGGACACTTCGGGTTGGCGTCGTCAGCTTACGTTCACTTCACATCACCTATCCGCCGGTATCCTGATCTCGTAGCCCACCGACAATTGTCGAGATGGCTCAAAGAGCCAAGATCCGCTCGTTCCATCAGTCTCGAGTGGCTGGACGCCACCGCACAGCAAGCATCCAGCCAGGAGCAAATTGCGACGGAAGCTGCCCGCGATTCAGTCGACTTGAAGAAAGTTGAATTCATGGAACGCCATCTCGGAGACCACTTTACAGGAATAATTAGCGGCGTAACTCCATTTGGCTTCTTTGTTCGATTAGACTCTTACGACATTGAAGGACTCATCCATATCAGTAACCTTGGCAAGGACTACTTTGTCCATGACGATATTAAACACGCGCTAAAGGGTCGTCGGACCAAGACCACATACACACTCGGCGACGCTATCGAGGTCCAGGTGAATCGAGTCGATCGAGAAGCGAGGCGTATAGATTTGATGCCGCTTTCGTGACCTGATCGCACAAGGCCACGGTCAAAAGAATATCAAATCATTATCGACTAGCTTTAGGGGCGATTTTTATCTCCTTGTCAATCTTATACGGGGAAGCTTACGCCATCTCGTGGCTGCAGGAACAAAGGTCGACTTCGAACAAAGAACATAGTCTATTACTCGCGTTAGGATCTGAGGTGATTTTAGTAGGTAAGGTGATATCAAGTTTCCGTCGAGGCATAACCCCGACGGCCAAGAACAATTAGACGTGAGCGGGAGGGGCCATGACAGAACTCGTAAGACAGCGAGAACGGACGGAAGCACTGCGAGGCCGGCTCGACGAACTACGGGGGTACCTTTGAAATCCCTCAAAAGCTGAGTCGAATTACCGAACTCGAAGAACAGATGGCCGATGGGAACTTCTGGAGTGACCAAGATCGCGCCAAGAAAGTGATTGACGAGAGTAATCGCTTAAAGACCTGGACAGAGCCCTGGATTACTCTTTCCACCGAAGTAGACGATCTTCTTGAAATGACTCTACTCCTCGAGGAAGAACGAGACACTGATCTCGAATCCGAACTCAAATCGGGGCTAGGCAGCGCGGAAAAAGGGACCGAGAAACTCGAGTTCAGCAACATGCTCCGTGGAGAGGACGCACACCGTAGTGCCATGGTCACAATCAACCCCGGTGCGGGAGGAACAGAATCGCAGGACTGGGCTGCCATGCTGATGCGCATGTACACACGTTGGGCCGAACAACACGACTACGGCGTTGACGTTATGGACCTTTTGGCCGCCGAAGAAGCTGGGATCAAGTCGGCCACACTCGAAATCACCGGGCAATTTGCGTACGGGTATTTGTCTGCCGAACGCGGAGTACACCGACTCGTCCGAATCTCTCCGTTCGACTCCCAAGGCCGCCGGCACACATCCTTTGCTTCTGTTTTTGTATACCCCGTCGTCGATGACGACATCCAGATCGACATTAACGAGGATGATCTTCGCATTGACACGTATAGAGCGTCGGGGGCAGGTGGCCAACACGTGAACAAGACAGATTCAGCTGTTCGAATCACCCACGAACCAACAGGCGTGGTAGTCTCCTGCCAGCAGGAGAGGAGCCAGCACAAGAACAAATCAAAGGCAATGAAGATGCTACAAGCAGCGCTCTACCAAAAAGCAGTTGAAGATCGTGAGGCGGAGCGTGCCGAACTAGAGGGCACGAAAACAAAAATTGAGTGGGGGCAACAAATCCGTTCTTATGTCCTCCAACCATACAAAATGGTAAAAGACCACCGAACCAACACTGAAATTGGAAATGTTGATGCGGTCCTTGACGGACGTATCGACGACTTCATTCAAGCTTTTCTTCGGGAAGCCGGAGGCGAAACCACATGACCTGTCCGGAATGTGGAGGTAAGACTGTAGGACTACGAGAAGGACTATGCCTCGACTGCTGGTATGGTTCAGAAGATCGCCCAAAACCAGTCCGCGATCGCTTCTCAAAACTCAACCGTTTGCGTGAACTCGGCGTGACACCATACGCCTATTCATCCCGTAACACGCATGACCTTGTCACCGCGTTGAAGGAATTCGAGGCGTTAGAAAAGTCATCGGACGGCACGAATAACGAGTCGCACGAGCCAGAAGCTTCCCTCAATCCCGAAGAGCTCCTCGGAGTAACCGTGGCCGGACGAATACTTTCATATCGCGACTTGGGAGGAAGTGCATTTGCCCACATAGGCGACGGAAAGGGCCGACTCCAGATCCTCCTTAAGAAAAATCTTCTTGAGGCTACTGAAGTTGAAGTTATGAAACTTCTTGATCTTGGCGACTGGGTTTCTGTCTCTGGGGACATTTTTCGCACACGCCGCGGTGAAGTCACCGTCCGCGTAAATACTTTAACACTTCTCGCAAAGACCCTGCTCCCCCTCCCCCTGGGAAAGGAAGAAGTCACCAGCGAAGGGGAGAGAACTGTACATAATAGCTTTCAGGACACTGAGAGCCGTTATCGACAGCGCTACGCTGATTTGGCCGTCAATCCACATGTGCGTGAAATTTTCAGAGTTCGAGCGCAAATCATTTCGGCATTGAGACGATGGCTAGACGATCGAGGATTCCTCGAAGTAGAGACTCCGATCTTGCAACCACGGTACGGGGGAGCATTGGCCCGACCCTTTACGACCCACCACAACACGCTTGATCAACGCATGTACCTTCGTATTGCCGATGAACTCTACCTCAAGCGACTGATCGTTGGAAATCTAGATCGAGTTTATGAAATTGGTCATGATTTCAGGAATGAAGGGATCGACCGTACCCACAATCCTGAATTCACAATGCTGGAACTTTACTACGCCTACGCAGACTACGAAGATGTGATGGAATTAACTGAAACAATGGTCAGCGAGGTGGCCTTAGAAGTCTGTGGAACAACACAACTTGAATACAATGGACACCAAGTAGATTTGGCCGCACCCTGGAAACGAGTTAAATGGGCGGATGCATTCGAAGAAGCGACCGGCCTTGACCCCGTTCAAGTGGATGATGACACACTCAGGGCTAGAGCTCACGACCTTGGTCGAACAGATGCAGAAAAACTCTCTCGTGTCCAACTTTTCGATTTCCTCTTCTCGCATCTCATCGAGGACCACGTCGTTGATCCAGTACTCATCTGTGATCTTCCCATTGAAATGAGTCCACTAGCCAAGTCGAAGCGTGGCAACCCCGCGTACGCAGAGCGGTTTGAGGCCGTGGTATGCGGATTTGAATTGGTGAACGCGTTCAGCGAACTCAATGACCCGATTGACCAATGGACTCGGTTTGCAGCACAAGAGGTGCTACGAGAGGCTGGGGACGAAGACGCTATGAGCATAGATGAGGACTACGTTCGAGCACTTGAATACGGACTACCTCCAACGGGGGGATTTGGAATGGGAGTTGACCGGTTGGTTATGCTCTTAACGGGTGAAACAACCGTTCGAGAAGTGGTCCTCTTTCCGATGCTTCGGTCAGACGAGGGGTCATAGTGCCAAGGAACCACGCAGGGTTCGAACATTACATAGCGCGGAGATACCTACGAAGTGCGAGCGGGAAGGGACTCGTATCGTTTATTACTGCTATCGCCGTGGGGGGGGTCGCGGTTGGAGTCCTCGCGCTGATTGTTGTGATTGGCGTCTTAGAGGGTCTCCAGGACAGCTTGAGGGATAGAATCCTGGCAGGTGGACCACATGCTGTAGTCCTTCAGTTAGATAATCAGTTTCGTATGGATGAGTGGCAAGAGGTTCGAGAACGTATAAAGACAGACGAAAGCGTCTCTGCTACGGCCCCTTTTGTCTACACAAAGGTGGTTCTTAACGGGGGCGACAACTACAACGAAGCTATTGTCCTTCGAGGCATATCAGATGAGCCGGAGGCTCATCAGGTTTCCGGCCTCACTGATCACATTGTACTAGGGACCAGCTCGTTTGCGGGCACAGAATCAGGAGAATCGGGAATTGTTGTGGGACGAGGGTTAGCCCAAAGATTAGGGCTACACCTAGGAAAACTGATCACCGCAGCATCACTCCAAAACACTCCCCTCTCATCGTTCGGTTTCTCGCCCGCCCTCCGTAGATTTGAAGTCGTCGGGATTTTTCAGACAGGTCTATATCAATACGATGACGAGTTAGCGATAGTTTCGATCAGCGATGCTCAAGAATTGTTAGGGTTGGGAAATGCAGTAACGGGAATAGAATTTGACGTGATTGACCCCTGGCAAGCTGATGCGACCGCTACCCGCCTCGAAAAGACATTGGGCTGGCCCTATAAAATCGATGAGTGGCAAGAGCTGAATCGCCCCCTTTTTGAGGCGCTCAAGCTCGAAAAGTTGGGGATGGCAGTCGTACTCGTCCTTATAGTCCTCGTGGCTTCCTTCAATATTGTGTCCACGCTTGTGATGCTCGTCGGCGATCGAACAAAAGAGATCGGGATCTTACGATCGATGGGGATGACGGGACGAAGCATAGGCAAAGTATTCACACATATGGGCCTCTTTATTGGCATAGTAGGCACAGTCATTGGAGCTTCCCTTGGGGCCACTTTAGCCTGGTTTCTCCGGACCTATGAATTCATTTCTCTACCTAGCAATGTTTATTTCCTCGACAAGCTTCCAGTTCGACTGGACCCATTTGATGTCAGCCTAATCATGGCCGGTTCCATCTTCATCTCGTATCTGGCGACGATTTATCCCGCTAGAAAGGCTGCCGATCTCGTACCCGTCGACGCAATCCGACACCAATGAGTACGCCAAATTCGGAGGCCAAGGGGATTGCAACTGTCGAAGCCTTTAACCTGTCACGCACCTACCCTAATCCTGATGGTGGGTCAATATCAGTTCTACGAGAGATCAATCTTCAAGTCAATCTCGGCGACTCGGTCGCCATCGTTGGTCCTAGCGGATCGGGGAAGTCTACTCTCCTTCATCTGCTCGGTACGCTGGATCGCCCAACGGCTGGGGAAGTCAGGTTCAACGGAGAACAGGTCTCAAATCTCGAGGACACACATTTAGCTGCGCTACGGAATCGGCGCGTCGGATTTGTATTCCAGTTCCATCATCTACTGAGAGATTTTACGGCAGTCGAGAACATCATGGTCCCACAGCTCGTCGCTGGCGTGAGTCGAGAAGAAGCTCACGAACGCGCCATGCGACTCCTCGATGAAGTAGACCTTATTGAAAGAGCTCAACATCGACCCGATAAACTTTCTGGAGGAGAACAGCAACGAGTTGCCGTAGCTAGAGCTTTAGCAAATGAGCCACCCCTAGTGCTCGCCGATGAACCATCCGGAAATCTTGATGCTACAGCTACGACACGCCTCCACGACCTGCTTTTTCGATTGCTCGACCATCACCATAGCGCATTGGTCGTGGTCACACACAACCGAAAATTGGCAAGACGTGCCAATCGCATCCTTCGTCTAGAAGCCGGAAAACTCGTGACAATATAAACTGTAGTAGCTGAGGACGAAAAAAAACTAGGGAGTAGCTGGATGGACTGTAACAACTGCGGCGACCAACATGCAGAGGTCACTCTGACCGAGATTGAGCACGATGCGATGAAAACACTCCACCTCTGCTCCACATGTGCCGCCTTAAAAGGTGTCACCGTTGAAGGACCTAGTTCAACTCCGGTCGCAGATCTCTTGGCACACCTCGGAGGCGTCTCCGACTGTGCGTCTAGTTCGGACGCCCAGGAATGCGAGTATTGCGGAACCAAATCCAGCAAGTTCCGCCAAACAGGCCGGCTGGGTTGTCCCCAATGCTATGCACAGTTCTCCGAGCAACTCCGCGGCGTGTTACGTCGAGTTCACGGGGCAGCCCAACACATCGGGAAAATATATCTCAGTAGCGATTCGTCCATGACAAAACCAGGACTAGAACTGGCGTCCCTTAAGCGCCGGCTAGAACGGGCAGTCGAGTTGGAAGATTTTGAATTGGCTGCGAAGCTTCGAGACAAAATGAACTCGATTCAGGAGACACCGTGAACGACTTGCTTCGGGTGCACCCAAAGATCCGACATCAAGGTCTTGATTGGCTGAAAGACTCTTCTCCTCACGATGACATCGTTGTTTCAACGAGAGTCCGCCTCGCTCGGAACATACAAGGTTTCCCTTTTGCTTTTAACGCGACGCGAGCAGAACGCGCCACTATTCTTGATCGGGTCCGTGGAGTGATCGGAGGAGTGGAAATGATGGGGCAAGTCGACTTGTGGGAGATGGCAGGGTTGGATTTGAGGGAACGAGAACTATTGCTTGAACGACACCTTGTAAGCCGAGAACTGACAATGACGCCTACGGGAGAGGTGCCCAACAGTTCAGCTTTGGCGCTTGGTAACCCGAGTGCATTGGGAGTGATGATCAACGAAGAAGACCACTTGCGACTACATACCATACGCGGAGGGTGTCAACTTTTGGGAGCGTGGCACGACCTGGACCAACTAGACGAAGAGTTGGGAGTGAGACTCCCATACGCTTTTCACCATGAATTCGGTTTCCTCACCTCTTGTCCGACGAACGTGGGTACAGGTCTGCGGGCATCAGTCTTGATTCACCTCCCGGGACTTGTTCTCACCAAACAGATCCATCGTGTACTAGACGGCATGGGGCAACTTGGGCTCACTTATCGTGGGTTATACGGTGAAGGGTCACGGATAGTAGGTAACCTCTTCCAGATTTCCAACCAAACCACGTTAGGAAAAACTGAAGAAGACCTCATTGATCACCTTGAAATTCTTGTAAAACGCGTGATTGGATACGAAAAACAAGCCCGGTCGGTCTTGTTACGTGAGGCCCCGAATATCCTAGAAGATAAAGTTTGGCGTGCATATGGAATCCTCTGCCACGCTCACAGCCTTTCGTTTGAAGAGATGATGAATCTTCTCTCGGGAGTCCGCTTGGGGACCTCTCTGAAACTTATGAAATCACCCAGTGTAGAGCTTATTAGCGGAATGATGATCCAGGCTCAAACCGCACATCTACAATCCGAAGCAGGGCGACGCCTGGACGAAATAGATGCGGACGTCTTCCGAGCTAGATACGTTCGAGGCGTACTCCGTACGATTGACGAGTCCCTCGAAGAGAAGGGACCGGAGACGGGACCTACTGGTTCTATTGCCGAAGCAACATGAGGCACGGATGAACTACAATTTTACGGATCGAGTTCGGAAAGTCCTTGCGATGGCACGCGAAGAGGCAATTCGCCTGCAACACGACTATGTGGGCACCGAGCACATCTTGCTTGGTGTTGTCCGCGAAGGGGAAGGTGTAGCAGCTACGGTCTTAGCAAACCTGACTGCTGATCTAGACGAACTTAATCGGCTCATTGAAGAAAATGTCCAAGAAGGGAAGGGGGCTTCGACAGTAGGTGAGCTACCCTATACATCGCGCGCAAAAAAAGTGCTGGAGTACGCGATGGCGGAGGCGCGCGAACTGAACCACAGTTATGTAGGAACCGAACATCTATTACTGGGACTCCTCCGCGAAGAGAAGGGATTAGCAGCTAAGGTTCTTGGAGGCCTCGGAATCGGACTCGACGACACTCGCGCTGAAACACTTAAGTTGCTTGGGACAGAACTTCAGGTTACCGCAGTGCCGACAGGGGAGGGGCCAAGCCCCGAAATACCTGCCGGCGGAAAAGGCGAGCAGAAATCAAAAACGCCCGCCCTAGACCATTTTTGTCGAAACCTTACGGACTTGGCCGCCCAAGATAAACTAGATCCCACTATTGGTCGGCACACTGAAATCGAACGGATGATGGAAGTGCTGTCACGACGCAAGAAAAATAATCCGGTCCTAATTGGCGAACCTGGGGTCGGGAAGACAGCCATTGTGGAAGGTTTGGCACAGCGCATTGTCCGTGGGGAAGTGCCGGACAGCCTCAAAGATTACCGCCTGTTAGCGCTTGACATGGCAGCCGTGATCGCAGGCACAAAGTACCGAGGGCAATTCGAAGAGCGGCTTAAGGCGCTCGTCAATGAAATATCCCAAAACGATGGAATCATCTTATTCATCGACGAACTTCACACGCTAGTTGGCGCTGGCGCTGCTGAGGGGGCGATCGATGCCTCTAACATGCTGAAACCTGCGCTCGCCCGTGGTGAACTTCAGTGCGTAGGAGCGTCAACACTTAATGAATATCGAAAATACATCGAGAAAGATGGAGCCTTGGAACGCCGATTCCAAACGGTAATCGTTGATCCTCCGACGGTGGAAGAAACTCTAGAAATCCTCCACGGACTGAACCGACATTACGAAGATCACCACAAAGTAAAAATACCAACAGAGTCACTCCTAGCAGCTGTAAAACTTTCCGATCGATACATCACGGACCGCTACCTTCCAGACAAGGCAATCGATGTCATAGATGAAGCAGGCGCACGAGCGCGCTTAGGTGCACAGGTACCCCCGGCTGAAGTCAAAGAGCTTCAAGGGCGACTTGAAGAACTCGCCGCAGGGAAAGATGATGCAATCCGAGACCAAGACTTCGAACGAGCCGCTGACCTTCGCGACCGTGAAAAGGAAGTTCACGAAGAGATTAAGTGTCGACGAGATGAGTGGGAACGTGAGCAAGACGAATTGCGCCCCACTCTAACGGAAGATGACATTGCGTTCATTGTCGGCAGATGGACTGGAGTCCCCGTAACACGCTTAAAGGAAGCCGAGACGGAACGACTGTTGCGTATGGAGGATGAACTCCACAAAAGGGTCGTCGGTCAAGATGAAGCCATGGAGGCTGTAAGCCGGGCTATCCGGCGAGGCCGGGCCGGCCTCAAGGACCCCAACCGCCCAATCGGAAGCTTCATTTTCTGCGGACCAACCGGAGTAGGAAAGACCGAATTGGCTCGTGCTTTAGCCCAGTTTCTTTTCGCCGATGACAGCGCCCTGGTCCGCGTCGACATGTCCGAATACATGGAAAAATTTTCCGTTAGCAGGCTGATCGGCGCTCCCCCAGGATACGTCGGCTACGATGAATCCGGTGCGCTAACCAAGGCTATTCGTAGACGACCATATTCCGTGGTCCTCCTAGATGAAATCGAAAAAGCTCACCCGGACGTATTCAACATACTCCTGCAAGTGTTAGACGAAGGCCGACTGACCGACAATTACGGTCGAGTAATCGACTTTAAGAACACAGTTGTGATAATGACTTCCAATGTTGGAACCCGTGATATCAGTTCGACAACCAAACTAGGATTCACGGAAGAAGAAAACGGCTTCAACTATATTAGGATCAAGGAAAAGGTCTCCGATGAGATCGAAAGAGTTTTTACACCCGAATTCCTTAATCGGGTCGATGAAACGATCGTATTCCATCCTCTAACCAAAGAGCAGTTGAGCGCGATTGTCCACATCCAGCTCCGAGAAGTTCAGGGGCGCCTCGCAGAAGAAGGATTGAGTCTCTCCGTCACGGATGCAGCAATCCAGTTCTTAGTCAACCAAGGATATGACGAAAAATTCGGAGCCCGGCCCCTGAAGCGGACAATTCAGCGTTATGTCGAAGACGCATTATCCGAACGAATTCTTCTCGCAGATTTTGAGCGTGGCGATGAAATCCCAGTAGATATCGCCGAGGATAAAAAATCCCTGGTATTTGGAACACCTGCACCGTCGTCTGCAACATGACCCTAGAACGCCCGCGAGCATTGCGAGCGGCCTATTTACTATCTCTTAGCGGGATCCTATGGGCTGACGCAGCCACCCCGGTTGCTGCACAGCAAAACATATTAGCTGAAACTTCAGTTCGAGTGGATTCGATAGTCGTAATAGGGAATCGACGTCATTCTTCGAGCACAATCATTACACGTACCGGTCTACGGCCCGGCAATATTGTCAGGCAACCTCAAATCCAAGACGCTATTCGCCGTTTATTCAGCTCGGGCGATTTCTCTAATATCGAGGTTGGCGTTGGAGGCACGGACCAGGAGCGCGGAACCTTCTACTTCCTCGTAGAAGAGCGGCCTTACATCACGCAATACCAATTCGCGGGGCTACAACGAGTTGATGAGGGCATGATACGGGACACGATAGGACTTGCCCGAAACAGCCCGCTCGATCCGGACCGAATTTCGCGTGCCCGCAGCACGGTGCTCGAACTATTGTCAAACGAAGGGTTTCCCACGGCACGAGTTGACACTCTCATCCGACCAGACCCTGCCTTCCCGAATGATTTTCTCGTCACATTTAATGTACATGAGGGAGCCCGGCTAGGAATCACCTCAATCACCTTCGAAGGGAACGAGGCAATTTCCGACGAAGAATTACGCGAAACTTTATTCACGGACGAGGAAGGATTTTTCTGGTTTGATGCTGGCGAGCTAAAAAAAGATGAGTATCGCCGTGATTTAACGGAACGCCTCCCAGAGTTTTACCGAACCCAAGGCTTTTTAGACATCGAAGTCGTAGGTGACACCATCATCGAAGACTCTGAAACTGGTAAAGGAAGAATTGAGATCAGAATCTTGGAAGGAGAACAATACCTCCTTGAAGAGTTAAGCATAACGGGGAATAGGGCGTTCCCACTCGCGGTCATCGAACCGATCGTGCGAAAAAACCAACCGGAACTCGAAGAGGGAGAAGAGTACCCTCCGTTCAATTTCTCATCCTTCTTTGCTGCTCCAGGAGAACTCGGCGATGTATACCGCAATGCGGGATACCTAGCCACAGATATTACCACCGACATCAGGCGGATAGAGGTTGCCGAAGGAGAGAAACCTCGGATACGCGCATTATTGAACATCACAGAAGGCTCCCCAAGTTACATCCGCGAAATCTCCATCGAAGGGAACACGTTTACACACGACCGTATTATCCGAAATCGACTCTTCATATTCCCGGGAGACGTCTACTCTCAAGATCGATTGATCCGATCTTTCCAAGAGATCCAAGGCCTTAACTTTTTTGAAGCGCTTCCGCCGGATGAGGCAATTGAGATTCGGCCTAGACCTGATGGTGACATTGACGTCAACTTTCGAGTTGAAGAACAACAGACAGGCACTCTCAACTTTGGAGTCACGGCCAGCGGTTTCACTGGACTTATGGGATTCATAGGATACTCGCAACCGAACCTATTCGGCCTTGCTAAGACGGGTAGCTTCCGCTGGCTATTTGGACGGCGGCAACAAGACATCGACCTTACCTACTCGGACCCAGAACTCGCCGGAAGTCGTTATTCCGGAATGATGACACTACGAAGCTCACGTGACCAGTTCACGGGTTTCAGCCTCGGCGATCGCCGCCAAACAGGAGGGATGGTCGAAACGGGAGCGCCCGTGTTTGGACTTCGAACTATAAGAGCTTTCCTTGGATATTCGTTGTTCGCCGACCGCGTGCGGGGCCTGGATACCACAAACGTTATCGGTCGGCGCCTGTCTCTCTTCAGTGGCACACGTTCCACACTAAGCCTACGACTCGTCCAAGACAGTCGGAACAACCCTGTATTCCCTACCCGAGGTTCACGAAACCAACTTGGAATCCGACATACGGGCGGACCGCTTGGTGCCGATGGAAACTATCAAAAGATCGACCTTACCAGCGACTGGTTCGTGCCAATCACCCAAATTGGGGGAGGACCCGGCAGCACCAGTCCACCGATCGAAGTCACTTTTGGATTGAGTTTTCAAGCTGGCCTAATCCTTGGACAAAACCCATTTTTTACAGAACGGTATTATGTGGGCGGAACCCAGGCCGGAATTCAATTGCGCGGATATGACGAGGCCTCTGTAACCCCCTCTGGACACATCCCTGAAGAAGCACCATTCAGCGACCTTGACCGAGTGGGAGAGTCCTTCTTCCGGACAGGTGCAACCTTCGGAATCAAGCTGACCAGTAGTATCTTTGCGAGCGCCTTTCTGGATGCGGGAAATGTTTGGATGGACTCGGACCAATTAAACCCGACAGACTTAATGGTTGGTGCAGGTTTCGGGGTAAGCTTAGTCACTCCGTTTGGTCCCTTGGGACTTGATTATGCGTATGGTTTTGATCGCAAAGACATACTCGGGAGACCGGACCCCGGGTGGCAGTTACATTTCAAATTCGGGAGGGTAATGTAAGGGCCGTCTCGTTTTGGCATTTCTCAATCAGTGAACAACTTCCAAGGAAACACCATGCATTCAATACTGAGAGGCGCGGCGATTGCCGTCAGTACGCTGACATTGGCGCTTTCGGGTACCGCTCAAGAAGTGTCTACCCTGAGTACAGAACTTCCCCCGGTGGGGACAGAACTCGTTTTCGTCAATACACAGGCCATACTTCCTATCGCACCAGGGGCAGATTCTGCACAAATACGGTTCCAGGAAGTACTCCAAAGGTACGATGCGGAACTCCAAGGGCTCGCGGTCGAATTGGATTCCCTGATGAACACATACCGCCAACAACAGGCACTCCTAGACCAAGCTGGCCGAGAACAGTGGCAAGAAGACATCCAAGAGAAACAAAGGTTGGCTCAAGAGCGTCAGGCAGAGCTTGAGCGCGAGTCCACCCGGCAACGCGACCAACTTCTAGAACCAATCCTAATCCGTATAACAGAAGTCATCGAAGAGATTCGAGAAGAACAGGGATATTCCATTGTCTTTGACGTTGCCGAATCAGGCGTCGTTGCTGCTGATACATCGCTCGATATCACTGCTGCCGTGCTGGAACGGCTTGGAATTGACCCTAGCCAAGTCATGACGAATCCAAACAACTAAACACAACCGAGTTGGCCACCGACGAAGCCTCTCAAGCTCCTGGACGGTGGCCTATCAAGCGACAACGGTCTCCCGATGACTACTTATACAGTCGCAAACCTTGCCGAACGCTTGGATGCGCAGATTGAAGGTGATCCCGGCCGACAGATCACAGGTGTAGCCCCATTTGAGAGTGCCGGCCCCGAGCACCTATCGTTTTGTGAAACAAGCTCGTTTCGTGGCGACCTCCCCGAGACAAATGCGGGCGCACTTCTGGCACCGCCCGCACTGGTCCTCAAGAACTCTCAAACCACACTACTTCGGGTCGAAAATCCGCGACTTGCCTTCACTCAAATGGTTCCGCTCTTTCATCCCACTACACTGGAAGAAGCAGACATCCACCCGACGGCAGTCATAGGCCACGGGGCAAAAATTGGTAAGGATGTAACTCTCGACCCGCACACTGTCGTCGGGAAAAATGTTCACATCGGGGCTGGCACTAGTATTGGAGCATGCACCGTAGTCGCTAAAGGAGCACAGGTAGGGCGGGACTGCCAACTAGGTTCATCCGTATACGTGGATGGAAACGTCCACATCGGCGACCGTGTGGTGATCCAAACGGGGACACGGATAGGCTGTGAAGGGTTTGGATATGTGCCCACACCTGAAGGGGCCGCTAAGATGCCACAGGTTGGAGGCTGTCGTATAGGTGACGATGTGGAGATCGGAGCCAACTGTACAATAGACCGGGGGACTTTGGCTGACACGATCATTGGGGCACGAACTAAGATGGACAACCTTGTCCATGTAGGGCACAATGTGACAATCGGGGAAGATTGTATAATCGTAGCCCAAGTTGGCCTTGCGGGCAGTGTACGAATCGAAGACGCAGCAGCCTTAGGTGGCCAGGTTGGGGTCGCAGGACACATTACAATTGGGGCGGGGGCGCAAATTGCCGGCCAATCAGGGGTCATACGAAACGTTCCACCTGGAGAGACCCAAGGCGGCTATCCGGCCCAAACCCAAAAAAAATGGTTACGAACAAGTGCAGCAGCGATGCGATTACCAGACATTATTCGACGACTAGTCCGTATTGAGAACCAACTAAAAGAACAACTTGGGAGCGCCGGCGAGCAGGACGTCAGCGAAGACACAACGGATTGAGCATGAAACAGCAAACAATCGCAAATCCCGTTGCAGTAGAAGGGTATGGCTTACATACAGGCGAATCTGCCATTGCCACGCTGCGTCCAGCACCTGACAATTCAGGGATTCGTTTCCGACGAATTGACCTTCCAGGGGAACCGGAAATCGAAGCGACAGTCGATTCAGTAAGTAGAGTTTCCTGGGAGACAGCGCTTGGGAACCAAGATGCCGAGATACGAACGGTTGAACACGTACTCGCCGCAATCCACGCCCTTCGTGTTGACAACATCAATATCGATCTTAGCGGCCCAGAGCCACCCGCTTTGGATGGAAGTGCACGAACGTGGTGTAATCGACTACTAGAATCAGGCCTAGTTGAGCAGACGGCGGAACCTCGTGTGTTGAAGGTCAAAGATCCAATACATATACAGACCGAGAACGCTCGATACTCAGTCCTGCCACATAATCAATATCGCATCTCAGGACATATTGAATTCGACCACCCGCTCATTGGCCATCAATTCGCAAGCGTACAGATTGACCCTGACGCATTCACAGAAGAGGTGGCCGGAGCACGCACCTTCGGTTTCGAAACATGGAGAAAACCCCTCAACGAACAGGGGTTCGCGTTAGGTGCCTCGCACGACAACACAGTAGTGCTTTCTGACGACGGCTTGGCAGCGGATTCTCATTTACGGTATCCAGACGAATTCATACGACACAAGATACTTGATATTGCCGGTGACCTGGCCTTGGTCGGAGCACGTCTGCAATGTCATGTGATCGCAGAAAGACCAGGACATAAAGGGAACGTAGAAGTTGCAAAGCAACTCAAGTCACAACTCACAGGGGAAAGCGGGCAAGGTTTGGACATCCAGGAAATCATGAAAATCCTTCCCCATCGGTACCCAATGCTACTCGTGGATCGGGTAATCGATTTCGAGGAAGAGAAACGTATTGTTGGAATTAAGAATGTTACCGCCAACGAACCATTCTTCGCTGGTCATTTTCCTGACCATCCGATTATGCCAGGGGTTCTGATAGTGGAAGCTCTGGCACAATGCGGCGGCTTGTTATTGATGAAAGGGATCGCAAACCCCAAAGATGTCGTCGTCTATTTCCTTTCTGTAGACGATGTCAAGTTCCGAAAACCGGTGGTTCCTGGCGATCAACTCACGCTCGAACTGGACATGCTCCAATTCAAGAGCCGCCGAGGGAAGATGAAAGGAGTGGCCAAAGTGGATGGAGAAGTAGTCACTGAAGCCACAATCTTAGGCCAGGTGATGGATCGTTGACCCACTCAAAACCATTGTCAGGGATCCATACGACTGCCGTCATTGATGAGACAGCTGTAGTGCCGTCCACTTCGTCGATAGGGGCCTATACTGTGATAGGTCCGGAGGTCGAAATCAGTAAGGGAGTGCGAATAGGACCTCATGTCTTCATCGAACGCGATACAAAGGTGGGGACAGACGTTCGGATCTCTAAAGGGGCCGTCTTAGGGACTGATCCACAGGACTTAAAGTACGGAGGAGAACGGACATTCCTCGAAATAGGGCCGCGGACCCGAATTAGAGAATTTGCGACCATTAACAGAGGCACGGCCGCTTCTGGCATTACTAAGGTTGGGGCAGATGCCTTAATCATGTCATATGCCCACATCGCGCATGACTGTCGGATTGGGGACCACGTGGTCTTAGCCAATTCAGTCAATATGGGAGGGCACGTAGAGATTGGTGACTGGGCAACTGTCGGAGGGCTTACACCAATCCATCAATTTGTTCGAATTGGCTGCCATAGCATGGTGGGCGGGGCCTCTCGGATTGATCGTGATGTCGCACCATACACGATAGCTGCAGGAAGTCCAGCGTTTTCATTTGGAATCAATCGAATTGGACTAGAGCGCCGGGGATTTGACTCCGATAGCATCAGTCAACTCAAGATCGCATTTCGCCAAATCTTTCGCGCCGAAATTCCTCTTCGGATCGCCCTCGACCAGATAGAGGATGAACAACACATCAAGGAAGTTCGAGAATTGATCCGCTTCATTCGGACGAGTGA
The DNA here is from genome assembly GCA_964480515.1 of uncultured Gemmatimonadota bacterium. Classification (GTDB taxonomy): domain Bacteria; phylum Gemmatimonadota; class Gemmatimonadetes; order Palauibacterales; family Palauibacteraceae; genus Palauibacter. The sequence goes on from CAYZOT010000002.1 coordinate 19,056, forward strand.
ACGAGGAATTATCCCTTCACGTTCGGGGGCAGCAACAAGCACGGATCCTAATATCGATCCCCCTGGGCGCGCCTCTCCCACGTGAGCTCACTTCGGGCGGGAGTATTAGGCGTGGGCCACCTTGGCGCTGCGCACGCCCGACTTCTGTCGCAAAGACCCGGCTTTGAACTTGTCGGAATCCACGATCGCGATGCTGAACGTGCCTCTTTCGTTGCCGCCGAAATAGGAGCCCGTGCTTATACGGACCCGGGAAGACTGTTGGGGAACATTGATGCAGCGATCATAGCTGTCCCCACAGGAGCCCATTACGAGCTCGGCCGCATGGCCCTCAAATCTGGTTGTCACGTGCTCCTTGAGAAACCTCTCGCCACGGACTTGACCGAGGCAAACGAACTAGTGAGGCTGGCAGAAGAGGAAGAGCGAGTGCTTGCCGTCGGGCACATTGAGCGATTCAATGGAGTGTTGTTAGCTGTCGAGGATTGCTTACAACAACCGCGATTCATCGAATCACTCCGCATGGCTCCTTTCCAGAACAGAGGTACCGATGTGACGGTTATTCTTGATCTCATGATCCACGACATTGACTTGGTTCTTGCGCTGGCAAACTCACCTCTTACGGATGTGCACGCCGTAGGAGTTCCCGTACTGAGCCCTTCGATCGATATTGCGAACGCACGGTTAGTATTTGAGAGCGGAACAGTGGCCAACATTACGGCGAGTCGTATCTCAATTAAGCCACTTCGACACCTAAGACTATTTCAAGACAACGGCTACTTTAGCCTGAACTTAGCCACTGGAGTCGGCGAACATTACCGCCGACGCAATGCTCTTAATGTCCAGGAAATCAAAGGCATCGAAAGTGTAGTGGAGCGCTTACCAGTTCATGCGGTAAAAGGGGAGCCACTCGCTCGAGAGCTCGATGCCTTCGCAGAAGCAATCTCGGGTAACCCCTCTCGTTTAGTATTGGGTCCGGCCGGTCGCGATGCCCTTGCCACTGCAATTCGTATCACGTCAGAAATTGAGGAGTCTATGAATGTCCTTACTCAAGATTCGTGAAGAACGGAAAGAACTTGGTGGAGCAATCAAGCGAGGGCCACGCACGATCGCGCTAATCGCCCTCTTAATATTAGTACTCGTGTTAATGAATTATCTAGGTCGATTATCCTAAATCTTCTGATCTAACAGACAATTCATCGGTACTACCGAGCACTCAACTGTAAGGGGAGGGTCAACCTCTTCATATGAAGTTCAAGGATACCCGTGGGGAACAACCCGAAAAACCTGTCATCTTCATATCAGCAGGGGAAGCTTCAGGTGACCAACACGGGGCCGGAGTGGCTCGAGAGCTGAAAAAACGCATTCCATCAGCACGTTTGTTCGGGCTGGGCGGGACCCAAATGCAATCGGAAGGCGTTGACCTCCTCGCAGGGCTTGATGAGCTAGCAGTCATGGGCATCCGAGAAGTCCTAAAGAAACTACCATTTTTCATACGACTACATTGGCAAACGACAAAACTCTTCAAAGAAGAAAACGTCCAACTCGTGATTCCGATCGACTACCCCGGGTTCAATCTCAGACTCGCGCGCACGGCTCACCGACAAGGACGTCGGGTACTATATTTCATTGCCCCTCAGGTCTGGGCCTGGAAAGAGGCACGTGTGAAGCTTATGGCACGCGTGTGCGATCGCGTACTAACGGTCCTTCCTTTCGAGAAAGAATTTCTTGAAAAACGCGGAGTATCAAGTGATTTCGTAGGACACCCGTTGCTCGACCACATTCCCGAAGTAGCTCTACAGTCATCGGATCCAACAAAAGCGAGTCCCGTGATTGGACTGTTTCCAGGTTCAAGGGAGCAAGAAGTAAGGCTCATGCTTCCAATTTTCGCGGAGGCTGCCAAGCTTATTCAGCGGCGACACCCAAGATTTGAATTTTTGGTTGCCCGTCCCCCACATATACCACGGAATCTATATGATATATATGGCCTCCCTACGGCATCCTCCCAAGAGACTCGAAAATTGGCACAATGTGCACTGACAAAGTCTGGCACCATTACATTAGAGCTGGCGTTAGCGGGGGTCCCTATGGTCGTAGGGTATCGGACCACGCCATTTGAATTTGCACTCGCCCGGCGACTCATCCGTGTACCAAGCATCACATTAGTCAATCTTGTAGCGGAAAAACCAATCGTCCCGGAATTCATCCAGGATCAAATGACACCCCAGTGTTTAGCAGATGCGCTAGAACCTTTGCTAGAATCTGGGACACCGGCACGCGTAACCATGACAGAAAATTTTCATAGATTACGGAAACAACTCGGGGCGCCGGGTGCGGTAGCGAGAGTGACGGACCATGCCCTAGACCTTCTCGTATGAGTGCCCGCAGGATTCCGATCCGACCTGCAGTACATTTACTTCGAGCCGCCTTACTCTTCGGCCATACGTGGCGTTTCCGTGACCCCTACGACCCCAGCATACCACTCAATCTTTCGATTGGACCGAGAGTATACGGTCTATGGCACGAACATTTACTACCGTTATCGTGGCTATGCGCCGGCCGCGGGATCACTCCACTCGCGAGCCGTGGTCGCGACGGTGAGATCGCGGCACGAATTTTGACAAAACTAGGATACGTCCCTGCACGGGGGTCAAGTAGCCGCGGAGGAAGCATAGGGTTTCGAGAGTTAAGCAGAGCTCTTAAGGCGGGAAGAGGGGTCGCGTTGACAGCCGATGGCCCCCGGGGACCGCGACGAAGCATGAAAGAAGGAGTTTTACATTTAGCCCTCCACACTCAACGGATGATCGTCCCAGTAGGGTTAAGCGCAACAGTAGGACGTCGACTGAACACCTGGGACCGATTCCTCATTCCAGCTCCGGGAGCCACCGTTTTCGTATCCTTTGGTACACCGATAGCCCCAACGAAAATGACCCTCCAGGATCTCGAAACTGCACTCACGGCAGAAGTAGACCAATGCGAGGCCGCAGCAAATGAGGCTCGTCGGGCCCGCACCTCGCAAGTTGTGCAGATAGCCTCAAATCGTGAGAGGGGGGACTCGAGCCCAGCATGTGCGGCAAAAACCTTCGAACGAGATACAAGAAGTAAGAGATTAGCCTGGCGATTAGAGAAGATGATCAGAAAAAGTTGGACAAGAAAAAGCCCTCCTATACTCTTCCGTCTTTTAAGCCTGGGCTTCGCGCTACTCCGTGATTTGAGACATGCGGCATACGATAGTGGCCTGATTCACTCAACCAATGGAGGACTCCCCGTTGTTTCTGTTGGGGGCGTTACCGTAGGGGGGAGTGGCAAGACCCCTCTTAGCTCGGCGATCAGTGCCTTTCTCAACAATGAAGGGCATTCCACTGCGATTCTAACGCGCGGCTATAAGGATGAGCTTTCCCTTCATACCAGATGGCTCCCAAACGCATCCGTCAGGGGCCACCCGGACCGACTTCGTTTAGCTCGCCGCGCTTCTGCAGATGGAGCAACTGTGGCAATCCTCGACGATGGATTTCAACATCGGCGCTTGGCACGAGACGTTGAGATCCTAACCGTCGATCGTGATGCACTTCGTCGAACAAATCGATGGTGCTTGCCGGCAGGCCCCTTTCGTGAGCGATGGCTGTCGGCAATTCAACGAGCAGACATCATCTTAATCACGGGACGAGAGCCATGGGGCAAGGAGGTTGCTGATTTCGATGAGGAGTTAAGAACGCAGATAACGAAATCAGCCTCAGACAAACCAACAGCCAGCATAACATTCGAGACTGACGCTCCAATTCCAGCTAACGATGCAGCCAGGTCATCAAACACAGAGCCACTTCCAAGGGTGGCCTTAACCGGCACGATGAAACCGAATCTGTTCTTTGACCTTGCCGAGACTTGGAACCCGTCGATCACGACACGAATAGCATTGCCTGACCACGGGATGCTTCGCTATGGACAAGACCGTATCCTTCAACAATCCGCAGGAGATGGAGGTGTGGTGATGACTGAGAAGGATTTCTGTCGGCTTGAAAACACACTGCCTAGTGAACTCAAGATTTGGATCCTGCCGGAACGCCTCGTATGGCACTCCGGCCAAAAATCCGTTTGGGAACATCTTCGAAGGGTTGTCCCGTCACCACCTGAAGAACCAAGATCCCAGACCTCCATATGACACGCATAGTTGTTTTGGCTGTCGGTCACCCCAAGACTCCTGGGCTTGACAAGGTGAGAGGAGAGTATGAACAGCGTCTTGTGCATTACTTTCGATTTGAAGCCGTCGAGGTTCAGGCGGCCTCTTTGCCGGACAAACGGGCGGTGGAAGCACGTACCTGGGAGGCCAACAAACTCATCCAACGAATCCCGGACGATCTGGATTTAGTGGCGCTCACAAGAACGGGGGACCCTTGGTCTACCCCAAAACTCGTAGAATATCTTGATGAGGTTCAAACCTACGGCCATAAGGGAGCTGTTTTTATTATTGGAGGTGCTCACGGATTGGACTCAGACCTTCTGCAGCAAGCACGCATAAAGATGTCCCTTTCGCCCATGACCCTACCGCATGGCCTCGCCCGACTCTTCATTACCGAACAACTCTATCGAGCCGGAACAATTCTTCGAGGCGAACCGTACCATAAAGGCCCGTGAACATTCCTCCTGATTGGTTCCGTGATTGGTTCGGGGAAGCATACCTTGAACTTTACCCGCACCGCGATGAGAACGAAGCGAACGAAGCGGTGCAACTTTATTTGGATCGCGCCGAACTCAAACCCGGACAACGAATTCTCGATCTGGCCTGTGGAGCTGGACGACACCTCGAACAGCTACGTAAGGCAGGGTTTCAGATTACTGGCCTCGATCTTTCACGGAGGCTACTCACGGAGGCCACAAGGAGACCAGGTCTCACGGGAACGCTAGTACGCGGAGACATGCGAAAGTTGCCATTCTCGAACGCTTCGTTTGATGGCCTCGTGAGCTTCTTCACCTCTTTCGGTTATTTTCCGACCCCCGAAGAGGACCTAGTGGTGCTCACCGAGATGCGACGAGTCTTACGCTCCGGCGCTCATTTCATCTTGGACTATATGAACTCCTCGTGGGTCATAGACCAACTTCACCCTACAACAGAAGAAGTGCTAAATGGGCGACGAGTGAAACAAACTCGATGGATCGAAGAAGGTCACGTTTGCAAACGGATAGAAATTGAGCGGCCAGACTGCAACTCTTCCACCATCTATCATGAACGAGTCCGGTTATATCATCCAGAAGAACTCGAAACGCTCCTCCAGCATGCAGGGCTCCAAACGAAAAGTCGTTCTGGAAGCTATGATGGGGTCGCATTCAGTAAAAAAACGCCCCGCCTACTCCTGCTAGGGGTCGCCGAATGAAAAACGATACAGCACGGAATCCAATCCCTATCATTGAGACCCGTGCCATAGAAACCAAAGGCTCGTTAACTGAGCGGATCCTCTCCGGATCGGGACCAGGCGCTCTTCCGCTCGTCCGCGACTGTAAGTTTGAGAGGGATCACCCGCCGAGCAGAATAGGGGCAGATGCATTCGGAACATCCAACCAAAAAGTATCCAATAAACTTACACGGATCTTGGATGGGGCAGGATACCTTGTCACCACTGGACATCAGCCGATTCTCTTTCTGGGGCCTATGTACGTTCTATACAAGGTTCTTACCACCATCGCACTCGCTGAAGAGCTGGAAAAATCAACCGGAATCCCAGTGCTCCCCGTGGTATGGCTAGCCTCGGACGATCATGATTGGCGAGAAGTGGGAACCACTTCTCTTCTTGACCAAAGTGAACTCATCCAAAACATCTCAATCCAGCCACCCAAGGGTCATGAAGAACGTTCTGTAGGTTCTTCTCTTCTTGATAAAAGTGTTTTAGATGTGATAAATAAGGTCGATGAACATATTGGTACACATATGTTTAGTGATGATTATCTAACCTTTATTCGAGAAAGCTATAAGCCGGGACTCACTCTTACAAAAGCATTCGCAGGCCTACTCCTTAAAGTGCTAGGAGAACGTGACTATGCTTGGATCGACTCCAGCGCCCCTCAGGTTAAAAAAGCGGCGACTGGCCTCTACACTCAAATACTGAAAGACCCCACAGCAACCCTGGCCGCGACTGATCAAGGGGGCTCGGTTCTATCTTCGGCGGGGTTTGAACCGCCGATAACACCCATAGAGGGGGCGTTACCCATTTTCTATGATGATGGGTCACGTCGCATGAGGTTATACCTAAAAGACGATGAAATCACCCTTGGTCGAACCGGTAGTAGGCCCGAAAAACAAACAATCTGGCAAGAACGGCTCGCCGAACGTCCAGAGGCCTTCTCTCCTAATGTGTCATCACGTCCTGTCCTTGAATCGTACCTACTGCCAGTTCGTGCCACGGTACTCGGCCCCGGCGAGGTCGCTTATTGGAGTCAGTTGCCGCCACTATTCGACCACCTCAGGGTTCCGTGTCCCGCAATACATCCCCGTGCCGGGTGGGTCCTCCTAGAGCCAAAGGTCCAACGCCTACTAAATCGTTTGGGAATCGAACCCCACGATGTTCATGATGGAGGAGAAAAGACTAGTGCCAGTTTGACCCGACAGGCCCATTCTAAACCTGTCGATAAAGCTCTCGATGAGCTCCAAACCACATTAACCCTCGGGCTCGACAACCTCGAAACCGTGGTAAACACGGAGATCCCCGGACTGAAAAACGCTGCCGGAAAAGTGAAGAAGCGACTCTTCGGCGCGGTTTCCGAATTTTCTCAAAACGTCGATCGGGAAGCGCGACAACGACTCGCCTCAGAACTCAGTCAAGTCCAACGATGCGCAACCAACCTCCACCCCAATCAGACACCCCAGGAAAGGGTGATGAACCCTTTCCTCTATCTATCTAGATATGGGCCAGGACTGGTCGACAACCTAGCAGAACAGACCTCGCAATGGGTGGCAGCATGGTTGGCAGGCGCCAACGAGAATAGATAGTTTTCAGGATCCCCCTTTGTGCACGAATTACCGGAGGAGAACTAACCTGACCGAAGCACCCACGCCGCCACAAAATCGATCCGCCACCCTCGTAGGGAGCGGGATTTTCATTAGCCGGATCTCCGGATTCTTTCGGGACGTCGTCATTGCGAACGCATTCGGTCTAGGAAGCTTAATGGATGCTTACGCTTTCGCGGTGCGCATCCCAAACTTTTTCCGAAACCTCTTGAGCGAAGGAGCGCTTTCAGCCTCTTTCGTACCTGTCTTTTCCTCTTTCCTAGAACAAAAAGAAACCGACAGAGCCCGACGACTGGCTCAAGGTATGCTCGGGTTCCTCCTCAGCCTTTCGGCTCTAGTTGTTGCTATCGGGGTAGCCATGGCCCCTTGGATCGTCGAGATGATCGGACCGGGACTTCAGGAAGAAGACATTGCTTTGACCACAAAACTCGTCCGAATCCTATTCCCTATGTCAGGCATCATGATTGTTGGGGCATGGTGCCTCGGTGTGTTAACAAGCCATCGACGATTTTTTTTGCCATTCGCAGCACCAGTCATCTGGAACCTGTCACAAATCGTCGGTCTGTTGATCGGTACGCGAATGGGCTGGGGACCTCTTGTAGTTGTTCTTGCGTGGTCTACACTGATCGGGAGCGTGCTACAAGTGGGAATACAACTCCCTAGTGTACGAAATTTGCTTGGAACCGTACGACCCAAATTTGACACTAATTTTGAACCTACCCGACGAACCATCCGAAACGCGGGACCAGTCGCAGCAGGACAAGGCATCTTTCAGATATCAAGTCTGACCGATGCGGCGATAGCAACACTTCTTCTCGATGGCGCTATCGCAGGATTGTACTTTGCCCAACGCCTCGTTCTTCTTCCCATGGCCCTCTTCGGAGCTTCAGTGGCAGTGGCAGCGCTCCCGGAGATGTCCCGACAAGGAAATCTTGATGAAATCCAACCACATGTAATTTCGGGATTCCGAAGAATCATTTACTTCACAGTCCCCTCAGCCGTCGTCTTAGCGCTTTTTGGGGACCTAATTACCTCAATTGTCTATCAACGGGGACAATTCGATTCCACGAGTGTGCGTGTCGTTCATTGGATCTTGGCGGCATATGCGACAGGACTTGTAGCAACAAGTCTGCTGAAGCTATTCACAGGTGTCTATCACGCCATACAAGACACTCGAACGCCTGTAAAATACGCTTCGGTGAGTGTAATTATAGGAATCCTGACCGGAGCCAGTTTTGCTTTTTGGATGAACACTCACGGATATGGGAATCGGGCAGCGGCCGGATTAGCACTCGGAGGCGCTATTGGGGCCTGGATAAACCTCGGACTCCTAAGCATAGGCCTCCGCAGTCGAGGTCTTCCCAAGTTTCGAGACAAGGTACAAGGGACAACACTTCGTGTGGTGATGGGTGCGGCGATCGCAGGGTTAGTGACATGGCCTATGAGAGAAGCTCTCACCCGAGTTCTGGGAGACATGTTCATGGCTCGCGTACTCATACTCCTGACCGTACTTCTCGTCGGCGGAGGGTGCTATCTCCTGATCGCAGGTCTTCCCGAGACACTCAAACGTCGGTTCCGAAAGTCAACGTCCCATCCCTCTGATTCGATATGAACAAATCGAATCATGGTGTAGATCAAAACCAGATTCGAGCACTACCACTCCAACCCGGAGTGTATGTTTTCCGTGATTCATCGGGGAATGTCTTATACGTAGGAAAGGCGAAGTCGCTTCGCGCGCGCGTCAAATCTTATTTCGGACCCGACGCCACACGGTCACTCAAGCAGAGCTGGCTAATCCGTGAGATCGACAACCTTGAGACGTTTCCAGTCCAGTCCGAGTCGGAGGCACTCCTCCTCGAATGGAATCTCATCAAAGAATTTTCTCCTCCTTTTAACATCCGTCTCCGTGACGACAAAAGCTATCCATACATCAAGATCACCCTCTCAGAAGCTTTTCCACGAATATTTGTGACTCGTCGTCTCGTTCAAGATGGGTCTCGATACCTCGGACCGTTCACGGATGTTGGAGCAATGCGAAGTGCCCTGCGCACAATCAAGCAGATGTACACGGTTCGATCATGCCACTATCGAATGCCCAACGAAGTTCCACCGAGACCTTGCCTTGACTATCACATCGGTCGTTGCAAAGCCCCTTGCGCAGGACTCCAGTCGGAGTCTGAATACCGTGCGATGATCGATGACATCTTAGAAATTTTCAGCGGGCGGACGAACAAGATCAGGAGTTCCGTGACTGGCCGCATGGAAGAAGCGTCTAAGGTATTGGACTTTGAAAGGGCCGGTGCCATGCGGGATGTCCTACGAGGGCTCGATGCCCTCGAGAGTCGACAGGCGGTTATCGACCCTCAAGGGGCGAACCATGACGTCATTGGCTTCGCACGAGAAGACGATCTCGTTTGCGGAAGCCTCCTTCGAGTCCGTGAGGGTAGGCTTTTGGGGCGAGAAATCCGATACCTCACCAATACAAACGATGAGGAGGACGCGACGCTACTGAGCATCCTAGTAAAAGGCTTTTACTTCCGTAACGAAGAAGACATTCCTCCCGAACTTCTAGTACCAATAAAATTTGACGAACAAGAACTTGTTCATGAATACTTATCGAACCGACGAAGAGACCAATTTAAAATTTGCGTCCCTATTCGCGGAACAAAACGGAGCCTAATTCAAGCTGCAACGAAAAATGCGACGCACGTCCTTAAACAAGACAAAGCCAAGAGCGTTGGTGAGGAATTTGTCGGATCCGAAAACATCGATTCTCCCCCCTTGGCCGCCCGCCGGTTGGCAGAAACACTTGAGCTAGAAAACCCTCCCAGAACAATCGCATGCTTCGACATTTCGACTCTCGCCGGACGGGAGTCTGTAGGGAGTGCTGTTTGGTTGAACGATGGGCAACCCGACAAGAACGAATATCGTCGTTTTCGAATCCGGGACGTGATCGACCATCAAGTCGATGATTATGCAATGATGCAAGAAATCGTATCCCGTTACTTTGACCGTCGTGTTCGCGAAGCCACTCATCTACCGGACCTGGTCGTCGTCGATGGAGGCAAAGGACAACTCTCAGCTGCTAGACAGGCGATGAACAATGCCGGAGTATCAGACATCCCAACTGTAGCACTCGCCAAAAGGGATGAAGAAGTTTTCCGACCCAACCATAGAGACCCACTTCGACTACCACGAACGGACCCTGGACTCCATTGGCTTCAACGAGCACGAGACGAATCTCATCGGTTCGCTCTTCAATACAACCGTACCCTTCGAAAACGACGGACACTGCGGACGCGACTAGAGGAAATTCCAGGAATTGGACCTGCACGGGAACAAGAACTCCTCAGAAAGTTTGGAAGTCTCGGTGTGATTCGAAATGCGTCCATTGACGAACTCGTTGAAACTCACGGGGTAGGGCGTTCAACCGCCGTGACCATTTTGGAAGCCTTGGCTTCCGATGACGAGCAGTGATTCCCCCTTGCGAGTCTACAGATAATTCTTTCGATGCAGGCGGAACTGTAATATGAGCTTTAAGGAAGATGCGGTTGGACTCTGTTCTTCGTGCGCTCACGCACGGCAAATCATCAACGATCGTAATGTGTCCTTCTGGCTCTGTCGCTTATCACGTAAGGACCCGAGATTCGCGCGGTACCCACCACTTCCCATGTGGAGGTGTTCGGGACACAAAGACGGAACCGAGAATGATGAGTCTCGATCAGACCACAAGCCCGATACGTTTTTGGGCGAATTAAAAAACTGAAGAATTTCGAGCCATAGACCAGTGACTACTACAATAAGAACTCGCTTCGCTCCAAGTCCGACGGGAGCTCTCCATCTCGGAAACGCACGCACAGCGGCGCTCAATTGGCTCTATGCCCGCAAATATGGGGGCACCTTTGTGTTACGGCTCGAAGACACAGATATCGAACGAAACTTGCAAAGAGATGGATCACGCCCCAGTGGCGAAGAATTAATTATTGAAGCACTGGATTGGTTGGGACTCCACCCCGACGAGGCGCCTTCCACTGGAGGCCCCTTCGGACCCTATCGACAATCAGAGCGGGCCATTCACTATGCTAATCAAGCTGAACAATTATTGGCATCTGGGCATGCATTCCGGTGCTATTGCTCACCGGAGGAACTAGATGTTCATCGCAAGGCGGCCATTGCCGCTGGAGACCCTCCAGGCCGTGACACCAAGTGTCGTGACCGATCTCCGGAACAGCAAAGTCTCACCCAAGCCAAAGGACAACCGGCCTCAATTCGACTCCGGGTGGATTCGGGGCCAGTCCACTTTGAGGATCGACTAAAGGGGGGACTGTCAATCGACGGCGATGATCTTGGCGACATGATCTTGGTCCGTAGTGATGGTCGGGCAACGTACAATTTCGCTGCGACAGTCGATGACTATGAAATGAAAATCAGCCATGTTATTCGAGGGATAGGCCACCTCTCAAATACCCCAAAGCAGATGCTGCTATATCGCGCCTTCGGGGTCCAACCACCGCAGTTCGTCCACATCCCAACGGTAATGGCACCCGGCGGAGGAAAATTGTCAAAAAGAGCAGGGGCGACGAGTCTGCTCACGTATCGAGATCGCGGATACCATCCTGATGCCGTGCTCAATTATCTATCGCTCTTGTCCTGGTCTTCAAAGGGTGGCGAAGAATTTTTTGATCGTGAGGCATTGATTGAAGAGATTGACCTAGATCGGATTGGCGCCACCGACACAAAAATCGATGAAGACAAAATGGCTTGGCTTTCAGGGCAGCACGTACGAAGCGAGCCCGCAGCAACACTAGCCGATCCCTCGCCTGCGTTTCTGGACCTTGGGACCATCTTTGGTGAACCAACGCTCGAGTCAGAAGAAGCAAAAATGAACCTTGGTACGCGGGAAGCGAAGATCGCCATCGATCAATTGCACACTGCGTGGCGAGAGGTCGACTGGCAGGCCAAGATCCTGGGGGCAACTGCTCGTGACGCTGCCGAAAATACTACGATATCCAAGGGACAGTTCTTTTCAGCCATACGAGTAGCTATGACTGGCGAACGCAAAGGCCCAGAACTTGGAGACATTGCCTACGCCCTGGGTAAGAAACGTACACTCTCACGATTGAAACATGCCTTAGATAAAATTCACCATAACGATGGAAGAGAGGTCATATGAGCTGGCACCTTGAGTGTGGTGCTTGTGGAAAAGAGGCAGTCAAACCCTTGGCAACTGTGTGCCCAGACTGCGAAAAACCGCTTCTGGCACGTTACAACCTAAAGGAACTCGATTTCGAACAACTCCAAGAGACGTGGGCTAAACGTCCCCCGGGAATGTGGCGCTATCGAGAGCTTATGCCACTTGAGAACGGTGAAGCTCCCGTCACCCTCGGTGAGGGGGGGACTCCACTCCTCGAAGTTGACTTAGCAGGGGACTTATCCGATCTCCGAATCATGGTCAAAGATGAAGGACAAAATCCAACCGGGAGTTTCAAGGACCGGGGATTATGTGCTGCGGTGACTCGGGCTGTCCGAGACAGAGCCCTTGACTTTGTAGTTCCCACAGCCGGAAACGCAGGAGCCTCTCTAGCGGCATATGCAGCGAGGGCTGGTGTTTCTGCGCAACTGTTCATGCCCACGGATACACCAGAAGGTGTTGCTCGCCGTTGTCAGCACTATGGTGCCACTATTGATCGTGTGGACGGCCTGATAGATGAGTGTGGTCGACTCTCTGCCGAATACTCAGAAGCCACTGGAGCCTTTAACGTTTCCACCCTCAAAGAACCGTACCGGATAGAGGGAAAGAAAACGATGATGCTTGAAATCATCGAAACCCTCGAGTGGCGTGCACCGGATGCGATTGTGTATCCGACGGGAGGAGGAACCGGACTCATAGGCAGCGCGAAAACTTTGGAAGAACTCAGCACGCTTGGGCTAAAAAAAATGAACACACGCCTATACGCCGTGCAAGGAAACGGATGCGCTCCAATCGTTCGAGCATTTGCTGCGGGTACCAAATATGCGGAGAAATGGGCCGATGCTGAAACGGAGGCCTTTGGACTTCGGGTCCCCGGTGCGCTAGGGGATTTCCTCATGTTACGAGCTCTTCGAGAGTCCGGAGGTGGGGCCATTTCCGTATCTGACGAAGAAATGAAAGCAGGAGCCAGGACGCTTGGCGAGGCTGGAATAGGAGCCTCCATTGAAGGAGGTGCTACCTTAGCAGGAGCCTTGGAGTTACGTCGACGAGGTGAGTTGAAAGAGGGAGAGACTGTAATTCTCTTCAATACTGCCCACCTACTCACATATTAAAACAAGTGGACCAAATCACACTCGGGAGGGGTAACGCGAGCTAAGCAGGGCTTTACGTTCTTGAGGCGTTCGAACGTAATTCGTGCACTTCGCCTTCTGTCAAGCTAGTTTACCCCAGTTCAAGAACCATTGAAAACGAGGGAATAAGGATGGACACTAGAGTTCGTACAATACTTAAATTCATAATGCTCCTCTTGGCCGGGGGGCTCACTTTCCCCGCCCATCTCATCTCCCAAGATGAGTGTGAGTTTGAAGGTAGCGAGGGGGCAGGCGCGGCCCAAGCAGCATTCGAAAAGATTACAGCAACATCTACTGAGGATGAAATTGTCGCAGCCAATCAAGAGGCATTAGACGAGCTCTCGCGCGAACTTGGCGGCGACAATGCGATCGTATTCCTCTTTGCCGCACAGGCTACAATTGGCATGGGCCAATTCGATCAGGCTAGTGAATATTTAGCACGATACGATGAAGTCGCGGACCCAGAATGCGCCCAGTATGGCGACGACCAAAGATATAGTGGATGGGTCCGGCTTTATAACGCAGGGGTCTCAGCATACGGTGCCGGAGAAAACGAAGAAGCTCTCGACATATTCCTTCTGGCCAATGAATTCCAGCCCAACTTGATCTCTTTCAGCAACGCCGCGTTGCTGCAGGTGGAGATGGGAAACAATGCAGCGGCCATGGAAACCTACCAGGCTGCACTAGCTGCTGACATTCCTGATGCAGACCCTGAGCAGATGCGGGACGTGATCACTGGGCTCGGAAGGCTTCTTTCGGAAGAGGGGCGACCTGCAGAAGCTGTGGAAGCCTATCAAAATTACATGGCGAGCTACCCTGACGACGTAGTCATCGCGATCGGATACGCCGGACTCTTGTCCGAGCAGGGGGAAACAGAAGAATCACAGAACATCTACGACAGAATTCTCGGACGCTCAGATCTGTCATCGGCCCAATGGGTCGAGGTTGGCGTTGGGCTCTACAACTCTGAAAACTATGGAGATGCAGCAACAGCTTTCGGTGAAGCCAGAGCAAGCAATCCGTTCAGCAAAGAGGGGATGGAAAATTTCGTCAACGCGTCCATACAAGCCGGGCGACCTGGACCCGTAATCGCTCTCGCTGACACGTTAGTTAAATGGTACCCATACGACGCCACCAGTTATCAGCTTCACGCAAGCTCACTTGCCCGTGCCGATATGGAAGATCGCGCCATGGAGGTGATGGAGGTTGGCCAGCAAACCGACGTCGTGTTCCACTTCGTCCAGATGGCACCAACTGGCGATGGCGCCTATGAAGTCCAGGGCAGTTTTGAAGCCCGAACTGCCACGGGTATGCTAGCGATACCATTTGAATTCCTAGACGACACCGGAGGGGTTGTTCAGACTGAGACGCTCTCCGTTGAAGCACCTCCTGCCGGACAAACTGGGACATTTCGTTTACAAGTTCAGACCACAACAGCTCGATTGGCAGGTTTTCGCTACAAGAAGAACGGAACCTGATCAGAAGAAGCAGTCAAACCCCCTTCCTCGTAATTGAGTACGGGGAAGGGGACCGATGACCCGAAAAGCATCCCCCTACGCCGGTTGGCACAGCGACCCAACCCCCCCGATGCGGGCCAACGACGACCAGAACCAGAGTTTACCATGATCCGAATCGCCGGCATCGAGCCCGAATCAATTGCTGACGAACTCAATTTACCCGTCGGCCTCACTGTATTCGAAATTAATGGAAACCCTATTCAAGACACTCTTGATCTAATCTTCTACCAAGCGGAAGAACGGGTCCTGGTGACCGCAGAGCAATTGAATGGAGAACCACTGATCCTGGAGATCGAAAAATCTCCGGATGAAACACTCGGCATCATTCCCGAACCTGACAAAATTCGACGATGCACAAATGCCTGTTCATTCTGTTTTGTTAAAGGAAACCCCAAAACTGACAAGTTACGCGACGGACTCTACATCAAAGACGACGACTACCGTCTTTCCTTCCTCCATGGACACTACATTACTCTCACAAATCTTCGACCCACAGATTGGGATCGAATTTTCAAACAACGCCTTTCACCCCTCTACGTAAGTGTTCACGCAACTCAGCCCGATGTGCGACTCGCTATGCTAAAGAATCCGCGCTCGGCTTTGATCAACGAAGATCTCGATCGGCTCGGGGAAGAAGGCATCGTTGTTCATGCTCAGATAGTCCTCTGCCCGGAAGTGAACGACGGGACCACATTATTACAGACAATGGAGAGCCTTTACTCACGGGGCGCGGACATTCAGACACTCTCGATCGTACCCGTTGGGTTAACTGCATACAATCACGATCGAGGAGGTCGAAATCTCACACGAAACGAATGCCTTCTAGCTTTGGATTCAATTGAGTTGATTCGAGAAAAGGCTCTCGTTGAACGTAAGGTTGGGTGGTGCTACGCCGCGGATGAACTCTTCCTCCAAGCAGGACTGGAGCCACCGGGACCTGATTACTTTGACGATGAAGATCTCGAAGCAAATGGAGTTGGCGCCATTTCTTGGATTTCAGAACGGGTCCGAAATGGGCTTCATTCCCTGCCTCCTCGACCAAGCGAAAAGATCATGATTGTGACAGGTAAGTCGATGGAAAAAACACTAAGGAAACTCACTACGGAGATCGAAGTTGCTACAGGGGCCACGTTCCAAACTGTTGCACTAGAAAATTCCCTCTACGGACCGAGTGTTACCTCGGCGGGTCTTTTGTCGGGAGCAGACCACGCTAATGGCCTGGAGCGAACAACATCTTTCGATCTAGCCTTATTCAGCGCAGCAGCCCTAAATGAACGTGATATGTTTCTTGATGATCTCAGCCTCACTGAACTCCAATCGCAATTTCCAGATTGCCAAATCAAGCCTTCGCACGATTTAATTGATACACTTACCAACACATGACTCACCTCAGGCACGAAGAACGACTCTCCACCTACGGGAGACTGTTATGAGTCTCCCCACAGTCACTGTCGTCGGGCGCCCAAATGTCGGAAAGTCGACACTCTTCAATCGTATCCTGGGACGCCGATTGGCTATCGTGGCAGAAAGATCAGGAGTTACACGTGATCGGCAGTTAGCCCAAGCTGAGTGGTCAGGAAGAAAATTTTTACTTGTAGACACTGGGGGAGTAACCGACCAACCCGCTGAACCCATCGACCACGAAGTACAGCGTCAGGTGAAAATGGCTATAGGTCATTCCAATCTGGTCCTCTTCGTAGTCGATGGTCGGATTGGGATACATGCCAGCGACGAATTTGTCGCCGAGCTCCTTCGTCGGTCGGGTATTCCAACCATATTAGCTGTAAACAAACTTGATGAACTTGGCGAAGCCGTAGAGCACCTTGAATTTTACAGACTGGGGCTTGGCGATCCCATACCAGTGGCAGCCTTGAGTGGAAAAGGATCAGGAGACCTACTCGATCGAGTGGTCGAGAAACTACCGGCGGAACGTGCCAACGAAAACGAAGAAGTTGATATTAGTATCGCCGTTATCGGGCGGCCGAACGTGGGCAAATCCAGTTTCGTTAACCAGTTAGTAGGTCCCGACCGGGTAATCGTCCATGAAGAGGCCGGAACAACGCGAGATGCGATTGACACCCTCATGAAACTTGGTAACCACCAGGTGCGCCTGATCGACACGGCCGGATTACGTCGACAAGCCAAAGTGGAAGACGACGTTGAGTTTTATGGAAGAGTTCGCGCGGCTTCAGCCATTGAACGTGCAGACGTATGCCTACTACTAGTCGACACAAAGGATGGGGCGGCCAATCAAGATTTTCGGATCGGCCATGAAGCATGGAAACGTGGGAAAGGTTTAGTTTTTGTAGCAAACAAATGGGACTTGATCGAAGACCGTGGACCCTCAGTCCTTGCCGAGTTTGAACGTGACCTTCGCCAGCGAGCCCATTATCTCCGATGGGTACCTATCGTTACTACTTCAGCCAAGAGCGGTCAACGCGTAAAAAAAGTGATTGAGACTGCCCTCCGTGTGAATGAGGAACGATCAAAGAGAATCTCCACATCAGAGGTCAATAAGGTCCTCCAAGCTTTAG
This sequence comes from uncultured Gemmatimonadota bacterium, assembly GCA_964480515.1. Classification (GTDB taxonomy): domain Bacteria; phylum Gemmatimonadota; class Gemmatimonadetes; order Palauibacterales; family Palauibacteraceae; genus Palauibacter. The sequence continues at coordinate 36,419 of CAYZOT010000002.1, forward strand.
TTCGACGGACCCAACCTCCCCAAGGTGCACGGGGCGATATCCGACTCCCTTATGGGAGTCAGGTGGCGTCAAATCCACCATTGTTTGCGCTCTGGTCAAACCGGCCTCAAGATTTGAAGGAACACTATGTGCGGTACCTAAAAGCAGGCTTTCGCGAAGCTTGGTGCTTTGAGGGCTCCCCAATCCACATCAAACTCAAGAGAAAATCGGACCTCACGTGACGCTCATATTATTACTTATCGGCGCCTACTTAATCGGAGCTATCCCGACGGGTTATTTGATCGGACGGTGGTACAAGCTAGACCTCAGGGAAGAGGGTAGCGGAAACCTAGGAAGCACAAACGTATATCGCGTAGTGGGATTCATCCCTTCGGTAGTAGTCCTGTTCGTAGATTTACTTAAAGGATTCCTTCCAGTCTGGTTTTTCCCCCTGTGGGATAGTCGTACGGGACCCTGGGCACTCGCCTACGGGTTAGCCGCAATACTCGGCCACATTTGGCCCGTATACACACGTTTCCGAGGAGGAAGGGGAGTTGCAACCGCCGCCGGCACCTTGATTGTATTAGCACCGGGAGCCGTCGCAATTGCCTTCTTTCTCTGGCTCGGGACCGTTCTGCTAACCCGTACGGCATCGTTAGGGTCACTCCTCGCGGCTACTACGATGCCGATCATGGTAAACTCCACTAAAACTCTTGGAGACCCTCAGTCAGTTGTCATATATGCCCTATTAATTGCAACGTTAGTCTGGTGGACACACCGCGCGAACATTGGACGTCTGCTCCGCCGTGAAGAAATCAAAATTCACTGGAACCGGAAATTTTCTCCCCGCACCAATTTTCATGACAATGGAGATAAAAAAGGATGACAGTGAAATCAGTCGCAGTTCTGGGGGCAGGAAGTTGGGGTAGTGCACTAGCTCACGTCCTAGCAGAGAATGGTCACGATGTTCATTTGTGGACTCGAAACGAAGCACTCGCACAAGAGATCCATACCAATAGCTCCAATGAGCGATACCTACCGGGGGCACCCCTTAATAAGAACATCCAGGCCAGTACTGACATAGTGAACACCATCACCGGAACACAGTTTGTAGTTTCGGCATGTCCATCACATGCTGTTCGGGAAGTACTCGGAACGGCTCGCCCATACCTTGATAAACAAACCCTCGTCTCGACTTCAAAAGGGATTGAAATCACTTCAGCCCTTCGAATGTCAGAAGTTATCGCGGAAGTTCTCGACAATCCTACCGACATTCAAACCGTCGCACTTTCAGGACCTAGTTTTGCAGAAGAACTCGTACGAGGTTTGCCGACTGCCGTAGTTGCGGCCAGCCGAAATGAAAATGCGGCAGAATCAGTGCAGGGACTCTTTCAAAACGGATATCTCCGAGTTTACACACAACCCGACGTTTCAGGCGTCGAGTTAGGAGGCGCACTAAAGAACGTGATCGCCCTCGCTGCTGGCGTTTCAGATGGTATCCTCCTCGGGAACAATGCACGCGCCGCGATCATTACTCGTGGTCTAGCAGAAATCGTTCGGTTAGCCAGTCGTCGGGGCGCCAAAGAATCCACACTCGCCGGACTCGCCGGGCTCGGCGATCTCGTGCTCACATGCACGAGTGATATGAGCCGCAATCGAACTGTTGGAATCGCAATCGGTTCGGGACGCGACCCAGATGAGATTGTGAACAATATGGATCAAGTTGTCGAAGGAGTTCGGACTGCACGCGCAGCTTATGAACTCGGGCGCAAGCTAGATGTGGAGTTGCCTATCACTCAGGGAATATATTCGATCCTCTACGAAGGTGTCGCACCGAGTGAAGCACTCGCGCGACTGATGGCCCGAGAACCCAAGCCAGAGCGCTGGGGATAACAAGCTATCGGGTGAGCATGGAGTTCGGGATGTGCAACTAAGATCTAGGGAGGAGTAAAAAATCGTGCCAGATCGAATCGCGGAGAAAGAGTACTATTCTATTGGTGAAGTTTGCGAGATCGCGGACCTGAAACCCCATGTGCTTCGCTACTGGGAAAACCAATTTTCGTCACTTCGACCCACAAAGAACCGGGCAGGAAACCGCGTCTACCGCCGTAAAGAAATCAAATTAATCCAACTCCTACGACAACTACTTTATACAGAGCGGTACACAATTGAGGGTGCGAAAAAGAAGTTGAACGAACTGCGGAAGGGTGGTGAGCTCACGGAAGCTTCACGTGTCGCTTGGGATCATGAGACAATTCGCGACCTGCGACGAGAGGCGGATGACCTCGTTGCTCTCCTCGCGAACACAGAGGGCGGGTGATCGTCTCTACTAAAAAAGTCTTACTCTGCACGAACGACGATGGAATCCACTCTCCCGGACTGTCACTCTTACGTAATTCCGTAACAGCGTTGGGAGACATCTGGACCGTCGCCCCCGATCGCGAACAGAGTGCCAGCAGTCATGCTCTCACACTTCACCGGCCTTTACGTTTGACTCAAGTTAACGAACACGAGTATACCGTAGACGGGACTCCAACTGACTGCGTATTTTTGGCAATCAAAGAAGTATTAGAGTCAAAACCCAGTCTTGTTTTATCGGGGGTCAATCACGGACCCAACATGGGAGAAGACGTCCTTTATTCGGGTACCGTCGCAGCAGCCATGGAGGCAGTGGTCCTAGGCATCCCTGGAGCTTCCATCTCGTTCGTAGGCCACCAGCTTGAGATGATGCGTACATACGAACCCTTTCTTACCGACCTTCTATCGTTATTCCTAGAAGGGGAAGAGGGTTCTCACAGCCGGTTTCTCAACATTAACCTGCCCAACCTACCACTTGGAGAGATTGTAGGTGTCCAGGCGACAACCCTTGGGAGCCGCGTCTACCACGACTCCTTGACGCGCAGCGTGGATCCGAGGGGTCGAGATTATTTATGGATTGGGGGTGGTCATTCCGCTTGGGAAGGCCGGGAAGATGCCGATTTCCGGGCGGTTAAAGCAGGATATGTCTCAGTAACGCCCATGCATTTCAATCTTACGGATGGTGAGGGTATGCATGAAGTGAACCAAAAACTCTCAGCGCTCCGCCAGAACCTGAATGCCGGAGCATTTAAAACTGACTACTGACCTTAGACGAGACCGACTCCGATTGGTCGAACGGCTTCGTGAGGAGGGGATTCAAGATCTTGCAGTCCTTCACGCATTCGATCTCGTCCCGAGACACCTTTTCGTACCAAATGCGATGCACCACCAAGCCTACAAAAACATCCCGATCCCGATCGGCGATGGGCAAACGATCTCAAGTCCTGAAATCCACGCCATCAGTCTTGAACTTGCTAAAATCCATCAGGGAGAGAGGGTTTTGGAGGTCGGTACCGGTTCAGGATTCCAGACCGCCTTACTAGCTGCGTTAGGTGCAGATGTGTATTCGATCGAACGCCTGACCTCCTTATCGAACCGTGCACGTGATACGCTTTTAACGTTAGGATATCAAGTACACCTTGAGGTCGGCGATGGAAGTCTCGGACTTCCATCGCATGCGCCTTACTCCGCAATCATTGTAGGGGCAGCAGCAAAAAAACCACCTGCGGCACTTTTTGAGCAGTTGACAGAAGGGGGACGATTAATCATTCCGGTTGGTACGAACAACCAAACACTTTACCGCTACACACAGAGGGGTACAGAGCATATACGAGAACGAATTGGCGGAGCCCGCTTCGTTCCGCTTATTGAGGAGTCCACTTAGTGAAGCCCAACACTAACAAATCAACCTTCGTGTTGAGATGTGGAATGCGGTCATGAACCCACAGGGAACTATCACGAACTCAGACTCTCCAACGAGTTGGGGACTCTTATATATAAAGGGCGTTCTCATGGGTGCGGCCGACTTAGTCCCCGGAGTATCTGGCGGAACGATCGCATTTATTACTGGCATCTATGATGAGCTCATTGAGACCATCGCCGGGATCAAGTTGAATCTTGTTGGGCGACTCCGAACTGTTGGACTCCGAGTGACATGGAGAGAAGCCAACCTGAATTTCCTCGTGGTCTTAGTCGCAGGGATTTTCACGAGCGCCTTCAGTCTCGCCGGGGCACTTAGTTGGTTAACCGAAAATCGGCCTGTCGAATTGTGGGCCTTTTTTTTCGGTCTAGTTGCAGCGTCAATCCCATTGGTGGGAGGTCAGATTCAGCACCGGAAACTGAATGTCGGCGTCTTGATCATCCTAGGGGCGACCCTCGCAGCGTTTGTGACGTCACTACCTCCTTTCCTCCAGTCAGACACCCCCGTGTTTCTCTTCGCATGTGGGGCCATTGCAGTCTGTGCTATGATTTTACCAGGAATTTCGGGAAGTTTTATCCTCTTAATTCTCGGCGCCTACGCGCCCGTACTCAGAGCAATCGAACAATTTGATCTGCTCCGTATCACAACGTTCGGGAGCGGAGCACTGCTTGGCATCCTCGCTTTCAGTCGAGGACTCAAGTGGCTTCTAATAAAACAACGTGATCCAACCTTAGCTCTTCTTGTCGGCTTTCTGATCGGTTCTCTTAATGCCCTATGGCCTTGGAAGAATTTGGTCCGAGAACTCTACACACACCACGATGGGAAAATTGAATGGCTCAAGGCTAACACCTGGCCAAATGACCTAAACGAGATCTGGGCTGTTCTCGGGTTCACGATCCTAGGCGCTTTCATCGTTACTGGTCTTGGGCGGATAAAGAATAGAAGTAGGGAAGTGTGACGACTGTCTTTGACTATTACTCTACGGCGAGGAAAGTGGCGTGAGTTAACGAAGCTAGGTAGCTTCCACTTCGCCTAAAGAGTCGGCGTCCTGTCAGCCTGACGAGACGCTACTCGACGTTTAGGAGCCTTCGGGTAGTACCGGTCCAGAGTCAAACTCAGGTTCGATAACCAAAGATCCAAAAAAGGACCCGCACAACGATGGTCGATCGGATTTCAAGAGGAAAACAACCTCAGTCCGCACAAGATGGAGAAGATGCATTTGTCCGCAGCACATTCCGACTAGCTAGCTGGAGCCGCCAAAATCTCCGTACCGTGCTGTTCGCGATTGGGGGAGTCGGTATACTCGCTGTTGGGGCGCTATATTATGTAAACTTCCGCGCATCCGTCCAAGAACTCGCGGCGACTGAGTTAGCAAACCTGCGTCTTGCCACCGCAGATCCTGAAACCATGATATCTGACCTAGAAGCCTACGTTCAGCGGTTCATAGGGAGTGAATCTGCGGACGAAGCACGGCTTATCCTGAGTCGGGTGTATCTTGATACGGACCGAGCCCCAGAAGCAGCCCGAGTCGCCAATGAAGTTGAGACTTCACGTGATAAACCCGTGGGTTTTGCTGCTGGAATCCTCCTCGCGGCGGCACAAGAAGCCAATGAAGATTCGGATACCGCGCTTGCCACACTTCAAGACCTCGCTCAAGGAGCTCGATTCCCATTCCAACAACGACAGGCTCGAGCATCTACTGCCAGGATTCTAGTGACCCTTGAACGTCTGGAAGAAGCGGTGACCATTTATTCATCGATTGCCGATGAAGCTGAAAAAGCAGAAGATTTGGCGGAAGCAGGTGTGTATCGGCTTCGGTTAGGAGAACTCAAAGGTCGACTAAGACAAGCTACGCGGTAATTCTGGCTGCACGCATTGATGCGGCATAATACACATTATGTAAACTTGGACCTTGTCGAATCCTCTCTTCCGACCAACCTCACCAACAAAACTTTCTTTCAAAACCCGAACGTATGGGAGTATTTGATCATCATCGTGCGGCCTGCTGACAATGGTAAGCGCGGATCCAATCCGTTCGTACGTTCCAAATTGAGACCTTCGTTATAGACCACCCACAAGTCTGTACCTTCACGAAAATGATATCGCATTCGCGCATTAATACTCGTTTGATTGATAGTCGAATTGTATTGAGTAAGTGTACTGAGTGAGAGATGCGTATTCAGTGCAAAGTCGATTTTTAGCTGAGCTAGCTGTGTTGTTAGGGCCATGTCAGGGAGTTCGAACCGATTCACCTCGAATCCGGGATGTATTTCCACGTGTTTCGACAGAATCACTCGTGGCCTGAAGCGACCGCTGACGCGACGACCATTGTAAAACGTGCCCGCGGAACCACCGATTTCACCACGAGCTAACAATGTCCTCGGTAGCCGCCATGAAGCGGTCACCTCATGGAACCAATACTCTCCGGGTGCAACAGAAAACCCTGCGATGCGGAACTGTTCTCGCACACTCTCGAAGCTTGACTCTAAACCGAAAGAAAGAATACCATTTGACTTAGATTGAAAGCGGACTTCCGGCTTAATTGATCTAGATTCTGCCGTATTGTCCTGATTACGGTAGTAATGGCTCGTGTTAGTAACGACGGTGATGTGTCGCAGTGAGGATTTGGGCCCCGCAAACCACTGATACTTAAGTTCTCCAGCATAGAAGCTGAAGTCACTTCGAGCCTGGAATCCCAAGCGTGGTAAATAGTTTGGGCCTACTCTCCCATACTCCCCATAAAATGAAACGCCTTCATCTCTCCGCCTCTCAAAACGAGCTCGAAGGAGAGCTGCATCGACTCCCCCCCTTTCTTCGACAACCTCATCGAAAGTTTGGGCCCACTTCACCGTCAGATATTCATCGCCAAATAAACGGATCTCGGTGTCCAATCCATAAGCAATATTATTCTCCCCACGCGTTCCGATCCGTGTGGTAAGCATGCCTCCGACCGATGAGTACGGATTAAAAATCTGCTGTTTCATCCGCAGCACACCCATGTTCTCACCGGCATGACCACTGTGCGGAGCCGTTTGCATGCTCAGAATACCGAAATCCAACCCGCCCAACCTGCCTACAGCCCTAGCTCCTCCGTAAATCCGAACGATTTCCCCTGCCTCAAGCCCAATTCGACGGGAGAAGAACAAACGGTCGCGTCCACCGGTTCCGAAATCAAACGTCGATGAACGTTCTTGAAAAAACTGCCGTTTTTCTGGGAAAAACAGTGAAAAACGGGTCAAATTGATTTGTTGATTGTCCGCCTCAACCTGAGCGAAGTCCGTATTGGCTGTGACGTCAATTGCCAAGTTAGACGAAGGCGAATACTTAAGATCAATGCCCACCTCTCGCGTTTGGGATTCTCCCGTCTCCCATGCGGCCTCCCCCACTGCCGGAGAAGAACGGAGAATGGGACGGGTTTTCAAGCCACCCAAAACATAAGGCGTCAAATAGAGAGGAGTTCCAGGACGAACACCCTTAAGAGTGACGCGCTGTGCAAACGATGGTTTAGCGAACGAGAAAGCTCCGTATGCGGGTGAGATCTGTGGCCACAGGTGACGTTCATTCTTTCGGGCAATGGCTCGATATGTAATGAGACCCATCACTACTTCGTCGCTCTCTGCTTGAAATCCCAAGGTTGAAAATGGAATTCGGACTTCTACGAACCAACCCTCATCGGTGCGGCGGGTAGCGACATCCCAGTGTGCATTCCAGTCCGCATTAAAGGGTGCGCCACTTCCCGTGTATTCCGCATCGCCAGCGATCAACCGATCGCCCCGTGCACCGTTCGGATTCACAGTGAACGCCAAGGCCGTTTCAAAATCATTGTAGCTATCGACGATAACCGCGAGATAATCGTCGCCGCTAAACGTGTCACGTATGAATGTGTTGGCGCGGATCCCGCTCGGATCCGAATCATACATCCGGCCCGAGATGTAGAGATTGTTATCGTCGTATCCGAAGCGGATTTCTGTATCTTCCGTTTGTTCGCCAAGATAGACCGGAGTGTAAAGCACAATTGGGACGGGCTCGATCAACTCCCATGCCGCTTCGTCAATCTCACCGTCAAGTGTGATAGGACCCGTCAAACGTGATAGCGGATGTGGCTGCCGCCGACTGTCTACCTCCTGTGCCCTACCCTGCCCAATCAGGAAGAGCCATATAAAAAAGGAGGCACGAGCAATATTGGGAAAATCTACCATATAAGCGTATGTGAGTATTTCACCATTATACTGCGTCCCGACGAGAGGGGGAGAGACGGACCCAAGCCGTTATTGCGCCCCCCATTAAAGCCCTCATTGTACGCGATCCAAAGGTCGGTACCTTCCCGAAACAGATATCGGAAACGTGCGTTTATGCTCGTCCGATCTAACACAGTATTATACTGCGCCAACGTGCTCAAAAAGAGATGCGTATTCAGAGCAATGTCAACTCGCAGACGAGCCAGTTGGGTCGTGATCGCATCTTCGGCGAACTCGAGACGATTCACCTCATAGCCGGCCCCCAGTTCAAGGTTCTTCGACAAGTTCCACGTTGGGCTCAACGATCCACCAACCCGTCTCCCACCATAAAACCCCCCCGCGGATGCCCTAAGGTCTCCCCGAAAGATGCCGCTCCGCGGCAGCGACCAATTCATGTTAACTGTTTGGAACCAATACTCTCCCGGACCAATGGTGAGTTGTGCCACAGAGAAAGGGGCTCGGACACTTTCAAAGGTTGATTCCGTATCGACGGAAATTCTTCCGCTATTCTTGAATTCAAACGCAAGGGTTGGCTTGACAGTCCGCGACTCAACGGTCCCATCCGCGATCCGGAAAAAATTCCACGAACCTGCCGACAGTGAGATGGAATTAAGTTTTGATGACGGGCTCATAAAGGACATGTATTGAACTTCCCCTCCGAGCAAACTGAAGTCCCGGCGATCCTGAAAGCCCAATCGCGGAAGAAAGTCCTCCCCCACACGCCCGTAGTTGACGTTAAAAGAGAATCCACGATCTATACGTCGCTCAAACCTGGCCAACAAGAGACCCGCATCCAACATGTTCGCTTCATCGATGGCTTCATCAAAAGTTTGTGCCCATTTGACCGTTAGCCACTGGTCCCCGAAGAGTTTGAGTTCTGTATCCAGTCCATACGCAATGTTGTTCTCGCCTGTAGATCCCATTTTTGTGGTCAACATCCCACCAACGGAAGAGTACGGATTTAAGACCTGCTGCTTGAGACGCAGCACCCCTACATTTTCGCCCCCCAATCCACCTTGAGACCGCGTCTGCATGTTCAGGAAACCGAAATCCAGTCCACCCACCCGACCTACCAGACGTGCTCCACCATATATCGGAATAATTTCCCCAGCCTCAAGCCCTATTCTTCGGCTAAAGAACAAGCGATTACTAAAACCTCCTGTACTAAAATCAAATGTCGAAGCTCTCTCTTGGAAAAACTGTCGTTTCTCAGGAAAAAATAATGGAAATCTGGTCAGATTGATTTGTTGAACATCCGCTTCAACTTGTGCAAAGTCGGTGTTTACAGTCAGATCAATCGCCAAGTTAGAAGAAGGGGAATATTTTAAGTCAATGCCCGGCTCGCGTGTTTTTATCTCGCGGGACCCCCATGTGCTCTCCGGCACATCGGGCGGCGAGTGCAGCACCGGGATCTGTGTGAGCCCTCCCAAAACATACGGGGTGACGTATACCGGCTTGGATGGTGTCACATCACGAAGTGTCACACGCTGTGCCTGTGACGGCTTCGCGAAACCAAAGCCTCCCCATTCTTGTCCAATCGCAGGATATAGATGACGCTCAAACTTCCGCGCGATGAACCGATACACGATGATGCCCATTCTGACTTCGTCGTCGACCACATCGAAGCCAAGGGTTGAGAACGGAATCCGAAATTCCGCGAACCAACCTTCCTCATTTTGTGAAGTCGCCACATCCCAGTGAGAGTTCCAGTCAGCATTCATGACACCACCGAACGGGCCGTCCCCGAATGAAAACTCAGCATCATTGGACATCGTGCGGTCTTGCCGAGCCCCCCCGGGGTTCGTGACGAACCAAACCGCTGTTTCGTAATCGTTATAGCTGTCGATCATGATGGACAGAAGATCGTCCCCGCTGAACTGGTCACGATAGAACGTGTTTAACCTGATCCCGTCCGGATCGGAATCATACATACGCCCCGACATATAGATGTACTGGTCATCATAACCGATCCGAACTTCCGTCTCTTCGGTCAGTTCTCCGCCGTGGACTGGGCCCCACATGAAAAAAGGTAGCGGTTCAATTTTTTCCCACGCAGCCTCGTCCACGACCCCGTCTAACTCGATCTCACCTGAAAGCCGGACCAGTGGAATAGGAATTGAACGTCTCTCATCAGCCGCAGCCAACTGGTCATTTCGTTGTTGTGTCTCAGCAGAAGAAGAGAAACCCATAAGAAGAAAGTTGAGCAACAGGGTTACCTGAAAACGAGACATAAAGAGACGCACGTTATATTTCCTTCGGGTCTGGTGGTCGGAGATGATGAAGACCTTGGTAAGGCTGTCGATCGAACCTCCCTCATTAAACACTCAGAGGTTGAGGTTCGCTGTAGAGCAGCCTCTTACGATGGAAGTTCCATGCTACAATAGCAGCAAAAGCGGGCATCCGCTGCATGCCCTGCCCGCCCACAGGTAGCACATGTTCGCGAGGGGGAACGGGCGGGCGCGGTTCCCTTGACCCGAACTCTGTCTATCATCCCTGCTGTCACGATCCCAGTTGGAACCGCGATAATCCCATAGCCCAACACCATTATCATGGCTGCCACCATCTGACCAAATGGGGTAAAAGGCGTGATATCTCCGAAACCAACCGTAGTGAGCGTCACAATCGCCCAGTAGACACTCCGAGGAATGCTAGTAAATCCCGAATCGGACCCCTCTATGAAGTACATCGCAGACCCAAATACGATCACAATCGTAAGGACTGCAATTAAGAAAACGATAATCTTATATGCACTTGCGCGGAGCGATCTGATTAACATCCTCTCGCCACCAATAAATTGGGCGAGCTTCAGCACACGGAATATTCGCAGGATACGGAGAACTCGTAGCACAGCCCCCACTTGGGCGCCCGGCACAAGAACGCTTAGAAAAGTCGGAAGAATGGCCAGAAGATCGATAACACCAAAAAACGAGCGTGCGTACCGTGACGAACGTTCTGCTACGGTGAGACGAAGTACATACTCTACGGTAAAGGTTACCGTAAATACCCATTCCAAGATGCGGAACAAATCAGGTGCTCGACCACCTATGGACTGGACGCTCTCCAGCATGACCACCGTAACACTTAAGAGAATGGCTATGATCAAGACGACGTCAAAAGTCCTACCCCAAAAAGTCGTGTTCCCAAAAATGATCCGATGAAAATCATTTTTCCACCTAGGACGATCCTTGAACCCCGGATGATCATCGTATTCGATACCCATGGCCAACTTATCTGAAAATTTCTGACTGCGTCCTACACTTGCATACGGCATGGTTCGATTTTTCATAGCACTACAATTTCCCAAAGAAGGATCGAATCCTAAGTGTCCATACTCGCCACACAGCTTCCCGAACAATCGAGCCCGACATCTTACTCTCGCCAGCCACCCGATCTGTAAAAATTATTGGAACCTCCCCGACCGTGAAACCTTTCTTCCACGCCCGGAAATTCATTTCAATTTGGAATGCATACCCTGTGGACCGAACAGAAGAAAATTCAATGGCTTCAAGAACTCCCCGTTTAAAGCACTTGAAGCCACTTGTCGAATCCGTCAGAGGAATCCCAGTGACCACCCGTGCATACCTATTGGCATAGTAGCTAAGCAGGAGTCGAGACATCGGCCAGTTTATGACGTTAACCCCACGCATGTAACGGGACCCAACCACAACATCGTATTCAGACATCGCATCAATTACATCTGAAAGATGGTTTGAGTCGTGTGAACCATCCGCATCCATTTCAAAAATCCATTCGAAGTCACGCATTAAGGCCCAACGGAACCCTTCAATGTAGGCAGAGCCCAAACCAAGCTTCCCTTCCCGATGCAACACATTCACCCGACCATCCATCTCGGCCATCGAATCAGCTAGTCGACCGGTACCATCCGGTGAAGCGTCATCCACAATGAGCACGGAGAACTCATCTCCTTGTGCCAGAATCTTCCCAACGGTGTTCTCAAGCTCGGCCATTTCATTATACGTTGGCAATATCACCAGCCAACGGGACGATGCACCCACACTCGACTCCAACATGTCCGCAGACTCGTACGCCGGGTTCTCTAGCGATTCATTCGATTCCATAAGCCTCAAACTATCGCGGGCGGGGAGACTTCCGAAGCCCAAAAGCGATTGCCAGTCCAAGCGCGAGGACTTCCGCAACAGTCGTCCACACTCTTGCCACCAAGGCAATTATTGTGGCTGAGCCCAAAGGCATCCCAGCGACAATACCTAAGAGCCCAATGATTGCACCTTCCCGGACGACCAATCCACCCGGCGCAATTATGGCCATGTACCCCATTACGTAACCCACAGCAAAAACGGCCGTTGCCATTGGAAACGTCATTCCGTGCTCAGCAAACAAACTCGTAACAAGAACCCAGAACCCGACCCCGTAGATACTCCATATCAGAACCGCTGCGACAGCCGCGAGGAAAATGGACCGAGCAGTAATGCCGCCGGAGAATGAAGCCTTTGAGGCATCCTCCCGATCTCCAGTCCGATCCTCTTTCAACACCTTTCGTACAAATCGAGTGACCCACCGGAGCACTGTTGGGTGTAGGGCTATAAGCACACCACTCCCACCAATCACGAGCAGCCACGGATCAAGAGCACTGAAGATCAAAGGCCCCAAAACCCCCACTCCAATCAATGCCCCCACTGCGAGCATAACTGCCTGAAGTGCCAAAGATACCGTAAAGGCAATCGATCCCGTATCGCCACGTGCAGCCAAGTAGGCAGCAATGCTTGTGAGTTGCCACACTTTACCTGGAAGGTACCGACCTAAGTTTGACCCTAACCACGCGGCGGCGGCCTCTGACGTCCTCGTCCGCCCTCCACTCACTTTAAACAGGATTGCCCATGACCAGCTCGTTATAAGCAAGGCAAGAACACCTAAAACCAGGGCAGCGCATATGAATAGAGGGCGCAGGACCAGTTCTTCCCCACTACCCCCTCCAAGAACCATCCAGTTCGTCCAAGCTCGTGACAATCCCAACGCCACAGTCACAAGGGCCATTAAAAGGAAAGTGACTACCCCAATGAGAAGCGGTCGTGGAAGACGTCGATTTGTCGACGCTCGCTCTTCATTCACCCGAGGATCAATTCCCCGCCATCGTTCGGCGCATATGCCATTGGCATATGAAAACAGCGACAACCAACAAGCTACTAAAAAGAGTGACCCAGATTCCCACACGGAACGACATGCTTTCAAAAACAAATCGAACTCGATGTTCCCCCTTGGGAACCACGATGCCACGAAACGCAATGTTAGTTTGCCAGATCGGTGTCTCAACGTCGTCGACGTAGGCGTGCCACTCCGGATGATAGATTTCGCTGACTGCAAGCAAACCGCCCGTATCAACCGTCACATCGAATTCGATCATGTCCGGTTCATAATGGACGACCGTCGCAAGCCCCTGTCCTGGAGATGGCACTTTCCCGCCAGGACCTGGTTCGAGCACCGCAAGAGAGAGAGGGTCCTGATTCTGCCACGTAGCAGCCACCGCCTCCACCTTATCAGATAACAGACGGACATTCCTTGGAAAATACGCGTGTGGAGGGACAGGGATACGGTACAAAAAGCGCCCCGGTTCCTCAGCCAGCAGTTCAATCCCGGACTGAGGTGTCGCAGTAATCAAGTACTTCACACCCAAAAAGGATATTAGATTCAGGTGAGTCAAAAGACCCTGATCGGGCTGCCCCTCACCGAGAAGTCGAGCATAATTCTTCAAAAGAAACTTTTGGTTTCCCGTTGCCGAAGACACGCCATCGTACATGAAACGATTTTCACGATAAGTAAAAAAGCCGCAGGCACGGCCACAGGCCCACACTCGTTCTCCAGGGCGTACTTCTTCGCGCAAAGTCTTCAGTACCACATCATCCGCAAGCGCCGAGCTACCCGCTACTTCCGCGACTGGCAGATATCGATCACTGATCCGCCATGCATCCCAAAGAATAAAGGCGATCACGACAATCACCGTCCATTGACTCAAACGTCGTCGAGCAACAGCCAATCCCACACCCCATGCCAGAGCAAAACCTGCCAGGACAAAAAGGCCACCCGATCGCACTCCGGCCTCCAGAACCGGACTTGGCGTCTTTGCCCAGCCGGGTTCATACCAAGACAGCTGTACAAATTGAAGCAGGCCATTTGGGTTTACTGCGGCGGCTAACCCAAATAACAAGACAGGTAAGCCCAATGTTGCTAGAACCAGTAACATAGGCGTACGCCTATGTCTTTCCTTAGACTCCTTAAAAGCCTTCCGGTCGTTTAGCACAGCTTCCCAACCCAACCCAGCCGCAAGCGCGACAAAAGTTATGAGAGGTGCCAGCATCATCGAAGGCGCACGAAAACTCGACATCATCGGAAAAACATTGTAAGCGATCCGGTGTATGGGAGTGGCCGGACCGAGGGCAAAGAGAACGGTAAGGATACCCGCGCCGCCAAGAAACCATACGATGGTTCTATGGTGGCGGGGTAAAACACCTGCAACGGAGGCTGCTAGCGCAAGCAGGCTCAGTGCGACCGGCACCACTCCTAAGTATTCCGTGTGGAGCTTGATCGGGTTCTGTCCCCAATAGGTATCTAATGAACCAATCAGGTCCGGCAGAATGAATGCAGTCACTTCTTGCGGCGGCAGAGCCCAGGACCCGGCAAATGTGTAGCCTACTTCTGCCGTTGGCCGGACCACATGATCGAGTAAAGATAAGGTCGGTAGGAGTTGAACTGCGCCTATTCCTGCAGCAACCAAAAAAGTTAATGAAAATAGACTTAGGGGTCTTAAATACCCTTCCCTCCCTTCCCCGGACTTTCGCACTCGGACCCCAAGGTGAAAAAGCAGGTAAAGACTGAGAGCTAGTGACGAAAAATAAAGCACTTGTGTATGTGGCGTGAAAATTTGGAGAGCAACCGCAAGAGCCACAGCACAATACCAGCGGAGATCATTCGTTCTTAATGCTCGTTCCAAACTTCCAAAGGCCAAAGGAATAAGTGCCATTGCGAAGAGCCGACCATCCTGCCCTCCAAAAAGGTGCGAAGTCATGTACCCCGTGAGCATGAACGAAGCCCCGCACACAGCCGATGACCAAGGGCGAAGCCGGAACGAACGCCCCATAAAGTAAGCAAAAACAGCACCCGTAAACGTGTGCAGGACGAACGTCCAACCAATCGCGCGATATAGAGGCAGTAGGAAATAGAGGAGTGTGGTTGGATAAAAAATTGGCCCAGGGAGAAGGCCAACGTAAGGCATCCCTCCGTATATGTACGGAGTCCACATCGGCACCCCACGCCCCGCCATCAGTTCGTCAGTATAAAACTTTCGGAGGGGATATCCTTCGAGTAGCATATCGCTACCCGCCAACATTCGCCCCGGATAGAAAATGAAGTCTCGGTAAAACAGCACGGTGATCAGTGCTGCCCCACAAATAAACCACCATACGAGAGGGAAGCGCTTCCCTACCCCACTCTCAGTCATCTAGTGATCCATGGTCCCGTCTTTTTCACGCTCTAGCAAAAAAAACCATTGGGGAGAGCCTTTGAGGATCAGCCGTCGAATCATGCCAGGGAAATGTCGAATCATCCCCCACAACAATCCCCAACCCTTACCATGGAGTGGACCCTGAAGCCCTTCTAATACGAATTCAGTAACATCGCGTACTCGGAATCCAGTCCTCGTCATGATCTCGACGAGGGACCGGCGACCCAAAAAATGAATGCCCTCATAGCGCTCCCCTCGTCTCGTCAGTCGAAGGTACGTATGAGCCACCTTCCGCGGGAGCCAACTCAAAAACGGGAGGCGATAATGTGGTTCCATCACAGCCCAACGACTCCCCGCCGACACATAGGCGATTCCTCCCGGTCGGAGCACACGCCAAGTTTCGGCGAACAACGCAGTGACATCGTTTGTGTGTTCGTACACATGGTTAAGCAGTGCCACATCCACCTGTCCTGTACGGACTGGTAGTTGGCAGCCGTCTGCAACTATCATTCGATCAGTATCAAGGATTGTTGACCTGTCTATCTCAATGCCTACGATAGACTTGCCGATCTTTCTTTCAAGCTCTTTCTTCATGATTCCTGTACCGGCCCCAATATCCGCGACCTGATTCGCTCTTTGTAGTTGTTCGCCCACGACGTGAAGAACAACATCGGCCTTCTCTTTCCGACTTTCCTTATATTTTGGTGACTTTAGCAAACAAGCGTAGTAGTCTCTCGCCGCCTTACTGTCCGATTTCATCGAGGAGACCGAACCCTGGTCAACGCGGATTCATAGCAGTCAGTGAGCGCTTTAACCACACCGGTAAGCGAGAAACGCTCATCGATCCACTCTCTTCCCTTTTGGACACGCCGCAACGCCTCGGCTGGGCTCGTGAGGACTTCCTCTATTGCGTTTGCCAACGCCTCCACGTGACCAGAGGGTACGAGCCAACCCGTTTCTCCATGGACCACAACGTCAGGGATTCCACCTATGTTTGAACCAATCACCGGCACTCCAGCACGGATAGCCTCAATGAGGACTACCCCTAAACCTTCAGTATCACCCTTCGCATCAATCACTGCCGGAAGTACGAACACACTGGCCTTTCCATAAATTTGCGGGAGGTCATTGGTTTCAACCTTACCAGTCATAAACACTGCGTCTTCTATCCCTTCGGCCAAGATGGTTTCTCGGATATGGGGGGCCCATGGCCCTTCGCCGACTATAGTGAGCCGGACATCACGCTGTTCCCTAAGCTTACTGATTGCACGTATAAGGACTTCAACACCTTTCCGTTCTACTAGTCGACCCACAAATAAAACTTCCGCGCTAGTATCTAGCTTCCCCTCACCAAACAACACGTCTTTTTCTGGCACAAGGGAAGTTGTGACAAGTTTGCCCGCTTCAGATCCAGGCTGAGCAGTATCCACACCTGCTGCAAAGGGGATGATTCGAACAGGTCTATTCGTATAGGATCTCACCAAGGCAGCCGTTGCGGTTGAAATCGCGGTCACTTCATCCGCGCATTCGATCGACCAACGCAAGCATGGGAGCAGCCACGGTAAGCGATGTTCTAGCCATTTGAGTTCTACTGAGTAATAGCTAGAGACCAATGCAGCATCACCACTCATCGCCATTTTCCCCACAGAACCAAAGAAAGCATTGGGCACAGGCCAATGAACGTGCAAGACATCTGGACGGACTCGGGCGATGTTGATCGCAGCAATTAATCCACCCAGCATATACGAAGGTAAGAGCGCTGCGTAGTAGGGGCTGTTCCTCAAACGGTCCGGGACAGTTTCATCGTGAGTCAACGTTTCAAAATGACTCGGGGCATATCGAAAACGGTGGACGGGAACACCTCTCCATTCTACAGACCCACCACCACGATAAGACGGCGCCAGAACGCTAGCATCGACCCCTTCTTCGCGAAGCCTAAGAAGGACCCGGCCAAGCCACGGAGTAATCACATCTCCATCGTGACGTGGAAAAGCCGTCACGATGTGTACCACTCTCACTGAGCAGTCTCGAGGCTTGGAAGAATTCGCAATATCAAGGTCGGAGGGGTCCCCCCCTGATAAACAGGCTCGAAACGAGACCGATTTGCCTGGATTGCTGGAATCAGATACCGGCCGGTCGTCCCGCTGACTTGATCTATAACCACGTAGTCTGCCCCCATCCGATCAAGCTCCTCTAAGACAATATCCGTATCCGTGGAATAAGGATAAATATCTCCCTTTCGTTGAGAGTACCAAAAAAATAATCGTGGCTTCCGGTTAGCAATCACTGCACTCGGAGAAGTGTTATCTCGAGCCCAACGTGCTGCTTCATAAAGACTCGCGTATGCTGGTGGATCACATGGGTCATCAGCCATAAAAGCCACAGTACATTCGATGCGCGATGGAGCACGTTCAGTAATCCACACTATACACGGGAATGAGATGAGCACCGTGGTCAAAGCAAACACCCAACGACGAAACCTCACGTCAATTTGACTCAAACACCATACCAACAGTAGGAAGATCATTGGAAGGAGAGGAAGGAGAAACCGCCGGTCCGTCCAAACTTCAGGCCAAATGGCGATGAGCCCTCCGTACAAAAGGACGAAAACCTCTAAAGCTCCCATTGACCTACGGGCTCGAACAGCCCAACTCCACAATGCAAGTCCACATAAAGCAAAACTAAAGAGAATCATTAGACCTGTGCCTGAGCCTTCAAGACCTGTGACAGTTTGGGGAACCACTCGACTCACATAGTCCCACAGGTTGTTTGCGGTTCGAACCACAAGTTCTCCTACACCCACTGATCCTGCTTCCGGGTTATAGGGATTTCGTAATACAAGCTCTTCCAGGTAACTCGGCTGCTCGGGGGCAACTCGATTTTGGTACAACCCCCAACTAAGAAATGCCACCAGGGCCGTAATCCCTCCAATAACAGCTCGTCTAAAGTCATTGCGAAATAGCCAGGAAATCGGGAGGGCAAGGAGGATGGCCAATCCCGCCGTACGGGTCGCAAAAGCTCCACTTGCAGCTAGCATCGCTAACACTGGAGCCCACCGATATTTGGATTCAGTTGCCCAAAGTGCGAGAACTACAAGAAGAATAAATGGGGCTTCCGAAAGAATGTAATGTCCGTACTCTAGGAGAGTTGGGTTCATCGCAAGGAACAGAGCCGTCAACAAGGCTGGCCCATCCCCAACGATCCGTCGACCTAAGTGTGCTGTCACCCAAACTGTGAGCGATGTGCAAGCCAGCATTACAAACTTGGAGACCTGTACACTTCCAAACGTCGCTAAAATAAGTGGTAAAACGGGAGGATATTTTGCATGAAAAGGTGTCCCTGGGGCGTAGAGATCACGATATCCATCGCCATTTCGAAGCGCGTCGCCCAGAATGAGATAGCCGGCGTTATCTCCTCCGGGGAAAAGCGTAGGTTCGAAAAGGATCAACCCTAGGATCACATGCAGAAAGGTGACCCCGAGGGCTGACCACTGGAAGGATGTGGTAGCACTCGAACCGGTCGGATCCAACGACGGCCCTAGATCCACTCAGTCTTTTCGTAGGCTAGACTTGGGTTGCCTTAATTCCTCTTGATTTCGCTTGAGTTCCTCTATCTCGCCCCTAAGCCCTGCAATCATTTCAGCCAAAAAGCCAAGAACAAAGAGGAGCAGCCCCGAGACTACGAGAAGAACGACCAAGGTCAATAACGGACGGAAACCCACTGCAAACCCGAAGCGAAGTACCAATGCAACCAAACCTGTAACGGCGCCCGAAATGAGTAATGCTAACCCAGTAACCCCAAAAAATAGCATGGGCTTGCGACCAAAGAAGAGCTGGAACCACACGGAAATCAAGTCGAGCATTCCTACCAAGATACGACTTTTCCCTGAATATTTCGGCTCTCCATGACGGCGAGGATGGAGTGTCACGTCAATTTCCCCCATTCGAAACCCTTGGGCGTGAACCAGCACTACAAGATATCTATGCCAGTCATGCCGGAGCGTGACCCGATCAAGAACGGAGGCCCGAAGCGCTTTCATGGCGTTAAGATCCCTAACCGGAACACGGAAGATTATGCGCGCTAGCCAGTTGTAAATACTTGATACAAGCCGTTTGTCATAAACGCCCAACTTACGACCAGCCACAAGATCGAAGCCTTCATCCAGCTTATTTACAAATCGAGGAATCTCATCTGTCGCATGTTGGAGATCCGCGTCAAAAAAAACAAGCAGCTCCCCTTGTGCTGACTTCGCCCCCGTTAAGAGAGCCTCTGTTTTCCCTCGATTGACCTGGTGACGGAGAATTCTAACAGGTTCAAATCCCAATTCGGCGGCCACTGTTCGAGCTACTTCGTATGTCCCATCCGAAGAACCGTCGTCGACCAACACAAGTTCTCCATCAAAGGCGAATTTTTCAAACGTCGCCTTAAGCTCTGCGAAGAGATCGGGCATATTCTCTACTTCATTATAGGCGGGGACAACGATTGACACTCGAGGCCGTAATAGATCTTTGTCAAATGTCACCATATCCCCCTCACGCGGCGTGGGAACCTCCGAAGAAGCCGGTCCGACACCAGAAGAAGAGAACACGGCCTCACTCCTGCTTTGTGTAGACCCAGGTCTTTGAGTGGCCCCTGTTTGTTCCGGTCCACCATCTTCAAAAAAACCGACACTCATCACACGCGCTTCCGCAAACGTGCTGAAAGAAGCCCTAGTTCGTCTCGATACTTCGCTACGGTACGTCGAGCGATCTGAATTCCATCTTTTCGTAACAAATCCACGATCTGTGGGTCCGTAAACGGAGCCTTTGGGTCCTCTTTGGAAACAATCTTCTTAATCTGAAGGCGCACCCCTCGATTCGAGACATCGTCCCCATAGTCTGTAGGCAGACCTCCCGAAAAAAAGAATTTGAGAGGCAATACGCCACGCGGTGTTTGCACATACTTCTTGTTGGCGAAACGTGACACCGTCGATTCGTGCATCTCCACATGGTCTGCGACTTCACGTTGAGCGAGAGGTCGCAAATGCTCTTCACCCTTTTCGAAAAAATCTTGTTGGCGCTCGACAATCAAATGCATAATCTTGAGCATTGTCTGTCGCCGTTGCTCAACGGCCTGGATCATCGATCTGGCCTTGTTAAGCCTTTCCGTAATAAAAGCTTTATTCTCGCCTTCAAATTTTCCGGGTTGCGCTACGACTTCGCGATATGAAGACGAAAGCTTAAGTCGGGGTAACGTGGTATCGTTGTGTGACACGCAGTATTCGCCATCTATTTTTTCAACGATGAGATCTGGAATGACATACGAAGAGGAACTATTTGAATACTTAAGCCCTGGTTTCGGATCGAGTTTTGCGACTTCATCTGCAGCCGCTTGAACCTCTTGTGGTGTAACTCCGTGTTCTTTTGACAGTTCTTTCCAACGATGGTTCACGAGGTCATTGAAATGGTCCCGAACAAGCTTAAAAGCGAGAGTGTCTTCTTTGCCCCTGTCCCTTTGCTGGAGCAAAAGAGCCTCGCGTGGGTCGCGCGCACCGATCCCACTTGGTTCGAGGTTCTGTATGATTTCGAGCATCTCTTCCACTTCAGCAATTGATATGGGCGCGAAATCGACTGGCTCTTCATCTTCTTCCAGAACTGTCGGCCAAAAACCGGCGGGATCACTCAAGTGCTTGTTAAGCGATTCGACAATTAGATCAAGAGTGCATGTCAAGAAACCATCGGCATCGATATTACCAATAATCTCTTCTCCGATCAGAACCCGTCTCTCTTCAAGCTTGATCAGTCTCAACTGATCGCTGAGATGATCCCAAAGATCTCGAGTGGCCGCGGGAATCTGTGTGAAATATTCCTTCTCTTCATATTCTGTCGCTCGACTACCCACCTCAAACCCATCGCGTAAGACCTCTTCCCAATCGATCTGCTCGCCATCACCGTCCCCGTGTCCTCCGACCTCATCGTTCTGAAAGTCTTCCCCAGGTTCGGCCATCTCAAGAAATGGGTTGCTGACTAATTCCTCATTCAGATGAGTCCGAAGATCCAACAGAGGCATATTCAGCAGGTTCATCTGCTGATAAAGACGAGGGTTGGCCTTCAACTCCTGGCGGATGTGAATGCCGGCCGAGATTCCTAATTCCATTGCGCTTACCACTTACCTCTCCCCATGGACTCATCGGGTAGCGCCCTCTGACCAGTTATAGTCCGCACGCGCTTCACCATCACACTGATCATAAGAATCGTACCAGAATAAAATAAAGCTCACTCCAACTGTTGGCACCCCTAAAGAAGGTTTCACCGACTAATTGGGTGCACCTTTGGGCCGCGTAACAACACAGGACCCAGGCCTACATACTGAAAATGGTGGCTGGGGAACTGAGGGACGCACAGGATTCTTAGAGCCTAAAATTCTTACCTAAATAGAGTTCTCTCGCCTCTGGATCATTCACCAAATCTTTCGCCTCACCCTCAATTAAGATCTGGCCCTCGAACAACAGATAAGCTCGATCGGTGATCGTCAGGGTTTCCCGTACGTTGTGATCCGTAATCAAAACTCCCAATCCTTTATCTCTGAGATCCTTGACAATACGCTGGATATCGTCGATCGCGATCGGGTCCACTCCGGTGAACGGTTCATCCAAAAGGAGGAACTTGGGTTTAGTCACAAGGGCACGGGTGATCTCAAGTCGCCTCCTCTCACCTCCCGAAAGCGCGTAAGCCTTACTCTTACGGAGATGCTTGATTGACAGTTCATCTAAGAGTTCTTCGAGTCGATGGATTCGTTCTTCGCGAGAAATTTTGAGGGTCTCGAGAATCGCCATGACGTTCTGTTCGACCGTAAGTTTGGAGAAAACCGACGCTTCCTGCGGCAAATAGCCAATCCCTGCTCTCGCTCGACGATACATGGGCCAGTGTGTGACTTCATCTTCGTCAAGATACACACGACCTTCGTCTGCTCGAAGCAGTCCTACAATCATGTAGAAAGTCGTTGTCTTTCCCGCGCCATTTGGGCCCAATAATCCAACGATCTCTCCTTGCTTCACCTGCAGGTCAACATGGTCAACCACTCGACGCCGTTTGAAAGACCGTACCATTCCCTTAGCACTGAGAACACTGATGCCTCCAGTCACAGTTTTTTCCGCTTTTGTGATCGAGCTTTCTTTTCCGAAAACGTCATGGCAATGCGATCTAACGAATCAACAGGCCTAATCATCAGATTTCTTGTGATAGTTGGATTCCGCCCAATTTTCCCAATTCCACTTGGTTCGTACGTTTTCATTTCACCCATCTGATCTGTCTTCAACCATTCCCTGTGCACGGAACGCCGTGTGATGGACAATGTGTCTGCTCCGGGTTGGACTAGAGCTTCTTCGGGTTCCAAATAAATCCCCACAGCATTCTCTCCGCGAACGGTGACTGGCTCCCCATTCTCAAAGAAGACATCGATACGCGTTCCCAACATGTAATTACGCGATGGTTGGCCGGTAAGTGTCGAATCACGGATCTGCCTATAGAACGAACTCGCTTGGCCGATTGCAATAAGACGCTCCATAGTAGGATCAACGGCTGTTTCAGGATCTTCCACTCCTTCCTCTACCAGACCCTCTGACACTACCCGGAGAATCGCATCGACAGAGTCCGGAGGGGCAGCACCCTCGACGACAGCCAGTGGTTCCGACAAATTCCGATCAAACCGTTTGAATACCGCAATCAGTGTGTCACCCCGAACCCAATCAGTGGAACCATCGATAGAAGGTTGAGGGGCTACATTCTCAGTTACGGGTTTCTGCACAAAAGTCGTGGTTTCATCAATCAGATCAGAAGTGCTTTCAGTCGAGTCCATTTCAGTGTGTCCCTGAACCTCATTTGGTAGCTTTTCTTTTTCTATCGTTACCGAATCAACGGACATTCGTCCCGCCATCATCTGGACGGAGGGGAGTTCGGCAGCCAGCCCTGCGCTATCGCCCTGGATCGCAAGCGCACCCCCTACTGCAACAACCGAATCGATTTGTTTTTCAAACATTACAAAGTGAAGCGAGTCACCAATCAGTAAATGATCACCGGACAAAGCATCACTGAAACCTTCTCCATGGGACCACACTTGCTGTATTTTTTCTTCTTCAAGTTCAATATCGATAAGCTCAGAGCGGACCTGAAACTGATCGCTAGACGCAAAGGCCGTACCAATTACGTTCACTTTTTTCAGATCTTCGTCTTGGGAATAAAATCGAATTGTATCTCCCTTAAGGAAGATTTCCTTTGTTTCTATCCGAGGCCTACCCCACATCACTGCCCAGCCATCCTCTCGAGTCAGAAAAGCGCTGTCAGCTTCAGCCAGAACATCTGTGCGTTCCAGGATGACGTCGCCATAGAAACGGGCTTCATTCTCACCTCCAAACTCTGCCTGATCGGCATCGACCTCGAAAGGCTCTTCGTTTCCTGGATCTTCCGGGTAAAACGTCATGTGCGGACGACCTGTGGCAATCGTCTTAGCATCCACACTAGTAACCGCTCGGAGAAACTGGACTCTCGGTCCGACAAGTCTCGACCCATCAAGGAATCGAACTAATTCTACTTCATCTCGTGCTTCGACCAAATCTTCAATTTCATGGTACGTCAGAAAATTGGATCGTAACGTTCGAATAGAATCAGTGTACACGACATTACCGATCAATTCGACCTGGTGGCGAGCATCATATTTTTCTGTACTGTCTGCCACCATCGTTGCAGTACCACACGTCCACCGGTATCGCCCGCTGACGTATGTTACATGAGAGAGACCACGCCGTAGCACCTGCGTCCTCGTGTTCGGAGCAATCGGGGCCCACGTCAATGTACAATTATCAGATTGCATAGGACTCGAGATCGAATCTTTTACTGTCAAATCATCGACGGTAGTTGTTTGCGCATAAAGAGAGATCGGAATCGCCGCAAAAACGACAATCGTACCCAACACGGAACCCGCAGTGATCAAGTCCTTCATTTTTCTTTGATCGACTCTTCATGAATCACCCGAGCATCGAGAGACGCGAGGGTCTCATTGCAGCATAAGGTGTTGAAGATCAATGCATCCATTAACGAGTCTCCCCGTGTGACCGGTGCCGAACTTGGAGCTTGGAGGAGAGATCGGTCGGTCTCACCGAACGAATCAAGAACGGTCAGAGAGTCCATGCGAACGTCAGACTCAAATCCCGAGCCCTCTATTACAGTAGGGCCAAGGTCTCGAAAGAGTCTGAATGTAGTATCCCCATACAAACGGTCATCAAGATTCACATACCGCAGACGTTCCGTTTCCAAACGTTGACCTCGTTCTCCATCTTGGGCAACGACATTCCCTTCGGCCCTCATGTCTTCTGTCAGCTCGTACAAAACCCCGAAATCCGCTCTTATGACAGTCGTCTCACGACCTTGTTCATCGTAAAAGACCAACCTGACCGGACGCATGTGAATTTCGTTTTCTGAAATAAATTCAGCCGTATCCGCCTCAACCCGTGCACGGCGAATACCATCACGCGTCACGTAAGTCGCCATTTGTGTCATTGCCATATCTACGTCACTCCGGAGGATTTCCGTTGTAATCGGTGGCGAATCTTCCGGACGACATGCAGACCCCAATAAGGCAAGCACTCCAACTACTAGCCCTTTCACTCTATCCATCACGTCCCTCCCCACGCTCTGATACAAGGCTATCCCGAGTTTTCGGCCTTGTGCACTTCATTCGTGGATTCCTGCTCGCAAGATGTCATGCAGGTGTACCATACCAACCAACCTGTCCTGCTCAATCACAGGCAAGGCCATGACGCCATGTTTTTCCATGCGACTTCGCACAATCACCGCCAATTCACCAAGACTAGCAATTTGGGGGTTTTTCGTCATAGCCCTATATGCAGGCTGATCGAAAAAGTCGGGGCACTTAGATGCGAAGCGTGTTAAATCGCCAGCCGTTAGCACGCCAACGAGTCGTTCTTTATCCACAATCGCCACCGTACCTCGCTGATGCGCAATCAGATACATCACAGTTGAGAGGGTAGCATCTTGAGCTGCCGTCGGGACCTCTTCCCCTGTCAGCATAACATCTCGAACCGTCCAAAGAAGCCGCCGTCCAAGAGCCCCTCCCGGATGAAGCCGCGCGAAATCATCCTCGTTTAACCCCCGAGCCCGCACCAGTGCCAATGCAAAGGCATCTCCAAGTACTAAAGCCACTGTGCTACTGGCCGTCGGTGCCACATCGTACTGACAAGCTTCTTCGTCAACAGATGCATCAAGCACCACATCCGCGGCTTCTGCAAGTAGAGAGTCAGGCGATCCGGTGATAGCAATGACCCTAGCCCCTACACTACGGACCGCGGGCAACAATGTGACGAGTTCTTCATTGGCCCCGCTTTTTGAAACGACCAATAGGACATCACCTTCCACCAACACCCCCACGTCGCCGTGAGCTCCCTCTGTAGGGTGGAGAAACAACGCAGGAGTACCCGTACTAGAGAGAGTAGACGCGATCTTACGAGCAACCAACCCAGACTTTCCCACTCCAGTAACGATGACCCGGCCCGACGCATCGAGCACGCAACGCAAGGCACTGAGGAATTCTTCTCCCAATCGTGCCCCTAACGCCGCAACGCCTTTCGCTTCGACTTCAATGGCTGTCCGAGCAACCGAAAGGAGTTCGTGATCTGTCGGTACTAGAGGAGAAGGATCCGCGTTTTTCATCTCGCCATGTAGCCCACCATCATTCCCGCACCACGACCTCTTGCACACGAGAACAACGCTGAACCAGGCCTTCTAGTCGATCTAATGGCAAGACGTTCGAACCATCCGACGCCGCTTGATTTGGATCGGGGTGGACTTCTACAAAAAGTCCATCCGCGCCTGCACCGACGGCTGCTAACGCTAGCGACTCAATAAATTCTGGTTCGCCTCCGCTAACGGACCGCCCCGCTCCCGCAAGCTGAACGGAGTGGGAGGCGTCGAACACGGTTGCACAATTCGTCGCTTCATTCATCACCCTGAAACTCCGCATGTCGACCACCCACCGACCATACCCAAAAGCTGTACCTCGCTCTGTCACAGCAATCTCCCGTCCCCCGGCAGCCCTGATCTTCCCAACTGCCCCAACCATATCCTGCGGTGCCAACCATTGCCCTTTCTTAACGTTCACTGGGCGACCAGTCCTTCCAGCTGCTTCAAGCAAGTCAGTTTGCCGACATAAGAAGGCTGGAATCTGAAGTGCGTCGACTGCTTCTGCTACGTGGGCCGCCTGTTTCGGAAGATGGATATCGGTCAGGACGGGGAGGCCAACTTGTTCACCGATACGCCGCAAGACTTCGCAGCCCTCAATTAAGCCAGGTCCTCGAGGTGATTCAAGAGAGCTCCGATTCGCTTTATCAAAAGACGCTTTGAAAATTGCCGGGATATCAGCTTGGGTGGCAATTTTTGCCACTTGTTCCGCCACCAAAAGATTAAGATCCTCGTCTTCGAGGACACATGGACCTGCAATCAAAAACAGTGAACGAGTACCATCCGCTCGGACTCGGCCCGCAAACAAATCGGACGACTGGGGGCTCACCCCTCTGCCGTAAGGCCTTCCACCGCCGTTAGTGGGTCGCTGGATCTTGCAGCCTCGGCTTCCGACAGTTCATCGGCTGATTGGTGAGCAAGAAGATTTCGCCGTTTTGCGGCTGCCCTCACAAATGCCGCGAATAAAGGATGAGGTTTGTTGGGCCGTGATTTCAATTCTGGATGAAACTGTACACCAAGGAAAAAAGGATGATTTGGAAGTTCGATCATTTCCACTAACTGCCCATCCGGCGAAATACCCCCAAATCTCATCCCTCCACTCGTCAGTGTCTTTTGATATTCTGGATTCACTTCATAACGGTGTCGATGTCGTTCGGAGATCTCGTCCACACCATACACTTCGTGAGCTAAGGAACCTTTCTCAAGTTTGCATGGATAAGCCCCCAACCGCATGGTCCCACCCATCTCCGTGACTTTCCGTTGCGAGTCCAGAAGTGAAATGACAGGATCCGGAGTTTTTTTATTAAACTCGAACGAATGTGATCGCTTTAGCCCGCAAACGTTTCGGGCGAATTCTATGATGGCACATTGGAGTCCAAGACAAATCCCAAAGTATGGAATACCGTTCTCTCGAATATATCTGATCGTATCAAGCATTCCCGAAATCCCTCGAATACCAAAACCGCCGGGCACCAAAACTCCGTGGAACCGCTCTACAAAGTCGGCTCCCTGTTCCTCCACTCGTTCAGACGACCACCAGTCGACATCTACACCCACACCTGCCTCAATTCCACCGTGGACGAAGGCTTCGGCAATCGACTTATATGAGTCTACCAACTCTGTGTATTTCCCTACCACGCAGATCCGGACGCGACCATCTTTCGGATTCTTGATCCGGTCAACCATCTCTTCCCAACTAGTGAGGTCAGGCGGCTCAACATCGAGGTTTAGTAACTCACAAATCCGGTCATCCAACTCTTGCTCACGATAAACAAGCGGAAGTTCATAGATTGACTCGACATCGCGAGACTCGATAACCCGCGCCACATCTACGTTACAAAAGCGGGCGATTTTTTTCTTGATCTCTTCATCTAGCACTCGCTCCGCGCGACACACCAACACGTCTGGTTGGATCCCAATACTAAGCAACTCACGCACCGAATGTTGAGTTGGTTTCGTCTTAAGTTCTCCGGATGCAGAGATGTAGGGTACAAGGGTCAAGTGAATGAACAATGAATTTTCGTGGCCCTCGTCTTGCCTAAACTGACGCATGGCTTCAAGAAAAGGCTGCGACTCAATATCACCAACCGTTCCCCCGATTTCAGTAATCACAACGTCATGGTTGGGAGATAACCTTCGGACAGCCGTTTTAATCTCCTCCGTCACGTGAGGAATGACCTGGACAGTCGCCCCAAGAAAATCGCCTCTCCGTTCTTTAGTTATAATGTCCTGATAAATGCGACCGGTCGTGACATTGTTGGCTTGTGATAGCGACTCATCGATGAAGCGTTCATAGTGACCAAGGTCAAGATCAGTTTCAGCCCCATCATCCGTGACATAAACCTCTCCATGTTGAAACGGGGACATCGTGCCTGGATCAACATTCAGGTAAGGATCAAACTTCTGGATTGTCACGCGGAGACCGCGCTCCACGAGTAGACGACCGATTGAAGCCGCTGTAATCCCCTTTCCAAGACCAGAAACCACTCCACCTGTCACGAAGATGTACTTCGTTGGCGACTCATTTTCCATCATGGCCATTCTATTTTCTCCCTGTGCTATCCACGCTGGGATAACAGACGTTCTGCCCGTTCAAGATCTGCAGGCAAATCAATTCCCGGTTCTGTCCAAGGACCCACCTCGACGTGGATCTGCATTCCCATCTCTAACGCTCGAAGTTGTTCTAACTTTTCAGTGCGTTCGAGCCTTGACTCATCTCCTCTCGCCCATCGTCTAAGTTCGGGTCGTCTACATGCATAGATACCTACGTGCCTTAAAAAAGGACCGCCCGAATCGAAAACAGTGACCCCTTCGCGTGTGGCAGGAATCGGACTACGGCTAAAATAAAGAGCCTGCTCTTCCGATCCTGTTACGACCTTCACTACCCCCGGCGACTCCCACTCTTCCCGGTTACGAATAGGAGCTGCCAATGTTGCAATCCCTGGAGTTGTATTCGGTTCGCTCACAACCTCCGACAGCGTACCACTTCCGCCCTGTAACCCAAGGATTGCTCGTTTTACCGTGTCCGCATCTACAAACGGTTCATCTGCTTGAAAATTGACAACTACATCGTCATCGTTGACCCCAAGCCTAGCAGAGACCTCTTCTACTCGATCCGTTCCAGACTTGTGACTTGAACTCGTAATCATCACCTCGGCATCAAACGCCTTCGCCCGTTTTTCAATCTCTTCGGAATCCGTCGCAACAACCACTTGATCAAAGAGAGAGATCCTCGAAGCCGCACGCCAACACCACTCTAGCAGTGGGCGGCCAGCGATTTCTTGCAGCGGCTTTCTGGGGATACGAGTACTTGAGATACGGGCGGGAAGAACGCAGATCACGTTCATCAACAGCATGTTCGAAGGCTAGCTTGAAGCGGCATCGCAAGAAGCTAGGAGGGAGGCTGGGCTATGTCAAAACTGACTAAGGTTAGTCATATAAATCAGCCAAACTTAGGTGAACTTTTCTAGCCCGAGGAGATGATTCCAAATAGGAGGTTCTTTACCACCTAGCGGAACCTGTCACGATTCAGCGAAACATTTACAGATATCATGACAAAAACGACCCCTTACGCCATGCAAAACGCTTACTAACAACAGCCCGGACGTGACATCTGCGAAGGGCGCGCAGAGCGTCGAACACGCACATCGAAATACGGCATCGAGGTTCCAAGGGGGAGACCAAATTCAAGTTGGAAATCCCATATCCGTGCCGCGACACCGGCACTAAGAGCCTTTTCAAGTTGAAACTCAGGACCATTACCCCAAACGGTTCCTCCACTTGCCCGGAGAAATGCATCTAGCCCACCCAAATCAACCATGCCAATAAGTGGAATCGCATACGTCACTTCACCGAAAAACAGCTGAGGGTTTCTGAGCCCTCGAAGTGGAATTGTGGGGACTGTCCCTATTCCTCCAATCGTCGAATAACGTTGCCTCGGTAGTGTACCTGCCACGTCTATTCGCATAATCGCAAACACGTTAACCAAATGTCCCCAAGAGGTAGTCCGACGTGTCGAGTACCGACCTTCAGCCATCACAAAAGAGGACAAGAGTTCTGTCGGAGACTGCGTGCCCAAGCCAGCTTCCAGCCCAAAACCAAAACCGACTTTCGACCCCGGACTTATTTTCGACCATTCGAATCCTGACTGAATAAGGAAAAAGGTCCCATCATCGACAGTAGGATTGTGGTTAGAAACCTCTTGTGATTCTTCTCCAAACAGTACTTTTACATCCCTCGCCGGAAGCGATTCCGCGTCTTCCCAGCCAACTCCGAAGGTCCACGACCAGTTCGGGGAATCTTCCCAAGAGGCTGGACCCAATGAACTCAGTTCAATTTCTGCGCCAATATGCTCCGCTGAGTAATAGTCACGGTTGTCGATGCCCGCGACCAAGTGCGCAAGACTGTTATACCACGTAGGTCTACTCCAACTCTCGTTGCTACGAGTCCCACGCTCCCCAAAAAACCCAATACGAACTTGGTCTGACATATACCATGAGAGGCGCCCACCTAAATCTCCGAACCCACCACCCGCCGTCTTATAAACCCCCCCCATCTCAAGCTCAGGTCGCCCAGGAAGACTGGCCAATCGGCCCAATCCCCCAACCCCAACGGTGAGGCCATCGACACGCTGATAGGTTGGCATGCCGGGGAAAAACCCAATGAAAGAAGAACGTTCCTCTGTTTCCCAAACGACTTCAAAATCACCTCCGGTCGGCCGCACTCGGACTGGTTCGTTGGGGCGGTACGTAAGCGCCCCTTCTATCTCGGCGAGTTCTGAATCGTAAAAACCGCCCCCAAGCACGACTACATCTCCTCCTACGCTTCCTTCTGTTCTAAGAAACAAATCACCATCGACAACATAAATGTCCCCATCGACACGACCCGCTATTCGAGCCGTTGCTTCCAACAAGAGAACGTCCCTCGAAACCGTATCCCCCTTCGCAAGCACCGTATCACGGGTCCACAGTGCATACTCTCCCTGTTCCAGGAAAACCTGAAGTGCTTTTTGAGAGTCCGACCGCGGCTCAGCAGCCAGCTGAACGTCTTGACCTGTCACAGGAGTTACGCATACAGCGATTGAAGCTAAAATGGCGTGAAATAGAAATCCGATCCGTACCCAAGTCCAACTCCGTTTCCGTGTTCCGACATTCGGCCGACTCATCGCAGAGGAATTCGTCCATCGGGTAAAGCCCATCGGTCCCACGCGACAGTATCCTCACGGGGCATTCGTTCCGGAAGATCTGCCAATCCTGCTTGATATCCTAAACAGATGAGGGCAACCACTGGGACATCTCCTGGGATACCAACGACCCGTTGTACTTCAGATTCTTTAAAACCACAAATCCAGCTTGAATGGAGACCTAGATCTGCTGCTGCAATAACTAACGTTTGTGCGGCTGCTGCAATATCCACTGGAAAACTAGGCCGACCATTTCCACTTACATGTGAATGGATGCGGGCACAACAAACGATGACAACAGGGGCAGTCCGTACATGTGGATGGTTAAAAGCAGCTGTTGCGACCTTATGACGAAGCAGTGCCTCTTGGATCACTACAAATCGCCAAGGCTGTGCCTCTCTAGCCGACGGAGCATATCGTGCCGCTTCAAGTACAGCTTCTATCGCCTCAGGGGTGACCATACGGTCATCGAACTTCTGAACTAGATGTCGGTTACGAATGAGGTTTAGGAGCCTCGTTACACGCATGGAGAATACCCTTTAACCCCGGGGATGGTGGGACTTGTGCACTTGTCGTACGTGTGATCGATCCACATGTGTATAGATGTCCGTCGTCGAGATGTCGGCATGCCCAAGCATTTCTTGGACAGAAGCTAGGTCAGCCCCTCCCTCAAGTAGATGTGTTGCAAAACTGTGCCGCAGTGTATGGGGTGTCACGTGCTTCTCGATTCCGGCGCGTTCCACATACCGGCGCAGGATTTTCCAAATCCCCATCCTACTGAGTCGACGCCCTCGGCGATTCAAAAACAACCGCCCCTCCGTATCTCCACGATCCAACTCTGGCCTCAATGCCCGAAGGTATCGGTGGACTGCCACTCGCGCATCCGAACCCACCGGAACGAGTCTCTCCTTTGCCCCTTTTCCAATCACACGCACTAAACCTTCATCCAGATCTAGATCACGAAGTGTTAGGGCACAAAGTTCAGATACTCGAAGACCACAGCCGTAAAGAATTTCGAGAATGGCTCTATCCCTAGCTGAGGCCACATCATCGATTGCGATCGCACTGAGTAACAATTGGACTTCGGGGACAGTTAAGACGCTCGGAAGTGACCGCCCTGACCGAGGTGCTTCAAGTTGTTCACTCGGATCAACCTCAATCACCCCCTCCTCCATGAGGAATCGGAAGTACCCTCTCATTGACGAGATTGCACGAGCAACAGTAGAGCGTGCATACCCTTCCTCCGTCAATTCAGACACGTGATCGCGGAGTAGTTTGTATGTCATCTCAGACGGCGCCGATATGCCTCGCTTACGCGTGTACTCGATCAAACGGACTACATCCCGCAGATATCCATCCAGGGTCGGGGCTGAAAGGCCTCGTTCAAAACTCAGATAATCTTGAAACGATTCAAGTTCAAACGCACGGACTTCTGGAATTTCCTCAACCTTCATCTTTAGGATCCCATGTTTCCTGGCTCTCGCTGACCTTTCTCGTCATTCCGGCGACTCGTCATCCACCAATACCCCACCGCTAGGGCAATCACAACGGCAACTACAACAAGCCACCCGTTGACCGTCCTAAAATAATCAAAGACCCGCGCAATATTTCGTGCCGCCGCGATCCCTGCGACCAATAGTGCCGCATTCCACAAAAGCGAGGCGACTGCTACTGGGACCAGGGTACGGACAATGCCCAAGCCCGTGAAACCCGAGAACGTCGGAATAACAACACGAAGAACAGGCAGAAATCTAGAGAAGAATATTGCCCACAACCCATAGCGATCGTAGAACCGGGAGATACGGTTAAATTGGTGTGGACGTAGGAGACGTTGGCCCCAACCCTCTTCGAAAAACCCGGGACCACGTTGTCGGGCGACACCGTAGATATACATGGCCCCAGCAACGTTCGCTATCCATGCTGAGGCTAAGATAGGGACAGGGCGTAGGGTACCATGTTCCGTAAGCACCGCACCCAGAATGACAAAAGTATCGGACGGGACAGGGGGGAAGACATTCTCCAAAGCGGATCCGAACGCAATGAGGGCATAGGCTACCACTTGAGGCAATTCCAATAGGAAATCCAAAACCTCGGAAACGTCCCAAACGTTAGTCATTATCCGCTAGACTTCTCCCTGATCTCTCGTCTAAAGGTTCAACCAACGCCACAGCGATTACGGCTAGTCCTTCACCTCGACCAATCCAACCCATTCCTTCATTCGACTTTGCTTTAACAGACACGGAAGAGATCGACGTTCCCAGTGCTTCAGCAATTCGTTCGCGAATCGCTTTCGCATGAGAACCAATATGGGGCTTTTCCGTAATGACGGTGACATCGACGTTCTGTACGCCCAGACCTTGAGCCTTAACACTCCTAACAACATCGGTAAGGATCGTAACAGAATCAGCACCCGCATTGGCCGGATCAGTATCCGGGAATAGAGTGCCAATATCACCCATCGCTGCTGCTCCGAGCACTGCGTCTGTCACTGCATGCGAAATCGCGTCACCGTCCGAATGGGCGGCGAGGCCAGGTGAGCCTGGAATTTCGACACCACCCAAAACTAGCGGGCGTGTCTCGTCAAACCGGTGCGAATCGTAGCCGACGCCAACCGACATTCGACGTCCGTCGGCCCAATCAGTCTTTAGGAACGTCGAGAATACGGAGAGCTAGGTGGGCCGCATTCTTAGCATTATCAATTCCTACCGCCGCCACTGGTACACCGGGAGGCATCTGTGCGACGGACAACAAAGCATCTAAACCACCGAGGGTTCCTGCCGACACTGGCACGCCGATCACCGGGAGGGTTGTGTGCGCGGCCACTACACCTGGCAGCGCCGCCGACAGACCAGCGCCGCAAATAACAACGGAAAAACCCTGCTCTGCGGCCTCTGTTGCAATTTTCGCGGTACGATTCGGTTCCCGGTGCGCCGATGAAACTTCCACTTGAACATCTACTCCTGCTTCTCGGAGTATATCTGCCCCCTTTTCCATGGTTGGACGATCAGACTCCGACCCCATCATTACGAGCACTCGCTTGGTTTGCATTAGCTACCTTCTCCATTCCAGCGTCGGATCGCCAAACAACCATTGTGCCCACCGAATCCAAAAGAATTCGAGATAGCCACTTCCACTGGACGATCAATGACTCCTCCGTGTGCATATTCGAGGTCACACTCTGGGTCAGCCTCTTCAAAGTTTATGGTGGGTGGGATCGTCCCCTTTCGGCAAACCTCAGCTGCTATGGCCAACTCAATCGCGCCCGCCGCCCCAAGTGTGTGACCCATCATCGATTTGGTTGATCCGATGACAAGCTCGTACGCATGCGACCCAAACACATCCTTTACAGCCCGTGTTTCCGCAACATCGTTTGCCGGAGTTGAGGTTCCATGCGCATTAATGTAGTCCACGTCGGAGGGTGCCAAACCAGCATCTCGAAGCGCATGCTCCATCGCACTACGGGCTCCTGAACCATCCGGTGCCGGAGCAGTCATATGGTGAGCATCCGCACTCTGGCCGAAGCCCACAACTTCGGCGAGGATTTCCACACCACGATCAATCGCATGTTCCAATTCCTCTAGGATCAACATCCCCGAACCTTCTCCTAAAACAAATCCATCTCGGTGAGCATCAAACGGTCGCGACGCACGGTCAGGTGCCTCATTACGGGTCGACAAAGCCTTCATCGTTGCGAAGCCCGCCATAGCAAGAGGTGTGACCGTAGACTCTGTCCCACCAGTTATCATAATGTCAGCTTCGCCATCCCGAATTGAGCGGAACGACATGCCGATTGCATGAGCGCTTGAGGCACAAGCTGAAACGGTCGCATAATTCGGGCCTTGGGCCCCGTACCGCATTGCAATCATCCCCGGCGCCATATCAGCAATAAACATGGGGATAAAAAACGGAGAGACACGGCTGGGACCGCCCTCAATCAATCTTGTGTGTTGGCGTTCCAGCAAGGGGAGGCCGCCGATTCCGCTACCCACAATCACACCCACACGCCCAGTCGGGACGTCGCCAAAGTCGTCGGGGAGCCCCGCCTGCTCAAGAGCCTGCGCAGTACTGGCCATGGCGAATTGTAGGAAGCGGTCGGCACGCCGTGCGTCCTTGGCATCCATACAGCCTTCTACGTCGAAGTTTTTTACTTCACACGCAAAACGCACACCATGATCGGACGCATCAAATTGCGTAATGGGACCGGCACCATTTTCTCCAGCGACCAATGCCCGCCACGTTGAGCTTGGATCGAGACCTACCGGCGTCACCAACCCGACTCCCGTAATTGCCACCCGTCTTTTCATGCCCGTGTCACAATACGACAGCTATTCTTCCTTTGCGGTCAGATATGCGATTGCCTGACCTACCGTCTGCATTTCTTCCGCATCTTCGTCCGGGATCTCGATCCCGAATTCTTCTTCGAAGGCCATTACGAGTTCCACGGTATCGAGCGAGTCTGCACCAAGGTCTTCCACAAAATTGGCTTCGTTCGTGACTTTCTCCTGCTCGACACCTAGCTCTTGCGCGATGATTTCTCGCACTCGCGCCGCATTCTCCGACATTTATCGTTTCTCCTTGAAAGAAGTGGGCCTTTTGATTCCACAAACCCCGTTCGTCATTTTTGCTGCCTCTCCCGACTTTTCGGCGGCGGCCTAACGCACTCGGGCCGTACAAATTTTGACCTCACATTCCTACATCACCATACCTCCATCCACAACAACGACTTGCCCTGTAACATACGCTGCCCCAGGACCAACCAAAAAACGAACAACTCTTGCCACGTCCTCTGGAGACCCAAGACGACCTGCTGGAATCCGATCGAGCATATCCCTTTGGATCTCTTCCGGTAACCCCGAAGTCAAATCTGTCGCGATGAAACCCGGAGCTACTGCGTTAGCCTGAACTCCACGAGCCCCCAATTCTTGGGCCACACTCTTAGTAAGAGCAATCAGGCCCGCCTTGGCCGCCGCATAGTTGGACTGGCCTCGGTTTCCCGTCAACCCCACCACGCTAGACACATTGACGATTTTTCCAAATCGGCGTTTCATCATCCCCCGAGCAACCGCTCGGATAAGATAAAACGGACCGGACAGATTTGTGTCGATCACGCTGTCCCAGTCCGTATCTTTAAGCCGAACCAGGATATTATCCCGTGTTATCCCAGCGTTGTTCACGAGTATGGTTACTGGCCCCAACTTCTCCTCTACCCTCTCAATGAGTTCAGAACATTCGGTCGGGTCAGACACATCGCAGACAAAGCCACCGTGCCCCGTTCCCGGCAATTTCGCGGCCGCAGATTCAGCCTCTTCTAGGATGTCGACGATGGCAACCCTACTTCCCGCCTCAGCCAATTCCTGTGAAATTGCCCAGCCAATTCCTCGCGTGCCACCCGTGACGAGCGCGATCTGATCTGTCAATTCACTCATCCACCTCTCCCTCTATTATATTCCCAGCGCTCAAGGTTCCCAAAAAACTCTCGACCCCACCAGAGTCGCCGATGCAAATCGGACGTATCCCTTTTTCGATACGCCGGACTAGCCCCGAAAGCGTATTGCCCGGCCCCAGTTCCAGCCAGGTTCTCGGCTCAAACCGACTCATCTCCTCCACAACTTCAGTCCACCGGACTGGGGACGTAAGCTGAGAGACCAGTGTCCGCCGAATATTATTCGCCTCCGAAACGGACTCCACTGTCGCGTTAGAGATAACTGGGAATCGCGGATCTAACATCTTGCTTTCGTCCAAGACTTTGGAAAATTCTTCCGCCATATCGTCCATAAGAGGAGAATGGAAAGCTCCGCTCACCTTCAGCGGGATGGTTCGTTTCGCACCCCACGCCTCGGCTTCAGTCTTGGCAAATTCTACCGCGGCCACATCCCCACTGATAACAACTTGCCCAGGACCATTCAAATTTGCTGGAACCACAAGTCCGATTTGAGGATCCTCAAGGCTGTTGATCTCGTAACAGAGATCTCCGACATCATCAGCCTCCAAGCCAATCACCGCCGCCATACCACCAGGGCGTTTTTCTCCAGAAGCAGCCATCAGTGTTCCACGCCGTCTAGTAATCCGAAGCGCTGTCTCAAAAGAAAAGCTACCAGCGATGAGGTGAGCCGATAGCTCACCCAAAGAGTGGCCAGCTCCAACCATGACCGGGAGTGGGGTTTCTTTTAGAAGTGACCAGACCGCGAAACTATGAACTAGGATGGCGGGTTGCGCGTTCTCCGTAGCGCGTAAATCATCTTCCGGACCTTCCCAACTCAATCTACTGAGAGAAAACCCAAGTTCCTCGTCTGCTCGTTCGTACAACTCTCGTACTTCCGGATAGGAATGCGCCAGATCATGTCCCATTCCTACATACTGTGAACCTTGGCCCGGCAACAACAATGCTACGCCACTCATTGCCTTTCCACGTGCTTCTGTAGCGCTTCTAGCCTCGTATGCATGTCCTGAACAACGCTAGAAGAAACAGCATCCACCGCAGTTCGAATAGCATTCTTTATGGCCCGTGGTGGTGATCCGCCGTGGCAGATAACGCTCACACCATCCACACCGAAAAGTGGCGCTCCACCATATTCGGCACCATCCAAAACCCGGAGCACACCATCCAAGTCTCCGACTTCCCCAAACCCTTCTTTCCTAAGCACCTCAACCACAAAGTCTCTAATTGACCCATAGAACTTGAGGAGCACATTCCCAACAAAGCCTCCGCAGACGACCACATCGCATGCACCAGCGATGATCTGATTCCCTTCCACATTCCCAACAAACTCTATTCCTGGGTCCGCGGACAAGAGACTATATGCAGCGACCGACACTCCTCCACCTTTGTCCGCTTCTTCTCCCACATTCAACAAGCCGACTCGTGGTCGCTGAATATCGCTCAAATAACTTGACCCAAGATGAGCATATTGATGAAGTTGAGCAGGCCGTACGTCGATATCAGCCCCCACGTCCAGAACTAAGACACGCCCGGTAGCTGTCGGGAACAGGGCGCCGACAGGAGGTCGATCAATCCCTGGGAGCAGTCCGAGGGTAAGGACAGAAGCAACTACGATAGCACCCGTCGAACCCGCCGAAACAAACGCATCCGCTTCCCCATCACGGACGGCCTCTAGCCCTCGAACGATTGAACTCCCCGGCTTCCGTCTAACTGCTAGAGCAGGAGGCTCACCCAAATCGATCACTTCGTCCGCAGGAATCCATTGTGCGGTTCCAACTGGAAATTCCGACAATCTAGATACGACCGCCTCTTCAGGTCCGACTAAAAGGAGGGTGATTTCGTCTGCCCAAGCTCTCACAGCTTCCTGGGCTCCGGCGATCGGGGCGTTGGGTGCCGCTTCTCCCCCTAAAACATCGAGGGCTACGCGAATCATTCTGGGACCAGATCGTCTAGATGGGTAAGAATCGATCCGAAATCAGTTACGCGCTTGTCAACCAAGGGCACGCGGAATGAACCAAGTGCCCATAGACATCGGTCGTCAAAGGTTTTCAGTCTCGAGAATCTCGCGGGTCGCATAATGGCCGCAAGTTGGGCAAACCCGATGCGGTCTCTTGGGGTCCCCACATTGAGGGCAAGCCTGTTGGGCATTCTCCTGAGCCTTATAGTGCGTACGGCGCTTACGCTTACGCTGTTTTGATGTGCGTCTCTTAGGAACAGCCATATAGGCAACACCTACTTAAGCTTGAGCATTTCCACCCAAATCATGGGTGTAGAACTAAATTACACGTTACGAACGCGGTAACAGGCAGTTTCACGGTGCGAATGTCAACCTTTCACCTTACGCAACACTGCCCATCGCGGGTCATCTTCCGGGGGTAAACACTTACATCCCTCGTTATCCAGCAGAACCCCACAACCAGGACAGAGTCCCGAACATTCAGGAAAACACTCTACATATGCAGAGGCTCTAAGCCAAACCTCTTCCCGGAGAGCCTTCGATAAGTCTACGTAAGAAGTCATTGGCTCGTATATCCAAACGCCTTCCTCCGCCTGCCTCCCCTCAGATTTCAAACGGAAACGCGCATCGAATTCTGTTTCAAGTTTGACTTCATTCAGAATCAAACAACGGCGACACTCGGCTTCGCCAGCAGCGCGGATATTGCCGTGCGCCCAAATCTCATCCTGTATATCGAGATCGACCTCAACTTCCAGTTCAACCCACGTCAAGAAAAACGGGAGTCTACCCAACACGGAGGAAGGATCATCTGACCGCCAAAGTCGCCGAATGGGGCCGTTTGAAAGGGATGACCGACTCACACAGAACAAATCCATCTGCATGGACCAGACTTTTAGGCTTGCGCAACCAACTCGAACCTGTTGAAAAAGAACCCAAGCTCAAGTCGAGCATTCTCATCGGAATCCGACGCATGAATCGCATTACGCTCTTTGCTCTCTGCGTACAAAGCCCGAATTGTATCTTCCGCCGCTTCAGAAGGATCTGTCGCGCCGATCACTTCGCGCAGATACGAAACAGCGCGTTCGTGTCCCAGTGCCAACGGCATACACGGCCCTGAAGTCATAAACTGCACGAGGGACTCGAAGAAGGGACGCTCCCGGTGGACACCATAAAACGCCTCCGCTTCACTCTGCCTTAGCCTGAGAACCTTTGACGCACAGATCTTAAACCCTGCATCTTCAAGCATACTTATTACAGAGCCCATGTTCCCGGATTTCATAGTGTCTGGCTTCAGGATCGCGAGTGTAATCGTTTGTGCTGTTTCACTCATGTTTGTTTTGGCCCTTCTTCTTCACGTAGCAGTCTCCGAATAATATCGCCTCTTGTAATGAATCCAACCAATTGACCATTTCGCACTACGGGGAGACGTTCGATTTCCTTATCCAGCATCAAGCGTATAACGTCAGCTAGCGGTTCATTTTCATTTACGCATAGGACCGCTCGCGCCATAACATCTCGCACCTCTCCAATGTCCATCGACGGCTTAACAGCCCTAGATACTGACCTGTCTTCATCCAGCATTGGGAGTAAGTGCAACATCACTTGGTGGTCTGTCACCATGCCCAAGACGATGCCCCCTTCATCAATCACCGGCACTGCCCGCAACCGTTTTCTCACCAGCATATCTGCAAGGTCACCAACGGACATCGAGGGCGCTGCGGTCACTACATCAGTGGTCATCACGTCGCGTACTTCCATTTTATCTCACTAAGACCCCGAGAGGGCCTCTTGGATCAAACCCACGAGATCTGCTGGTCGCTCCGCCACCCCGATCCCATTGTCTCGAAAAGCTCGCATTTTTTCGGGAGCCGTCCCTTCGGAGCCTGAAATGATGGCCCCCGCATGTCCCATACGGCGCCCCGGAGGTGCCGTTTGCCCCGCGATAAAGCCCACAACCGGTTTGCTCATATGCTCAGAAACGAACTCTGCAGCCACTTGTTCGTCAGTACCTCCAATTTCGCCAATCATAGCAACAGCAGAAGTTTTCGAATCTTCCTCAAAGGCCGTCAAACAATCTACAAAATCCGTACCTATTAAGGGATCACCGCCAATGCCAACACAAGCTGATTGGCCAATACCTGCACGAGTGAGTTGGAAGATAACTTCATAGGTGAGGGTTCCAGATCGGCTTACCACTCCAACATTACCGTCAAGAACAATCTGTCCAGGCAAGATACCCACCTTACAGCAGCCCGGAACGATAAGTCCCGGACAGTTTGGGCCTAGTAAACGTACGCCCCTCTCCGAAACATAGGAGAGAACTTGCACCATATCTCCAACTGGAACCCCTTCTGTGATACACACAATTAGGTCCACTTCAGACTCAGCTGCTTCGAATATCGCATCTGCGGCGAAACCTGCCGGGACGTAGATCACGCTTGTGTTTGCCCCAGTCTCTTTCACGGCTTCCTCGACCGTATTAAATACCGGGACGTCACCATCGAATCGTTGACCACCCTTCCCCGGCGTCACCCCCGCGACGACCCTAGTTCCGTAATTGATCATTTCGCGTGTATGAAATGATCCATCTCGACCGGTAATGCCCTGGACAACAAGCCTTGTTTCCGGACCAATAAAAACACCCATTAACGCCCCCGTGTGACAGCGGTTTTTACCGCCTCATCCATGTCAACAAGAGCTTCGAATCCATTTTCTTTGAGAATTCCAACTCCGATCTCTTCATTCGTCCCGGTAAGCCGAATCGTGATTGGAACTTTGATATCGATCCTCTTGGTCGCTTCGACGATACCATTCGCGACATCATCGCATCGAGTAATGCCCCCAAAGATATTAAAGAGAATCGACCGAACTTTGGGGTCTTCACTAATAAGCTCGAGTGCACGCACAACCTTATCCGGATTCGACGAACCTCCGATGTCGAGAAAGTTGGCTGGCTCACCCCCGTAGAATTTAACTAAGTCCATAGTCGCCATAGCCAACCCGGCACCATTCACGCAGCAAGCGACATCACCATCAAGCTGTATATATGCGAGTTGCGCCTCGCGTGCGCGCACTTCAGCCGGATTTTCCGTATCTAAATCTCTACATGCTTCGATATTGGGCAACCGGAAGAGGGCATTATCGTCGATCGTCATTTTCGCATCGATCGCCTTGACTTCCCCTCTGTCATTTACGATCAGAGGGTTAATTTCAGCGAGCGTCGCGCCTACGGCACGATACGCCGAATAGAGCTTAGCAATGACCGAAGCTGCCTGGCGCGCCACCCCTACTTCATCGTAAAGAAAATGTCCCAAACTCGCCGCTTGGTGGTTGAGTAACCCATACCGGGGATCAATCACCATCTTACGGATTGAATCAGGCATGGTCGACGCAACCTCCTCGATATCCACACCACCTTCAGCCGAAACCATAATCGTGTTGGCCTGGTTTGATCGATCCAAAACGATTCCTAGGTAAGCCTCAGAAACGATGTCTTCTATCGGCGCCACAAGGACTTTTTGAACCTTAATCCCTTTTATTTCCATGCCTAGGATTAAGTCGGCAGCTTCGCGGGCTTCTTTAGCGTTTCGCGCTAACTTTACACCGCCCGCTTTGCCACGTCCTCCCACATGAACTTGTGCCTTGACGACCACAGCCCCGCCCAATCTCTTTGCAGCTTCCAAAACTTCATCAGCAGACGTAGCGACCTCTCCAGGTGGAACGGAGATGCCGTAATCCCTTAGGATCTGGCGAGCTTGGTATTCGTGAATATTCATCGCCGTCTCAGTTCTCTCAGAGACTCTCGCGGACTTCCAGTCTCAGCAGAAACCGCCTCTGGAGCCCTCGGTAAATCACCGTCACGAAATTCGTTCATATGGGACGCACTAATTTCACTACTAGGAACTACACTGTCCAAAACTGCATCTTCCGCCCTATCAATCAAGCGCCCAGGAAACAACCCAGCAAAAATGATTGCGAACGCGCTCAACCCCACTGTCCACCGAAACGCTATCCCCGGAGCTTCTGGAATTTCGGCGTCCTCTGGTGCGGAGTCGAAGTACATTTTCCACACGATACGTAAGTAGTAGTAGTAGGCCACGAGGCTCGTTAGCACGAGCGTTACCGCAAGGACCATCTCATTGGCATCGATAGCGGCCCGTAAAAGAAAAAGTTTACCAACAAAACCTGCCGTCGGTGGAAATCCTGCCAATGAAAGCAGAAAGATTAGAAGGACCACTGCCAAACCCGGGCGCTGCCACCCCAGACCTCTGTAATCTTGAATTCGCGACTTTTTGTCTCCTGCTCCCGCCACGTGAAAAACGATGGCAAGACTTCCCACAGTCATAACCGTATATGCAGCAAGATAGAACAGAGACCCGGCCCGGCCTAAGGGAGAAGAAGTCACCACACCGACTAGCAAATACCCCGCATGTGCTATTGAAGAATATGCCAGCATTCGCTTCACATCGTTCTGCGTTAACGCGATGAGGTTAGGCACAATCATCGTGAGCATAGCGAGCCACCATATAGCAGTTCGCCAGAGATCAACCACACCTCCAAGATCGATCGTTAATACTCGCAAGAGAGCAATAAATGCAGCAGCCTTAACGCCGGTCGCCATTAGAGCCGTCACAGGAGTCGGAGCACCTTCATAGACATCGGGAGTCCACATATGGAACGGGACAGCGGCGATCTTAAATCCAAACCCAATGATCAGCATTCCCACTCCAGCGGTCAGAAGAAAATTCCCTCCGACAGCCCCGTTCGCGATCGCTACTGCTGCTGTGGCCAATCGAGTCGTACCCGTAGCGCCGTAGAGTAGCGCAATTCCGTAAAGCAAAAATGCACTGGCGAAGGCACCCACGATGAAATATTTGAGGCTAGCCTCAGATGACCGCGAATTGTTTCGCAGTAAGCCCGTGAGAACGTAGACCGCGATTGACATGAGTTCGAGTCCCACAAATAACAGGATAAGATCACGGGCCGCCACAAGGACTAACATCCCCACAAGTGCGAACAGAAGCAGGGCGTGAAACTCGGCCGTAGGGAGTCTCTCTCGTGCCAGATAATCGCTAGCTAGCGTAACGACCAAGAGTGCCCCACCTAATAAAATGAAGTTTGCAGCGACTCGGAATCCATCGAGCGCAATCAATGAATCGGTGGGTGCGGACATGTCGCTCAACCAAAGACTTGCGATCAAGGCAGCCGCGATACCATACATCGTGATCAGGTATTCAACGGAAGCTCGACCCTCCACCTTTTCGCTCATTTTTTCGACGAACGCATCTCGCATGAGGATGGCCACCGCAGAAAGCGATAGGATCACTTCAGGGAGTAGTGCGAGCCAATAGTGACCATGGTTCGCAAAGTCAAAAAACCTCACGTCATTCTCCTCCCCCCGAAGAAGTAGCCTCACGGGTCAAGGGCAGGACCTGAGATTGCGTCCCTCCCCTTGGAACGGAATCGCCGCCGCCCAATGCTGTCGATGATGTTTCTGACACCTCTCC
Organism: uncultured Gemmatimonadota bacterium; assembly: GCA_964480515.1. Lineage (GTDB taxonomy): Bacteria > Gemmatimonadota > Gemmatimonadetes > Palauibacterales > Palauibacteraceae > Palauibacter. Next base: position 80,704 of record CAYZOT010000002.1, read on the forward strand.
TTTTTCCAGCCCTCCAACATGGGTTTCGACGCGTTCTATTACGGCAGCGACCGAAGCACGTGTTCGGTCAAGAAACGGACCAGGGAAGACACCTATAAGGATGATGAGGACAAGCAGCGGGGTCAGAATCAGCCGCTCTCGTAGGTCCAGATCCTTCAAAGCTTTATTCTCAGGACAATCAAGCGGATTAAACAACACTCGCTGCACCATCGGAAGCATGTAACAGGCAGCAAAGATCACTCCTGTAGTTGCTACTGCAGCGATCCATGGGTGCTTTTGAAAGGTCCCAATAAGAATTAGAAATTCCCCTACAAACCCATTCGTCCCCGGCAACCCGATTGACGAAAGTGCCACTAAAACGAATGCGAAAGCAAAAACTGGCATCACTTTGGCGACACCTCCAAAGTCGTCGATCAATCGTGTATGTCTCCGCTCGTAGAGCATGCCCACTAAAAGGAATAGTGCCCCGGTTGAGATGCCGTGGTTAACCATCTGAAGTATGCCACCTTCAATACCTTGAGCCGTCAGTCCAAACACGCCCACAACAACGAAACCCAAATGGGCTACAGAGGTATAGGCGATGAGCTTTTTCGCATCAGGCTGTACAGCTGCTACCCACGCGGCGTAGAGAATACCGATGACAGCTAACACCAGTATCGTCATAAGGACCGTGGGGTGCATCGCCGCATTAGGAAACAACGGAAGCCCAAAGCGAAGGAATCCGTACACACCCATTTTTAGCAGAACTCCCGCTAAAATCACCGAACCCGCCGTAGGAGCTTCGACATGTGCATCCGGTAGCCAAGTATGGAAGGGAAACATCGGGATTTTGATGGCGAACGCGAGCGCGAATCCAATGAAAAGCCAAAGCTGAACTCGGAGACTCATATCAAGTGTCAAAAGATCCTCGTATGAAAAACTCCAGTCTCCTGATGCCACTTGAAAGAGGTATGCCAACGTCACGATCGCGACGAGCATTAATAATGATCCAAATGATGTGTAAAGGAAAAATTTGATCGCGGAATAGATGCGACGCTCCCCACCCCAAATTCCGATGAGGAAGTACATAGGGATCAACATCATCTCCCAAAATATGAAAAAGAGAAATAAATCCAGAGCCAAGAAAACACCGATCATCCCGGTAGTAAGGAAGAGCAGCATCGCGTAAAAAGCCCTTTCTCTTTTCTCGATGTAGGAGAAGGAGCCTGCGACTGCGAGTGGCATAATCAAAGTTGTAAGAAGTACCATCAGAATCGAGATTCCATCTAATCCGATCTGATAGGAAATACCCCAAGCCTCCACCCACACGATGGAAACCCTGTTCTGGAACCCCGCATCTCCGATATCGAAGGTCCAGAAGAGGGGCAATGAGATGACGAACAACGCCAGCGTCGTAACTAAAGCAACGCTCTTGGCCCTTGCCTCGTTAACCGCAAGACACCCGATTCCTCCTACGATGGGAAGCGCAATAAGGAGCGTTAAAATCCAGTGTGAGTCGTATAAGGCCGACATCAGAGCACACTCAAAACGAGAAGGGTTCCCACCATAAAGACCAACAAGTAAGTGGTAACCCTACCACTCTGAAGCTGTCCCCCTACCCACCCAAGAAGACGCATCGAATGGCCTAGCCCATTCACCGTACCGTCGATGAGTCCTGAGTCCACGATCTTCCAACAACCACGCCACAAAGCGCGAGATGGGCTAACAATGAGCCGATCGTAGAACTCATCTACATACCACTTATCATGCAGCACTCGGGCGAATCCTGTTGGGGCAGTCGCCTCAGATTCGAGCGGAACATTCTTTGACGCCTGTATCCGCAACGTGACTGCCACTGCCGTGACAGCCAATAGAGTTGAGAGGCCGGCCCATAGCGCCTCTCCGCCACCAATAGGTGCAGTATGCGCCAAGTGCACACCGTACTCAGCAGCAACCGCTCGGGCGGGCGCGAACACTGGCTCAAGCCAATGATGGAACCACGCTATATGGGGGAGTGGGAGTGCCTCAGGCACATTAATCCAACCACCCACCAACGATAATGCCGCAAGAACTGCAAGAGGCATCCACATGACAACTGGTGCTTCATGTAGCTGACGTTTTGCCTTTTCTATCCCCGCGTGTCCGAACGTGCGGTTTTGACCGTGGAAAGTCATCACCATAAGACGGGTCATATACACGGCAGTCAAAATGGCTGTCAGGAGGGACACAACCCACAAAACTGAATATCCAGATGCTCCCACAGACCAGATAATCTCATCCTTCGAGAAGAAACCGGCTAACGGAAACACTCCTGCGATCGCGAGTGTACCAATCCACATAAAGGCCCATGTCTTTGGCATGAACGCTTTAAGACCTCCATGGTTTCGCATATCGTTAGGGTCACCATGGTGGTCGTTACCACTCCAAGCTTCATGAACCGTATGGATAACGGCACCCGCGCCGAGGAAAAGAAGCGCCTTAAAAAAGGCATGGGTCATCAGGTGAAAGACCCCCGCAGTAAAGGCTCCTACTCCTACCGCCAGGAACATGTATCCCAACTGAGAGATCGTGGAGTAAGCAAGAACCTTCTTGATATCGTACTGCTGAATGGCAATCGTGGCCGCCAATAACGCTGTAGCACCGCCCACTGTGGCTACCACAACTTGCGTAATGGGTGACAAAGCAAAGAGCACACTGGTTCGAGCAATCAGGTAAACCCCTGCCGTGACCATAGTCGCCGCATGAATCAGCGCGGATACAGGCGTTGGCCCGGCCATCGCATCGGGAAGCCATGTGTACAAAGGGATTTGAGCTGATTTCCCCGTACACCCCAAAAACAACAGCAGCGTAACCCCCGTTACTAGCGCACCCCCGTGGGTGAGTCGTTGGGGAGCAGCGTCAAGAATCGAGACCATATCAAGTGTTCCGAAGGCCCCGAATAACAGAAACATTGCAACCAAGAAGCCCACGTCACCAATCCGGTTGATGATGAAAGCTTTTTTCCCGGCGTTTGAATAGTCTCGATTCTCGTACCAAAAACCAATCAATAGGTACGAACAAAGGCCGACACCCTCCCACCCGACAAACATGAGCGGGAAGCTGCTTCCCAAAACCAAAACCAGCATAAAGAATACGAATAAGTTCAGGTAGGAAAAATAACGTGAGTACGCCGGATCACTGCGCATGTAACCAACGGAGTAAATATGGATGAGACTCCCCACGCCGGTCACGATCAGGCACATGAGTATAGACAATTGATCAAACTGCAGATCAATCCCAATCCGCAGATCTCCCGATTCAATCCAAGTCCACAGGGAGGCGATCTCTGGTCCATGAAGATCGACAGTGCTCATTCCTATAAAATTAAAGACGGACACAACAAAAGCGGCGATTAGAGTTCCGGGGCCGAGGAGTGAAGGGATCACCTTATTCTCCCGCCACAAGAAAGCACCCAGTCCATTCACCAACGCACCCAGGAGTGGGAACAAAAGGATGAGGAACGGGAGTGTGGGCTGGAAACTCGCTGCGCTCGCTTCCTGTGGAGCCGACAGGAGCAGCGAAGGAACTCTATCTAACGTCGACCCAATGTCGACCATTTGATTCAGAGTCCCAGGCACGAGCATGCGAAGCCACGCAAAAATTACCATTTAAGGATTCCGAAACGGTCGAGATCTACTACTTCATAATGACGGAAGATCGCAATAATTATGGCTAGGCCCACGGCAGCCTCGGCCGCAGCTACTGCCATAACAAAGAAAACCAAAATCTGACCCTCGACCCCATGTAAGCGCGAAAAAGCCACTAACGCGATGTTTCCAGCGGTCAGCATGAGTTCAACACACATGAAGACCACAATTGCGTTCCGCCGCAGAAGAACCCCCAGAACACCCACCGAAAAGAGAATAGCACTCACAAAAACAGCGATCATCCCCTGCGTACCGAGTGCAACCAAGCCCACGAGCTCGTTCATACCGAACGCTTTTTGGTTAAGAAGATCGTCCCAACGATTGCTGTAAGGAGAAGAATCCCGGTGACCTCGAGTACAATTATGTAATCCGTGAAAAGTGGACGAGCAATCGGAGCAATCACACCCTGTTGTTCCAGGCCAAGGGACAGATGTACATCACCTTGACGACTCATTCCTTCGAACTCAGAACCACCAATGAAAAATTGTGTCAACGTGCCGAGGAAGGCCACGGCGATCGTTCCACCTACAAGTCCACCCATCGGCCCTTTGAGATCCTTCTGTTTAGTATGGCCAAGATTGAGAAGCATGATCACAAACAGGAATAGGACCATGATTGCGCCGCCGTACAGGATCACGTTTATGGCCGCGATATAGTGCGCATCAAGCATTAAAAACATCCCCGACACGGAGAAAAAAACCGCCACCAGAAAAATCACTGCGGTGACAGGATTTTTTCGAGTCACCATGATTACCGCCGCGAGAATCGCGCTCGCCGAGAAGGCCTGAAAAAGAAAGTTTTGGCTCATTGAGAGGCTGGGTCCGATGGATCCCAAAGCGCCGTCACATCATGCTCTTGCTCACAAAGTCTCTCGAGGTCATAGACCCACCGTTCTCGTGAGTATTCTGCGTTTTCGTAGTGGACTCCAAGGTGAATCGCCTCGACGGGACAGACCTCCTGGCAATATCCACAGAAGATGCAGCGAAATTCATCGATCTCGTAGATAGCTGCGTACCGCTCACCATTTTCATCTTCTGCAGGCACAAGCTTAATGCAGTTGACAGGACATACGGTCGGACACAATCCGCAACCCACGCATTTTGCACGGCCATCTTCGTGAACGGCCATTCGGTGCGTTCCCCGAACTCGGGGACCTAGCTCCCACTTTTCATCTGGATATTGTTGAGTCTTTTTAGCAGGATTGAGCAGATGTTTAAGTGTAATCCGCATCCCTTTTGCTGCTGCTCGGATGTATGAAGCCTCACCCTTGGGGCGTGACACGACTTTGACCTCTCCAGGCATCTTATCTCCCTATATCTTGCGGGCTGCCCCGCGGATGATGGCGCCTCGATCGATCATGAAGAAAAGCATCAAGGCCAACAGCAGGTTCACCACAAAAAGGATAAGTGCGTACCAAATACCCACTGGGATACCAACCGCCTCGATTCCGAGGACCACAAAAGCTATCACAAGGATATAAACCGTCACCGCTTCGAGCATGAACTTCCAACCAAGATCCATAAGTTGATCGTAGCGGAACCGCGGGAGTGTCCAGCGAATCCACATAAAGACGACGACGACAAGACTAGTCTTTATGGAGAACGACCCTAGGGTAAGGAGCGTTTTCCAACCCGTGGGTTCTCCGATAACAGTTCCATCTGAGAGCACTCGAATATTATCGCCCCCCCAGAAAGGAATGTCCCAACCTCCAAGAAAGAAAACAGTCACCAGTGCTGCGACGGTTATGACATGGGCGAACTCGCCAATCATGAACATCGAAAACTTCATTGCAGAGTATTCCGTATGGTACCCTGTCACCAATTCTGCTTCTGCTTCTGGTAAATCAAATGGTAGTCGGTTCGTCTCTGCGAGGCCTGAGACAAAAAAGAAAAAGAGGCCCAAGAAGAGTGGGAAAACAAACCACATTGAGTACGTCGGCCCCCCAGCCGTAAATCCTTGTTGCATCGAAACAATTTCAGGTGCCCGCACGTCACCCACGAGGAGGATCAGGGGGACTAAGCTGAGTGCCAGTGTCACTTCGTAACTGATCATCTGTGCCGAACCTCGAAGCCCTCCCAATAGCGAGTACTTCGACCCTGAGGACCACCCCGCCATGGCTACGCCATATACACCGATCGACCCAATCGCAAGGATGTAGAGGAAGCCAATAGATACGTCAGCCACAATCATCTCGACAAAACCCCACTGTGTTGGAAGAGGGGATCCGAACGGAATAACAGCGAACAAAATTGTCGCTGGGAGGATTGCAAGCACAGGAGCCAAAACAAAAAATTGACGGACGGCCTGGGCCGGCATCGTCTCTTCCTTGATGATGTTCTTGATCCCGTCTGCGATGACCTGAAGCGCCCCCCAAGGACCCACGCGGTTCGGGCCACTACGGTCTTGAATGAATCCTGCGATCTTTCGCTCTACGATGGTCGCCAACATCACAGACAACATCATAACGGTAAAAAAAACAGCGACTTTAATGATGGTCGCAATAACGAAAGCTCCTCCGGTCACAGGCTCCATTAGCTCGACACCAAGTTCTTCACCTCTTCATGCCCCCCCCTCACAGGAGCACCCTTCAACCCGATCCCATCCCAAGACAAGCCCTCAAACGCTTGTTCGTTTTTAACCAAGTGATCGAATGCAGAACGGACATCTGAAATCACATCGCCCGTTCCCAATTCCGCAAGAATCCTGCTAAGAACCATCCAACCCGGGCGCGCGATACCTGGCGGATTCAGAGCCTGATGGAAGCGTTGGACCCGTCCTTCAAAGTTTGTAAAAGTCCCATCCATCTCGGCAAACGTTACGATTGGAAGTATTGCGTGTGCGTTGCGCGCTGCTTCTGGTAAACGCGTACCCAAATAGAGGAAGAACGAAGCACCTGTACCAAATTTTTCGGGGGTATCTTGAAGCAGGTCACCCATTACGACTAACGGGCTACCTGGTATCTCACTCGACAAATGTTGAACCCTCTCCGCCCCAAAAACTTCAAGCCCAAAAGCGTTGGGGGCCCGGTCCGCACGCAGCTTCAACTTGGGGACGCTTGGCAAAGATGCCGTCTCTCCACTGGGAACCTGGAACTCCACCTTTCCAATCTGAAGCCAGTTTAAGAGGGACCAAAGGACAGACAAATCCTCATTAGACATCTGAGGAGAGATCACCGCCGAACCAGTTTGATGTCCCACCATTTCCATCTGTCGGGCAACCCAAGATATCGCCGTTCCCCAATCAGTAGCCCTAAGTTTATCTCCATCCCTAATCATGGGGACTTCCGCTCGCACACCACGATTCGTCATCACTAGGTGCTTTCGGCCGTGGTCGCACATCCAATACGAATTGACTTCGGAATTATGGCGGGGTTTCATTCGAACGATCTGATTTTCCTTCGTATCAATCGTCACGTTGCACCCAGTAGAGCAACCCGGACATACGCTCGCTGTAGCATCCATGTCCCAAGCTCTAGCCTTGAAAACAAAATCTTCGTGGACTAGTGCACCTACCGGACACACATCGACAATATTGCCCTGAAATGGATTGTTCAGTTCTCTGCCGGGGAAGGTGTCGATATAAGATTTGTGTCCGCGCTCAGCCACAATGAGTACATCGTCATGCGCGACATCACGCATAAAACGCACACATCGTGTGCAGATGATGCACCGATCGGCGAAGTAGAGAATGTCATCCGACACACGGTCGCGCCCCATAATCTGCTTAGGCTCATCCATACGGCTCTCAAGCTGGTTCGTGACGTACGCAAAATCTTGGAGCATGCATTGGCCAGCTGCATCGCAAATTGGACAGTCCAGAGGATGATTCACTAGCAGAAACTCAATCACGGCCTGTCGAGCATCCTCCGCTGTTTCGCTCGCCGTTAGAACAACCATGCCGTCTTCTGCTTGAAGTGTACACGACGGTTCGAGCTTGGGTCGACCCTCAACTTCCACCAAGCACATCCGACACTGTGCTGGTCTAGTCGGAATCCCCGGATGGTAGCAATAACGCGGGACCACCACGCCAACACGCTCGGCCGCCTCGATCACCCGAGTCCCTTCTGGCACCGTAACATCGACGCCATCGACAGTCAGTGTGACCGTATTCTGGTGTTCGCCATTAGGCATGATTCACCTCACCGCGACTTTGTCTGATGTCATCTTGGCTTCGTATTCAGAACGAAACTTGTCCAGTGATGATTTCAACGGGAACACAACACTATCTGCCAACACACAGATCGTCCGACCAGTCATCTGTTCACAAAGGTCATATAGCGTATCGATATCGCGGAGCCGACCATCTCCAGACTCGATTTTCTGGAGAATGCGAACAATCCAAGAAGTCCCTTCCCGACATTGGACGCACTGCCCACAGGATTCGTGAGCATAAAATTGAGCTATACGACGCATCGCGCGCACAATATCGACATCCTCATCCATCACAATCGGTGAGGCCGTCCCAAGAGAACTCCCTACCTCCTGCATCCCTTCATAAGTCGTAGCACAATCCAATTCATCGGCGCTAAGAAACGCAGTTGATGAACCTCCTGGGATCACCGCCTTAACGGGTTTCCCCGATGGTGTACCCCCACAAACGTCGAAAATGATATCCCTCAGCGGCACTCCCAATGCAATTTCATAATTGCCTGGCCGAACCAGATGACCTGAGCACGACCATAGCTTGGTACCTGGTGATTTTTCACTACCCCACTGCCGATACCACTCGGAACCGTGTTCGATAATCCCAGGAACCGTTGAGAGGGTCTCTACATTGTTGACCGTTGTGGGCATTCCAAAAACACCCGCCTGTGCCGGGAAGGGAGGTTTCGCCCACGGTTCCGCACGATTCCCCATTAACGAATTCATGAGCCCCGTCTCTTCCCCCGCTATGTAAGCTCCCGCTCCTGTGTGAATCGTGATGTCGCAGTTCCAGGTCGAACCCATGATGTTCGAGCCAACGAATCCAGCCTCGTAGGCTTCAACTACAGCCTTATTTAGATGCTGCGTATCTTCAAAGAATTCACCACGCACGTAGATGTAAACGTGTTCTGCCCCGATCGCCCGCGCTCCAATTAAGCACCCCTCAATCAAGAGATGTGGAGTCCATCGAATAATCTCTCGATCCTTAAATGCTCCCGGTTCCGATTCGTCCGCATTGCAGCATAAGTAATGAGGCTTGCCATCTTCCTTCGGCATGAAACTCCACTTAAGGCCCGTAGGGAACCCTGCTCCACCTCGACCTCGCAACCCCGATTCTTTCACTACATCTGTGATCGTATCAGGAGACATCTCAATTGCCTTGCGAACCCGCTGGTATCCTCCTTTATCACGCCAACTCTTCAGGGTGCGCGCATCTTTTTTACCCTGATATTCGGACAAGAGAGTTCTCGTCTCGAGTTCGTGTACATAGGGAAAACTCATCGTTTGTGACTTCCAGCCCGAAGCTCGTCAAGAATATTGGATACGTTTTCGGGCGTAACTCCTTCAAAATAACGGTCATTCACCTGGACAACTGTTGCGAACCCGCATGCCCCCAGGCATTCGGCTTCAATTACCGTAAACTCGCCATCACTCGAGATCTCACCTTGCCTTGTATCCGTCTCTTCAAGAAAGCATTCAAGTACTTCATCGCCCTTATTGAGATGACAAGAGATATTGGTGCAAACTTGAATGAGATGCTTTCCAACTGGGTGTTGATTGTACATCGTGTAAAAAGAGACGATCGAGAGGACGTAGGCCGGAGTGACTTCCAGCGCCTCAGCGACTTCTTCCATATCCGAGGCCTCAATCCAGCCTTTTTTCTCTTGAACGAAATGTAGTATCGGAAGCAGTGCAGCACGTTTGTCAGGATACCTAGACAACGCCATTTCAAGGCGTAGACGACCTTCCTTTGTCTGAAAAATTGGACCATCAAACTTTCCCCGCTCCGCAGTTTGGAACGGTTGTGCGCCAACAATAGCGGGGTGGATCTCTCTACTCATCGATCGATCTCTCCCAATACGACGTCGAGCGAGGCGTTGATCGCAATCACATCGGCGACCAGTTCATCCCGGACAAGTTCAGGAAGCGAAGCAATGTTCACGAACGATGGGCCCCGAAATCGGCACCGTACCGGTTTCGTCCCGCCATCAGAGATTATGCCAAAACCAAGTTCGCCCTTGGAACTCTCAATTGAATACCACGTCTCACCCGCCGGGACACGCACACCTTCCATGACCAGTTTGAAATGTGAAATCATCGTGTCGATCGACCCCATCGCCTCACTCTTCGGTGGGAGGACCACACGATAATCATCAATATTAATCGGACCGTCCGGTAACCGGTCGAGTGCTTGTTGGATGATACGAACACTCTGTCTCATTTCTTCAACTCGAACCAAATAGCGATCATAGACGTCGCCTATTGACCCAACAGGGACATCAAAATCGTATTCTTCATAGCCCAAATATGGCCGAGCCTTACGCACATCGTAGGGAACCCCGCTGGCCCGCAAAGTCGGACCAGTGATCCCATAACTGACCGCCATCTCGCGTCCAAGTGTGCCAATATCCATCGTACGACCTTGCCAAATCGCATTACGAGTCAGTAGCTGCTCCATCTCATCTAACGTTTCCGGAAAGGACCGAACAAAGTCGTTAGCTGCTGCTGTCCAACCAACCGGAAGATCGGCGAGCATACCTCCCACCCGAGTCACTGAGGTTGTAATACGTCCACCGGTGTAAGCCTCATGCAGATTATATATGCGCTCGCGCTCCTGGAACGTGTAAAGAAATACTGAAAATGCCCCCAGGTCGATCGCCGTTGTTCCAGCCCAAAGCAAATGGCCAAGGATACGATTCAACTCACTCAGGATGACCCGAACGACACGACAACGATCCGTAATTTCAATTCCCAGCAGCCCTTCTACCGCACCTGCATACCCAATGTTGTAGAGCATAGGTGCGAGATAGTCCATCCGATCCGTATATGGGACCACTTGGTTCCATTCACGAAATTCGCAGGTCTTCTCGAAACCTGTGTGCAGGTACCCGATATGCGGGATACAGCGGATGACTCTTTCTCCATCCAGCTGCAAAACAAGGCGCAAAACTCCGTGGGTTGCGGGGTGCTGCGGTCCCATATTTATGAGCATGGGTTCACCCTCTAGCACATCGCCGACATCTTCTGTCGCCTCCAAGTCTCGGATCGATAAAGATTCTTCACCGAAAGATGGGTCTGACTGATCAGAGCCCGAGGCACTTACATGACCAGCCATCTCTAGCTCTTCCATCGCATACGTGTCTTCCAAACCACGCGATAAAGATCGACGCACTTGCTCAGACCGGGAAAACCTGCCACGCAGCGGAAAATCTTTTCTTAGTGGAAAGCCCTCTTCGTAGTTCTCAGGCATCAAGATCCGACGAAGATCGGGGTGCCCCTTAAAGGTGACTCCGAACATGTCCCACACTTCACGTTCTAACCAATTCGCGGTAAGCCACTGGTCAGTTACAGAATCCAGCTCGAGCTTTTCAAGGGGGACCTCACAAGAGATGCGAAGTTGTCGTCCATGCGTCATAGACCACAGCTGATACCAGACTTGAATCGGTGCACCTACGCCGGCGTGTGCCCCCATAATGTCAGCAAGCATGTCGTAGGTCTGCCCCGAATCATCACGTAGAAACGCTAAAACAGGGGCAATCATTTCGGGGTCAATCCATACGACGGGGTATCCGACGGCATCACGCGCTATGGACCGGATAGCGGACCCAAAACTCTCCTGGAGTGCCACAACGCTTGGATGTTTTGCGAGCTCCACCACAGTTGGAGTCTCACCAATGACGAGGGCGTTTGTGGGTGCGGAACTAGTGTTCATAACTGGTGTTGGGGCAACCTTAGTCTTGGTGTTCGATTCGACGCTCTCGACGGTCTCGAGGACGAGTGATCGCCGAGGTCGGAACGAGCCCACTCGCCCGATTTTGACTGGTCGAGTTTCCAAACGGTTGGGATACCAGCTCAATCGTTTCCGGAGGGAGATTAGGCTTCCCGACCGCCTCCAGAGCCTCATCACGTGGGCGTGGATCGGCAAGCGATTCACCTTTGATTTTCTCTTGAATCATGAGGAGCCCATAAATAAGGCCCTCGGGTCTAGGCGGGCAGCCTGGGACGTAAACATCGACCGGTATGATGGTATCTATCCCTTGGACAATCGTGTAATTGTCAAACATCCCTCCAGAACTGGCACACGCCCCCATCGACACGCACCACTTTGGCTGTGGCATTTGATCCCAAATCCGTCTCAAGACGGGGGCAATTTTGTAGGTGACTCGACCAGCAACAATCATTAGATCAGCTTGCCTTGGACTGAAAGACATCCGCTCCATTCCAAATCTTCCTATGTCATACTTACTTGCCGCAGAGGCCATCATCTCGATGGCACAACAAGCTGTCCCAAACGGCATGGGCCATATAGAGTTACGCCGGGCCCAATTCACTACGTAATCGAGCCGAGTCGTCATCCAATTTCGAGGGATACCCGTATCGAGAGCCCCCTCCAATTCAACTTCGTTCGGCAGCGTATCAAGCTTCTTCATGTCTAACCCTCTCGTGGTTCGAAACGCACGCTCATAAAGCCAGTCGAATCATCATCAATCCCATTCGAGAGCTCCCTTGCGCCATGCATAAACGAGACCAACCCCAAGCATCGAAAGAAATGCTGTCACCTCTATAAATCCGACCATACCCAACTCTCTGAATATCACCGCCCATGGGATTAGAAACAAAGTTTCAATATCTAGGATGATGAACAACATACCCACCAGATAAAAATTGACTGAAAATCGTTCGCGAGTGGTCCCTAATGGCGTGATCCCAGACTCATATGGACTAGCTTTAACTGGGGTAGGACGATTGGATCCAACGAGATGCGATACGCCCATCATGGCAGCGGCGTTCAGCACGCCGACCAACGCCAAGATCAGGATGCCGAGATATGGATCGAGCACAGAGTTGGCTCCTTTAATGCGAGCTTGTGAATTTCTCCACTTTGCCGCGTGGCGGCGAAGGTATCAACGCCTGCTGCGCCCTGCAAGAACAAAAAATATCGCTTACCCCCATACACGGGGGGGCTGTTAGATTGCCACCGATTCCTATTGCTTTGCCAGTGAGAACGTCAGACCTTCGGTCTCGTGTTAAACCCCTCCCAACTCACCTCGAAAAATGTCACACGCGTCATGATCCACGACGTCCCACTTCGCGACGGACGAATGCATGTTCGAGTTGTCGGAACGGGGAAGCCCGCATTATTCCTTCATGGAATCAGTGCGCACGGGAAATCCTGGCTTAAGGTCGCTCAGGTCCTCGAAGAGAGGCGGTCAAACATAGCGTGTTGGATTCCCGACCTGCTGGGCCGAGGAAAATCTGACCCGGGAGTTGGCCTCCGCTACAGACTCGGAGATGAAGTTCGGCGCATACAAAATTTCACTAAAGAGTTCAGCTCTAACAGTTCGACCACGCACTTCCCCTCCGTAATCATCGGCCACTCACACGGAGCTTCAATTGCCTTGGCCCTCGCGGCAGCCGAACCCTCAGTCCGTGGCTTGATACTGTCGAATCCGATAACCCCTCAAGTTCGGCGGCCCATAGCCCTAGAGATCCTTGAGGTACGAATTATACAACACCTCATCTCTCGAATCATCACATGTTTCCACGAGCCCCTGGGCCACCTCATCCTCCAGCGGGCTGGTGGTCCACATTTTAAGATCGACCGTGACTCACTCGTAACTTATTCACAACCATATTCTGAAATCGAACGAGCAAGAACCCTTCTGCGAATCTTATCAGACTGGCACCCCCGTGAAATCTGTGCTCAACTCCCTAAACGGAAAATTACGACTCACATCTTCGCTGGAGCGCATGATCCCAGAGTTTCAATTGATGTTGCAACGCGATTCGCGAACGACCTGAACGCGGACCTGACCATCGTCGAGGAGGGGGGACATGTCCTGCCAGAGCAATATCCAAAACTCCTCGCACGAAAAATCAATGAGATTGCTACTACGGTGGGCAACAGCTTATAAACTCTGAACTAATTTTACTGCAAAAAACTACATCCTAAAACCATATCAGCCTTAGAGCTTTGCTGGCGTGACCCCAGTTTGTCCTTGATACTTACCTGCCCTGTCCGCGTAACTGACCTCACACACTGTGTCGGATTCAAAGAAGAGCACTTGGGAGATTCCTTCATTGGCATAGACCTTAGCCGGCAGCGGCGTAGTGTTTGAAATCTCAAGCGTAACATGCCCTTCCCATTCTGGCTCGAAGGGCGTCACATTCACAATGAGGCCAATCCTGGCATATGTCGATTTTCCGACGCAAATCGTAAGCACAGATCTGGGGATTCGGAAATACTCTACAGAGCGCGCAAGTACGAATGAGTTTGGTGGGATGATACAAACATCCCCTTGAAACGGCATAAACGAGTCCTCGTCAAACTGTTTTGGATCGACCAATGGGAACAGCGCGTTGTGGAAAATTCGGAAATCGTCCGCAACTCTCATGTCATACCCATAGCTACTCACCCCATAGGAGATGACGCCATTCCGGACTTGATTCTCTGCAAAAGGCTCGATCATCCGATGCTCTTCCGCCATGCGTCGAATCCAACCATCGTTCTTAATCGTCATTCAGCCTCTCCCCCCAAAAACTACCTCCAACTATGAAGTCGATTAACGAATGAACTCCGTCAAGTTCGTGTAACAACCAACCAAGCGGCCCATGCCCAACCCGCGATCAAGAGCACACCACCGACGGGAGTCACGGCTCCCAGCCAACGAACATTGGTAAGCGCCAACGCATAAAGCGTGCCGCTAAATATGACCACACCGATCAACAAGAGCAGTCCCGGACCATTCCAAGCCGTTCCCGGCCAACGAGCCGCCATCAAACCTAAAATCGCGAGAGCAAAGGCATGTGCCATATGGTAACGAGCTGCCGTCTCGAAAATTTCCAGGTTCGAATCAGAGATCCGTCCGGTCAGAGCATGGCTCCCAAACGCCCCAGCTGCAACCGCCAAGCACCCTAAGAATAACCCTGAAGTAAGGTATAGTTTATGCATAATGGGACCTCAGAATTTGGCGCGATTTTCACCACTACTCGCTAAGAGAGAACGCTCCCGCTCGATATGTTGCCTCTTCAACAACTGTTTCCATCATACGATCCACCCGTTCGGGGCTACTGTTAGCCACTGTTTCTTCAACAATCGCGACCAGTTCACAAGCCTCTTCACGGGTCAGAGGCGACGAAGCTTCCCCTTCTTGGATTCGCGCTCGAAGCCGTGTTAATCGTTCGACCAAGTCACGGTGCTTGACCCTATCTTCGTATGTCATCGTCCAAACCTCCCCGTCCCAGTATCAGAGCCATAAACCCAAAGTTGGAATCTTCCAATGCTGGCTTTATCCACCAAACTCGCTCCTTATATCTTTCCCGGCCTGGGGTCCCGTCAAGTTTCCGAGGTCTCGGACGAACGAACCCAATGCGAATCACCATCCTGGTAGTGCTCATGTTTCCAAATCGGAAGACGCTCCTTGATTTCCTCAATAATCCATCGAGAAGCAGCATAACACGCATCTCGGTGAGGAGCCGAAATTCCAATGACGACACTCACTTCACCGAGCGCCAAGTCCCCTACTCTGTGACTCGCCTCAATCGAGCCCACTTCAAACCGCCGGCTCGCCTCACGACAGATACCTTCGAGTTCTCGTTCAGCCATTTCCCCGTACGCCTCATACGAAAGACTCGACACGCTACGATTGTCTTTGGTATTTCGCACTCGACCCTGGAAGATTAAGACAGCGCCATCTTCGTGCGTCCCTAAACTTTCAAAGGACCCTAAATCATCAAGAGAATCTTTCGTGATACGAGTACGAACATCCGACTCACGCGCCGATGACGATCCCTCTTCATGCATAATAATCAGCCCCCAGCTACCGGAGGGATCAGAGCCACTTCATCACCATCATTAAGGAGCGTCTCCATCTCTGCATACTTTTGATTGACGGCGACTACAACTCGCTCAGGCAACCAATCAAAATCAGCGGAACCACGCATCGTATCAAGAAAATCCTCGACCGTACTCCCTCCAGGCAATTTGATTAAACCCGCGTGCTCTGAGGCGAGTTCACCATAAATTCCAAAAAATAGCGTACGAACAGAAATGACTTCCGTCATGCCGCAGACGAATGCAAGGTGATCTGGGCAACGAGGCGCGGGACTATTCCCTCCTCACGCAGGGTCGTTACTCGAACTTTGGTTTTACTTGGAAGCTCGGGATCGGGAAACGCTGCTATAGACAGATGTCCACGGAACGTACAAAAGGAAATGTGTGACTCACTCTCCGTCTCAATCCAGGCGTTTGCCACGGGATCTTTATCCAGAAAAAACGATCGAACCAGATCCAGCACAGCCGTTGGCGGCAGCGAACTTTCGATCTCTGTCGTCATCGTGCCCCTCAGCGTAACATCGTCCTTTGCAACGTTAGCATGCGACGATTGGTTATTCATCAGTCGATTTATTGCCAAACTTTGACCATGATAATTGGCTTCACCTACAATACATCGTCGTAAGCTTCCCTCAAACACATAGACCCTTTACAGCGGAGCTACCAAAGGTGTCCATCGAAGATTTCTCGCCCAACGTTGAACACCTTGAGCCATCTTCGACGCTTGCCCTCGCAGCTAGAGCTCGAGCTTTAAAGGCTGATGGAGTACCCGTTGTAGACCTTTCCGCCGGCGAACCTCAATATCCATCCCCTGCGTTCGCCGTGCAGGCAGCGACTTCCGCTATCGAAGCGGGGAAAACGGGATACCCTCCAACATCCGGCCTTCCAGAACTCCGACAAGCCATTGCAGCATATCTCACTGATACTACCGCGACCACAGCCGTAGACCCAACTGAGGTAATTGTCAGTGCCGGAGTTAAACAAGCACTGTTCAACTGCTGCTATGCACTCTTTGGCGAGGGGGACGAAGTCCTAATCCCAACCCCATATTGGGTGAGCTATCCAGCACTCGTTGGTCTCGCCGGTGCTAAATCGGTCTTCGTAGATACCGCTTGGGATGACGGATTATTGGTCTCGACAGAGCAACTCGAGGCAGCTCGTTCATCGAAGACTCGCGGACTATTGCTAAATAGCCCCTCAAACCCCAGCGGTGCGGTCTACGACCTTCAACACCTTACTGAAATACTCATATGGGCCGCTGAGCATAACATCTGGGTTTTGTCCGATGAGATCTATCGCCGACTAGCCTACGAGAACGCCGCACCTTCTGTATTCGATGTTCCAGATCGCGGTGACCAAGTAATACTCCTGGATGGTGTGTCAAAGGCTTTTTGCATGCCAGGATTTCGAATCGGTTATGCGGTAGGGCCGGCACATCTCATTCGAAAAACCACAGACCTCCAAGGACAGATGACTTCAGGCGCCGCTGGCCCCTCCCAATACGCAGCAGCGGCCGCCCTCGGCCAGAGTAAAGCGCGAGAAGCCTTCGTCGCCGATCTCGTCAATCAGTTGCGTATCCTCCGAGACATCGGGATCTCGACGCTGCAAGCAATTGATACCATCGAGGTCCAACCAGCACCTGGCGCGCTTTATTTTTACGTAAAGTTGCTAGATGACTCCAAGTCATCTATGGAAGTGGCCGAAGATCTTCTGCTGAATGGACTTGTAGCCTCCGTGCCCGGTGAGCCCTTTGGCTCCCCCGGGCACTTACGATTCAACTTTGCGGTAGAGCGACCAGTCCTAGAAGAGGGCCTAGAGCGCATCACAGCATTCTTCAAATGATCGTCGGTTAACAGAGACTATCCATTAAAAGTATGAGGGTACGACACAAACCGACCAGCACATTTCCCCTCTACTGGTGTGTCCCTTCAACTTCCGCCTTGAAGAGCCGAGAAGGCTTGAAAACCGGTACAGACCTTGCTGGGACTCTAACAGGCTCACCCGTGCGTGGATTCCGTCCCAATCGCGGTCGCCGGTCGCGCACCTTGAAGGTCCCGAAGCCACGGATTTCAATGTTTTCACCCTCAACCATGGCCTGCTTGATCGCATTGAGGAACCCATCCACTAGCGCAGCACAGTCTTTCTTGGTCACACCAGGCCCAATGGCCTCGTGGACGCATACTACTAAATCCGCCTTCGTCATCTTCACTTCCTCCGAAAGTGATGTGCCGCTTGGCACTGGCTAGCCTGCAGTTGTCCGAAAACGACTAACACCTCATCTCCACTCATAAAGTAAGCGAGGCATCCCGGATCGAATTGGCAAAAGCGACTCTACCAATCCTTGAACTTCCAAACCCGCAATTCCAAACAAGAGATCAAGCAGTCCGACAGTCGGCTCCTGTGGTCGCACGACTTTAGGATCCGAGCCTAACCCCGTCATTACTCCCGTCAACGAAATCACCTCGTTGAGCGTCGAAAGCTCATCTATGAGTCCCAGTTTCTCAGCCTGACGGCCCGAGTAAATTCGCCCATCAGCCAGTTTTCGGACTTCCGTGATACTAAGTGGTCGATTGGCCGCCACTACTTCAACAAACTGTTCATAGACATCCGTTATGAATACCTCAAGGACCTTTCGGTCAGTATCTGATAGGGGACGACTTAGGCTCCCCATATCTTTAAACTCACCACTCTTTACGACCTGCCAATTCAACCCAACCTTACTGAAAAACTCCCCCGCATCAGGAAACTCCATCAGAACGCCTATTGATCCTGTAATCGTGCCGGGCAAGGCAAAGACACTGTCGGCACCCATCGCTGCGTAGTAACCGCCTGATGCAGCGACATCACCCATCCATGCGATGACGGGTCGTTCATCCTCATCACGCAAAGTTCGAATCGCCTCGTAGATGGATTGCGAGGCTCCCACCGTACCCCCCGGCGATTCAATCTCGATTATGAACGCTTGGACACCATCATCTTCCTTGAACGCCATCAGGTTTTCGATGAATTGGGCCTCATCGGCAATGGGACCAAGGAGGGGAACAACCGCGACCGCCTCACCAGACGACAAGACATCTCCATCCGAAAGCCAACGAATGGACATGACGAGTCCAATCAAAAAGACGCCAAACACAAGAAGGAGTGCAAGGCGGGCATTCCCTTTAAACTTATCTATTATTTTCATACATCCAACTTAGATAGCCGACAGGCATCGTTCAACTAATTGCTATGATTGATGTTCGGACATCTTCTCCAAAAACTGATTGAAAAGATACCGGCTATCGTGAGGCCCTGGCGCAGATTCTGGATGATATTGAACCGCGAATACTGGGCGTTCCGAGTGAGCGAGGCCCTCTACGGTCCCATCGTTTAGGTTGCGGTGGGTAACGCGGAGGTCTGGGGCACCAACGATCTTGCCATTTTCTTCCTCCACCGCGAAACCGTGGTTTTGGGAAGTGATCTCAACCGCCCCAGTTGCGTAGTTAAGCACTGGATGATTTCCACCTCGATGCCCGTAAGGAAGTTTATAGTTTTTCGCACCGAACGAACGGCCAATCAATTGATGTCCAAGACATATTCCGAATATAGGTACTCCAGCATCACTCAAGGACCGAATTCGTTCGACTGCCCCCGGTACAGCTTCAGGATCTCCTGGTCCGTTAGAGACAAAGACACCCTGTGGATCAGCTTCCAGTAAAACTTCGACAGACGTATCACATGGCACCACTCGTACCCTATAACCCTCACGACGTATCAAATCCAAGCTTCGGAGCTTAACCCCGTAATCCAAACACAAGACGAGACCGTGGTCTATTTCTGGGTCACTAGGGCCGAGCTCGTAGGAGTCTTTTGTTGATACTGCAGTCGCAAGATCACGTCCCTGCATCTGAGGCTCGTCCTTCAAACGCTCGAGTGCCACCTTGGGCGAGATACCATCATGGGCCAATATCGCTCGCATGGCACCCACATCTCTGATATGTCGGGTCAGTGCACGTGTATCCGCACCAATAAGAGTTGGGATTTGATGCTTGGAAAGGTAGTCTGGCAGATTGGTATCCGCCGGACCCGATCCAATGCGCTCGGAGAGATCGCGTACTACGAAACCTGCAACCCAAGGTTTTCTCGATTGAGTATCGGGATTGCGAACCCCATAAACCCCTTGCATCGGGGCCGTCATGATCACTATCTGGCCAGCAAACGAAGGGTCCGTAAGAACTTCATGATACCCAGCCATTACAGTTGTAAAGACGGCCTCGCCCGCCGTTTCCTGGTCAGGCCCAAGATATCTACCGTCAAAACGGCGTCCATCTTCTAACAACATATATCCCAACTGTCCTTGCATCTTATGCACTCGTCTGGTCCAATTGATTGTTAGAACTGTTCACTTACGACGCGAAAATACTTTTCGGCGTTACGGGAGACCCGAGACCGCGGGAGTCAAATTGACGCCCTCTCAAAAAACACCCGAGCAACAGGCACCCGAGTCACCCTTAGTATACATCTTCGCCGACGAATCTTGTCTGGGCAACCAGTTCGAGAATCGTAGTAACCCGGGTGGTGCTGCTGGTTTGATTGAAAGCTTCGATCACCAGCAAGGGTGGTACCGGAGAGACTTTTCCCACTTCGATCCTGATACGACCAATAATCGTATGGCCATAATGTCCGCTATTGTAGGCTTGCAGCAACTTCGCCAGCCATGCCGAGTAGTTTTCACCAGCGACAGCCAATATTTAATCAAAGGGATGAAGGAATGGGTCCACGGTTGGGCACGAAGGGGTTGGAGACGAAAAGGTGGCCCCATAGAAAATCTTCAGCTATGGCAAGACCTCATACGTGAAGCAACCCGCCACCAGATCGATTGGCGCTGGACTCTTGGTCATGCTGACGACCCGAAAAATGAATATGCTGATTCGCTCGCTGTCACGACCGCACGCACACGCCAAAGCTCCAGCGGCCTTGTTCCATCGCGTTTTGATGCTTGGTTAGCCGAGCAGCAGGAACAAGATCGATTCCCCGAGTTCCTTGACCTTCCAAGCGTTCGGGAGTTCCGTGCGAACAAGCTGCCACCGCCAGTTTAAGCTCTCCCTAGTTTTTTAGAACGCATCTATAAGGACCGTTCACGAACCACTAGAATCTTGGGTGGATCCATCAGTTGGAGCACTTCCCTCCACGTTACCAGGGACAACTTCAGAATCTGTTTCGGTCGAAGATTCCATATCTAGTAGCGCTGGAGGCGCTTCCGGCAGAGTTGACTGGCCTGACAACCCGTCCCCCCGGAGGATTGATTCGGGTGCGGCCGTCGGACGAGAAGAGAAAACCGCCAAAACCAATGCCAAGAACAAAAATCCGCCGCCGCCAATCCAAGTCATCTTTGTTAGAGCCGTCGCAGCTTGGCGCCCACCCATGAAAGAATCAGTGGACGAGGAAGCACCACCAAACGATGCGGCCAACCCCCCACCCTTCCCTGATTGGATCAAGATTATCAGACAGAGAAAGACTGCCAGCAGTGAGATCACAGTAATTAGAAATGGAAACATCTTTCCACTCCACTCGTTTTCATAAAAACGGCGCCCGAACGGAGACGCCCACACGACCGCCTAGTACCAATTACAGGCAAGCCTAAAGCTAGGTCTAGTAAGCCCTCATGGCAACGAAAAGCCGCGCACCGTCCTGTCAGGTTTGGCTTCACAGGCCACCATATTCCTCTGCTCAAACTTTAAATACACTGTGTACGAGGGCTACCGACCACAGTCGCAAATAGCCGCCCAACTTTCCGGACCAAGGCTTGCTCCGCCTACTAGAACTCCATCAACACCTGAGGCCGTAATGAGTTCTTTAATGTTTCCCGGTTTCACACTCCCGCCATAGAGTATGGTCACAGCTTTAGCATTTTCTTCATCAACGATTCCCCCCATCACCTCTCGGACAATTGCATGAGCCCCCGAGGCATCAGATGGAGTTGCAGTGTGACCCGTTCCGATCGCCCATACTGGCTCGTATGCATACACCAATTCTCGTCGCATATCTTCAGAGAGTGGC
Organism: uncultured Gemmatimonadota bacterium; assembly: GCA_964480515.1. Taxonomy (GTDB): domain Bacteria; phylum Gemmatimonadota; class Gemmatimonadetes; order Palauibacterales; family Palauibacteraceae; genus Palauibacter. The sequence goes on from CAYZOT010000002.1 coordinate 102,384, forward strand.
TCCAGAGCTCCTCGGATCTGTCGTTCCAAAACATCGAAGAGCCGTCCTGCTTCGCGCTCCTCAATGGTTTCTCCCACACACAAAATAGGCTGGAGACCTGCATCGAATAGTCGGCCTAGTTTAATCCCGACCATGGTATCCTCATCTCCAAACTCGCTTCGCCGTTCAGAATGTCCGGCCAGTCCCCAAGTAGCTTGGGTCTCCGATACCATCGCAGCCGAGATTGCGCCCGTGTGTGCACCTTGCACTTCGGCATGGACGTCTTGAACCCCAAATTCCAGATCCGAACGGCCCTCGACGGCTAAAGCAAAAGACACAAGACTGATTGATGGCGGAAAAATAACGATCGTAGCATCATCGCGGGGAGCGTATAGTTCCGTGTATTTTGAAATGAAGCCCTCCACCTCATGAGGCCCCATATACATCTTCCAATTGGCCGCAAATAAAGGCCGTCTCCGATCCCTCACTCAATGCTCCTTTCTAACACTAACCCTATGAGATAAAGCCGATCTAATCTACAGCCTTACTAATCATCCAAGGAAATAAGACCCGGCAAATCACCCGTTGACACGTACTCAAGGGCCGCTCCACCTCCTGTCGACACGTGGGACATTTCCTCTGAAAGTTCAGCTTGCCGAACTGCCGCGGCCGAATCTCCCCCACCAACCACTGTGAGGGCACCGCGCTTCGTAATTTCTGCCGCCGTTCTGGCTAAAGAAAATGTTCCATCGGTGAAACGTAAGTCCTCAAATAAACCCATAGGTCCATTCCAAAATAAAGACGAACACTCCTTCAAATCTTGTTGATAGCGTTCCCTAGTATTAGTGCCGATGTCAACAGCTGCGAACCCTTCGGGGATTGCATCTATGGCTACTTCGCAAACGCTGGCAGCCGGATCTTTTATCGAACTCGTGACTGTAACATCCGTCGGCAACCGAATCCGTTCACCTGCCTGTCCAAGAAGATCAGCAGCCAGGTCGACAGCGGCATCTTCAACTAACGATCTCCCCATATAATGGCCTTGAGCCCGTAAAAATGTGTTCGCCATAGCCCCCCCTACGAGAATACGATCGGCTCGTGCGAGCAACGCGTTCAATAGGTCAATTTTGTCACTAATCTTCGCCCCCCCGAAGGCCACCACAAAGGGTCGCGGAGGATCGTCGAGCACACTCAAGGCCTTAAGCTCTCTTTCAACCAAGAACCCAAAAACAGCAGGAGACAGGACCTGCGCCACACCCACAGTAGAAGCATGCGCTCTGTGCATGCTTCCAAATGCATCATTCACAAAAAAATCCCCGAGCGTTCCAAGTCGTTCCGCTAGTGTTGGATCGTTGGTCATCTCACCTGGCAGAAAACGTGTGTTTTCCAGCAGCAGGATGCCCCCGGCCGGGATGTTCTGGCTCGCAGCCACAGCTTCGGGACTATCACAGGCTCCAACGAAACGAACCTCGACCCCGATCTGGTCCGCAAGTGCATGAGCGACCGGTTTCAGAGAGAGTGCAGGATTCGGAGCTCCTCCCGGTCGACCCAGGTGCGATAAGAGTACCGGTCGGCAACCGTGATTCAGCAACCACTTCAGGGTTGGAAGCGAAGCATCGATCCGCATCGTGTCAGTAACTAGTCCACTACTGAGAGGGACGTTGTAATCGACACGAACAAGGGCGCGGCTTCCAACCAAATCGCCCGTTAGATCACGGAGAGATTTTGGCATCTCGCTAGAAGCCGACCCCTACGCGTCGGTAGCGCTAGAGAGACGTTCACCAACAAAGCTCGCTAAATCGACAAGACGATTCGAGTATCCCCACTCGTTATCATACCAGGAGATCACCTTCACCATAGAATTTGCCATAACTGACGTCGACTGGGCATCGACAATGGAGCTCGCCGGATTACCATTAAAGTCAGAAGAAACAAGGGGCTCATCGGTATACGCGAGCACACCTCTCATCGCCCCCTGAGCCGCGGAAGAAAAAGCTTCATTAACCTGTTCTACGCTAATCTCAGACTCAACTGTCGCAACGAGGTCTACGATTGAGACATTGGGTGTCGGCACCCTCATTGCCATACCATCCAACCTCCCCTGGACAGTTGGAAGCACCAATCCCACAGCTTTTGCGGCACCGGTAGTGGTCGGGATGATTGACAAGGCAGCTGCACGTGCCCTCCTCAGATCCTTATGTTCGAGATCCAAAAGACGTTGGCCATTCGTATAACTATGGACAGTGGTCATCAAACCATGTTGAAAGCCAAACTCATCCAGCAACACTTTGACGACTGGGGCAATACAGTTCGTTGTGCAACTAGCGTTAGAGATGATGTGATGTTCATCAGGATTATAGTCACCCGCATTAACTCCCAACACTATGGTGACGTCTGGCCCTGGCGCCGGGGCGCTGATAATCACCTTACTAGCACCCGCCTCAAGATGTTTACTCGCTTGTTCTCGAGCGCGAAAGATCCCCGTCGACTCGATCACTATATCTACCCCCAACTCGCCCCAGGGGAGTGCGGATGGATCACGCTCTGAGGATACACGGATGCGGACACCGTCCACTTCCAGATCTTCACCAGCGACACGAACTTCCCCTGAAAAGGTTCCGTGCACGGAGTCGTACTTAAACAAATGAGCCAGTGTCGCGACATCCGTGAGATCATTCACTGCCACGAACTCAAGGTCTCCCCGTGGGTCCTGTAGCGCCGATCTTAGAACGTTCCTTCCGATACGACCGAATCCATTAATGCCAACTGTAATGCTCATATTTCCCTCTTAAGGTCCTTTGAATGTTCATTAGATGGTCCACTCATATCGAGTGAGATACAAGGAGGATACGCTAAACAGCAACCATCTGGATGTAACGGAATCAAACCAATGAAATGTTCAACTTCAACTTATACTGGCCCTCAAGCTTCTTCGAGCGCCACCCGGGCTGCGATTCGCATCGCCGGAATGGGTGGCTCTTGATCAGGAAACCAATACCGGAGTGAGAACGCTGCTTGCATAATCAACATGCCCAACCCATCGGACGCTGGAATCCCGCGCTTGATCGCACTACGCACCCAAGCCGTCTTACCAGGCACATACACCATATCATAAACTGACTTACAAGTTATCACTTCCAGGTCAATAGGAGCGGGGTCCGATGGCTTCAGTCCCAGTCTCGTAGCGTTTACCACGAGGTCGTACGTGACACCCGGGACCTCGCCCTCCACTACCAATGTCGCAACATTTGGAGCAGTCTTCTTAAGTGCCAGGGCAGGCTCTAACGTACGGTTTAGTATGGCAACCGAGGATACACCGCCTTCCACAAGCGCATGAAGTGCTGCCCGTGCGGCACCACCTGCACCCAGAAGCAACACACGACTCCCCGACACATCAAACTCACACTCACCTAGGGCCGCGGTAAGTCCGGTAACGTCAGTATTTGCGCCGAAAAGAACGCCCTCCTCCGTCCTCCAGTAACAATTACAGGCACCCGTAGCTCGAACCTCATCAGTTATTTCATCCGCTATGGATGCTGCCAAAAGCTTATGTGGCAGTGTTACATTTCCCCCGCACACTTGCGGGTCCCGCATCGCCTCACTGAGATCATCGTATGACACCCGAGAAACTTCATACTCAGCATCAATGCCCCATTCCAAAAAAGCGGCAGAATACACACGCGGTGATATTGAATGAGCTACCGGGTCACCAAGAAGCTGAAATTTCTTTTTCATCAGCTTAATGTGGTCATCCAAGACTCAGGCCGAGCCATCGTTCAAACATCGTCAGAAGAGAATAATTCTGGTGGGAGCGATCCTTTCACATTCAACTCTTTCTCAACACTCAACATGTCAAATAAGCCCCGTACGGCAACTTCCAACAGAGCATAGGTTTCACAGTAGACATCGAAGTCCCCTCCGTAAGGATCGGGGACGCCATATCCATACTGCCCGTGGTCCTCAGGCAGGAAATGTGTAAGCAAAAATACCGGAAGGTCGGATTGTAGATGCTGCACACCAACTATATGAGACCGATCCATACCGATCAGGTAGTCGCCCCAATTCAGAAGCGCCTGGGTCAGTGGTTGAGCGATATGGTTAACGAGGTCCAGCCCATGTTCTGCTGCCACATCAATTCCTGGAGCAGCCGCGCGCTGGCCTATGCGTGCGAACGTTCCGGCCGATGCACATACCACGTTTTCCACTCTTCGCGTACGAGCTTCCGCCTTCCCAATCACTTCTGCTAAGGGGCTTCGACACGTGTTTCCGGTACAAACAAAAAGTAGATTCATGACAAATCTTGCTCCATCACTTTTTTCCCAAGAGCTTTTTCAATGTCTTCGTTCTTGATCACACCATCGCGAAGGACAAGAGGTTTTCCTTCTCGAAGAGACACTAATGTAGAAGGAACCGAGATCGGCAAATCCCCAGTATCGAGCCATCCTCCAATTCCTACTGGAAGTACCATCTCGCCGAGCACTGTGCGGACCTCATTACTCGTACGAGCCGGGCGACGACCACTGAGATTGAGGCTTGTCGATGTCAGCACTTTTCGGGTTCGCCCTAAGAGCGCTCTGGTAACCGGATGACCATCGATCCGAACGGCAATTCCCGTCGCTGTACCATCCGTTAATACGATGGTTAATGGACCCGGCCAAAATGCCTTAGCAAGACGGTCCGCATCGGAGGTCCACTCGACGTTTGGCAACTCTTCGTGAAGACTTTCCATGTCATAAACAAGATGGATCAGCGGTCTGACCCTTCGCCTCTTCGCCTTCGCAATTTCAGTAGAAGCAGCGGGATCTCCTCTGCTGCCGATCCCATACACCGTTGACGTCGGGTGGACGACAGCAGCTCCCCTATCTAGACAAACTGCAGCTCTTGTGATCGCCTCATCATCTACGAGATGAGGGCTATGCAATTGCAGTGGACTGCCGCCAACCGCCAACCGCGAGAAAACCTCCCACTCATACCAACCTACCGACAGAGTACCGATACTGATTCAGGTTCCGTTAATAATCCGGCCACTCTCGACTAACCAACGTGCTCGGGCAAGATCATCTTTTGTTGTGATTTTGAAATTGTATGGATCTCCCACGACTGTTCGTACCCGTATCCCACCCTGTTCACACAGAACCGCATCATCCGTCAAGTCGGCAAGGTTCTGTCGTCCCGCGTAAGCCTCATGTAAAACAGCGGCAGGGAAACCTTGCGGCGTTTGAGCCCTGCGAAGCATCGATCGTCGGGGTGTGTCGCGAATCCAACCATGGTCACTTATACGTTTAATGGTGTCGGTTACCGGGAGAACTGGGATTACTGGCCCCTTCCGTGCAGCCTCGATGACCCGAGAGATCAGATCAATCATCACGAATGGACGTGCACCATCATGTACGAGGGCCAATTGACAGTCAGACGACACCACAGCTAAACCAGCTTGAACCGATTCCGCTCGAGTTGGCCCACCTGGAATCACAATGGCGATGTCAGACAGCCACGGCGGTGGTGATTCCGCATACTCCTTGGGCAATGCCACGACAACTAAGTCGACTTCCGGATGATCTGCAAATGTCTCCACAGACCATGCAAGCAAGGGTCTTCCTCCTAAATCGAGAAACTGCTTGGGTAGTTCACCCCCCAATCTTTTTCCCTCTCCCCCCGCGACCACTATCGCGGAGGTTGGATTACTGACCTCCGAAGCGTCTCCCACAGCTCAGTCTGGGTCCGGGCGCGTAGCAGCTGACTCAAATGCCGTAAACGCTTTGTGGAAATATAATTCGATATTCCCAGTTGGCCCGTTTCGCTGTTTGGATAAGAGGAGTTCTGCTCTTCCCGCCAGCCCTTTTTCTTCAATCTCTTGCGGGTTTCGATACATCTCTTCACGGAAGATAAACAGGACCACGTCAGCGTCCTGTTCAATCGCCCCGGAATCTCGCAGGTCTGACAAACGAGGCCGATGGCTTTCGCGTTGTTCAGGCTGGCGAGACAATTGAGAGAGCACGAGAAGCGGGACTCCGACCTCTTTTGCAATAGCCTTAAGCGACCTTGAAATGCCGCTAATTTCCTGTTGTCGACTCTCCACTCCTGACGGTCCCCCCATCAGTTGCAAATAGTCGACAATAACCAAACCAATTCCCACCTCAGCATGTAGTCGTCTTACCTTTGCGCGCAACTCCACCGGAGAAAGGGCTGCAGTATCATCAATCCAGATTGGCGCTGTGTTCAAGTGCCCTGCCCCACGGGCAAGATTCGTATAATCGTCACCTGACAGACGACCGGTACGAACTCGACTGGAGTCAACTTTTGACTCAGAACAGAGCATACGCTGGACTAAGGATTCTTTTGACATTTCAAGCGAGAACACTGCGACCGGAACCTTTTCTGCTATTGCGGCGTGTTGTGCGATGTTGAGTGCGAGTGCCGTCTTCCCCATCGAAGGCCGGCCAGCAAGGACAATGAAGTCCGCTGGTTGAAACCCAGCGGTCAACCGATCTAAGTCCAATAAACCCGTTGGCACTCCAGTTATCGCACCAGGGTTTTTCGTTAGATCATCAATTCTATCCATAGTGGACCGGAGCACTTCTTTGATACGGCTAAATCCTCCACGCTCTTCAGCTTCAGCAATCTCGAAAATTCGCTGTTCTGCTCGATCAAGCGTCTGATCCACTTCTCCACCCGAAGCTCCGTACGCGTCTTGAATGATGTCAGTAGCACTTCTAATCAGGTTACGTAAGACGCTCTTATCTCGGAGTATTTGGCAGTGGTATTCAACGTTTGCGGCGGTAGGGACTGCGTCGACGAGCTGTGCCAAGTAGGCCATGCCGCCTACAGCATCAAGCTCCCCTGCAGTCTTGAGTTCATCGGCCAACGTGACCGCATCAATGACATCGCCTTGTTGGTACAGTCGAATCATCGCGCGAAAAATTCCGCGGTTTCCTTCTCGATAAAACGCAGAATCACTGATCTGTTCGACCGCTATGGAAACGGCATCGTTGTCGATGAGCATCGCGCCGAGAACCGACAGTTCTGCCTCTTCAGACCAAGGGGCCTGCCTACCTTCGAAAACATTTGCCCGAAGGGGCAACGCTGTATCAGGCATGCGAGCTGTCACCATCCAACATGGACCTCACGATCTGCAAATCATCCCAAGTTGGCCGTACCCACGCCGGGTTTCGAAGTAGTGCAGCCGGGTGATACGTAACTACTACAGGATATCCTCCGTATTCGTGCACACGACCACGTAAACGGCCCAACGCCAATTTCGTCTGGAGAAGGGTCCGTGCCGCAAAGGCTCCAAACGCCAATATGACCTCCGGTTGAATTATACTGAGCTGACGGATGAGATAGGGTGAGCAGGCCTCAACCTCCCCTGGCAACGGATCCCGATTCCGCGGCGGTCGTGATTTCAGCACATTACAGATGTACACAGTTTCCCTCGGCAAACCAATGGACAACAATAATCGGTCGAGTAACTGACCAGCCCGCCCTACGAAGGGTCTCCCCGTCTCATCTTCTTTAGCACCCGGCGCCTCTCCCACGCACACGACCCGAGCATCAATGGCGCCCTCTCCAAAAACTGGTCGTTTTCTCTCCTCGTGCAGAGGACAGCGCGTGCAACGCGCTACCAGTTCCGCTAGCGCGTCAAAATCTTTTGCTTCCAGTATCTCTACATCACTAACACCGGGAGAATGGTCCGCCTTGGCTCCTGTGGAAGAAGGAGGGCCCGAATCCGTAGACTCTGCCGGCATAGCTCCTAACACTTCAAGCGCAGCGTCACGAGTCAAATTCTCTAGGGCTACTCCTTGCCCCTCCAGCTCGAATGTTTGAGCTAGATAGCGTCGAGCTAGTTCAATGACATCTGGTGTCACTTCACTCATCCATCGCACTCTCAATGTGATCGAGAAGTTGATCCGCAAGTTCTTCCTTCGTGGCCAGCGGAAGTTCCTCCACCTTTCCCGACGAATACAATAGAGAGATCCGATTCGTCTCCACCTCAAAACCAGCACCAGGCTCATTAGCTACGTTGACAGCAACGAGCTGCATACCCTTCCGCTCCATTTTATTGCGACCATTCTCAATGGCATCTTCCGTTTCTAGAGCGAACCCCAGAGTGAAAATCCCATTCTTCTCTCTGAGCGATTTGGTTTCCAACAAAAGATCAGGTCCGGAGTGAAGCGAAAGGTTTAGACCCTTAGAATCCTCTTTTTTGATTTTAGCACTGGGCATGTGGACAACCTCAAAGTCTGCAACTGCAGCTGCCATGATTAGGACGCCCGCTTCTGCCAGTTCAGTTTTCAATGCCTCTTGCATCTCTTGAGCGGTCTCGACTTCTATAACAGACAAGCCAAACGTCGAAGTCGGCGTTGCAGGGCCTGTGATCAGGGTCACTCTGCCCCCACGACGCCAGGAAGCCCTGGCCAACGAATAACCCATGCGCCCGGAAGACCGATTCGAAAGAAACCGAACGGGATCCAGCGAAGATCTCGTAGGCCCCGCCGTTACCACAACCTTCAATCCTTCAAACTGAGAGTTTGACTCAAGTGCTTTGCCAATACTGGCCATAATCTCTTCTGGCTCAACCAGTCGCCCAACACCACTCTCACCTTCCGCGAGCGGTCCTTCGGCCGGCCCGACAATGTCATAACCAAACTCTATCAGGCTACGAATATTCCCTTTCGTGGCTGAGTGATTCCACATCCGGGTATTCATCGCAGGGCAAACAATAACCGGGGCTTCTGCCGCTAGGAGCGTGGTAGAGGCGAGATCCTTTGCAGCCCCTACTGCCATACTTGAGATGAGATCGGCGGTCGCAGGTGCCACAACAATAACATCAGCACTTTTTCCCAGATCGAGGTGAGCCATGGCAGTTTCCCACAACTTCGTATGAACCTGCCGTCCTGTAATTCCCTCAAACGTTTCAGCACCCACGAAGCGTTGCGCTGCTTCCGTAAGTATTACGTCGACAGAAGCTCCCGCCTGAATCAGGCGGCGAGAAAGAAATGCACTCTTGTATGCGGCAATCCCGCCGGAGACGACGAGTAGGACGCGACGACCGTCAAAAGGCCGCACGTTCTCGTCCCCGTCAGGCCGTAGGTGCTGAACGCATGGAGACCAGCCTGTACTGCAGCTTGCGGTCCTCCGATGTCAGAGCCTCAACCGCAAGTGTGGTGAACTTCACCGCACCATATGGTGACCGCTCCAGCGGCAGCGCGTTCAGCTCCCGGGCGTATTTCGCCGCAACCAGCACGCCCAAGTACTTGTTCGTGGCCGCCTTGGCTACCTCATCCGGTGTAAATACCTTCATGGAACCTCTCTCACAAAGTCTTCTCGCGGACCAAAAACTGCATCTGGTTCCGCAGGGGGTAAACAAGATACCACATCAATCAAACCTGCTTCAACTCCTCAATCAAGTTCGCGATTAAATTCAAGTCTGGAACAAAGTCTTTTTCAGGTACAACATTTGCTCCAAACACAATCTCCCGGACCGTATCAACCGCATCTTCCAATCGATCATTCACCACGACGTAATCAAACTCATCGGCAGCCTTAAGCTCGGTACGAGCGGTTGCGACCCGCCGCTCTAACTCATCCTGCGATTCACTGCCTCGCCCCTCCAACTGTTTAATGATTCGAGCACCTGTAGGCGGCACCACAAAAATAGACACAACCTCCGGAATCTGCGCCCGCACCTGTCGCGCCCCTTGCACGTCAATGTCAAGCAAAAGATGTAGACCTCGTCGGATTGCCAGACTCAGATTAGAAGATGGTGTCCCGTACCACTGACCATGTACTAGAGCATGTTCAAACATGGCTTCTGCTTCGACAAGAGATTCGAACTCCTCTCGTTCGACAAAGCGATAGTCGATGCCGTCCCGCTCATTCGGACGTGGGCGTCTCGTCGTCATTGAGATGGAAAACAAAAATCGCCACCCGTCATCTCCAGCTAACAGGTGTTTACGAACTGTAGTTTTCCCAGCCCCTGACGGACCAGCAAGGATCACTAGGCGGGCTTGTCTCGACGCCTCTGTCAGTGCTGATTTACCCTCTGTCATTCGACGTTCTCTACCTGTTCGCGCAACTTGTCAATCTCATTCTTCGCCTCCACAACCAAGCGTGAGATCCGTGCATCATTCGCCTTCGCCCCAAGGGTGTTGACTTCCCGTTGAAGTTCGATGGCGAGGAATCCCAAACGTTTCCCCACAGCCTCTCCATCTCTATCGAGGAACTCTTCGAAGGCTTCGAGATGCGAACGGGCTCGAACCAGTTCCTCACTAACGTCCCAGCGATCAGCGGTGAGTACGATCTCCCTTGTTAGGCGGTCTTCTTCAAGTCCTTTCCCCGTCAGTTCCTTGACCGCCCGCCGCAACCGATCACGCTCCGTGGCGAGCCGCTCTGGAGCCAACTCTTCAGCAGCCTGCAATGCGTTCCGGATAGCATCTACACGTTCACGGAGATCCACTTCGAGCCGTGCCCCCTCACGCTCCCGCATCTCCACGACCACTTCAAGGGCCCTATCCACGGCATCATGTATCATTTCAAGGCCAGGTTCAAACCCAGAACCAAACCCATCATCTCGAAGAATGCCAGGGATTCCGAGCATTGACGCCACATTCGCCTCACCTTGTACCCCGAACTCATCAGACAACTGGGCGCAAGCATCGATGATGGCGCGGGCGCGGGCGCCATCTAGCGTCGGCCCCGATGTCTTTCGTGCATCTTCCACCCGAATGTAGAGATCAATCCTACCTCGATCGGCGTATTTTTCGACAATCGGTTTCAGTTCCGACTCCCAGCTTACAGAACTGGAAGGCCCCTTAACGATGACCCTAAGTCCGCGAGAATTGACGGAACGCACCTCAACCGTCACGGCGCCTTCATCAAAAGAGGACATTGCCGAGCCATAGCCTGTCATACTTCGAATCACGCTAGTCCTCCCGGGCACACACACATCGTATCACTCATCAGTTATAGAACTCCCACCTAATCCCAAAGATATTAAACTGGGCCGGAAAATTCGCCCCCGGGATATCGTATATGGTCATTCCCTTAGGGTTGGCGAACCGCCAGAAAAAACGGAAGTTGCTTATCCGAAACATGAAGTGTCCCCCTAACCATGAATCAGATCCAACGATTAGCGGGGCGACTTCACCTGGCATAGGTAGCAAACGCTCGCCACGCTGTTGCAGATAACCAACAAGCCATAGCTCCAAGTTGTCATCAAAGAGCGATTCATGAAAACTCAATTCAACTCGCATCTGGTCATCGGGCATAAACATAGTCGTCGCCCCTTTCGACTTGTTCTGCCGCCAGAATGCACGGATCCGGACCGGTTCCACCCCTCTAAAAAGAACTCCCAAGGGTAAGATTGGCCCTGCCACTCGGCCCTCTATCGAGGTGACATCAACTTGGGATGAGTCCACCATAACGGTGCGATCAAAGGATCCACCAAATCCGACTTGGTGATCAAGGCGTTGCCCGGAAACACGCCCAGAGAAATCAAACTCGCCGAGTTGGAGATTTGCGGACGCCCCGAAAGACTCGAAACCAATACTGTCTGAAGTGGACAGTTCCGGAAAACCAATGCCACGGCTTCCACTAGTCGTGAAAGCCCTCAGGATAATAGGCACAACAGTTGAGTCCTGGAATGCTACCCCCGCGCGCAATGACTCAGTTGAAAAATCATTCCAGCGCGCAATCTTAGCTCCCCCCTCCAACGTAACGGGACCGAGTGGATACCACCCCGCGAGGTCTGCCGAGAGCGACGGATAAGCATCCCGTCCCATGAACCTAGCAGATGCACTCAACCCTCCTTTTCCAGGCAATGCTGAAAAGCTGAAACCGACAGCATCCGCGCCTCTAGGCTTCGACGCTAAACTATCTGGGAGACCTGGGACCAGAAGTCGATGTGTCGAGGTTGACGCATAGGCTTCAACTTGAGCCCGATCCCCAATATTGCCACGCGTGCGCAGTACAACTTCACGACGGCGGATATCCGCCGTGTCAGCGGCCGTTCGGTCGACGCTCGCATTGACGAATTCAAACTGAACACCAAAATCATTCGAGCGCGGCATCCACGAGAGGCGTCCCAACAATCCGAATCGATCATTCTCGACGTTATCTGCCTCCACGTCGAGCAATTCAAATCCGCCCTCAAAATTGAAAGTTCTCCCCAACCCGTTCGCGAACACTCCGTCCAAGATGTCTGCGGCCGGGGTTCCCGTACCGCCACCAATCCGAGAATACGCCCGGGTTCCATCATGGCGGACCAAATCAACATCAATAACAAAGCCGTCTGCGCCACGATAAACACGCACACGTTCTACATAGTTGAGCGACAAACGTCGCAAATCCGTTTGCGCTCGTTCCAGGGAAGGAACTTCACGACCATCTATGAACAGTGCTAAAAACCCCGGTCCGAATGCGCCATCAAAACCGTGGTGGGGGCCAACGAAAAATCCTGCTCGTAGTGGGGAGAATCCAGGGACAAACTCTTGCAGGAGTTCAACAAGAGATAATGCACTTGAACTTCTCACACATTCCCGGCCACAAGAAAAGACTTCATGGCTCGGTCCTCGAAGCGGAACCAAACGGGCCGGGAAAGCCGGAGCCCTCACTGAGACAGGTTCGAGAAACGCCTCTCTCACTGAGTCAGGTGCCACTTCTAGTGTATCTGATCCTGGGGGGGTTTGAGCGTAGGCCAAGGACGCCCCAGAAGATATCGCGAGTGCAAACCCGATTGCCGCCGAAAAACGCATAAGCCTGCTCAGGTGCAGTCCCTTAACCATTCATGAATGAGCCGAACTCCTATACCGGTCGCGCCCTTCGGCTGCCAGCCTCGAGCATCGCTTGCCCAAGTAGTTCCCGCAATATCGAGATGTGCCCATGGAACTTTGTCATCAACAAAGTCACGAAGGAACCAGCCAGCAGTAATCGTGCCCCCCGCGCTCCCGCCTGTGTTCTTTATATCGGCGATCGCAGAATCCAACTGAGGTCGAAACTCACGCCACAGAGGCAAACGCCATGTGCGCTCACCACTAGTCTTGCCTGCCTTGAGTAACTGTTTGGCAAGCTCATTACTGGGGCTCATCAACCCGGCTGCGTGGTGACCCAATGCAACAACACAAGCTCCAGTCAACGTAGCCATATCGACAATCACTTTAGGGGACAATCCTTGAGCATACGTTAGTGCGTCCGACAAGATCAGCCGACCTTCCGCGTCCGTGTTAATCACTTCAATCGACTTTCCTGACAAGCCTCGAATCACATCGCCGGGTTTGATGGCAGAACCTGACGGGAGGTTCTCAGTGGCCGGAATCAGTCCTACAACGCGCTGCGGGACATTCAATCGAGCAGCAGCAACGAGAATTCCGAATACGGCAGCCGCTCCTCCCATATCGTACTTCATTTCCTCCATCCCTTTGGCCGGCTTCAAAGAGATGCCACCAGCATCGAAAGTGACACCCTTCCCAACCACTACGTACGGATCGCCACCCTGTCCTGCATGTTCAAGAATTAAGAAGCACGGCTCCTCCACTGACCCTTTCGCGACAGCGAGCAAAGCACCAAACCCTTCTTCACGAAGCTTGTCTCGGCCCAATACCGTAGCCTGAAAACCAAGCTCACCAGCAAGGCGTTTCGCTACTGTTGCCAAATACTGAGGGGTAGCCACATTCCCCGGCAGTGTAACGAGCTCCCTCGACAGGTTTTGTGCCTCAGCGAGCACTTGCCCACGCTTTACCGCATCGGTGGCCCCTTGCATTGGTTCGCCTTCGGTACAGAGAACGCGGATTTCGGGAGCAGCGTGTTGGCCTTTCGAGTCACGAAGTGCATCATAGCTCCAATCCCCTAATACTAGACCCTCTGCGACTGCCTGCCAGACAGACAACTCAGCGTCATGGGGGACGCGAACCGCAACTGATCGCAACCCTATTTCACGTGCAGCCCGGACACCTCGACCTGCCGCCTGTCTAACGGATTCTTCAATTGGCCTAGCTCCTCGCGCGATCTGAACTAGAAACAAGTCAGGGCGACCCTCTCTCCCGAGGACTGCCCAACCAGCTCTGTCTTCAGACGCCCGATTTGCCTCCAACCACTTCTTCGCCGGTTCTTCCCACCATTCATTCGACGTCGCCACATCGTCGATCCACGGCACAACAAGTGCGTCCACATCCCTCGACAACGGAACACTGGATCGAATCTCCATTGGTGATCCTCTCTAAAACGAAAGAAGCGGGCCTAGGGACCCGCTTCAGATTGTCGCCGTCATCCCCTCTTCATATCAAAGCATTCAGCGCTCGACGCAATCATACTCTGGACATTGTCCAGCCCTTCGGGTCATCGATCCTTGATCGCCACCCAGCGCAAATCTTGCTCTCCTACGTATTCGGCTCTCGGCCGGATGAGTCGATTGTTCGCGTGCTGTTCCATTACGTGGCCGGTCCATCCCCCCATTCGACCCATTGCAAAGAGAGGGGTGTACAGGTCAATCGGGATACCAAGTGCGTAATATACTGTGGCACAGTAGAAGTCTACATTTGGGTTGATCCCCTTTTTCGAGATCATCTGTTCCTCTAGTTCTCGCGACATTTTGTAGAACTTCTCTAATCCAGCCTGCTCCGTGAGCACTCGGGACATCTCGCGAAGATGTGTTGCCCGCGGGTCTTCAGTTCTATACACGCGGTGACCGAAACCCATAATTTTCCGCTTCTCCGCGAATGCTCTTTCGAGCCACGGCGTCACGTTATCAGGTTCACCGATTTCTAGAAGTGTGTCCATCGCTTTGGCGTTTGCGCCTCCATGGAGTGAACCCTTTAGCGCCCCTACACCTCCCGCGACAGCTGAGTGCATATCACCGAGTGTAGCAGCGATCACTCGGCAGGCAAACGTCGACGCATTGAACCCATGGTCCAGATATAGGAGAAGCGTCCGATCCAACGCGGCGACTGCCTCATCCGATCCGGCTTCACCCGTAGCCATGCGAACGAAATCTTGAGAGAAAGAGAGAGACGGATCCGGCACAAGCGGCTCCAACCCCCGACGGATGCGGTGAATAGCCGCAATGATCGTTGGGGTCCGTGCCACTAGCCTCTTTGCCTTTCGCTCGTTGGCGTCTGGCGAATTATCCTCGGCGTCCGCGTCGAACATCCCTTCGAGGGATATCCCAGTACGTAGAGCGGCCATGGGGATGGTATTTTCCGATACACACTGTAATAACCCTTCGAGCGTCTTAGCATGGATCGTACGCTCTGCAGCCAAGTCATCTTCGAACCGCTCCAACTCCTGGTGGTTTGGGAGGCGGCCATGCCACAGGAGAAACACGCTTTCTAGAAAAGACGCGTGTGGAGCAAGCTCATGAATATTGTAGCCTCGGTAGACGAGAATCCCTTCCAGCCCATCAATAAAGCTCAGAGATGTCTTCGAGGCGACAACCCCTTCAAGTCCTTTTGCAGCCGACGCGGTCATTCTTTATTTCGACCCTTTCGGTGTTAGAAGAGGACCAAACGGGAACCACTAAAGCGTTTAGCCCTAATTAGCGGATGGCGGGATCCACTTCCGCCTTCTTGAAATGTTTCTTGAGTTGATCCAGAGTCAGTTCTTCAAAAGATCCTTGAGGAAGCCGCAACCGACGCTGAGCTTGATCAGGATCGGAGAAACACACAAACACCACTGCTTCCAGGTCTGAAGCTGGGATCTTTTCCTTCGGATCTGGCCAAAAGACCTCGCGTGAAGCAAGCCACGCTTTCCACCGGCGTCCGTCATCATCCTGGAAGGTTTTCGTCATAATCGCCTCATTATAATTGCCTATTATAGATATTATCGATCAACCCACCGAGAGAGATGTGAGTCCCCCCCTAAGGGCAAAACCGTTTTAAACTCAGCAGAGTAAGATAGCGTTTGGCTGGATAATTTGGAAGATGAGCCCGCTAAGACTCGGAGTCTTTCCCACTCCCCTTATCGAGTTCGCGGAGTCGGCATCCAAATGCGAACCCAGCACCGAGAAACAAAACTAGAAGCCCGAGGAGAAGCGTGATGAAAACGTAATAGATTGTGATTGACATACCTCAGACTATGCCTCTTAAAGGGTCCATTGTCCAGCACCTCCCTCGAGGCGCTTTAATACACGACGTTGAAATGAGATTCGGTTCATAACTCTATCTACGATCTCTTGGGCCACCTCTCTCGACCGCTCCCTATTTTCGAGATCATCGTAATTAATCGGTCGCCCAAAATAGATCGCCACCTTTTTCCCTAGACGCGGAAACCAAGCTCCGATTGGGAGTACCTGATCCATACCCTCAATCGTTACCGGAATCACGTTAGGGCTTGTCCCCAAGATGACCAAACCTGCTCCCGGTCGACCTCGGCCAATGCTACCATCACGAGAACGGGTTCCAGACGGAAACAAGATCATTGTGCTATCGCGCAGGGCACGGACTGAACGCGTAATTGCTTTCAAATCACGACGTCCTGGTCGAACCGGAATGCATTTGAGATGATGGAACACCCATGAAAAAAATCTGTTCCTAAAAAAATTCTCCTGTGCTGCCGGATTCCACGGTACGAGATATGTTTTGATCATGTCATACGGGAAGAAAGCCGCATAGCCTACGAGGAACGAGTCAATCATCGACTGGTGGTTAGAGAGTAACAGAGTGTTAGGTGCGTGCGGGAGCCTCGAACGTCCATATACACGGGTCCGGTTCAAAACCCAAAGGAACAAGATGACAACGGGCGCTAAAATAATATTAGTAATGACCCAAGTTATGATCGGCCATAAAAGATTCGTCAGCCACCCCTCATACTCACCTCTGTATGGTTGATGATCCCTAGGCCTCTCCACCGAAGAGACGCCATCTTGTAATCCTGAACCCTCCTGCCCGGAATCAGACGCTTGAGCACAACTTTTGGGGGCCTCAGTTCGGTCATTCATAGTCGCGCTCACTCATGGGCTGAGAGTAGGTTCTGTTCCGTGCAAAGGGAAGATAGAAGGAATCGACTGGAAACGAATGCAGAAGATCACAGCCCCTCCATGAAAAACACCGCAAGGCAAGCCCATATTCACGATCTAGCAATCATTGGGTTAGGGCCTGTTGGACTCGAAGCAGCTTCTGCTAGCAACGCCCGCGGACTAGACGTGATCGGGTTCGAAGCTACTAAGGTAGGCGGACACGTCGATCAGTGGGGTCAGGTCAGACTATTTTCCCCCTTCGAACTCAATGCAGGGCCTGCTGGTGAACAGGTATTAGTAAACGCCGCAAAGATATTACCTGAGCCAGGTGAGATAATGACCGGAGCAACTTTCCTCAATAACTATCTCCGGCCTCTTGCAGATCAACTCTCCTGTAGCATGGACCTACTAG
The DNA here is from genome assembly GCA_964480515.1 of uncultured Gemmatimonadota bacterium. Classification (GTDB taxonomy): domain Bacteria; phylum Gemmatimonadota; class Gemmatimonadetes; order Palauibacterales; family Palauibacteraceae; genus Palauibacter. Next base: position 119,720 of record CAYZOT010000002.1, read on the forward strand.
AGGGAGTCCGTGTCCTAGCCGTGGGCCGACAGGGTTGGCTCAAGAATGAGGGGATTGCCTCTTCGACACGAGCCACACAGCCGTTTCGAATCCTCGTTGAGGAGAATGGAAATGAGCGCGAAGTTCTGGCTCGGTCAGTGTTTGATTGCTCCGGCACGTATGGTCGCCCCAATTGGGCTGGAGGAAGTGGGATACCCGCCCGGGGAGAGCGGCAGATGCGCAACAAGATCGAATACCACGTGCCTGACCCAACTCACCGAAATCGCGCTCAATTCGAATCATCTCGAACCCTGCTCATCGGCGGTGGGCATTCTGCGGCTACAACAGCACTAGCTCTGGCTGAACTGGCCGGAGAAGAACCAAGCACCAGTTTCGTATGGGCCACTCGCGGAGGAGGAGGTACGAAACTACAACCACTTACCAACGATCCTCTCCGCGAGCGCGCCAAGCTCGTGGATCAAATCAGAGACCTCCGAACCAATCTTCCAGATGGATCTGAATGGCTAACCCAAACTCAGCTTGTGGCTGTGTGGGCAGAAGGCCAAGGCATCGGTGTTGAGCTGACGGTGAACGGTAGCATACGGCGGGATCGATTTGACCATATCGTAGCTAACGTCGGCTACGAACCCGACGACACGATCTATCGACAACTGCAGATTCATGAGTGTTATGCTTCACGTGGGCCGATGAACTTGGCTGCCGCTTTGCTCGCCGCCTCTGGAGATGGTCCTGCTGATTGCCTTTCCCATGACAGATCAGGGAAGGATACCATTCAAAATCCGGAGTCCGGCTTTTTCATCCTGGGCGCCAAGAGCTTTGGAAAGAACTCTTCCTTCCTCATGCGAACAGGTTACGAACAAGTATCTGCTGCGTTATCTCTCATAGTTCTCGGGCTACACTCTACCAAATAATACTCTTGAAACGTACTCACATCCTCTTGTAGCTAGGGCCACTCCCACCTTCCCTAGGAGTCCATCGCGGACCAATGACGTCCGTCGCCTTACAATCGATACAATTAGGCGCCCTGATCACCAACCGGTCACCATCCCTTTCATAAACACCTGCTGGGCATAACCGCTCATACAACGACGCCATCTCCGCTGATATTTCGCTTCCCACGATAAGGTGTGACGGAATGTCATCGCGGGTCACGTTTCCCGAACGGAAAACCCCATCGAGCTTGGAAAATGTTTTTTGACCATCATACACCGGGGCTATTCCAAGTTTATGGTTCCTTGGGTGAGACGCGTCTTCCCCACTCGGAATCCGTCTCGAAGGAAAACTGCCATGGGTCAGTTGCATCAGTCCTGCTCGGAGCCCGCCCGAAAAGAATCCCTTCTTGAAGGCGAGTCGCATATTTCGAGTTCGATATAGCGTATCTTTTTTCAGACTAGACCGAATTTTGACATCATATGCAGAGAGTGCCTCTGCCGAAGTGTCTCCATGAACTAGGCCATCGTATATCGTATCTGCGGCAAATATGCCTGACCTCATTGCGTAGTGAATTCCTTTCAATGCTGCAACATCGACAAACCCAGCCACGTCTCCGGTGAGGAGTAACCCATCTCCACTTAACCGATGAGGAATCGCGTGGTACCCCCCTTCCGGAATCGTTTTTGCCCCCCACTCGACCAGTTCTCCTTCATTGAGGATTTTCGCTACAAGTGGATGTTGTTTGAACGCTTGCAACAAATCGTGCACATCTAAATCAGCATAAGGCGCATCCAGTCCAACAACTAAACCAAGTGCCACGAGTTCGTCGCTCATCGGATAGATGAAGCTTCCACCAAACGCATCGCGAGGTAGGGGCCAGCCGAGTGTATGAGTTACCGCACCTATCGGTCGGCGAACTCTCCATAACTCTTTGACTCCAAGGGCGAAAATCTGGGGATTATCCGAACTAACCTCCTGGCTCTCGAGCCAGGCCTGACTCAACGGTCCTCGTGTTCCTTCTGCTAACACTGTCACGCGAGCCGAAAGATCCATCGGTGGCATGTATCCGGTAGCCGCTACCCCATCACGATCCAAGCCGCTCGCTGTTGTTCGCACCCCACTAACACGTCCTGAATTCAACAACAATGAGGCCGCTGGGAAACCCGTAAAAATATTGACACCTAGCTCCTCTGCCTTCCCACCCAACCACCGAACAATCTCGCATAGAGAGGCCACATAGTTCCCATGATTTTTCATCGTCGGTGGCGTAGGAAGTCGAATCTTCGAGTTCTTCGTAAGCAAATAAACGCGTTCGGATGTGACCGCCTGCCGGAGCGGAAAATCATTCATACTCATATCCGGATATAAAGCTTTCAAAGCCTCAGGGTTCACAACGGCTCCCGAAAGACAGTGCTCTCCCAATTCGCTCGACTTTTCGAGCACTCCAATCTCCAAGTCGGCTAATGGACCTCCGTTCTTACGATCACGCTCGACCCGTTGGGCTAGCCGGATCGCACCAGCCAACCCTGCTGGACCACCGCCAACAAACAAGACGTCAAGGGGAACTGACTCTTCATCAGGTGGCTCCCCGAGCAGTAGTTGATCGCGCGGGAGCGGGGGCTGAATGGACGCGGGGGAGAGATTTTTCAAAACTGTTCTCCAATTTCCAAACACAGATCACAGTTTTTTGCTGCCCTAGACGAAAACACTTTACTTAGCCTCAGATTTCCCGGCAGCAAGCTAACGTTCGCGTCGCATTCAATCACCATCGATGATTTCTGCTCGCTCAATATAATCAAGATTTGGGAAGTCAGCTTTTAGATATTGGTTGCCACTGGATTGAATACGGTTTTGTTCCGGACCGGATCCTCGGCCACTACTCGCAGCCTCCCCGTACCCGGAGTACAACCGGTCTACGACATCCATACCTTCGACCACTTCACCAATCGGGGAGAACCCATCGCGGTCCAGGGGACCATTATCACCGAAGTTTATGAATAGTTGGGTACTTCTACTGTTAGGCGCACCAGATTTGGCAAATGTTACCCGACCCCGAGTATTACTTTCCACGACGGAGTCATCTGAGATGTTTGCACCTCGCCAGTGTCTTTGGATCGTCGGATCACCATTTATACCAAATTGGGCCATGAAGCCATCAAGGACTCTGAAAAATCGGGCCTCGTCATAGAACCCATGTCGAACAAGGTTGAAAAACCTGTCGACCCCCGCGGGCGACCATTCACGATGCGCTTCAATGACAAATACGCCTTTCGACGTAGTGAATCGCGCTTGGAATAATGCCGGCGCCATCATGTTCATCTCGCTCGACATCGGATCCGACAACGGCGATCTCGGCGGGGCCGGATCAGCAGGGGGGTCCTCTGGGACAGGGGGTCGCATCATAGACGAATCAGCCTCGGGAGCCGAACTTTCCGACTCAACCTCCGCATCGCCATTGCATCCCACGGATATCCAACACAATCCCAGAAACAGACATACCCAAGAGCTTCGTATCCACCGTTTCATCTATCCTCCTATTTGTCATATTCATTTTGTTGCTTTGATTTGGATAGGCCTTTGATTTGGAACATAACTCTGGCGTCTTCCAGACCCCTCACGAAAAACTAACTGTCGCGAAACGTCCGAGGGTTTGGCAATATGCTCAGGTTCTCACCAAACTTGAACTCTTAAAGTCTGACCGACTCAAAACAACTCCTATGGAATTTTCATGATTGAACGAACCGACGAAGATGGAATTAGTTTATTCCGCATGGCACATAAGCCTGCAAATGTACTCACCGCCGAGTTTTCTGACACTCTGTGGAACGACATCAAAGAAACACGAGAGGATCCAACCGTACGGGCCGTAGTCCTGTCAGGAACCGGGTCGGCTTTTTCCGCTGGCGTTGACCTCTTCCGGGTGATCCAAGATGGGCCCGATTATGTCGATGCACTCCTCTCCTCACTTAGTGGCTTACTCGACGGGTTGAGGAAGTTCCCCAAGCCGCTCGTTGCTGCTGTGAACGGACATGCGATTGCAGGAGGTGCGGTAGTCGCATGTGCCTGTGATTACAGAGTAATGGTGCGCGGCAATGGAAAAATTGGCCTTCCTGAGCTACAGGTTGGTCTACCCTTCTTCTCCGTCGCTCTCGAGATCATGAGAGGGATAGTTCCTGCACGATACCTGCGTGAAGTTCTCCTACTAGGTAGGAGTTTCAATCCCGAAGACGCGCGTGAGCGAGGCCTAGTCAACGAGATTGTTGACTCCGGGAACCTGCTTCCACGGGCACTTGAGATCGCTCGCAGGCTTGCCACTATCCCTGAAGCAACATTCGCTTTGTCGAAACGCCAGCTATCGATGCCACCAGACACCATGCAGGACCTCGATGAAGAACTCCAAGCCATCTGGCAAGCGGAAGAGAGTCACGCTCATATAAGAGCATACTTAGAGAGAACTCTCGGGAAGTCCGTTTCCAACGACGTTTAGTTGTTTCGGTCAGGTTCATCCCAAAAGCCATAGTCTTCCTTGCGCACAACCTCGACCATCGTGGTATGGGTCTCGTCACCTAGTGTGACCAACACTGTGTAGGTTCCTGGGTCCACGAGACCGCCACCACCACGGCCACCACCAAAGAGCCGACGGAACCCGCCGGCACCACGGTCGCGGAGTGCTCCCATCATCTGCTGAAACACCTCACGCATGGCGCTGGGATCCCTAGCTCCCGGACCTTCTGGTTCGCTTGCACGCGGACCTGGCTGCGAATAGCGTTCGGCCGGCCGCTCCCTCCAAGCAGCCGGATCGGCTCCGCCGCCGAAGCGGCCACCGCCGCCGAACATGCGACCAATCGCACCCTGATCGCCTCCCTGAATCATTGCGAGAGCCTGATCCATCACGGCCCGGTCGACCCCTTCGGTCACGACCAGCGAATCGGCGATCTCCTCGTACATGCGCGCGTTGCGGACACTGTCAGCCCGCTCCGATGGAGACATCTCCGTCTGTTCTCTCCGTCGACTCAGGTTCCAGTTCACCCGATTGATCCCAGCAGTGATCGAACCGTTCAGGGTCTGCACCGTATCCCCTGCCGCATCGAGAATGACCAGCGATGCCTGTGGTCCTCCGCGCCCACCACCACCTTGCCGCATCCTACTAGGACGATCTACGGCCGAATCACTATTTTCACGGGCTACCCGCATCCGCTCTCGCATCTCTTCCCGGGCAGTTTCCGCCAGTTCGGTCGCCACCGCATCGGGAATGTAGTAGGCAATCTCCGCCCCGTAGTCCCCCGCATCACCCTGAAAGTAGCGCTGAGCCGTAAACTCACCACCGACCGGCGGATCACCGTGTTGTGTAGCCGTCCTGGGATTAAAGATCCTGATCTCAGTCGGCAACGTCTCTTCCGTAAGTTGTTGGAGCGGTGCAATGTCAGCAATGAAAATGGACCGTCCATGTGTGCCCGCGATAATCTCCTGATCACGTGGGTGAATCTTGAGATCGTGCACCGGAACCGTGGGAAGCCCATTCATAAAGCGCGTCCAAGACTCTCCGCGATCCGTTGACACATACGCACCCACATCGGTTCCCACGAACAGTAAATTAGGGTTCGCCGGATCCTCTCGGATCACATGCACAAAATCGGGGCCGCCGGTGGGCAAGTTCGAAGCAATGTCCGCAAACGTCTCACCTTGGTCGTGCGTCACGTACACGTACGGCGCATAGTCGTCTCGCCGATGGTTGTCGAATGTTACGTAGAAACGGTCCGGATCATGGTTCGAAGGTTCAACTCGGCTCACATACGTTCCTTGCGGCACACCCTCAAATCGATCCGTGAGTTCAATCCACTCTGTACCTTCCGGCGTCCGCCATACGCGGCCGTCATCAGTTCCCGCATAGATCTCGTCCTTATGAAACTTTGATTCAGCGAGCGCGACGATCGTTGCGAAGTTCTCCGCACCGGTCACGTCCGGCGTGATTCCACCCGTCGTTCCGTACGCAACCTTAATCTTTTTCGGGTCCGCATATGTCAGATCATCCGAGATGGGCTGCATCTCGTCGGTCTTATACGTCCACTTGAGGACACGGTTGGAACCGATGTACAACGTCTGCGGATCATGAGGGGAAAGCTCAAGGGGTGTATTCCAGTTAAATCTCAGATCAAAAAGCGAAGAATCATTCGCAACACGAGTTTGGAGTTCAGCAATCCGTTCTTTCGCGGAGGCAGGCGGGTGCGCCGGGTCATCCCCGGACAGGATCGCAATCGAATCACGCAAGGCCTTAGTGCGTTCGCGCCAATCTGGCTGTTGTAGGCTGTGTTGTTCGCCCGTCCGTGTGTTTCTCCAGTAGATCCGACCCTGCTGAGACTCCCCGAAAACAATGTCCGGATTCGTTGGATCTTGAGGCGCGTAGAACCCATCGCCGCCCCCAATCGAATACCACATATGATTGTCGATCGACCCCCCTGCACGTCGGCTCGGTCCACACCATGTGTAATTATCCTGGAGACCACCGCAAACACGATACGGTGTGTCCATGTTGTAGCTCACGGCGTAGAACTGGCCCATAGGGATCGCGTTTGGGAAGTCGTAATTCCCACCACGGTCCCACGTAATCGCAATGCCCCCATCGTTCCCGAGTATGAAGTGATCCGGATTCTCCGAGTCCCACCACAGTGCGTGGAAGTCACTGTGGACGCTCTGCCCCGGATTCCCTACAGTCTTTCCTCCATCGCGCGAGAAGAAGAGAGAGGACCAGAACACAAGATCGGGGTCGTCTGGTGCCACCCATACGTTGGAATAGTAGAAGGGTCGAGAGTTATTCGAATTCATGAACTTCCAACTCTCACCTCCGTCAACCGATCGATACAGCCCGGAACCATGCTTGTCTCCATTCTCATCGGGCTCCTCAGGCATCTCGGCCTCAATCAATGCATATATCACCTGGGGATAACTCGGTGCTATTGCGATCTCAATGCGCCCCTTCTCAGTCTCGGGAAGGCCACCCCCCAATACCTCTTCCCACGTATCACCACCATCGATGGTTTTCCAGATCGCACTCCCCGGTCCCCCGCTTTGTAAGAAGTACGGACCCCGGACGCGTTTCCAACTCGTAGCCCAGATGATGTTTGGATCCTGGGGATGCATGTCCACATCGACGAACCCCGCATCCTCACTCACGTAATGGACGCGCTCCCAGGTCTCACCACCGTCTCTGGTGCGGTAGAGTCCGCGCTCTTCATTCGCGCCCCATGGGTGGCCGAGCGCAGCCACGTAAACCCAATCGGAATTCGTCGGGTGAACCACCACCCGCCCGATCGCTTGAGTGCCCTCAAGCCCCTTAAGCTCCCATGTTAGACCACCATCAGTGGACTTGTAGACCCCCCCCCCTGGCGAGATCGAATTCCGTGAGTCTTCTTCCCCAGTACCGGCCCACACGATGTCTGGATTGCTGGGAGCGATCGCGATATCACCCATCGAAACGACACGTTCATTATCGAACACGGGCCGAAACGTCGTCCCAGAGTTCGTAGTCTTCCAGATCCCACTTGTCGCACCAGCCACAAAAAAAGTCCCTGTCCCCGGCACACCTTCGACGTCCGTCACACGACCTGACATGTTTGCAGGACCGATCGACCGCCAACGCATACCCTCCATAAACGTGTCGTCGTCGACGGCTCGGGTCTGAGCCTGTAGAAGCATTGGGACTGCGATCGACGCGGTGACGACGACTAGGCTTAGGCGCTTGAACATTTTCTTGTAACTCCCTTGTTAGGAACGTGCCGGTCAAATCGGTGAAGCATGTACAAGAATTATAACACTCGTTTGTCGAACAGCGTTTGACCATAACGACAGAGAACTAGCGTTGTGGCGAATAGGCCAGCGGTCTCATGTTAAAATGATAGCCGCAATCCCTCCAATAGAGAGCAGGAACATGAAACGGTTGTTTATCGTCATTCTTCTCATTTCGGTCGCCAAGCCTTTTGAAGCTCAGCACATTAGCGAACACCCACGAGTGCAAGAGGCAACCAACCTCCTAGATCTCTGGATCGATGCTCAAATTGCGTACGAGCAGATCCCGGGCGCCGCGGTGGCGGTAGTCCACGACCAAGAGCTGATATGGAGTGCCGGTTACGGTTTCGCAAATGTCGAGGGCGGCGTGCGATCTACACCACGGACGAGATATTCCATCTGCTCAATCTCAAAACTCTTCACATCGATCGCAGTCTTGCAGCAACGAGATGAGGGGAAGCTCCGACTCGATGATCCACTCCGGGAACACTTGCCGTGGTTCAACATCGAAAACACACGCCCCGAGGCAGGCAGTGCTACTATCGTAGGGGTCTTAACCCACTCATCCGGCCTTCCTCGAGAATCCAACCATCCCTACTGGACGGCGCCAACCTTTGAGTTTCCTAGTCGCGAAGAAATCATCGATGGGCTCTCACGGCAGGAAACTCTTTATCCCACTTCCACCTACTTCCAGTACTCGAACCTCGGACTCACACTTGCCGGTGAAGTCGCCGCGACAGTCTCGAATGAACCCTACGCGAGCTTAATACGCAACCGTATATTAGAACCGCTTGGACTGACCCGTACCACCACAGAAATGCCCGCTGAGCTCTGGGGTGACCAACTCGCAGTTGGGTACAGCGCCATTACACGGGAAGGAATTCGAAAGCGCCTCCCCCTCTTTCAGGCACGAGGGATCTCACCAGCTGCCGGATATGCTTCAACCGTAGAGGACCTCGGTCGTTTTGCATCCTGGCAATTCCGCACGTTGGATGGAACCGAAGAAAGCATCTTGAGTCAAAATACACTTCGAGAAATGCACCGGGTACATTGGGTCGACCCAGATTTCCAAGGACACTGGGGACTCGGTTTTTCCACGTGGCGGTCTGACGACAAAACTTTCGTTGGTCATGGTGGGAGCTGCCCAGGATATCGATCACACCTCGCACTCCAAATTGACGACAAGGTCGCCACCGCCTTCGCAACAAACGCACTCGGTGTAGGGGCTCAACTCTATACAAGCCGCGCGTATGATATCATGGCTCCTGCGATAAGAGCTGCAACTGAAGATCGAAGGAAAGAGGACTCGACCGAGGATCAAATGCTTGATTTGGCTCTGTATACCGGTACCTACGGTGGGTCGTTCGGCGGAGAGACCGCAATGCTTGTATGGGAAGGCGAACTCGTCGGAGTGACCTTTCCCACAACAGATCCCCTCGCTTCTATAACACGGCTACAACACATCGACGGGCACATATTCCGACGTATTCGTGACGATGATACGCTCGGCGAAGCCTATATATTTCAGGTCGAAGGTGGCGAGGCGACAAATTTCGTACGCCATAGCAACCGGTATGCGAGAAGTAAGTAAGGGATAAAATCGAATTTGGATGAACGGGCAAAGAAAGTTACACTCGAAAACTAAATGACATATAGATGTTTTAATGAATATATACCAACTATTTACACAATTTACATAATGTAATTTCTAGATCATCCCCTGCAGTAGAGGCTCTAAATGGAGTTAAAACGACTCTCCAGCCGAAGCGCGACCGCACTCCTTCTAATTGGGAGTGCCTTAGCGCCACTTGCATGCTCAAGACCGGCCTCCAACCCCTTCGACGTCCATTTCGAAGAAAACGTAATGGTCCCCATGCGAGATGGAGTTCATCTCGCAACGGACGTCTACCGACCCGCCCAAGGCACCGATCCTGCACTCGGCCAATTTCCCGTAGTACTGTTTCGAATTCCTTACGGAAAGCACCGCGCAGTAACGGCACAGCAGGCAAAGTTCTTTGCCCAAAATGGATACGTCTACCTTGCCCAAGACACACGCGGCAGATACGCCTCTGAAGGTATTTATCACCCATTCAGCGAAGAGCTTGCACCCGACGGTTACGATGCTGTTTCGTGGGCAACAAAACAGCCATGGTCAAACGGAAAAGTGGCTACACTGGGAGGCTCTTATGGAGGGTTGACCCAACTAGCCCTTGGGATCACGAACCCACCCGGCCTATCTGCACAGGCCATCCAATGGATCTGGGACAATGCGTTTGAGACCGGCATCTATACAGGAGGTGCTTTCAACCTACGTCGAATTGGATGGGTCGTGGGGCAAGCTTTAGTAAGCCAAGAAGCAGAAAGAGACCCGGTCATTCGAGATGCCTTGACGAAGATGAACGAAGACTTCTTGATGTGGGTAGACGGGTTTCCGCGCGCGCTCCGCCGCGGGGCTTCTCCCCTCGCACTCGTTCCCAATTATGAAGAGTTCCTCGCGGGAGTGATCGAAAACAATACCTATGGCCCATTTTGGCACCGTGCCGGACTGAACACTGAGGAGCACTGGGACACTTACCCCGATGTGCCGGTCTATTGGCTTGGCGGGTGGTACGACATTTATGCTTCTCGAACGCCTCTTCAGTACAGCGAGATGTCCAAGCGAAAACAGAAACCCCAAAAACTTCTCATGGGACCTTGGTGTCATTGTGCAACGGATATCACTTGGGTCGGAGGTGTGGAATATGGTCCGCCTGCCGCCGTCAACCTAGACACCGTTCAACTTCGTTGGTACGACGAAATTTTGAAGGACACCGACACTGGAATCCTAAATGAGCCACCAGTGCGGATCTTTGTAATGGGCGGAGGGGACGGACATCGGACTGAGGATGATCGCATCTACCACGGAGGAAAGTGGCGAGATGAATCCGAGTGGCCACTAACTAAAACCTTATATACTCCATACTATTTTCACGCAGATGGGACGATGACTGCGGATGTGCCAGGGCCATCGGAACCGACCTCCTACATCCATGATCCAAGTAATCCGGTACCTACAGTGGGTGGAGCTGCTGCATTCCAAGGAAGTTGGCCATACTGGGAAAGGGTCGAGGTGGGCCCCGGCGGATTTGATCAGCGGGACCTGAATGGGAATCTGCTTCGATTACGACCTGATGTTGTGGTATTTCAAACAGCACCACTTCCTAACGACATGGAACTCACCGGCCCAATCACGGTCAAGCTCTTCGCCTCATCTTCCATGACAGATACGGACTTCACCGCCAAACTGATCGACGTGTACCCGCCGAGCCCAGACTGGCCTGAAGGGTTTGAGATGAACTTCCACGACGGAATCATTCGAGCGAGTTATCGTGAGTCTGTTGCTCAGCCAACCCCCCTAGAACCGTACAAAGTTTATGAGTTGACGATCGAGATTCCACCAGTGAGTAACCTGTTCCAACAGGGCCACCGAATTCGCATCGACATTGCAAGCAGTAACTACCCGCGCTTCGATCTCAATCCCGGCACATTAGATGCACCATGGGAGCGGCGGCGGCTGCTTAAGGCCGAGAATAGGATTTATCATGATGCGGAGCACCCATCACGAGTCATCTTGCCCGTGATTCCGAATTAACGCACTTCAGTAATCTTTGACAGGCCTAATGTCGGTCTGATGGGGGGCTGTAATGCCGGAGGAGGGACTCGAACCCTCAAGGGATTGCTCCCACCGGATTTTGAGTCCGGCGCGTCTGCCAATTCCGCCACTCCGGCTAAGCACTAAGACATCTACTCTCCCGTACGGACCTACGCCACTTCACACTCGCCGACCCACGGATTACAGGGCTAAGAAACATAACCTAATGTCTACCGATTCGACCTGGTTCAGAGGTCACACGACAATCAGAGGTAGCAGGTCTCATCTAGTTATCCATCACAGCTTGGTAGACTAACGTCCGCAACTTGGCGTGGTCATCTAATTCGTTCGCTGGATTAAGCTGTGTGAAGTAGACGACAATGAGCTGTTCCGTTGGATCAACCCAATATACGGAATGATAGGCACCCCCCCAGCCAAACTCACCCACAGATCCCGGAGTACCTCGCTCACCCAAGTCCTCAAGAACGTCAAACCCCAGCCCAAAGCCCACTCCACTATTTTCCAACTCTTCACCGCGGAGATCCCCCACGTGATTCACCGTCATGAGTTCCACTGTTTTTCGAGAAAGGATGCGAACTCCGTCGAGTTCCCCTCCATTCAGCATCATCTGCAGAAAACGCGCGTAATCTTCCGCTGTGGACAGTAGACCGGCACCACCTGAAAAACTCCTCCTAGGCCCATCCACATACGCGCCTTGACTAACCATGTCGTCTATGCCGCCGGCATTTGGTGCACGAGTCAAACCCGCCTCACCTAAGGAGTAAACAACAGCAAGGCGATCGTGCTTTTCTTCGGGAAGGTAAAAATGTGTATCAAGCATACCCAAGGGCCTCAATATCCGTGCCTCCAGGAACTCGTCCAACGTTACTCCTGCGACCACTTCAATTACAGCACCAAGAACATCAGTAGAGTACCCGTAAACGAATGCTTCCCCAGGGTGTGCATCGAAGGGAAGCCCTGCCATACGTCGTACAGTTTCTCCCACCGGTTCGTGGCGGTGGGCAAAGTACCAACCTTGGAGTTCAGCTTCTTCCCAACGATCACTGGCGACACCATAGCCATACCCGATCCCTGAAGTATGAGTCAGAAGATCACGAATTGTGATGGGGCGATCTGCCACAACGACTTCATATCCCCGGGGTCTCCAACCTCGATCCTCGGGAACGGCAACTGTTGTCTCTAGGAACTCGGGGATATAACGGCCTACGGGGTCTGAGATTAGTAAGCGCCCTTCTTCTTGAAGCAACATGATCGCGACGCTAATGATCGCTTTCGTTTGAGACGCGATACGAAAAATATCGTCAGTACGCTGCGGGACTGCCGCCTCACGGTCACGGAATCCGAAGGCTTCCCGGTAAGCCACCTGGCCACGGTGTAGGACTAAGGTCACCGCACCCGGGATACGTTCGGTATCGACGTAATTTTGGAGGACGCCGCTGAGACGTTCGAGGCGTTCAACAGACAGGCTTGTTTCAACCCGTTCCGTTTGAGCAAACACCAACGCCGGGAAGATTCCCAAGATGAATAGCCCGGTACGTACTAGGCTAAAGTTGTTTTTTATTGTCTGACTCATCGTATCACCTATGTGAGCAACTTCAGTCGAGCAATGGGTGGCGCGTATGCCAACCCGTTTTCGCTTGAAAGGCATGGGCTACCGATAATATCTGGTCATCCGCGAATAAATCTCCAATGATTGTTGTCGTTAGTGGCTGTGGATTTTGGTCCGTAGCATCCGGGTCTCGCAACCCAAAGTCATACTGTACAACCGCCGCCGGATGCCCCGTTTGATTCGTGAGCCCGACCTCTCCGGATCCGGTCACGAACATATCAAATCCATCCATAACCTCGGCCATCTGTTTCATGACAATCAAACGGCGCCGTTGCGAGTGCACATAATCCATCCCGAGTTGATCTCGGCCACGGCGAAACCGAGTGAAGTTACGCTCCTCCGTCTCAGTCAATCCTTGAGGAATCGGAGGCAGATCACCTCCTGGAGCAACGTGGTAGTCGAATGCTGAGGAGGACTCCACACCCAATGCACTCGGGACCATCTCCGGAAGGGCGGGTAGAGGTTGAGGGTCAGCCCCCAACCTCCTGAGTTCCCGGACAAACGATTCCGGTGCTGTGTCAGTATACCCGATCATCACGGCACTCAAATCCATTGCGCGCTCAAATCGAAAAGGGGTACTCAGAGAGGAAGGGTCCTTCGCATCTGCACCATGTATCGCATTAAAAACGAGCGCACAATCTTCGATGGTCCGGCACATAGGCCCAGTTTTATCCATACTCCAAGATAAAACCATTCCGCCATATCGACTCACACGTCCAAAGGTTGGGCGTAGTGCACTCAGACCACAGCGCCGTGAAGGAGATACGATGGAACCCCGTGTTTCAGTACCGATGGAAAAGGCGACGCAGCCAGCTGCAGTCGCCGAACCTGGTCCTGCGGATGAACCACTTGAACCTTCTTCAGTATTCCACGGATTGCGAGTTTGACCGCGATACCACCGATCCCCACGTGCAAACTCACCAGTGGCCAACTTTGCGATTAAAACCGCACCAGCTTTACGCAATCGAACGACCACTTCAGCGTCTTCGGGAATGGTTCGATTTTCAAAATCAGCCGAGCCCCACGTCGTGCGTGCCCCAGCCACGGAGAACAAATCTTTAACTCCATAAGGGATCCCATGAAGTGGGCCACGCCATACACCTGAACGAAGTTCCGCTTCTGCCTCCCGAGCTTCTTCCCGGCCTCGATCCTCCATGATTGTGACAGCGCACAACAAGACAGGGTCATAGCGCTTAAGCCGATCAAGATAAATTTCAAACAAATCAGTGGGAGAAATTCGACGTTCACGGATGAGCGCAGCTAGTCGGTGAACAGGCAAAAAAGCGATTTCCTCTTCGGTAGTGGGAACTTCACCAATCCAAGGAGCGACCTCAATCTCATCGCGTTGAAAAGGGTTCACACCCTCACGCCAAAACTTTTCCATCAGGGCTCCCGTGCCACCCGGACATGCCTGAAATTGGGTCGCCGGCGGCTCTCCATTACTCAACGGAATCACAACTTCTTGATTTTCTTGAAATCGACCAGGACGAAACACATCACCTGTGAACGGTGTGGCGCCAAGCGATGGACGTGGATGAAGGACAGAGACCGCTGCAGAGGCTGCCGCAACTCGGAAGAAATCGCGCCGCTCGATGTTTTTACCAGCCTTGTCTCGAATGGAACTGTCAGGGGTGATTGCCACAACTTTCTCCTATCTCAAGTCGAAGGGCGAAGATGATTCCCTATCCCAGACTGCAAACGGTCGCATTCGACGACAAGTGGAATACGAGCGATACGTGCCTATCCAACCCTTGAAGGCCACACTCCGAAAAATCGAAACATCTACGGTATGTTAAAGAAGGCGAAGCCCAGGATAACGTAGACAGCAAGTAGCAGAACCCCTTCCATCCAATTGGTCTCACCATCATCCGATATTCGACCAACTACTAGCACGGAGATTACCACTGCAACCACTTCAAGTGTTGAGAAGACGAGGTCCAATGGTCGGGGACCAATTACATACGAAAGAAAAACGAGGAGGGGCGCTATAAATAACGCGATCTGGAGTGATGATCCAACCGCGATCTGGAGCGCCAAATCCATTTTGTTTTTAAGTGCAACGAGAACCGCGGTGGAGTGTTCAGCCGCATTTCCAATAACAGCAACGATGATCACTCCGACGAAAACCTCGTTCATCCCGAGGGAGTGAGCAGCCTCTTCAGCGCCGGACACGAGAATTTCACTCATCCAACCAACCAGGGCAGCTGCAGTCAGAAGCAAACCACAAGACTTACGCTTTGACCAAACCTCGTGGCCTGCGCTTTCCCCGGTTGTAGCTATCGACACTCCGGTTTCCGCTCGTTGGTATAAATGACCATGCGTACGGAATGCAAACACCAGCGAGAGTATGTAACAGACAATGAGAACAACCGATATCTCAAGACTCAGGGACCTCTGAGCAAGAGACCCTGTGTCATTCGCACCTTGAACCAGGTGAAACGCAGTAGGAACGACAAGGGCAATTCCGCTGAGAAGAAGCATGGTAGCCCCGAGATCTGCCACGGTCCTATTAAATACCTGGCGCCGATATTTCAACCCCCCGAGTAATACACTAAGACCAAATACCAGAAGTATATTTCCGATGATCGAACCAACGAGTGACGCCTTTACCAAATCGTACAAGCCTGCACGGAGTGCAAAAATCGCGATGATCAACTCGGCCGCGTTTCCAAACGTCGCATTGAGGAGAGCACCCAAACCATCGCCAACCTGCTCAGCCAACATTTCAGTCGACTTCCCCATTAGCCCGGCTAAGGGAACAATAGCCAGTGCCGAAGTAAGAAAAAGCGATGTCGGCGATGCGTGAACTACGTACTCTAGAAAGAGTGTGATCGGAACAAAGATTAGAAAAAACATGAGGGCATTATTCGCACTAACCCTTTTTGTCACGCTGCCTCCCTTCAACACCAGCATGTCGGATCAACTGACTAAAGGCGCCGTCCGGATTCGAACCGGAGTAGGGGGCTTTGCAGGCCCCTGCCTAGCCACTCGGCCACGACGCCACATCCAAAAATCCTAATGAGTTCCGTGATCCCGGGAAAGCCTAATTGTGTATGTATGGAGCTATAATACAGCCATTCGGAAGGACCAGATTCCAACTTTTATTGACTGATTATGTCAACCTTCCAAAACAGGGTGTGATCGTACGTCTCCCCAACGAAGCTTCCGACGGAGCACCGTGAAAAAGGAGTAGTCCGACAACCTCACCAGCTTTACAGGGTGTTCTGCACATGCGATATCGACACGGTCCCCAACTTGAAGGAGACACCCTCGCTGTCCGTCGACTGTCAGTTGTAAATCATCATCGCCTGAAAGAAGCTCGACAGAGATTTGAGCATCGCCGGGAAAAACCACAGGACGGACGGCAAGCGTGTGGGGCGAGATCGGAGTCGCAACGATCCCTTTCACTGTGGGGGCTACGATAGGTCCACCGGCGGATAAGCTGTAGGCTGTGGACCCTGTGGCAGTCGCGAGAATGATCCCGTCTGCGCTGTAGTGACCGACCTCATCGGAATCAGCGCTCAACCGGAAACCAATAAGTCGTGCGAATCCGCTTTTGTGAACCACCACATCATTAATGGCATAGAACGCTTCATTATGGAGTCCACTGGAACCTTTTCCACATACTTGCACTGTTAGGGCCAAGCGTTCCTCAAGCTCAAAATCTCCTCGAAAAACACTTTCCAATACAACCTCTAGTTCCTCTTGAGGAACAAGAGTAAGGAACCCTAGTCGACCAAGATTGCACCCCAAAACAGGGATCCCCAAGGGGCCCGCTACACGTGCTGCTCGTAGGAGCGTCCCATCGCCTCCGAGTGTAAGAACGAGATCCACATCTTTTTCAATTTGATCCAGAGGCATCACGCGACGCGTCTCTTCTCTGGCAAGCTCTGGCTCAAAACTGAGCTCAATACCCAAGCTCTCAGCCTGTTTCTCCACTCGCGTTAGCAGAGATTGGAGAAGCGGGTACTGAGGATTTCCGATGATAGCGACACGCATCCGTTTAGCCCTATGTCTATCCGAGTAAGAACTTCAATTTTTCAGCCCGTCTATTTAAACCCTAGATCAACGGTCACGGTCCAGAATCAGGCGAGTAATCTGATGGAGCCCCTCCGAATCCGGCAACAAATCAAGCTCTAAAATCGCCTCATCGCCCAACTGTTCAGCTCTTTTCTTCGCTCCGGAAAGGCCCAGCACCGAAGGAGTCGTCACCTTACCCAACACCTGATCTCGTCCTCCAAATTTACCTAATTTTTCTGTCGATCCAATAACATCAAGGATGTCATCTATGGCTTGAAATGCCAAACCGACCTTGAGCCCGTAGTTGGCAAGGCGTTCAATTGCCGCTGTCCCCCCCCCCGCTGCCAAAGCACCTATAACACATGAAGCAGAGATAAGACGAGCGGTTTTTCCCAAGTGTATCTCTTCTAAGGTGTGCAGATCTACCTGTCCACCCTCTGCTTCGATATCCAGTAGTTGTCCCCCAACCATCCCCGCACCCCCGGAGGCAACAACTAAGGTTTTAATCATCTCCGTCTTAATATCCAGACCAACACCCAATTCATCAGCCGCAGACCCAATGGTACCCACGGCGAGCGGCATCAGGGCTCCTCCTGCCAAAGTCGCCCCACGAACTCCAAACGACACGTGAACGGTCGGCCTACCTCTCCTTAGGTTGTCATCGTCCATACATGGGAGGTCGTCGTGAATCAATGAATATGCGTGGACAAGTTCGGGCGCACAGGCTAAACGATAGAGTGCGGGTTTTGTATCCTCCACACTTCCCCCACGTACGGCCTCCCACGACGCAATTACCAGTAATGGGCGGATCCGTTTTCCCGGACTAAGCACCGCATATTGTATTGGAGCTGCAATCGAAGATGGGGCATCTCTCAACTCTTCTGAAATACACGCTTCCAAGGCCCGATTTACTTCCTCGCGAGCCTTTTCAAAATCCATGTCAGTCTGAAGAATCGGACTCGTCCATCTCACCCTCTCCCTCTTCAACACTCTCTACAAGAGGAGTAGTGCCAAGTACCCCTTTCGAGTTGGCAACCAGTTCTTCCACTCGACCAGAAACCTCATCTAGCCATTGGTTAGCCGCACTGAGTCGTTCAATCCCTCTTTCGAAGAGTTCAATCGCCTCATCCAAACCCACCTCATCGCGATCCAACTTTTCGACGATGGCTTCAATCTCCTTGAGGCTGGTCTCGAACTCGAATTTCTCAGATCCTGACACGTCTTTAGGTTTGGTCACGTCGTCGGCTCAACTTGCTCTGTCTTCGCCCTTATCCGTCCATCGTGTACTCGTAACTGAAATGCCTCTTCCTCATGAAAATCTTCTACCCCGGAGAGTAACTGACCGTCACTCCCAGTTGGAACAGCATACCCCCGTGCAAGGGTTTTCAATGGACTCAGAGCGTGCAATTGGCCAGCAAGCACGCTCACCTGATTTCCTGATGCCTCTAACACACCACCTATCGCACGTGGGAGGTCTTGTCCGAGACGTCGAAGTTGGGCCCACGAGTTTTCTATCCCCCGTACTGCATACCTAGGCAATCGTCGCTCCACCAAGCGGACACGATCCTTCCCTCGGCGCACACAACGCCTAAGCCCCTGCACTAACCCTCCGTTGAACTGAACCAAACCTCGTTTCAATTCCCCCACATCAGGAACTGCCAGTTCTGCCGCCACCGACGGTGTTGGAGCCCGCAGATCCGCGACTAATTCACAGAGTGTCACATCAGTCTCATGTCCTACCGCACAAATAACTGGTATCGGACACGCTGCAACAGCTCGCACTGCAACCTCTTCGTTGAAACACCATAAGTCCTCACTAGACCCTCCTCCACGAGTCAGTATGATCGCATCACAGTGTCCCCACGAACCGAGGCGTTCTAGTGCATCGCGAATTTCCAGTGCCGCCCCTTCCCCTTGGACACGACAATGCTGAACAACAATGTCGACCCAAGGACTCCGGCGTCGTATCACGGTAAGAATATCACGGAGAGCAGCCCCCTTCTTAGACGTGAGCACGCCAATCCGATGGGGAAATGCGGGAATAGCTTGTTTTCGATCGGAGCTTAGCAAACCATCGGCGTCAAGAATCTTTCGAAGTCGTTCAAAAGCGATCTGCCACAAACCCTCTCCAACTCCCTCAAGAGAGCGTACAATAATTTGGAATCGACCACTTACCGGATATAGGGTTGGTTGGCCGAGGGCCAGAACTTCCATGCCATCCTCTGGATCTACAGGAAGTCTCCATGCGTCTCCCTTGAAAAGGACACATCGGACTTGGGCACGGTCATCGCGAAGGGTAAAATAACGGTGACCTGATGCAGCAGCACGCCAATTAGCCACTTCTCCACGCACCCATATTTGTGGGAGATGGTCATCTAGAAGTCGCTTTGTGGCCTCATTCAAGTCGGCGACTGATAGCGCACACGCGCGCGAACGACCATCAGGAGTTAGAGGATCGTCCAACTGAGAGTCGACTCCCTCAAAAACAGAGAACTGACTGTTTCCATTCATCTAGGTAACGAGGGTCGCTCCAAGGCGTTCAATTGGGTAGCGCGCTCAGCCGCTGTTACCGTGTTCTTTAGCAACATGCTGATTGTCATTGGGCCCACACCACCTGGCACGGGGGTAATCCAGGAGGCCCGATCTTCTGCCTCCTCAAAAGCGACATCACCGACCAAGCGGTACCCTTTGTCTGTTGTCGGATCTTCGACGCGATTAACACCCACATCAATCACCACTGCTCCCTTGCGCACCATCTCACCCGTGATCATCTCTGGGCGCCCGATCGCCACAATCAAGATTTCTCCCAACCGAGTGATTTCGGCGAGATTTTTTGTCCGACTGTGAGCAACGGTTACAGTCGAATTCGCGCCAACTTCTTTCTGTAGCATGATGAGCGACATTGGAAGACCAACGATGTTTGACCGCCCCACTATTACCACATGTGCCCCTGATGTTTCAACACCTGTTCGTTTGATGAGTTCTTGGATGCCTGCAGGGGTTGCCGACCGATATGCAGTCCGATCTCCTTGTGCAACACGCCCCTGACTGATGGGATGGAATCCATCTACATCCTTGAGAGGATGAATCCGTCCGGTCACTTCAGTCTCATCCAAACGTCCCGGCAATGGCAACTGAACTAGAATGCCATGAATCTGAGGGTCGTCATTCAATTCATCTATAATCGTGAGAAGTTCTGCCTGTGAGATGTCTTCCGAAGGCTTAATATCGCGTGTTAAGATGCCTGCTTCTTCACAAGCCCGAGTTTTCATTCCAACATAAACTCTGGACGCCGGATCTTCCCCAACTAGAACCACACCCAATCCCGGTATCACCCCACACTCACTAAGCGTAGCAGCTCGTTCGGCGACCTCTGCCCGAATCTCTGCCGCAATCTTATTTCCGTCTATCATCTTTGCCTTCATAACACTCCTACGTAGTGTTCCACGGACATTATACGGGGGAATTCCGCCGTGAGGACAAACGGTATGCACCTTATTTAACGAGCGAAATCAACCGTCCGAGTTTCCCGAATAACGACGACTTTGATCTGGCCGGGATATTGCAGTTCGTTTTCGATACGCCGAGCTGTCTTTTCCGACAACTCAGCCATCTCTTCGTCAGAAATTTCGTTTGGCGTTACCATAATTCGAATTTCACGCCCTGCTTGGATCGCGTAGACCTTCTCGACCCCATCATACGAACTGGCGATCTCTTCTAGCTTTTCAAGTCGTTGTACGTATTGTTCGAATGAAGCGCGGCGTGCCCCCGGCCGCGCACCTGAAATGGCGTCCGCGGCTGTAACAAGAAATGTCTCCGGGTAACGAGCGGGTTCCTCTCCGTGGTGGGCACGAATCGCATTGAGAACCGCGTCTTTTTCACCACAACGTTTACAAAGCTCGAAGCCGATCTCCACATGGCTTCCTTCTTGCAGGTGTGTGAGGCCTTTCCCAATGTCGTGGAGAAGCCCCATTCGTTTTACAAGCCCAGTATCGAGCGCCAGTTCAGCCGCCATATTCGCCGCAATGTTCGCAACCTCACGGGCATGCGAAAGTTGATTTTGACCATAGCTAGTTCGGAACCGGAGGACTCCGAGGACTTCCACCAGGTTCGGGTGTAGGTCGTGGATACCTAACTCGTAGAGAGCCTCCTCTGCTGACTCCTTCATCGTCTTTTGGACTTCGTCGTTGGCCTTTTCAACGACTTCTTCAATACGACCTGGGTGAATCCGCCCATCTCCCACTAACCGCTCCATAGCAACTCTTGCTACCTCTCGTCGAACTGGATCGAAACACGATAGAATCACGGCCTCAGGTGTGTCGTCAACCACAACATCAACTCCAGTCGCCTCTTCAAACGAACGAATATTACGACCTTCGCGCCCAATTATACGCCCTTTCATATCATCACTTGGGAGCACGACGACGGAGACGGCGGTTTCGGAGGAATGGTCTACTGACAACTTTTCGATAGCCTGCGAGATGATTTTCTTGGCTTCTCGGTCGGCGGAACGCCGCGCTCGCTCACGAGCTTCTCGAACGTGTTGAGCGGTATCGGCACGAGCTTCATCTTGAATCTGGCTGACAAGCTCGAGGCGAGCATCTTCACGACTTAATCCCGCAAGCGCCTCAAGTTGGGTCGCCAGGTCCTGCTCTTCTTTCGCAAACTCTACTTGATTCGATTCAAGTGTTTCTCGTTCCCTCTCGAATACTTCGCGTCGCTCGTCTAAGCGGTCCTGACGCTGATCTAGCACTTCGAGCTTGCGCTCTAGAATTTCACCGCGTTCTTCAGTTCGGAGTCTCAGCCTCTCCAGTTCAGTTCGTCTTTCCTGCGCCTCGCTCGCCCACTCTTCACGCAGCTGCTCCGCCTCGTTGCGACCTGCAAGCTCGGCTACCCTCCGAACATCAGCCGCCTCATTATGCGCCGTTTCCAGGACACTATGGGCCTCCTCCTCAAACTTTCCCTGTATTCTTCGCAAGCCTCCACGTCCAATCAGGACTCCGACAAAGCCACCGAACGTGATTGCCGCGCAAGTCATGCCAATGAAAAACCACAGAGAAATAGCCACGGATTCTGCCAAGACGCGACTCCAATCTCGACCATCTATATAAAAAAACCGGTGGATTCGTCCACCGGTGCACGTCGCTCGGGATCGAGGTGCGAATATATGAACTCACCTCAACCATCTATCTAAGATGCGGTACGAATTACATCGCCACCGCCTGACCGATCACACAGACGAAGATCCTTATCTACGAAAGGTGAGCCAGCCGTCTAACAGCCGCAACCGTAGTGGGGTTTTCCCTTTACATATCAAGCGTGAGTTCAAGTGGTTCTTGACTGGACAAGTCGTCGTCCCCTTTCGCCACCGCCTCAAGCTGTCCCACCAGTTCTGAAACGCGCATTCGAATCACTTCACTGAGTCCGTCTACAGCCTCACGACTTCTGAACAATTCATCTGTTATCTTAAGGGCAGCGAGTATGGCCGCGCGGTGTGGTTCTGCTATATGGCCTCGAACATGGGCTTCCTGGATTGCATCATCCACGTACTTAGCACACCCAAGCGTATACTCTTTACCGAGATCTGTACGAATCTGGTATTCTTCTCCGAAGATTGTGACGCGAACGAGGGACCTGTCATTTTTTCCACTCATACCTCGTCCTCCACTACGGCGAGGCGGTTCCGTAGGCGTTCCGCTTTATCGCGCGCACGTGCCAATGTATCCCGTAAGCGTTGATTATCGGCCGCGACACGGTTGATCCGTTCATCAAGGTTAACCGAAGGCTTCCCCTCCGAACCATTCATAACTTTTTGCAAGTTACTGCGCTCAGATTCGGCTTCCTTAGCTCGTTGTCGCGTAGTTCTAACCTCTTTGGTGATCTCTTCGACCGCGGTAGCGAGCCTATCCAAAATCTGCTCAACTTCTTCGTAGCGTTTAGGACTTTCGGATTCTGGCATCAAACTGTTCCTCTAGCGCATCGGAGAGTCTCAACATCTCCGACTCAACATCCTGATCCGTGAGCGTACGGTCGGACGCGCGGAAACGAAATGCCCACCCTAATGCGCGCCGTCCTTTTCCGAGCTCGTCACCCTCATAGACATCGAACAGTCGAACAGTTTCGAGAAGGTCAGACGTGACATCATACAATGCCTCCTCAACTGAACTGGCCTCCACTCCAATCGGTAGAGTAACGGATAGATCGCGCCGAACCGCAGGATATTGTGAGGTCTGATAGTATGAAGGTGGAAGACGCCTCTCCACAGCTTCGAGTTCAAACTCCAGCCCAAATACGGATGCCGCCCAAGGTGGGGCATCGACGGACGATGAAGTCACTCTCCCAGCAACTCCAACCGTTTTTCCATCCTTCACAGCGCGGAATTGAGGCCAACTCAACCAAGAAGCACCTAAAGGATCTAACTCACTCGTATCGTTTTCATGGACAGCCACCAGTCTAGCACCGCACAGGCGTTCTGTGATTTCTTTCGCTAGACCTTTTACGTCCCAAACATCAACATCGACTAAATCTTGAGACCAATGTTCCGGGTAACGACCTCCCGTGAAAACAACTCCAACACGTTGTGATTCCACAACCCGTGCATCCTCCCTACCCGTTTCGTTCGTGTCACTCGACTTCTGATCACAGAAAACGGTCCCGATCTCAAATAGCCGTACATCCCGGTTGCCTCGCGCAAAGTTATGCTCTAGTCGTCGCAACAAGACTGGCACCATAGTTGCCCTCAAGTAACTCTCCGCTTCTGAAAGAGGATTGGGCACCGCCACGATCTGACGACTTCCTCGGTACTCTTCAGGCATAAACGGAAGGCTCCGCGCCTCAAATAGACCACAACTAACAAGGACACGGCGCACGCGGGCCGCTTTTTCTACAGTGGGATCGTTGGGAACAACACTTGGTCGAAACCGCCGTTCTTTCTCGGGAAACTCTTCAAATCCAATACGACGAGCCACTTCTTCAACAAGGTCAATCTCTCGAGTAATGTCTGTTCTCCAGCCGGGAACTTGGATGCGCATAGTACCATCTACACTCAAGACATCGGGGCCTGCACTATTCGACTGGATAGTGGTGAGTCCAATTGGGTCTAGCGCTCGATCGACATCCGTATCCTCTAGATCAAGCCCAAGGACTTGGTTTACGCGCCGAATTCGAAGCGGAAGGTCTACCGTTGGAGTGGGTTCTACTCCAACTCGAACACCTTCAAGATCAGCTTCGCCTCCAGCAACAGCCAAAACAAGCTCAACGCAACGAATCAAGGCACGCTCTTGTGCGTACCGGTCGATGCCACGTTCGAACCGGTACGAAGCATCAGTCGACAACCCGGCTACCCGCGCAGTCTCCCTAACTCCTTTAGGGTCAAACGCCGCACATTCAATGAGAATGTCGACCGTATCGGTTGTGACTTCCGTATCCAAACCACCCATCACTCCTGCAAGTGCGACGGCTCGATCGGAATCAGCTATGACCGTAGCCGAACCCATCAACTTTCGCTCTTCCCCATCGAGTGTGATTAATTTCTCTCCATCACGGGCGGCTCTGACGGACACTTGAGATCTTCTAAGTGACGTCAGATCAAATGCATGCAGTGGTTGATTCCGCTCCAATAAAATGTAGTTCGTAGCATCGACCACGTTATTAATAGACCGAGAACCTGCCGCCATGAGGCGACCGGTGAGCCATGGAGGAGATGGCCCCACGCGAACCCCTCGTACCACTGCCGCCATGTAACGCGAGCACCGATCTGGCAGCTCCACACAGATTGTGACACCCGCCCCCTTCGCCCGAGACTTACCATCCTTCCATTCAGGCGACCAAGCAGGACCGTCGAATACTCGTTCTTGAATCTTATTCGAGTGGCTTACCTCTCGAGCCACACCAATATGACAAGCGAGGTCCACACGATTGGGGTTTAGATCGAGCGTCAATCGAGTGTCAGGAAAACCCAATACATTTGCTACCGAAACACCCGGATCGATTCCATCGGACAATTGCATGATGCCACTCTTGTCTCGCCCCAACTCAAGTTCCACCTCTGAGCACAACATCCCATGGCTCAGTTCTCCTCGTATCTTTCGACTCTCAATGGCAAAACCGCCCGGCAGCGTTCCACCTGGAGCAATGTGTGGATAGAGCCCGCCTTTTACGATCACCGGCGCGCCACACACCACATCAAGTACCGACCCATCCCCACGGTCAATTTTGCAAATACTCAGCCGATCAGCATTGGGGTGCGGTCCTACTTCAAGCACTTTTGCTGCAACAATTTCGTCAAGTCCCGCACCGACGGCTTCAACCTTTTCTACCGTGGCCGCGATCATCGTTAGACGGTCTGCCAGAGCGCGCGGATTCTTAAGCTTACTATCGAGCCCAGCCAGCTCATCAATCCAGTTAAATGAAACGTTCATGAGAATTGTTCCAGAAAAGCCATATCACCCTCATACAACAGTCGCATGTCGGGAATGCCATGTCGAACCATAGCGATACGGGCCGGGCCCATTCCGAATGCATATCCCGTATAGCGTTCCGGATCATAACCAACCGCCTCAAATACGGCCGGATCCACCATTCCACTTCCCATGATCGTCACCCAACCCGTGCGTTTACAGGTTGAACAGCCACTTCCATTGCAAACGGTGCAAGAGACATCGACTTCCGCCGACGGTTCAGTAAAAGGATAGAAGGACGGCCGAAAACGACTTACAGTCGACTTGCCGAAAAAATGATGCACAAAGTGCCGGATCGCTGAACGGAACTCGATGAAATCAACACCTTCATCAACTGCAAGCCCTTCGATTTGCTCAAATGCAGGCGCGTGCGAAGGATCAAAAGAATCTCGACGGTAAGCCAATCCCGGCACCATGACGCGAACAGGTGGTTGATGATTTTCCATAACGCGGGCTTGCATCGGAGACGTGTGTGTCCGCAACACGAATTCATCGTCCAGATAGAATGTATCCATCGTATCTGCGGCAGGGTGATCCAGGGGGATATTTAGTGCCGAGAAGTTATACCAGAGGGATTCAACTTCTGGGCCTTGAACTCGAGAGAACCCAAGATCTGAAAAGATATCACAGATCTCATCGATGACTCGGGTTACTGGGTGAACGCCACCTACCCATCGTGTTCGGGCCGGAAGCGTCGGGTCCGTGACAGTAACCCCTTCAGTAGCGTTTCCCGTGAGACTCTTCGCCTGCTGCTCCAGGGCAGCCGTCAAA
This sequence comes from uncultured Gemmatimonadota bacterium, assembly GCA_964480515.1. Taxonomy (GTDB): domain Bacteria; phylum Gemmatimonadota; class Gemmatimonadetes; order Palauibacterales; family Palauibacteraceae; genus Palauibacter. The sequence goes on from CAYZOT010000002.1 coordinate 145,947, forward strand.
CCCTTCTTGACTGCATTAGCCCTTTGTCCAACCTCACGACGAGCGCTGGACGGAACATCGGCAATCAACGCCATAGCGCCGGCCAATTGGCCGTTCCGGCCCAAGTAGTGGACACGTGCGACCTCAAGCGCATCTGGATCGCGCGCCTTTCGGATCGCGTCGAACCCACTCTCCTCGACAGCAGCCAGCTGATCAAGGAGAGATGCACCACTCAGGGTCATGGGGCGTGCGCTTTGGCCACCTCGGCAAGCTCAGTAAAGGCTGCGGGGTCACGAACGGCCATATCCGCTAAAACCTTTCGATTTAAATCGATCCCCGCCGTCTTCAGGCCACTGACGAAGCGTGAATAAGATATTCCATTTGCCCTAGAAGCAGCATTAATTCGAGCAATCCACAAGCGCCTGAAATCACGTTTCTTCTTCCGACGATCAGCGTACGCATACGCCCAACCCCGCTCTACGGAGTTCTTGGCCGTGCGATAAAGTTTGGATCGCGCCCCAAATTGGCCACGGGCTTCTTTTAGAATTTTTTTCTTACGATTGTTCCGAGCAACGCTATTGGTTGAGCGCGGCATGCCCGCACCTCCTGCTAAGAATCATTCTGTCGATGCGGAACCAAAGACTCATGGACCACACACCGATACGTGTCTTTGAGTGGACGCGCGAATCGAGTCCAATTACTACCCGAGAAGTCGCCTCACTCGTTTTTTGTCAGCGTCAGACACAAGCGCCTTTTTTCGGAGACGTCGTTTCCGTTTTGGGCTCTTTTTAGTGAGGATGTGGCTACTGTATGCGCGCTGACGCAGAAATTTTCCGCCGCCCGTCTTTCGGAACCGCTTAGCCGCAGACCGGTTTGTTTTCATCTTCGGCATCGGTCAAATGCTCCCTTCCCGGCTCCCCTTATTGGGGCCGTATTCTCATCACAGCATCAAAGTTGATTCGAGACTACCTCTAACTCTTAAATGCCCGCTTTATGCTCTCGCGACGGACCCATCAACATCGTCATCGTACGCCCTTCGTGCGATATTTGAGATTCTACCACCGCCACATCCGACAACTCTTCTTTAACTTGTTCCAAAAGCCATCGGCCACGCTCTGGGTGTGTAACCTCTCGCCCACGAAACATCAGCGTGAACTTCACCTTGTCTCCATCCTCTAGGAACCTTCTCGCATGGCGCATTTTGAACTCGATATCATGAGCCTCGATTTTTGGCCGGAGTTTCACTTCTTTCACGTGAATGACATGCTGTTTCTTTTTCGCTTCACGTGTCTTGCGGGCCTGTTCGTATTTGTACTTACCGTAATCCATAAGACGACAAACGGGCGGACGGGCACCTGGGGCGACTTCGACGAGGTCTAGTCCACGTTCAACCGCGAGTGAACGGGCCTCATCCGTCGCAACAATTCCAAGCTGTTCACCTTCCTCATCGATCAAACGAATCGGACTTATACGAATACGATCGTTAACTCTAGGCTCTTCGTTCACTGCACCTCGTTTCCAGTAGATGCCTCCCCGCGGTTGCTCTAACCACGGTTGACACCGCTCACAAAAAACCCGGTCCAGCTTTCGCTGACCGGGTGAGGATACACGCCTCCTTGGTCAGGAGCCGCGCTTGCCTTACCCGGCAGCAACGCAAAATTCCGCGCGCCGAAAGGGTGGGGGTCAGTCACCCCGCTTCACTCATTTTTTCTAAGCAGAAAAGTTACTTCACAACGTCACGTTGTCAACGTGACCGATCTGGTCGCAATCAATCCTACGTATGACCAGACCGCAGTTTGTTTAGTTAGTCTGAGAGTGTACTCGTGCTAAGAGACTTAGATTCTATTTTCTCACTCAGGTGCGTGACAAAATCATCAACCGAAATCACAATTTGTTTCTCTTTAGCACCTCTCGCACGCACTGCAACAGTGTCCGTCTCAATTTCCCTGTCCCCAACGACTAGTACATAAGGGACTTTCTGTAACTCGGCTTCCCTGATTCGATAGCCTAGCGTGTCCGACCGAGCATCCACTTCAACCCGAAAACCTTGAGCTTTGAGTCGTTTTGCGACGACCTGAGCCGCGGCACTCTGTGCATCAGTTATTGGAAGCACACGTGACTGAACCGGGGCAAGCCAAGGTGGAAACGCACCAGAAAAGTGTTCGATCAGCACACCGGTGAATCGCTCCAACGTCCCAAAGATGGCTCGGTGAATCAACACGGGGCGGTGTCGTTGATTATCTCGTCCGACATACTCAAGTTCGAAGCGCTCCGGGAGATTGAAATCAAGCTGAATCGTTGCACCCTGCCACTCTCTACCGATGGCATCTTTGTATTTCACATCGATCTTTGGACCGTAAAAGGCTCCCCCTCCCTCATCAACACCATACTCTAGCCCTGCTTGCTTAAGTGCATCATGGAGCGCCTCCTCCGCCCGATCCCAGACGGAATCATCACCAATACGCTTATCGCCGTCGGGTCGTGTGGATAAATCGAACCGATAACTGAGCCCCAAAGTGGTCATAACTGTATCGACCAGTTCGAGACACGTGAAAATTTCGCTCTCAACCTGTTCAGGGGCACAGAACACATGTCCATCGTCCATCGTTAGCATACGCACGCGGAATAGTCCGTGCAGTGTGCCAGATCGCTCATAACGGTAGACGTTCGCAATCTCCGAGAGTCTCAGGGGTAGATCCCGATAACTTCTCGGCTGCGCCGCAAAAATCGTGGAATGACCCGGGCAATTCATTGGTTTGACCCGGAATGCCTCATTTTCGTTCTCACCACGCATACTCGGGTACATATTTTCAGTGTAATTGGGCAAGTGACCCGAGCGTCGAAAGAGGGCCTCATTTGACAGATGCGGCGTATACACAACGTCATAACCTCGCTCAATAACAAGATCCTCTATCCAACGGCGAAGCTGAAGTTGGATACGAGCGCCCTTTGGGTGCCAACATACTAGGCCCGGCCCGATGTCATCTTGGGTCGAGAACAAATCGAGATCTTTCCCGATTTTTCGGTGGTCCCGTTTCTTAGCCTCCTCTAGGCGGACGAGATGTTGGTCAAGTGCTTGAGAGGTGAAAAAGGCGGTCCCATAGATACGCTGCAACATCTGGCGGTTCTCATCACCTCGCCAATACGCTCCGGCCGTGTTCAACAATTTGAAATGCTTAATCTCTCCCGTGCTCGGAGCGTGTGGGCCACGGCACAGGTCCAGGAATGGGCCATCCTCGTATACCGAGATCGCCTCAGCTTCAGGAATCTCGGAAAGTCGTTCGAGCTTTAGTGGATCATCGGAGAAGAGGAGTTCAGCCTCTACTCGGGTTACTTCGCGCCGTTCGAACGAATAATCAGCCTCTACAACCTCCCTCATCCTGGACTCAATCATATCAATGTCTTCAGGCGTAAATGGTTCTGGAACTGCAAAGTCGTAGTAGAAACCTTCTTCGATAGGTGGCCCGAAACCTATGCCGACATCTGGATACACCTCGCGAACAGCCGTAGCCAGTGCATGCGCAGCCGAGTGTCGAAGCACATAGAGCGCATCCGGATCATCATCTTGTCGGGTAACAATGGAGACTGTGGCATCGCCAGGCAGCACACTTGAGAGATCGACAAGCTGCTCATCAACACGGGCAGCCACAGCTGCCTTAGCTAATCCAGGGCCAATGGACTCCGCCAGATCGGCCACTGTCGAACCAACCTGAAGCGCCTTACTGGAGCCATCTGGAAGCGTGATCATGATCTGAGAATCGTTCATCGGCCTACCCGTCGATGGACGTGGGGAAAAAATCCGTACGAATGTACGACAATTCTGAAAAGTAGGCCTCAATCCGACCACCCGCCAATCCCTTCAGATTAAAGCCTCCGGGATATGGCGACTTCCAAAACCGTAACCATCCACACAATCCTACTTAGTACGAATAACTATGATGCGTGCTGCGGCCCCATTCGGGACGTTCCCACTAGTTTGTTGATGCATAGTCTCCACGACCATACGAGGGTGTGACCCTTCCGAGCGAAGTGTGAAGTACTTTGCCGTTGAAGAAAGCAGGTCGAAGTCGTTGGTGGACGAAACATTGGATCCCATCTGAATGATCCGAGTGGCCAGTGGGTATCCACTCGAAAGCCCTGAGATCGAAGCTGTTCGCATCTCCTCCCACAATTTTGGAAGATTCCACGTACTGAACTGAACCTCTGCAGGCAAACCACTCACCTCGGCATCATCCACGGCTTGTGCCGCAAAGTACTCAGAGAGTACATCCGCCCACGTAGGGCTCTCTCCAGAAACCGTATTAATCGCCTGGAGAATGTTGGCAATGCCCGACAGATGTTGCGAACCACCTCGTGCAAGCTCACGGAAAAGTGCGTCTTCTCCTGACCCGGCGAGGATCCCCGGAGGAGACGCAGGACCGTATCGGTCCCCTAACCAGCGCAGGAACAAATACCCGAAGCCTCGTATAGAGAAGCCTCCCCCGCTGAGCGGATTAATTTCGGTCGGCGATTCCAAGTACTTCCCTACGTTCCAGAAGTTACCGTGCTGAAAATCATCGAAGGCCGCCCTCTCCACAGTCCCGGTAGCAATATCATCGAACCCAAAGTTGGCTCGGACTCCCAGCGCGATCCGGTTCAGCCCTGACACTTCTTCGGCAATGTGCGACAACCCTTCGTTTACCCAGAAAGTCTGTTCGCCTCCCGATGCCGTACCGAGTGTCACTCGCTGTTGCGCATTCAGTAGATGTTGGAACTCGTGAGCTATAAGACCACGGGCAATTTCTTTCACAAATCCGGTTGACACTCTAGGGCCTTGCTCGCCATCGGGGTCCGGAGCGATGAGCCAGATGATTTCCGCCTCGTTACTCGAGGGGCAATCGACGGGATCCCACAGATCCAACTCAGTAAAGAAACCGATGATGATGCTGCCACTCCCCTCTTCACTCATCCGGTTTACCTGGCGTGTAAAGAAGGCAATTGTGCGCTCATTTCCATCGAGATCAGCTGGTGTTCCAAAGTACGAATGATCGACCGGAGCCACGAAATCATCTACTTCGGCGTCTAGCTCGGCATAATCTTGTTCAGTAAAAAAACCTGCCGCTGCAGGATCTTCCACGATTACAAAGTTATCACCAACAGTTTTGACCACCCCATCGATTGGTGTGTTCCCATTGCACGACAACCCACCTCCCGGGGTAGTAGCCGACTTAATCCTTACCGTGTCATTAACGTTCGGAACCGCAATCCCGTTTTGGGTGCGTGAGGCCCGGACCGCTCCCGTTCCAACTCCAAGCGTCCTCTTCGAAGGTCTCCCACCAACATAATGCAGTTCATCAAGCATCTGTGTCCGTAACGCAGGGTGGCGAGGCCGAAGTTTCATACGATCCTCTAACGAAAGCCCTTGGAGAGGAGGCCTCACTCTTAATCCACTTTCAGCTCGGCTCGGTACGAGACCACTTCCCCGATCTGGCACTCGATTGGCACTCGTGCCACTTGCAGCACGGAACCTGATCGGAGTTGTCCCATCTCCAGTTTCCGCTGTGCTCATAACGATAATATGATATTCGCGCGCATCAGAAGCAGCCAAGATCGCAAACCTTCGAATCGACGCGACGTCAGTCAGAACGCGGACCTCTCCAGGCTGAAGACTGAGGGTTGCACCGATTGGTGGTGGTGGTGGTGGTCCTGTCGGAGGTGGGGGCGAATTTGGTCTAGAGCCTCCTCCTGGGCCCACCGCACCATCGCCGCCACACGCAGCAAGGACAGTTCCAGGTATGATCACGCACGCCAGACGTACAAGCATGCAGCGGACATTCATCATCATTACAACCCTTCCACCCTTCAGTTCATTTCCACAATGGGAAATCGAAGAATCCGAAGATATGCGATCTTCTTCTAGTACGCGCTACCCCGTTCGAATGATCGTCACCTGTGCTCTAGCATCTGACAGCAAGGCGCCACCAGACGGGTTCATCACTTCAAGCACAACATCAGGTGCTACCCCAGAGCTGCTCATACTTATAAAACGGCCTGTAGCCGAATTTACCGTGAATGAGATTGTCTGATTTAGTGATGGAGTGAGAGTGACAACAGCCGGGAAAAGAGGATATGTCCGATCGAATGGACAACCAAGATCGGCAGGATTGTCATTTGCCTGCTGGAACAAACCCCGCAGATCCCAAGTCTTAAACTGCGTTCGCGGATCTACCCCTGCAGGCGCTGCATCATCTACAACGAGGGATGCCATGTAGGACGCGACCAACTCCCGCCATTCCACGTTTGACCCCGATACGACCTGGATGCCTCGCAAAACATTCGCCACACCACTCAAGTGACTTGGCCCGCCAGAAGAAAGTTCCCGAAACAGATCTTCCTCACGACTGCCGGGGACCTGCCCTGATCCTTCTGGACCAAACTGATCTCCAAGCCAGCGAACAAATCCATACGCGAAGCCCCTGAACTTGAGAGACTCAACCCCACCAGGATCGCTTCCTCCTGTAGCGCCGAGCGCTTGTGTATTTGCTGGCCCGACACTCTTCGCTGGACAACCTCCTTGGAGAAACCGGCCGAAACGATCGAAATTGAGCAGATGGAAATCGTTAAACGCATCGAGTTCTTCGTCCGAATTAAGCACGGCCGACAAATCAAAATTTGACCGCGTTCCAAGACCTACCGAGGCTAGACCAGCTACCTCTTCTGCAAGATGCGCCAAACCTTCATCTAACCATGAATGTTCAAGATCCGTACTCAAGTTCCCACCACCTTTCGTAATGCGCTGCTGGGTGTTGAGCAGGTGGAAAAATTCATGGGCAACCGTCGTTCGCGCGAGCGTATTTGCGAAGTCCAGATCAATCTCAGCTCCAAACGTGCTGTTCGGATCCGGTCCCGCAAGATAAAAAATTTCCCCTTCATTTGATGCTGGACATGACGCCTTGCCCATCAAATCTCCAGACCAAAAGAACCCCGCAATAATACTGCCACTCCCCGCCTCACTCATGCGGTTCACTTCGGCCGTAATCAAGGCGATCACAGTCCCGTTGCTATCGATATCTGCCGGCGCACCGAAGTAGGCAACGTCGGTGGGAAACACCACGGTATCAAGCTGGTCACCAATCTTCTGGTAATCTGCACTAGAAAGTCGCTGACTACTCGACAATTCCGCTGCGAACTGGACATCTTCGACGATGGTAAAGTTTTGTCCTACATACATGACCTCACCGGAAATGGTAGTAGGATTCGAGCAGTCACCATTGAGATTTTCATCGACTCCAATAGTAAAGTCCATCATCTGGCCGAGTTGGGGTGGAGAACCCGATGACACAATGGACGCAGAAGCGTTGCGTTTCAGGCGCAGTGGACGCGCACCCACTCGTAACAGCTCTCGTCGAGTACTCGCCCTGAGAGCTCGTTCTCGCGAAAAAGATGATGCCCTCAAAACCCGTTCACGTTCAAATCCGCTAAGTGTTGGAAAAAGTTGCGGCAGTTCAACTGGAACTGCGTTCGCAGAAGCCCCTTGTGCCTTGATCTTCACTTGCATGTCCGTCCACCCACCGAACGAGGACGATGCACTCTGGACGATCACTTCATAATCACGCGACTCACCACCACCATTGAGTTGGAAGACCCGGACTTGGCTAGGATCGGTCAGTGTAACCACTTCGCCTAACGTCATGTCTAGACTGATGGCTGGCGTAACAGGTTCGGGTGGTAGTGGTGGCACTGGAGGGGGATCCGTGGTCCCTTCCCCGCAGGCAGTAAAAGCCACTCCGCCAATAGTCAAGATGGATTTCAATGACCAACTCGATCGTATCACTCCATGCACTCCAATCCATAGTTCAAAGATTGTTCTGTCTAAACTAGTCTTACCCCTCAATACAACGGGATATCCTCCATCTTTATATCGTCATCGAATAAGGAGCCCACCATACCGTATATTCACCTCACGTAAAATAACGCATGCCGATCGCCTTCCCTATCGTATCTGAAGAAGCACTAGCTGCAGCATTGCAGATGATGGGACTCGCTCCCCATTGGCCGTAGTCAAAGTAATATGCATTAAAGGGTGACCACCTTCGCTCTTGAGCAGCAAATAGCGAGCCGTCGAGGCTTTCAGATCAAAAGTTTCTGTAACGTTGGTTTCGAAACTAAGATCAATTTCAGATCTACTAAGTGGAAACGGTTGCGTAAAAGGATCGTCATCGCCCTTCTCTCGATTGAGACCTGCGAAAGTGTCTCGAAGCTGGAGAGACGTAAACTGCGCCGATAAAGGCACTTCGTCAGCAAAGTCATCCGCGAGTGGTGCGAGGGCGTAGTGGGCAAGCAAGTCCTCCCAATTTCCTGGGCCTCCTACAATGCGCGCGACACGTTCAAGGTTAGCAATCCCCCGAGCCCGAGTAGCCCCGCCTACTGCTAGATCTCGGAAGAGCAACTCTTCTGCAGGTCCGCCGAGGAGCCCACTCTCAACTGGCGAAAACTGATCTGAAAACCAACGCAGTAGAAGCCACGAAAATCCACGCATCTGAAGAGACGAGACACCTCCCGGATCAAAACCAGACTCATCTCCAAGCGCAGGAGTCCCATTCGTATCCATGAGATAGAACCCAGCACGGCGTAAATTAGCAAAATGATGCGTGTCGAATGCTTGACGATCAGCAGTCAGATCAAAGAAGCTCAGATTCTCTTGTGGATAAAGACCGGCAGACATAAAGCCGACCGCCGTTTCAGCTGTATGTGCAAGCCCCTCACTTAACCACGGCTCCTCAAGGTCCGCAAAAGTGCCATTCCCAATCGTCACTCTTTGTTGTGCGACGATAAGATGTTCAAGCTCATGAGCAGTGACCGTCATAGCACGTTTCGTCGCAAAAGCAGAGGGGACCGGATCCGAGAAACGTCCCGAAGGGTCTGCCGCCAATAGGTAGAGAAGCTCGGCTTCGTTAGAACCTGCACAGGTGCTAGAGTCCGAAAGATCACTCGGGTTAAAAAAACCGGAAATTCGAGTGGGACTATCACGCGGTGTTACCCGATTGACGATAGGTGAGAACATCACCCAAACGATTCCGTTATCATCGAGATCTGCAGGAGAACCGAAGTAAACGGTATCAACTGGATAAACAATGTCGTCGAGCACCCTAAGTAAGGATGTATACTGTGCCAGCGTAACTAAACCGGCGACTTCAACGTCCTCAACAATCCCAAAATTTTCTCCTACTGCACGCACCACGGAGGTAATATCGTGGATCCCCTGACAATCAACGCTAAGATCAGTTGCGACTGTATTTGTGAAGATGACCGTATCTCCGATCAAAACCTGAGATTGGGCCTTTGAGATTTCAGAGGTCCTTGAACGATCAAATCCTCCGCTTGCGGCATCTCCATGACGGAGCGGTTTCACATTGATCAATGCTTGGCGTGCGTTCGCTCGAAAAAGCAACTCGGCGCGCGAAGCTTGCTCCATATCTTCTGCTTCATCGCTTATCCTGGGCGGTGCAGACATCACAAGGCTCGAGGGTTTGTTTCCTGTAGCACCACCCTCCACACTAACTTCGAGTTGAAGACTCACACTGCTCCCCGGGGCCTGACTCCCACTTTGAATCACCGCCAAGTACTCCGCCGATTCGTTCGATGGCACAAGTTCAAACATTTCCACATCTGCAGGTACAAGTTCGCAGACGCTCCCAGGCGTAAGCGATATAGTGAGGACCTGTCCTTGAGGGCGCGGTCCTGGCTCCAACACACAAGTCGCCAGCTCCGGCCCCGTGTGATCGCCACACCCCCCCGTAAACACGAATATGCCTATAAGCCCTACAAGGCGACGCATTCTATCCACCTTATCGTTGGACAAACTTCATCCACGGTGTCCCGCACCACCTAAGAAACGTTCTCGTCTTAGCCAGCGTGACGCGATGCATATCAATCCCGAAATGCAGTAAAAGAAAACACGTTCAACACATCGATCCACCTTTGCGCCACACACCCACCTCTGGAACCGAGATCTCACACAGGTCAAAAGGGTAGCGATTCATCGGGCACCCACATGCACGAAGGCCCAGCATCGCCGGGCCTTCGGTCCTTCTAGACAAATGGGCGAAAAAGCTCATCCCTTTATTTGCCGATTAGTACATCCCCTCCATCCCACCGCCTGGTGGCATAGCAGGTCCCGCCGCCGATTCCGGTTCAGGTTTGTCGACAACAACAGCTTCCGTCGTCAACAAAAGGCCCGCGATCGACGCCGCATTCTGAAGCGCCGTGCGGGTGACCTTGGTCGGATCAATAACACCAGCCTTTACCATGTCCTGATACTCGTCGACGGCAGCATTATAACCGAAGTTTTGCGCGTCTGCTTCGCGCACTTTTTCGACGATAATGGAGCCTTCTGCGCCTGCATTTGCCGCAATCTGACGAATCGGCTCTTCAATGGCGCGCCTCACAATTTGGACCCCAATTGCTTCGTCGCTATCAGCAACTTTCAAGTCGTCTAGTACGCCTTGGCTCCGCAGAAACGCAACACCACCACCTGGAACGATACCTTCTTCAACTGCAGCCCGTGTTGCGTGGAGCGCATCTTCGACACGAGCCTTTTTCTCCTTCATTTCAGTCTCAGTAGCAGCACCCACGTTGATGACGGCAACACCACCCGCCAACTTTGCGAGCCGCTCTTGGAGCTTCTCTCGATCATAGTCCGAAGTGGACTTGTCGATCGCGACTTTGATTTCACTGATACGACCCTGGATACTATCTGTGGCACCAGCGCCATCGACGATTGTAGTATCGTCCTTATCAATAACAATGCGCTTCGCAGAGCCGAGGTCCGTGACGACTGCATTTTCTAATTTGAACCCAAGTTCCTCGGAAACCACCTGGCCGCCTACCAGGATTGCTACATCCTGGAGCATCTGTTTACGTCGATCACCAAACCCGGGTGCTTTAACCGCGCAGACCTTGAGGGTGCCTCGCAACTTGTTGACCACAAGCGTAGCAAGTGCCTCGCCCTCAATATCTTCCGCGATGATCATTAGAGGCTTACCCATCTGGGCGACTTTCTCAAGAACCGGCAAGAGGTCCTTCATGGCTGAAATCTTCTTATCGTGGATCAAGATGATGGGCTCATCAAGAATGACTTCCATCTTGTCCGGGTCTGTAACGAAGTACGGAGAAAGATAACCACGGTCGAACTGCATCCCGTCAACGGTTTCCAGTGTGGTCTCGAGACCCCGTGCTTCCTCAACCGTAATGACTCCGTCCTTCCCTACCTTCTCCATGGCGTCGGCAATAAGATCTCCAATTTCCATGTCACTGTTGGCTGATATAGCCGCAACTTGGGCAATCTCTTTCTTGCCGGAAGTCTCGACCGAAATCCCGGTCATGTGCGTGACAATGGCATCGACCGCGCTATCGATCCCGCGTTTAAGAGCCATCGGGTTCACCCCAGCCGTAACACTCTTGAGGCCTTCGGTGAAGATCGATTGTGCCAGGACGGTAGCAGTTGTCGTTCCATCACCAGCGGCATCCGACGTCTTGGTCGCTACTTCCTTCACCATCTTTGCGCCGAGATCCTCAACGGGATCCTCGAGCTCAACCTCTTTTGCGACTGTCACACCATCCTTCGTGATAGTCGGGCTACCAAACTTCTTTTCGAGAACCACGTTCCGACCCTTGGGCCCAAGCGTGACCTTAACCGCGCGGGCAAGCTTATCTACGCCCGCCTTAAGGCGCTGTCGCGCCTCGGTATCAAATACCAACTCCTTCGCCATCTTAATCTCCTCCGCCCCAACAGGGCGTATCGTTCAAGTGTTGTAACTGTCTAATTAACAGAATGATACTTCGTACACCTTCATTACCTTGTGAAGTTCGAGCGAAGATCTGACGGTGTACACACGTACTTACTACAGGACTGCGAGAATGTCGCTCTCTTTGACGATGAGATAATCCGCATTCTCGAGTGTTACCTCGGTACCTGCGTACTTACCGTAGAGGACGCGATCTCCAACCTTGACTTCCATTGAGACTCTGTCTCCATCGTCGTTTAGGCGTCCAGGTCCAACAGCAACGATGTTGCCCTGTTGCGGTTTTTCTTTTGCCGTATCTGGGATGTAGAGTCCACCCCGCATCTCCTCAGTCTCTTCGAGCGGTTCAATCACTACACGATCCGCCATGGGAGATATGTCCAACTTCGTTTTCGAGGCATTAGCCATCTTGCCCGTTCCTCCTGATTATAAGTGGCTTGCCGCACCCAGTTGCGCGCGGCGTTGACGTGATTAGCACTCTTATTCGGCGAGTGCCAAGCAGGATAATATGGAGCCTCCGCGAGTCGTAAACAAGGTTTCTTGGCCACACGTGACCCAAGAGGGTCCAGCAGGCTCATTATGCATTTTGCATGCCCAAATTGCGCCCCAGAATGAGGCCCTTTTGGCAGCAATTCAGCCATAGGCTAGGCATCGTGCTGCCGTCTTGGCGTTACTATATGTCAGATTGTAGCGGGGACCCTATTTCGGTAGGTATGAAACAACGTTGACATTGGGTACCGTTCGGACAGTCAATCGAACAAATATCGATCTGCGATTGCCAGGCCGGTTACAGTCAGAACGGGCACTATTTGATCCACAGATTTACAGTATGGTACCACGACATCTGCGAGTCCTCCTGTGGCCACAACAAGCGGCTCCTCACGACCCCATTCTTTCAAAATCCTCATCACAATACCGTCGATCCCGTCCACGACCCCATAAAACCCGCCACTAAGAAGACAATCCAATGTGTTTGTCCCGATCACATTAGCTGGCGGTTGCAATTCTACCTGAGGGAGTTGAGCAGCAGAACGTGTCAGTTGATCTAAAGCCGTGCGCGGGCCCGGAGCAATCACACCCCCGAGGAAGACACCGTCAGCAGAAATGCAGTCGAACGTTGTTGCGGTTCCAAGGTCAACCACGATGGTATCTCGCGAAAACAATTCAACCGCTGCAAGCGTATTGGCGATACGATCGGCTCCCACTTGGCTGGGGTGATCAACTCTCAGACGAATTGGCACGGGCGATGTACCATCGAGAAACTGAAGTGGCAGACTTAGAATTTCGGCCATCGCACTCCAGGCACGGTTCAGAACGGGCACTACCGACCCAACCACGATACGGTCAGTAGCATTCACCCCATCTGCTCCAAGTAGACCTCGCACAAGGAGAACAATCTCATCTGCGGTGCGATCACGCTCAGTCGCAACGCGCCACACTTGAACTGCAGCACGCCCTTCGAAAAGCCCGAGGACTGTTTCTGTATTCCCGATATCGACGGTGAGGATCACGCGTCGTCTCCTCTCAAAAAAATCACTACTAAATCAGCCGCTCCCCTCATTAACCCCGTAACACCTCAACTGAGCCCGTCATCACTCGAACCAATGCGCCGTGATCAGGCCTGAGCAAAAGAGCCCCATCTGAGGCAATCCCCGCCGCTACTCCCAACACCGGTGCGGCCTCCGGCAACTGATGACAAACTCGACGGTTCCTCAGCCAATCCAGTTGATCAAACTCATAAAGTGCAGGCTCATCTAGCAAGATTGGTAAACGGGCAACCCGTCGTTCCAACCCGCAAACGATAGCATCTGCCACTCTGAGGGGATCAACTCCTTCCACAAACTCGTCGACTGCTGCCGCACCCGTGAGTTCCTTTGGCAACTTCGCTTGTCGAACGTTTACTCCAACTCCAAGTATGAGGACGAGCGAACCATCCGAGGCCGAGCTAGCCTCAGCCAGTATGCCACCAAGCTTGCGCTCATCTACCATGAGATCATTGGGCCATTTGATTGAAGGGGCCAACCCAGGAAACTCCGCCGTGAGAGCGGTGGCCACATCCACTCCAGTCAAAACGGTCACAAGAGGTTCTACACATTCTCCTTTAGGCCTAAACAGCATACTCAAGTACACTCCAGCATGTGCCGGCGATGCCCACTCGCGACCGTCACGTCCCCGCCCCTCCACTTGTTCCTGACAAATGACGATGGAGCCCGACAACGCCTTATTGTCAGCCAGTTCCCGAGCCACATCATTTGTGGAGGCCACGCTTTCAAAGACATAGACTTCCTCACGCTCCCAACGCGACCGGAGATCTGAGACGCGGACTCCCTGCCAACTACTCGCCTGACGTGAAGTCATAGGTCGCTAACCATCCACGAGTAATGAAAGGTCAAGCGGAGGGGCCGAGTGTGTTAGACACCCAGCGGAAATCATATCCACTCCTGTTTCTGCAATGTCATGCACATTTGCTTCTGTAACTCCACCTGAAGCTTCGATAATTGGCCGAGGGGGCGGGCAGCCCCTGATTATACGGACAGCCTCACGTAGCTCATCGGTCGACATGTTGTCGAGAAGAATGCGGTCTGGCTTGTGACCCAAGGCCTCCGCGAGTTCTGCAAGCGTCGCCACCTCGATCTCTACTTCAAGCCCCTCAGCGAGCGCCCTGCGCTGGACTGCTTCAAGAGTTGGGCCAATGCCACCAGCTGCTCGCAGATGGTTCTCCTTAACAAGCACCATATCGAACAGGCCTCTGCGATGATTTTGGCAACCTCCAGCCACAACCGCAGCTTTCTCAAGAGCGCGCCATCCGGGTGTCGTCTTACGGGTATCGACCACTTGGGTACCGGTCCCAGCAACAGCATCCGCAAACCGCCCCGCCATAGTCGCGATACCCGACAATCGGCCAAGAAAGTTTAGAGCCGTTCGTTCAGCCATTAGGATCGATTGCAAACATCCGTGCACCTCTACGACTTCCTCTCCCACTGCAACATGATCCCCATCTAGCCTGCTCCAATTGATCACCAAATCAGCATCAACCTCGTGGAGGACAAGATCGAACGGTTCGGTTCCAGCGATGACCCCTTCCGCTCTTGCTATCACCTGCGCGGAACCGCACACATCGGAAGGAACAGCCCAGAGCGTCGTTCGATCCCCATCTCCGATGTCCTCCTCCAGTGCAGTGCGCACGAGTGAAAGAACCGACTGAAGAGCCGTATCAATTGTGATCACCGGAGTTCCGGCCAGATTGCGGCCGCCAACAGATAGGCTAACCCAACACTCCAGCAATAGTAGGCAAATCGATGGAACGTTCGATGTTCAATCATTCTAAGGAAAATATGGATCGCAAAGATGCCAGATACGGCTGCCACGGCAAATGCGACGGTGAGCGGGCCTGCACCAATCACGGCACCAACGGTACTGACGTCCCGTAGCTGTAGCACTGCCGCACCACCAATTGCTGGGATCGAAAGGAGAAAGGAAAACTCCGCCATTCGAATCGCATCTATCCCCAGTGCAGTACCAACCGCGACGGTGCTTCCTGAGCGTGAGATGCCAGGGAAAATAGCCACTGCCTGCGCGACTCCGACGACCAAAGCATCTCGGGGTTCCAACTCGTTACGAGTGGCAAGCGGGCCACGCGTTCGAATCGATCGCACAAGACAACCCGTTACCAATAACAATCCCGCGGCAACAATCGGACTTTCGAAGACAGCTCTGATAGTGTCGCCCATCGAGATACCAACGATAGCCGCAGGGATCGTAGCAAGCGCCAACATCCCGATATAAATCAACTGAGCCCTATCTCTCCTAATGAGACCATGCGCGAGTTGCGAAAGGCGTAAACGATATACCCAACATACCGCGCATAGGGTCGCCAGATGAACGACCACTTCGAACAGGACGCCCGGCAATTCGACACCCATGAGAGATTGGGCAAGCACAAGATGGCCAGAGCTCGACACTGGTAAAAATTCAGTGAGGCCCTGTATCACACCTAAAACTACAGCTTCAAGATAGCTCACGTTACGAAGCGTCCGACCCTAGCATGTCGTCTGACTGCGACAAGCCAAGTACTTCCCGATACAGTTTCTCGTATTTTGGAACTACACGAGATGTCGCAAAGTTTTCAACTGCCCATGCACGGGACGCTTGGGAAACAGCAGTCCAACGATCCTTATCCGTCAAGAGAGCGATTGCAGCTTCAGCCATGGCATCCACATCACCTACTGCATGCAGTGATCCAGTCACTCCATCCTGAACCACTTCCGCGAGGCCCGTTTGCGCAGTTCCAATTACGGGGACTCCGGATGCCTGAGCCTCGAGAGCCACGAGACCAAAAGACTCCTGCTCACTAGGCAAGAGAAAAAGGTCTGCGTTCGCGAGAAGCTCTGCAACTGACTCGATCTTACCCAAGATCACCACCCTGTCTGAGATACCCAGCCTCTGGGCCAGATCTTCTGCTGCCTGCCGCTCTGGGCCGTCTCCAACGAGTACGAGCCGTGCCGGCAACTCTGACTGGACTCGGTGGAAAATTTCGATGACGTCAGGAATTCGTTTCACTCGTCGAAAATTCGAGATGTGCATCACAATCCGTTCGCCCGGCAAGCCTAAAACATGTTTTCCAGCATAGCGTGCTCGATCGTAAACGTCCGGATCAACGAAATTTGGTATCACATCTATGGCACTCTGCTCGCACTGAAAATCTTGGTAAGTCCGATCACAAAGCCAACTAGAGACTGCTGTAAGACGATCAGACTTTTCAATCGAAAATCGAACAATTGACCAATATGACGGGTCTTGGCCAACCAGCGTAATGTCGGTTCCGTGCAGTGTCGTCACCAATTTTACATCTCGGCCACTGGCACGAAGCATATCACGCGCTATCCAACCGGCAGTCGCGTGAGGGAGAGCGTAATGAACATGGAGAAGATCAAGCTCTTCCCGACGAACGACCTCATGCATGGTGACGGCAAGGGCTAGCGAGTAGGGTGGATATTCAAATAACGGATACTGGTTCGGTTTCACTTCGTGAAAATAGACGCCGTCCTTAAATTGCGTCAGACGAAAAGGTTGAGCGTACGAGATGAAGTGTACCTCGTGTCCCTTTCGAGCAAGCTCCAACCCGAGTTCTGTAGCGACAGCCCCAGAACCACCGTAGGTCGGGTAGCAGGTGATGCCAATTTTCATGCTCCCCGCACTTTCATAGGCCACCTCCAAGATACACACCACGGACACAGCTGTAATATGCTATGACTCCGTATGCAATCCATTCCAGTCTTGTGAGATGCGTTTTGTAAGTTGTTCAATCGACTCGGACCCGTCCAGCACAATCGCGTCTTTCGGCAGTTGGTGTCGAAACCAAGTTCGTTGACGACGCGCATACGCCCACGTGTCGGAAAAGATTTGGTCTGCAGCTTTTTCTTCGGTCATCTCACCTTTCAGGAGGGCAGCAATAACACTATAGCCAAGAGCACCAAACGCAGGAGACCGATCGAGACCAGTCTTGATAATTCCGCGGACCTCCTCTTGCCACGCACCAGACATGACCATTGCTAAAGCTCGATTTCGGATCCGGTCTCGGAGAACATCTGTTGATAATACCAATTGATAAGTGCGCACACCCAGCGGGACTTGATCAGTCTTACCATTCTCAATCCACCAACTCAATGGTGCGCCGCTAAGAAGGGCCAATTCAATGGTACGATGAGCCCGTTGGCGGTCGAAACCTGGAGACCTTGCACCTTGAACCTCATCCAACCGCCTAGCCCAACGCTCTAACTCTGGAGCACTACACCCTGTAAGCCATGCTTCTAGCGCAGTACGACGGTCCGGATCAATTTGCGGTTCCTTGAAAATCGGGTGTGTCAATGCTCGCAGAAAGAGCCCAGTTCCTCCGGTGATAATTGGCGTGTGTCCCTTAGCCTCGATATCCAACAACCATGCTTCAGTGAATCGCACAAAACGGCCAGCTCCATAACGTTCATGAGGATCTAGAAACCCTACCCCGTGATGAACAGCCGATTCCCGTTCGGCCAGTGTGGGAGCAGCCGTACCCACGACAAAACCCCTATAGGCCTGCCGACTGTCCATAGAGATTATCTCGCCCTCAACTTCATGTGCGACCCTGATTGCCAATGAAGTTTTCCCGGAAGCGGTCGGGCCCACAATCGCGAGCGCCCGTGGCATCGATGTCGGGACCGACTCATGCATGTCTAATTTCGGCTCAACCGCGGCCGAAACGACGGTCAAGTTCAGAAACCGTCAATCGTACTATCGTTGGCCGGCCATGGACGTCGTGCCCTGGGAGCTCTGTTGCAAACAAACGGTCAAAAAGCTCTCGTGCCTCTTCTGATGCTAAATGCTCACCAGCTTTTATTGCACCTTTGCACGCCATGCTTTTCGCAATTCTTTCGTGTTGGTTGCGGGCAGAATCGACAAGTGGCGACCCTTCTGTCAGTTCGCGAACCATATCTTGCAGACACCGCTCCGGATCAAAGCGTGCGTGTGGCTGAGGGCTGGCATGCATGATAAAGGTACGTTCACCGAACGGCTCGAGTTCAAATCCCAGTCGGGCGAGTAAGCTAAGAAGCTCCTCGACCGCTGCTGCTTCTGAAGGCGAGAATTGAAGCGTGATGGGGAACAAGAGGGCCTGTGCCCACCCTCCCCCCGACTCGAACCGTTTCATGATCTCTTCGTACAAGACCCGCTCGTGCGCTGAATGTTGATCAATCAGCAACAAACCTTCTCGAGTAGCAGCCAAAATATATCGATCATGTAATTGCCATAGCTCGGGCCCCTCGAACGTCGCTTCCGACACGGACAAAGTTTCATCAACATATCGCTCCCCTGCACTCTCAATCCCCGATTCCGCGGCCTTCCCCGATACGAATAGTGCTAGTTGAGGCATGCCACTCGAGGCTTGCCCAACTCGCTCCCCACTCCCGTATCCCAATCGTTTATCCTTGCTAGCCCCATTGGCAGGTTTCCGTCGAGTTTTTTCGACTGCTCCGAGCGGTTTCATTGAATCAAGTCGAGACAGGCCTTCGCGCACTGCTCCGGATATAGCCGACTCTACCGACCCACGGTCCCGGAATCGCACTTCTGCTTTTGCAGGGTGGACATTTACGTCAACATCGGGTCGGTCCATTTCAATCATAAGGAATGCAGATGGGTGAACACCTTTAACTACAGTGGTTCGGTAGGCTTCATCTACAATTCGGAGCAACCCCGCGTCACGAAAGGGACGTCCATTAACGAAAATATACCTCCGCCCACCTCTCGGTCGCGCCGCATCTGGCCTTTGTATAAAACCCCTTATCTTCATTGAACCCGTGCGACCTTCGATAGGGATCAAAGTCTCAGACAGGTCCCCCCAAAGACGGCCGATCCGTGTGAGCCAATCCTCTTTCGAACCCAATTCGAGTAACCGTCGCCCGTTAGACTCCAACCGAAAACTCACCTTTGGGTTTGAGAGCGACAGGAGGACTAGAGCCTCACTCGCAGCCCTTGTTTCAACGGCTGCAGTTCTCAAAAATTTTGCTCTCACTGGCAAATCATGGAACAATGCCTTTACCAATGCAGTCGTACCCCGTCCACGCGCGAGTTCCGTGGAGCTTCGAATCTTGCCAAAGTCGACTCGCACTCGGGTCCCCAGGCCAGACTCCGTCGCCGTGTGGATCTCAAAACGACTCACCGCCGCGATCGATGGAAGTGCCTCACCTCGAAATCCGAATGAATCAACCTTACGCAGATCATCGGCGGTTCGGATCTTACTTGTCGCGTGTCGATCGAGGGCAAGAAGTGTGTCAGAACTCGACATTCCGTGGCCATTGTCGGATACTCGGATCTCCGTTTTGCCACCGTTTCGCAGAGACACCTCCACGCGTGTAGCACCCGCGTCAATCGCATTCTCCACCAGTTCTTTCACAACTGATGCAGGACGTTCTACCACCTCGCCGGCGGCAATTTGGTTTGCTACATGATCCGGAAGAATCTCAACCGGGCGTGGCGAGGGGCCAACCTCCATCATCGAACTACTCGAGGCACTTTCGTCAGGTTGGGAATAAGCGTCTTCACCCACCGTTCCACTCCCACTAGGAGCCGTCACCCGTGGTCCCTCAGATGGTAGAAGCGGCAGGAATTCTCTGTGGTCGCCATAGCCATATCATCAAAAGATATGCCCAGGATTTTGGCAAGTCGTTCGCAAACATAAGGCAAAAAACTTGGTTCGTTTCGTTTACCCCGTTTGGGTGACGGTGCTAAATAAGGAGCATCGGTTTCAACAAGAATCCGATCAAGTGGGACTTTTTCAACCAAACCTTCGAGTTCGTCGACAAACGTGACAAGTCCAGAAAAAGAAACATACCACCCCATGTCTACCGCTGTTTGCAACAACTCTTCCCCACCTGCAAAACAGTGTAGCACTCCGTTTACTCGGTCTCCGTATTCGACGACTAATCGAGCCGTCTCTTCTTCTGCCGACCGAGAATGAACGACAACCGGAAGGTGTACATCTGCCGCCAGATCAAGATGCCCACGAAAACTTGAGAGTTGAGTATCACGAGGCGAGTGATCGTAGTGAAAATCAAGTCCAGTTTCGCCTACCGCTACTACGTTGGCTTTCTTGGTCAACTCTTCCAGCTCTCCTAAGAGAGTTTCCGATATCCGAGATGCTTCATGAGGATGGAGCCCCGCCGTAGCCCAAACGCCGGGCGTGTTCGCGGCAAGGGCTACTGCCACTCGCGCATCCTCAGGGTTAGAAGCGATAGTAACCATCTGAGTGACACCAGCACCGTGAGCACGAGCCAGCACATCGGGACGATCTTCATCGAATCGCCCCGCTGTCAGGTGGAGGTGTGAATCGAAGAGAGGCGGTGAAGTCACCCCGCCGCATGAGCGGCAGAAGCCGCCCGCCGTCGTGCCCTATTGTGGAGTTCGAGCAGGACCGGAGATGCCACCAAGATCGAAGAGTACGTCCCGACCACCACACCTAGTATTAACACTGTCGCGAAGGGGCGGATCACGGTTCCACCAATGAGGGCTAAAGCGGCAAGGGCTACAAGCGTAGTCCCACTGGTAAGCACAGTTCGCGGCAAAGTTTCGTTGAGACTTCGGTCCAGTGTCTCTTCATACGGCTCTTTTCGCTTCTTCTTCAAATTCTCTCGAACACGATCAAACACAACGATCGTATCGTTAAGCGAGTACCCGATGATCGTGAGAATCGCAGCCACCGTAGCTAGGCTTATTTCAAAATCAAGTAGGGAGATGAATCCGAAAGTAATCATCATATCATGCACCGTGGCCACCACAGCAGACACTCCAAATAGCCACTCGAACCGAAAAGCGAGATAGATCAATGTCAAAAGAAAGGAGAGCAGAACAGCAATAACCGCTTTCCTCTGAAACTCACTCCCAACCTTCGCCGTCATCGCGTCTCCACGAACAATTTCGAAGTTAGGTCCGAAGCTGGAGCTGAGAGCCGCCTCCACTTCGGACCGCACCTCAGCCTCACCAGCGTCATCGGCGGACGAAGGGACCCGAAGCAGGTAGTCTTGGCTAACTTCACCTATTCCACGTAACTGTTGGATCTGGGCGCCGGAAATCTGGGCATTGGTCAACGCGTCACGAATCTCAGCGACGTCCGTTGACGCTTGAAACTGTACCTCTAGCAGTGTTCCGCCGGTGAATTCAACTCCAGCATTTAAGCCGCCGCGGAGTATTATCGATACGAGACCCACGGTCACAAAAATGCCGGAGACGACATATCCCCGCTTCCGGAGACGAAGAAACTTGAAACTGGCCTTATCGAATACCCTCATTCTACCCCTAGATGCTCACTGACTCGCTAGAGCCTCGGCGGTTCAAATAGATATTGAAAAACGTCTTGGTTACGTAGAGTGCAGAGAAAAAAGATGCGAGGATTCCGATACACAATGTGACTGCAAACCCTCTTACCGGACCCGTACCAAATTGAAATAAGATGATACCGGTAATAAGTGTAGTCAGGTTCGCGTCAACAATGGCAGATAGTGCATTGTCGAACCCAGACTCTACCGCCGTTCTCGGCGTCTTTCCGGTCGCGATTTCTTCCCGAATCCGTTCGAATATGAGCACGTTCGCATCTACCGCCATCCCAATAGAGAGAATAAGTCCGGCGATTCCCGGCAACGTCAGGGTCGCTTGTAGGCCAGCCAACCCTCCAAGCATCAAGATCACATAGACAACCAAGGCACCAACGGCGAGGAGCCCTGCTAGCCGATAGTACCCAATCATAACAAAGACGACACATACAATCCCAATAATGAAAGCAGTCCCTCCTTGGCGGATCGAATCTTCCCCGAGGGAAGCACTGACATTTCGTTCCTCCACGATCTCAATGGGCATCGGTAAAGCACCCGCTCGAAGGACCAGCGCAAGATCTTGAGCTTCTTGAAAGGACGAGCCGGGCGTGAGCTCAATCTGAGCTCGTCGGCTCAAGACACTCCGGATGACCGCGTAACTTTGGACACGATTATCCAGAACTATGGCCATGTTGTTATTGATGTTTCGTGCCGTCCCACGCTCGAACACCCGCGCACCGCGGCGAGTCGTCTGGAACGGAACAATCGGCTGATTGAACGTTGGGTCCCGAGTCGCGGGGCCGGCATCCTCGAGGAGATCACCCGTAATCAATGGCTCAAGCTCGAGCACATAGAGCGGCGTATAAGTATTTCCTCCCGCACCGATATCTTCCGCCCCCCAGTGCAGCGTAACATTGCGCGGGATTAACTGTCGTACACTCTCCAACTCGAGCCAGCCCTCAACCATGGGTTGATCTTGACTCGTCACTAGAAATTCGCCCGGGATTCGCCCTGGGCTCAACAATGCTGTCAATACACGTAACGTCGCAGGATCCGGAACAACCCCAGCCTCTGCCGAGTCGGTCGCGGTCTCTCCCGATGGCACGGGACCTGCCTCGTTCACGGCCAGAGAATCAACCGCCGCGGAGTCCTCCGTGGCGCCTAAGATCTGCCCTAGGTCAACCTCAGGTGCTGTATCGAGGGGGCTCGTATCGAGGTTCTCCACACCCACCTCGTTCACAATCGCCGCGTCGATCCGCTCAAGCGCCTGAACAAACGATTGGCCATCGGTGACAATCTTGAACTCCATAAATGCTGTTTGAGCTACAATCGCCTTCGCCCGATCGGGATCGAAGGCTCCCGCCAGCTCAACAACAATACGATCGCCGACGCGTTGGATCGTGGGCTCCCGAACACCGAACTGGTCGATCCGATTTCGGATCGTTGTCAGTGTGCGTTCGACCGCGTCAGCCTGAGTATCCCCGGTAAGTGTACCATCAGGATCGACGATCTCGACGGCCAGGTGCATCCCACCTTGGAGATCCAACCCAAGATTCAGCGGCGAGACTCGCTCCCCTAGCTCGTTTTCCTTGGGCACGAGAGCCCAAGCGCACATTGCCAAGAGGACGCCAATCCAAATTAACCGCCAACGTACTGAGGTTAACATCTATTCGTTCACCGTTCCGTGGGTCGCTTTTTCCCGGCCCGCGGCAGGGGCTAGTCGTACCGGCGTATAAGCCGATTCGTCGCGAAGGAAGAGAAAGCTATCTACGGACCCCTTGAGATGAAAGAAAGGAGTCAAACTGCCTTTCATACGCAATCGAATCGGACAATAAATTGTCCCATGTTCATGGCACTTCTACTCCCAAAGCGGTTGGCAACAACCACATCGTTAAGACGAATATCAGTACGGTCATGACTAGGTTTACCCAAATGCCCGCTCGCGCCATCTGTCGCATGGTCACCTGCCCACTCCCGTAAACGATAGCATTCGGAGGCGTAGCAACCGGAAGCATGAATGCACAGCTGGCAGCCAAGGCCGCTGGAACTACAAGTAAACGAGGATCCCATCCAATTTCGATTGCTGCGGCTGCCAAAACCGGTAGGAACGCCGCCGATGTCGCTGTGTTACTAGTGATCTCAGTCAGCATGACCACCACAACAATTACTAAGAGCAGGAATAATCCTGGCGGCCAGCTAGCGAATCCAGCCACTTGTTCTCCCAGCCATACATTCAACCCCGTTCGATCGATTGCTGAGGCTAGACTAAGCCCCCCACCAAACAGGAGTAGGATCCCCCATGGCAGATTCTCAGCCGTTTCCCAATTCATTAGGGCTTGGTTTCTCTTCCCCGACGGAATCAGGAAGAGGAGGAGGCCACACGTAATCCCAACCCCTGCATCTGACAGTCCTGGAACCCACTCTGTGAGCACGGGCCGTATCACCCACAAAACCCCGAGCAATAAAAACACAGCGCCGACTCGTCGTTGCGCAGTCGTAATCGGACCCAAGGCGCTCAATTCGTAAGCTATATGCTCACGGGCTCCTGGAATCTCTACTCGTTCCACTTTTACAAGGAATCGGACGAGGATCCAGAAAACCACGGGAAGAGCAATAACAACTATAGGCAAACCAATTTTCAGCCAAGTAAAAAACGAGATCTCAATCCCGTAGATCTCCTCTAGAAATCCGGCCATAAATACATTCGGAGGCGTACCGACAAGCGTACCCATCCCTCCAATCGAGGCTCCGTACGCAATTCCTAGCAGAAGGGCGAGCCCAAAGCGTGAAGAATCGATGTCCTCCGAATCACCATTCGCAAAGCTGATCACAGAAAGACCGATGGGCAGCATCATCAGGGTGACTGCAGTATTTGAGATCCCCATGCTCAGGCCTGCTGTTACAATCATGAAGCCCGCGATTAACGATATCTGGCGAGCCCCTACTCGACTCAAAAGATGGAGGGCAATTCGTCGATGGAGATCCCACCGCTGCATGGCAAGAGCTACGAGGAATCCGCCCATAAAAAGAAAGATGACGGGGTTAGCATAGGGTAGTGCTGCCTCACGCATAGTCCCTGCCCCAACCAAGGGGAACGCCACTACTGGGAGTAGCGCCGTGACCGGGATGGGGACCGCCTCGGTTAGCCACCAAATTGCCATCCAAATTGCAACTGCTGCAGCACCCCATGCCGGGACCGAGAGACCGGAGGGATGGGGAATCATCAGCAGAAACGCAAAGACAACAATCCCAGAGACTAGTCCAATACGCCGTGGGTTTAGCATTTGAAGAGGATTCAGTCCTTGTTGCCTAACCGCAAGTTCGGCCCGAGCGCATGAGCCGGATCACGGGGAATCGTCAGATGAAACCGTCGTCTCAGAACTGCACGAGCCGCATGGAATCCGCACATCCCGTGAACACCTGCCCCTGGAGGGGTCGCTGCAGAGCAAAGAAACACGTCGGCGAGCGATGTTTCATAGGGAGTGCGAGGTGTAATCATAGGGAGTAATAGGCGACGAAGGTTGAGAACTCCAGCACCCACATCTCCCCCCACAAGGTTTGGGTTTCGACTTTCCAGATCCATTGAAGACAGCGTTGACCGCTCAATGATACAATCTCGAAACCCCGGAGCGAATCGCTCTATCTGCCTCTCGATCGCATAGGACATATCCCGTTGTGACCCCGCCGGCACATGGCAGTACGCCCACGCCGTGTGTTGGCCAAATGGAGCACGACTATCATCGAACAACGAAGGTTGAGTGACAAGTACAAAAGGTTGGTCCGGGTGTTTACCGAAAAATGTGGAACGCTCCGAACGCGCCACCTCATCAAACGACCCTCCTACGTGAACGGTCCCCGCCCGGGCACATACTGGATCACGCCACGGGATCGGATTAGAGAGTGCCCAATCAAGCTTAAAGACACCCGGACCGTATTGGTACTTGGCTAACCGTTTCCGGTATCCGACAGATAATGGTGTTCCGATTAAATCGAGTGCAGGCTTCGGAGTTAGGTCTAGAATGGTCGCACGAGCCGGTGGCACATCAAGCAGTGATCGAACTGAAGTTCCACAAACAACATCTCCCCCCATCGCCTCTAACAAACGGACCAAAGCCGCTGCCAGTTCACCAGCCCCGCCCCGTGGCATTGGCCACCCCACTGCATGCCCGGCGGCACCAAGCACCAACGCAATTGCAGCCGACGGCGCGTGCTCTAACGGAATCATCGAATGGGCAGCAAGACCCGCGAAGAGCGCCCGGGCACGTTCGCCTACAAATGCCGATGCCGCATAGTGGGCGCTAGCCAGACCCGGCCAAGCCCAACGGACAGCAGGAAGCGCCGAGATGTTAGGTCGAATTGGACTCAACAATTCGACTATAGATCGGTCCCAATCTTCGGCTAGTGGCTCATAGAGTTGTTGGTAGCTGGAACCGTCGGGCCCGAGACGGTCGACAGTATTTTCGATAGAGCGCTCGAGCACGGGGGTGGGCTGCTCATCTAATGGATGCGCCACTGGAATTGATGGATGTACCCACTCGAGCCCGAAATCCTCAAGTGGCAAGGCACGAAAAAGAGGAGATCCAATACCTAAGGGATGAACGGAAGAACACACATCGTGGATAAAACCCGAGCGAGTGAGTTCTTCGGACGCTAATCCACCACCCGGTTGATCCGCACTTTCAAGCACTCGAACACGTAGCCCATGCGAGGCAAGTGTAATAGCTGCGGCCAAGCCGTTCGGGCCAGATCCGACGACTACGACGTCGAACCTCATGAAGAAATCAAAATGAGTATGTACCACCGAACATGTGGTTCCCCTCTACTGATCGTCACCGCACACCTTTGAGTCCTCCGATGATGTAACAAGGCGGCACGGACCCGGAGGAACGTGCCGCCTTTTTTACCACCACCGGCCATAACCGGTTCGCAGTTACCTCTTACATGCCAGAAGGGTGATTTGAAATCAGAAGCCAGTGTATCTGCAGGCCACCATCGTCAGCACGCTTATAGAGTCCTGCAAAGTGACCATCGGCCATGCCTTCGGGCCCACCGACAGCAAATGTGCCAACCCCCATCACGTACTGATCATCCATTTCCCGCGCTTGCCATGCCACTACATCAGATATCTCCGTGCCGGCATCGAACATCCCCTGAAGACGTGCTTCGGCTGCAGCCCGACCCATGGTGGCCTCGGTACCGGAAGCCATTACAACGGCATCTTCGGTGTATTTCTCTGCCACCATCGAAGGGTGTCCCATATTGAAGTGCGTCTTGTAGTAATCGAGTTCATCCTGGATGAGTGCTGCACCTTCGAGCGGGTCTCCTACTTCCCCTGTCCCACCCGACAGAGCCTCACCCTCAACAATATTGTTTATGACCCCGCGCGTAGTCCATTTACCTTCGACATTTTCATTCAAAGTGACGTAATAACCCTTAATCATCGCATCGGAGTTCCCGACTTCATATGTGCCACGAGCAGCGGAGAAGTTTCCCGCGAAGATGACTTCTTCCGTATCAACCTGAAGTTGTGATCCCCCTGCCTCCAACTGTTCCTCCAACCGCGCCACGATGGCTTCCTTACCGAACAACATGTCCCCGCTACCGGTCCAATGGATTGCTGTATCAGTCAGGTGGCTCACTGCCATACCACCATGACCGGCACCCATGTTGTAGTGTCGCTCCCAGTTCTCGCCTAAAGCCTCGACCGCGGCGACAGCTTCTCCATCTGAGCTTTCAGCGTGATCGGCAGCGGCGTCATCGGTAGCTTGGCCTCCACACCCCACAACAAGCATCAGTGCGAAAAGCGTCAAAAGATGAGTACGCATTCAGTTACCTCCTCAAAACGGAAAACAGTGGACGACGACGGGCCCAAAAGAGCATTCGCTGGGATCGTCCACGGGACATCTACGTCTTTGGTCCCACATAACGCTACGCCTTAGAGCGTAGAGACGTCAACGCTCAAACTCATAATCGACTTCCAGAGTTGTATTCCTGATTTCTGCACAGAACGACAACCATTGATAGGCATCTGCCTATAGCTAGACCCATCATTAGCCGTCCCGTAGGTTCGGTGGCCTCATTCGATGGCCACATATACTGGCTCACGCAGTCATTGGGGAAGACCAATAAATGGAACGCATTCCGATCCGGACACGACACTTTGTGACACTCTTCCTAGGGCTATGCATTGCGTTCAGCGCATGCATCCGGCCTGCCCAAGATCCTGAGACAGGCCCTTCGCCAGGAAATGGTGAGTCTGGCAAGCCCGGATCTCGTGGTGGCGAAGAAGATAACCAACCTAAACCCTATGCAGAGGTCATCACGGAAGACGCGGTCACTGATTCAGGCATGGTCCATGTGCACCGTATTGACGAGAAGGTCCTGTTCGAAATACCCCATGACCTCCTCGATCGCGAGATTCTCCTCGTCACACGTACCGCTCGCGTACCAACGGGTTTCGGTTACGGCGGGTCGAAGCTGAACACTCAAACGCTCCGGTGGGAGAAGAACGGAACCGATAACGAAAGAATCTTCCTGCGGGTCGTGACCTACGAGAATGTTGCCGATGACTCACTCCCCGTCTTCCAAGCTGTACGAAACGCTAACTTTGAGACGATCCTCCATGCGTTCGATGTTGAGGCCTACAACGAAGACACAACGTCCGTGGTGATCGACGCCACATCACTTTTCACAACTGACATCCCAATGCTCGGTCTTCGTCAAAGCTTCCGGGATCAGTACCAAATTCGGTCTCTCGATTCTAACCGGACCTACATCGAATCGGTAAAAAGTTTCCCGCGAAACGTGGAGGTTCGCCACATTCTCACGTACTCCGCTCAACGTCCACCTAGGAACACCACAACGACCGCCATCTCGATCGAGATGAACCAGTCGATGATCCTACTCCCCGACGAACCTATGCAGCCACGAAAATGGGATGAACGCGTCGGCTTCTTCAGCGTGAGCCAAGTCGATTATGGGCGGAGTGACCACGGTGTCGTAACACGACGGTACATTACCCGCTGGCGGCTCGAGCCCAGCGATCCGGCTGCTTTCGCTCGTGGGGAGTTGGTAGATCCTGTTAAGCCGATTGTTTATTACATCGACCCATCGACACCCGAAAAGTGGCGATCATACTTGAAGGCCGGCATTGAAGATTGGAACGTAGCGTTTGAAGCAGCCGGATTCCGTAATGCGATTCAGGGCCGTTACCCGCCCTCATTTGAAGAAGACCCTGAGTTCAGCCCGGAGGACGTTCGATATTCGGTGATCCGGTGGTACCCGTCAGAGATCCAGAACGCATCAGGCCCTCACGTTCATGATCCACGCACGGGAGAAATACTCGAGAGCGACATCAACTGGTACCACAATGTCGCCAACTTGTTGCGCAACTGGTACTTAATTCAGACCGCCGCTGCGAATCCTCAAGCAAGACGCGTGATGTTCGATGACGATGTGATGGGAGAACTGATCCGTTTTGTCGCGGCACACGAAGTCGGGCACACGCTTGGACTCCCCCATAATATGAAATCGAGTTCTGCTTTCCCGGTCGATTCCCTTCGGGCACCCGGGTTTGTATGTCGAAACGGGGTTGCCCCATCGATTATGGACTATGCCCGCTTCAATTACGTCGCCCAACCGGAAGATGAAGGTGCCTGCTTTCACCCCCGAGTCGGTGAGTACGATAAGTATGCGATCAGTTGGGGGTACCGCCCAATCCTGGAAGCGTCATCTACTGATTCAGAAAAAGAAACACTCGACGCCTGGGCCCGAGAGCATGAAGGGAATCCAATCTACTATTTCGGAGATGGGACGCCTATCGATCCCACATCACAGACTGAGGCCATTGGGTCCGATGCAGTAGAAGCCAGTGCACTCGGCATCGAAAATCTCAAACGCATTCTCCCTGAGTTGATCGAGTGGACAAACTCGGGACGCCAAGGAGAGGACTATTCAGAGCTGGGGGAGCTCTATAACAACGTGATCAGTCAGTGGAACCGCTATATGGGCCATGTGGCCACGGTCATCGGTGGTGTGACACGAACACGTAAAGCCATCGGACAGGAGGGACCGGTCTTTGAATTCGTCGACAAAACCACGCAGCGACAAGCCATGGAGTTCTTCGTGGAACAGGCGTTTCACGCTCCTTTGTGGATGATCGATGAAAACGTCCTCTCAAAGATCGAGAACCCATCGACGGTAGAGCGCATCCGTGGTC
Organism: uncultured Gemmatimonadota bacterium; assembly: GCA_964480515.1. Lineage (GTDB taxonomy): Bacteria > Gemmatimonadota > Gemmatimonadetes > Palauibacterales > Palauibacteraceae > Palauibacter. The sequence continues at coordinate 175,766 of CAYZOT010000002.1, forward strand.
TCCAGGTAGGCGTCGTAAACCGAGTGTTAGACCCTGGTCGGATGCAACGTCTCATAGAGTCCGAAGCTCGGAACGGGCCTGACCACTATAGCCTAGGGGAGATGTTCGAGGACCTGCGCGCAGGCGTATGGGGGGAACTCGCGAACGGTGAGTCCATCAACGTGTACCGACGAAACCTCCAACGCGGATATTTAGAGCGCCTCGAATTTCTTATGACCTCCGAACTGACTCTCCCCATGGTCTTTTTGTTGCCACCGGGATGGACGAATTTCTTCACCCGGGTAGATGTATCTCAATCAGACATCCGAGCATTCGTTCGAGGAGAACTTGAAACTTTAAAAAGTGATGTTGAGCGAACCCTACGTCGTCGTATTGATCGAACGACACAGCTCCATCTGCGAGACATAGTGGTGAGAATCGACAACATCCTCGACCCTAAAGGTTGAGTCATCCGAGGGGTAAACAGGGTCGCGGATCCTGTCACTTAAGCTCAAGAGGTTTCGACAGAGACCAATCAAATTTGGTCGAGGCATTTCAGATCCTATACTCATGAAGTAATTTAAGTCTGTGTTGGGTGGGGGGATCGGGTACGATCGCTTTACCCACCCCCCCCGCAGAACCCCTGTAAGAGGTCATACCATGCATACGAAATTCCGTCCTTCATACGGCTACTCCATCGTAACTGCCGTCTTCCTAGGTCTTATCGGCTGGCCCATGCTTCTGTCGGCCCAAGCTTCCGATATGGAAGCAGCCACGGCCGCTCTAGAGTGGCGCGAGGTAGGCCCCACAATCATGGGGGGACGCGTCGCTGACATCGCTGCCGTCGAGTCTAACCCTTCCATCTTTTATGTGGCCACGGCTCACGGTGGTCTCTGGAAGACGATAAATGCTGGGACGAGTTTCGAGCCCATGTTTGATGATCAACCGACTCCGTCAATCGGAGACGTGACGATTGCACCCTCGAACCCCAACGTCGTCTGGGTTGGGTCGGGTGAGCCACAGAACCGGCAAAGTTCTCCCTGGGGGATGGGAGTATTCCGTTCCACGGATGCCGGTGTGACGTGGAATCACTTGGGACTGGAGGAAACGCAGGCGATCGGACGGATTCAAGTACACCCACGGAATCCTGACGTGGCCTACGTGGCCGCAGTTGGGCACCTGTGGGGCCCAAACCCAGAACGGGGCGTGTACCGAACCACCGATGGGGGTGAGACTTGGGATCACGTGCTGTTCATCGATGAGCATACCGGTGCAATCGACCTCGCCATGGATCCGGGCGATCCGAAAACACTCTTCGCCGCCATGTATCAGCGCCAAAGGACCCTCTGGGGGTTCAACGGCGGCGGCCCTGGCAGTGGCATCTATCGTACCACTGATGGGGGCGACAACTGGGCGGAAATGACCGATGGTCTACCTACGGGTGATAAGGGACGAATCGGACTGGACATCTACCGCCGTGACGGAAACCTCGTCTACGCAATTGTAGAAGCTGACGCCCGCGTACCGGGCGGAGGGCGTTTCAGCGACTCCGCGCCGGATCGCGAATCCGGTGTGTATCGGTCGGATGACCGAGGTCTGTCCTGGACGCAGGTGAACACAACCAACAGCCGCCCGATGTATTACAGTCACATTCGAATCGACCCTAACGACCCCGAGCGGATTTATCTCGGTGGCACACAGGCGTATCGATCGTCAGACGGCGGAAACACCTTTACTCCGGACGCTTCCCTGGAGGTCCACTCCGATCATCACGCCATATGGATCGACCCATCAAATTCCAATCATATGATTCTTGCTGGCGATGGTGGGGTCTCAGTCAGCTGGGATCGATCGGACAGTTGGCGACAACTAACCAATCTGCCGATCGCCACGTTTTACGAGATTGGTGTCGACAACCGTGACCCCTATCACGTCTGCGGTGGTCTCCAGGACAACGGCGCCTGGTGTGCACCTTCGGATACCTGGTCCAATCAAAACATTCGCACACACGACTGGTACAATGTGGGAGGAGGGGACGGGTACCATACCATCCTGCACCCCGATGGCGGCTTCATGCTAGCGGAATCGCAGAATGGCAACATCATGCGCGTGAACCTGGCGACGGATGAACGACTTCGGATGCAGCCTGTCGGCCGGCCAAGTATAAACGAGGAAGGCGAAGAGGAAGAGGCCTCGTACCGGTGGAACTGGAACTCGGCCATGATCGTGTCCGCACATGATCCGAACACTATCTACTATGGCGGAAACCACGTCTTCAAGACGACGGACTATGGGCAAGTTTGGGAAGAAATCAGCCCGGACCTAACCAAGAATATTGACCGAACAACCCTCGAGATTATGGGGGTCCTCGGATCAGAACCGATGATGTCAGCGAACGATGGGACCTCCTACTTTGGCAATATCGTCGGGCTCACAGAATCTCCGATCGACCCCGATGTCCTCTACGCCGGAAGTGATGATGGAAACCTTCATGTGACCCGTGACGGAGGGACAACGTGGACCAACGTGGCACCCAACATGCCGGGGTTACCCTCCCAAACGTACATCACACGAATCGTCGCCTCACATGCCGACGCCGGCACAGTTTGGGCTGCGGGCGATAACCATCGCAATGATGATTTTACCCCATACATCTACTCCTCCAGTGATTTTGGCCAGTCCTGGCGCCTCATCACAAACGGGCTTCCAGACAACTGGTCCGTGAACGCCCTCCAGCAACACCCCAGGACAGAAGATCTCCTCTTCACTGGCACCGAGCATAGCGTGTATTTTTCTGTTAATGCTGGTGCGACCTGGCTTGCGCTTAGACAAAACCTGCCGCCGGTAGCTGTTGATGACATCCAGATCCAAGCTCGCGAGAACGATCTCGTGATCGGAACTCACGGACGTGGCATCTGGATCATGGAAGACATCACACCGTTGGAAGAGATGAGTCAAGCCGTATTTGCTTCCACTGCCCACTTGTTTTCGACGCAAAAGGCAACTGTCTACAACCAAGCCAGACCACAGGGTTGGACACCGGGCGCCTTTGAAGTATCGAACCCACCCATGGGTGCCCGAATCCGTTACTGGTTAGGGCAAGATCTAGCTAGCGACGCAGCGTCCGAGGACACCACCAGCGACGAATCACAGCCGGGTCATGCAAACATTACCATCCTCAATGCAGATGGAGATGTCGTGCGTGAACTTGAAGGGGACGGAGAGCACGGTCTCAATGAAGTGATCTGGGATCTTCGATACGCTCCTCCGGCCGAGGCACCAGACGGCGGCAGCGCTTTCCGCGGTACCGCACAGGCGGCTCCAAAAGTCATACCAGGCATCTACACGGCGCGACTAGATGCTGGCGGAGAGACCTTAGACACGTCAGTCGAGGTCCGTCTCGATCCTCGAGTCAACATTAGTCGTCGAGAATTGATCGCCCGCCAAGACGCCCTGATGAGCGCCTATGAACTCGCGACACCGGTCAACGAAGGGTTACGAGCTGTTGGGCGAATCCGGGACCAGCTATCCGATGTCCAAGACCGGCTTGAAGGGCACGATGTGCTGGAATCGCTCACTGACGAAATTGACGCGGTCGGTGATGAAATCGATGAGATCAATGATGAGTTAGGTAAAGCGCGGAGGGGAAGCTCAGTCTCAGCATCGCTTGGGTCGTATTATACAGCGCCCACAGCGGACCACCTCCACCTACTCGAGCGTGGTTGGGGCGCGTTACCCGACGGACTCCGGCGGCTCAATGCACTGATCACAGACCGAATGCCAACACTACACCAGGTGTTAAACGACGCGGGGGTCCGACCGGACCTCGGTGAGCCGATCAAGGTGCCTATCCCACCCAGGAGATAGATGTCTTGAGGGGCAGGGCCTCCCGGTCCTGCCCCTCGGACTTCGGAATCACTTATTAGACTGAAACCCGGGGGACCCCTTTTTCTGCAGCGTCTTCCAATGCGGCCATAAGCCGTTCTATCTCTGCCGTTGTATTATACACGTGAGTTGAGACTCTGATGGCATTGTGACCGTCTCGCTGATGTTCATCAATATGGATGGCATGTTCTTCATCAACTATGGGCACAAGGGCCAACGCATCAACACCCTCAATCTCAAAGATCGTTGAGCCCGGACAACAGGTGTCCGAAGTTGGCCCGCTCAACAAGTGGACCCCCGGTAACGTCCCCAATTGGCTCTTTAGGTAATCCGACAGAAAGCGTGTCCTACGTTCTACGTTTTCAACACCAATCTGTTCGACAAACGTGAGCGCCGACTCGAGTGCCACTCGAACAGGAAGGTCCGCTGTACCCGGAGGAGCCAGCGCTGGATTCTCCACGGTAGCGTCATGAGCGAAGGTTGACTGGATCTTTTCGCGCGCTCTCTCCCGAACATACAAAAAACCAGTTCCGACCGGACCGAGAAGCCATTTATGAAGGCTGGCCGAGTACGCATCGCACCCCAGATCGCCCAGGTCGATCGGAAACATCCCTACTGCCTGAGCACCATCTACAAGGCTGACCACGCCGTGGGCTCGTGCCATATCCGATAGCTGCTTCACCGGGTAACGGTGGCCTCCGCGAGTGACATGACAGAAAGCGATCGCACGTGTGCGCGGCGTGACCGCCCGCTCGAAGCTCTCGACCACATCCCCTGCCTGCTCGAACGGACTCGAGACGAAAACCTCGATCACCTTAATACCGTGACGCTCAGCCCGTAGGAGCCAAGGACTCCGGCCTGCAGGGTGTTCTTGTGTCGTAATCAAGACTTCATCACCTGCAGTAAGGTTCAAACCCATCGCTTGAAGATGAAGGGCTTCCGTCGCATTACGCGTAAGTGAAAGCTCGCCCGGAGTTGCCCCGAAAAACTTTGCCAACCCTGGGAGCACTCGGTTATCTATGGCGTCTTGCAAACCGCTACGCCCCCGGATTGGATCTTGTGAGACCAACTCGTACCCCGAAGCAACGGCCTCCGCCACAACTGCGGGTGGCATACCGAGACTCGCGTTGTTCATAAACGCCACACCCGGTTCTGTGATGAACTGCTGGCGTACATGAGCCCACGATTCGTCTTCCGGCCCCTGGGGTTGGTGGAGGGGCGGACGGTGAAGTTTGTCTTGGACAGCACCACGCGTATCACAACCAACAGCGGATAGCCCGATCACCCCCGAGGCACCCGTAGTAAGGAACCCACGCCGGGAGACTCGGTGCGGGGCTGATGAGTCCGGTCGATTCACCATACTAACTATGCATTCCTTTCACGCCAGAAACCGTCATGCCTAACTGGCTATGTCACCCTACGCTGCAGGGACACAGCAGACATATTCCAGGTCAGACCGTTCCAACGCTCAACTCACCAGGCGATCGCGTGACCATCCCGTCTCGGGTCCGATCCACCGGCCAGGGCACCCGTTTCCGTATCGCGATATACCGCCTGGACGCCACCAGCATTCCCCGGTTCGACAAGATTATGACCGAGGCTCTCAAGTTCCTCGTATGCGGCAGGGGGGAAACCTGCTTCAAGGTATGTCTGCGAATCCTCGGGTATCGGGGCACGCCCGCCATTCCGATTGACCAATAAGCGTGGTGAGGCGATCGCTAACTGCATATCCATTTCACCCACGACCAGTTTCGTGATCACCTGCCCCACCGTCTGAGGAATCGTGTATCCCCCCGCAGCGCCGACCGCCGCAACGAGTTTTCCATCTCTCATCACAATCGCCGGAGTCATGACTCCCTTAGCCCGCTGACCACCCTCTAGAAGGTTCACATGGCCTTCCGGACTCAGCACGAACCCGTATCTGTGTCCGTTGTTCAGGAAAATGCCTGTGTCGCCGGCCACCACGCCGCTGCCAAATCCGCTGACCAACGACTGGGTAAACGCGACTGCGTTCCCCCATCTGTCAGCCGAAGAAAGGCTAGTGGTACCCTCGGTAGAGAGAAGAGGACCCGGGAACGATGCTACCTTGGTCGGGTCGATCTTCGCTCGCTGAGCGTCGGCATACTCCTTCGAGATGAGGCGGTCAACTGGGATGTCGACATCCTTGCCCGTGTTGTATTGGTCGTCATCGATCAGAGCGAGCTTGTACGCCTCTAACCACAGGTGCAGAAACTCCGTGCCGTAAAGGTCCATGTTCGGCAGATCGAAGCCATCCATGATGTTTAGCGCCTGAAACATCGTCATCCCGCAGGAACCCGGCGGCATCGCGTGCAACGTGTGTCCTTGAAACTCAGTGCTGATCGGCTCGCGCCACTGAACCTCATAGCTCTCGAAATCGGCTTTAGTGAGGAAGCCGCCGTTCTCTTGGAAAAACTGGGTGATCCGATCGGCAAGTTGGCCCTTGTAGAGATCGTCAGCGCCCACGCGCGCTAACCGGCGCATACTCGCGGCAAGCTCCGGCTGTCTGATGATCTCCCCCATCCGCGGTGCTCGACCGTTGGGTAGAAACACTCGCGCACTGTCCGGAAACTGAGCCAGCTTTTCAGCGCTACCGCCGATTACTGATTCGTCAAACTTCGACACCACGAAACCATCCTCGGCGAGTTGGATGGCGGGTTCGAACACATCACCGAGGCTCATCGTTCCGTAACGCTCCAACGCAGCCGCCCACCCCTTCAGTGCCCCAGGAACGATCGGCGCGAGGTAGCCTGCGTCACAGTCAGCCTCCGTCATCAACTCCGGGGCCGACGCGGCCGGACTGACCCCGAGCGCGTCTAGCGCGACCACGCGTTGCTCTTCCGCCAGATAGATCATCATATAGCCACCGAACCCACCGATCCCCGACATGTAAGGCTCCGACACGTTCAGAGTCGCCGCGGCGGCTACGATAGCATCGATCGCGTTGCCACCTTCCATAAGGATCTGCACTCCGGCCAGCGAGGCATGATAGTCTGCCGCCGCGACCACCCCACGGCGCCCCCACACGGTCTGGTGAGCCGTACCCAGGAGGCCAGGGACATTTGCATCGCCAGTTGGTGCCAACTGCCCCGTTCCCACAGTCACGCCTTCGCGTGTCTCAGTCTGCCCACAGCCGAGAAGAGAAGAACCAACCGTCGCGGCGGCAGAGGTGGCGAGGAAATCACGTCGCTTCATAGGACAACTCCTGAAGAGGGTAGCTAAGCCTTAACCCTAGCGAGAAGCACAGGTCACGTTCAAGGGGCAGCCCCAAGATGGGGTTGCACGGGGATTTGTAAATCGAAGGGAATGGGCCCGGTAGGATTCGAACCTACGACCTTGGGATTATGAGTCCCCTGCTCTAACCAACTGAGCTACGGGCCCGTACGTCAGTTTATGTGCAAACGGTAATACCAGTGGTCATTGAGTCAACCTTACACCCTCTACTCGTAAGATCTCATGACCAACCTTACCTTCCTGTACTGGTTCGCGAAATCTCAAACTAAGAGGATAGCTGACCTTCTCCAGATATTAAGATCCATTCCTCCTGAGGATCGATCAGCCATTCAGCTCCGTCGGCGGTGATCACTACCATCTCTTCAACTGAGATCGTCTTCGTGGTGCCATCCTCACGGGTCCAGCCAAAAAAACCGTCGAAGGCAAAGGTCTGGCCGGGCCTCAATTCGCGAGCCGCACCGCCCGACGGTGGCGCACCACCCGCTGCTCCACCTAGTCGTGGACCTACGTCGTGCGCCCAGTAGCCGACTGGGTGCCCAGTGCTCCATATGATTGGGATTGATCCATGGCGTTGTAGGACTTCACGCTGCGCTAGGTCTACATCCCATCCCCGCACCCCAGGGCGCATCGCTGCCTTTGCAGCCCGGCTTCCTTCTCGGGCGTGCTCCCATCGAGCCTTTACCTCAGGAGGCGCCTCTGATTCACCTGGCCGCAGCACGTAGGCGAAACGCTGGATGTCAGTGACCCACATTCCATGCACACCTATTCCGAAGTCTGTCTGAATCACATCTCCAGGCATGATGACCTTTTCCGTCGAGTGTGAGTGCCCTCGGTCCGGTCCCGAGTTGACGTTCGGGTTCTGGTCGGGTGCCCATCCGTCGACCACTCCGAGTTCAGCCATACGAGACTTGAGAAATCTTGCCAGATCTGCGTCAGTGGTTTCACCAGGTACGACCTGCTCGTATGCCTCGAGCTCCAATTGCTCGGTCAGTTTCGCTGCCCTCCGCATGATCTCGACCTCTTGAGGTAGTTTCACTGAAAGCCACTCGATGATGATTTCCTCTGAAGAAACCAGTCGACTGGAGAGCGTGGAGCCCAAAGCTTCTTCAAGTGCCACCCTCTGAGTGTAAGAAAGCCCATCTGCAATGTTGCGGTTGCTGCTGTTCACGGCGATTGATCGAGGATTACGATTCCTGAGCTCATCTGCAGCCGCGACGTACATACTTGTTCCTCTCGGCACTGAGCGGACATCGTCGAGTGGGCTTACCTCAGACAGAGCAGTGGCTTCGGTCTCTGGTGATATAGCCAACGATTCGAGGTTTCCTTCAGCATCAGTGAAGAAAAGGAAGGCCGCTAAGCCGCCAGCATTTTCGGCTCCAATGTGGGATGCGATTGGGTCGTTTGCATTCTCCCTAGCGAGTACGATCCAAGCATCTACACCCGCCCTGGCCATTGCCGGTCCGAGCAGTGTGCGGATCCGCTCCTGGCGAATGGAGGGCCACAAATCGGGGTTGTCCGGGAAAGGTTGGTCTGTCACCGTTTGCGAGTCGGTCTGAGTGCTTGGAGCGGTACAGCCCGAAGTGGCGTAAAGGGCGGTGATGACGAAAGCAAGACAGAACCGTGATAACATCAGCAACCGTCGTACACAGGGTTGTTTCGGCATGTTAGAACAACCTATATGAAGGGTTACTCTGCATATCCGGGCATTGTGTTATCGAGAACACGTTTCATTGCATCAAAGTACAAACGTTCCCGTTCACTACGATTGAGCGGATCATGATCCGCAGGCGCCTGGAGCCCGTGGATCATCTCTTCAGATATGACGGCGAGCGGTTTTCCTGTCGACATAGCAAGTACCTGGGCTTTTGCAACACGCTCAATAAGGTATAGACGACGAAAGGCCTGCCCCACCGTATCTCCAACCGTCAACACACCATGATTCTTCATGAACATGACCTGCTTATCCCCCATAACCTCGGCAAGACGAGCACCCTCCGCAGTAACGTCGGCTGTCCCACTATACGTGTCGTCATACGCCACACGGCCATGAAAATAAGCTGAGGTCTGACTGGCCGGAATAATGCGGTTGTCTTCCAGCATGTTAAGGGCAAGCGCCCAAGTCTGATGTGTGTGAAATACCACTCGTGCACCGGCAATCCGATGAATAGGGGCATGAATACAGTAGGCGGAAAGTTCGACGACACCCTCGCCGTCAACAACGGCTCCACTCTCGTCAAAAACAATCATGTCGCTTGCGCGTGCCTCAGCCCAATGAAGACCAAACGGCAAGATCAAAAATAAATCGTCGCGCCCAGGTACCGTGACAGAGAAATGATTATCTATTCCTTCTTCAAACTCATACATCACCGCAAGTCGGTGAGCCGCAGCAAGATCCACCTTGGCCTGGTGTACGGGATCATTCACGGGATCTTCGGCAACAGCGCGCACAGACATTACCCCTCTCCTTCATCTATCATCTTTAGAATCCCTTAACAATTTAAAAAAGATAGGCCATTTCACTCGAATGGTGAACAGAAGCGGCACTTCCCTGCCCGATGCTCTGCAGGTGTACATGAGAACGCATCGAGTGCCCAGAGCCCAATCTCTCTTCGAACTGCCTCCTCTTGGATCTCGCGAAACTGATCGACGTATTTCACATTCGGCGGGTAGACGCTAACTAACGCAACACCCATCCGAAGCAACTCCTCATTAACTAGACGCCCATCCTCCAGATAGAGGTAAGCCAGTTTCCGTCCGTACCGGTCTTCCCGTTCTAGATCGTATTCGAGGTATAACTGAGTACCTGTTGAGGCCAAAGACAGAAGCGCATCCTTTGCGACCTTTCCCCACTGGCCTTGGTCCATTTCCGGCGCGTCAATCAACAGAAGACGAATGGGGACGCCCCCGCACCTGAGTGTGTCTCCATCTGTCACTGAATCGACTGAGCAGAAATCCAAACTGCTGACCGGAGCGTGTCCGATCTCCTGAGAAACCGCCGTTCGAAAGACTGCACCGAGGATAATCAAGGTCCACGCGCTAACACGAACTCCCCTTGAAAGGAGAGTTTCAGAGGCAACAAACTCAAACGCGCCGGTGGTGTGTGGTTTCATCTTTGCGGTGGGTGTCACCGCCGTGGGCGGCTGCTCTTATAACGATCAGGGAGAGGTAAGTCGGGACGCTCAGCTGTCCAAAAGACGTTGACGATGTACCAACGTTCGCCGTTGTGGAGGAGTTGAATCGAGTTGATCCCACGAGCGAATGGTTCTACGTCCGTCTCATTTCGGCGGGAGTCATAGGTCGAGAAAGCGTGTGCGATATGGCCAAACCGTTCAGTCGTACGGGCCGTTTCGATCTCAAAAAAACCGGCCTCCTCGAAATTCGGTCCCGCGCGGTCCGCAAACTGATCCGGAGTCTGGAAGTTGTGCTCTACATCGCCACTCTCGTTCAGAGAGCTTGGGATAAGATGTGCCTGAGGAACAAAGAGTGATCGAAACCGATCCCAATCGCGGAGTTCTCCGCGCGGGCCTGAGATTACGGCGTAAAGGGTTGTAATGATCGCATCGATTGACTCCACATCTTCAGGTTGCGCCGCGGGCCAGGTCTCATAGGTATCGTCCACCTGTTCGTCGAACAGCATCTGAGCATGGGCGGACCCAATATCGGTTAGAAACAACACGCCAAATAACAGTGTCACCCACAGTACCAAGCCTCGGATTGCTCTCATAACAGTCTCTCGTTTTGAAGTCCGTATCCTTCAATCGTCCCCCAATATACTCTTGATACGTCAAATGGCGGATGGTCACCCAACGCGTGAGTTAGAGCGTTGGTAGGGCGAAATCTACCGTATTTTATTACATTCGGCCGCGGCCGTTCAGGAAAAGCCGGGGGAAGACGACGGGGTCGGCGCTAAAATATGAAGTTTTTTCGTATCGCCACGATATTTATCCTTGCAAATCTGGTCGCGAGCGATGGTAATGCTCAGGACTTAACCCAGCGACGTATACCTATAGACTTACCGAGAATGACCGGCCCAATCGATCTCGACGGGGTGATCAATGAACCAGCTTGGGCCGCGATCGATCCTTACCCTATTACCGTTTATTCCCCAACCTACGGCGCACCACCGACTGAACAGACTGAGTTCCGGGTAGGATACGATGACCAGTATCTGTACGTCGCAGGCCATATGTACGACTCAAACCCCGACGCCATTGAATCCAACTCGTTCTACCGCGACTCATCAAGCGGAGAGGACATCATGGGCGTCGTCATCGACAGTTACAACGATTTTGAGACGGCTCTTTCTTTTATAGCTAACCCAAACGGTGCCCGCACAGATCGAAGCATAGCAAACGATGCCCTATGGGTATTAGGACGGCCTTCCTACAACAATGACTGGAACGCACCATGGGACCTCGCAACCCAACGTACCGAGGAAGGCTGGTTCGCCGAGATGCGAATTCCTTTCTCAGTCCTTGGGTTCCAAGTTGTGGACGACACCGCCATCATGGGGCTCGGCATATACCGGACCATTCAGCGTAAGAACGAGCGGCATGTCTATCCCGACAACTCACCTGCGTGGGGCTGGATGGGCTTTGGAAAACCTTCGCTCGCTCAGCGTGTGCGGCTTACCGGCGTGAAGCCTGAAACGCCACTCTACATAACTCCCTACGCACTCGGGGGGTTAACGCAGACTCCTATAATTCAAGGGTCCGTACAGGAGGGTAATGAGTTCTACGGCGTTGAAGAATTGCGAACAGGAGAGCTGGGGCTCGACATTAAATATTCCCCTTCATCGAGTTTGGCCATCGATCTCACGGCCAACACAGATTTTGCGCAAGTCGAGGCGGATGACCAGCAGATAAACCTGACGCGGTTTCCGCTATTTTTCCCCGAGAAGCGCCAGTTCTTCCAAGAACGGTCCTCGACCTTCGAATTTGGAGTCGGAGGATTCACCGACCGTCTGTTCTTCAGCCGCCGAATTGGCCTCAAAGCGGGCGAGCTCCAGCGCATCTATGGGGGCGGGCGGGTCGTGGGTCGAATGGGTGGACTCGACTACGGTATGCTCAACATGCAGACCGCAGACGAAAACATGGGCGTATTCCGTCTCAAGCAAGAGGTCATAAACCCGTTTTCCTATGTTGGTGGGATGGTGACGACACGTTTGGGGTCATTGGGTGAAAGTAACATCGCATATGGTCTCGATAGTGAAATTCGCCTGTTTGGGGACGAATATGTGACCGTCAAGTGGGCACAAACATTTGACGAAGTCGTTAACGAGGGAAGCCCCCTTGATGCAGGACTCATTCGAGCGCGCTGGGAGCATCGGAAACAAGAGGGCTTCGCATACTCGGCTGATTATGGACGCGTTGGGCCTGACTACCTACCTGGACTCGGTTTTCAATCGCGGAAGGATTTCAGCTTTTACGGTGGCCAAGCAGGTTATACGTGGTTTGGGAAAGAGGGATCGAAGCTTCGGGCTATCACTCTCGGTACGGAAACTGAGCACTACTACCGAAACGAAGATGGGGCACCAGAATCACGGAAGATTACCCCTTCGTTTATGCTCGGACTCAACTCCGGCGGGTTCTTCATCTTTTCACTGAACTCAAGCTTTGAGAGTATCCGCAATCCTTTCCGGGTAGCCGGAATCACGATAGACCCAGGCGAATACTGGTTTCAACAGTCGGAACTCATGTTTCGATTCCCCTTGGGTCTGCCGTGGCGGGGTTCATTCAATGCATCAGCAGGTAGTTTTTATGATGGTCGACGTGTAAGCGTCGGAGTAAGTCCGAGCTTCAATATCACAAGCCACTTAGAGGTTGAAACAAGCTATGAGATCAACCGCTTTGAATTTGAGAACCAGGATCTAAGCACACAGCTTGCATCTCTCCGGTTGAACTTTGCCCTGAACACACATCTTTCGTTACGCGCATTCGGCCAATACAACTCCGTGGTCGATCAAAGCACAGTAAATGCGCGAATACGATACCACTTTAGCGAAGGAACTGACCTCTGGATCGTCTATAATGCGGGCTTCAACCTTGAACGAGACAATTTTGGCGGGCCAGGCCCAAATCGGCTACCGCTCTACTCAGGTCGGACTTTGATGGTCAAATACTCGCACAGGCTGACCTTCTAACCGCTATCCTTTTACATGCTATAGATTGGAACGAAAGGGGATCAATAGCCTCGGGTAAGATCCACCACATTGAGCATTCGTTCTCCCGCGACATATCGTCGCAGATTCTCACGATACAGAAGAAACTGGTTGTCGCGATATCGATTCGAGTAGTCCGATACGTGGGGGGTCATGACAACACGCGGCATATCCCAGAGCTCGAAATCTTGTTGAGGCAAGTCGTCTGTGCCATATCCAGCGATCACCCCCGAAGCGAGGGCCGCCTTGAGGTCGTCCCAGTTGATAACAGGGGGGCGAACGACGCTGACGAAATAAGCCGTTTCCTTCATGGAGTCGAAGAACTTGGCATCAAACATCCCCTCAGTATCAGCTGTCATCGGGACCGCGGCGAACACCACATCGGCTTCGGAAGCCAGCGTGTACATCTCGTCCGAGAGTCCAACATACTCCACGAAGTCGGGCCCCTCCGTACGGGTATTCCGTGTTGCTATCACCCTCATCCCAAGCGCATGCGCAAGGCGACCCACCTCGGTCCCGATACTACCCAAACCGATGAGCAGGAGCGTGTTATCTTGGAACTCACGGTCGAGGTTTGCATCCTTCACAACATCGGTGATGGCCCGCCCCCACACATGGTCTCTCTGCCGGTCGAGATGGATGTCCATCCCACCGATCAGCGACAAAATGAGTATCAGCGAATGCTGGGCACTAGCTGATGCGGTCATGCTGCGGATGGACGTAACAAGGATATCGTTCTCTGTCAGAAACGCGTTGGTCGCTGGTGCATCAGCTCCGTTGGTGAAGCACCGATCAACCCCCACGCTACCGGATTGGATCCACCGGATCTCCGGACCAACCACAGCTACCGTGCTCGCGCTGCAGCCAAGTCCCATGACGATCTGCGCGTCGGCCAACACGCCACGATCCACTGCATCACGCTGGTCCCTTACGGGAACCAGTTCTACTCCCGGTGCAACGGCTTGAAGGAACGCCATGCGTTCCTCTCGAATCTCCCATTCCTCGGGTACCACAACCACAACCTTGGTCGGCGGAACCCAGCGGAGCATATCGCGTACAGGTACTTCACTCTCCCGGATATTGAATGCGCGGGCCAGCTGTTCCGGTGTAAAGTCTTCGTACGAGCCGCTCGGGAGCCCCCTCGGTTGCGACATGTCTTTAGCGGGAGGAGCGCAGGCGATCGCGAAAGTGCACAAACCGATCATGACAGGAGGCACTACCTTCCGATGAGTTGTGGGCATCACGATGCCTCGCTTTGCAGGAGAATCCAGGTTTAGACTAAGGGGCGCCTTCTACCCATAGCCAGTTTCGAGGAAGAGTCTCGACCCCTAGACGGTCATACACCTCTCGGACAGATCCAACCAAAGCGTCGCTCCGCATGCGAAGTGTGATGTCCGGTCGGTCCGGTATACTGGGAAGAGCGTTTTCTACGTAGTCATCAAAACAGGCGATGGCTTCATATACTTCTGGTCGGAGTTCAAACCTTTCTAACCCAGCTCTAACGTCTGTAAAGCCAGCCTGCGAGAATGCCGTAACATACTCCGCCAATCCTCGGACACGTCTCATGCTCATGGACTTGGCTCGCCGCTTCTTCGTATCGACACCTAACCGTTGATAAGCAGCACGAACCCACAGTCCGGCAAATCTAGCTGTTCTCCCGACATAAGCGTCCGCCATGAATGTAGTCCACGCTCGAAATTTTACCCCAGTGCAACGCCGAATAGCCTTCAGAACGTTTGCCAAAGCTTTTTGCTCCACCACGTAGTGAATTCCGTTACTCCATATTGTGAAATCAAACGCACGAGGATCGAGATTCAGGTGCTCCAAATCCTGAGCATATCCATGAATATATTTGACCGGTGCGTCTCGAAGGCGCGTTTGGGCCACCTCAATCAATCTTGCTTCCGGCTCAAGTAGGGTCACGCTTCCATTCCAACCAACAGGCCCTTTCAAACACTTGAGGATTGCTATTGCTGACTCTCCCGTACCTCCTCCCACATCCAAAATCCGGTTACCCGGTCGGATGTCTAATTTTTCTGTGAATGATTCAATGATCTGTTGTGCAAGTGGGAGTTCCGCAAACGGATCATAGTCAACGAGAGACGGCGTAGTTTTATCCACCTATACAATCCTTTTATTAACCATAACGTCCACCTTTTCTTCTCAAATCCATCGGTCCAAACAATTAACCTAAAACACGAATATCAACAACCATATCCGAGCTCTCGACAAATTCTCCAATCACAGATGCTGCATATCCTGCAGCATCGAGAGCATTAGCAGCATCTTCAGCTTCATCCGGAGGGACAGCCGCCATCAGACCACCTGACGTCTGAGGATCCAATAGTACAAGACGACGCGACTCAGAGACTGATTTATCCCACTGAACGGAGTCACCTGCGGCACTCTCATTGCGACGGGTGCCATCTGGTACACAACCCTTATCTGCGAGTTGAAGCGCACCCGGTAAGACTCGTGGCGCCATCGTCTCGATGTGTGCACTGATAGCAGATGCACGGCACATTTCCAGTAAGTGTCCCAGTAACCCGAAACCTGTAACATCAGTGGCCGCATGCACATCAAATTCGCTTAACACTCGAGTAGCTTCCGCATTAAGCTGACGCATGGACTGGACCGCCACTAATAAATCTGCCGGGTTCGTGAGTTCACGTTTTACCCCAGTCGTGAGGATTCCGGTTCCGAGTGCTTTGCCGAGGACAATCGCGTCGCCCGGACGAGCCCCTCCTTTTCTCCAAAGGGAGTCCGGGTTCGCTAACCCAATGGCAACAAGCCCGAATTTAGGCTCCGTATCATCGATCGAATGCCCACCCGCGATTGGCACTCTCGCCTCTTCACATATTTCGCCCGCACCCCTTAGTATTGCCCCAACGACCTCAGGTGAGAGTTCACTGCAAGGAACCGCTAATACGTTAAGCGCGAAGATCGGGCGGGCCCTCATCGCATATAGGTCGCTCAACGCGTTGGCCGCAGCAATAGCCCCAAAATCCGCCGGGTCGTCGACGATTGGCGTAAAAAAATCTAGACTCGCGACGATGGCTTCACCGCTATCAAGTAGATAGACAGCGGCATCATCCGGCCCATCCAAGCCCACGGCGAGCCGGTCGTCACGCAGCAACGGGACGTACTCCAAGATACGGCTCAGATCCTCTGAGCCGATTTTACACCCTCAACCAGCCCCGTGTGAATATTGTGTTAGGCGAGCCAATTCCGCCGACGGTGTATTCATGAACGCGAAGCTACCGCGGCTTCACCTTTACCGCGACGATCAATCATTTCGGCGGCAACATAATTCAAGCACTAAAACAGAACGGCGGCGTATAAGGCGTATAACAAAAGGACAAGGAGTGCGATGACTCGGACGTTTAAATAAACTCGTGTCGGAGATAATACTTTGAATACTACCAGTTCTTTTCTACTACAGGCTCTTGAAATCGGTTCCGTCCCATGACTCGATCACGAAGGGCGGCTTCCGCCTCACCGGCCTGCTCCAAAAGCGCAGCCGCCTGCTCAGGAGAGAGCATTTGCATGTCACCAGCCCCACCCGCTTGTGCAGCACCTGACCCGCTACCCTGAGGCGAATCACCCTGCCCCCCCGCATCACCTCTACCGCCCGTCTCTTCCTCTTCGAGCCAAAGTTCAATCAGCTCGAGGTTCCACCGTGCGTCCTCGTGATCCGGACGATCGCGTAAGACTTGGCGAAACGCCTCACGTGCTGCCTCAAGTCCTGCTCGTCGTGCATTGGGATCACTCTCTGCAGACCGCCCGTCAAGTGCAGCACTCAGGCCATAGTTATAGTGTCCCTGCTCGCGCACAGCCGCGCGTTGACTCCCGAGCGACTCCTGAAGAGGATACTGAGCTTCTCCGACTTGCCCCTCCCCAAGAAGCGCCGTTCCAAGGTTATAGTGATCGATAGGACGATTTCGTTTTTCAGCTACCTCACGGTAGCGTCGGACCGTCTCCGATTCCTGCACTGACGGATCTGTCTCCTGCTCTTGTGGGCGAGCCAGATCAGGTGCGAACAAGAATAAGAGAGGCCCGACAAGGGCTAGCCTAGCAGATTTACTCTGCCCCCGACGGGCACTTTTGATGAGATTCATTTTCCCTCCATCATCCACGCGGTAGCAGGAAGGCCTCAGCCCATAAGCTCACGAAAGCGACAAAGAGCAACACTCCAATCATACCACCACTACCCGACGATAACGGATCGAGTGACCCACTGACGAGTTCTCGCTCAATTCCAATCACTCCATCTGTGCTCCTGACATAACGGCCACCCGTCGCACTTGCAACGCGTTGGAGTGAAGCTTCTTCCAATCGTGTTATCACCGGTTGACCGTCTGGCCCTTGAAGCACCGCTCCACGGCCTCTTCGACGCGATGCCGTTGAGGGATCTAACGAAGCCTCTCGCGTCAGTGGGATCTGACCTCCTGCTTCCGTTCCAAAACCAACGCCGTGGATAATGATGCCCGTTTCCCGTGCTCGCCCGATCGCATCACTGATGGATTGCCCGCTTGTCTCTTCACCATCGGAGAACACAACGATGCTTTTTCGTGTGTCTTCTGCGCCTCCAGCCAATAGATCAATCGCTTGTGTGATACCAGCGGCCAAGGAAGAGCCACCAAGGCCAACTGCAGCGGGTCTAACCCCCTCTACCAACATCTCAACTGCACTGATATCAGTCGTGAGTGGGGAAAGAACATAAGCCCGGCCAGCAAAGTAAATGACCCCTATTTGACCCGGAATTCGCGTGGCTAGCCTACCAGCCTGTAAGCGCATCTGTTGAAGTCGACTAGGTTCGACATCCGTAGCCAACATTGAGTTCGAAGCATCTAGGACGAGGATTGTTTCAGCACCCTCAGGGTCTGTGCGTCGTTCCTCAACTTTCCCCGACCGTGTCGCCAACGTTATCGCGATCATCCCGATGGCGAGAAGCGCCATCCGAGCGTAAGGAATAGATCGTTTTGGAAGTCGTACATATCGTTCTAAAAGGGATTCATCGGCCAATCGATGTCGGTCTGCGTCCGATCGTGTTGTCGCGACTAACCGCAACGCAACCACTATACCGGCGAGGAGTAGAGCTATCGGAAGCGTGGCCATACTCAAGCCCACACTCGACGCGCCCGAGTCGCACCAGCTAATAGCTCGAGCATCAGCAACCCAATAGCAGCGAACAGCAACTCGCGACGCAATCCGACCCGTTCTTCCGTCCGAACCTCTTTAACTGGCGTGGTCTCAAGTTCGTTGATCCGCTCGTATATTCTGGTCAGCCCTTCGGGGTCAGTGGCACGGAAGTAGAGACCTCCCGTCTGTGTAGCCATCCGGTCAAGCAGGTCATCGTTCACATTGACACGGATGTTGGCGTACTGGTATCCGAAGGCGGTGCGGGCGACCGGTACAGGCGCGACCCCATCCCGCCCCACACCAATCGTGTACACCCGAACACCGAGAGAGGCAGCCGCAGCAGTTGCCTCTTCCGGAGAAATCCCACCGCTATTGTTATCACCATCCGTCAGTAGCACCACGATTCGGGACTCAGGCTCTAGATCTCGCAGTCGGTTAGCTGCCGTTGCCAACGCAACTCCGATGGCGGTACCGTCTCGAAGCTGACCGGCTTCAAGACGCTCCACTGCGTCTTCCAGTACTGGATGGTCCAACGTTCCCGGAACTATCGTGAGAGCCTCACCTGCGAAAGCCACCAACCCTATCCAGTCGGACTCACGACCCTCGACGAACCGGATGACTTCCCGCTTAGCAACTTCAATCCGGTTATCCGGCCGAAAATCTTCAGCCAACATCGAACTTGAGATGTCTACCGCAAGCATGATCGCAACACCCTCCCGTTCAGATTCCACTCGCTCCCACACACGAACGGGGTGGACCAGTGCGATCACGATGAGTGTCAAACTCACCGAGCGCAGCGCTACGGGAGTCACCCACCAGAACGATATTCGCTTTCTTGCACCCAAGAGCCGGTTGAGGTCGGGGTAAGGGAGTCGAACACGCACCGCCCTCATTAGACGCCACCCCAATGGAATCAAAAGGAGGAGAAGCAAGAATGACCAATCCGTGAGAGCGAACCCCTTCATGGTTGAAACTCGCTGCCAGAGTCTGGTTCGGCCTTATCTGGCCCATCGCTAGGCATCTCGGAGAGAATGAACGCCTCACCTACAGCCAGATCCTGAATGGGCCCTTCACTCTTGGGCTGGACTCGTGCAAATCTAGCTAGAAGCGAGTGTCGCAGCGCACTTAGTAGGGATGGTTGACCTAGGGCAAAACCCTTGAGGCTCTGTGCTGGAGACCAACCCCGAGTCACGCTAACATACCGCCGCAGGGCTTCTTCATAGCCATCATAGAACTTGGCCGCAGCAAGTCCACCTTCTAACCACTCTTCTCTCAACCGCCGCAACTCACGTAACGCGTATCCACCAGGCCCCAAAGGAACAATAGCAATCGGATCCCCCTTACTGCGTCGGAGCAGCCACCGGCCCAAGATTGCACCAATGGCTACCAACCCCACTAGCAGCCACCAGGAGAAACCACCCACCTGTAAGAACGGCCGGGGATCTCGTAACTCAAGACTATTCGTATCAGCGGGTAACACACCATGCACCGCGAGTTTCGGAGGAGTTACTAATACGGTTGATTGGTTGGTGCCACCTAGTTCGATCTCTATCGCAGGAATGGGCACAGTGTCCGCGCGCCACGCTACAAGGAAATAGTCAGCTTGCCACTCAGTTTTGACCTTCCGAGATCGAACCTCTACGGATTTCCGTTGTTCCAACTCCTCGGGGAGATCTAGCACTGATGGGAATTGAACATCACCTCCACTTCCCCTCGTAATCACGACACTCAACGTGACTACCTCGCCGACCCCCACAGACTGGGGTGTAAAAAACGCCGTTCCATCCGGTGCGTCCTGCCCCATGATGGGCTCTCCCATTGAGCACAAAAGACATGCCACAACAAGGCTTCGAACATTCATCGGAAACGGCGGCGACCTCGAGCCGCGAAAAAAGCTGCCAAGCCCGACTGATATGGTCGGTTCGTCTGCAGCCGAACGAGATCAACGTGACAACGCCCCAAGAGCTGTTCAATTTCCCTATCTCGTGCGCTCGCTTGGTCCGAGAAATCCTTACGTACAATCGGATTTGACAGGTCCACTACAGCCCGCTGCCCCACCTCTGGATCTTCAAATTCCACCCACCCTGACTTAGGCAACTCGCTTTCCGCAGGATCGGATATATCAACAGCGATCACATCGTGCCGGGCTGTCAACGCTAACATCGGCCTTACCAGGTCCGTCGCATTCACAAAATCAGAAATCACAAAAACAAGAGAGCGGACTGATAACATTCGTGCGGCAGTTGTGAGTGCTAGGTTTAGATCAGTACGGCGTCCTTCCGGTTCGAATGACACAAGATCATAGAGCAAACGAAGGTTACGGTCCCGTCCTCGGGCCGGCCGGACATAACGCTCGATGCGATCGCTGAACAGTAACAACCCGATGGGATCTCCACTTCGCATTGCTGCAAGCGCCAACACACTTGCAACTTCGGCAGCCAAATCACGTTTTAGCCCGCCTCGTGTCCCAAAGTCATTGGATGCTGACACATCAATCATTAAGAGCACCGCCAACTCACGTTCTTCGACAAACCGTTTGACGTATGGCGTCCGCATGCGTGCGGTGACCTTCCAGTCGATCGCCTGAAAAGGATCTCCTGGCTGGTATAATCGGACCTCTGAGAATTCAATCCCATGCCCACGGAACAGGGACTCGTACGGCCCCAATGCAGGGTTATCCATAAATCGACGGCTCTTGAGCTCTAACCGTCGAACATCATGTGCGACCAATTCGCGGGATTTCGGAGTTGACGATCGAGGACGCCAAAAAAGATCCAACAAACTCACGGCACAGGAATGGTCTCTAAAAGACAATCAAGCACGCTTTCTGAGTCAACCTGTTCCGCTTGAGCTTGGAACGTGAGGACGAGTCGGTGCCTGAGTACGTCTCGCGCTATCTCCTTCACATCTTCTGGAGCGACAAACGCGCGCCCTTCGAGGAATGCCTGAGCACGGGCCGCACGTGCAAGAAAGATAGTTGCACGGGGAGAAGCACCGAATTCAATCCAGTCGACCAGATCAGGGAGGCCATATTCCGCAGGATCGCGCGTCGCAAACACAAGCGCCAGAATGTAATCTTCTAAGCGTTCATCGATATATATATCTGCTAGAAGTTTGCGCGCAGCCAAAATTTCTTCGGGTTGCACAACAGCACTGATCGCCGGTGGATCCTCGCCCGACATCAACCGCAGGATCTCCCGCTCCTCTCCACGGTCCGGATAGTCAACTCGAGTTTTGAACATAAACCGATCAACCTGTGCTTCAGGGAGTGGATACGTACCCTCGTGTTCGATTGGATTCTGGGTCGCCATGACAAGAAATGGATTGGGAAGAGGGTGTGTATCTTCCCCAATCGTCACCTGTCTCTCCTGCATCGCCTCGAGCAAGGCGGATTGGACCTTTGCTGGGGCACGATTAATCTCATCAGCCAAAACAATATTGGCGAAAATTGGGCCTCGTTTCGCTGTGAATGTGCCCGTCTTTTCTTCCCATACAAGCGTACCTATGACGTCAGCTGGAAGAAGGTCCGGCGTAAACTGAATCCGTCGAAAGGTAGTATGTACCGCTTCAGCCAACGTTCGAACTGTAAGCGTCTTAGCAAGACCCGGAACACCCTCTAACAGGATATGCCCCCCCGTAAGCAAGCTCATCAGCACACGGTCAATGAGCTCATGTTGGCCTACAATTCGACGGGCCAAGCCTCCCCTAACGTCACCCACGAAGCTCCCGGCTTCGCGGATCTTTTCAGCTTGGGCTTCAAGGTCCTCTTCCGAGATCCCCGCGACAGCCAAGGCTTCAGAATTCATCCGCTCTCTCACTATTTCTTTCGGTATTTAATCCGGCCCAGTTCGGACCGACGACAGATTTATGGACGCCAGCCGCAGGCCATCCTCCCACCCCTGCTCAACGCGTGACGCCTCTATGACATTTCCGTCAGAGGAGTCTATTGTGACCTAGCGGGGGTCCGATCTTTATCGCTCAGCGTCAATGGAGCAAGACACCAGACTTTCAAGCCACCTTAAGATTAGCGCACCGCCCCCTGCTTATGCGATGCGTTCTCCTAGATTGTTCCTGTAATACGGTGCAACGCAGCCCGTTCATCGCCCGAAAGCATTCGCATAGCACCCGGGGCCAGATTCCCCAGATCGATTGGGCCAAAGGCAATGCGACGGAGTGTACGCACCTTGAGATCAAGCGCCAAAAACATCCGGCGTATCTCTCGGTTTCGACCTTCGGTAAGAGTCAACCCTATTTCCGGCGTCTTGTGATCAGGCCCTGCAATCCAGTCTGCCTCACGGGCGACGGCTTCTCCGTCGCTGAGCTGAACCCCGGAAATGAGCCGTTGCGGAAGATTCGCAGGGGCGGGTCCCACTAACGAAATGACATAACGCCGCTTTACTTCCCGGCTCGGGTGGAGCAATCGATGCGCGACATCTCCTTCGTTTGACAGCAAGAGAAGTCCCTCGCTCATAAAATCTAATCGGCCCACATGAAAAAGATGGTGCAATCTACGCGGGACGAAGTCATAGACGGTGGAACGTCCTTCAGGATCTTTGCGCGTACACGCAACCCGCGCAGGCTTATGGAGGGCGATCCAGTTGACCTCACGAAGCTTTACCGACCTACCGTCCACCTTGATTTTCTGGACCTGGGGGTCGATGGTCGTTCCCAGTCGAGTAATGACCAGACCATCCACACGTACACGACCTGCTTGGATTAACTCTTCACTCTTTCGACGCGACGCAACCCCGGCTCGGGATAGAAACTTCTGGAGACGCACGTTATGGCAATTCGGTTTCGACCTCTTCACCACTCATCGACTCCGTGGCTTCCGAAGTCTCAGGTGAGTGAACTGACGACTCGACATCGCTTTCGGCGACCTCCTCAGCGGTCGTCCGTGCTAGGGAAATAGGAAGATCCTGCGCACGTGGAAGGTCCGAAAGAGACTGCAGAGCAAAATGATCGAGAAAATGTTTTGTTGTTCCGTATAACAGGGGTCGTCCCAACCCTTCACCTCGACCCACCACCGCAATCAATTCCCAGTCTTGGAGAGTACGAAGCACTGACGCCGACGCAACACCACGTATCTCCTCAAGCTCGATCCTTCCAAGAGGTTGTCGATACGCAACGATAGCAAGTGTTTCCAGTGCAGCCCGGGATAGTGAAGGCGGTCGGGGCACCGAGTCAAAGCGTTCCAGGTATGGAGCAAACTCAGGTCGTGTGAGGATCTGGTATCCATCGCCAAGTTGGTACACTTGGAATGCTCGACCGTCTCCTTCATAACGCTCGCGGAGCCCATCGAGAGCTGTCCGAACAACCCCCACATCAAGAGACTCATCTGCTCGAGCAATTTCACGGGGCGTGAGGGGCGTTTGACTGGCAAACAGGGTGGCTTCGACGATCTGCTCGGGGCTCATAGATTTCTTCGGTCTGTGATTATGAGTCTACGGGTGCCAAAGACAACTCCGAAGGCGTTTCGGTCTCGTGCGAATCTGTCAGTTTCGAAGCATGGGACGGCTCAACTTCATTCGTCATCTTAGACCCAGGACCTGACTTCTTACGGTTACTCCCTCCAAAGAGCCAAATAAAACCCAATCGCTTCACCTGCTCAATTTGCAAAACTTGCTGCCGCGCCAATTCGAGACACGCCAGCAATGCCGCAACCACATGTTCCCGTTCACGCCACGAGCCAAACAGGCGGCTGAACAAAAAGCGATCAGTTTGGTCGAGGAGGGTGTGAATAGCACTCATCTTCTCCTCCACCGTAACAACTCTAGTCGGGGCTACGTGCGTAGTTACAGGATCGGGTTCGGGGATCGCACCTGCAACTTGGATGAACTCTGCTAGTGTAGTTGTCAGTTTACCTCGGATCTCTTCCGGTTGCCGTCGCAGTGATAGATATCCTTTCCCAAAATGGCGTCGCCGTTCTGCTTCTGCGCCACCTAGTACACTTGCGACTTCCTGGAAAAGTTCATATTCGAGCAGACGCCGAACAAGCTCTGCTCGTGGGTCTTCGTCCCATTGCACATCGTCCGGTCTGGGTAAGAGAAGTTGTGCCTTGATCCGGATCAAGGTCGCGGCCAATTCTAAGAACTCGCCGGCACGATCCAACTCTAGGTCCTTGATGCCAGCCTCTATAACGGCTTGGAACTGTCTCGTAATCTGAGAGATGGGAATGTCGAAAATATCGATGTCTTGGGAGCGAATCAGGTGGAGTAACAGCTCAAGCGGACCACTGAAGCGGTCTAACTCGACCAGAAACGCGTCTTCACCTTGCTGGCTAGACAGTCGATCGAGAACTGCCGTTGACGATCCTTCCATCCCCCACCTGACCCTCTAATGAAGGCTAGCTTCTTTGTTCGTTGATAGATCGAACTGTTTGTTCGACCCTCCTGCACGAACAGAACAAAGGTAGCACGGTTTGGAGAGGGATGCGGCCGCTGAGACCAACTTCCCTCAGAATAATGCGACGAACTTGAATCACCTTCTCATTGTGTCTATCTTACGCGACTTTCCGACCCACGGCAGTGGGTTGTCCGTTCGCGTATCGATTGAGGGATGAAGAGCACGTGCCCAACAACGCCAGTCAAAAAAAGCGGCTCCGTCAGTCGCGGATCCGTCGACATAAGAACCGAGAGGTTCGGTCAGAGATTCGCACCCGGACCAAACAGCTCTTAGCGATGGAGTCACATTCCGAAGCGGATGGTGCCTTATCTGAACTCTACCGGGTCCTAGACCGAGCCGCACGCCGTGGTATCATCAAGCTCAACACTGCATCCCGACAAAAAGCGCGAATCGCCAAACACGTTCAGAGTCTCACTTAGAAACACGCCGAGGCACATAAGGGGATTGGCCGTTATCTACCCCTGAACAGCAAGGGTTCGGTAAGCCTATGAAGTACTAGGCTTCCCCTTCGTATCTTATCTCGCCCGCAACGATGGTCCACCGTACTCGCCCCCTGACTTCCCTTCCTACGAATGGCGTATTTTGGCTCTTCGAGTGGAACTGGTCGGGATCGACGGACCATTTTACATCAGGATCTATCACTACAATGTCTGCGGGGCTTCCCGGTTGTAATGTGCCTCCATCGATTCCCATCGTCCGTGCGGGGGCACAAGACATCCGATCAATCAGCTGCGACAGTGTGAGATCACCCGTCGAAACCAATTCGGTGATACATACGCTCAAGGCCGTCTCAAGCCCGACGATTCCAAAGGGTGCATCATCGAACTCTCGTTCTTTTTCCTCGTAATGATGTGGAGCATGATCTGTTGCAATCATCTCGATCACACCGTCGATGAGTCCTCGACGAATCGCCAAACGGTCTTCCTCCGTCCGAAGCGGAGGGTTCATCTTTGCCTCCGTCCGATACCCACGAACTGCTTCTTCAGTTAAGGCGATGTGATGCGGGGTAACTTCGGCGGTAATACGAACACCGCGTTCACGTCCACGGGCAATCAAACCGACCGCTTCACGGGTCGAGATATGTTGGATGTGAACATGTCCTCCCGTCAGTTCCGCGAGAAGCATGTCGCGCGCTACCACCGCTGCCTCTGACACATTGGGAATCCCTCGCAACCCTAACTCAGTGGCAACCGCACCCTCGTTCATGACGCCCGCCGCCGTTAGCGCCATGTCTTCGGCGTGCTGGAGAACTGGGATATCGAACCTCTGTGTGTACTCTAGAAGTCGACGCATGAGCAACGGGTCCGCGATGGGATAACCATCGTCAGTCACCGCGACAGCCCCCGCCTCGACCAACCCGCCAATCTCCGTCATCTGTTCGCCCGCGATTCCTTTTGATGCGGCTCCCACCGGACTAACCCGCGCTCCACCTTCTCCCTTTCGGGCCCAACGTCTGGCCTCCTCGCGTACGTATCCAACCGCAGCTGGGTCGTCGAGAGGAGGGTCGGTATTGGGCATTGCCCAAACAGTGGTAAATCCCCCCGCAGCCGCGGCCTTAGCACCTGTCCGAATCGTTTCTTTATGCTCACCCCCCGGCTCACGAAAATGCACATGCACATCGATAAGTCCCGGGGCAACCACCAGTCCTTCAACTGAGACCCGCACAGCATCATCGGGGCCGGAAATCCCCTGCTCTACCGCCATTACACGCTCATCGACTACAAGCAGATCGAGCTCAGCATCCGTATTGGTGGAAGGATCGATAACGCGACCACCGGTTAAGAGAAGAGGACGAGTCATTTGTCCTCACCTTTGGCAGACTCGGCAAACTCTGGCTGGCCACCCGCTAAGAGATAGAGGACAGCCATACGCACCGCGACACCATTCGTCACCTGCGGGAGAATCACAGATCTAGGACCATTCGCAACAGCCGAATCAATCTCGACCCCTCGGTTTATAGGTCCTGGATGGAGCACAATCATGTCGTCCGCAGCCTGCTGAAGCCGGCTCGATGATATGCCGAACACACGGTTATATTCCCTAAGCGATGGCACATAACCACCTTGCATACGCTCCAACTGCAACCGCAGTACGTAGAGGACGTCACACCACTCGATACCTTCTTCAACCCGTCCGTACACCTGAACACCTAGGTCTTCAATGCCTGCTGGAATGAGCGTTTTTGGCCCACAGACCGCAACTTCAGCCCCGCATTTGAGTAGTCCCCAAATGTTCGACCGCGCGACTCTTGAGTGTTGTATATCTCCGACGATACACACTCGCCGACCTTCAATATCGCCAAATCGGTCGCGAATCGTGAGTAAGTCCAGCAGAGCTTGGGTCGGATGCGCATGCTGTCCGTCTCCAGCATTGATCACATTTGAAGGAATTCGATCTGCCAGAAAACGCGCCGCACCAGACGATCCATGACGGACAACAACCATATGGATCCTCATGGCTTCGAGGTTTCGTGCCGTGTCTACGAGGCTCTCACCCTTCTGCACAGACGACCCAGAGGAAGAGATGTTTACGGTGTCAGCTGACAACCGTTTTTCTGCAAACTCAAAACTAATCCGGGTGCGCGTCGAAGGTTCCATGAAAAGGTTGACTATCGTTTGTCCGCGCAAAACGGGGACCTTTTTGATCGGTCGCTCACTAATTTCTTTGAAAGGTTCAGCCGTATCTAGTATCCCAAGAATCTGCTCCCGGCTGAGATCCTTCAGCCCGACGAGATCTTTGCCTAATCGCAGACCTTGCCCATTGCGGGTCATTCTTTACCCACCTCACTGGAGTCGGCTAACGCAGCGGAACGATCGACAAGATCAACCCCCCAGGCCCCATCGAGGGTGGGAACACGAACCGAAATCTCTTGTCCAGGAGCCACTTTCGCGAAATGTCCAACGTAGTCTGGTTGGATTGGAAGCTGACGCCCACCCCGGTCGATCAGTACGCAAAGTTCTATTTTGGTGGCCCTTCCAAAGTCCGCCAACTCGTTCAACGCAGCTCGGATAGTTCTTCCGGTGTAAAGAACATCATCGACCACCACGACATGGGCACCATCGATACTGCTTTCGATGATTGTCGTCCCAACCTTTGGCAGGGAGTCTATCTGGCCAAAATCGTCACGATAAAGCGTAATATCGAGCGATCCGATCGCGAGTGTTCCTCGGGTGCCACGTAAACGCTCTCCGATGGATTCGGCAATCGAATCACCTCGTCGGCGAATCCCCACCAGAACAAGGTGTGCCGCAGGTGGCACGGCCTGGCCTATTTGCTGAGCGAGTTCAAGCAAAAGCTTTTTCGTCGCAGACTCATCGAGGAGGGTCTGCGTCAGCATTGGGTTGGTGGGCATTCGGTCGATTACAGCGGACCTCAGTTCGATCGGGTCGGTGGGCTGGGCACATGGCCGGCCGCGGTCGAGCGGGAGTATATGATGCAGTAGCCATCTGATCAACATCTCAACAAAAGTTCATGACAAACCAGCTTCTTGCTGGCGTAGCTCGTTGACCACTTCTGCAACTCGCCGGTACGTTCTGGTTATGCGTATCCTGCAAAATAATCGCCCCCGACACCGAGCACCTAGTGCGTCCGCAATCTTGTTTGGGGCCGTATGCATTTACGGATCCGTACTGGCAACCCCCCTGATCGGTCAGGAGCCCCTTAGTTTTTCGGTAGATGGACCCATGGTCTTACTCACCAAGGTTCCCTTCAACCTTACAATCCGAACTGACGGTGGGACAGAAGCTTTTTACAGTGTCTCATCGGCCAGCGGAAAGATACTCGTCTCCGGCGAACTCCCCACCCGTAGCGAGATTGTCACACCAGATATTGAATTGGCCTCAGACGACCTTCCGTTACTTGTCAAAGTTCAATCAGATTCTGAAGAGGCGGAAGTTTCCTTCTCACGACCGCAATTTCCCGGCTGGATCAGTCTACTTCCACCGCTTTTCGCAATCGCGCTAGCGCTGATTTTTCGTGAAGTGGTGATTTCTCTGTTCTTCGGGATCTGGCTTGGCGCCTGGTTCATCGCCGGCCTCAATCCTGTTATTGGGCTTTGGCGGACTATAGACACATTCATAGCACCATCCCTCGCCGATCCAGGGCACGCATCGATCATTGTCTTTTCAGCACTCCTATTCGGACTAGTAGGTGTGGTGTCGTGTTCCGGAGGAACTCAAGGAATTGTTGAAGCGGTTCGGCCACTGGCGACGACTCCCCGTCGTGCACAACTAGCCACATTTTTTGCGGGCCTTGCAATTTTCTTCGACGATTATGCCAACACACTCATCGTCGGAAACACTTTTCGACCTATATCGGACAAGCTCAAGGTCTCTCGCGAGAAGTTAGCCTATCTGGTCGACTCAACTGCCGCTCCGGTTGTAACGATTGTGTTTGTATCTACCTGGGTAGGCTTTGAGATTTCACTCATCGGCGATGGTCTAAAGATCGCAGCAGCACAGACAGCTGACCCCGCACTCGCAAACACACTCGCAACAGCGAGCCCGTTCACCCTCTTTTTAAGCACTATCCCCTATCTGTTCTACCCAATCCTTTCTCTGGTTATGGTGGGACTGATCATTGCCATGCAGAGAGATTTCGGACCAATGTATGGGGCTGAGAAAAGGGCTCGCCGCGGAGGAGGTGTCTTTCGACCAGGGTCACAACTCTTGGTGGACACGGAAGAAACCGGTCTTGATGTAAAAGAAGGCGTTCCATTCCGTTGGTATAATGCGGTGGTACCCGTTCTCACCGTTGTCTTCGTTGTCCTCTTTGGTCTCTACTTCGATGGGCGCAGCGCGATTGGGGCCACTTCACTCTGGGACGCATTTGGAGCAGCTGATCCGTTCAAGGCCATACTGTGGGGTTCCTTAGCTGGTTGCATGGTTGCGATCGGGATGCCCGTCGGCCAGAAAATCATCACCTTGAAAGAGGGACTTTCCGGCTGGCTAGCAGGGATCCGAGCGATGACAATGGGGTTTGTCATTTTGATACTGGCATGGTCTCTCGGTGCGGTAACAGAACAACTTGCGACGGCCAGATATC
The DNA here is from genome assembly GCA_964480515.1 of uncultured Gemmatimonadota bacterium. GTDB lineage: Bacteria > Gemmatimonadota > Gemmatimonadetes > Palauibacterales > Palauibacteraceae > Palauibacter. The sequence continues at coordinate 205,632 of CAYZOT010000002.1, forward strand.
TAACCCAGGTACTTGAAGGCAGCCTATCTCCGGAATTGCTTCCAGCCCTCACATTCTGTACTGCCGCACTCGTTAGCTTCTGTACCGGGACTTCTTGGGCAACGATGACGATCCTGTTGCCTCTCGTCATACCCTTAATGGTCGCGCTTGGTGGGGTTGTGGGTTTCGAGGGCGGGCTCGGTGGGACAGCACTTACGGGCGTAGTCAGTTCAGTGCTCGCAGGATCGATTTTTGGTGACCACTGCTCACCGATTTCGGACACAACCGTCCTTAGTTCGATGTCGGCGGCGTGTGACCACATGGACCATGTTCGAACACAGATGCCTTACGCGTTACTTGTAGCCGTCCTAGCCCTGCTATTCGGTCACCTGGCTACGTCGTACGGAACCCCGATCTGGATAGCCTACGGGCTATCTATTTTAATCTTGGCGGGGTCAGTTCGCTTTGTTGGGAAATCAGTCTCAGAACTTTAGACTGCACCAAATATACAGACATCCACTTTCAACTAATTCGAGATTCTCGCGAGCCGCTAAGATCTTCGGGCCTGGAAGAAGCGTTGCAGTATATAGGCCGACTCTCCGGCAAGAACTCCCTCAATGAGCTCAACGTGATGGTTGAGGCGAGGATCTTGAGCGAGGTTTTCTAGCGAGCCGCACATCCCCGCCTTGGGGTCACGCGCGCCAAATACGAGTCTCGCAATGCGGGACAAAACAGCCGCACCTGTGCACATAGAGCAGGGCTCGAGAGTCGAATAGAGTGTATGTCCCTCCAATCGCCAGTCGCCGATGAGAATCCCTGCTTCACGTAACACTAACATCTCGGCATGTGCTGTTGGATCAGAGAGTTTCCGAGTCCTGTTGTGTGCTTCTGCCACAATTTCCCCATTCGGAGAGACAAGAAGCGCTCCAACGGGCACTTCGCCCTGCTTGGCAGCCGTAGCCGCAAGTTCAAGGGCGTGCCGCATGAATGACTCATGTGGAACACTCACCCTTCCACCGCCTTGGCATCAAGAAAATCAGTTGCCGCTACGATCCTTTTTTTGACTCGATCCCGTCCCATCGCGACGACAACCTCGAAGATACCTGGACTCACGCCCTGTCCCATCAGTGCTACGCGTAATGGATTGATCAGTTTTCCCGCACCAACTCCAAGTTGTTCAGCCAATGAACGGGTGACAGTTTCCAGAGATTCGAGGCTCCACTCGTCGAGTTGATCAAATGCGCTACCGAGGTGTCGCAATGCGTGAGAAGCTTCTTCGGGTTCTGTCCAGAATCGATCTATAGCAGACGACTCGTAGTCGATTGTTGCAGCAAAAAAAGGAGAGACTTGTCCGGCGAGGGCTGGGATCGTTCTCGGACGATTTTTCACAAGATTTAGTATCTGTGTGAGTCGATCTCCTGACGTCTCTAGCGTCGGATGGGTTTTGGTCAAAGATACGCCGCCATCGGCCGCACGAGTTCTAAGCTCGCGAATAACATCGGGGGCGAGAACCGAGGCAGGACTATTCGCAATATGCTGTCCGTTCAACCATTCGAGTTTTTCAAGGTCAAAAACGGCACTCTTTTTGAGTACACGGCCGATCTCAAAGGCGGAGACCAATTCATCGAGCCCAAACAACTCGCGATCATCGCCCGGCGACCACCCCAAGAGCGCGAGGAAATTAATCACACCCCGAGCCAAAAATCCCTGTTCTTGGTAAGCAAGCACTGACAACGCTCCGTGCCTTTTCGAGAGCCGCTTTGCGTCCGGACCCAAAATCAGTGGAACATGAGCAAAAATTGGGATCAAGCTCTCGAGGGCTCGATAGATCACGATCTGTTTGGGTGTATTCGAGATGTGATCATCTCCGCGAATCACGTGGGTAATTCGACTTTCCCGGTCATCAGACACCACAGCCAGGTTATAGACCGGCGTGCCATCGGATCGGAGAACGATGAAATCATCGACTGCGCCTGCAGGGAACGACATCGGACCATGAACCAGATCTTCCCAACCTATAGCTTCGTCGGGGACTCGTACTCGTAGAGCGAACGGTTCGCCAGCTGCAGCCCTTTCCTCGGACTCAACCACCGGTAGGTCACCACATCTCCCGTCGTATCCGAAACCAGAACCCGTTCGCTCAGCTTCTTCTCGACGAGACTTGAGATTCTCTGAGGTACAGAAACAACGGTAAGCCGCGCCTCTCTCTAGAAGTTCAAAAGCCTCTTCTCGATGTCGCTCTACTCCGTCAGCTTGAAAAATTGGCCCCTCATCAATAGTCACGCCTAACCACTCCAACCCATCTAAAATGGCTTGCGTCATTTCGGGACTAGAACGGGCGCGGTCGGTATCTTCGATGCGAAGCAGGAAAACACCTTCTTCGTGCCTAGCAAAAAGCCAGTTGAACAGTGCTGTCCGCGCACCTCCGACATGAAGGTATCCCGTAGGGCTTGGTGCAAAACGCACCCTTACAGTCATCGCTTCTTCTCTAATCTTCTCAACTAAACGCTGTCCGGAAAAACATTGGCATCTCCGGTTCTATAAGCATGCACCACAAGTGTTCCAAAAACCGCCGTACCGAGCGCTACGTGCGCAATCCGCCATGATTGAGGCAAAATCTCCAAGACCATTACCGCACCAACAATCACTTGTGCCACCATCAAAAAAGTTGCGATCCAAGCACTCAGCCGTACTCGCTCAGGTCCCAACCACGGCAAAGAGAAGATCCCTAACATCAGAAGATATGCACTAACTCGATGGACCCAATGCAAGTGGATACGCCAATGCCCACCCGGGAAAAGTGACCCATTGCATAATGGGAATCCCTGACACGCAGGGGCTGCACCAAGATTAGCTACCAAGCCACCCAGCATCACGGTAACAACTCCAAGCCCCACTAGTAGCCACGCCACCCGCACAGCCGGAGTAACTTGATTCACAAGCGGCGAGCCGTCGGCAACTCCAAGTGAAACAAGCAATAGGGTTGCAAATAGAGCCATCGCTGTACCCAAATGCAGAACAACAGTTGTGGGAGGCAACTCTAACCAAACGGTTACGGCACCGAGAAGAATTTGCACTACAAGCAAAATGACAATCCAGATGACGAGCCTAAACCGACCACGCCAAGCAGGAGCCCGACGCTTTAGGAAAGCCCACACAAAGAGTACCCCAATCAAGGCAGCAATAAACGCTGCGACTAGGCGATGCCCCCATTCAATCCACGTCGCGAAGTCCCATGGAGGAAGTAATTGGCCATTGCACAACGGCCAGTCGTCTCCACAACCCATACCACTACCTGTAATTCGTACGATCCCCCCCAGTACGATAAGCATATACGTAAAGAAAGCGGTGAGTGCCGCATGCCGACGCCATGCATCCATCGAAATCCTCTCTTAGTCCTTGACCGTGGCAGGCTTGTTGAACTCGGCACACATGGGCGACTCATGGACAGCGACGGCTTGTATGCGAGACTTTATCAAGCACAGCAACTCAGGTGAGCACAGCTTAAGCGCTCAAGGCAGAATTTCCTCAATATCAGCAGATAACGACTCTAGTGTCTGTGGACCTAGGTACTCTTTCCGAACCCAACCGTCAGCGTCTACAAGAAGGGTGAAGGGGAAGCCAACTGCGCCAAACTTAGCAATGGCCGTTGCCATATCCGTCACCCAAATCGGATAATTCACTCCATACTCAGCAGCAAAGGCTCGAATGTCCTTGGGTTCACCTGAGTCAACCGCGATCCCGATGACTTGGACCCCCTGCTCCTCGTATACGTCCGCCACCTCAGACAACTCGGGAAGCTCCGTACGACAGGGCAAGCACCACGTGCCCCAGAAGTTGATCACCGCCGCATCTCCCGACAGATCTAAGATGGAGACAGAAGTCCCCTCTAGGTCAGTGAAAATATGTCCAGGAGCTTGCTGAACCCCCGAGGGCCCAGCATCGAGTTCTGGGGCATCTCGTTCAGGAGAACCCGTGCATGCTAGTACGAAAACAGAGAAGACGAAAACAGGCCGGAAAAGCGTCATGTAATGCCTGTTAGTACAATCACACGGCCCAATCGGATCATCTCGAACCAACCCGTCCTGCTTGTGTCCGTGCGTCTTCCGGCGTCAGGATTACACCTGGAAGAGCATACGTAAGCTCCCCCTCATCCACTACCAGTTCGCCATTCACAAATACCAAGTCCACTCCGGACGCATACTGATGCGGCTCAAAGAACGTCGCATTGTCTTGAAGCTCATCCAAATCAAGGACCGCAACGTCAGCAACAAATCCTTCTCGGATCATACCTCGATCTTTAAGTCCAAGCACCTGGGCTGGCAAAGTGGTCATGGACCGAACAGCACTCTCGACGGAAAGCACTCCTAGGTCCATGGCGTACCGTTTAATCTTACGTGGGAACGTTCCATAAAACCGTGCATGAACTGGACCGTCACCTGGCAACGCAATCCCTGCATCCGAAGCAGTCACCAACCACGTCTCACCGGAGAAAGATTCGACGTCAAGTTCAGAAAGCGAAAAACCCCTTACCCGGGCACCTCCTGGCCGACTTCGGTCTCCTTCCAGTTGGAGTCGGATCGCAACTTCAACCGGATACGCATCCCATTCGGCCGCAAGTTCTGCAATCGTACGTCCTATCCTTTGTGGATCCGGGTGATCCATAATAACAAGATTCTCCGGACCACCTCGGCGACTAATCTCATGTGCGATATCTTGGCGTACCTGCTCACCACGATCGGCGTCATTCAACGCCACCTCAAGGACAGCGCCAAAATCCGCAATCGTGGAGTTGGAGGAAGAATTCATGTTTTCGAACAGCCACCTTGGGAGCAAAACCGTCCCTCCATCACTCCCCGTAGTGTTATAGGGGTATTGGTCGGCCCAAATTGGGATGCCCCGAGCGCGCGCGCGCTCAATTAAATCTGCTAAGACAGTCCCCGCACCCCAAAAGTCAGAGCCACGGGCTTTTATGTGCGTAGCAACGGTCGTCACCCCCGTACGCTCCGCGATGTCGATATCCTCAAGTATCGTCTGGATCATGGTAGGAGGCCCTGGATCATCCTGACTTGGCCAGAACCACATCGGAGTCATACCCGAGCTTCGCTCATGGACGATGTATATACCACCACCGGCCCCAGCTGCCTCAACCAACGGGTAGAGTTCGGATGTTTCACTCCACCTTCCGGGCACATATTCCAATCCCGCACTTAGCCCAAATGCACCTTCGACCATCCCTTGTTCGACCATTGCCACCATCTGTCGAACCTCCGTCGGTGTCGCAAAACGGCGATAGTCTTTCCCAAGTGCTAGCTCGCGAATCGTATTGTGCCCAACCATAAGTGCTGCGTTAGGTCCGTGCCCGCGTTCTTCAAGTCTCGCCCGTTGATCAACAATCGGCCACGGAGATCGACCATCTTGGTTAACAACCACTGTGGTTACGCCCTGACTGACCAAGTTGGGGGCCGCCCGTCTCCGTGCCCCCTCACTTCCTTTAATGCCGGGGGCATCGAGACCATCATCTGCATGTGAGTGGAGGTCAATAAACCCTGGGACCACGTAACGGCCTTCCACTTCAACCACTCGATCGGCGCCGGCTGAAGCAAGATCGCCAATCGCCACAATGAGTCCGTTTTTCAATCCCACATCCGCGCGGAACCATGGATTTCCAGTCCCGTCGAGTACTCGCCCTCCTTGAAGGAGAGTGTCGAATTGATCGTTCTCTTGCGCGACGGCGGGGGTGCCAGCAACTAGAAAGCCAAGCCCCATAAGAGTGATTTTCACTAGCCTTATCGGACAGTGAAATCCAAATTTCAGCGCACTTCTTGTGCAACGTGCCATGATTCCCCCACGAATAAATGCAAACTCTTCACCAGAGTTATACTCCCAGTGCAAAACTGATCACAACGCGGAGAACCGCGCTCAGTTGGAAAGCTACCGACCCCATGACAATAGATCCAATCATGGTCGCTTCGTTTGCGTTAGACGGGTTCGTCGGATAGATGGCAACCCATGAATGACATATTTCTTCGAGCCCTAGCTCGCGAGCACGTCGAGAGAACGCCCGTGTGGTTCATGCGACAAGCGGGTCGGTGCCTACCAGCCTATCGCGAAGAGCGCCGACAATTCGAGTTTCTGGATCTGGTTCGAAATCCAGAGGCTGCCGCGCGCGTCACTGCCCTACCGCTTGACTACTTTCCTGTGGATGCACTGGTGCTCTTCCAAGATCTTTCGACGCCATTTGAAGCGGCGGGACTCGACGTCGAGTTAAGACCGGGCGTGGGGCCAGTTGTTCTGCCGCCGTGGGGCGGACTCGAAGACGCTGATCGCCTGGAGCCATTCGATCCACGAGACCGACTCGCATTCGTGCTCGAAGCCATCCGAATTCTGCGAAATAGGCATGCGGTGCCCATTATCGGATTTGTCGGAGCCCCTTTCACACTGTGTTCGTATCTCTGTAGCGGCCCTCGTGAAAGTAGACTTGCCCAGCTTCGTGCAGTGATGACTGGCAAGACAGATACATGGGATCGCTTAGCACGTTTTTGGGTGGACCATCTTGCAGAATTTGCAATAGCGCAGCATGAGGCGGGCGCCGGAGCGATCCAAGTCTTTGATTCATGGTGTGGAATCCTAAGCCCACAGGACTATAAGAAATACGTATTACCCTATTCGAAGTCATTACTTCAACGCATCAGAGATGCTCAAATACCAACTGTACACTTTGGGTCTGCCTACCAGACTATGCTCCCATTACTTGCAGAAGCGGGAGGAGATGCAATCGGTGTGGATTGGCGCACACCGCTCGATGATGCATGGCGAGCGATCGGACTAGATCGTGGGATCCAGGGAAACCTTGACCCTGCAAGCATATTGGCCGGCGAGGAAACCGCCTTGGTCGAAACTCGGGAGATCCTCGCGAAAGCGGCAGGTCGCCCGGGGCACATTTTTAACGTCGGTCATGGACTTCACCCAAACTCAGACCCCTCTATAATTGCAGCCGTCGTAGAACAGGTCCAAAATGGACACACTTAACCCTTCTCGAATGACCGATTCCATCGGTTCGGCCGGAGTGTTACTCATCAACTTTGGAGAACCAGAGACTACCTCTTTGGATGAAGTCGTTCCATTTCTCGAACGAATTTTCACGGCCAACTCCCGACTTGAGCCAGGTAGCAACCCAGAGAGCGTAAGATCACGGAGCCGTATGTTGGCCCAACAACGCGCACCCGACCTGGCCCGTTCTTATGCTCGTATTGGCGGATCTCCCCTCAACGCACAGGCCCTAGAACAGGCTCGTATGCTATCGGCCGAACTTGCATCAAGAGGAGTAGAGACCCCAGTTGAAGTTGGCATGCAATTCACGGAGCCGACAATCGAAGATGCTATTACTCGGCTAAGGCGACATGATCCGAACAAACTTGCCGTTCTCCCCGTATATCCATTGTGTGGCCCTTCCACCACGGTCGCTTCACTAACCAGTGTCACCACGATAATAGAAAACCTTGGGTGGGAGCCTGAAATCCTTGAAGTTACGGGGTGGCATCGGCATCCCGATTATCACTTACTCCGGGCAAGAACAACACAGAACGCAGCCCAAGCTGCAGGACTGGACCTAAACGCCGAATCCGATCGGCTCCTTTTCAGCGCCCATGGTACTCCGATGCGATACGTTCGCGAAGGAAGTCGGTACGTGGAATACGTGGAAGAATGGTGCGCAACCCAGGGACGAGCCCTCGGGGTCCACAACTGGAATCTCGGGTATCAGAATCACTCGAATCGAAGGGTAGAATGGACTCGACCGTCTATTGAAGAGGCACTCCAAAATCTCAACGGGGTCAAAAATGTGCTCGTAGATCCGGTCAGTTTCATGCACGAACAATCTGAAACCCTCATGGAACTTGACATTGACCTTCGTGACGAAGCCGCCGCACTCGGCATACAATTACATCGAGTGCCCGTCCCCCATGATAATGAGGCATTTTCTTCGGTACTTGCAGATCTCGTTCTAATGGCACTGGGGCAAGAAGTACGAGGAATTCACACTTTGACTCAGTGTAAATGTAGACCGGGGGCCGCAGTTTGCTTTAATGGGGCCTGAAGTCTCCCATAGCTATTGGCTCGGCGCATAGCACAATTAATCCATGCAGGGTTGCGTACCCCCTAGCAACACTTTCATCTGCGATTCATTAACCGGAAGTCGGAGTAGTAAGCTCCTCAATCACCCGGTCGACCGCACTGCTAACCTCGCCTCGCATTATGCCAGCCAACATGTCGGCCGCTTCCCGAAGAAGAGAGTTAGGAACTCGACGATCCTGATCAAAGCGAACGATTTCTCCTAGAAATACTCCAACGAGATGGCTAGCCGATCCCACATCTGAATCAGTTGATCCTTCCGAATCCAATGAGATATCGGGCACACTCGCCCGCCACGGCTCGTCTTCTTCGTCAGACCCCACTTCAGTCTGTTCCATCGGTACAAGAGCAAGCAGACTACCTTCAACCCCTGGTCCTCCAAGCCGCGCATTAAGCGCCAATGAAACGGGCTTGTCAAAAAGGGACATGTCGAGAAACTCTTTGACACTCTCATCAGGTATTGCACACCGACCAATCGTGCGGCCTTCATGAAATGTGCCGATACAAACTGTGTCATCGGGAGTAAGGTGGTGCTCTACGGTTCGCACCTCTATTTGGACCGGGGCTGCTGTTCCGACTAGCACATAGTCATGCTTAGACTGATCGTCCCTCGGCGGCGGGAGCATGTCTCCGAAATACACGTTCAACATTCCGTCACGTCACATCCCCCCTTGACACCACAGACACTATTATCGGACCCTCAACCATCCTTTCCGAACCACTTATTTACAACACTTCGGTGGCCACGTGAACATCTGCATTGCCCAATTCGTTAGACGATCACCAAGTAAGTGACGAAAAGCAATCCCAATACTGAGCGAATTCCTCGCCATTCATTTTTCCCTTCAAGATTCTCTGAATTGGACACATCTGTATTCCCTTAAGACTGCTCATCGAGGAAACGTTTTGCCCTACGGTGAGCGACTCTCGAAGGCAAATCGCCCTGCTTGTCCGCCTCGGCGAATATATCGTGCAATGCTGTTTCGATTTTCTCGACTGCGGCCTCAAGTTGTCTCTCGTCTCGCTCACCCTGGTGTATATGCCCAAAGGCCACTGCGCCACCGGCATTAATCACGTAGTCAGGCGCGTAAAGAATACCACGCTCCTGCAGTGCCTCAGCATCAGAGGATGACTGCAATTGGTTATTCGCGGAACCGGCAACGATCGCGCATTTCAATCGTGAAATTGTATTCGGGTTAAGCGTTGCTCCGACCGCACACGGCGCATAGATGTCAAGTGGCATATCATAGACCGCGTCTAGTGCGACAGCGGTCGCTCCGGTTTCTTCAACAGTCTTGGCGACGACAGCCCCATCAATGTCCGAAACAAAAAGGTGGGCACCAGCTGCTTTTAATCGATCGACCAAAGGCAACCCCACGTCCCCCAGCCCCTGGATGAGCACAGAGCGTGATTCAAAGCTCTCCGAACCAAAGTGGTAATTTAGAGCGGCACGCATTCCTACGAAAACGCCCAGTGCCGTGTATGGACCCGGATCAGCTGACTGCCCCTCCTTGACCCCAACTGCGTGACCGGATATCGCACCAATTCTGATCATATCTTCAGGGGTGGTTCCCATATCGACACCCGTTTGAAACGCACCCTGGAGCGACTTGAGTCGCTCTGCATATCTATCTAGTAACCCATCGCGCTCACGAGCCGACAATCGATCTGGGACAGCAAGTACAGCTTTTCCACCTCCGAATGACATGCCTACTCCAGCCCACTTATATGTCATCCCCTCAGCTAAACGAAGTGCGTCCACTAGACCAGCGACAGGCGAATCATAACTCTTCATACGAGTGCCACCTGATGCCACCCCAAGTGTCGTGTTGTGAATTGCAATGAAGATCCACGTGCCCGTGGGTTGATCGTACACAACCACCACGGACTCACCATCCCACGACAAAATCTTGTCTTGCAAAGTTTCAATCATCTCTTCTCCAACTCGTCTCGCCGTCACCGGGTAAAAACATGTGACCAAAGCACGAGCACCAGTAAAAGGATAGACCTTCCATACATAATGTGCGGACTGTCCATCTACACCATTTTCAACGGTACGTGACAATCTCAAGTAACGACTTTTTCGTGATATTCGGGACAACTGCTTTGTCCGAAGGATACCCAACTACCAGCAGGAGAAATGGACGTTCGTTCTTAGGACGATCAAGCATTTCGTTAAGAAAACCCATGGGGCTCGGTGTATGCGTCAGTGTTACCAAGCCCGCGTGGTGAAGCCCAGTGATCAACATCCCCGTCGCGATACCCACAGATTCCGATACGTAGTAGTTCTTGACCTTCTTATCATTCTCTACTGCATAGCTCTCTGCAAAGATCGCAATAAGTACAGGGGCCGTCTCCAAAAACGGCTTTGTTTCATCGGTCCCAAGGGCCGCTAGTGCCTCCAACCATTCGGGTGGTGCTCGGTTCTGGTAAAAATCCCGTTCTTCTTCTTCCGCGGCTTCACAGATCTGGCGCTTCAATTTCGGGTCTCGAACCACAACGAAATGCCATGGCTGTTTATTAGCTCCGTTTGGAGCTGTTGCCGCAGCCTCTATACAAGCGTCAATCACTTTCGCGGGAACGGGGTCCTTGGAGTATTCGCGAACGGTTCGTCGTAACCGAAGTTCATCTCGGAAAGCGCGAGCAAGTTCCACCATCTCCGCAGGATCACGCCTTCTGAATCCCTTGAGTGGGACCGGATCGTAGGCCTTGCTCATTACAGGGATATCGGGTCTTCCACGTATACCCCATCAAAGAAGTCCATCAATGTGAATACTCTCCGTTGGACTCAACACCGATATCCGAACCCATACCCACTTGATGCCCTTGGCGAGTCACCTGATCCCAACCATCCCCTTTACAGAAGCGATCAAGCGCTCAGAGTCATACCCAACACCATCTTTAAATACCACAGCAACACGTTTAATGACTTCCGAATCGGCCTCGAGATCACCGTCAAGAACTACCAAATCAGCCAACTTTCCGGATTCTATCGTACCGAGATCATCATCTATTCCCATGATTCTCGCGCCGTTTGGCCCCATGATCTGCACAACCCTTGGAGCACTAAACCCAGCTTCAATCAGCAGCTGATAGTTACGCTGATCTCCAAACCCCGCGATTGCACCACCAATTCCTGTGGGATCCACACCAGCAGCGAGCACGCCTCCTGCCTCGACAAAGCCTCGCTCGAACGCCATGCCCTTCTGCAAGTGTTCTTCAGTCATCGCCCAGTCAGGTGACGCTTCAATTTGGTCAACCATCTCCAAGTAATCTTCACGCACTTCAGGTGCCATTGCTTCGAGCGTACGCTCGTCAAGCACCCGCCGTCCCTTTGTCATGGGTTCAATGACTGCCATAGTCGACGTCATCCCCACACCTGCCTCGACCATCTTCAAGACTACGGCGCGGGCTATCTCTCCTTCTGGATCTCCCTCTTCACCCACAACAACCATCGAATTGTCAGGACACTGATCTGGTTGTTTTCGTGGATCGAAATCCGTTGCCGTCGCGAATCCGTGTTCAATATTGTCTATTCCGAGGTCGACCGCTTCTTGGAACGTTACCGAACAGATATGGCCGGTGACTCGAATTCCCTGGGCGTGTGCTTCTTCAATGACCGCAGCCAGTTCTGCGCGACGGATTGTCGTATACGCTTTGATCCATGTGACACCCTCAGCAGCCCAATACCGAACGAAACGACGTGCTGCTTCTGGCGAATTGACCTGTGCCATGTCACCGATGCTAGGGTCTGGACCCGTGACGTATGGGGCAGTCACATGCATTCGAGGGCCCGGTTCAACACCTCTCTCGATATTGAACTTTACGTTAAGGTCTGCATAAGGTGAGACGCTTCCCGTAGTCCGAATCGTAGTCACTCCCGCAGCCAGATAGAGTCTTGGCGACGAGACACTCTGCTGGGCCATTCGACCACCAGCCCCCATGAAAAACATGTGATTGTGGAGGCCAATCATTCCCGGGATCACTGTATGTCCAGACATATCATGGATATCCGTGCCAGCGGGGATAGCGACATCATCTGTAAACCCCACCGCAGATATCCGACCGTCCTCAATTAAAATCGTCTGGTTCGACCGAGGGCTGCTTCCCGTCCCATCAATGACCTTGACGCCGGTAAGAGCAACCGTGGGTCCTTCAATAGCTACAAACGCCTTTACCCCATCGGACAGTTCGGTGGCAGCTTGTGCGAAAACGAGTGACGGTACAATAAACATTGTCAGGGGTGCACTCACCCATGCAGGCCTTCTCATTTAACACTCCTCCTTCGGATCCACTAAGGGCAACTTCAAAGATACTTTGTCCGCCGTATCATAACAGCCGATCAGGTCATCCATCGACAGTAAAGACCATCTTCATCCCAGCCTCAAGGTGCTCCGCAATGTGACAGTGTAGCATCCAGCGACCGGGGTTTGAGAGTTCCAATAAAATGTCCAGTGTTCCACCGACAGGCACTAGAGCAGTGTCTTTCCACGCGAAGTTCTCATTCTCAACTCCGTTAACGGCCAAAACCAGAAAGCGTTGCCCATGGATATGAATTGGGTGCTGCATTTGGTGGAGGGTCTCACGTCGATTGCGAATACGTAATTTTACGATGTCGCCAACCTTGAATTTCCAATCAATTTCCTCGTTCTCCAGCCCGGTACCTTGTTCACGGAGCACCCACGAGACCTCATTCGGTGTAGCCATGAGATTCATCATAGGCATGGTACCCGACCACTCGATTGGGTGGAAATAAGATGAATCGACTGTCATTAGACGCTCGACAACCAAGGGGAGATTATTGCTCGTCATATCGAGGATTAGCGTCTTATCGATCGGAAGATCAAAGAATGGGCGATAGTTATTTATCTCGTCACGAGCTGCTCGATTAGCCCGTAACGCCTCAAACGACGCCACCAGATCCGGCAAGGCTGGACCTGGCCCTGTTCGGACAACACCAATCGTATCCACGTCCGAAAAGAACTGGCCAGCTATGTGGTCAATCCCTTGGACTCCATTCAATACCTGATAATTACCATCGCGGGGAAATTTTACGTGCACGATATATCGTTCGGCCGGTGCAATCACGAGACTTTCGATCCACTCCTCTCGCTCGAAATTTCCGACATCCGTACCCACCAGTTTCATCGGTGCCCCATCGAACGAAAGGTTGAAGGTTCGCGTATTGGAGACATTCGTAAAGAAGAAGCGAACCACCTCTCCACTCTGCACATGGAGCGAATAGTTGGGTCTTCCGTTAAGAAGCATCGTATTTCCGAAGCGCCCCATGAGCGTGTGCGTAGCGCCCTCGAAACCGAACGGAACCAGCCCATGTTCTCCTAAAAGAAGATCGTCCAGCATAACGACCTCTTCACGATGAACCGGCCCGTAATATTCGGGATCTCGCGACCGTACCAACAAGTTCCCTGCGAGTCCCAAGTCCTGCAGAATGTCTTCCCGGTGATGTGGATGGTACCAGTAAAGACCAGGATCAGGAAAATTCACTTCGTAGCGGAAGGATTCTCCTGGTGCAACCAGGTCCTGAGTTATTCCCGGCACTCCATCGAAACGGTTATCCAGCCGAATTCCATGCCAATGGATCGTCGTCGGCCAATCTATATGATTTGTGAAATTAATCGTGACGGTGCCACCTTCTGGCACCCACAACAGGGGGCCCGGAATCTGACCATTGAAGCCATACCCTAAAAGTTCTCTCTTTCCAATCCACCTCCGCACGTATACCGCCTCGAGCGAGAGCGAATCCCCATCGTTCAGTTCAACCAGTTCTCTTGGCCGGGCATCGATGATTTCACCCTCCCAGTCAGTGCCCGGAGACCAAGGGGTAACGATCGGCCTAAGTCGCATTAGCGCAGGAAGCATCATGCGTCCCGACATCGGCATTGGGATGGGACCCCACGGATCCTTCAATACACCCTCATGACCCGCCATCGTCTCCATACCTGCCGGATCTGGCGAAGCAAGCGGAATCGCGCCGAGCGCGAACTCGAGAAAATCCGCGGGCTGCATTCGACTCGACGGTGATTGGGCTCTAAGAACGAAGGGACCAGCAGGTTCGATCCCAGCACTTTCCCCTTCGGCCGTAACAAGGATCAAGAATTTATTGAAAGAGACCTGGCCTAGGTTGACTTGACCGTTCGCAGGAACTTCACCCAGCCGGTCTATTGGAGAGAGCACAGGAGTTGAAGTCCACGCAACGTAACGGTCGTATGGTCCCAACTCTGACGGCGGAGGAAGTCCACGGGTTGTGAGGACGATGTTGTAAACCAGATGCCCATCCCTCGTCGCAGCCACCGTGAAAGGACCCACAGGTCGACGGAGTTCCACAACCCCCGAAGCGCCAAACACACGTGGGGTGGGGATGAGAGAGATACAATACAAATCAGGATTGGCGGTTGCGCTGGTTGAAGTTTCATTCAGACAGGGCCCCGACTCCTGACCACCAGCGGGATCAAGCGGGGAGGCACCTAGAAGGAGTCCAACAGCCAGAAGCCCCAGTAACGGATTCAAACTTTCCCTCATAGTCATCACCGCTGAATCCATCTCAAAACATCACCAGCCACATCAGCATATTTGGGATCGTTATGTGGTTCGTGGAGCGATCCATCGTACACAATCAGGTCCGTTTCTCCATCAACCCGCTCAGCCAACCACCGACTACCGTACGCTTCGGACAACGGATCAGAACTGCCGTGGATTAGCAGCATGGGGTCAGAAATTTGGGCTGCTTCACGTTTAATGAACTCTATTGTGTCCAGTGCTTCAGTACCCCAACGCACCGTTGCTCGTCGAACGACCAAAGGGTCGTCATCGTATGCATCGACTATATCTTGGTCATGGGAAAGTGCCGTGGAGGGGATCCCCAAATTCATTGTTACTCGCGGAAAAATTCGAGATAGGAGGCGAGCCATAACCACTAAATGACGCTTTGCAACACCGCTCGGGAAAATGCTTGCCCCGCTAATCACCCAACCGCCGAAACCTTGGTACTCTCTAACCAACCCCCCTATCGCCATCTTTAGACAAATGAGTGATCCCATACTATGCCCATACAAATAAAAGGGAGTAGAGAGTTGATCTTGGACGACTTCGTCCAAGAATTCACAAACATCTGACTCGTAACGATCCCAACAGTCTACGTGACCACGAGGACCTGTCGAACGACCATGCCCACGATGGTCGAATACAAAACAAGCAACACCTCTGGCCCCCAACCCGGCGGCTAGAGCTTTGTAGCGGCCACCGTGTTCACCCACTCCATGCAGAATCACCAAGACCGCCCGAAGAGGCCGAATGGCAGGCCACTCGCGCCAATAGAGTTCCACTCCGTCAGATGCACGGAGCGTTCCCGAGATCACAGAGTCAGAAACCTTGAACCACCCAGAAGATTACCTGGCATACTAGAGGAACCAGTTCAGGCTGACTCGTTGTCTTCCGGCACTTCGGCGCGTTCCGAGAGTCGACCATCAATCACGAAAAGTGCACTGACGTCACCATCGGCAAGCTGAAGTTGATCGACAACCTCACCCGCCGCCTTCTCCTCCTCTACCTGTTCAGCAACAAACCACTGCATCAGAACTTGCGCAGGATAATCATTGTGTTCGACAGCGAGCGCGTATAGGTCATTAATCTTGCTTGTGACTTTCTGTTCCTGGGCCAACGCTGTCTTCATAACCTCAAGCGGTCTCAGTTTTTCTTCCATTTCCTTAAAGTCAAGCCGGGGAGATTCGATCGCATCGAGCTCGACCTCGCTTCCGCGATCAATCAGAAAATCGACCAACCGCATCGCATGCGCCAATTCCTCCTGTGCCTGCAGACGCATCCAGTGCCCGAATCCAGAAAGGCTCTTAGACTCGAAATACGCCATCATTCCGAGGTAGGAGTAGGCGGCAAAAAATTCGTCGCGAATCTGACGGTTGATCCCGTCTTGGATCTCTTTAACCATGATTCCTCATTCTAGCGTGGCCTTGGGGGCACGGTTCAACTTATCAACATCGCTATTCCACCAATATCCGTACATCGTGATCATTGCTTCCATATCTCATCGACTGATGTCGCAAAATCGGACCTGTTAAGGAGCATCATGTCTTCACTGGACCGCTGCAGCAACTTTCGCATCCAGTTTACTCCACACTAGCGTTGTGACTGGTATGACTTGAAGGCACCATGTAGAGTCGTAAGTCACAGATCAGACAAACCAACACTCGTTGGATAAAGTGGCTACCGTCAACAATCTAATCCTGAGGAGTTCGTCCATGAAGGCCTGCGTTACACTTGTCACTCTTGCGGTTCTAGTCTCCACATCTTGTGCATCGAATCCTCAACCTGGCGAACCGGGATACGGCTTTAACCTGAACGGACAATACACACTTCAGATGACGGCCAGTGACGGGAGTTCTTTCGCAGGAACCTTCCAGTTAAAAACCTTACGTGGCGGGGATATAACAGGCACAATGTCTATCACAACTCCCATGGACATATCTGGTCAAGTGGAAGGATCACTCCTCGGATCCGAAGTTAGGCTCCAGACAAAATACGAAGTGACTGGCATGGCATGTGGTGGACTTGTGGAGGGCACAGCAGTGGTCTCCGAAAACGGCGTTGGGGCCGACGGTTTAATGGAAGTCATCGAAGACGAGTGTGGTGGTGGGTTCTCGACAATGACCTTCTCGCTCATAAAAAACTCATAGACTGAAAAATTTGTCCAGAGGGCGTACGGGAGCTCTCAAGAATGAGGTTGCTACGGTCTCGGCGAGTCTCCTCAAAACAGGCAGCGTTGACTTTTTTTGACTTCGGGCCCTATCGACACTAGTACAAAGCTCTTGTGCGCCCTCCGTCTACCGCTATCGAGACCCCAGTAACATAGCTGGCGCGCTCAGACGCCAGAAAAGCTACCACTGCAGCGAACTCTCGCGGCTTACCTAGCCGACGTGCAGGGATGACGCTATTCCAACCATTTTCGACATCTTCTGTCGAAATGCCTCGTTGTTCTGATTGGGCCTCTGCTAACTGCAAAAGTCGATCTGTTCGGGTGAATCCAGGCAAAACGTTGTTAACTGTGACGCCAAAAGAGGCCACTTCATTAGCGAGAGTGCGAGCAAAACCTGTTACTGCCGCGCGAACACTATTTGAGAGGATCAGCCCGTCAACCGGCTCTTTAACCGCTACTGAAGTGATGTTAATTATCCTCCCCCAACCCCGCTCCTTCATCTCCGGAAGGACTCGTCTCGTTAAATTAAGAGCACTCTCAAGGTTAAGGCGGACAGCCGCCTGCCACGCTTCAGGAGGATGATCTTCGAACGTTCCATAAGGAGGGCCGCCCGCATTATTAACAAGTACATCTACGTGCCCAAAGCGGGATACTGCCGCATCCACGAGAGAGTTGATTTCCGCAGAATCCAACAAATCTGTTGGCAACGCTAGAACCTCCCCTGACCCACAACTTTCGACCTCGGCGGCGGCTTTTTCTAATGCCTCGACTCCGCGTGCACACATGATCAAATGCGCACCTTCCATCGCCAATTCCTGTGCTACTGCGAGCCCAAGTCCTTTCGATGAAGCTGCGACAAGGGCGATTTTTCCAGCGAGCCCAAAGTCCATCAGCTTTCTCCCTCATGAAAATAGTCATCGGTCCCATCCAGCCAGTCCTGCCGCGGAGGAGAGAAAATGTCGACATCGAGTGTATCCTCTAACGCCTTCGCCTTGTGAGGCACCCAGGACGGGATGTGTAGTATTTCACCTTTTCGGACTACAACCTCCTCTGCTCCATCTTCTCCCAACCAGAAGTGAAGTGCTCCCTCTAGGATATAGGTGAACTGTTCATTCTCATGCGAATGAGTAGGGACGACTGCCCCTTCGTCGATATACACCTGAGCAACCATCACCCTGTCCCCTGACACCATCCGGCGGCGGATTTGATCAGTGACAGTTTCACAGTCAAGGTCACCCCAGCGGACGTGACGTACTTTTATCTCGCTCATTGCATCTCCTTCAGAGGATGTTCCTGGCAGCATGCTAAAAGGTGTTTTGTCAAATATAGTGGGGGTGATCAGAACTCAGCGGGAGTTGGTGTTGAACATCTCGGCAATTGCACGCCACACTCCCTCTTCTTGACGTCGGTAGATCACGAGGAACTTTCCGTTTTCCTGAAATGGAGCCCCATGGCGCGGTCGTAGCGTTCGATTAAATCTTCCGACCTCGAACCCAACATCTCCCGAGACCTCCGTTGTTTCCGTCTCGATTGTCAGCGACACTAACCCATCATCCGGCGCCGAACGCCAAAACTCTCGGATAGAATCGATCCCCTGAATCGTCGTGGCCCCAGAAGGAAGAATTGTGGCATCCGTCGCATAGAATCCGACAACCATATCGTCGAATTCACAACGGCCAATTTTCGATGCACGCTCTGCAGACAGTTTGCGGATGTCCGTATCACTCAACTTATTCCACCCAGTCCAGGTTAATGGTCAAACCCACGATGCCCGACCGCCCTCTAACGAGCAAGCGTCCAGGTCATCCCCCCTCCCAAAAGCCAATCGCTACTATTCCTAGTGAACCCATGCCCGAATCCAACATCGAGTAGGAGCTGACCGATCTTCCATTCCCCACTAACTAGGAACTCACCAAGGTCCTCCGTTCCAAGCGGGACCACCCCTCGGGTGCTGGTTCTCCCTCGCGCACCTACGGCCACGCGGAGCTGCTCGTTCATCCGGTACAACCATTCAACCGCGTAGGATAGAACATCATTCTGTTCGAATGATTTGACTGGAGCCTCGAGTATCCCAACACCAATCCATCCTGTGGCCCGCCAGTTCTGAGCTCCCCATGAGAATAAGGCTGCGATTGTTACGTCCGTGGTATTGGGACCAATCCCTTTCGTTTCATCGGTATTGGGGAGCTTGGAGACGATGTGCGCCCCAGCTGAAAATCCACTTGGTGACCCGACCGGGAGAAATGAAAACGAGAGTTCAAAGTCGCCTACATCAGCAGTACTTCCGTTCGCGACACCTGGGTCAAGGAGCACTGCTGCGTTCTCTTGTGAAGATTTGACCGACAGCATCTGCCATGCAGTACCCCGGACCTCAAACACTGAACGGTCGCTAAGGGCGTACGCCAAGTGAATATAAGGTACCGAAGTGAGGTCCCCCTGTAGCCCACTCAATGAGAAACGAACATCGGTTTCGTAGCGCATGCCAAGCGATACAAACGCAGCACCCTGAGTGGCCTCAGCCACCGGTTGAACTATTGCGTTTCGTCTTAGCTGACCTTGGACTTGGGATCCGGGAACGAATAATAAAAGCGTAGCGATCAACGCACCTATACATCGAATCCGATAGCCGGGACCCTTACAGTAAGGCCACCAGATAAGAGGTCGATTTGTATTGCTGGATACTGTCAGATGTGCCTCCCCCTACAAGACCGTTAAACACTGGACGTCTTCACCATCCGGATCACCTGAACACGTTTCAACGAACCTAGACCGACACAGTAATCACGTCGAACCTCGGTTGAATGCGCAGTGATAGAATGAATCCTATAAACTGAGAGCATCACTTTCCTTTTTTCACTTCCCAGCCATGGGTACCTTCCGCCCCATGATGCTTCGAGCGAAGTTCTTGTACTTCACGACCTTGGCGACTTTTTTGCTCCCTGCTCTAGCCTTAGCACAAGGCTCCCGGCTGCCAGGGTCTTTGGAGAGTGGGCTGATTCTTCGCCAGCTGGATGGCGTCAAACGAGTTCTACTCGTTGCGGCTCATCCTGACGATGAAGACACTGGGCTCATTACTATGCTGGCACGCGGCCAAGGTGTCGAAACAGCCTATTTCTCATTTACGCGCGGCGAGGGCGGTCAAAACGTCATCGGGACCGAACTCGGTGAAGAGTTAGGAATAATCCGCTCCGGTGAGTTACTCGCCGCACGAGCAATCGATGGTGGTATTCAATACTTCGGTCGTGCCTTTGATTTTGGCTATTCTAAATCAGCCGATGAAACATTTCAGGAATGGCCCAAAAACACGATTCTTGCCGATTTGGTTTGGGCGATTCGCTCATTCCGACCTCATGTTTTGGTTACGATGTGGGAGGGAACATCGCGGGATGGACATGGGCAACACCAAGTTGCCGGAGCCCTTGCGCGCGAGGCATACGAAATTTCCGGGGACCCCGAACAATTCCCCGAGCAAATCGTGAGCGGCCTTCAGCCGTGGTCGCCGTTGAAGATCTATCGACGCACGTTTTTCGATCGTGAATTGGCAACGCTTGAGATGTCGACAGGATATCTGGACCCCTTGTTGGGAAAGTCATACCACCAAGTAGCGATGGAGAGCAGGAGCCAACACCTATCACAGGATTTCGGGACGGCAATCCCACCGGGTCCTCGATCCACCTATCTGGCCTTGATCGAGTCGCGCGTCGACACCTCAGTTTCTGATCCAATTTTCTCGGGCATCGATACCACTCTAACAACATTGGTAGCACCCCTCGGTAATGAAGCGCTCGAGCATGTCTTGGATTACCGTAATGCGATTTCCAAAGCGAAGACTCAACTTTCACCGTTGGACCCCAGTCAAAGCCTACCTGCGCTCTCGCAAGCCGCAGAACACCTCGAACAATTGCGTGAGAGTGTCCTACCCACCTGGTTTCGGGGATATCAATCCCAGGTCCTCGAACTCACACGTGAGCTCAATCGAAAACACGAACTTCTTGGGCGTGCGATCTTGGCTGCTGCAGGAGTACGAATTGAAGTGCGTGCACGGGATGACATCCTAGTCCCAGGACAGAAGGTTCTCGTGGAGGCTCGGGTTTGGAGTGGGGCGGGTGCCGAAGTACACCTTTCACCCCCCAAGATCGACGTGCCCGACGGGTGGATAGTGGAAAGGATAGGGGCGGATATTGACGTCGGACCCGACTACGCAGGACCTTTTGACCGTTTCTTGCAGCGAGAGGAACCAGTCGCCGACCCTTATTCCGACACCTTTTTACCAGCGGGCCAGATGAACCTGTGGCGATACATGCTGACCGTACCTGACGATGCTGTTTATACCACACCGTACTTCCTCGACACGACGCGAACCGGGTCCATTTACCGCGAGTCTGCAACCCCCATATTACGAGGCCAACCTTTTCGACCTCCACTCTTGATAAGTTCAGTAGCCGCAACCGTATCGGCGAACGGAAGCTCGACCCAAGTCAACGTCGATGACCCCGTTCGCTATCGCGGAGTAGTAGGCTCCGTCGGGGAGTTCTGGAACCCGATCATCATTGCACCCCGCCTCTCAGTCACTCCAATCCGAAAGTCGGTAATTTGGTCGACAGTTGACCAAAAACCACGGGAAATCTCGTATCGACTAACGAACCGAGACCCGCGAGGGATATCCGGCTCGATCGATCTCGGGCTCCCGCCGGGGTGGCGCACTACACCTATTTTCCACGATTTCGACCTATCAACGGATGGGTCGGAGACCACCTTAACATTCATGGTCCACCCCGACAGTCTCGCAGTAGAAGGTGAGTTTTTCATTCCATCGTTCGTCCGAACTAATTCCGAAACCGACGAGGGCATCCAAGCGAAAATCATCACTTACCCGCACATCGAACCACGCTTGGTCACATCCGAGTCTAAGATCCGAATCAGACGCTTCCCCATCCAAGTAGCCGACCGCACGATCGGATACGTGATGGGTTCGGGTGACAATGGCGCTGATGCTATTCGTCAACTTGGTCTCGAGGTAGAACTATTAGAGCCGAGTGACTGGAAGCCGGATCGACTGGACCACTTCGACACGATCGTGCTTGGAGTGCGTGCCTACGAGGTAAGACAAGATCTAGTTGCAGCTAACCCGTTGTTGCTTGCATGGGTAGAACGGGGTGGAACGCTCGTCGTCCAATATAACCGCTACGAATTCAATCGAGGAAAATTCGCACCATATCCACTCGCGATTGATCGGCCGGCACCTCGCGTAACAGACGAAAAGTCCCGAGTGACAATTCGGGACAGTACATCAGTGGTCTTCCAAGTACCCAATCGTATCCGATTATCAGATTTTGAAGGCTGGGTTCAGGAACGTGGACTCTATTTCCCTAGTGAGTGGGATCAACGGTATCAAGCGTTACTCGAAATGGCCGACCCCGGGGAGTCTCCGCTCCACGGAAGTCTACTAATCGCACCACACGGAAAAGGAATCTACGTGCACACGTCGCTTTCATTCTTCCGACAGCTACCGGCGGGAGTTCCAGGAGCCTATCGCCTGTTCGCCAACTTGATCTCTTTAGACTCATCCCGGTGGCAGAAAAGCTCTAGCTCTGAGTCCCGTGAGTGAACACCGCATGATCCAGCCAATAGACGAAAAACGTTCCGACGAAGTTGAAAGCACCGATAAGGACAAGGACACACGCATCGGCATCTTTCCCAGTTGGCGTGCACTTTATATCTCAGTTCTTCTCTACACCTTAGCCCTCATCGTTCTTCTCTACACCCTTACCGAACTACTCAATCACAGCGACATATGAGCACAGTCGACTGGATCGTATTTGCGGTTTATTTCAGCGGTGTCATCGGCTTTGCCTATCATCAGAGTCGAAAAAATGTAGGGGTAGAGGGGTTTTTTCTCGCAAATCGCCGCCTCGGCTGGGGAGCCATTGGGTTATCGGTAATGGCCACACAGGCAAGCGCTATCACCTATATCGGAACTACCGGCCAAGCCTTTGACGACGGAATGGAGTTTGTCCAAGTCTATCTGGCCCAACCCATTGCCATGATCATTCTATGCACGGTGTTTGTGCCATTTTTTTATCGTGCAAAAATCTTTACTGCCTATGAGTACCTAGAGAGGCGGTTCGATTCCAAGACACGATCCCTCACCAGTTTCCTATTTCTCATGTCACGTGGCTTAGCTGCCGGGATCGTGCTTTATGCCCCAGCAATCGTCCTTTCAGTTATCCTAGGCTGGGACGAGACAGTTACGATTTTGATCATGGGAGTAATCACGGTCGCCTATACCATGCTGGGTGGTATCACAGCGGTGATTTGGACAGATGTTATTCAGATGTTGATGATGTTTGTCGGGATTGGCGTCGCACTCGCCGCTCTCTTCAATTCCCTCCCTCCAAACGTCGGATTTGGTGACGTGGTTTATATTGGGGGCATTCGTGAGATGTGGACGAGCATTGACCTGTCGTGGGATCCGACTAACCGATACACGATTTGGTCGGGTTTGATCGGGGGCCTGTTCCTTGCCCTAGCGTACTTCGGTACAGATCAGAGCCAAGTTCAAAGATATCTAACAGCCAGTTCTCTCCGACAAAGTCGGCTCGCGTTGATTTTTAACGCGTTTTTCAAGGTCCCGATGCAAATCTTCATCCTTATGATAGGGGTCCTGCTTTATGTCTTCTATCACTTTGAAAAGCCACCCCTTGTTTTCAACTCTGCAGAAGTTGCTCAGGTAACGGCCAGTTCTCGAGCAGACGAGTTCACCACGCTCGAAAACCAACACGAGGAAGTGCACGAGCTACGACGATCTGCAACGCTCAAGCTGGTGGAAGCGCGAGCAGATCAAGTGACTATGCCCTCCATACAACCCCTACAACGAGAGATCGCAGGATACGGTGAAGAGCTGGCTACGTTGCGAGCGCAATCGAAAGCTTTGATTTCAGAAATTCGAGGAGCTTCATCGAACGATGTAAACTATGTATTCCCGTCATACCTTATTACCTACGTTCCCGCGGGGTTCCTAGGTCTCTTAATTGCTGTCATCTTCGCAGCTGCCATGTCATCGCTCGACTCTGAACTCACCGCACTCTCGAGTGCGACCGTAATCGATTTCTATCAGCGTCACTTTAAAGATGACGGTACTGACCAACACTATTTGATGGTCTCTCGAATCGTGACTCTTGCATGGGGTGGATTCGCTGTTTTATTCGCTCTATATGCGGGACAACTTGGATCACTCATTGAAGCAGTAAATCAAGTCGGATCGATTTTTTACGGATCACTACTGGGAGTCTTTTTGCTCGCGTTCCTCGTAAAACGATCCACCGCAACCGGAGCATTCGTTGGTCTTCTCGTCGGACTGGGATCGGTTATTGCGGTTTCCCTTTTTACCGAGATTGCTTGGTTATGGTACAACGTTGTTGGGACTGTAATCGTAATGATCGTAGGGATCGCCCTTCAGGGCGACGAGTGGCAAGATCCAGCGACAAGCAGCTAATAGACGTTACTTTATATTCGTGTTAACCGATCGGATCTCCACATGCTCGGGTTTTGCAGTCGCGGTGTGGACCGTAAAGTCTTCCGCTCGGACGATGCCCTACGACGGGCTATATCAATGCCAAATATGGCTATGAGATTACCCAACATTGGATGGTATGGATGCTGACGGACATACAGATCGCAGAGGCAGCTTCACCTCGCCCCATTAGTGAAATCGGTGAGTTCCTCGGTTTGACTGCACAGGAACTTGAGCCTTACGGACATTACAAAGCCAAGGTCCGACCTGAGACAATCTTCGCGCGCGAACCGGGAGCGGGGCAGCTGGTGCTTGTGACCGGAATCACACCAACAGCGGCGGGGGAAGGAAAAACAACGGTAGCTGTGGGCCTCGCAGATGGTCTGCAACGTGTGGGCGCAAAATCAGTACTGTGCATTCGAGAACCTAGCTTGGGGCCGGTCTTCGGGATCAAGGGAGGCGCGGCCGGAGGAGGGTATTCTCAGGTCATCCCAATGGCTGATATCAATCTTCATTTCACCGGAGACCTTCATGCCATCACCTCTGCCCACGCTCTGCTTTCCGCTGCGCTGGATAACCATTTGCAGCAGGGAAACCGGCTCAACATTGACCCTCGTCAAATAACATGGCGCCGAGCTGTGGACATGAACGATCGCGCACTCCGGAATGTCGTCATCGGTCTGGGTGGCCGCATTGCTGGTGTGCCGCGTGAAGACGGTTTCCTGATTACTGCGGCATCGGAAGTGATGGCAATATTCTGCCTCGCAGCAGGTATAGAAGACTTAGAACAGCGGCTGAGCAATATTATCTTGGGCTACACGTACGGAGGAGACCCTGTTCGGGCCGCCGATTTAAACGTAGCTGGAGCGATGACCCTTCTCCTCCGTGAAGCCCTCGGACCCAATCTGGTCCAGACGCTGGAAGGAACTCCAGCATTCGTCCACGGTGGGCCATTCGCAAACATTGCGCATGGATGCAACTCAATCATGGCAACTCGGGCTGGACTCGCTTTCGGAGACGTCGTCGTGACTGAGGCTGGATTCGGGTCAGAACTTGGCGCAGAGAAATTCTTTGATATCAAATGTCGTGTTGGAGGGTTGACCCCACGTGCAACGGTTTTGGTGGCTACAATCCGAGCACTCAAGTTGCACGGTGGTAGCGCGTTAGATGCTCTAGGTACACCCGACGCCAATTCAGTGCGTGCAGGTTTGATCAACCTTGCGGCTCATGTCGAGAACATCCGAGGCTTCGGGGTTGAGCCTATAGTCGCCATTAACGTATTTGGCACTGATTCCGAAGACGAGATTGAAGCAGTTGCGAAAGCATGCGACGATCTCGGTGTTCGCTATGCACGTTCGGAAGGACATGCGCGAGGTGGAGAGGGCTGTGAAGACCTAGCTCGAACAGTACTTGAGGTGCTCAGCTCAGGAAAAAGTAATTATCAGCCGAGGTATGAGCTTGATAGCACCATCAAGGAAAAGATCGAAAAAATTGCGCAAAATGTTTACGGTGCCGATGGGGTTGATTATACAAAAAGAGCAGAAAGAGACATTGCGCAACTCGAGGCGATTGGCCTCGACAACACGCCGATCTGTATCGCTAAAACCCCTAACAGTTTGAGCGATGACCCTGCAAAACTTGGGAGACCAACCGGTTTCCGTATTACAGTGCAGGATGTAAGGCCTTCCGCTGGCGCAGGATTCATTGTGGCCCGAACAGGGACCGTTATGACAATGCCGGGGCTACCGAAAATCCCCGCAGCTGAAGGGATGCGCATCGAGGAGAACGGGAGCGTCGTTGGGCTGTTCTGATTTCCACCTCTTGGTGATTTTGGACGCTGCAAGAGACGTTAATCTCCTTTTCTCTCAATTTTAATACCGCACGACCTCGCCAGTGGAGCGACATACAGCCTTGAATATGTATGATTGATATCGATTTTTCGTTGGGTGCTACTGTTGACCTAGAAGCTCGGTTTCGCGACTGGACTTCAACCGATGCAGTCCAACGTCTATGGGATAAAGACACAACCCTGTGGCGGGAAGATCCGACGACACCAGAACTGGCAGACCGCCTCGGATGGTTGGACCTTCCAGAGACTTCTGTGTCCTTAATAGATTCGCTCCGGAAGCTTCAATCTGAAATTCCATTTTGGATCACGGACCTCCTACTAATTGGGATGGGAGGCGCGAGTCTCGCTCCCCAAGTCATCGCACGGACAGTCGGCGGCGAGAAACTACCGCTCACTCTCCTTGATACGACTCATCCCGAATCTATCCGAGATATGGACTGGCTCTCTCCAGGGAACTCCGTGTTCATCGTAGCGAGCAAATCAGGAACCACGATCGAAACTCTTTCACTATTTCAACACTTCTGGTCGCGCACAAAGGAGGTAGTAGATAATCCAGGCTCCCATTTTATCGCGGTAACCGATCCAAAATCACCTCTCGCAGACTTAGCGGAAGCACATCAATTCCGTGCCGTTTTTGAAGCTCCTGTTGATGTCGGCGGTCGTTTTTCTGCACTAAGTTCCTTCGGGCTCGTACCATCTGGACTCGTAGGGGTTGATGTTGGCTCGCTCCTGATACATGCGGTAGAAGCCAAAGAGGTCTGTAGGGAACCTCTTCGGAACAACCCGGGCTTCCAGCTCGGGGCAGCTCTGGGTGAACTAGCAATGGTTGGACGTGACAAGGTCACTTTTATCACGAGCTCGGCTTGGACTGCATTCCCCGCATGGGCCGAGCAGCTCATCGCGGAAAGTACAGGCAAAGATGATGTAGGGATCGTACCCATTGTGGATGAACCTCATTTCGATCCCGCCATATATGGTTCGGACCGTGTTTTCATAGGCCTCCTGACCACTGGAAAAGCTGCCCTTGAGGCTGCGCAATGGGGGGAAGAGGACCATACGCCAGCGCGCATGGACGCACTTGAGGCAGCCGGACATCCAGTGATTCGTATTCGGCTGGAAGAGCCCGAAGAGCTTGGAGCACTTTTCTTCATCTGGGAAGTTGCTGTGGCGATGGCAGGGTCAATTCTCAGCATTAACCCATTCGACCAACCTGCGGTCCAGTTGGCTAAGGAATTAGCCCAGCAGGCAATGAGCGGAGAAATCGCCGGGGAGGACACGCCTCCAGACTCCGAACTAGACCTAGGCTGGGACCGACCTTCCTTTGGCCACGCCATCAGTGCACCCCCCCCACAACCGGCGGCCGGAGAGCTTCAAGAAACGTTGCACCATTTCCTGGCTAGCGTGAAGGACGGAGAATACATCGGTGTCCAGGCATACTTGAGATCAGATGATGAAGAACATGAAGATATATTCGCGAGCCTTAGGGAAGCACTGACCCGAGTCACGGGTGCGGCGACCACGCTCGGATATGGTCCGCGTTTCCTTCATTCAACTGGACAATTACATAAGGGAGGACCTAATACTGGCGTTTTCCTACAGGTCATGGATAACGCAGCTACCCACCTGCCTGTCCCTGAACGCCACTACACGTTCCGACAGCTCGTTCGCGCCCAAGCTCAAGGTGATTTCAACGCGCTCAACCGAGGTGATAGACGTGTGCTCCGCATTCGCGTGGGCCCGTCAGACGGAGTTGGCCTTAGACGTCTAGTTCAACTGATTGACGAAGTGGGAAAAGGGTACGGGATAGAAACGTGACCCTCCCATCGAACATGGGCCGTTTAAAATTCCGTGACCCGTTCGATATTGAGTAGTAGTGTCTTATACCGAATCCCACCTGTATAGCCACCTAGTGAACCGTCACTTCTCACCACTCGGTGACATGGTACGATGATCGGGACAGGATTACTCCCAAGTGCATTACCGACGGCACGTGCAGCCTTGGGTCTACCGATGCGGTTCGCAATCTCGCTGTAGGTCGTAATTGTTCCGAAATCAACAGAACTAACTGCACCAAGCACCGCACGTTGAAAAACAGTCATACCGGCAAGATCAACAGCCACATCAAAGTCGCGACGTTTCGCTTCAAAGTACTCGAGAAGCTGGATTTCCACGCGCTCAAGCTCATCAGAACCGGAGGTGATCTGCACTTGGGGGTGTCGACACTCTAGTTGCGTGACAAACGCAGCATCACTCATAGGTTGCCAAGAAAGCATAACCAACCCGTTGTGACTCGATGCAAGTCGCACTGTCCCAAATGGCGCCACAAAACTGTGCCAACGAATCATTAAGATTGAAAAGCTTGGACAAGCTTCATTGCGACGAATTGAAGATACATCATGTATTCTTCATCTTATTGTTACTAAACATTATACAAAATTTACCTCATGTTATTTATTGCCTATAGGCAGGTCTGCAACAAGCTGAACTCTGACATTTCCCAAGGGCCCGAAATCAGCCATCGCTTCATCCCCCGGTCGAACTGGGGCTAGACCGGTACAGCTTCCCGTGCTCACCAGATCACCGGCGTTCAAACCGAAACCCAAGTTAGAGCGCCAATTGACGAGCCAGGTAAGTGCCGCAAGAGGGTGACCAAGCACATCAGTACCACAACCCACGCCATACGATTTCGCGTTGATATTCATACGAACCTGTTGACGTCCAAGATCAATTTCCTGCCATTCCACTACAGGCGCACCATAGACAAAAGCGATGTTAACACCACTGTCAGCAATGATCAATAAAGCCCCTGCTCCGCCTAGCCCACCCGGTATTCGGGCACCAACGATCTCAATGCCCGGACAAACAGCATCGACTGCATTTCTGACCTCATCGGGAGTATAGACCGCCGTTCGAGCCGGCAGTGATTCGCCAAGCCTAAAGACGAATTCCGCCTCTACATGCGGTCCATGTGCAGAGAAAACCGGAACAATCGCGGGGCTAGGGTGGCTAAATCGCTCTAACAGCGCACCAGACATCGGTTCCCGGATCCCGAGCCTTTCTTGAATCTCACGACTCGTTCCCCCAACCTTCCAGCCAACCACCTCCGATTCCGAACGCTGAATCAAATCCGCCTGAACCGCATAAGCCTCAGCCTCAGTATGCAGTTTTTGTGTTTCAGTAATTTCAACGAGGGTGCCATCACATTGCGCTGTCCAGAGAGCCTCAGCGAGAGAAACTGACATCTTGCTATCCTTTACATTTGGCACCATAACAGATCGCAATGCAGTCTGGCCCCACGGTCATTAAAAAACCAGACAGCGATCATGCTTGACTCTTCGCTAGCATAGGATCGCCATGCCCCCTACCGTATGGCCCAACTCTCAGACTGAACAGAGGTGAACGTGAACCACACTACCATGGCGATTGCAGTCTCACGATGCGGAATTGTCCTCCTGTTTGGAGGACTCGCTGCCGCCTGTATAGACCAAGGAACTCCCCTTGAAGAGAGCACGCGAGGAAGTAAATCAAGCATAGAATCCCTGAGCAGTAGCGTTATACGTACACCCCTTCCCGGAGAGACCCACTTCGCCAATTTAAAGCAATTAACTTTCGAAGGAGAAAACGCGGAAGCCTACTTCTCCTCCGATGGGAAGCAGTTGATCTTTCAACGACGACACCAAGGCGAATACGACTGCGACCAAATCTTTACGATCAGTGTCGCGGGTGGACAACCAACTCTCGTTTCAACTGGCCTCGGTCGGACCACGTGCGCATATTTTTTCCCCAACACAGAGCGGGTTCTGTATAGCTCCACCCACCTTTCAGGTGAGGAATGCCCTCCTCCACCTGACTTCCGACGGGGTTACGTCTGGGCGCTCTACGACTTCGACATTTTTACGGCAGCTCCGGACGGCTCGGACATCCAAATACTATTCCAGACCTCGGGCTATGACGCAGAAGCCACAATCGCCCCGGATGGGTCACAAATCGTCTTCACTTCGACGATAGGTGGGGACTTGGACATTTATTCCATGGATCCGGATGGACAAAATGTACGACAACTCACAGATGAAATCGGATACGATGGAGGGGCATTCTACTCGCCTGACGCATCAAAAATAGTCTACAGAGCCCAGTATCCTGAAGATGAAGCTGAGCTAACCGATTACCGACGCCTTCTCGCCGATAATCTTGTGCGACCAGGTGTGTTAGACATTTACGTGATGGACGCAGACGGATCCAACAAACGGAGGCTCACCGACAACGGGGCAGCAAACTTCGCACCATTCTTTCACCCGAGTGGTGAGAAGGTGATATTTGCTTCGAACGTGCACGATCCAGACAGTCGCAATTTCGATCTGTTCTTAATTAATATCGATGGAACGGGACTAGAGCAGGTCACATTTAGCGAAGAATTCGAAAGCTTCCCGATGTTTACTCCTGATGGTGGACACCTCGTATTCGCATCGAATCGTAATGGGTCACATGATGGAAACACCAATTTGTTCATTGCCGAGTGGATTGAGGATTTCCAATAAATGAAGAGTCTTCTTAACCCCGGCGCAGCGCTGTCAAAAGGACGACGCACCGACTCTAGGCATAACTGTTGATCTGGGATCTCAAGAATCCGAGACTCCCCATGCACCATGTACACAATTACTAGTCAGGAGACCTGCTAGAATGTTGAATACCGGCGACACTGCTCCAGATTTCGAACTGGAAGCCGATGATGGCCAGTTAATCCGTCTCAGCGACCTCAAGGGACAATCAATTATCCTGTACTTCTACCCCAAAGATGATACGCCAGGCTGCACCATACAGGCATGCGACTTCCGAGATAATCTTTCCCAATTTGAGACGCAGGGGTGGAAAATATTCGGTATAAGTCCTGATGATACGACATCACATAAAAAGTTTAAGGGAAAATATGATATAAACTTCCAACTTTTATCTGACCCTGAACATAAAGTGGCGACGTTGTATGGAGTGTGGGGAAAGAAAAAAATGTATGGCCGCGAATATGAAGGGATTATCCGGAGTACATTTCTGATAGACGCGTCAGGTATACTCACTCAAGTGCAGGAGAAGGTCAGACCCAAAGGCCACGTGACATCATTATTGTCCAGCCTCGCCAACTCGTAGCTTATTGCGAAGACTCTAAACCAAGATCAGACGGTCTATACTCTAGGGAGGATACATGAAATCGAGGGCCCTAATTGCGGAACTTTTCGGTACGTTCATCCTTACCACAGCGGTCCTCACTTCCATAAACAACCCCGATTTCCCTGTTCCAACACCAGTGATAGCGGGCCTTACCCTTGGGCTTCTTGTTTACACGATCGGTCCAATCTCCGGGTGTCACATTAACCCAGCAGTTACGGTTGGCCTATTCTCAATAGGCCGAATCGACATACGAGATGCAGGGGCATACCTCGTCGCTCAGTTTGTGGGTGCCGTGTTAGCTATGATGCTTGGAAACATCTTCTTTAGCAGCCCCACGGAGCTAGTTGTAAACGGAGCCCCCCTGACCGGACTCGCTGAACTATTTGGGACCGTACTCTTAGGATTCGCAGTGGCAAGCGTGGTAATTGGAAGAGTTTCTGCCAATCTCAGTGGACTCGTAATAGGAAGCGGACTCCTTCTCGGAATTTCATTTGCGGCGACTCAGTCGAACGGCGTACTAAACCCAGCTGTCGCACTCGGCATTGGGTCACTTGGCCACACCTACGTTTGGGGGCCCCTTGGCGGTGCGCTTGTCGGCGCCTTCATTGCCAACTTCTTCGCCGATAAAAAAACAGCCTGAGCAGAATACTCGTCATATGAAATGGGCAGTGGTCAGCCAAGTACCGCCGGCGAGAGAGGGGGGGCATACAGATCGGCTAAAATACGACCTCTTCATCCTCCGACTCAGGCTCTGTGCTATCTACCCGCGACCGAAAAATCCGGCTCTTACGCATCGTCAATCGCTTTCCATTTCCACTCGTATACTCAACTACCCAGCGATAGTAGAGATCATTTCTACGTAAGACACGAGAGGGCAGTCGAACTTCGAGATGCTGCAATGCAGCACGGCGGGCCACCGCATCTTGTTCTTCGTCATTGAGGGGTTCTTCTGCTATCACTACCTGCAAACCCACCAGTTGACCATAATCATCGATAGGTGGTTCAGAATCTTGAGGGACTGGGACATACTCTAAACGGCGGCTCGTAACCTGGTACGCACGGCCTA
Organism: uncultured Gemmatimonadota bacterium; assembly: GCA_964480515.1. Classification (GTDB taxonomy): domain Bacteria; phylum Gemmatimonadota; class Gemmatimonadetes; order Palauibacterales; family Palauibacteraceae; genus Palauibacter. Next base: position 238,063 of record CAYZOT010000002.1, read on the forward strand.
GCTCAAACGTTGACGCGATTATCACTTCAGATCGCGTACGATGTGATTTACTGGAGGAAAAATCAGCCGCACGATAGGTATCTATCAGTCGTTTCTGAGTGCCATGGTCACAGGCTGAAACTGCCAGAAGCAGTAACAAGACGACCCCAAAAGTTTTGCGGTTCATACAGATTCCCCATATTCTGCCCGCTCTGTGGCGAGCCATCGCCCCACCCTATCTGATATCCCGCTCTGTTCTCTGAGATCCCTAGCGGTAATTCTTCATGACTTGATCTAAAGTGTCCGCTCCCGGGCACAGATCTCCAAAAGGGAGATCCCAGAGCGGTGTCTCGACCGTACCCAAAACTTCGTGATGGTCACGTGAATCTGGGTCAATAAAGAGAAGACCGGTCGCCACTTCCCCCGCTAACCTACACTCGCTGACATATGCATAAGCACGTTCTCGATCAGTCGGATCGTAATCGTGCTCAGTATGCCGAAAACGAACCATGCTCCCATCATGCATCTCAACGTCACGTGTTTCACCCGGTGCTATATTTGCGGTGATCTCCTCCGCCTCCGGAACCAGATCCGTTGGTCTTACAAATGCCAACTCGGCTGCCTCTCGGAAATTTTCTCGAGTGTAGGCATAGCTTTTCGTTGACCCGACATGGTCATTAAACGTCACGCATGGAGATATCACGTCGATGAGTGCAAGCCCTGGGTGTCGGATACCGGCCTGAAAAATCGGCACCAGTTGCTCCTTATCGCCTGAGAATCCACGTGCGACGAATGTCGCTCCGATCGAAAGCGAGAGGAGGACAGGATCAATTGGTGTCTGCACATTGGGGACCCCCCTCTTTGACTTCGACCCGATGTCGGCTGCAGCCGAAAACTGGCCTTTGGTCAATCCGTAGACACCATTGTTCTCTATGATGTACAACAGGTTCAAGTTCCTACGGACCGCGTGACACATCTGACCCAAGCCGATCGAGAGCGAATCCCCATCGCCCGAGACCCCGATGTAGAGAAGGTCACGATTAGCCGCATTTGCACCTGTCGCGATTGACGGCATACGGCCGTGAACGGAGTTAAAACCATGAGACTCAGACATAAAATAAGCAGGTGTCTTTGAAGAACATCCGATACCACTCATTTTCCCAGCTCTGTGCGGTGGGATAGACAACGCCCAAATGGCATCTATCAATGCCGCCGTCACTGAATCATGTCCACAACCTGCACACAACGTAGACATCTGGCCCTCATAGTCGCGTCGCGTCAGTCCGAGTTCATTCCTTTCGAGTCCAGGGTGCAGCACCCGTGGTTTTGCAATGTGACTCATGATCTCACTCCATCTGAGGAGACTATACCAGCCGATTCAAGCCGCTCTTTAACGCCCGTAATCACGTGGTGAGCGCTCATTGGCAATCCTCCATAATACGTTACCGACGCCAGTTTCTCTTTCGTGACAGAGGTCTCGATTGTAAGCAACGATAGTAGTTGTGCATCACGGTTTTGTTCGATGACAATATTCAGGTCATGATCCTCTAAAAATTCCGCGACTTCTTCAGAGAAGGGAAAGCCTCGGATGCGCAGATAATCTATCCGCTCACCCTCCGCTTCAAGCACTTCGATTGCCTCGCAGACTCCTCCATCGCAACCCCCGAGCGTAACTAAAGCATACCGAGCATTTCCATGGGAACGAATTCGCGGGGCGGGCACTGCACTGGCCGCACTCTCAATCTTACTGCCCACCCGATCCAAAACTTCAAGATACTCCTCTGATTCTTCCGTATATGCCCCGTATTTTGTGTGCCCTGAACCTCGCGTAAAATACGCGCCCTTCGGATGCTCTCCAGGAATAGTCCGATAGGTGATTCCGTCGCCATCGACATCAAGGAAACGATAAAATTTTTCAATCTTATCAAGATCTTCTGGGCTCATAATCTTACCTCGATCTGGCAGATATGAATCGTCCCATTCAAACCGAGGAACCGCCCAATCGTTCATTCCAATATCCAAATCGGAGAGGACGAATACTGGAGTTTGAAACCGCTCCGCCAGATCAAATGCGAGGACCGAGAACTCAAAACATTCCTTGGGATCATTGGGATACAGACAGATATGCTTGGTGTCACCATGAGACGCATATGCACACATCATGATGTCACCCTGTTGGGTCCGTGTAGGCATCCCAGTCGATGGTCCTACCCGTTCAATGTTGAAGATGACGCAGGGCACTTCTGCATAGTATGCGAGCCCTATAAACTCGTTCATCAGTGAGATCCCGGCGCCGCTTGTAGAGGTAAATGACCGTGCTCCAGCCCACGCTGCTCCAATCGTTATCCCTAGAGCTGAAAGCTCATCCTCTGCCTGGATAATTGCAGCTCTATTCTTCCCACTGTCCGGGTCAACCCTCAACCGCTCACAAAAGCCAGTGAAGGCATCGATAAGTGATGTTGATGGCGTGATCGGGTACCATGCGGCCACAGTCGCCCCCGCATACACACAGCCTAAAGCCGCAGCCGTGTTTCCATCGATGAGTATCGAATTATCGTTCTCCTGCATTGTTTCCAATCGGATCGGAAGCGGACACTCGAAATGCTTGTTCGCATAATCGTACCCCAGTGAAATCGCCTTGAAGTTCGCATCTAACAGATGTTTCTTTTTTTCTCCGAAGGTCTCCTCTAGAAGCTCACGAATCACGCCCATATCGATCTGAAGGAGCGCAGCCAATGCGCCCGTATAAGTGATGTTCTTCATGAGTATTCTCGTACGAGAACCTTCGAAGTGTTCAAGGCACATCTCTGCCAGTGGCATCCCTAAGAAGGTGACATCCTCACGGTGGAGGTTAGTAGCCATAGGCCAACTCAAGTCGTATAAGAGCCACCCACCTGGTGCCAATTCTTCGATGTCTTGCTCGTACGTCTCAGGGTTCATGGCAACGATCAGATCAAAGTCGGGAGTCCGCGCTACATGACCTTCAGAGTTCACTCTAATCTCGTACCAAGTTGGAAGCCCCTGGATGTTGGACGGAAAAAGATTCTTGCCCGACACTGGGACTCCCATTCGGAAGATTGACTGCATGATGAGACCGTTGGCACTCGCTGACCCCGTGCCATTAACGGTGCCAATCTTACATGCGAACTCGTTGATACGGTCAACCTTCATGCGGCACGCTCCTGCGTCATGCTCAGTTCCTTAGAGGAGATCATAAGAGTGATGTTGAATCGTAACCGAACTCTAGAGGTTCGCACCCATCAGATACTCTGCACAGCCGCACGGCCAGGCGCTATTTGTTCTAGTCCCATCTGAGAATATGGATGGTCATCCTCATGACCAGCGTAGGGCTTCAATAGATCAAACGTCTGCATGTCCCAGGCGGCGGTCGGACATCTCTCCGCACATAAGCCACAGTGGATGCAGAGATCTTCATCCTTGATCATTGCGCGACCCGTCTGAGGGAGGCCTTCCGAAACATAAATAGCTTGATCCATGTTGTTCGCAGGAGCCAACAATCGTGTTCGGAGTTCTGCCTCTTCGCCGTTATCCGTAATAGTCAAACAGTTTAGCGGACATATGTCGATACACGCATCGCACTCGATACAAAGACTACCAGTAAAGTGGGTTTGGATATCACAATTCAAACATCGCTCAACTTCCGTTAGCGTCTGTGCAAGATCAAACCCCTCCTCAACCTCTGTTTCTATGCTTTGGAGCCTCTTTTCCAACCTCACGTGTCGCATTTGGGACCGACCAGCATACTCATAGTCGTTGGAGTACGCCCACTCATGGAGACCCATCTTTGCACTCATTAGGTTCATACGATCAGGTGGCCGAAGAAGAAGGTCTTCCCCGTGACAGTACGCGTGGATTGAGATCGCCGCCTGATGTCCATGTTCCGAAGCCCATATGATGTTCTCGGGCCCCCACGCAGAGTCACCTCCGAAGAAAATCCCATCACGCGTCGACATGAAGGTTGCCTTATCGACCACAGCCTCGCGCCACTGATTAAACTCAATCCCTACATCATCCTCGATCCATGGAAATGCTGTTTCCTGCCCAATCGCCAAGATCACCGCATCGGCCGGAAAAAACACTTCATCCAACTTGGTCGCGCGCAATCGTCCGTTATCATCAGAGTGCCATTCAACGACATCAAAGTTCATTCCCTTGAGGACGCCCTCTTCGACGACGAATTCTGTAGGCGAGTGGTTTTCTACAATATCGATGAGCTCCTCTTCCGCATCTTCTAGCTCCCATGAAGAGGCTTTGAAGTATGGTTTAGATTTGCGAGCCATCACCTTGACGTTGGTCCCTCCGATACGCTTAGAGGTTCGGCAGCAGTCCATAGCCGTGTTTCCTACACCGATTACAAGGACGTTCTTCTCGATGGAGTTGGTGTGCCCAAAAGCAACTGACTCTAGCCAGTCAATCCCGATATGGATGTTATTTGCCTCCCATCGCCCAGGGAGATCCAACTCCTTTCCACGTGGTGCACCCGAGCCCACAAAAATCGCGTCAAAGCCGGCATCCAAGAGTGACTTCATCGACTCTACCGGAGTATTGAGTCGGAGCTCAACTCCCATGTCAATGACATAGTTAATCTCTTCCCATAGAACTTCTGGCGGGAGACGAAACTGTGGGATGTTGGTCCACATCAAGCCACCGGGACGGTCATTTTTCTCGAGAATCGTAACCTCATAACCCAATGGCATAAGATCACGAGCAACCGTAAGAGAAGCTGGTCCAGCACCAATACAGGCGATTTTTTTGCCATTTTTCTTTTTGGGGATCTTCGGAAAGCGGGAAGTAACATCGCCTCGGAGATCTGCGGCTACGCGCTTAAGACGACAGATGGCAACAGGTTTATCCTCAACTCGAACTCGACGGCAGGCTGGCTCGCAAGGTCGATCACACGTGCGACCCAATATCCCGGGAAACACGTTAGACTCCCAGTTGAGCATATACGCGTCATCGTATCGCCCCTGCGCGATAAGGCGAATGTACCCAGGTACGTTCGTATGTGCGGGGCAAGCCCACTGGCAATCAACAACTTTGTGGTAGTAGTCAGGATGCCCGACGTTCGTTGGCTTCAATGTCTTCCCCAAAGAGGAGTGCTCGGTGGACCAGGGTTTTTAGCCTGGGCTGACGAAATACACAATGGCCTGTGAGAAGAGAATCCTAGGCAACGACTGGGCGAGTTGCCAGTTTTAAGGGGCCAACAGGCAGCGTTCCATCTTCAACCTTATTGAGTCGCAAACATCCCTCCACAAAATGATACAAAAGGACGGCCAAGTCATAACCTCGAAATGCCCGCAGGTAAGTCATTCAGTGAGCCTCACACTGCGGACTCGAATACCACCTTCTTCATCGGCAAGTGTCCACGCCATTAAAAGCTCGTCTCCCACACGGGTCATGCGAGGAAAGCCGCTCGCGCGCATTTGCGAAGTTTCAGAGATTACGAGCGCCACATCGAGTTCACCGGATGCGGTCACCCTCCTAGCCATGACTCTAGGTGAATCATCAGAGGCTTCAAGCCAAACCACAACCGCTGATCCATCGTCAAGTTGTTCTACGTCGAGTCGACCGAGGGGCAGGCCTTCATCGATCCGAATCCGTTGACCAAAGGTAGCGCCACCATCTTCAGAGAATGCGATGTATGCCTTCGGCTCGCCACCAACTCCCGTATACCATGTAGCCACCAATTTTTCGTCAATGGCACTGAGCTGTGGCCCATTAACAGGACAGCCTGGCACCTCCCACCCATCTTGTGAAATAAGGGATGGGTTGCTCCAATTCTCTCCCCTTCCGCGAACTATCGCTATATCTCGAACCTCTTCCATACTGCGATCTCTATAGGCGGCTATGAGTCCCTCGTTTCCCCGCGCAAGCGCAGTTTGACAACACTCGCAAGTTCTATCGTCGAGGAGAACTTCTGGTCCGAGTATCCCTTCCGAATCGACTGTTCGGAAGCGGACTGACATCGCTCCAGCCTCCGATCCCTCATCTTCTCCCTGTTTCCACATCGCTCGACCATCGAGCCAAACGAGTGCGGCCCCCCCCTCCCATGGCACCAACGAGACAAAACCGTGTTCGGTTGGCGATGCATCGTCATGCGCGCGGAAGGGCTCTGACCATGTCATTCCACCATCGGACGAAAGTGACAACATCACGTGGTATGCATACCGAGCATCTGCGGATCTCTCAAGCCAGTGAGCGATGATCGGTCCGTTGGCCATTTCTACCGACGATGGAAAGTCAGCCCAATTAATGAAAAGTTGGTCCGAGGAGTGGATTGTTTGTGGCGTTGACCACTCGCCCCCGTCTCGAACGGCGAGACGAAGGGCCCATATCGCTTCGTCTACTGGTTCAAGCCATGTCAGCAATGCACGGCCACCTGCTGCAGAAGTCAGATGGGGTTCACCACTCGGTGCGGGCCTTTCAAATTCCACATCGCTCAGCTGGAGGACGATCGGGGGACTTTGGGTAGATTCGCACGATACCGTTCCGATGATAACCACCGCAGCCAAACTGACACCCAACCATGATAAACCTCGATCAAACTTTAGCATTCTACCTCCAAGGAACAGATAAACGGATTGAGGGTGTCTTTCCAGCTGTTTTGTGGTGTCACCACAGTCTCCGAGTCAATCCGAACAACATTCAGGATTCCAAGTAACGATATAAGATATCCCACCCTTCCGATCAGAACGAGCACTAATCTTCCAGCCAATCTTCTGCACAGGCTTCTAGTTCAACAACTAGATCGCGAAGTAACTCCAACATTAGATCGATTGTATCCAAATGAGTTCGAAACACTAATACGGCGAGCCGGAGCGTAAACTTGCCTTCGATCATTGTGGAAGAGAGGAAAATACGCCCATCACGATGAATCTCCCGGACTAAGGCTCTATTGAAGGCGTTGGTATCTCCATTTTCCGGAACCCACCGGAAGGTGACAACTGACAGATCAGGCTTTGGACCCACTTCAAAACCCAACTTCTTAATCTCACCATAAAAATAGCGTGCGAGTTCGAGCTTCTCTTCCAAGCATGCCCGAAATGGTTCTACACCATGAAGCAAAAGAGGTAACCACACCCGCAGACCTCGCCAATGTTTTGTAAGCTCTGGGGAGAGCGCAGCGGGTGCCTGATTCTCCTCTACTGCTTCCATATCCTGTAGATAAGGAGCATCGTATCCATGTGCGTCCCGGAGCTTCTGCCCATCACGCACAAGAACTGCGCCCGTACCATAGGGTAGGAAAAGACCCTTGTGCGGATCCAGCACGATTGAATCTGACTGCTCCATTCCCTCTAAACGAGGTCGACATTCGTCGACCAGCGCAAAGAAAGCACCGTACGCAGCATCAACGTGAAACCAGAGGTCTTCTCGCCTCGCAATCTCCGCAATTTCAGAAAGAGGATCTATAGCACCAACGTCAGTCGTCCCCGCCGATGCGAGGATCAACCATGGGTGGAGGCCCGCAGCACGATCCGCAGCGATCAACTGCACCAAGGATTCGGGGACCATCCGGTAGCGTTCATCAAGTGCTACTTCTCGATGGACGGCCTTTCCTAGCCCCGCCACATAAACAGCCTTTTCAACACAGTGATGGGCGTGGGAAGTAGAGTAAATAACGACTCCTTCGTAGTCCGCAGGGGTCAGTGCTGCGGCTTCACGCGCAGTCACTACAGCAATGAGACTCGCAATGGATCCGCCCGATGCCAGATTCCCAGCTGCCTCACCAGGGTACCCGACAAGATCCGCCATCCACGCCAGAGTCATGTTCTCGATTTCTACCGCACCCGGACCAGCAAACCAAACACCCACATACTCGTTTGTGACATCGGCGAGATAGTCTGCGAGAGCCGATGCATAGATGCCGCCACCAGGGATGTAGCCAACATGTCCAGGGTGCGCTGGTAGGATTCCCGTTCTAACAACCGCCTCATCGAGCAAGTCAACCAGAGCCTCGATTCGGTGCGTCTCTTTGCCGATAGGAAAGTCTCTGACATGCGACGCAGAAGACTTATCATGACCATATGCAAGACGGTCCGGCAACTCGTTCAAGAGACCCTGCGCATACCCGTGCGTCACCTCCAACAAGCGATCCCGTTCTCGTGCATCCGGATCAAGGAAACGCCCCGCTGCCTCCAGTTGACGGATTCGGCGCCGGTGGGTGCTCCCGCCTGAAGATGAAGATTGTTTGATCAAAGCTTTCTAAACCAAAGGAAGAAGAGTGTGATTGCGCTCATGGTTGGCGCGTAAGTTGTAGGCATCGTTCTGCGATCCTATGTCCCTCTAACCAACAGCGCGAGACTCATTCTAGGGATATCATGTTACCCTAGCTCGACCAACGAAGGAGCCAGCCTAAACGCTAAGCGGTTATTGCGTTTTGTATCCTACGTCGAGCAAAGAATGGCCGTCTCAAACTTGGAGTGATTCCTTGGGCATCGCGTCTCGTGTAATCATCGGACTTTTGTTCAGCGCCGCAGCCACTACTGCAAGCCATGCCCAAAGTCGAAATATACGAGCCGAAGCCTATCTCCGTTCGTTTCATGACCTCAACCGCTTTAATGGGGCAGCGATCATTGTTGACGAAGGTCGCGTTTTGTTCGAGGGCGGATTTGGGTTCACAGACATTGAGAGTCAGCTGGCTGTTGAGGCTACTAGTCGTTTTCCAATAGCTTCTCTGACCCAACAATTTATGGCAGCCTTGATTTTAAAGCTTAACGAGCAGGGTCTCCTCGACCTTCATGCCCCAATCCACAGTATTATTAATGAGTACCCGTTGCCAAACGGAGAACGGATAACAACACACCATCTACTGACACACACATCCGGTCTGCCGATGGTGCCCAACATCCCTGACTCCGCAAGCGCAGCATCTCCTGCCGAGATTCTAGCACTCACCTGGAACGAGGCTCTCCAGTTCGAACCTGGGACACAGTCCACATATTCCAACTCCGAATCCGTACTTCTCGCGTGGATCGTGGAACGAGTCACTGGAATTCCTTATGGCGAAGCCTTGTCCCTGTTTGTGTTCGACCCAGTCGGCCTCAGTGATACTGGTTATGAGCATGGATTCACCTCCACCGGAACGCGTGTGAAAGGTTATACGCGCCAACTCACGGAGTACAAACCCGTCCAAGATTCATACTCGACACTCCCGTACGTCGACGAAATTTTATTTTCAACGGTTCGCGATTTCAGGAGGTGGGCGAGCGTCATCTCCCAATGGGAGGAAACACCAAGTCCGTTTCTAGAGCGCGAAACATTGGAACAGCTCCTAACCTCCAGTCGCGAATCTTATGGCTATGGTTTCCAGATTCGCCATCAAACGATCGGACGAGAAGAGAATATAGAGCTTATCGAGCATATGGGAGGAATACCCGGGTTTTCATCTTTCTTCCGGTTTTTCCCGAAATATCACCGATTGATAGTGCTCTTGGACAATACGGCATCAGAATTAAGTCCAATCATGGAAGGGCTAACGAATCTACTGTGGGGTGCCGAAGCCAAACCTCCAAAACCATCGATCGCTCAACGCATTCTTCCAATCATCGAGTCCGCAGGGGTAGCGCCCGCGATCGAGCGATATCGGAATTGGCGGCAAACACGCCCTACAGAATACGACTATAGTCCAAACGAACTCATGCTCCTTGCGGAACACTTTCAAAACGAAGATCCCACAGTTGCAATCGAAATCCTCGAAGCGCAAGCCGAAGAGACACCCGAAGTTCCACTCGCACGGTTTGCGCTCGCAGCACTTTATGCGCAACAGGGAGATACCGTCCGCGCAATATCGCAGGTCGAGGCCGCACTCACTTTTAGCCCTGGTGCACCGGATCTTCTTACGAAAATCCAAGAGCTTGGAGGCGAACCCAGCCCAGCGTTAACCTTCCCAACGATCTCAGTTGAAAAAACCGAACTGAAACGTCTGACTGGTGAGTACCGTATTGATCCCGCAACATTTCTAACGGTGGAGCTAGATGACGAATTACTCTTGGCCCGTCGATCAAATGAATCTGGCTTTCCACTCCTTCCACAATCGGCAACAACGTTCCTTCTTCAAGGATCGAAGGTCCAATTCATCTTCGACCTGGTTGATGGACAAGCAGCGAGCGTCTCGATCTTAGAGGGAGGGCAACGAGTTTCATTCCCTAGATTACCTTCACATTAGCGCATCTCGACTGTGTCCCTCTTCCTCACGAAATAGACAAGAGAGGTATTTCAGAACATCATGATACCAACCAACCGGAAAATTTCCCTTTCATCATGGGCCGGTGGAGGTTCTGATCGACATATATGATGTGGCGGTCGTTGGACTCGGTGCAGTTGGCAGCGCCACTGCTTCCGAGTTGACTCGGCGAGGCCATAAGGTCTTGGGACTAGACCGCTTCGCACCTCCTCACACCCTGGGGTCGTCCCACAGTGACACACGCATGATTCGAGAAGCGTATTATCACAATTCACACTACGTCCCACTCGTTAACACCGCCTTCGACTACTGGACAGATCTTGAGATACGAAGTGGCCGCAAACTACTCAAAAAGACTGGTGCGTTGACCATCGGCCAACGGGAAAGCTTTGGTTTCAACAGTTCGCTCCAGAGCATCGCAAAAAACGGCTCAGAGTTCGAAGGACTCTCGTCAGAGGAATTGCACGACCGATATCCCGTTTTCACACCCGACCCAAAAACTTTTGCAATCTACGAACACCGTGCTGGCGTGTTGGTTCCTGAACACTGCATAGAGACCCTGCTTGAGGAAGCAGAAGATGCCGGCGCTAACCTCCGTTTCGATGAACCGATGATCAACTGGCGCGCATTCAGTGGGGGGGTAGAAGTTCAGACGGAAAACGCCACTTACCAAACTCGACGACTAGCGGTGGCAACGGGCGCTTGGACTACCGGACTCTTCCCAGATTTTCCGATATCTCTGGAAGTCGAACGAACTGTTCAACACTGGTTCGAACCCGCGACTGTTGATGCGACACCACACTTCGCGCCCAACGTTTGCCCTCCTTGGGTCTGGGAGTATGCTCCCAAATCAACGTGGTATGGCTTCCCAAAGACCAAACGTGGGATCAAGGTCGGTATGCATGTACAACAAGGTCGTTTGACTCAGGTTGAATGTCTGGACCGGAATGTGGCACCGCATGAAGAGTCAACGATGCGCCAGGTACTGGCCCGCTGCATGCCGAGCGCTTCGGGTCCAATCACAGGGTCCTCCGTATGCATGTACACCAAGACTCCTGATGAGGATTTCATTTTGGACCGGCATCCAGACTGTTCAGAAATTGTAATCTTCACCGGAGGATCCGGTCACGCGTTCAAGTTTGCACTTGTATTGGGTGAGTTGGTCTCGGATCTCCTAACGGACCAAGCCCCGGTTCATAACATCGAGCACTTCCGATTGACGCGGTTCTAGTTCAAAAACCTTTACGCCCAACCGCAACCAGTAAAAAAGGGGACGGGCTCACCTAACATTCTCAGCTTCGCGTTCTTCCGCCCGTGCACCACTGAGCACATTTGACAAGGCATAGTTTGCCTCATGGCAGGCGTATTCATACAAAAGTTCACCCTCCATGGTCTGGAACGGGAGTTCTCCACCCCATGCGCTCGTGTAAGTATCAGGATCCTCTATAGTGAATTCATAGTTGATCGTATTGGCGTCAGCCCTAGTGAATCTCTCGGTGACCTTCAAATTTTCAGACCCCCCTGGAAACAACCACTGATACGCGTTGACCTGGTCTGGGTTCAAGTTGGTGGTCTCGACAACCAGCGTATCCCCGTACCAGCGACCCCATGAGTCACCCATCCACGGACGCAAATTTCTCACCAACGGTTTGTGTGTACCCACTTGGATGATTCGGACGTCGTGTACCATCTCTGTCATGATCATGACATGATCCGGCGTCTGCACGATCGTGTAGTTATTGTTATAGAAGTAGTTTGGGAGCATCGGAGGACCCGCATTCGATCCAAATGACATTATGCAACGCTCCCCTAGGGGTCGGTTTTCGGGATTATCGTACTGACCAAACCGACTTCGATTTACAAAGCTCTTCCGGCGTCGCTCCCGAGCGCCTTCGGTCAACGGTGGGATGCGCCCGTTCTCAGGCTGGGTGATTAGCGAACTCCGCTGTTCACTATTGAAAACAGCCACCTTATCCCCAGCCTCAATCCAAAAATAATTGTATCCCCCCACCCCACCGGCCGGTCCAGTAGAACCATCACCACCTACCGGCGGCGCCTCACGATCAGGATCGCTAGGTGCCGAGGTCGTATCGATGTGTCGCTGACGGCCCTCCTCAATCTCGACAACCTGCTCCGGTGTCAGCACTCGACTCTGACCTCGGGGGCGTTGGATAGGTGTTATCGTCGCATTGCTCCAGTTACCCTGCAGGTCTGGGTACCCTGCCGACGTCCGCGGCATAACCCACTGTTCCTCACCTTGAGCCTCCACTAGCCCGAGCGAGAGCACTCCTGCAACCATAGCTGCACCGGTCAACACCAAGAACAGTGTTAATCTCGAAATGCTCAACTCTTCTCCTCTATGTCAAAACTCGATTCTTCCAAACCTATTCGGGAGCCCTAGGGACATAGGATGAGCGTGCGAATTTGGCTTGCGGCTGGCAAGAGGACTGGTCCCCTTCTCAGGTTATTGCTCCCTTGGCGATGAAATTAGAATTTGAGCATCAGTGTTATAGAGCGCCTGGAGGAACGAAGTCACATGACAACACGTGGATCCCTTAACGAAAACACGCTCGAGGAACTCCTACAAGCACTGGAGCCGGCGCTATCGATACACGACCGTCGATACCCAGGCGACCAATCGAATCGACAGCCCGTACATACAGTGGCGGGAGGGGCGCATCTATTCCAACACAATATCAGCGTAAAACTTGGGCGGGTCGCACTTGACACGCTTGATGATTACGCAGCCACCTCGAACGACTTCGCTGAAATGGTTGGTCTCAAGGACTCAGGGCTCGCCGCAACCATCTACGAGAGAGTGAGGACAAAACTCAAGCGCGAGCCTGTCGAGGATTTCCGTATCGATTTTGAAGATGGATTTGGACATCGCCCTGATCCAGAAGAAGACGATTGGGCAATCCGGGCGGCAAAAGAAACTGCTGCCGGGATCGCTGCCAAGTCTCTTCCTCCATTTATTGGAATCCGGATCAAGCCTCTATCACGCGATCTCGCACCACGGGCGCTGCGAACACTAGACCTTTACGTGAGTGCGTTGTCGGAAGGAACTGGAGGGACTCTCCCAGACAACTTCGTAGTCACATTGCCTAAAGTCGTCCGTACCGAACAGGTTGCAACGCTAGTAGGCGCACTCGAGGCACTTGAGCAAAAGCTAGGACTAGAAGAGAATTCTCTAGCGATCCAGATCATGGTAGAGACACCCCAATCGATTATCTCAGCAGCTGGGAATTCGCCCCTTCCCCAATTCGTAGATGCCGCAAAAGGACGCTGTACTGGGGCTCATTTTGGAGTGTACGATTTTACTGCAAGCACCTCTATCACAGCGCGACATCAACGCATGCAGCACAAAGTCTGTGACCTAGCCCGCAACATTATGTTGGTCTCGTTGTCGGAAACTGGAGTCATGCTGTCCGATGGAGCTACAAACCTTCTGCCCGTACCACGCCATCGAACAACGGCTGGCGAGGACCTTACATCCACCCAGATCCGTGAGAATCAAGCCTCAATGCAGAGAGCATGGCGGCTCCATTTTGAGGATATTGGACATTCTCTTGTGAACGGTTTCTATCAAGGGTGGGACCTTCACCCTGCACAGTTCATTACTCGATATGCTGCCATTTATACGTTCTTTCTCGAAAACCTTGACTCGGCGGCCGCGCGACTTGCGCAATTTGTAAAGGGAGCTGCACGAGTTACGCTTACTGGTCAGGTCTTCGATGATGCACCAACCGGGCAGGCATTACTCAACTATTTCCTGCGTGGGCTCTCGTGTGGGGCACTAACAGAAGAGGAGGCAGAACGAACCGGGTTGACCATCAATCAGCTAAAATTGCGCTCCTTCACACGAATCCTTGAAACCCATCAGCGATGATAACACACGGCCTGCCGCACACCCCTAGTGGAGAAGAGTGATGCATATCTCAAAGATGATCACCGCGGTTGATCTTCACGCTTGTGGAGAACCCGGACGCGTTATCACTGGAGGGGTCCTTGATGTCCCAGGTCAAACAATGTTCGAAAAGGCTCAACACCTTGCGACAGAGGGAGATGCCCTTCGCAAGCTGATGCTTTTGGAACCACGAGGCTATCCAGCTTCGAATTGCAATCTCATACTCCCTTCGACGAACCCTGAAGCAGACGTGGGCTTTGTCATCATGGAGCACGTAGAGTACCCACCCATGTCTGGGACAAACACATTCTGTGTCGTTACAGCCTTAATCGAGACGGGGATGGTGGTGGTCACAGAGCCCGTCACGGAACTTACGCTGGAGGCACCGGCTGGTTTGGTTCGCGTGCGTGCTGAGGTCAAAAACGGCAAGGTCACCAATGTGACGCTTCGTAACGTCCCCTCTTTCTCTGTTCACCTGGACACCTTGATCGACGTACCCGAATTCGGACAAGTGAAGGTCGATGTTGCCTATGGTGGAATGTTTTTCGTGATTGCGGACGCACCGAGTCTCGGACTCGAGTTGACCCCATCGAATGCGGGGCACCTCGTGCGCGCTGGTGAAATGATCAAGAAGAGTGCTAAGGAACAACTCACCGCAGTGCATCCCGAAAACCCAGACATCTCTGGTGTCAGTATCGCAGAGCTTACAGGACCACCTACGCATCCGGATGCTACCGCGAAGAATGTCGTCGTAGTCTCAACAGGCGAACTGGATTGGAATCGTCCAGAGACTTGGACGGGTGCCGTCGATCGTTCGCCATGTGGAACTGGGACTTGCGCACGGATGGCCACGCTCCATGCAAAGGGACAATTGAAGTTGAACGAGGACTTCATTCACGAAGGCATATTAGGCACCCTCTTCACTGGACGGCTCGTCGAAGAAACAACTGTCGGAGACCAACCTGCCGTCATACCAACACTTACGGGTCGAGCATGGATAACTGGAATTGCCCAATACGTAGTGGACGCAGACGACCCATTCCCCGAAGGTTTTACCGTTGGTGACATCTGGGGGCAATAAACAGAGATCCCCATCGCATCCGATCGTACCCCAGAGGGTGTAAGCCGACCTTAACTCACTATGATTGAGAGCAACTAATAGAGTGAGCTTGTATCAACTTGCTCAGCCACTCTGATCCTATCTAAGGTCAGCATCAAAAATGCGGAGAGATGACGTGAGTCGACCAGTAATGATTACCTGTGCCGTGACCGGATCCTTCGATACGGTATCCAAGAATTCTGCGGTTCCCGTATCACCTATTGAAATTGCCCAATCGGCTCTGGACGCAGCCGCGGCAGGAGCCGCGATCGTGCACATCCACGTTCGGGATCCCGATACAGGGGACCCTAGCATGGACCTAGGACTTTATCGTGAGGTGGTTGAGAGAATTCACGAACAGCGCATGGACACAATTATCAATCTGACCACCGGACCTGGTGGTCGATTCGTTCCAGGTTTGAAAGATCTATCCCCGCAGGCCGGCACAACTCTGGTGCCACCGGCAGAACGCATCGCTCACGTCCAAGAACTCAACCCGGATATCTGCTCATTGGATGTGGCGACGATGAATTTTGGAGAAGCCGCGTTCCTCAATGTTCCAGCCCACTTACGTTTCATGGCTGAGCGTATTCGAGAGGCCGGTGTGGTACCTGAACTTGAGGTATTTGAACCAGGCCACATCCGCCTGGCCCGAAAGTTGATGGATGAGGAACTGGTTGATGGGCCCGGGCTCTTCCAGATTTGTCTGGGAATCGACTGGTCTCAACCCGCTACTCCCGAAGCCATGTTGTACATGCGTAGCCTCCTTCCAAAAGAATGCACATGGTTCGCATTTGGCACAGGACCAACTCAGTTTCCAATGGTTGCCCAAGCTATCCTTCTGGGCGGAAACGTCCGCGTAGGTCTCGAGGACAATCTCTACATGAGTCGAGGTGTGCTCGCCCCGTCGAACGCAGCACTCGTGGAACGAGCCGTGAAAATCATCGAATCGATGGGCTACACGGTGGCGACACCGACCGAAGCCCGGAAGCTACTGGGGCTGCGTCAAGCTTTATGAATTTGTGAGTGAACGGAGGGGGCGGGATTCGAACCCGCATGTCCTTGCGGACGCCGGTTTTCAAGACCGGTGCATTAGCCGTTCTGCCACCCCTCCCACGAATTAGCCCATCAGAGACAATCAGCCTATCCCTTCGTAAGCCTGGGTGCCGTGTATCGCCACCCCCCATCACTAATATTCATTAAAGTCCGGCAAGTTGTTTAAGAAGAATCAATAAGGCTAAGGCGAGAGCCCGATCCTTCCAGGTCTCATCGCCGAGAGAAACCGTACTGGCCTAAGTGCTTCTCGATCGTATGAATAATAGATAAAAATAGGCTCTCCCTTCATTTTTTTTCGCTCTACCAAACCCCAATAGCGCGAATCGAGGCTGTATTCTCGATTGTCTCCAAGCATGAAATACCGCTCTTCAGGGATCACGATTGGTCCCCAATTATCGCGCGTCGGACGATAATTCGCCCGATCTACTGAAGGCACAACATGATCAAGCTGCCACAACATGTCCGGGTCTGCGACGTCAGCTACCCTTGGATCGTGCTGCACGTACGGTTCGTCAATCTTACCCCCGTTTCGGAACAATGCCCCATCTTCCATCCAGAGTGTATCCCGGGGGATGCCAATCGTGCGCTTCACAATATCGAGCCCGGGAGCGTGGTCTGCTCGAAAAACAATGATGTCGTTGTTATCTGGGTCAGTGTATCCAGGGATACGTAGTGAACTTCCGGGGATCGTCGTTCCCAAAGACACTTTATTCACCAGTAAAAAATCTCCGACCAATAGCGTCTCCTCCATGGACCCGGAGGTGATCACGAAGGTTGCGAAAAGAAAAGTTCGGACAACGATGAAGATGAATCCCGCAAATAAAAGTGTGCGTGCCCATTCTACACGCCACTCCTTGCTGAATGGGGGAGGCGGTCGCTTCTTACTGCCAGCACTTTTCATATCTGACTTTTCTGCTTCGATTTTTCCCTCCATTGATGACATCAGCTTGGGAGCACTCCCATCGAAAGGACCGTGCCTGAGCGACGCCTACTTTGCAGGACCTCCGACGCTCACGCAATCAGGCCACACAAGTTCGCTGCACACCTTCCGGATAAGTCGTAAAGTGTATCCCCCTCATTCACTTAACAGGTTGTTCTTTTCGCTCTTTCAATCAAACACTCCAGAAACCAACGAATTTCCATTAGGTGGATCCGCGATTGTAGCCCAACCAACATCCTGCCAGTACTGCAGCCACGGGGCCAATAAGAAAGAAGAGCGCCAAGTTCAGACCACCGTGGTGAGGATCACTAATGGAAATGATGAATCCAACGATACCAAGAAACCCTAAACCCCATCCAGCAGCTACAGCCCAGCCGAGCAGTCTCCAACCTGAGTTCCACTTTGCCAATACAAACCCAACCACAACATAGAAACCGATTCCAAACGCTGCTCGGATGAGGCCAACCGGGATGGGTACCACGTTGCTAAATACCAGTCCTAAGCCGACAAACCCCGCTATCAAGACGGTCATGATTGATAAAAATGTTTTCATGGGTGCGAAGATGTGCATAGTATATCAGATTCTCAAATAGAAAACGCGAGTCGAAGCAGCAGAAAGATCTGTATGACTCACCTTCCGAGGAGGCAGTTTAAGAAAGGACGAGGAATGGCAACTTACATGTGCGAACAATGCGGCATGAGCATCGGGACAATGACATGCGGAGAGTGTGGGACCGAATTGGTTCACGACACGGTCCAAACGAACGATGGAGATTCAGTTCACGTTGCGAAATGCCCAGAGGAACACGGTATGGTGAAGTCACCCATGTGCTGTGGCCAGGACATGGAGTGCGACATACTCTGAGCGTGGGGCCCTTCAAGAACCAAATCTAACGCTGCCATCGAGAGTTATATACTGACAGAGAAAAACGGAACAAAGTAGGGGGCGACGAGTTTATAGTTAGAGGGTCCGAACCAACATCAAAGCTGGAATTGAAGTTCTGGAAGCGAACCCACTTCTTTCATGAAGTGAGAACTGAACGGTGTGAAAACGACAGTGAGTTATCTACGTCGAAATAGCGAGCGAGTTTGTGTCACACTCGTACTGGTAGGCCTTGGTTTAGCAGCTGACCAAGCACACGGGCAAAACACGAACGAGACACGACGAACAGCGGCACTCGTCGGTCAAGTCGTCAGTGCTTCCACAGGCCGCCCTGTGGAAGGTGCTGTTGTCCACCTCCTCCGATCGGGCTACGGCGCCCTTACCGACAGCACCGGAAACTTCAGAATCCCACAGACGTGGGCTGGACCCGATTCTCTTGAAGTCCGCTTCATTGGATACGAGCCAAGCCACCAGCCGATAGACCTTGTACCCGATGAAACAACCCGCGTAACACTATTACTAAGTCAAACCGTTGTCCGAATCGCTGATCTCACAGTAGAAATTCGTCAAACCCGTCGCGCCAGGAACCTAGCCGGTTTTGTGGAACGGATGGAGCGCGGATTTGGAACATTTTTTACTCCAAGAGATGTTCAAACTCGCAATCCAAGGCTTCCGAGCGATTTGTTTCGAGGGGAACCAGGGGTTCAAGTGGGACGTATGGAGTATGGCCGAGCCCCAGTATATCTGGGCGACGGTGCTAGTGGGAGGCGGTGTCCACCTGCCGTATATTTAGATGGCGTTTATCAAGCCGGAATGCAGATTGACGACCTCCCCAAAGAAGATATGGGGGCCGTCGAACTCTACAAACGCGGCACTGAGACCCCCATGGAATTCATGCGCGTGGGATCAACGTGCGGTGCCATTGTAATATGGACACCAGATGGGCCTGGTTTTCTCGACTGGGCGGGAGAACTTCCAGAACCATATTAACTCGCCGGAATATCATCCAGCGCACTTCAACCCGTTCAGTGTGAAATCCCACTCCAACACGATGTCTCTCCGAAGAGAGTGGTATACCGAACAGTACTTTTCAAAAGAGAGTTGAAGAGCTCGCCGCGCCTTAGCTTCATCCACACCACCAGATAAATGAAATGTAAATTTGAGTCGCCTTATGAACTGAGGTGCGTCCTTGGCACGAAGAGCCTGAGTCTCCACGGTTAGTGACTCAAGTTCTTCTTTCCCTTTCTTCAGAATCACTACAACGTCAATCGCTGCACACGCAGCTATTGACTCCATAAGCAATCCTACAGGACTCGGGGCAGTCTCTTGGTTGCCGTCGATCGAAGTCTGAAAACCGGCCCGTTCGGCCGTAAACTTGAGATCGCCATTCCACTCCAGATAAATCTCGTCCAAAATTTCCTCGTATCGTCAGTGATCGGTGAGATGAAAAGCTAAGACCGTCAGTCAGCCAAGAAATCGAAACGAAGGGCCCAAAGTCCGCTGTTCATGTCGGAAACCCAAAGGTGACCCGCATGCCATTGAGGTGCCCATGTGCAAGTTCCTGAAGACTGGCAATTCCCTGCCCCATCATAAGTAAATGATGCGAGCGTCCGACCCTGTCGGTGCAGTTCGCCGAGAAGTTCTCCGCTCACGTCTATCGCAAAAATCCCCTGATTATACCAGGCCGCGTAGAGTACATCATTTTCCTCATCCAACCAAAAGTTGTGAGGGGTAGTCCCTTCTACAGTATAAGTTGCCACCTCCCTTGGATTCGCCAAATCTTGAGCGTCAACGACGTGCATCTTACCTGGTGTTGAGAAGTCTTCTTCGCCAACGAAAACGTATCCCCTTTCAGGGTCATACCACGCATTATGAGTGTCCCCTCCTACAGTCTGTTTTCGGGAAACTTCCACAGGGTTTTGTGGAGAACCCCCAGCGATACCATTCCCCACATCTAAGATGATGAGCCCAGGGTCCCAATGAGATAGAAACGCGAGACCGTCGCGCACATAGACATCGTGGAGAAATTGGTCGCCACCATAGAAGCTGGCCACGATGGAGGGGTTTGCCGGGTCCGAAATGTCAAGGATGCGGAGCCCACCTCTCGCGTCTGATCCATCAACAACAGCGTAGACAAAATTGCCATCGATCCAAACGTTATGAACCCCCCGCTGAAGCTGCGCAGTGAATCGACTAATGACCTGAGGGTGAAGCGGATCGGCAAGGTCGAGAAGCGTAATACCATTGAGGCCATCCCCGGACCCTTCGTGAGTCAGAACGGCCAGAGTTCCGTCATCGCGAATCTTGACGTCATTCACCGTACCCGCCATAACTGAGACCGAATCCGTAATCGTTGGCGAGGACGGATTTGAGATGTCCCACGCATACAATCGATCGCCCGGGTGGCCCCCGCGTGTTCCCCAAGTTCCCGTGTACGCAAAACCACTATTTAACCACAAATCCGACGTGAAACGGTCACGAACTTCACCCTGCCCCACCACCGAAAACGCGTGAACCGAAACCCTGCGTGGAGAGATTGTAATCGCCTTCTCTGCACGAACATTCTGGGCCTCGGCCACAACAGTGGCACTTCCCGGACGATACGCCACAAAACGTCCATTCACCTTCATTAAACCAGCACCGGCAGGTTCCACAGACCAGTCTACTGATACTTCTGACGGTGAACCATCTTGTGTAACCACAGCCCCGAACGAGACCACGTCTCCCTGTCGCACCTCAGAAGGACCCGTTTCGATCATGATCATGAGATCTGCAGGAGAGCAACAAGGAGCTACTGGCTCAGAGCATCCGGTCGTAGCCCCCATAAACATTCCAACAATCAGCCCCAAACGCATTCTCTTGGCGCATGATCTTCGAATCTCGCAGTTCACAGGCGAACGACTACAGGAAAAAATGTCCGTGACTACCTAATGCTAACCAAATCAATTTCTACAGCTGGGGTCTGCAAGCTTAACCGCGAGACCTTCAAGGCCAAATAAAACCAACGCACCTGACGGTGGGTTATCCGGATGAGGACGAAGATCGCCCTCCGGGTACAGGATCGCATTCGCATCGGCCCGTTCCGCTTCGATCACGAACTGCTCGATGATTTCTTTATTATCAGTGCCAGACCCGGTTCTCCTAGCCACGATTCTCCCCTTATCTTCGTACTCGCAGCGCTCAAGGTTCCACCCCTCTCGACACAGAAATTGCCGAGGGAATTCCATGTCAGGGCACATCAACAAACGATCCGCTGCCCCACCACCTCCACCGCTTACTGCTGCAGTCAGCATAGATATACCTAGGTCGACACGCTCAAAGTCCTCGGCCATCATGTGCTCTATCGCTTCACCCGCGAATGCGGCAAACGCCGCTTGGAGCATGAGAGGGACACCCACCGGAATCCCACACAGTCGATAAACTCCATCAAACCCTGAATCGGCACTCGCCTCCCCTTCATCCCAAGTAGCTGTCACAGTCGTGGCGGGCATGATTGTCTCCGAATCAGAATCAACCACATAACCGATGAGCCCGCCGGCATCACCGGACAGTTCGGGACATGTTTCCTCAAGTGTTTGCGCACCTAGCCCCGAAGCTAGGAGACCTGGCAAAACAACTCCGGCACCTAGAAATCGCATGGCATTTGTCATAGTGCTTCTCCTTCATAAACCTGAGCCAATACCGTAAGTATGGCACTCCTTCACAAACGAAGCCTGACTCCCCAGACTCAACGTTCATATAACGTAGCGCATCTGACCGATGTTGGTCCAAGGTTTTGTGTTCTGGGCGCCCTCGCGAAAGATTCCCTCTATGCCAATATCAGTGGATAGTACCCACCTAACCCACTCGCTCGCCGAACTTGTAGCGACAAACTCAATAAACCCATCACTGGTGCCCGAGGCTGATGGCGAGGCTGCGATTGCCGACGTTACCGCTCGTCATATGCGTGAAGCAGGGCTTCAGGTCGAACGGTATGAACCCGAACCTGGGCGTCCGAGCCTAATAGGCCGGTTAGTCGGGACTGGCCAAGGACCAACCCTCATGCTCAATGCCCATTACGATACCGTGGGTGTTGAAGGGATGCAGGCACCATTCAATCCCATGATTGAAAACGACCGACTCTATGGTCGTGGCTCATATGATATGAAAGGATCGCTGGCCGCATGCATCGAAGCAACGCGTGCAATTGCTATGAGTGAACAGGCATTAGCTGGTGATGTGCTAATCGCTGCGGTGGCGGACGAAGAGTACGCAAGCATTGGGACAGCTGACCTCTTGGCACGCCGTGAACGAGGCGAGCTTGACTTTGACGCGGCAATTGTCACAGAACCCACTTCCCTAGCCCTTTGTGTAGCTCATCGGGGCTTCACCTGGCTAGAAATCGAGACACAAGGCCTCGCAGCTCACGGAAGTCGATACCAAATTGGCGTCGATGCCAATATTCGTATGGGCCGCGTCCTCCGAGAACTTGAAGCCCTGCTATCCGACCTACAGGCCAGACCAGGGCACCCGTTACTTGGCCCTCCGTCTCTACACGCCTCGATGATCGAAGGCGGCGTCGGGATCAGTACATATTCACCAAGCTGTAAACTTCAAATTGAGCGACGGACGGTTCCACCCGAGAGTCAAAAAACAATTGAAAACGAGATAACCAACCTACTCGACTCACTGCGAGACGATGACCCCAACTTTGAGGCCACCTGGAAGACATTCTTTCACCGAGATCCATTTGAGACCCTACCTGATGCCCCAATTGCACGCTGCGTGTCGACTGCCGCTGCTGGAGTCTTGGGAAAGCAGCCTGACGTAATAGGGGACTCTGCGTGGATGGACTCAGCACTAACATCCGAGGCTGGTGTCGATACGGTCGTTATCGGACCGCACGGGCAGGGAGCCCACGCAGCCGTAGAATGGGTTGATATTACTTCATGTGTTCAACTCGCAAAGATTTTAGCGCACTCTGCAATTGATTTCTGTAACCAAGGTGTGGATCGGTAAGTTGCCTAATCCACATAGTCGAAAGAGCGCATCCGACAGGGGCGTCAGGGTCCCTATCTCCTGATTTCTTCAGCGATCGGGTTCGTAGGTAGCGCATCGATGTCGACAATCCGGCCACCTTTTATCACGAGTGCGAGACTTCGAATATTAGAGATGTCCGCCAAGGGATCTGCGTCCAACACCACTATGTCTGCCGCCTTGCCTGCTTCAAGTGTTCCGTATTCGTCGAGAGCCTTGCTGGCGATTGCCCCGTTCTTGGTTGCAGCCACGATTGCTTCCGCCGGTGTCATCCCCAGCTCTACTAGTCCCTCGATTCCGATGATGGTCCCTATGCCAGGCCTCTGGTGATCTATGATGTCAGATTCCTCATACGTACCGAGCATGTTCCGGGATCGAGTGAAACCGGGCCCAAGACCGCTGAAACCGAAGAGGAGGTTGTCGGTACCAACCGTGGTGATACAACCCCGTTCGATCAGCTTGATCGCGGTCTCGCGTCGTGCTTCCCAACTCCCTTCAAGAATCGATCCGGCTTGTTTTAGTCCAGTCGCCTGAGTTCGGCGCCGAATCTCCCCAGACGTCAGCGGCGTTCGCCGCGACTGAGCTTTCGTCGACTCGGCGGCGAGAGCTTCGCGCGCCGCCTCCCGTTGACGAAGGTGAACCTCCCACGCCTCTCCCGTAATGGTGTTTGTAAGCATCGAGCAGACCACCCCTCGATCTACTATCAGTTCCACGAGTTCATCGGTGATGACGCGATTTCCTAGAATCTCAGGGTGCTGGATGAGGTCGAGGCCCGCGAGAACCGAAAGACGCAGGCCCTCCAGGCTCGTTGAGTGAGTCTCGACTACCAGGTCACGTTTGTGCGTCTCTTCGACGATGACCCGCTGGGCACGCGGCGAAAACATGATCGGAGAGGGGTAACCAAAGTGATGAGTTCCCCCGTACTTGATGAAATCAGGACCGTAATCAAGGTATGCGTTGACCGCGATGCGGAGTTCATCCGGTGTCATGTGAGCCCATTCCTCACCGCTCCCCAGCGTGATCTCGTCATTCATCTGCTCTTCGAAAAAACTGACATCCGCGTCTGGTATGCCCGAAAACGTCTCAGAGGCGGCTCCACCCCAGCCGACAATGTTCCCGGCCAAATACGTTCGAGGGCCAATCTCCTCGCCACCATCGATCTTCTTCTTCACGCGCTGCATGGGGCGAAGGACACCGTAGCTATCTCTCACGGTCGTCACTCCATATTTCAGGTGAAGCTGCAACCCTTGGAGTATGACCTGTTCATGAACTGGCCAGTACCGCGCGTGCTCCGCGAGACGGGCCTGTCGTCCGAACCCCAACGACATATGCACGTTCGTATCGATGAACCCGGGGGTCACATACTTCCCGGTACCGTCGATCACTTGGGCGTCAGCCGGAACATCCACCGAGGCCCTCGAGCCAACAGCCAATATCCGTGTCCCCTCGACCAGGATCGTGCCATTCGGGATCGGAGGGCCTCCGTTCCCATCGATGATCGTGGCCCCGACAATCGCAATTGCATCATGGGCGGCCTGGCCCATGGATGGGGACGGGGTACCAAATAGAAATGGAGCCGCAAGCAAGGTCCGCATGCTTCCATTTATACCGTGTTTTAAGGTTTTCATAGACATATTTCTACCAAGCGTGCCCCTTTCCAGGCGTCGAGAAAATTCGCTCGTAAGGGAGCGCATCTAGATCGACAACCGTGCCGTTTCGAATCACCGCATGAATCGCCCGGATGTTACTGATGTCTTCCAAAGGATTCGCATCCAGAATCACAATGTCTGCATACTTCCCAACATCCAGGGTGCCCAGTTCATCAAGCATCTTGCACGCGATAGCGCCATTGCGAGTGATAGCAACGATCGCTTCCATCGGTGTCATCCCGAGTTCTACTAAGCCCTCTGTCGCAATCACACTCCCAATACCAAATGACTGATTCTCGAATTTGACTTCGCGACGCAGTTCGGGGGCACTCCCTAAATAGTTGTCCGTACCAATCGTGGTCACGCACCCATTGGCGATGAGCTTCTCCGCGTTCAACCGACGAATTCGGATCCGGTCGCCTCGAGCTCGGCGCTCCGCCCGGCGCTCCGCCGAGGTTAACTCCAATCCATCGCGACGGCGTCCATGTTCATCGGCTGCCGTCATCTTCTCCCGATCTTCAAGATGTCGTTCCCACGCAGGTCCAGCGACCGTGTTCGAGATCATGGCACACACAGTTCCGCGTTTAACGATCTCTTTCACTAGTGCGTCAGGGATCTCGCTTGGGAGAGCTTCGGGATGCTGAATTAGATCAACACCTGCTAGAACCGAGATCCAAAGACCCTCTGGACTCGTCGAGTGAGTTTCAGCAACAAGTCCGCGTTTATGAGTCTCCTCGACCAAAACTTTTTGTGCATCGGGAGAAAACCCGATCATAATCACTGCGTTCGAATGGCTCGTGCCCCCATATTTTATGAAGTTGGGACCCATGTTTAAGTAATCATTGATTGCTAGACGAAGATTTTCAGATTCTATGTGCATCAACTCTTCGCCCGACCCCTGCGTGATGAAGTCGTTGAACTGTTCCTGAAACAAGGTCAAACCTTCTTCCCGTGTACCTGAAAATGTTTCAGAATACGGCCCACCCCAGCCTACAATATTCCCCGCCACCAGCATCCGAGGACCGACAGTATCACCGCGTGCGATTGCGTCACGAATCTGCATGAGTGGAATCAGTGATCCGTAGCTATCGCGCACGGTGGTGAAACCATGTTTGAGCTGAAGATGAGCTGCTTCGAGCGTGAGATTCGCATTCATGTTCTCGTAGCGCACCAGAGTTTCATGCAAATCGAGATGACGGGAAGCAGGACCAGACCCATACAAGGATAAGTGAACGTTACTATCGATGAACCCGGGGGTTATGTATTTCCCGGCACCATCAATCACCCGAGTTCCATCTGGGATCTGGACTGAAGACCTCGGACCAACAGCAGAAATTCGTTCTCCTTCGATTACGAGCGTCCCATCTGGGATTGGAGGGTTCCCATTTCCGTCGATGATGGTGACTCCCACAATGGCAGTCATTTCTCCCAGTTCTTGGCAGACCACATATCTCGGAGTGGAGACAACAAACACCATCACAAGTGTGGATAACAACGCGGGTACGCGATCCGGGAGGATTCGAGGGAACATATACTTCTCCAGACTATAAGAAATTATATCTTCAGACACTTCGCAGCTTCTCAAAAATCCGAAAACACCCATCTGCGACTTATTCAGGAAGGGTAAATGCCTGAAGCTTGGAGTCAACGTATTCGACATCCGACGTAGCAACCACCACAAATTGACGGCCCGTTTTCGTCCGATATGTCATGGGGTTCCCGCGACCAAGGCCATCACCCAAATCGCCGCGCCACAAGGTAGTTCCGTTCGTTGAATCGATACCTTCTATCCAAGGTGTTCCACCCGCTAGAAACACAATGCCACCAGCTGTCACAAGAGGCCCCGAAGTGGTTCCATGGCTTTGGGGCGAACCACCCATTGGCGGGAGGTCGAGCCCCGTCAGCGCTGGGTGGCTGCGAACCGATGAATCGTCTCCAAACGGACGCTGCCACAAATGCTCACCCGTATCGAGGTCAATCGCCGTCAACGTCCCATAGGGAGGCTTGAGAAGAGGGAGCCCGTTTTTCAATGTCAGATGCCCATCAAAATTGGGTAAGTAGTCAGCATTTCCCTCATCTCCCTCGCCTGCCGCGACACGCGCTAGGAACGGGTCATTGTAGGCCTTCACATAAAATGTTTTTGTTACCGGATCAGTGGCACCGCCTCCCCAACCGGCACCACCAATCAGCCCTGGCATCATGATTGTTCCTTCAATCGAAGGAGGCGTAAAAATTGGGCCAGTCCGATGTTTACTAATGAGATCCAACGCCTCAGTTCTAAGTTCTGGTGTGAAATTGATGAGGTCATCTTCCGTTATCCCCTGACGGGCGAATGGTGCCGGTCGCGTTGGGAAGGGTTGCGTCGGCTGAGGCACTTCACCCGGTACGGTGCTTTCGGGCACCGATCGCTCTATAATCGGCCATACGGGCTCACCCGTGACGCGATCGAACACATAGACGAATGCCGTCTTCCCCACCGCCACTACAGCATCAATTTCACGCCCATCGACTTCAATTGTGACCAGACTAGGAGGGGCCGGCAAATCGTAATCCCAGAGCCCGTGGTGAACAGTTTGGAAGTGCCATACCCGTTCACCGTTTCTTGCGTCTAGGCACACCAACGATTCCGCAAATAGGTTCGCACCCCGTCGGTGACCACCATAAAAGTCATTGTTGGGCGTCGATACCGGCAGATAGATGAGTCCACGTTCTGCATCGAGTGAGAAAGGTGCCCATACGTTGGCCGATCCCGTATAGGACCAAGATTCTTCTTCCCAAGTATCGACCCCAAACTCGCCTTCTTTGGGGATCGTGTGAAAAGTCCAGAGCAACTTTCCGCTCCGCACATCGAACGCCTGAACATCACCAGGGGGATTATTTCGATAGATACGGGTATCCGGGACGCCGCTCCCGACGATCACAATGTCTTCAAACACAACAGCTGGTGACGTGTTTGATATGTGAAGCCGGTTCGCATCCCAGGCGAGACCTTTCGTCAGGTCAACTTCACCTCCGTTTCCAAAACTGGGAATCATTTCCCCTGTCGCGGCATCAAGTGCAATAAGCCGCCAACGCGAATTAAGGAAGATCCGTCGCTCCTGCCCATCACTCCACTGTGTGATCCCACGATGACAAAACCGACACCCCCGGTGGAGGTTTCCCCACTCGTAGGCCTTCGGATCGTAACTCCAGTATTCGGCTCCGGTCTCAGCGTTAAGTGCAACGACACGGTTATAGGGCGTAGATACCCACATGGTATCGTTGATCACGATCGGGGTCGCTTCAAACGCGCCCGGCGCTACACGCTCACCCTGGAGAGGGCTCGAAGCTGACGGAATCGCTTGCTCTCTCGTTTCCCAAGTCCACACAGGCTGAAGCTTACTGACGTTGTTTCGGTCAATATCCGTCAGTGGCGAATATTTCAGGCCACCATCATCACCTCCATAAACGGGCCAGTCATCTCCTACTGATGCCGAGGAGTTAACGCTCGACCCGGAAGGCTGGCACCCACTCAGAAACAAGCTGATGGTAAGGGCTACGATTTGGCCTACGATATTCCAGTTGTCTTGCATATTCAGACTTTCCCTGTAGCAAGAAAATGTGATGTCTACTACATAGCTTAACTTCCATGCCGGGCCGGCACAGGCCTCAGTGCCTACGTTACAATCGTAACTAGTCCTCCACCGTGGAAATGGATTTATCAGAATCGATTGCTACCAGCAAAACCACTGCTATTTTTCACTATTGGGATGGAGGGCATTCTGATCAGTTCATCGATGAGATATAATCGACCTCTAGTGATTGTCGAGTGGAATCTCATCTAGCGTTTTCCATGGAGGCTCTGTGAAACTCACCCGTCGCAAACTACTCAAACTGGGGGCCAGCGCGGGCGCATACGTTGCAGTCGCACCGAGTAGCACTCAGGGGTGGTCCACTCTATTACAAGAGGGGGCCGTGGTAACAAAGCCCATCCCGTCCAGTGGCGAATACGTGCCCGTGATCGGAATAGGGACACGAGACTACAATACGGAAGCCTCAAGCGAAGAAATGAAACGTTTCCAGGACACGATGGCCGCGTTCATCGAACATGGGGGAACCATCTTCGATACAGCGGCAGGATATGGAAGAAGCACCTCG
This sequence comes from uncultured Gemmatimonadota bacterium, assembly GCA_964480515.1. GTDB lineage: Bacteria > Gemmatimonadota > Gemmatimonadetes > Palauibacterales > Palauibacteraceae > Palauibacter. The sequence goes on from CAYZOT010000002.1 coordinate 266,933, forward strand.
GAGACGGTACTTGGGAGTCTCGCCGATGAGTTGGGTGTCTCAGACACCATATTCTGGGCTACCAAAGTGGATCGGGCGCCAAAATATGAGGGGATTGCCCGCATGGAGGATTCCTTTGACAAGCTGCACGATGACGTCATCGACCTCATGCAGGTTCATAACCTCCGCGGCACTTCGACCCAGTTGGCCACAATTCGAGAATGGCAAGAAGAGGGGCGCATCCGATACAGTGGCGTGACCACCTCCAGCGCCCGCCAGTACGAAGCCATGGTCCAGACGATTCGAACCGAAAAGATCAATTTCGTTCAGGTCAACTACTCGCTTGCTAACCGCGGCGCAGCAGAAGAAATCCTTCCACTATGTGCCGAGCGTGGAATCGCCACGCTAATTAATCTCCCGTTTGGCAGGGGTCGACTGTTTCAGGCTGTGGATGGTCACGATCTGCCAGATTTCGCAACCGAATGGTGCGACAGTTGGGGACAGTTCTTCCTTAAATACGTGGTCTCACATCCCGCGGTGACCACTGCGATTCCTGGCACAACAAAACCGCACCATGCGATCGATAACATGGGGGCGGCTCGTGGGTGGATGCCCGATGCAAAGATGCGGAGCCGAATGGAAACTTGGTTCGACGCCCTCTGACAATTCATTCAGACGGTAGGATACGGAGTTCAGCAGGCATTTAAAGAAGTAAGACGCCCCTGGCCACTAACGGAATCAATGTGGCCCAAAGGTTATGATCAGGAGGCTCGATGGAGCCCCATGCCAAGCAAACCGATGAAACCCTACTCGCCGAATGTGACGTGGCCACATTTCGGGCTGGGGGGCCTGGCGGACAACACCAAAATAAAACGGAATCAGCAGTGCGGTTGGTCCATCGACCAACGGGGATTGTCGTCACGGCTCGAAACTCTCGAAGTCAGCACCGAAACCGCCAACAAGCACTTCAACAACTGCGAACAATCTTAGAAGAACTTGCGCGTCCCCAAAAACTGCGCGTCCCTACACGCACGCCTCAAATAGCGAAAAAGAAACGGCTAGAGGATAAGCGCCGTCGCTCGGAGCGGAAGAAAAACCGTAAGAAACCAGGACTCGACGACTAACCGATTTTCCTGCGACAATTGGTCACAAAGGGTCAGGTCGTCGTCACAGCCTTCGCCTTCAACGGACGATTTTTATACTCCTCCCACAACCGGTTATGCTTGTTATCAAGATCAGACGGGACACCGCGAACGAACACGTGCTCGATATTGGTGGTGATCTCAAGCGGATCCCCATCAGTGACGATCACGTTCCCAACTTTTCCGACCTCCAGCGAACCTAATCGATCAGCCACACCCAAGATCCGTGCCGGACCGAGTGTGATTGCTTCAAACGCATCGTCTTTCGCTAAGCCCCATGAGACTGAATTTGCAGCTTCGTACGGTAAGGTCCGCGAGTCAGATGAACCAAAAGTCGCGAATGCGATTTCGACACCCGCATCAGCCAACAAACCCGGAAGTGTGTTGGGGTCATCATATGGATCGTCCTGATTACTAGGGAGGCGTTGAACCGGACCGAGAATCACAGCGACACTCTTTTCTGCGAGTAAATCAATCACCTTCCGAGCACCGGATGCACCCGCAATCACGATGTCGAGGTTCCATTTTTCCGCAAATTCAATCGCGGATTCGATCTCACGATGACCGTTCGCACGGATAATCACCTTCATACCCCGATCAAGCACACGAGTCAGGTTTTCGAGCTGCAAGTCACGTCCCAAACGCGTGGACCCAGCGTCCATCGCCTGTTTGTAGTGTTGGGCAGCCACAAGCCAATCATCCATCTCTTCTACTTGCTCGTCGAATCGCCGCTTCACTTCATCAAACGATCTCCGACCTCCGCCTCCCCCAAACCCTCCAAATCTACCACCGCGAGTCGCTAGCGATGGCCATGTCATGACCATGGCCGCGGACTTTTCGATCTCCATCTCTTCCACCGTCCATCCGTCAAGGTGGACGAGGGTCGCTTGGCCCGTGATACCCGAGCCACTCCCCCCAGGGGCAGCAAGCGTGTGCGTGATCCCGTTCGCACGAGCAACCGGGATGTGCTCGCTAGCAGGGTGGATTGCCGTGTGCGCATTCAAGTGCGGATTAAATCGACCCATCTCGGTCGCATCGTTTGTCGCTGCTACCGAGCCAATCTCCGTAAGTCCAAGCTGGCTAAACGCGTCGATCATTCCAGGGTATACGTGTTTGCCAGTTCCATCGATGGTCTGCGCACCTGATGGAATATCCACGTTTTGACCAATCGCAACAATCCGTCCCCCCCGCAAAACGATCGTTCCATTCTCGACGGGCTCACTCGAAACCGTGTGGATCGTGGCGCCTCTTATGACGTAGGTATCTCCATCCTGTGCGAACGCTTCGTTAGCAGACAAGATCAGCAGGGCGATCGCACCCACTGCCACTATCTTCCCAAGGGTTCGACTCATCGGTCACCTCCCTTCGTACCCGTTTCTTCCTTCTCGTCTTCGCCTAGTGTCTCACGGAGTTGCGCCTTTTCCTCTGCAATGCGTACTCGCATCTCCCGGTCCTGATCAACATCGAACACGACATTCCCATCTACATACGTCGTTCGAACCTTCGCATAGGAAGAAAGTGGATAGTTTTCCCATAAAACGACATCCGCATCTTTTCCGACTTCAATCGACCCAACTCGATCATCGATCATGAGCTGAATCGCCGGATTAATTGTCACAAGGGCAAGCGCCTGTGCCTCAGTCAAACCACCCCATTTCATCGTCTTGGCAGCCTCCTGATTCAGGTGACGCCCCTCCTCCCCAGAGTCAGAGTTGATTGATACGACTATTCCTCGCTGTGTCATGATCGCCGCGTTATGAGGAATCGCTTCATACGCTTCGACCTTGTAAGCCCACCAGTCCGAAAACGTGGAAGCATGTGCACCGTGCTCGGCCATCTCATCTGCCACACGGTATCCTTCCAGCACGTGCTGGAAGGTGTGGATTCGAAAACCGAACTCTTCGGCGACCCGCATCAACTGAAGGATTTCATCAGCTCGATAGCTATGGGCGTGGACAAACAGAGTACCGTTGAGTATTTCGACCAACGGATCAAGCTTCAGGTCTCTTCTCGGCGGGATCGCACCCCGATTCCCACCCTCTCGGCGATCTTCATACGCATCCCATTCCCGTCTGTACTCAGTCGCCTCTACAAACGCTTGACGGACAACATCCATTACTCCCATGCGTGAGGCAGGATAACGCTGTGGCTGTCCCGTCCCAGCACTCCGAGATCGCTTCGGATTCTCTCCGAGCGCGAACTTGATCGTTGGCGGTGCTCCCTGGAACAACAGCCCCTCGGCATCCTCTCCCCAACGGTGTTTGATAACTGCGTTTTGCCCACCAATGGGATTAGCACTTCCATGCATCACGTGCGACGTCGTCGTTCCTCCAGCTGCCTCGCGATAGATCGCGACATCGGTCGGGTCGATCACATCCATGACCGAGACCATCGAGGACACTGATACCGAACCCTCGTTAATCGACTCGGCCGCAATATGAGAGTGTGCATCGATGATGCCGGGGGTCACAAACTTATCCGTCCCATCGATGACGGTAGCATTCGAAGGAGCCTGAACATCTGACGCGAGCCCAATTGCAGAAATCCGACCGTTCTCGAACAAAATCGCACCATTCTCAATTCTGCCAGCATCCGCCGCAGTTAGGATCGTGGCTCCTCGAATCAGGACCGGGGTATCCTGTGCGGCCGCTTTTCCAACAACCGTCAGTGCAAGCCCTAGCGCCAAGAGGCAAAACTGTCTCACCTGCCACCTCCTTCTTTACGGACGCCCGAGACGCCCGCGGTGAACTGTCCCCCCATGGCACTGAGCGTACCAGTCAATTCATCAGAAGTGAACGTACCGCTGTAGCCGACATCGACGCTTTGTCCCTGCATATTGACCATCAAGTAAAGATTGAATTCGTCGCCCTCGACTGATCCTCCTCCGATATCCACCGGACCCGTTTCAGGCGAGTCCATCGACCCTGTCACCGATCCATCTTCGTGTTGAATTACATCCCAATTTTGTTGGAATGTTCCCATCTCGCTATCCATCGTAACGGCCCATTGTCCGGTCAAGTTCGGAGCGTCTGCATTCTGAGCCTGAAGATTGGAACCAGATAAGCCCAACAGTGCTAGGACAGCGAAAAAGGCGGGTGTATTCAGAAGTCGTTGAAGCCTCATTATTTGCCTCCTGTAGCACGGACTCCGGTGAAGTCCGCCGTAAATTGCCCGCCCCCAGCGATGAGCGTGCCTTTGAGAGTGTCGTCTTCGCCAAATTCACCTTTGAACTCGATCATCACCTCTTGTCCGTTGAAGTTTCGAGTCATCGAAAAGGAAAACGCGTTCCCCATAACCGAACCTTCTTCTACCTCAGCAGCCCCCTGTCGACCTTCGATCGTGCCTGTAAGTGTGTTGTCGCTATGTTGCTCCAACTGCCACGTCATGTCGAAGTCACCCTGTTGCATCCAAATTGTGACGGTCCAGGTGCCGGTGAGATCTACTACAGAACCTGTGACCTCATGACCGCGTAACCCGAAAGCAGTCGACATCGATACGCCCACCAGTGCTGCGAACAGCAGGCTTCGAATGATCTTGTTCATCGACCACCTCCCGTGGGGCGAACACCTGTGAAGTCCATCGTAAACCTCTCCCCGAAGGATGCGGTCCCTGTAATCTCATCACCATCGATCGTGCCACTGTATATGACCTCGACTTGTCTGCCGCCCCCCATGGAAGCACGAGCCGTAATACTGAATTCGTTATCACTCACCCAACCGCTGGTAATCTGCTGCTCTCCACGTTCCCCAGTGATTGTTCCTGATACAGTTCCATCTTCCGTCATCTCAAGGACGGCCATCGCTTCTTGAGAATCATTATTGAGCGAGAATAACCACTCGCCCGCCATATCTTCGGTAGGCGGGACTGAAGGTCGTGCAACCGCAGACGCTTCAAACTTATGACCATCGACAAACACGATCTTGACTACCGTCTCTTCATCAAAAAGCGCTCCGTCCGTAACCACCAAGTTCGCAATTTTCCCTTCTTCGACGGACCCCAGCATCTGATCTACACCAAAAATCTGAGCTGGTGACATGGTGAGTGCACGGAGGGCTGCTTCTTCGGACAACCCGTGTTCCAGTGCTGTGCGAACTTTTGCCATCAATCGGTTGGGGCTTCCTATTGAACCGCTATAAAAAGCCCAAGTAGCTCCGGCCGCTTCCAACTGAGCGGGCGTCGTTGGGGCATAGGCACGCCGTGTCAAAGACTCGAGAGATTCCTCCACCTCAGGATCCGCGTTCCGGTTTGCCTCGGGCCAATCGAGATTCACGAGAATGGGGACTCCAGCCGCTACTAAATCGGCTGTGATCTTGTAGGCATCATACCCGCCCGCAATAACCGGGCGCATTCCGGTTTCCCGGGCTAGTTTCAGCACACGCTGCATCCCTGCGACATCGTTGGCAGGAAGCACGGTGGGCCACCCCTCCGTAATAGATGCCTGCACAGGAGCCAACGACCGATCGTACATTGGGCGTGGCTGCCCACGCGGATTTCTGTAATATGAATCACCATAAGTTGTTTGATGACCAGCATCTAGGTACAGCTGCCTAATGTAAGATATCACACCCATCATCGACCCCGGGAAGGCTCGGAAACCGCCGGCCGGATTCATCGTGAGCCGGAGGGCGACGGGGGTCCTAACAACCATCTCCTGCTTATTCCCCGCATAATTGATCACACTTCCCTTACCCGTAACGATCCCTTCCGCAGGTGCTACCATACCGTTCGTGAAGCCACCTTTGCGCCAGACCTCAAGTGCCTCCGAGTCTGGATCAAGCATATCCGCAGCATCCAACCATGGGGTCGTTGCAGGCCGATCCTCCGGGCCATCCGAGGTTGGGCCCTCTTGGGCAAAACGGGCGAAGGGGTTACCGGCTCCACCACCTGAAGGCCCACTTTCTTCTTGCTCAAGACCTATCTGCGTTAAGGCATCGAAAAGGCCCGGATATACCGTCAAGCCAGACCCATCGATTACCCAAGCGTCACCCGGGGCCGTCACACCCTGCCCAACAGATTCAATGAGACCGTTGCCGATCACGACGACACCATTCTCGATCACCGTTCCCGTTCCCGTCACAATTCGAGTATTCTCGATCGCGAAAAACGGGGGCGTGTTCGGGGCCTGACTCGGCATGTACTGCGCTGCAATCGGTGCGGGAGCCACTAGCGACAGAGCGAGAGCCCCCTGCACTGCCCGGCCCGCAATCATCCTTTGGACGAGCGTTGTGTTCATGTGAGATACATCCTTCTTAGTGAGTCCAACTCTCAGGAGAGCGACAACAGCCGCAGCAGACCAACTCAGACACATCCCGCACGCGGCCTCCGAGGGAGATAATAGAACACGAAACCTCGAATCTCCATGGCAACCCAAATCAAAGCAACCGTCTTCAATGACACAGTTGGCGGCGGACACTCTTTGGGGGTACCGTTGCAATCCAGGGCCGAAAGCCGCCTTGGCGCCACGTCCACCAAGAACCCGGCAAATCCGGAACAAGAATGAAATCCGTAAGCTCTATACCTTCTGACGGACTGATTGCCGTAGTCAAAGAGGACTGCCCTACATGTCGGCTTGTCGAACCAGTGCTACAGCAACTCGGATCGACAAAGCCCGGGATCGTGGTGTATACGCAAGACGACCCGATATTTCCATGCGATGTGCCCCAAGTGATTGACGACCGAACGCTCAAGATTTCCTTCGACCTTGAGATTGAGACCGTACCCACCTTGATCCGGCATGAAAGTGGCCAAGAAGTTGAAAGGGTAGTTGGGTGGAACCGCACTGATTGGCAGCGTGTAACGGCGATCGCTGACCTTGGCGAGGAACTACCGGCGCATCAGCCAGGCTGCGGCTCTAGATCTATTGAGCCTGGTGCGGCACACAAACTACGAGTTCGTTTCGGGGATCCGGGAATTCGTGCTCGTAGGATCCAGGTCAACCAATTTGAAGATGAGATAGAAACCTGTTTTGATCGAGGTTGGAGTGACGGACTACCCGTAGTCCCTCCTACCCCTGAACGGATTCTTCGTATGCTGGAAGGGACTTCACGAGCGCCCGATGAGATCGTCGGACAGGTGCCACCCGATCTAGCACCCTGCACGGTAGAGCGGGTCGCAATCAACGCCGTGATGGCAGGCTGCTTGCCCGAATACATGCCAGTGGTACTTGCCGCGCTTGAGGCCGCACTGGAGCCAAACTTCACTCTGCACGGGATCCTATGCAGCACATGTTTCACGGCCCCACTAATTATCGTCAATGGCCCGATCACGGAAAAGATCGGGATGAATTCGAGCCTCAATGCATTAGGCCAGGGTAACCGCGCTAACGCAACCATCGGTCGAGCCCTCAACTTGATTGTGCGAAACGTAGGTGGAGGACGACCCGGGGAGATCGACCGTTCGACATTCGGGGCCCCTAGTAAATACACGTTTTGTTTTGCTGAAGATGAGTCAGACCCGGAGTGGCAACCACTTTCCGTAGCTCGCGGAATCACTTCTGGTGCAAACGCGGTCACCTTATTTCAGGGCGAAGGGATTCAGGGCATCCTCGACCAGCGCTCGCGAACTCCCCGTGAACTCACTCAGTCACTCGCAGCAGGGCTTCTCGCCGTGTGCCACCCACACATCTGTGAGTGGGCACACGCAGTGCTCGTCATTTCCCCAGAACACTATTCCATCTTCCGGGCGGCGGGTTGGGATCGTGCTAAAATTACCGATGCGTTGTTCGAGGCAACGACACGTCCTGGTGAGGACGTCGTGCGAGGGGCCGGTGGTATTGCCGAGGGGGTATCTAAGAATCGGGTGGGCGAGATGGTACCAAAGTTCCCACCTGATGGACTATTACTAGTCCGCGCTGGCGGACAAGCCGGATTGTATTCGGCCATCTTGGCGGGGTGGCCGGGGGGCCGGGCATACAAAGAGTCACACCCCATCACGAGAGAGATAATCGAATGAACGTCGAATCCACTGTACTCCACGATCCCACTTCCGAATTCGCACCGATCAATCAGCCGAGGCGCCGGCCACCCACATCCCTCAAAGGAAAAATCGTCGCGCTCCAAGACATCGGGAAGCTCCGAAGCAACGAGTTTTTAGACCACATCGAGAAAGACCTCAACCGACGTGGGATCAAGACTCTTCGCACAGCTAAACCTACTAACGCGAAGCGAGCCCCCGTGGAGATCCTCCAAAAGATCGAGAAGGAGGCCGACGTAGTGGTGCAAGCATTAGCCGATTGAGGTTCGTGCACGTCATGCGGTCTGCATGACATCAAAGACTTGGACAAACGTGGAGTACCCGGCTGTTTTGTAGTAACGACAGAGTTTCGAGATGCTGCGGCAAGCCAATCGCGTTCGCTCGGCTTTGAGCCCGCAATCGTATGGGTCTCGCACCCAATCCAGAACCGATCGCCTCAAGAACTTGAGGCAATCGCTGCGAAAGCCATCGACCCTATCCTGTCTATGATCACAGAGTCCACCTGAGTGACCATAGCACGCGACTTAGGTGAAGTTAAGCCTCGGAGGCTACGGGCCCCCTTATGACCAACCCGTATCGAAAGTCATCGGTTAAGATCAACAACCCTGATATTTCTCCAGCGGACTTTAATGCCACCACCGTCGTGAATTTGAAGTGCGATTACCCCCTCGCCTTCCCCAATCTCGGCATCAACAAGTCGGATCATTTCTACTCCGTTCAGCCATGTAGTGACCGTGTCAGCTACCGCCCGAATTCGTAACAGGTTCCAATCCCCCATCCGAACGTCAGGCCGATCTGATTGCGGCTGAATTAACCAACCCCTTCCGTAGGACTCGTAGATTCCACCCGTAAACAAGCCAGGCGGAGCAACCTCGGTCTGCCATCCGTCGATGATTATTCCGTCGAGATTCGACCGAAAAAAAACGCCACTATTTCCGTCAGCCTCTTGCTTAAACTCAAGAGTGAGATCGAAATCGTGAAACGTTTTCTCTGTCGCTAGATAACCGTACTCAGCGTCGCGACCACTCTCGCACACAAGGTCGCCCTCCTCTACGTACCAGAGCTCAGTCCCGTGAACCTCCCATCCCTGTAGATCGTGACCGTTAAACAAGGTTTGTGGCTCACCCCAATTTTCAGGTAAAGAGTCAGCCTGGCCACCACACCCAGCTACCAATCCAATAAAACACATTATTATCCAAATCGATCGGACTGCACGGACGTCGATATGAATCCCGTCCGTCAAATCTAACCCCCTCACAGGATCTTGATCTTTATGTTCCGGTACCATACAAGTCGTCCGTGATCCTGGAGACCAATGGGACCTGATAAGGCGCGACCGTAGCCCGGAAAATTTGCGAATTTGCTTTTCGCAACCAACGCCTCCCATCCAGGCGAACCAAGCTCGTATTCGACCATCTTATAACCGTTAAGCCAGTGCTCAACATGCACCCCATCGACAATGATACGGCCTTCATTCCAGTCCCCGAGTGGCCTGAGGGACCGCTCTCCTGTAGCCGCGTGAAGATCATAGTTGTCACCCGTCAAGTGGGTGCGCATGTCCATCGTGCCCATGTCGATATACGCCTGGTCGTCCAACACCTGAAACTCGGGCGCATTGTGCCAGATTTCAGCACCTAACTCTTCGATCACGCGATATAGAACACCGCTATTCGCTACTTCGGAAAGCCTAAACTCAAACCGTAGATCGAAGCTCGAAAAAACCTCGTCAGTTACAAGGTCGCCTCCAACCGAAACATCTGGGTCGGTAGCCGTGGCACCGACAACTAGCATCCCATCTGCCACCGCCCAACCGGTGTCCGGAAAAGTTTCGCGATTATAACCCCTCCAACCGTGCGTCGTCTCACCATCAAACAATAGGCGCCAGCCATTCACCCGCTCTTCCTCTGAAAGGGTGTTCGGTTGGATAGCCAACGTTTCACGCTCCGCTGCACGACCAGCCTCCTCGGCATTAGTACCACAGCTGACGGAAACCAACAACAGAGCCAGGAAAAACTCAAACCGTAGAGCCCTCATGCGAGCTTTAAGGATTCCGGGTTCCACCGGACGATTCGCTCTTCAAAGTAACTCAGGTTACACGCGAGAGCCGGAGCCGCTGCTCGGAGTCCGAACGTCGCATCCTCTACCACCGGCTTCCCAGTTCGTATACCCTCGAAAAAGTTAAAGAAATGATCAACGTGAGCACCCCGGTATTCTGGTTCGACGGTGTAGCGCGTTTCAGCCGGTGGTAGCATTCTCGAGCGCACCTGAAGCGTATTGGCTGCTGAGGCGACGTCAGCCATTTTTTCTTGCGAAAAAGTGTCAAGTGGATCCACGGCGACATTCTTACGAAGCACGACCTCGGTCCAGGTGATATCCATGGAGCCTTCACTCCCGACGAGTCTCAGAAAAGTACTACCCGAGGTCCCATCGACGAAGTTCACCCTAAGGGAAAGATTGAAGCCGGGGTGGGTACCCGACGGCGCATAGTCAAACATGCCAAGAAGCACATCTGGAACCTCTCGCCCGTCCTCCCAATACCTCAGACCACCAGTGGCTTGAATCCGATCCGGACCTTTAGAACTCACAATAAAGTGAAGGCTTGAGAAGAGGTGAACGAACAAATCCCCCGCTACACCAGTCCCATAATCAGTGTAGTTACGCCAACGAAAGATGCGAAGTGGATCGTAGGGCCGCTCAGGCGTATGCCCTAGAAACCGCTTCCAGTCAACCGTGTCCTCTGATGCGCCGTCTGGGATTGGATATTGCCACGCCCCAATAGGGTCATTGCGAGCCCAAAAACCCTCGGCATAATTGAGCTTTCCGATGGCACCAGCCTCGAACAGTTCCTTTGCCTTTTCATTCCCGAGGGAACTCATTCCTTGGCTCCCCACCTGGAAAATCTTCCCTGTGTCGCGCTGGGTACGAATCAGAGCAACTCCCTGCTCAATCTGGTGCACCATAGGCTTCTCACAATACACGGACTTCCCTGCCGTCATGGCATCGATCGAGATTTTCTGGTGCCAATGATCGGGGGTCGCAACGATTACAGCGTCCACATCCTCACGTGCGAGGATGTCCTCGAAATATCGTGTGGTTATCAGATCAGAACCGTACCGCTCCTTCGCGGCCTCAAGCCGACCATCGAATACGTCGCACACGGCTACGAGTTCGACCCCTGGAATTCGGAGTGCGGTCGACACGTCGGCCAAACCCATCCCGCCTGCCCCGATCAGCGCGAGCCCAATACGGTCATTCGGTGACGCACGACGATCTTGCGGTCGTTTCATGGTCGACTCGGACTGGGCAGGCACCGTCGCAGAAAGCAACTCCGGAACCCCCACAACTATTGCCGACCTAGCTACTGCCCGTTTTATGAAACCCCTTCGATCTGTTGATCTTATTCTTGGTTCAATCACGACGCAGCCCGATAGTAAGAGAAATGAACAAAACGATTAATTCCAGCTGACACCGTAGAGGTTCAATTGGCCTACTAGCAAGGCGCACACCGACTCTTTCGTGCTGATCCATGCAGGGCCACCGCAGGTACCATACAAAATCTCCGAGAGCTTTTCATCGAACCTGTTGCGTGAGTGAATAGGTGGGGGGGGCTTGCTCCGCAGAGATGAATCGCCCTATTTGCGAGTTATTCATGGCGTAACCCGGTGAGGGAAACCCTCACTATATCGGCGCCTATGTTCACACTTCGCAAAGATTGAGGGAGGTTCTAATGCCGACCCGACGCAGCTTCCTCTCAAAACTCGGACGTTCCGCAGCTGCCGCAGGAGCTTTCACCACCATCCCGACAAAATGGACTACCACAATTGCGACTGCTCGGGAATTGTCAGCAACGCCCGGATCACCAGAAGAGATCGCCCAAAACGAGGAATTCTGGCTCGATATTCAACAGGCGTTTACAACTGATCGGTCACTAGTAAATCTCAATAACGGCGGCGTGAGCCCCACCCCAGCTCATGTCCTAGAGGCGATGAAGCGCGACCTCGACTTTGCGAATCAGTTACCAGTGTACAACGGGTGGGAGATCCTCGAACCGCAACGTGAGGGGATACGGGCCCGACTAGCGAGGCAGTGGAATGTTGATCCTGAAGAGGTCGCAATCACGCGAAACACTTCTGAAAGTCTCCAGATTCTACAGATGGGATACGACCTACAGCGCGGCGATGAGGTCGTGACAACGACTCAAGATTATGGTCGAATGGTCACTACGTTCAAACAGCGCGAGCAGCGTGAAGGCATCGTCTTGAAGCAGTTCAAGATCCCCATTCCAGCGGAAGACCCAGACGAAATCGTCCGCCTATTCGAGCAACAAATCACAGATAAAACCCGCATGATCTTGATGTGCCACATGATCAATATCACGGGACAAGTTCTTCCCGTGCGCGAAGTCGTAGAGATGGCCAGATCTTACAAAATTCCAGTACTCATTGACGGCGCACATTCTCTCGCCCACCACGAGTTCAAGATCTCTGATCTTGGATGCGACAACTACACAACAAGCCTGCACAAGTGGCTGCACGCACCAATCGGGACGGGAATGCTTTATGTAAAGAAAAACGAAATCCCAAAAGTCTGGCCGCTTCAAGCCGCACCCGAATCACAAAACGATAACATCCGTAAGTTTGAGCAAATTGGGACTCATCCGGAAGCCAATTTCCTAGCTATTGGTGAAGCTCTCACGTTCCACCAACTCATCGGGGGTAAGCGCAAGGAGGCCCGACTCGTCTATCTACGCAACCATTGGGCCGAAGCACTCTCAGACCTCAGCAACGTGCGACTCAATACAAGCCTCAAGCCCGGGTTTGCGTACGGTATTGCGAACGTCCAGATCGAAGGCATCGAGACCAGTTTATTACGGAACTGGCTTTGGGATAAGCACCAAATATTCACAGTGGCCATCAACCACCCAGAATTCACGGGCCTCCGAGTCTCTCCATCAACGTACACAACAATCGAGGAACTGGACCGTTTCATCGATGCGATGACCCGGGTGTCGAAATACGGGATCCCAACCTAATAAGAAACAACCATCATCAAGGTAAACCTCATACATGGGGAGCGGTCACGAGACAGACGTAAAACTCTATTCTCACTCTGATCGCTCCCTACTGGGAAAACGACCAAAGCCACCCCCCTCTTTGCCGCCTCAAAACACAGTGAGATCAAGTGATTTCCTGTTGCTCGACAAGATCCGCACCTCTGTTGGACAGTCCTAGTGACAATCTATTTTGGCTCGTCTAACCACTCCTGGATTAATCGACGAGAGACGGAGACGCGTCCGGGGAGCCTAAGCCCGCTCTCCTTGCGGGCAATGAGTTCATCTCGATGAAACCAGCGCGCGTCTGCAAGCTCACGACCGTCAATTCGCAGGTCACCTCCCACTCTAATCGCATGGAACCCAATCATAAGGGAAACGGGAAACGGCCATGGTTGCGACGATTGATATCTAACCGAACCGACCTCGATCCCCGACTCCTCACGCACTTCACGGATTACAGCTTCGGAAAGACTTTCCCCGGGTTCGACGAATCCGGCTAAAGTCGAGTACACACCAGTAGGCCAGATCTCTTTTCGACCGAGCAGACAACGGTCGCCATCCTCAACGAGCACGATTATTGCTGGATCTGTGCGCGGAAAATGCTCCGTTCGGCAAGGCTGATTCCCACAGCGTCGGACATGGCCACCGTGAACTGGTTGTGTGGGTCCACCGCAGGTGCCGCAGAATCTCTGCCCATTGCTCCACTGAATGATGGCTCGTGCGTACGCGAGCAAAGATCCTTCACTCTGCCCAAGCATAGCACCGATCTTGTTAAGATCGTGGAATTGGCCAAGCGGCGGCTGATTAATCGGATTCGTAATGTCCGCAGTGAAGACAGGGCGACCGTTGTCGAGACCGAGGAATATCCATTCCTCGTCGACAACTCCAAGATCTCGCATGGCTGACGCTTCCAGAAGTATCGGATTGTACCCTGCTTCGTCACCACCACCAATCACTAGATTCTGAGATTGCCACACAGGGACGACTCGAGCATCCTCATTTTTGCGACATGATACGACCCATTCCGTATCTCTTCGCTTTTCGGTGGCTCTATCTAAGGTGCCCCCGGCAAAAGGGTTGGGGGGGCGGTGGCCATCCTTGAAAGCGTCCGATAAGATCTCGCCAATCGACATGTATCCCAAGGTAACGGGAGTCATAGGTTGATGCCGACCGATGATCTCACTAATAGAATCCACTGTGGAGGAAAAGACTTCTGATGAAACCAGAACTTTCTCCGAAAATGAAACTAGAGCGCTCCACCCAACGAGACGGAAAAACGCTCCTGACCTTTGACTGTTACGGAACGCTTATAGACTGGGAGGCTGGGATCTTGGCAGCGCTCCAGGACGCGTACCCTCTCGCCAGACAAGTCAATGAAGAAACGCTTCTCGAGGATTTCCACTCCTCACAAAACGCAATCAAGGGCAGTGAATACCGAAAATATCGACAACTTCTGATGGAAGTCTCGATGCACGTAGCAAAAAAGAACGGGTGGGACCAACGAATTAAGACGGCGGGAATTATTCCCGAGAGTATTCCTACTTGGCTTCCCTTCCCTGATACGAATACGGCCCTGAATCGGCTCACCGATGCAGGCGTAACACTCGGCATTCTCTCGAATATCGACAACGATCTCCTAGCAGGCACACTCGAACATTTCCATGTCAGTTTTCCATTTATTGCCACCGCGGAAGATCTGCTTAGCTACAAACCTGCTGCCGCGCATTTCGTTCGTGGTCGTGAGTGGGCCACAGAGCACCAGACATGGGTACACGTTGCCCAGAGTTTATTTCACGATGTTGAGCCTGCCAGCGAGATGGGGGTGCCGGTGGTTTGGGTGAACCGAAAGTCAGAGGCACTCCCAAGCACGGTTCGTCCTATGCACGTCGTGTCCAATCTCGCAAACTTCGCAGAGTGGTTTCTGGGCCCTTGAGACGCATCACACATCGAAGCAAACGTGGGGATCACCACGCCTTAAATAGGTGACCACTGACAATCATATCACCTTAGTTATTCGAAGGTTTCCCTATTAAATACAGTAGATATAAACCGGTGGAGTTCTTTCCAAAGCTCTTCGTGGTCAAAAATATCGTTGTGCCCAGCACCAGTGATCGACAACCACTGCTTGGGGGGGTGTGCAACTTTGAAGAGCTTATGTGCTTCTTCGGGAGGAATCACCCGATCCTCGGATCCAACTCCAAATAGGATCGGCACATTGATTCTCGGGACGCGCACTAATGAGTCGAATCGGGTCAAATCCCATTCAAGATACCAATCCGGTAGAAAAGAGAACCGGTACCGTGCTATGGCCGGGGTATGCGTAAAGGCCCCTAACATCACTACAGCCGCCATGGGGCTGTGAACCGCAAGATCTGCGGCGACTGCACTGCCAAGTGAGTGACCCACCACAATCAGTTGGTGTGGGTTGATAGCCCGTACATCTACTAGCCATCGGTAGATGGACCTCGCGTCGGTGTACAAGCCTTCTTCTGAAGCCTTGCCCTCACTGAGGCCAAACCCTCGATAGTCCGGTAAAAGCACGTCAAGTCCTAGGTTAGCAAAACTTGCTGCCACGGTCCCACAGTCCCCAAGATGTCCGGAATTGCCGTGAAAAAAGACAATGGTCCCCGCACTCGATTGCTCACTCCTGGCAGGAAACCACCACCCATGCAGGAGCGGACCGTCGTCGCTCGGAATCCAAACCTCACCAGCATCCGAGAACCCCCAAAATTTCGGATGACTTTCCTGCGGTTTCAGCGGTTCGGGGAAAAAAACGAAGGAGGGGACAATAAAATGAACAAAAAGACGTGCGAGGAGGAGGATACCCACAAGTCCGAGGGCAAGACCAAGCGTCACCCCCATCTCAACCCCCTACTTCACCGGCGGCGGATTAGGCTCACCCCAACCCGCATACAGGCGAGGTCTTCGATCGCGCCAAAATAGTCGTCGTGCCGTAGACGAGGTACACTCTTTGAGATCAATGTCCGCTAAAACGATCGCGTCTTCGAGTTCCGGGCCACGGGCCAGTATGACACCATCAGGATCCACAACGAACGACTCACCCGCAAAGGTTAGCTTTCCCTCCCGACCCACTCGATTGCAGAGGGCTGCGAAGTAGCCATTTTGGAACGCGGCCACCCGCAGTTCCGCCTCAAAAAGCCCTTCGGGCCACTCCCCTATCGCACCAGCCTGCGGGACAACCACGAGTTCGGCACCCAACTCCCCCAGACGTCTCATATACTCGGGGTAATGCCGATCATAGCAGATCGCGACACCAACCCTCCCTACCGCAGTATCATAAACGGAAGCGTCCACATCTCCCTTGGCATAGTAGCCCTGTTCATGGAAGTGCGTGTACTCGGTGATGTGCATCATCCGCGTCACTCCCAGTAATGCTCCATCCGCGTCAAAAACGGGAGAGCTGTCGTAGTAACACTTGTCAGGCCCCAGTTCATACTGGTTGAATATGGTCACCAAACCAAGCTCAGATGACTGTGCACCGATCCGATCGGAAGTCGGACCCGGGATGGGCTCGGCGATCCCTGCAGCTTGGGGATCGTTTTTGCACTGAGGGAAGAAACGATCGATGGAAAGCTCGGCAAAACAGACCATGGTAGCGCCAGCATCAGCAGCGCTTCTCATTGCTTCGATCGCACACTCGATATTCTCTTCACGATCACATCCTACACTTTGTTGGATTAGAGCGATTTTCATCATATCCTCAGCTAGAAACTCGCCACGAATGCGACGGTGAAGATCGTATCGAGCTTGTTAAGAGGCACTAACACTGTTTCACCCGTGGGCGTACCGAGTGGCTGTTCTAGAGGAACGTCACCGACTGATGGTTGATTGTCGAACAAGAGCCGCAAGCTCGTCTTGAGCGCTAACCCACCACTAATGTCGACGGTCAATGCATTCGTGAAATCGGCGCGCAGATCCTTTGTATTCCGCAAACTTTCATCGACGATGAGGACACTTGAGAGCGCCGTCGTCGTGGTCAGTTGGCGTTCCAAGTCCCAGGAGATTCGCAACCCAGGGTACGTGCCAAAAATGGTCGGATCGTCTACAACATCTTTTTGCGAGGTGAACGTGAACCCGACATCCGTTTTGAATCGGAGCAGTGAGTCATCTGACCAAGTGTTACCCACACCACCTACCAGGGTAAAACGACTGTCAAACCCCGCGAACGTGTTTCGCTCCCAACCAGCGCCTCCGTAAACAAAAAACCTATCAGATATCGACCGATCATACCGTGAGGTTAAGAAATAGTTCTCAGCTGTAACCCGAGTCGTAGAACTTTCATCCAGAGTAAATGAGTCGGCGGAACCAATAGCCGTCCGTATGGTCTTCCCCGTTTTGGTTCGGCGAGTCCCAACCCGAATCGAAAATTCGGAAGTTCCCCACGCCCGTTTTATGTCACCACCAAGCCCAAACGTCTGGGCGCTGGAATTACCTCCCAAAAAGAGCAGATTCAACTCAGCTTTATATAACCAACCAGGCTCTTCCTCATCCTGTTCATCCTGCCCCGACATGCCGACTGGCGACATAAAAGCACCTAGCACCACCAATACAAATACAGCTTGCGACTCGAATAGCGCACTCGGTTTTC
Organism: uncultured Gemmatimonadota bacterium; assembly: GCA_964480515.1. Classification (GTDB taxonomy): domain Bacteria; phylum Gemmatimonadota; class Gemmatimonadetes; order Palauibacterales; family Palauibacteraceae; genus Palauibacter. The sequence goes on from CAYZOT010000002.1 coordinate 284,688, forward strand.
GAATTCGAATCACCTCTCCACCCTCCAGTGAGCTTCCAGGGGTCTCTCCAACCATGCTACCAAAAAACCTTGCGTTAAAAACCACACCACCGGCGAATCCGGATCGTATCTACCGCATATACCAACCTTCTCGATACCACCAGGGTGATGTGACTCGCAGTTCGCAACAAGGGTCTCCTTTAAAAATGAGAACAAATACAAGATCACATGTGGGACCCATCTTATCGTAACTCGTTCTGGGCTGGCCAATCGATGCGTGACACGCGAGCTTGCGGCGCTTGTCTTAGAACAACATGAGAAATTCCATACAGGAGCTTTAGGAATGCCCGAGTCTTCCCCAGTCCTCAGTCGAAAACCGCGATCGATTTACCATGAAATCATCGCGGTCCTAACCTTAGGTACGATCATCGTCTGGTGTCCGGCGGGGCTGAGTGGCCTGCAACAGTCCCAAATTGCTTCGATCGATAACCATGCGGATCACTATGGTCAAATGGCCCAGCAAATATGGGGATGGGCGGAGGTCGGGTATCAAGAAGAACACGGTTCTGCTCTCCTAAACGAGGAACTGAAAGCAGCCGGGTTTTCTATCGAATCAGGAGTCGCGGGAATGCCAACCGCCTTCATAGCGAGTCACGGCTCTGGCTATCCCGTGATTGGGATCCTGGCAGAGTTTGATGCACTCCCTGGACTCTCACAAGACGCAGTGCCGGAACGAAGCCCAATTGTAGAGGGAGGTGCCGGTCACGCATGCGGTCATCATCTCTTTGGCGTTGGATCTGTCGCGGCGGCGATCGCAGTAAAAGAATGGCTTGAGGAGACTGGACAAGATGGAACAATCCGACTCTATGGCACGCCAGCTGAAGAGGGAGGCGCTGGCAAGGTGTATATGGTCCGTGACGGCTTATTCGATGATGTCGATGTGGCGTTGCATTGGCACCCTGGAGACAACAACAGCGCAGCGGCCGGGCGATCGCTCGCCAACAAATCGGCGAAGTTTCGTTTCAGAGGTTATTCGGCACATGCGGCGGGAGCACCCCACCGCGGACGGAGCGCACTTGATGGCGTAGAAGCCATGAATCACATGGTAAACTTGATGCGAGAGCACGTTCCTCAAGAGACTCGAATCCATTACGTCATCACACAGGGTGGATTTGCGCCAAACGTCGTCCCTGACTTTGCTGAAGTCTACTATTATGTCCGCCACCCCAACGCTCCCACGGTTGTAGAGTTATTCGAGCGAGTAGTCAAGACAGCAGAAGGGGCAGCTCTTGGGACCGGGACCGACGTAGACTACGAAGTCATACATGGACTCTACGACCTTGTCCCCAACGTGGCGCTCTCTAAAATCATGGACTCCAAGCTCCAGGAAGTGGGCGGTGTCGAGTACACTGAGACCGAGCACGCCTTTGCCCGGCAGATCCAATCGACATTCGAAGGAGGTTCAACTCGAGCCCTCGGCACAGAATCCGAGATCGAGCCTTTTTATATTGAAGAGGCAGGAGGAGGTTCCACTGACGTCGGCGATGTTAGCTGGGTCGTACCCACCGCCGGTTTGAGTACGGCCACATGGGTCCCTGGGACTTCTGCACACAGTTGGCAGGCTGTGGCCGCAGGTGGAACTGAGATTGGGAATAAGGGAATGATGGTGGCAGCGAAAACACTCGCGTTGACTGCGATAGAATTGTTCAAACGTCCTGATGTGATCACTGTCGCCTGGGAAGAACTTACGGAGCGTCGGGGAGCAGACTTCGAGTACACAGCACTTCTGGGCGACCGCGATCCGCCTCTCGACTACCGGCGCTAATCAGCGCCGGTACGTCACCTCTCCGATTCGATCTCTATCAAAACCTCTGTGTGCTGATCCTCCATCATCTTAGCCCGGTATGACCACACCCGATTCCTCAATCCGCACGCGCTCGACAGCTTGAAGCGCATCAAAATCGAGTGGGGTGAGCGCGACGACAGGTAGAACCCGACCGTAGAGTTCAGCTGCCACGATCGCGGCAAGTGCGAGAAAAGAATCTGGTCCCCGGGTCAAGAAACCAACGGGTGCGGTGTCCCGGCGCACTGCTTCGAGAAGAACAGCCGTCGTAGTACTGGAACCTCGCGTAGCTGGGATAGCCATGATACGCCCCGCGCCATTCTGACCTGCCAACCGGTGTCTACGATCAATCACCTCGCCCGAACGTGCGTCGTATCCTCCCCAGAAACTGAGGGGCTCCGAAGTGTATAAGAGTTGGGCTTCGACAAACCCTGGAACCAGCGAACAACCAATCAGAGTTGAGGGAGGGGTCATACGATCCAAATACCGTCGTCACGAGTCACTCGGCCAACAACCGCAGATTCAACACAGTCCCGCAGGCTACCGAATGCAACTGCACGCTCCAGAAGTCCTGGCGCATAGTATGCGTACTTGGCGGAATTAGTCATGAGACGCCTGATATCATCTGGAAGCATTGGCGTGGTCAAGATACAGGTATCAACCGTGAGTTCAGCGCCAAACGCTTCGACGATGCCCAGGTATCCAGCTTCATGCGCGAGCATTCGGACACCCCGACTTGTTGTAATCAGCATACGAACGGCGGGACTTCGTTCTCGTCCTTGTACCAAGGCAGCCAAAGCCTTGAACTCGGAAAGAGAGAAATGTGGACTTCCAAGCACAACCAGATCCAAACCATCGGATTCAAAAAGTCCCGACCCAAGGTCATCTCGTGCTTGCCTCAGATCTGCGAGTTCAACTGAGAAGCGTTCTACAGGCTCAGTTCCTTGAAACGCCGTTGCGATATCCGGGGCCTCAGGCGTATGACCAACCCAGTGGAACAATGCAACTGACCCAGACGAGGCCATAGCAGCACCCAACGCCTTCAGGTCATCCTCTTCCGGCTGGACAGAGAGGCCATCAAGCACAGGGTTCCGCCCAGCTGTTCGGAGTCCAATCCAGTGCCCCAGGACAGGATAGAAAGCCGGGTCAGTAGATAGTTTCGCAGGCACACGGGCGAGGTCGATCAGTACCTGACCTCTTCGATTTTCGGTCAGGTGGAGTCCTGCAGATGGGGCTCTCCCCGTAACCGCGCAGCAGATGTCCAAAAGATCGGGATAACGTTCAGTGCGAGCACCTAGAACAGAGTTTGCGAATATGATTGCGCTGGACTCACCCCAAGCTACCTGTTCGCCCAAGACCGGTCGGGCCTGCGTTTGATAAGGAGCACACGTCCAAGTGGGCTCGCACCCCATTCGTTCGTAGGCCTCCATCTGACGACGGGCCGGTCCAGCCCAATCCTCCGGTACGGACCAGTCACGCCAACCCTCGACATCTACCCCCGATACGTTGAGCGTAGTCGGCACTTGGACCCGACTCCCTCCATCCGCGAGCCGTTCGGCGAACTCGAGCGTGGCTGGGCCTTGGTAGAGGGACGAATCAATATGCGCCCCACTGATATCAAGCAGTTCAGGAGCGTTTACCACTTGAGCCATACGAACCACGATTGACATGGCGAGGCGTGGTCCTTCCCCAGCCTCACCACTCAGCAAGGTATGATCACGGTCTGCGAGTTTGATTGAGCTCATGAGTGTTCCATTCCCGAAGAAGCCGCCAGAATGTAAACCGAAGTGCTAACCTTCAGCGAACATCGTCCTCCTACGTCGAAGATTGGATTCCTCAGCCGGAGGGGGGGATATAGATTCACCTCGAGAACCACCAAGACCAAAGGGAGTACGTTGGACAATGCGAATTGTATATTACCTTCCGGGACCCATGTCACGCGGGCCATTAGGGCCAGAAGAGCTCGTCCGACGGGGAGCATATTTAACTCAAGCAGCGTTCCAATCGACGGAGCTTGAGGTTCGCGAAAGTGATGTAGGGCCATCATCGATCGAGTCGTCAGCGGAGGAATATCTCTCGATTCCAGCGACGCTCGAAGCTGCACCACGTCTTGAGGCTGAGGGATTCGATGCCATGATTATCGGGTGCTTTGGCGATCCGGGATTAGCACCGGCGCGAGAGCTTGTCGAGATACCCGTAATTGGACCGGGACAAGCCAGCGCACTCGCTGCAGTTCAGGTAGGACAACGCTTCGCAATCATAACGGTGGTAGATGAGGTGGTGCCTGCGATACGACGGCAAATGCGTAGCTACGGTCTCGAAGGACTGGTGTCGGATATACGTGCAGTCGACGTACCGGTTCTCGAATTGCGAGAACGAGCCGATGAGGTGTTGGGCACGCTCGAACTTGAAGCGCACGCAGCACTCCAGACCGGGGCCGACACACTGATATTAGGGTGTATGACGATGGGGTTTTTGGATGTCGCCCGGGCCCTTCAAGATCGTATTGGAGTACCAGTCATAAACCCCGTCTTGGCCTCCTTGAAGGCAGCCGAAAGTGCCATTTCAATCGGCTTATGCTCATCCCGGCAGGCATATCCAAGACCGAGAAAGACGATTGATTCACTGGTTACCTAACCCCAGTGCCAGCAGGTGACATGAAGAACCCTGCCGGCAAGTTCTCAATCCATCCTCGTCCTGTGTCAGGGACGGATCACCCCAACTCCATCCTCAATCTTAAGCACCGTACCATACGGATTCGAAAGCTCGGTTAATTCTTCGAGGATTTCTTGACCCAAAGCATCATCTGCTAGCATTGGCCTACCTCGGACGGGTCTCGGCGATTGAAAACCAAGCGTGATCGGGTACAATCGAACCTCAGCGAGTTCGCCACCCTGAAACTCTACCACAGGGACCACACTTTCCCAGAACCATTTCCCGGCCGGGAAAGAACTTGATCCCGCTCTATCAATGCGCACATCCTGAAACTCTCCAGGCTGTGCCTCATGAGGCAAACCCTGCGCAGCGTAGTTGTCGTGAGGCTGCAGTTCTACAGTTTCGTTCTGCATAACGAAATTAGCGAGCGAATAGAAGATCGGCTTACCTCGGTAGACTTCGATCCCTCTTATACGATGCGGCCCGTGACCGATAAAGATATCGGCCCCAGCGTCAACCACACTCCGTGCTACGTCCACAATGAACTCGGCTGCAATAGTTGCTGCATTACCCGTGCGAGATCGGTCACCTCCACCTTCATGTGTGTGGCTAGTGACCAACACCCATTGCGCCTGGCGTTTCGCATCTTTGACAACTTCCACGATCTCAGCCAAGTCACTGGCATTGGGCACTGTAGTTACACTGTTCGTACTCCCCTCACTGAACTGAACTCCACCAAAACGAACCGTGGAACCCTGGGCTAAACCAGGACGATATTCCTCTAACGCAGCACGCAGCCCTGCCATTCGATCAGAGGTGAGGGTGACATGCGTCTCGTAGCGAATCGGACTCAGACCTGGCCGCCCACGCATATCGGGGCGCTGATGGCCAGCGCGTGACTCATCAGGAAATGTGGATGCAATGGAGATAAGAGCTACTCGCCCCCCTGGTGTATCTATATAGGCCGGTTGTCTGGCTCGAGCCAAGTTCTCACCGAACCCTGCAATGGCGAGTCCAGCTTCCTTGGCCGCTGCTACCGTTCGCCGGGCACCCCCAGCCCCAAAGTCCATCGTGTGATTGTTCGCAATACTGACCATGTCAAATCCGAACCAGGACAGTTCATGTGCAAGTTTAGGGTGGGCCCGCATATAGGTCCCGCCACTGTTTGCCGATGGGATCACATCATCCTCGTAATCGTGAAACAACACTTCAAGGTTTACGAACGCAGCCGTGGCATTCTGGATAATTTCGCGCAGCTGAAGAAACTCGGGTTCGCGGTAAGGAGACATTTCGCGTGTGATGATAGCGTCACCCGCCAAAGCAAAGGACATATCACCGCGCTCATCCTCAAACACCTGAGAGTTCAATGACCCTGGAATGATTCCCAAGAACACGAATAGAAGAAGCCCAATCCAGACTTTACGATCACTGCGCATATGTTCCTCCGATACGTTACTTGTGTGCCCTACTGTGGGACTGTCAGATTCAGAATAACTCAAGCCTGTTTAGAAACCTCGCAACCAACATGATGCCCATGACCCTGCTCCGCCACGTCCGACAACTAACGTTTCTCTCACTGGGCATGATTGCGCTGCCCCTGTGCTTGACTGCTTCACCTCAGTCTTACGATCTCATCATCCGCGGCGGAATTGTGGTAGATGGAACTGGTGCACCCCCCAAGCAGGCTGATGTCGGTATTCGGAGGGACCGGATTTCAGCCGTAGGTGACCTGAGTGGAGCGAGTGCGAATCGAGTGCTCCATGTACAAAACCTCCATATCGCCCCAGGGTTCATCGACACACACTCGCATGCGACACCTGGCTTACTTCGAAACGAACTACGAACCGCCCACGCACTTCTCGCACAAGGGATCACGACGATCTTCGCCAACCCAGATGGGGGTGGTCCTGTTAACCTGGCCACCCAGCGTGATCAACTGGAAAACCCTGGCATAGGAGTAAATGTCGCACCCTTCGTCCCACATGGAAGCGTGCGGCGCGAGGTGCTCGGGATGCAAGCCCGTGAAGCCACTCCGGAAGAACTTGAGCGCATGCGCGGACTCGTGCGCGCCGGGATGTCAGAGGGTGCGTTTGGATTGTCGTCCGGTCTCTACTACGCGCCGGGTTCGTACGCGCCCATCGGCGAGGTTGTCGAACTTGCTAAGGTGGTAGGGGAGTTTGGAGGCTCGTATCAAAGTCATATTCGCGATGAGTCTGATTACTCCATCGGCGTGGTGGCTGCTGTCGACGAAGTAATACAGATCGCGCGCGCAGCGGGGATTCCCGGAGTTGTGACACACATCAAAGCGCTCGGGCCCAGAGTGTGGGGTGATTCCGAGGTCATCGTCGGTCGCATCTCGGCTGCTCGCAACGAGGGCGTTGCAGTTTATGCGGATCAATACCCTTACGAGGCATCGGGCACTGGGATCGTGGGGGCACTCATTCCTCGCTGGGCCTTGGCCGGAGGTGACGAGGCATTTGCAGCTCGCCTTCAAAACCCCCGGGAACGTGCACAGTTAGTTGAAGACATATGGGAGAATTTTGATCGGCGTGGCGGCGCGGAGCGTCTCGTCCTCCAAGGTGGCGAATACCAAGGGCAGTCACTAGCGGAAGTGGCAACTACTCGAGGGATCGATGCAGTCGAAGCCTCTCTTCAACTCCTCAAAGAAGGCGGACCCACAAGTCTCGTCTCGTTTAACATGGATGATGCAGATATCCAAAGATTCATGACCCAACCATGGATGATGACCTCTTCCGACGGGGGGCTCTGGGTACAGGGTGAGGGTCAACCACACCCGAGAGGCTTCGGTGCGTTTGCTCGGCGAATCGGCAAGTTCCTCATAGAGGACAACATCGGGACTCTTGAAGGAACGATTCGTTCGATGAGCGGATTGCCCGCCGATGTTTACGAGGTCGACGGTCGCGGGACGATTGAAGAAGGAGCTTACGCAGATATAGTGGTGTTCGACTTAAAACGTTTTCGAGATCTCGCAACGTACGACGATCCGCACAAATTTTCAGAAGGTATCGAGTATGCTCTTGTAAACGGAAGTTTGGCAATCGACGAGGGCGAGTTCACTGACATTCTCGCCGGAACCGTCTTGAAAAAGGCACGATAGTCCACCAAAACCAGGCTGTTTCCCAAACGCGTTATCCAACACAAGAAATAGAAAAGATCGGAGCAATCGAATGATCCGTCGCATCTCCCTCTTTAGCTCTTCACGCAGTTGTTTGTCATGTGCTCTACTACTCGTCCTAACGAACATTCCGTTGGTGGGACAAACGCTTCCAACCGATCAGACCGAGATCCACCACTCTTCCATGGTGACCCCAGTATCGACTTTCCCAATGGATGCTGCGCCCCCCGTGGCAATTCCAACCGTCGATCCGAGCTTGTTCGGTGGCCTCTCCTACCGCTTCGTCGGACCATCTCGTGGCGGCCGGGTGACTGCGGTTGAAGGACACCGATCAACACCCTACACGTTCTATCAGGGTGCTACAGGAGGAGGGGTGTGGAAGACAACCAATTACGGAATGGATTGGGAGAACATATCAGACGGATATTTCAGATCGCCATCGATAGGTCACATTGAAGTTGCAGACTCCGACCCGAACGTTATCTACGTGGGCACAGGCTCTGATGGAATCCGCTCAAATATCATCATCGGGAAAGGCGTATACAAATCAACAGACGCCGGCGCTACGTGGTCTCATATGGGG
>CAYZOT010000003.1:0-289503 GCA_964480515.1 uncultured Gemmatimonadota bacterium
CCCTTTAAGAAGAATAAAACCCGAGGTGTCTATCGATCCAAAAATGGAGGAATGAACTGGGAACGAGTCCTTTTCACGTCAGACTCCGTCGGGGCAGTGGACCTTGAGTTCCACCCAACGAATCCTGACGTAATATACGCCGGCATGTGGAGGGCACAGCGAACTCCTTGGACCATCATCTCTGGAGCCGCCGCAGAGGATGGAATTTGGAAGACAATGGACGGCGGCGACACGTGGCGACGGATCACAACGGGGCTCCCCGAGGGTCTCATCGGAAAAGTAGACTTCGCGGTATCACCCATTGAGGGACTGTACCGTTCAGAAGATGCAGGCGAAACATGGGCTCTCGTAAACGATGATCCACGTAATCAGCTCATGCACCGACCATTTTATTTTACCAATATCACAGCCGATCCAAACAACGCAGATGTAGTCTATGTCCTGAATCTTTCAACATGGAAATCAACCGACGCCGGAGTGACGTTCGCCGGGACTATCCCGACAGTACACGGAGACGACCACGACCTCTGGATCAATCCGGATGATTCGCGAATCATGATCCACGGTAGCGACGGCGGTGGTGTTGTGACGCTAGACAGAGGCCAAACGTGGTCACCCATTAACAACCAGCCCACCGCGGAACTCTATCAAGTCGACGTTGATGACCGCTTCCCCTATTGGCTGTATGCAGGCCAACAAGACGATTCGTACACAGTCTCTGTACCGAGTCGGCAACCATCTGTGTCGGCACCAGGAGGGCCTGACGCGTACTGGCGTTCTCCTGGCGGGTGCGAGACGGGCCCCGCTGTACCAAAGCCCGGCGATCCTGACATCGTATATGCCAATTGCAAGGGCAGGTTCGGCGTGTACAACCAACGAACGGGACAGGAACAACAGTACTACGTTGGCGCAGTTAACATCTATGGTACTAACCCCGCTAATCTACCCTACCGTTTTCAGCGAGTCGTACCAATCGAAGTTTCACCACACGATCCCAATACCGTCTATCACGGTTCACAATTCGTACACAAAACAATGGATGGTGGGAGAACATGGGAGCAGCTCTCTCCTGATCTAACGGCATTTGTCCCAAATCGGCAAATGGTGTCGGGAGGACCAATAACGCGCGACGCCACAGGGGAGGAACACTATTCGACGCTCTATGTGATCGAAGCCTCGCCACACAATACCGATGTGATCTGGACAGGTGCTAACGACGGACCCGTCTTTGTCACGCTCGATGGTGGTGAATCTTGGGAAAACGTCACTCCTCCGCTCATGCCGACTGAGGGTCGCATCAACTCCATCGACATTTCACGTCATAACCCGGATAAAGTGTATGTTGCGGGGTACCGGATTCTACTCGGAGATTTTCGCCCTTACGCCTGGAAAACCGAGGACGCAGGTCAAACATGGACTCTCTTAACTGACGGAGAAAATGGTATCCCCATCGACTTTCCTGTGCGGGTCGTGCGTGAAGATCCCAACCGCGAAGGGCTGCTTTACGCGGGAACTGAGTTCGGAATGTTCATCTCATTCGATGACGGCGGAAGCTGGCAACCCTTTCAGCTAAACTTGCCCCTCACTCCCATCACGGATATCGAGGTTTACCGACAAGATCTTGCACTCTCGACTATGGGTCGTGGGTTTTGGGTGTTGGATAACCGCTCAATCCTGCACGAAATCGACAGCGAAGGGTCGATCGGGACCACCGGGGGTAGCCATCTCTTCGCCATAGATCCACAGTACCGTTCACGATACTTCCGAAACTCGGGATTTGGCTGGACTAATTCAGCACGACCTCAGTACCCGGGGGCCGGCGCTGTGATTGACTACTGGCTCCCACCTGAACTGAACGTCGTGACCATCGAATTCATCAATGATCAAGGAGATGTGGTCCGCACATTTCAAGAAAAAAAAGAGGAGCAGCAACCACCGGAGCAAGTAATACACCGGTGGGAAGCAATGCAGCGCATGGCTTCGGGGTATCGAGACAACAACGGAATCAGTACGACACCAGGAGCACACCGGCTACGTTGGGATCTCTGGTCGGAAGGGGGGCGTCGCAGTGGAGCTATGGTCCCTCCCGGTGACTATGTCGTTAGGCTGACAGTTGACGAAACCGTGTCAACCAGGACGCTCGCGCTACAAATCGACCCGCGCGTGGAGGCAGAGGGAGTCACAGTTGCAGATCTTGAAGAGCAATACCGATTCAACCTCGAGGTCCGTGAAACACAAACCGCAGCTCAAGAAGTTGCAGATGATATCGATGACCTGCTCAAGATGATCGAGGAAGCACGCGCAGACGCTGGCGGATCGACCAATCGGCTGCTGCAAGGTATCGCAGCGGAGGCTGCTGACCTCGACGCACAGGTCAATGATGCAGGTGGCAGCTATCCTCAGCCAATGCTCTTGAGTCAACTCAACTATCTGGCAGGAATGACCTCGAGGGCTGACCAAATACCTGGGGCAGATGCCTACACACGCCTCAACGAACTGCAACAGGAAGTAGAAACAGTGCGTGCGCGTACCCAAACCCTAAAACGTCGACTTAGTGCAACAACCCAAGCGGAGTAAGGAGAGAATCATGTGGCCGGCCTAGGCTGTACTCAGAACTCAAAGAGTTCAGCCTAGGTTGGGGACAGCGCAATCACGCGGAGTGGGCTACCACTCCCGTCTACGATCTTAAGAGGTGCAGCAATCAGAACTGCACCAGTGGGCGGCAATTGATCAAGATTGCATAAACTAGCGAGCCCCAGCTTCCCTGCCCCATGCATAATCGAGTGATTCGGGAAGGGGGGCTCAAAACCTCCTGCTTGTCCTGCATCGGTTCCGACGGTCTCCACACCAACACCAAGCACGTCGCGTTCCCTCGCGAGAATCAGCGAGGTGTCTTGGTGGAATCCGGGCGAGTGGGGCCCATCCTCCTCTTCGTTAATAAAAGACTCCTTCCCGTCTCGACGACTCCACCCTGTGCGTAGTAATGCCCAAGCGCCCGATGGCACTCGGCCGTACTGCGTTTCCCACTGCTCCAGATGCTGGGGGGTAAAAAGATAATCGGGATCTTGAGCCACTTCCTCTTCAACGTTAAACACACAGGCTGGCCCAACAAATTGGCTTGCCGGGATCGTGTCAGTCGTCCCGTTCGGCAAGTCCTTTCCGGTTATCCAGTGGATGGGGGCGTCGAAGTGTGTTCCGGTATGTTCGCCCAACGAAATATTGTTCCAATACCAAGCGGGCCCTGCATCATCGTAGCATGAAATGCGTTCGATAGTCACACCCTTCGAGGGTGAAAATATGGAGGGCAGGTCAATGACCACGGTGTCCGGTCCAAGTGGGATTGTGAGATCCACGACTCGAACCGATCCGGTGCTAAGTTCTTCTACGAGGCGCTGAAGAACATCGGACATCGAATTCTCCTCAAGTGTCTATAGCCCTCAAGTTTCCGCGCGATTGGCCTAGGCTCTCTACCTTCCACAACCACGCTGGATATCAACCCGCCGATCCCGTCTAATTCCCACCACCACCAGCCGTGACTCCCCGCCAATTCGTGGGGATATCCAAGGCCGGATTTCCATCGAAGAAATTAAACGGCATCAGCTCGAACTGGTGAAATGCGGTCGGCATCACTGGAAAGTCTTCGGTTCGCGGAACATGGTGAAAGCCTGCCGTATACCAGACAACAATGTCCGTATTCTCGATCGGTCGGTCTGCACTCGCCCAAGCAGGTAATCCCCCCGTCCCATCGCTTTGGTTTGGATACAACCCAGCGGCATAAAACTCATCCGGCTCATGCGGTGTTACCCAAAGATGGTGATTGGTAAATCCGCCACGCTTTTGGGCCATATCATCCTTTGATAACAGGCTGTACGCGATGCTGTTCCCCGGCCGAAGAACGTATCCAGGCTTGTTTCCAGAGGGGCCATCAGCGTCCGGATTGATCACCCGCCAAACTGCAGGGCTCTCTGCTTTGTAATCGAGCTGAGCATCACCCTCTGTCGCTGCGACCTCTGATTCGACTATCCACCCGCTTCGCGGTCCCTCAAACTCTGTGGGCACTATTCGGTCAACAGACAGACTGTTGTTTGTACCTGCCACATCGAGGTCTAGACGAAAGCTAAAAAAGTGGTCGTGATTTGTGGCAACCAGACCCGGAGCAACCAAAGTCCCGTAGGCCGTCTCATCCTCTGCCGTTGGATCATCCATCGACTGGGCCAGTACGCCTTTCAATCCATCCATCCCAGTAGCGCCAATTCGCGCGATAATCCGCCCGTCTTGGGCAAACACCCAATCGAGGTAGTAATCATAGTTTCCTACTGTCGCGATCATACGGGTGACCAACTCGACCGAACGACGCCCCTCATACGTCTGAGTGATGACGTTGTCGAGATGGCGCCACGCGGGGTCTCCGATGTTCCGCTCGAATACGCAGATGACATCCTCTGCGGTGTATGGGTTACCCATATCGTCTGGAAGCACAGCCCCGAGAATAACGCTTGTTTCTGGACAGTCGTAGCCACGGACAAGGGGCGTTGCCATCCCACCAAAGCCATACTCCCCACTATCCATAAAAGTACGTGAGAACCAAAGGCCGGTCGGATCCATGTACGGAACAAATATCTCCGACAAAGAACCTTGGTACATAACGGGCCGTTCAACATCATGCTCACGATAGCTTACATCGGAGACAACCAGCCCAGAGCGCTTATCCATGCGGTAGTGGAACGTCCAATTATCCCATTCAATCACATGTCCGCGTATAGTGAAGTTGGCACCATTTGGTTGGTGTATTAGAACCGGATCAAGTGCAGCACGGGTAGCTCCAATCGAAGCCTCATCATATCCACCGACAACATCTGGAACGGGAATGATCGCCCCATCGTAAATTTCGATCACTTCACCACTATTGAGATCGACCACCGCTCCTAAACCCTCAATTGGACGACTCCAAAAGTTGGCGTCTTCCCCTAGCACGAAACAGGGAAGCTTGATCAGCCGCTTGCCCTCATGCCCAGGAATTCCGTAGTTGCCGAGCGAGTGCGGGACACAGAATACCTCGTCCATGGTGAATCCGCGTGTGGCTAGGGCAGCCGTAAACTCAGCGTTCAGGGCCAAGGCTTCACCCGGCTTAGTAAACTCTTCAAGCAGCACACTTGGCTGCACCCCTTCAATCTCGGTCCATGAAGAAACTTCCCCATCGGACAGATCGACTACTGCCTCAAAGGTTTGAGGGCCCTGCTTGATCACAGAAAAAGAGGTTCGACTCACGTCCTCACCTTCGGACCAACTTGTGACACGAGACTTCGTCGGCTCACGAAGTTCAACGTTTGCAAAGCGTGTCGCGTCATCAATGTGCCCTGCTTCTCGTAGAAGCTCGATCGTTTCCATGTACTCGTCTGCCGTTAAAGGATCTAAAGGATGCTGAACCGGGGCGGCGGACTGCAGGCTGTTGGCCCGCACTTCGCAGCCAATGACGACGGTCGAAAGAAGAACGACAGTACCAAGTTGGCTCTTCCGAAAGCAGCTTAACATGTAGAACCTCCGACGGTTTTATGCGACTAAAAAAAGATCCAGTCCTCTAAATATCTTTTACGCACCCAATTCCCTTCTGCCATCTCTCTGTATCAACTGCAATTCATAAGGGTCAACGGGAACGTCCTATAAAATACAACGGAACCAACGATCTGTCCGTAGGTGACTCATTGATTCACTCCCTCGCAGAATCACGGGCAAAAAACACTGACAGGTTTTGTTTAGGGTGCGGTTTCGTCATTCGTGACACAATAACAAACAATAACAAACTGATAACAACCCCAACCTCGACTGAGTCGATCCCGTAGACGGGGAAATAATGTTCCTGGAAAAACATCGTCCAGATGAGGCAGGCGGTAAAACCGCCAATCATAGCCGCCACTGCGCCTTTGGCCGTCCCGCGTCTCCAGTTAAGTCCAACCACAATGGGGACGAAAAAGAAAGAGGCGATGAACTTCGCCTGCTCAAGAACTATGCCTTGAACATCACCCAATTTTTGAAGTGCAAACACAAGAGGAATGATTGCGAGTATCACGATTGAAACGCGATTAGCATTCACCATATGTCTCTGACTCGCGCCAGGCTTGATGAATTTTCCATACAGATCGTGCGCAACACCAGCACCGGTCACAAGGAGAACCGAGTTAACGGTTGACATGATTGCCGAAAGCATAGCCACAAGTAAGAGGGCTCCTACAATTGGTGGCAAGGCCTGAAATGCCATAACCGCCGTGGCTTGATCCTGCGAAGGAAGATTCGGGAACAATACACGCATCAGCATCCCAATCGACATGATGCACACACTAATCACGAGTTGGAATCCGATTGAGACAAAAATTGCTCTCCGCACAGTTCGCTCATCCCGCATCGAGTAGAACCGGGTAAGCTCATAGGGCGCTGCGGCAATCGAGAAACCAAACGCGATCGCAAACGCTAGTAGCTCCTTGGGACGATAGTACCCACCAACCAAACGCGGATCGAGTGTCTCGAGAAACCTCCACGAGCGGCCGACAGCCAAGGTTAGATCCCCCCCTCCAACATGATGGAGTAGGACTGGAATCGAGATTAAAAGTGCTCCCACCATGATGAGCGTCTGCAGAAACTCGATGTAGGAGCTAGAACGAACACCTCCCAACAGCGTATATAACGCTGTCGACGCGACGATTATGAGCATGGCGGTAATGGGACGCATTCCAAACACTACTTCGGCTATCTCACCTCCGGCCTGAAACTGCGCAACGAGGTATATCGTATACGCAACAACGATAAGAATCCCCGCGAGTGCTCCAGCTATTGGGCTCCCATAGCGAGCAGAAATGTAGTCGGGGACCGTCAGTGCTCCGAGACGACGAAGCTTGGGGGCAACGAAAAACGCTGAGACCAGCCAACCGCACCACAGGCCGATCCATGGCCACCACCAAGACACCCCAGCTAAGTAGTGTCGCCCAGCAGTTCCGACAAACGTACCTGCCGATATCTGAGTCGCCGCCAGAACGGCTCCTCCCACCAACGGCCCAATCGAACGGCCTGCTGCCAAGAAGTCGACCTCTGTATCCGTACGGAAATAGCTCCATATGGAGATCGACATTATGATCAGGAGATAGACGACTAGTACGATATAGAAGACGGTACTCACGAAGCTTCATCCCCATCCTGTGGCGTCTCGGGTACACCACGGGTGCTCTCCTCCACTTCCACTTCGGCCTTACGGTCGGCAAGTGCCCGTCTCGCTTCAATCAGTCTTCGTTCCAGATCATCATCCGCACTTACAACCGAACGGAATTTGAGGATCATTGTGAGACCAACTACAAAGATGGTCGCCGCTACTAGAATCATCGTCACAACGTCCCCACTGACTCAGGGCGACGAACTCGACCAATGTGCAGTGCGTAACCTGTACCGAAAACAATTAGGACAAGAGCAATGAGGTCTGCGATACGGCTAAAGGTAAACGCCCCTCGACCCGCCAAACGCAGGAGTGCTGGGACACTGGACAACTCGACCTCTAGGTCCCCGCTATCCGTCAAGCTAAATCTGGGGAGGCTGGTGGGTAAATCGATCACCGAAAGCCGATCACTGGAACCCCTAATCCTTATCAAATACGGAGTCTCGACCTCACGGACCACTGTTAATTCAGCCCGACCACCAGTGACAAAAAGCGGGATCCGTTCTACTGAACCAGTTAGCAAGAACCGTATAGTGATGGGGGTTCTGTTCTCAAGATTCAGTTCATAATGCCCACTGGTTTCGGTAAGGGTTGCACCGAGAATGTTATGACCTTTGTCGACAACTTCGACAACCTCCAAGTGTTGGTCATCAAAACGTATAGCGTAAGCCTCTAGTAGATCTTCTGAAGGAACCAACTGCTGACGAACCTCTGCTCCATTTTCAAGCAATGTCACCACTACCGTATCCGTCGTCTGAGCGACGACGGCAGCCGGTAGAACCAGCGCCAGAGAAACGAGCGACACTCGCATCGCCGCGTTGTCAGCCAGTCGGATGAGCAGGTGTCATCTTATTCCCTACTCGTCTAACTGCCTGCGCAGCTTCGTAGAAACCGTTCGCCACATAATTAACCTCTCGACCAAGCTCGTTCACCAAAAAGGGCAGTTGGTCAGAGAACTCGACAGCAGTTTGCTCAAGCTCCTGGATCCGTGCCAATCGTGGAATTGGCATCCTGGGCAAGGCCGGATCATGATCGAAAGAACCCCCTTCCGCATAACCTATTGGAACGAGGATTCTAGCGAGCTCAATAAAGAGGTCATTCAGGAGACAAGCCTCATCCGATCCCACATCAGGCAAGTCGATGCCTGCATATAGATCATCGAGTACGACCGACAACTCTTTGAGCTCATCTTCCGCTCGGCTCAAGTCCAAGTATCCTTCGGAAAGCGTAACGTAGGCAACCATCTGTTCAGCCAACTCCGCCACGGTCTCACGAAAATCGTACGGCAGAACCCACGCATTGAGGACGCGGGCAATCGACGCAACGTACACGCGAAGGTCGCGCTCGAGGTTGGGGCGTTCGGCTACGTCCATTAGGTCATCTTCCGTATGCCATGCGATGTTGCCGCCACACCCTCCTGTAGGATAAAACCCGAGGGCATCACGCTCTCCAGTCGGAATATTCGAAAGAAGCATGTAAAAAGAAGTGAGACCAATCTGGTTGAACGAGTAATCACCAGCTCGTAAAGGTCTAAGTCGCTGCGCTGTCTTCCCCGTAGTGTCTTTGATGGCCTTGGAACAAAGTGGTCCCGCCTCAGCCATCCACATCACGTCATCGTATTCCGTCGCGTGCCAACACCCCGGGGAATCGATATTGATGGCACCGACACATCGCTTCCTGAGATCGAGCGCGAACTCGTCTGCAAACCAAGTCGATCCGGCATACCGACCCGTTGAGTGCCCCGGCCACCAAGCAATCCACAGCGACCGATCAAGCTCCTGTCTCGCATTCTGGAAAATGCGCGCGAGTTCAAGCAACGTGGCATCACCAACCGCATTATCACCAATACCCACATCCCAAGAATCATAGTGACCATGGACAAGCATGAACTCATCCGATGCACCACCGATACGTGCAACAGGGAGCTTGCAACGATACCACCCCTCCTCAAGTTGTACTCTCAGGGTGACCTGCTCACCTGCTGCTGCCTTGAGACGTTCTCCGTCGCTGTTGTTTACTGCCACCACGGGAGTGTTTGGCCTTTCGCGAAAATTCTGTGTTGTTGGAGTTCCCCAGATGGGCGTACAGATACCCCAATGAATGTTCCGACCTGGGTTGATGAAGATCTGTCCCACCGCACCAGCCGCCTCAAGAGTCGAAACAGTTCCAGGCATAGCATACCCTTCTGTGATCACAACCTTTCCCGTTAGATCGGGAACACCTGACGCATGAAGGTTCGCGAACAAATCACGATGACCTGTAACGGTCGCAGCTGGTACATAGACAAGTTCAGCCGTCAAGCCACCACCCGAAGTCGACACCGCAAAAGACGGAGGCTTGGCACGCAGTTGCTCGCCTTCAACTTCAACTGATGATTCTCGCGGGAGCGAGAGATAGAGATCCGGTTCGTATACATGATGGTCCACACCCATACGCCCCAGTTCAGACGCAATGTGCTCCGCTGCAACATGCTCAGCCTCAGAACCCGATTCGCGAACCAGGGTGGAGAAACGTTCGAGCAAAGTCCACCCAACATCGAACGAGACATCATCTAGAAGGTCAGGCTCAAGCACCGGAGCATCGGGGGTAAAACTCATAATTGGCGGATCTCCTTCAAGATATACAGGGATGTGCGAAGATAGACCCAATCACCAGATTACTGGGCCATCTTTTGCTCAAGCGTTGGGCAGACCAAGAGGGTGACCTCTATAACAGCACGTATATCCTAATCTGCTACGGCAACACCCTCATAAATATTCACACCATCACCGTTGGCGACGGTAATCCGCGGCCGGGTCTCTCGGAATGGCATCCATGCACAGCCGTATTCTCCCGATTTATTGATGGCGACAAATTTTTCCGAGGGGATGAAATCCGGGTTCACGTTCCTATATTTGTGCCGTATCATAGCCACCGCATCTTCACATGCCTTCTGAGGCGTCCTTCCCTCAGCCATCCGTCCAACGATGAAGTACGATGCACAAGACTTGATCACATCTTCGCCCCGCCCTGTGACCCCCGCAGCGCCGATATCGTTGTCGACGTAGAGGCCCGCGCCAATGATCGGTGAGTCGCCGATCCGGCCAGGGATCTTCCACGCCAAACCGCTAGTGGTCGTTATCCCAGAGACGTTGCCATCCGCATCAACAGCAAGAACGTTTGTCGTGCCATACCGGTGAATCAGCGCCTCAGCGAGAACGTAATCGCGGTCAGGTCCGTTGCGGCCTGGGAGATCCAAGAGTTCAGCCCACCGTTCTGCCTCTGCCAGTGCCATATCAAGGCTCGATCCTGCGTCTCCTCGACTTCCTCCCGCTGCTCCACTTTTAGACTTTTTGAGGTGATCAGGCGGCCCCCAGTCGTCAACATCTGAAGCCTGTTCGCGCCAGCGCAGCCAAGCAGCTCTTGACCTCGGCGTCATCAGTTCTTTGATCTCAAAACCGAAATCGACCGCAAAACGCTGTGCATACTCGCCAATGAGCATAACGTGATCCGTTCGCTCCATGACGAGGCGTGCAACCGAAGCAGGAGTTCGGATACCTTCGATCCCCGCAACCGCACCTGCGTTGTAAGTAGCGCCATCCATAACTGATGCATCCAACTGGACAACCCCTTCTGCATTGGGCATTCCACCCCACCCCACTCCCGTACCCTCTGCGTCCAGTTCAACGGTATTTGCTCCTCGTTCCACCGCATCGAGTGCTGAACCACCACTTGATAAGATCTGCCAAGCACGGTGCGCCGCCGTTTGACCTACCTCATTGGTATGACTCGTGATCATCATAGGAGTAGTACTTCCAGTCTTGGACGCGGTCCGCGGTCGCGTGGCGCTCGCGGCAAGTTTCGACGGAAGCGCGCCCATAAATGCTGCAGCGGTACCTAGGTTGACCCCGCGGCTGATGAAACCACGTCGGTTGATCCGATCGGACATTGGTAATCTCCCTGTTTGGAGCGTTATTCTTTTGTCAGGTTTTTCAGCTATGAGGAGGCTTTGCCGAGGGCATCTTCCCATTACGACAGCAAGCCACACTCAACTTCCAGAGCACTAATACCTATTCCACTCAGCACAACTGTGACAGCAGGTAGCCAAACAATCACTTCTGTCACGACTTCGTATTGATCTCATCCAATACACGTTAGACCCCTCCAAACTGGTGGCGACCTATAGGGGTGCGCTAGCATACAATGATGATCTCACCACGTGAACGCTGGGGAAACCAACTCGGCTTCGTTCTCGCCACTATCGGATTCGCTGTCGGGCTAGGCAACATCTGGCGATTTCCATACTTGGCAGGGCAAAACGGAGGCGGGGCTTTCGTACTTATCTATGTCCTGCTCGCGATCGTGATCGGCATCCCACTCTTCAGTGCAGAGATCAGCATGGGACGTAGAGCTCAGAAGACACCGTTGGCCGGAATGCGGGACTTGGTGGGGCGAAGCCCATTTCGGATCATCGGGTGGCTCGGGATCGCGGCTGCCTTTCTCATCACAGCCTATTACCAGCTCCTCCTGGGCTGGATCGCGGCCTATTTTGTTCGAGCCCTTAGGGGAAGATTTCGCACGGCAGACGTGGAGCAGGCTACCGAGATCTTCAATGCTTTTACTTCAAGACCACTAGAGGTGCTCGCTTACACGGTCCCCGTGATGATCCTGGCAGCATTTGTTGTGGCACGGGGGCTTCGAGAAGGGATTGAGCGGTCTGCTCGTATCTTGACCCCACTCTTATTTTTCTTTCTGGTGGCACTAGCAGTGATATCAATGCAATTCGAGGGCGCACTAGAAGGTGTGAAGTGGTACTTAAAGCCAGATTTCTCAGTGGTTACGGCTCAGACCTGGCTCGCTGCCCTGGGTCAAGTCTTCTACTCGATTGGCATCGGGATGGCGGGGGCCTTCGTGTACGGGAGCTACCTCGATCCAGAGACGAGTGATATCCCAGGAAACGCTGCAAAAGTTGTCACCTTTGATACGATAGCCGCCATTCTCGCAGGCCTCGTTATGTTTCCAGCGCTGTTCGCATTTGGGTTAGAACCCAACCAAGGGCCGGGGCTTCTATTCATCACCATGACAGAGTTGTTTGGGCGTCTCCCAGCCGGCGATGTGGCAGCCGGGTTTTTCTTCCTCTTCATCTTCATTACGGGAATCACTTCTTCGCTCGCTTTGCTCGAAACACTCACTGCGACCGTCATGGATTCTCTGGGCTGGTCACGTCGACGATCCCTCTGGACAACACTTACGTGCCTACTGGTGGCGGGGGTTCCGATCGCCCTCGGTTTTGGCCCATGGGCTACAATACAAGTCTTTGGCTTGAACCTCTTCGGGCTCGCCGATTACCTGTCGGGCAATGTGTTCCTAATGCTGGGCGGCTTGGCGATCTCACTGTACGTAGCGACCTCGTGGGGGTTCGCAAGCTTTCGTCAGGCCACTAATGCGGGAGCCGGGCGTTTCCGCATCACGGGTGCATGGGGACCCGTAATCCGATATATCGCTCCCGTCGCCGTCGCCATCGTGTTGCTAGCGGGTCTCGGACTGCTCTTCTAGCAAATGTGTGTCAACGAGACTTGTCGCTCTTCGGTGGGACTACTTACGGCTGGAGCCGCGTAATCATCCAATCCCCAGCCGTTTGAGTATAGAGCAACCGATCATGTAATCGGTCAGATCGTCCCTGCCAAAACTCAATTCGGTGAGGCTTCAGAAGATATCCTCCCCAATAAGGTGGCAGCGGAATATCTTCTTCGTTGAATTGGCCCTCCACATCGGCAACCTTCAGTTTCAAAGTCTTCCGATCGGGGATCTTCCGACTTTGATTTGAGGCCCATGCTCCTATTTGACTCCCTCGGGACCGTGTACCGAAGTACGCTTCGGACTCCGCCTTAGGCAGCCGCGAAACACTACCCTCTACTCGAACCTGACGCTCTAAAACCGACCAGTAAAAACAAAGAGCAGCCTGTGGGTTCACTTCGATTTCTCTGGCTTTGCGGCTCTCGTAATTTGTAAAGAAACGGAAACCCTCCTGGTCTACCCCCTTGAGGAGCACCATACGTGCCGAGGGGGCACCAGCCAGAGTAGACGTGGCCAGGGACATCGATTCGGGGAGCAGAAGCCCAGATTCCTCTGCCTCGTCGTACCACCGACTGAACAGAGCAATGGGATCCGGATCCGCTGACAACTCGATGAGCCCCTTTGTCACGCCTTTAGAGAGCGTTCGAATTGCGCGAAAATGCGCCCTTAGGTCATTAAGAAAATTCATGGCAACCGAAAATGCGACAGCACACGGCAGATCGCGAGGGGGAGGCGGCTTCTGCTGTTATAGCCGGGAGAAGGTCGAACAGTTCTTGATATAGCTATCACAGTTCGCTTTCTGCGACTATCAGCCTTATGCCGTTCGATTTAAGAATCACAAGCCAGTTTAGCATTACATCAAATATCTATGGAAATCGAGCCGGATTGAAAGACGTAAGATCTATCTCAGAGTC
This sequence comes from uncultured Gemmatimonadota bacterium, assembly GCA_964480515.1. Lineage (GTDB taxonomy): Bacteria > Gemmatimonadota > Gemmatimonadetes > Palauibacterales > Palauibacteraceae > Palauibacter. The sequence continues at coordinate 13,669 of CAYZOT010000003.1, forward strand.
ACCTTTGAGGATGAGTTGCGCCAGCGCTTTTCCAGTTGCCGGAGCTAACGTGACCCCTAACATCTGATGCCCTGTCGCGACGAATGTATTGTCGGACATGGGAAGAGAACCCAACATCGGCAATCCGTCCGGGGTAATGGGCCGCATCCCCACCCAATCGACCCTGCTATCTCCCTGGAGCGCCCCTGGGAGATAGCGGCGTGTAGTTCGTTCGAGCACTGAGATGCGTCGAACGTCGAACTGGAGATTGATGCCCGACAACTCCATCGTTCCAACGATCCGAATAGAGCTGTCAAATGGAGTAAACCCGATCTTCGCATTCGCCAGATACGTCGGCCGAGAAAGCGTGACTCTGGGGTTCACTACGGTGATGCTATACCCCTTCCCCGCCTGGACCGGCAACGGAGCGTTCAACTGTGCGGAAAGTAGTGAGGTTTCCGCACCTGCAGCGAGCAAGAATGCATCGGCCTCAATCTCACCATCTGGGCCTATAACCGACTTTATCACGGTCCCGTCTCGGACAAAATCTTTGACCTCGAAACCCTCTATCACCTCGACACCCCGCCCCACCAAATGTGCAGCGAGCCCATCACATAAAGTGTCGGAACGAACCCGGAAATCGCTCCGGACAATCAGTCCTCCAACCGAATCACCCACTAGCGATGGGGCAGCATCGCTGACTCCGGCTCGATCTAAAACGTCGATGGGACCAACACCAAAGTCTTCTAACCCCTCAATATCAGCACGACTTCGAGAGAGTGACTGTTCGTCAGAGTAGACAATAAGCGTCCCAGATTCTGCCATATCAAACTCGACGCCATCAAACTGGAGACCTTGATAAAGCTCTCTCGTCACTACATTAAGCGCAGCAAATGCCTTAACTCCAGACGCATAGCTAACAGCGTTGCAATGCCGACGAAAAGCCCACAACCAAGGCCCCAATGTAGGGAGTGCACTTGGCTTGATGTAAAGAGAGCCATCCGATCGCAAAAGAGACCAGAGTGAGGCTACCGTAAGATCGGGGGTGGGCAGTGGCGTGGATATGGACGGACACACCCACCCAGCGTTTCCGTATGAGCAGCCACCACCCACACGGTCACGCTCAATCACGACGACATTGGCGCCACCTTTCTGCAAGTAATGAGCACAACAGAGTCCAATGATGCCGCCACCTAAGACAGCTACTCGCATCGACACTCTTTCTGCGTTAAAAAAATCACGATCAGGCCTCCACGATCAATTCATCCTGACTAATAGCCAAGGCAACAACCAAGTCACCAGTCACATTGGTCGATGTGCGAGCCATCCCGAGAATGGCTTCAACCCCGAAGATGAGTGCGATAGACTCACCAGGAACGCCAATCGCTTCAAGGATTACCACAATCAATGGGATGGCACCCATCGGGATGCCGGCCGCACTTACCGCGGTAAGCACGGTGAGAGCAGCAATCATGACCTGCGTTTCGAGACCAACTGGAACACCGAATGCTTGCGCAAGAAAAAGGAGTGTGATCGGGATGAAAAAAGCAGTCCCATTCATATGGAGTGTAGCCCCGAGCGGGAGCACAAACCCGGAGACTTTACGGGGAATACCCAACTCTTTTTCTGCGGCTTGCACAGTTGTCGGGAGTGTAGCGGAGGAGCTACTCGTCGCGAATGCCGTCAACATCGGAAGACGGATTTTTCGATAAAATTCCACAGGGGAAAAATTACCAAAAATCTTCACGAGTCCAGCGAGAACCCCGAACTGATAGAGCACAAGACCCGCCAGAACCGCGCCACAATAAAGTCCAAGTGGAACGAGGATGTCTAGCCCAAGCCGTACTGTAACCGCGAACGCAAAACCGGCGACACCGATCGGGGCCAATTTCATTGCGAACCCAATCATGACCATGGTGGTGCGCGCAATCCCATCGAGCACGTTGAGCACTGGCCTTGCTTGAGTCTCCGGAAGCCGAGTGAGTGCCAAAGCAAAGACAAGCGTAAAAACAATGAATGCGATCAGGTCACCATCGACTGCAGCTGCTAGGGGATTTCGCGGGACGAGATTAATAAAGGTCGAAATGCCAAAATTGGATCCTGCTGCCTTGACCACCGATTCTGCTTGTGTCGAAAAGGTGGCCAAGAGTGTTTCCCTGAGCTCAACACTAATCCCCGCCCCGGGTCGAACCACGTTCCCCACAATTAGTCCAAGAACTGAGGCTGTGAGCGTCATCCCGAGAAACAACAACATAGTCTTCAAACTCAAACGACCCAATCGTTCAAGGTTTCCAATACCGGAAACTCCCAGAATGAGTGTCGAGAAGACAAGCGGAATCACAACCATGAGGAGTAGGCGAAGAAAGATCTGCCCCGCCGGCTCCGCCAAATACGTAACAATCCAGTCGACGGTAACCGTGTCATCGGCCCAGCCCCCCATTCCGAGACCGGCTACAGTTCCAACTCCAAGACCCAGAAGAATCTTAGAGTTCGGGGACACGCTCATACCCTACCTCCGTATTATAAACCAGAGCTTACATACACTCACGAAGCTCCATGGACAGTTACCGTCTGGTCGTGCTAAAAAACAATGGTGTGCGAGCAGAGTAGTCGGCTCGCAAGTTATTTTCTAGGCATTTCGCGCATAGGCAAAGCTCGCATCACTCACCCATCTACTGTTGCCCACACTAGCTTCCTGCTTCTAACCTCCTGACTTCGGTTGGCCCGCATATCGCGACGAAGGATTAAATAAGTATGACTAAAACATCTAGAAACACGGTTTGTGCTTTCCTCCTCACGGCAATGATTCCAATCGGGCTGTGGGCCCAGGACCCGACAGTTGATAAAGCCGTCGATCAATTTCTGAATGAGACGATCGAGATGCGCCATCAAATTCACCAATTTCCAGAGCTCGGAAATCGGGAGTTCGAGACTGCCGAAATAGTGGCCGAGCACTTGCGTGAACTGGGTTTTGACGAGGTCATAGTTGACGTCGCGCACACGGGGGTTGTGGGCATCCTAAAAGGAGGACTTCCAGGAGACATCGTGGCAGTGCGGGCAGACATGGATGCGCTTCCCGTCACTGAGGATACCGGGTATTCGTTCGCCTCAACCGTCCGTACTGAATACCTCGGGCAAGAGGTTGGAGTCATGCATGCTTGCGGACACGACATTCATACCGCCGTCCAGCTTGGTGTCGCCTCTATACTGGCGTCGATGCGAGAGCAAATTCCAGGCACGGTCAAATTCATATTTCAGCCTGCTGAAGAAGGTCCTCCACCTGGAGAAGAGGGCGGGGCCGACCTTATGGTGCGTGAAGGCGTCATGGATGGCCCTCGTCCATCAGCGATATTTGGCCTCCACACATTCTCCGAGATGGAGGTGGGCACCTTAGGATACACTTCGGGGCCAGCATTAGCTGCAGTCGATCATATCAAGATCCGGATTATTGGGCAGCAAGCGCATGGAGCCGCCCCACACCTAAGTCTAGACCCGATCGTGATGGCCTCACAGGCCGTCATGGCATTCCAGACGATCCGAGCGCGCAACCTTCCCCCGCTTGAACCAAGCGTGATAACCGTTGGGATCATGCGGGGAGGGGTACGCAACAACATCATCCCAAGCGAGATGTGGCTCGAAGGGACAGTTCGTACCTATAGCCCAGATGTCCGTGATACGATTGAACGGCGGATGGGAGAAATTCTGGGCGGAATCACCACCGCCGGGGGCGGATCATACGAACTCGACTATGACCGAGGAACACCCGCGACGATTAACAACCCTGCGTTGACCGTGCAGATGGCGCCAACCCTAGCCAAGATCGTCGGTGAAGAAAACGTGCTCATATTGGAACCCACGATGGGCGGTGAAGATTTTGCGTACTTTGCCAATGAAGTGCCGGGTTTCTTCTATAGGCTAGGCTCAGTGCGGCCGGGGACCGTATCAGGCGGTCATCATACACCAACTTTTGCTGCCGATGACGCTTCAATCGCAATTGGGATGCGCGCCATGTCAAACCTTCTACTGGAATACCTAAAATCACGGCTGCCATCGACCCAATGAAACTCGTTCCGTGAAATGGCAGGCACACAATTTGTGGTTTCGCATGCCCCTCACTGATCAGAAATCAGGGGTCAACTTCAAGATCGTACCAAACGATTTGTGCATCCTGCACCACAGCAATAGGCGTGTGTAACCCATTGATATGAAGGACTAGCCTTTGACCGATGGGTACATCGCAGACGATAAACCGACCATCTCGATCGGTCTCAACACTGGTTTGTACCACCATGTCAACCGGAAGAGGTTCCTCGGTTACCGTGGCCAGACGATCGACGTTCCACTGTGCCTTGATGGAAACCCCCAAAAGTGGTTCGCTCGCAGAGGAGCCGTAAGCTATACCTATTAACGCTCCTCGAGATGTGTCCACGCGTGAATCCGGGCAGATCTGAGGATAAATCGTTTCAACAGCCGGAATGCCAAGATCCAGATTCGGACTTACTCCACCTTCTACAACCACCATGCGTTCGATAGAACGAATTCCCAGCGTGTGTAGCCTCGGGTGATCAAAATGAATCGCATAGACACCATCCGGAATCCCAACAATGCGGAATGCGCCTGTTGAATCGCTGGTTCTCGCGAAAGAATTCGTCTCCGATTCCGGCAAAAACGCTGCCGCATCATCCCAATCGCGAACTTTTACAACGGCTCCAATGAGTGGACCCCCACTCACACTATCATAGACGGCCCCAACGATACCACCTGGATCGTCACCGAGAATTTCCCGTTGGCCTACAAACGCATTAGTTACTGATCCTCCGGTCTGACGATACCCCACAAGAACAGCCTGAAGTCGATCAGCAGAGGCTGCAGTTCCAACTCGGTGAACATTCCCTGAGATGGGGAAGCGAATCCACCAGTCACTAACATAAAAAGGGCCATTGGGGAGTCGGTCGAACGTAAGGTCTGCCCCGACGAGGCGACGATTGGCCCCTCTTGGAAGTGGCACATTTCGATATAGTATCTGAACTCGCAATAGTTCGGCGGTTTTCTCCTCAATCCAGAGAGTGCCCTCAATCTCGATCACGGGACGGGTGCCCCTAGGTATGAATGTGATACCAATAACCCGGGTTCCATCCAGTTCCTCCCTACGAAGCCCAAAGCAGTGTGTATTGCGAAACTCAGGAGAGAGTAGAGCTTTTGCATCCGGTGCGTGAAAAGTTGACGAATCCTCATTTACATCGGCGTAACCAGAACGCACGAGCTTATCGATCGGCAAGCCTTCAAATGGCGGCAGTCGAACCCGTAGACGGTTCCTGGTCTCAACATCACGGATCGCAAGGCTGCTCGATTCCAAGGTCCGATCATATTCGGTGAGCGAAAACGTCAATTCCTCTTGTTCCTCTGCCCAGACAGCAGTCTGAAGTGCTTTGCGAGCCTCCTCCCATACAGCAGCGAGTTCGGCACCTTGAGTAGGGTCGTCCAAACAGGAACTCACCACCTCGACTCTCAGCTCAGAGAGAGAAACTGGCTGGGGAGGGACTTCGATCTGGACAGTAACGAGCTGACCAAGTGAAAGGTCGTAAACCTCGGAAGTCCAATTTTGATAACCAATTCGTTCGAGCCGAACGCGATACTCCCCTGGCTGCATCGCAACGAGCGAAAAGGTCCCACTCTCAGACGTAAACGTAGCTTCGGCAGTCTGATCCCTGCCGTCGAGTAGTGTAATGAAACCGCCAGCGATCAACGGCCCGCCACCCGCCTCACGAACTGTTCCATTAATGCTCTGGGCAGCAGCCGGGGTTACATGGGCCAAAAGAACAACTACGATCGCTATTACGGAGAATAGCAAACGGTATTTCTCATGCCCTATGGTCATTCCGGAAGAATACCGAAGAAATGCCCTGCGGGGGCACATGGTACGTTCACCAATCTCTAGCTACGCAGAGACCATTACAGACGCAGTCCCATAAGCATATTTGGTGCTTGGATTACGAGGTGCTGCTTACCCTCGTGCATATAGGTCATCACGCCGTAACGCGGGTTCCCTGGCAATTCAACCCTTCCAAGGCGTTCACCCGTCGTTTTGTTAACGGCATACAGGTAGGGGGTTCCGTCACTCCCATTCCCCGTGTACAGGAGCATTGTCTTTGTGACGATTTGAGATGCCTGTCGACCAGTGCCTGTATTTTGAATATCCAGACCTTGGAGTGCACGATGGTTCAACACAGCTTCTGGTGTGTCACCAACCGGAATCCACCACAAGTGTTCACCGGTGTTCATGTCGATCGCTGTAATCTTGCTGTACGGAGGTTTAAATATCGGAAGACCTTGTACTCGCCCTACTCCAGCATAACCACCCACTGCGAAGTCGCTGATAGTCACGCCCGTGGGTGCTTCTTCCCGAGCATCACGCTCAATCCCTGGGACCATAATCCGAGAGCCACACCCCTTTTGGGAGGTCACATATAGGATGCCTGTTTCGGGATCCGCAGCCGGAGTTCCATCGATGTTCGTGCCACCGACGTCTCCTGGACACCATAGTGAAGCCGTCTTCCCTAGATCATTGTCACGGTGCAGCGGAGGCGTAAATAGAGGCCCGATTACGAAATCCTCCAGAGCATCGATCGCGGCCTGTCGAAGTTCGGGGGTAAAGTCGATCAAGTCGTCGTGTGTAAGACCCTGCATATCGTACGCTGCCGGTTTTGTGGGGAACGGCTGCGTGGGTGAGAGTTGCTCACCTGGCATGAGTGCATTTGGTACTGGTCGTTCCTCGATGGGCCAAATCGGTTCCCCCGTCTCACGGTTGAACGCATAGGCAAATGCTTGTTTTGTAACCTGAACCACTGCCGGGATGTCTTCACCGTCAACCGTTACGTCCATCAAGACCGGAACCTGTGGTGTGTCATAATTCCAGATGTCGTGATGAACGAGCTGATAGTGCCATACCCGTTCGCCCGTTTGTACGTCGAGTGCTATCAGGCTCGTGCTAAACAGATTGTTACCCGGTCGGAACCCACCCCAGAAATCTTGAGTAGCACCATTTGTTGGGATGTATACGATGCCGCGCTCGGCATCGGCTGAGAGCGGGGCCCAAGACGAAATGTCACCGGTCCACTCCCACGCATCGTTTTCCCACGTATCGTGACCAAACTCGCCCGGTCCAGGGAGCACCGAGAACTTCCACTTAAAGTCACCCGTCAGCGCATCGTAGGCGAGGATATCACCTGGTACGTTTTCTGGACGCGATTGATTGTAGCCTTGCTCAGCAGAGTTTCCGACGACGATAACACCGTTTACAACGATCGCTGGTGAGGAACTCGTGATGTACCCCACTTCTAGTGGGATCCCGTAGTATGGGTCGTACTCGTGACCCAGATCTGCAAGCAAATCGACAACACCAAACTCTGGGAATCCATCAACGGGCACTGCCCCTCCAAAACTTTCCACATGCTCGCCCGTATCAGCCCAGAGTGCGTGGAGGAAAAATGCCGGACTTACGAGATATACAACGGGACGTCCGTCAATCTCACCATACGAAACGCCCTTCCCGTGGTTTTTCCGCATGGAATATTCCCACCGGTAGGTTGGAGGCTCCACATAGTTCCACAGTTCTTCACCCGAACCGGCGTCGAGTGCAACAACGTGCCGCCTTTCGCCGGCTACACTGATGAGCTTTCCATCAACGTATATAGGAGTGGCCCGAGCGTTCACTTCCGGAAAGTTTGATGCATCCCACACCCACGCGACCTCGAGATCAGAAAAGTTGTCTTGGGTGATCTGGTCCAGTCCAGAATACCGCTGTCCCATTGCATTCCCAGTAATATTTAACCAGTCACCTTGCATGTCTTGAGCGGTGACTCGTGATGCCGGGGCCAATAGCATATACGAAACCAGACAAACCCAGGTTCCGACAATCGCGGGTTTAACTTTACCCTGCGTTCTTCTCATTCGAACCTCTCCACTTTGTGACATCATCAATTGGGTCGACGGGTAATTCCCTGCCCGATTTTACATTATTGCGCCTGCCCGGAACATGGACCGCAATCAAACCCAAGTATATCGTCTTTTTTTAATTGGTAGGCGATAACGTGCCCTAGGGGAGGCGCACAACGACGCCTACGAGTACACTTGGCCACATGAACAATTTGGGCACCCTCCTGCCACGGCAGACACTGTATCGTCCTGATCAACTGGCAATCGTCTTCGAAGATACTCGCCTTACGTTCCGTCAATTCGGCGAACGGGTCAACCAATTATCAAATGCCCTCCAGTCACTGGGGGTTTGTAAGGGCGATAAAATCGCAACGGTGTTGCCGAACTGTCTTGAACAACTCGACGTTTATTGGGCAGCCGCACAAACAGGCGCCGTCGTAGTTCCCTTGAGTCCGCTACTACGTCGGGGCGGGTTAAAACGACTGCTAGACGATTCCGATTCCGTTCTAGTAGTTACCGACCGTGCTTTCACACCCTACCTAAATGAAGTGCGGGGAGATTTAGCAAAGTTGCACCCTGATCGATTTCTGGTTGTCGATGGCCCTGTGGATGGCTATGTGACGTATCAAGACATCGTGGGAAACTCATCTACATCGCCACCGAAACCCGTAGAGATCAAGGGTGATGATCCATACAATATTATCTATTCGAGTGGGACGACCGGACTACCAAAAGGTATAGTCCACACCCATCGGATCCGAGCAGCGTACTGCACGAACTTTGGCTTAAGATGCCGCTTTACACCGGAAAGTGTAGCAGCACACACAGGCTCTCTCGTGTTCAATGGCGCATTTCTTACACTGATGCCAGCCATGTACCTAGGCATCCCATTCATTTTCACCCAACAGTTCGATGCCAGTAAGCTGATTGAGCTTATTGAGTTCGAGAAGATCACTCACATCTGGATGGTACCCTCGCAAGTCGTCGCAATGCTTGATGCACCCAACTTCGACCCGGCACGCCTCCAGTCACTTGAGATGCTTGGCTCTCTTGGGGCACCACTCCTTATGGAACACAAGCAGGCGATAGCCAATGCCCTTCCGAATCGCTTCTACGAGCTATACGGCCTGACCGAAGGATTCATGACCATCCTCGACCCGAACGACTTCGCGAAAAAGGCAGAGTCGGTCGGGTGTCCCGACGCTTTATCCGAAATGCGCATCGAACGATCAGATGGATCTACTTGTGATCACTATGAAGTGGGGCAAATAGTCGGGCGCGGTCCAACCACGATGCCTGGCTACTACAAGCGTCCCGACCTCACAAAAGAAACACTTCGTGACGGTTGGCTGCACAGCGGAGACCTTGGGTACGTTGACGAAGATGGCTTCCTGTATCTTGTAGATCGAGAGAAAGACCTCATCATTTCAGGAGGCGTAAACGTATACCCACGCGATATCGAGGAGATTATTGCACGACACCCAGCAGTTCGTGAAGTGGCCGTGTTTGGTATCCCGGATGAACAATGGGGGGAAACTCCTCTAGCGGCAGTCATTCTTCGAGAACTTGACCATGTTTCAGAAGCCGAACTCCGGCAATGGACGAATAAGCGCGTCGAGGCACGCTATCAGAAAATTTCAAGCGTGGAATTCATGGAGGATTTTCCTAGAAATACGGCTGGGAAGACGCTGAAACGAAAGATGCGAGAACTCCATTGGAGGAAGCACGACACCCAGTAGCCCGGTTGATCCGGCAGGAGTATATGTTACCTGAATTGGAGAAGCCCTAGGCGAAAAACCTTTACCATTTCATCGCAAAAATCGCAAGCCAATGGTGCCAAAACACAAGGAGGGGGAACGCGTGACCCCTGATCGTATCGACCCACAGACTTCGTTCGTTGATATCCAACATTTGGGAATTCCGTCCGCGATCGGAACGGGTGTGCTTGAATGCTCAGATGGGATTGCGCTAATCGATCCCGGCCCGACAACATGCCTCGCCGCTCTCGAGCAAGGACTCGGCGCCCTCGGGTTTGTGCTTTCAGATGTTCGAGCTGTGCTACTCACGCACATCCACCTTGACCACGCGACGGCCGCTGGCACCATCGTTAGTCGTGTGCCTGAAGCATGCGTCTATGTGCACCCACGAGGTGCCATCCACATGATCGATCCCACCCGGCTCCTCGCATCTGCAGGTCGAATCTACGGCGATCAAATGGAAACTCTTTGGGGTGAATTTCTTCCAGTCCCGGCAAAGGCGGTGGTGGAGGTTGACGAGGGTGATGTAGTGCAACTTGGAGAGCGTAAACTGAAGGTGGCTTATACTCCGGGACACGCTAAGCACCATGTCGCCTATTACGAACGGACAACAGGAACAGCATGGGTAGGCGATGTGGGAGGCATCCGCATCAGAGAAGGGCTACCCATCCCTGTCACTCCCCCCCCAGACATTGATGTTGAAGTCTGGAATCAAAGCATCGATCGCGTGTTGGCTTGGGAGCCAACACGCATCGTTCCAACTCATTTTGGACCATCTGATGATCCCAATAGCCACTTCGCCGAACTTAGGCGCGGACTGGCGCTATGGGCAGATAAGGTGCGCTCGTCTCTAAGTGATGATCTCACAGAACCGGACAGCACCGTAGACCATGCAAGGGCTCGCGAGTTTGGTGCTTGGGCTGTTGCCGACCTCCGCGAGCGCTTGCCTTCAAAGGCCGTCGAAACCTACGTGACGGCTTTTGGGGCTGATGACTCCTGGTGGGGTCTGGCACGATACTGGCGAAAGAAGACCAGCTAGAAGTCAACGAACAATCGTTAACTGACGGCCATTAAGGCTTGATTTTTGCACCCGTCAACTGTGCAATCCCCGCCAATGTCGTCTGTCCCGCGTTGAGGCCAAGCCGAAAATCATCATCCGTATAGGTCGTCCAAACATCGGTTGGCTGATGCCAGTTTGGATCCCATCCTGCCCCCACCTGCGAACCACGCTCGTTTTCCCGTAGGCTGATGGCTGGCACCATATCCATAAAAGGAGTTGAGTCCGTGTTCGTCATGTGCGGCCCGACTGCGGCTGGATAGTCCGTGGCGTATCGCTCGTTGGCGGCCTTGAAGAAAAACGCCATTGCCATTGATTCGCTGACCTTTTCTGAGTTCGATTGGAACTCGATGTTTACATCAGCCTCCGGCCGTTGGTTCCGACTCACCTTGCCATCAGGACCGGGCGCACCATGGTCCCACAACATCATGTCGTGCTGCACCATTCCCAACCAACGAGGCTCTGGAAATAACCCTGATCCTGGTGGATTCTCCATGCCTTGGAGTGCATGACGCTGCTCAACATAGGCTCGAGCGCCGTTGAGCCCAGTTTCTTCATTGTTCCAGAGGACGAAACGAATCGAACGTTTGGTCTCAACGTCGGGAGCACTGAAGATTCGCGCGAGTTCCATGACTAGGGCGGTACCAGATCCATCGTCATTTACAGCTTCGTTAACTCCATGGCCATCCATGTGCGCACCGATGATATACATCTCCTCAGGCTGACTGGTGCCCACTTTTGTGCAGTACACTTCTGATCGCTCTCCATCCACTGGTTCTTCAGCATTGAGTTCGCGAACCCGTTCATCAGGTTGAGCCATAAGGTCTCGATTCACCCCTGTGGGACCACGGTAACCAAAGATGGTACTCTCTCCCGATCCCGGACCCCGGCGTCCGACTAGGCCCCCTGTGACAGTTGTCAGATCTCCATCAGCCACCGGCGGTCTCCGCCGACCCCTTTGAGTCGATCTTGATCGAGGAGCTTGGTCAGCAGCGGGGGGGGGAGGATACACGTAGACGATACGGTCAGTATTCGTGCAACCGAATATCTGTAGTTGGGCTTCGATCCAGTCAACAGCATCACGATTTCGTTGAGTTCCTTGACGCCGATCACCAAACTGGGTCAGTCCCTTGAGTGTGGCCTTATAATTTTCGAGAGACAATCGGCTGACTAGCGTCCGAATGCCTTCCTCTTCAGCAGTTTGTTCTTGGCCTTTCAACGACCCGCTCGCCGTCGATAAACCGAGGCTGATCAGTATGAGCATGGTTCTTGAGTGCATGGGTCCGTCTCCCAAATCACGTAACTATTCGTATATACACCACACCCTAAAATGCATTTCACCTATCACGTTACACCAGACACTAGTTCTCAGTCTTGCCCTCGGGACCCCGTTTTAACACCGTGGTCGCATCTGTGAGGAAGAGACCTATGTTGATCCATCACCTATTCTTCGGGTGTCGGCTCCGGATCTTTGGTAGCGCACTCGGTTTTTTGGCATTGCATGCCGCTGCGGCACAAGGCCAAACGAATACCGACGCGATCCGACATATCCAATCCATCGAACCACACAGCGGTCCTCCCGGAACACGTGTGTCGATTTATACGAACAATCTCCCGTTGCAAGCACGAGTCGTTGTCGGAATTGGAGCGACCGGTACCGGTTTTGAAGAACTCGGAGACGCTTCCCAAGACGAATGGGGAGAAGTTTTTGCTTCGGTCCAAATTCCTGAATCGGCAACCTGGGAACGCCCGCTCATCTTCATAATTTTCGATGGGAACTTCCGTCCTACGGGTCTTTCAGACCCTTTTCACGTCACGAACGCCCAAGGGATGGTGCGCAGAGAAGGGCGGATCACGGATGAGGGTGATGCATGCGTGGTAATGCGTGACGATGACGACCACCTCTACACACTTACGGGTGTAGCTGGCGACGTGCAGCCCGGGGATAAGGTCATGGTAGTAGGGACATATGCTGAATCCAGCAGCTGCTCCCACGGAAATACAATCGACGTTATGCAACTCGAAACGCGTCTACCACAACCAGGTGGCTAACTAGTGCGCATCCAGTTCTGTCTGCTGTGCATCGTTTTGATGTCCTGCGCGAAGCCAGTAAACAAAGTCGATCCATTACCCTGGGCGAATCCGACAGATGTCAAAGTTTCACCACAACGTCTAGAAGCCATTGCTCCCGCAATGCAGACCTATGTGGATCGCGGGGTGGTCAGCGGAATTACGACCTTGGTCGCTCGTCATGGAAAATTGGTACATTGGGAATCTACCGGATTCAGAGATCTTGAGACCCAGGATCCACTCGAGCCCAACGATATTTTTCGCATCTACTCAATGACAAAACCCGTGACTGCGGTGGCAATCATGATGCTCGTGGAGGAAGGCACCCTCGCCATCGACGGGGAGCTTTCCTCCTACTTGCCTGATTTCGCCGACGTACTTGTTTACGAGAACGGAAAACAAGTTCCTCCGGAACAGCCTGTAACCATTCGCCACCTTCTCAGCCATACATCGGGCATGACCTACGGACTTTTTGGTAACACACCGGTCGATGCCATGTACCGAGAAACAAACGTTTTGTCTACTTCGGGTGACCTCGCGGACCTAGCTGACAAAGTCGCCCGACTTCCACTTCTGGTACACCCAGGTACCGTCTGGAACTACAGTGTCTCCGCAGACATCCTCGGCCGTGTGATCGAGGTGATCTCAGGTCTGTCTTTTGATGATTTCCTGCGTGAGCGAATTTTTGAACCGCTCGACATGCAAGACACCGGTTTCTTTGTGCCCCCAGAGAAGGCATCTCGATTCGTCACGTCCTATACGCGTTCGTCAAACGGCTCACTGACGGTAGGGGACCCAATGACGGAAAGTGCTTACGACACCCGCCCCACCCTGTTGTCGGGCAGTCACGGTTTAGTCTCTACCGCTCGCGACTTCGCCCGATTTGCACAGATGTTGCTAAACGGCGGGGAACTCGATGGAAGGCAGTTACTTCGTCCTAGGACGGTTGAGATGATGAGAACCAATGTCCTGCCACAAAGTCTGATACCGATCCGCATCGGTTTTTGGCAGGCACCGGGCTATGGTTTTGGCCTAGGGTTCAGTGTCCTGACATCGCAAGAAAAAACTCCTGAGCCAGACAATAACGGTACTTTCAGATGGTGGGGGATCGGGAGCACGTATTTCTGGATAGACCCAATCGATGACGTGGTTGGTATAGTGATGGCACAGCTCAATCCACCAATGGCTGGGCGGATGGAGCAAGACTTTCAGACACTCGTCTACGAAGCCCTACAAAATTGAGAATAAACGAGTTTTGAGTGCATGACATCTTGAGTCAAGCTAGGTTCCCACACCATGACCAAAATCAATTGGCTCGTCGGCACGGCACTCCTCCTCATCGCTTGTACCCCTGACACAGAGCGGTTCACTCTTGTGGCAGATGTACCAGAACTAATGAACTCCGTTCTTGAACCTGCTGCGGAGCTCTACTGGGACGCGGTTGGCTATATCCTGGATGGAAACGGAGTTCGCGAAATACGACCTAATACCGCTGAAGAATGGGAAGCAGTGCGCAGTGCAGCTTTCATCATCGCTGAATCGGGCAACCTCCTTCTGATGGACGGTCGCGTACGAGACCGGGGAGACTGGACTGCACTCTCAGAGGCGCTCATCGAAACAGGACAACAAGCCATCAAGGCTGCCGACCTTAGGGACGCCTCCGCTGTTTTCGATGCTGGGGCCGAGGTCTATTACGCCTGTGCCAATTGTCATGCGAAGTATGCGGTGGAGACACTCCGTCCGAACGACATTCGCAGCGACACCACGTCTAGCTAGGCGACCTATCCGTGAAGGGGCTCCTTGAATGGCTCAAGAGCACACCGTGGAGTATCGCCCTCCTCGAATCCTTGTGGGTCTGGCCACTCGTCGAGACTGCACACGTACTAACGCTAACCATATTTTTCGGTACCGTTGTGATGAACGATCTCCGACTCCTTGGTTGGACGATGAAAAGTGTGCCAGTCTCCGAGGTCACGAAACGACTGCTTCCGTGGACACGCGTGGGGTTCGTAGTCATGGCAATCACGGGAGCAGTTATCTTCTACTCAAACCCCGTTCGTTATTACCATAACATCTTCTTTCGTTTCAAAGTGTTACTTCTGATCGTAGCCGGACTAAACGCATTCGTTTTCCACCGCGGCATTCACCGAAAAGTCGCACAATGGGGTAAGGATTTGGTTTTGCCCCGGGAAGCTCGCATTGCAGGTGCCGTCTCACTCATCGTATGGGTTACCATCATCATGGCGGGTCGACTAATCGCGTATAACTGGTTCGACTGCGATATCCAACCCCAACCCGGATTTGTGAACTGGGCAGCCGGGTGCCTTACTAGGGCAAACTAAATGCCACCTGAAACGTGGTTACCACTCTTTGAGTGGCTTGAGAATACTTCGGTAGGAACTGCGGTCCGCAACTCGCTATGGGTCTTCCCAGTTATCGAGGGGATTCACTTAATAGGACTCGGCCTTCTCGGTGGTGCAGTCCTGGTTGTGGATCTACGGTTACTCGGGGTGGGGTTAAAGCGCCAAGCTCCTGCCGAGCTAGTCCGCCACACTCAACCATGGCTGGTAGGAGCCATCCTGCTACTGGCTGTGACGGGCATTATCCTTTTCTTATCAGAAGCTGTGAAGTGCTACTACAATACGTCCTTCTGGGTAAAAATCACGACGCTACCAATCGCCATCATGTTTACGTTTACGGTCCGAAAATGGCTCCTTCAGCGCCTGATCATGGACACGTCGTGGCAAACTCGGCTCTTAGGTGTCTTATCTCTCGCACTCTGGTTTACCGTGGCAGCCGGCGGTCGTTGGATAGGCTATTCGTAGTTCGGACCGGATACTGCTGGCCCGCCATCTTCTGGCAACTAAACGAGAGAGTTAATGTTCCCACCCGGGAGGCGGCTGACAGGAGCCACCCTGATACTCAGGAGCGTTTGGGTTTGGCGCGCCACCGGGTGGTGCACCAGCACCAGATGACCCGAGGAAAAACTTGTTCCCATCCGTGAATGTCACATCACGGCCATTGGCGCGCTTGAGTGAATGGTTTTTTGCTTGGTAACCATCGACAATGAGCTCAGTTCCAGGGGCCAGGCAATCCCTCTTCAATCCGCGGCGAAGGAGTGTATTAGGCGTTCCACCCTCAACCATCCATACATCACTCATACCTTCATCATTTTGAACTTCGAGATGGATCCAAGTGTGTGGGTTTACCCACTCAAGCATCACGACAGCGCCCTCAAGCCGGATGGGGGCATCTCGATCAAACTCTGCCCCAAACGCGTGATGTGCGATAAGTGGCGCGGCTACAATCAGGGCCAGACAAACTCCTGTCAAATAAAGGCGCAACTTATTTCCTAGCTTCACTTTACTCACCTGTCGTTTGTGGTTTGTCGTTCTTCTGCTCGTGCACCGCTAAGCACATTGGAGAGCGCATAGTTTCCTTCGTGACACGCGTATTCGTAGAGAAGGTCGCCCTCCATCGCCCGGAAGGGGAGTTCCCCTCCCCACAGGCTTGTATACGTATCCGGATCTTCCACGGTAAAACTATAGTTGATCGTGTGGTCACTAGCTCGTGTAAACCGTTCTGTCACCTTCAAGTTTTCAGAAGCACCCAGAAACCATCGGTACGCATTCAACTGTTCCAGATTCAAATTTGTCGTCTCGACAACCAGCGTGTCCCCTACCCACCTGCCCCACGACTCACCCAACCAAGGACGAATATCGTTTGGCATCGCCTTGGGCTCCCCTAATTGGATGATTCGAACATCGTGAACCATTTCGGTCATAATCATGATGTGACCAGAAGTCTGAACAATCGTGTAATTGTTATTGTAGAAATAATTTGGGAGCATCGGTGGACCTGCGTTAGAACCGAAGGACAGGATACAGCGTTCGGCAACAGGCCGGTTTTCTGGATTATCATACTCACCGAATTGAGTTCGTCTCAGAAACAGCGCCCGGCGGCGCTGCTCTCCTTCGGAGGTGAGTTGCGGAACACGACCATTTTCGGGTCTGGTAACTAGCGAACTTCGCAACTCACCATTGTAAATTGCCACCCTGTCACCACGATCCAAATAAAAAATATTGTAACCGCCTGTACCACCAGCAGCCGCGTCGAGAACAGCGTCGCCTCCTGTCGACACGCCGCCTGCCGGGGGTGCTTCTCGATCAGGATCACTTGGTGCAGAGGAGACGTTTATGAATTCCTGGCGTCTGCCCTCGATATCTAACACCTGCTCGGGGGTGAGAATAGCACCATATTCCTGAGATCGTTCAATGGGGGTAATCGTGGCGTTGGTCCAGTTTCCCTCAAGATCTGGGTAACCTTCTGGGGTGCGAGGCATAACCCACGGGCTACTATCCTGCGCCTGCCCCGCCCCGATCCAAATTATGCCTGCGACTGCTACTAGAAGCACCATCACCCTCATCTCCACTCCTTTATCGCGGGATTGGGGTCTTGCGAAGGTGACCGTAGAGAAGCTCTTCCACAAAAGGTAAACACTTGAACTGACCGAGTCGGGCCGCAGGGTCGATATTCCTGTACAGGCGAGTACGAATTGTCCATGGACGAGAGAACGTGTTGGGATCCTCCATCGTTGCTTCGTAAAGGATGTGATCTGGACCCAGCATAGTCCAACGCTCAGTCACCTGTAGGGCCGAGCTATGGTGATTTCCAGCTCGGTCAAACCAAGTACGGCCGTTAAACCCGCTTGCCTGGACTACAAAAGTGTCTTCCTCCCAGTGGCCAACTGACTGACCCATCCAAGAGTCGACTTGAGGCGGACCAGGATCTTCGAGGTAAACGTCGCGCACCGCCCCAGCGTATTCGTATGCAATGAAAAACTTCCTTTCACTCTGGAAGATCTGAAACGGGAGATGCATATAATTGGCGCGAGGTACTCCTGGCAGATAGCACTTGATCTCTGGGTCACGCTCAGACCAGTGTTCTCGGTTATCATCTCTCTGCGTAAGCGCCTCTGGCAAATACGGGATCTCTCCGCCAACTACTACTCCCTGCCCGGAAGGCACAGAACCAACCGCACCAAATGCAAGCACCTCTGCAGCGGGCACCGGAACCACCGGACCTGGTTGCATGGCAAGCGCCGGGCGGGCCGTATGCGGTTCAATATCCCAATAAGAGTTCCCAAGTGCCTGCCAGATACCGTTAAAGTCCGGCTTTCCTGAAGCAGTTCGAGGGATACCATCTGCTTGAGCACATCCGGATAGTGGCACAAGAGAGATCGTGAATAAGGCACACAGCACGGAAAACCCGAAAGTACGCATCTCTGGTCCGTCGCAGATCGGCATGAAGACTTTATCCTCTCAGTTCTCTCGGTTCTCGTGGACCGTTCTTCTGAATTTGGGGTCGCCATTCACATCTGGCCAGATCCAGGGTTCTAGGATCGCCTTCGACTCCTGCACTTACCCTACGCCCACTCTCTTGCCTGCTTGTAGAGTCTTGGCCACCCTAAGCTGTAACTGAACAGTTTGACGAGGGGCTATAATGACAAAATTACAAGATCCAAAACTCACACTCATGTTGGTCGTGGGACTCTTAGGGGGAATCGCAGCCTGTACTCCAGAAACAGGCGATCAAGCCGTCGATGACTCTTTGATTGTCGACCCAGCCAGCAGCGATCTCCCCAACCCAACCTCAATGGTAATCACGGAGTGGGGACCACTTCCAGATAGTCGGACCTGGGGTTCAACCGCCGGGGTCGACATCGATCCATTCGACGGGCACATATGGGCCTACGACCGATGTGGTGCGAGCACGCTCTCTGGTGGGTGCGAGGAAAATCATGTCGACCCGATTTTAAAGTTCCACCGAGAGACCGGCGAGGTTCTGGCAAGCTTCGGTGCGGGCTTATTTGTTCTGCCCCATGGCATCCACGTTGACACAGAGGGGAACGTTTGGGTGTCTGACATGCTGGGTAACGAGACAGGAACAAAGGGCCACCAAGTCATTAAGTTCAGTCCGGAAGGTGAAGTGCTGTTGACTCTGGGCCAACCAGGTGTCGCTGGTAGTGAACCAGGGCTGCTTAATCAGCCCAATGATGTGATCACGTCACCCACCGGAGAAATTTTTGTGGCGGACGGACACAGCGGTCAAGACGACGCCCCTCCTGAAGGATCTACTGGCCGAATCATTAAGTTCTCATCTGATGGTGAATACATCATGGAATGGGGAACGATTGGCACAGGTCTCGGAGAATTTCGAACCCCACATGCTTTAGCCTTCGACTCACAGGGCAGACTCTTCGTCGCAGACCGCGGCAACCACCGAATCCAGATTTTCGACCAAGATGGAAACTATCTCGATTCATACTACCAGTTCAGTCGAATCAGCGGCTTATTTATCGACAGTGATGATAATCTCTACGCGATCGATTCGGAATCGAGCCCCGAACGACATCCTGGTTGGAAGACCGGTGTTCGGATTGGCCACGTATCAGAGGACCGCGTCACTGCTTTCATTCCTCCACATGCATCGGAGAACAGACCTCAAGGCGTTGCCGGCGAGGGAGTTGCAGTCGATCCGGAAGGTAATGTGTATGCTGCAGAAGGCCCAATCTCTCGTCCAACAGCTGGAGGCGGCCTGACGAAATATGTCAAACATTAGAGATAGAATCGCTTGCCTCAAGTATCGTGAGCGATGAGGCACAAGGGAATCAGCGCTCACGATACTTACTTAGGCCTTGGTTCTCCCGGTGATTTCCGCCGGGAGGATTCGCATCACCCGGGCCCTAGCCATTCGTAAGGCATCCTTCGGGCCGACAGTTCCCGTATATCCGCGCTGTCTTCGGAGCGCTTTGAGTGCCTTAAGATAACCAGATGGATCTTGTACAAAGTCGACGCAACCCAATGCGATAACCGATGACCAACCACTCGCATCGGGACTGACTTCGACGATCGTCAGACTAACCAAGGGGTTTGCTTCGACCACCTCGACCTTACGCCCTGCCGCACTTGCCACATAGAAATGCTCTCCGTCATACCCATATACAACAGGGACTCCGTACGGCTGACCATCAATCGCTGTGGCGAGCGTTCCCCACCAGTTTCGTGCAATCACAGCTTCCCTATCGACATCATCCAACTCGCGTGATCCGAATCGCCAGCGGTTCGTGGCCGCAGCCGTTGTCCCATTTTCTGTAGAATCTGGCACTTTAGTGAAATCCATATAGCAGTGATCGGGAACAGCACGGTCCCGGAACCAATTTCTTCAGTGAAATCAAATCCTTTGGGACCACACTCGGAGACTGAGAATTAATAACCCTTAGTAGCGTGTTCACAACCGAACTTCAAACAAACACACGAGGCGAACTTCCCGAAGGAGATGACTGGTTTTACCGTGAATGGCTCAGAGCTTCAGGCCGACTTCTTGTCAAGGATGCACCGCCTGAACCGGAAAGCGTTCTCGGGCAGTTGAAAATTCATCCCGTAATTATCAGGGCCGACAGCATCCACCTTTGCGACAATCACACTCAGGTCGTCACGCTCGAGGGATTCGATCATTGCCTCACCGAAATCGAGTAACGTTTCGGCAGTGTGCACGTGTTCGATCCCTGCTCCGCGGGCGATAGCAGCCAGGTCAGTAATTCCAGAGGTCGTCTGCGACTCAAAACCTCCTGTCGAGAGCAAGCTTCCGTTGTCAAAAATGATGTGAATGAGATTTTTGGGCCGGTAACGAGCGAGAGTCGCAAGAGTCCCCAAGTTCATGAGCACTGAACCATCCCCATCCAATACAACGACTCTTTCTTTCGGAAGGTGCATGGCCAATCCCAACCCAATTGAGGAGGCCAACCCCATGGCGTGTTGCAGATAGAAGAAGTTTTCTCTGTGCCCAAGATCATAGAGTTCCTGGGCACAGGCACCCATGATGGTCACAACCAGCTTATCATCAAGCTCTGAGTAGATTTGCTCGAGACACTCTGCGCGTTCCATCAGTCCTCCTCCATGAGGTCCCGCGTGAGGAGCAACGCAACTGGAGAAAGCGAGCTCTCCGAAAACGTGTGAGCTTCTCGAATTTGCTTGGCAACCTTGCCTGGGTCCCGAGCGTACTCGAACGGAATTCCGAGCGACCGTAGGACCTCTTCCGTTACGATCCCGCCCCGGGTATGCCACGGGTAAGGTTCACCCCAGTGCCCCCGAACCGCGATAAGCATACAAAGCGGAATCCCATAGAGTTGTGCAAGGGACACGATGCCATTGATCGCAGCCAGAAATCCATGATTTTGCATCAGAAGTACGTGCGGCTCACCAGCAAAATACGCTCCCGCCGCTACACCGATGGCTTCCTCCTCTTTAGCGACCTGGATCAGGCCTACCTCAGGGTCGTCATCAGCCCTCTGGAGAAGCAATCCCAGCCATGTCTCGGGCAGGGCAGAAATGCTTCGAATTCCCGCAGCCTTGATGCCTTCAAATATGAGCCTCGAGTTATCGTACGAAACCGTCATCGACCCTCCGTCCTACAGGCAAGATTTTCGACTTATCGATGCTCATAGATAAGAATAGGTAGTATGAGTTAAAGTATTATAAAAAAATAAGTTATGATCCATCCTATGGCAACATAGGAAGAAGGATATGCGAAGCACGACTGGCCTCATGGTATATGGTATTGTTTGCGACACGCCACGTTCGATCATTCGGGTTCCCCGTATTACGATTGATGTCAAAGTTGGGAAAGCTACTGCTATAAACATCAACACGAATACGGTGGCCTAGCTTGAACTTGTTAGCTGAAGGTTCCAGTGGAAACTCAAGCATATACACCTCGCCGTTTTCCATTAGGCGTGCCTGTTCGAATCCATCCCGATATCGTGCCCGGAGGATACCTTCGGATACGGGAAATGCATAACCGCTGGGATAGTCAACAGTGCTCGGATGAACATCGAGCAGCTTCACGAAAAAGTCAGTGTCGGGAGCATCCGATGAGACATAAAGCACCACAGTAACATTTCCCGCAATTATCAGTGCCTCACTCAGGGGAACAGTTTGAAATACCAAGACATCCGGACGAGAAGCGATGGGCATCCCGGGAATTCCATGGCCCTTCAGAGTCTCCATCTCGATCTGGTCCCGAGGGCCCATCCCCTGGAAACCAAACTCGAGTGCAGGCCCATAAGCTACGATGCATCGACCGTTACTGGAGACGGTATTTTGTGGATCATATGTGTAAGTGGTGGACGGCGTGCGGCTCGTCGGTTCGTTGAGGGCTAACGTCCCGTCCCCATCCAGATAAAACGCAGTTTCTCGAACACTGGAAGGCGGCCAGTTATCCTCATAACGCCATTCCCCACCCTGGTTTATACGACCGTTCTCTGCGCGACGGCCATTGCCCCCTCCCATAATGAAGTACTTCGCTGGCGCCCAAATGTCCGCAGTCTCATCATCCTTTAGCCATCGGTCGAACCATTTGAGTTCAAGATTCAGATAATCATCATAGGTACGAATCCGCGCACCTTTTTGACCAAAATTTACGTCCCCGATGGATGACTCAAAATTATTATGTGTCCATGGCCCAACGAGGAGGTGTTGGTTTTTCCGACCGAGACGAACCATCTCCTGGTATCCATCACTGATTGTCCTTGGATACCAATCAAACCAACCAACTACCCAGAGGATGGGCATTTCCGGGAAAGATTCGAAATACTCGTCCATCCCCAAGCCAGGCTGCTTCCAAAAATCGCTGTAATCGTAATTCTCGAAGTACAACTGGAAAGCCGCCTCTTCGTAGGTGGGGGCGAGACTGAGCGGTGTCTCTCCACGCCTCCATGGAATACGTGAAGCCCATTCCAGAAAACCCTGTCCCTGACGCATGGCATCGATGGCTTTCGTAATGGCCGGATCCTTTATCGCCTCATTTCCGTTAGAAGCCACGGAAAGAATCCACTGGAGCAACCCTAGGTGAAGAGCTCCGCCCCCCTTCATACTGTAGGTATACGCGTTCGTCGGTCCTTCGTAGGGGATCATTGTGACCAAACTTGGCGGACTCAATGTCGCAGTTTCAAACTGGACCCACGCCTGATATGAAACACCGTAGGTTCCCACCTTACCGTTACAAGAGCTATGGCGGGCAAGCCATTCTACCGTGTCATAGCCATCCTCCGGTTCTTGGACGAAAGGAAAAAAGTCGCCTGGCGAGTTGAACCGCCCTCGGCAATCCTGAACCACAGACACGTAGCCGTTAGTCGCAAAGAACATTGCGTGCTCGATGGAAATCGGACGCATTTTATCGTATGGAGTTCTTGCCAATACCGCCGGAAGTTTCTGATTTAAGGGAACTCCGTTCTCCGCTGGCAAATACAAGTCTGTTGCTAGCTCAAGACCATCCCTCATCGGGACCATGACGTCTTTTACCACCACCACATCGCCGGCGACCACACTAGACAGCGAATTCGGATCCGGCTGGAGTGGCGGCGTCTGGGCCACCATATCTCCTTTGATCGACGCGCTGAGGCTAGCCGCCCCAGCACCCGCCAACCCCGCCCTGACAAATGACCTTCGATCCACTTTAGCCTCCTTCGCATATGATGGCCGCACCAACCGTAAAATCGATCCGCCGGCACACCATTTAAGATAAGAGTCCCGCCCAGCGCGTCCACCCGAAGCCCAATCAACAAACAAGGAACGAAGAATTCCTTCAGCTAGTTTAGACAAATAGGGCTTGTCCCCATGACTCGCCAATGAAATCATAGTTGACTCGTAGCCGACGTTACAAGGCGATACCGCACACCATCTCAGGAAGGTCTGCCCTCCAAAATGGGCTAACCATGAAAAACAATTGTTTTCATCTTGGGATTGATGTGGGTGGCACCTTCACCGACGCAGTACTCATCTCGACAGATGGACGGATTGACACCGCTAAGGTCTCCTCCACACCAGATGACCCATCCCTTGGGTTCATGGATGCGGTGTCACGCATTTTGCAAAAGAGTGGGGTGGAGCCAAAACTCATTTCTCATCTCGTCCATGGAACGACAGTTGCCACGAACGCCCTAATTGAGGGGAAGACACCAAAAACGGCGTTCCTGACCACGAAGGGTTTCGGGGACATGCTTGAGATTGGTCGACAGGTAAGGCCATCTCTCTATGACGTTCATTTTGAGAAGCTCCGACCCCTCGTCCCGCGTGACCTTTGCTATGAGGTTCCAGAACGCTTGGACGCAGAGGGCACTGTTCTCGAGTCTCTTAATGAAAATGCCGTTCGAGAGATCTCTCGAATGCTACAACAATCGGACGTTCAATCTGTAGCTATATGTTTGCTTCACGCGTACGTGAATCCAACTCACGAAACCCGTGTAGCTGAGATTCTCCATGAGGACAATCCCGACATACCCCTGTCTTTGTCTTCCAGTGTATGTCCGGAATTCCGTGAGTACTTCAGGGCCAGTACTAGCGTGATCAATGCCTGCATCATCCCTGTCGTGGCTCGCTACCTTACTGGCATCCGGGATGGTCTGAGAGACTACGGGATGGATGCAGAGCTTCTCGTCATGCAGTCAAACGGCGGCGTTTTGACATTTTCACAGGCTGCGAACAAGCCCGTTTTCATGGTCGAGTCAGGGCCGGCAGCTGGAGTAGTTTCAGCCAATTTCATCGCAGGAAATCTAGGTCACACCAACCTCATCTCCTTTGACATGGGTGGTACTACTGCGAAGGCAGGCTTGATCTTAGATGGTCAGCCCAAGGTCACCAAGGAATACGAGGTAGGAGCACAGGCCCAACCCGGCCAGGGAATGACACGTGCCAGTGGCTACCCAATCCGTACGCCGGTAATAGACTTGGTCGAGGTAGGAGCCGGTGGTGGAAGCATCGCTTGGATCGATCCCGGGGGGATCTTACGTGTCGGTCCTCAGAGTGCAGGTGCCGATCCAGGTCCGATCTGCTATGGAAAGGGCGGACAGGATCCAACCATAACCGATGCAAACCTGGTGCTGGGACGACTCAATCCAGAGTACTTCCTCGGTGGCGAAATACAACTTGATGAAGACGCTGCCATTAACGGTATTCGTGAACGATGCGCTGACCCATTAGGCCTCACTGTTATCGAAGCAGCCAATGGCATCGTCGAAATAGCGAACGCCACCATGATCAACGCGCTGAGGCTCGTGACGGTTCGTCGAGGCTATGACCCAAGAGACTTAAAGATGGTCGCATTTGGGGGAGCGGGGCCGCTGCATGCCAACCGACTTTGCATTGAAATGCAGATTCCAACACTTGTGATTCCACCCAGCCCGGGAACGGCCTCTGCTCTAGGGCTTTTGGTCACAGACCTCAAGCACGCGTTCTCACGCACACTCATCATGCCTGCTGACGTGAAAGACTTCGATCTGATTCGGGAGATCTTCGTAGCAATGGAAGATGAGGGCCGACAAACACTCCTGCGCGAAGGTGTGACTGCTGCCGAGATGGAATTCCAGCGTGAGATCGAGATGCGGTATGCCGGCCAGTCGTCCGAATTGTCTGTCCCATGCCCTGAGGCACAGGTCAATGCCCACACACTCGACCAAGCCGTCAAGAAGTTTCACGTCCAGCATGAGCGAACATATGGCCACGGATATCCTGAACAAGCAGTCGAACTGGTCAACTTCACCGTTACCGCTATTGGGAAGACCACCAAACCACGGCTTCCGAAGATCAACTCGGAAGCGGGCACCCTGAAGAATGCGCTCATTGGAACGAAACGCGTGTTCTTTTCTGAAGACGCCGACTTCGCGGATACAGCAGTATACAGGCGATCGGCGCTCCAAATGAACCAAGCCCTAGAAGGCCCCGCCATCATAGAGGAAGTCGACTCCACAACACTGCTTCACCCTGGCTCCAGCGCCGACATTGACGAGTTCGGAAACCTCCTCATCACATCAAGACAACCATGAGCATACCCTTCCCGACCGGTCCAGAATCAAAGCGCTCAGATACGGCCCGCAATGAAGTCGATCCTATGGAAAGAGTTGATCTTCCGCGGATGAACCCGTGGGTGGTGATCGTATTCCTGATAGTGTTGGGGTTCGGATACATCGGGTTCTGGCGCTGGTTCCTCCGAGGGTAGACAGGTATGGAACAAGCTCAACCGTCATGGTGGCTTATTGCTGCCTACTTACTGCTCATGATATCAATCGGCATACGGGGGCGAAAACGAGTCGTCTCGGTCGAAGATATGGCGGTAGCCGGACGGAACTCGGGTGTGTGGCTCATTGCGTTCTCGGTCGCCGCCACCTGGATCAATGGAACCACATTGATCGGGATTTCAGCACTTGGGGCAGATTTTGGGCTGGACGCTTACTGGAGCGGTGGCTCTTTCATGCTTGCGACAATCTGGATCGGGTACTTCATCATACCTAGGCTCTGGGAGACAGGGGTTATAACCATCCCAGAACTTTTTGGATACTATTTCGGGCCGCGACACCGCACTGTTTCACTGTTCCTCGTAATCCTTCGCGATATGGGTGTCACTGCCGGAACCATCGGCGCTTTGACTATTGTCACAACCACGGTACTCAAAATCTCTGTGCTAGAGTCGCTGGTACTATGGCTCGGTGTTACCTCGGTATATGTGCTCCTCGGTGGGATGTGGGCAGTGATGGTGACCGACGCGATCCAGTTTTTCATCATCTTGGCAGGCTCCATCGGCCTACTTATCGCGGGTGTAGCTCAGGCGGGCGGAATCAGTGAGCTTCGAAACACGTTCGATCCCGCCTTGCTCGACATCTTTGGCCGCGCGGGGATGACGCAAGTACTCGCCTGGATCGTTATTGGGCTCGCTATCACGAGTTCGTATCAAGGCCTCATCCAGCGCGGTTTTGCGGCTTCGAGTGCGTCGGTAGCTCGTAGAGGATTTTTATATGGAGGAGTGATTGCTTCGCTGTGGTACATGACACCACCACTGATTGGGATGATAGGTCGGACGATCTACGGACCTGATCTTGCAGCTGAAGATGCGTTCGTCACACTGGCATTCGGCGCGGCGGGGAACCAGCTCGCCAGCTTAATCGTCGTGTGCGTTCTGGCTGCAAGTATGTCGACACTATCAAGCACTATCAACACAATTTCGTCCAACTTCACCTTGGATATTTATGCCCGTTTCGTAGAACCAACTGCTAGCACGGCCAAACAGCTTTGGGTCTATCGAATTAACGTGCTCATCGTCGGAGGGCTGGCTGCCCTTATCTATTCTGCACTCCCACTATTAATCGAACTAAATTGGATTGGGGGGCGCATCATGGGGGCATCCGTCGCACCCGCATTGATTGGACTAGTCCTGTTCCCATCTGTGCGGAAAGCCCCCACAACAGTCATGGCAGCCATGCTCATTGGCGGTGGGATTCAGGCTTTTTGGCAGACCTTCGGAGCCATACGAGAGGTAAGTTCGGTTGTCATCATCTGGGATTTGGATCCAATCTTGATCGGGCTGCCAATAACAATCGGGATCCTATCAATCGGAACCCATATAGAAACCCGGCAATCGGAGGACAAATTTGCCACCGAAGCTTGAGAACCAAACCAAAGTAACCGACGACGCGGACCAGAAGTCAGCTACGGATCCCGTGCTCTTTGAGGTGATCCGAAATGCACTCGTTGAGGCAACTGAAGAGATGTCCGTCTCTCTTCAGCGAACCGCATACTCAACCAACATCAAAACACGTCTCGATTATTCGTGTGCGTTTGTGGACGCAGACGGTCAAATGATCGCACAAGCATTTTGTCAACCAGCCCACCTTGTCACAATCGGAAGATTGGTTCCTCGTGCGGTGGCGGAGTATGGGGTCGAGAATCTCAAGCCAGGCGATGCTTTGCTGGTCAACGATCCGCACCGCCAAGGGAGCCATCTCAATGACATATTCCTCATTTCCCCCTTTTACTACCAGGATGAGTTGATCGGCTATGTGGCCAACTGCTGCCACCACGTTGACGTCGGCGGCGGCGCACCAGCTAGCGTTGGGGCTTTCCGGGAAATCTATCAAGAAGGGATCATCTTGCCCGTCGTCAAACTGATAGCCAGTGGCGAAATTGTAGAAGACATACTGAAATTTGTGCTCGCTAACGTGCGAGCCAAGAAGGAAGTGGCTGGCGACCTCCGGGCGCAGGGAGCTGCGAACGAAATAGGGATGCGGCGGCTGTCTGCTTTGATGGATCGTTACGGTCCGGAAACCGTTCGCTCTTATATGGACAGCCTGATCGATTATAGCGAACGAAGACTTCTTGCAGAGATAGCAAAACTTCCACAGGGTGATTTCGAAGCCGAAGGGTGGCTCGACGATGACGGTATTACAGATGAACCGGTGCACCTAAAGGTTCGAATCAGCTTAGACGGAACCACGGCAAAATTCGACTTCACTGGGACGGATACGCAGCGCGCAGCTCCCATGAACTGCAACCTCACTCAATGCTTTACTGCATGCGTCTATGTTCTCAAATGCCTGGTGGATTCCGATATTCCAGTGAACGAAGGCTTCTATCGTCCAATTGACGTGGTTGCACCGGAGGGGTCGGTCGTTAATGTGCGACCACCCGTTGGGGTTGTCGGTGGCTGGGAAGTAGCTATGCGACTCTGTGATGTGATGTTCAAGGCTTTATCCGACCCAATGCCTGAACACGTTCCAGCCGGCACCAAGGGTATGATCTGCCACGTGGGATTCGGGGGAGAAGATCCACGGACCGGTGAGTACTACTGCTTCCTGGAAACTCTCGCTGGCGGGTACGGTGGCCGCTTTAATTCAGACGGTCCGGACTCAGTCCAAACTCATATCCAGAACACCCAAAATGCTCCTATAGAAGAGATGGAGTTGAATTATCCCGTGCGAATACATGAGTACAGTTTGGTGGAAAATTCAGAAGGGGCCGGCCGTTATCGGGGCGGACTCGGCTTATGTCGCGAGTACAGTTTTGTAGACCATGAACCGATGTTCACAACTTTGGCTGACCGAGCACGGTTTCCCGCTTGGGGTCTTCATGGAGGTGGTGACGGGAAGGTCGCAAGCTATCGATTGATCTCCGGTGAAGGCGAAAGTGACCTGGGGTCTAAAACCACAGTCCAGCTAGCGAGCGGGGATCATGTACGGATCGAGACGGCAGGGGGTGGGGGGTACGAACCACCCGAGAGACGCAATCCAATTGCAGTACTGAGAGACGCTAGGGAGGGAAAGATCAGCTGCACCAGAGCTCGAGAAGTCTACCGCGTACACATCGATCCAGATACGTGGACAATCGACGACGATGAAACGGCCTCACTTCGGCAATCGAGCACTCCATTAAACGATGGATACGGTGATCGACCATGAAGACAGCAGATGCGGTCATCATTGGAGGTGGAATCATGGGGGCCAGCGCCGCACACTTTCTTGCCAAGAACCGGTTCGGAAAGATCGTGCTTCTTGAAGCAAAACATCTGGCAGCGGTCAGCACAGGTCATTCAGCTGCCAACGTCCGAACCTATTATACAAATCACATCACACTCGAGCTCGCTAAACGCGCCCTCCACATGTTTGAGGATGAGCACGACGAGCTCGGTGGCGATTGCGGATTTCAACAAGTGGGTTTTCTGCTGCTGGTTGACCCCAACTCTCTCTCTGTGGGTAATCGAATTTTTGAGTTGGAAAGTAGGCACGGGCTCGATGTGCAAGACCTTTCGCCAGACGATATCCGGGAACTCGCACCCCAGCTTTCTCTTGCCAACGTGGTCAAGGGAGTCTTCGAACCGCGTTCCGGGTATGCAGATCCTGTTAAAACAACACAGAGCCTCATCCGTCGTGCCGAAGAATGGGGCCTAAAGGCATGCCAGGGGAGCGCTGCAACAGGGATTCGCAAAAAGGCGGGCCGAATCACCGGAGTCGAGACCACAGACGGAGCAATCGAGACTCCCGTCGTCATCAATTCGGCGGGGGCTTGGGCCGGACACATCGATTCGTGGCTCGACGTCAAAACTTCACTTCGTTGGAGTCGCGAGAGTGACCTGTTTGTTGAGATGCCCGCTGACTTTGGACCTCTTCCGGTGGTTTCCGATCCATACCATCGATCCTACTTCCGGCCCCATTCCCAAAACAGAATTATGGCGGGATTGGGAGCACCCAAGGAGATAGAACCTTTACACCCGAATGATTATGACCCCAACCTAGACCCAAGAACACGACAACGTATCGAGGAACCCTTATTCAAAAGGGTTCCTGCCTTAGAGACGGCAAAGCATTTGGGAGGCTATGCTTCGATTTATACTATCACCGATGACTGGCACCCAATTGTAGGAGCACGACCGGAAGTTCAAGGTTATTTCGCATTCTTCGGAGGTAGTGGTCATGGTTTCAAGCTTGCGCCACCAATTGGCGAAGCACTCGCCAGCATTATCTGTGGAGAGAGTCCGGCCATCGACATTAAGGCGTTTAGACCAGAACGCTTCATTGAAGGGGAACCAATTACATCCGCCTGGGGTGAAGGTAACCGTGGTTAACGAAACCTTCTCGTGTTGTTTGAAAACAGTATGCCGGGGGTGGGATTTGAACCCACACGGGGGTTACCCCCCTTCGGATTTTAAGTCCGATGCGTCTGCCGATTCCGCCACCCCGGCGTTACGTCCTCCAAGCTAAGCAACAACTCGCCAACTGCACACGTTTGAGATACTTCAACGCTACTAACGCAACATCATGCCCTGCGAGTGATCAGCCCCAAACTCAATACCCTCTTTGTTTGTTCACAACGGACAGTAGCGGCTCTCCATTCGCGAAACGGCGTAGATTCTCTCTAAATAACAGCCACATACGCTCCATATGACCATCACCATCCCCCCCTAGGTGCGGGGTGATAATGACGTTTGGCATTCCCCAAAGCTCATGATTTTCCGGGAGCGGTTCGGGATCAGTTACATCTAGACCTGCTCCTAAAATTCGTCCCTCACGCAAAGCTGACATGAGAGCTTCGGTATCGACTGTTCCGCCCCTTCCGACATTAATTAAAAACGATGTTGGTTTTGTTTTGGAAAAAAACTCGTTGTCGAAGAGCTTTTCGGTGGCAGGAGTAAGGGGTAGGCTGTTAACGATAACATCTGCTTCCGGTACCAACTCCAAGAGTTCTGACGCAAGGCCGACGTACTCCACAAACGATGGACCACGCCGACTGCTACCCCGTGTGGCAATAACGCGCATGCCAATTCCGTTTGCTACACGGGCCACTTCAGTACCAATACCACCCAATCCAACTACCAAGAGCGTGCGCCCTCGAAGTTCGAGAAGCTCACTCCCCTTTCCTATGTAGGGTGTCACACCAGTTAAGGGAGTTATATCCCAACGACGTTCGCGCTGTAGTTCTAGGGCTATGTTTAGGCGGCGACTCAGCATTAACACCATCCCCAAAACATGTTCTGCACCGCCCGGACCGAAAATTCGCTGTGCATTAGATAAGACAACTTCGCTCTCATTCAGCCCTGGTATTCCCAGGTATCCCTCTACCCCAGCAGAACTAAGCTGCACCCACCGCAGGTTCTGTGCCTCGGTAAAGATCTGTGGTGTCAGCCACCCTAGAACAGCATCAGCATCGCGTCCCAATTCGGCCGCTTCACTGGGATTGCCTGCTACGACAACGTCGACCCCGGGCGCAACCAAAGCCATCTGCCCTGTCCGTCCTGGCCAAAGGTCAGCCACGACAATTTTGGTAGGGCGGGTCCATCCCGGGCTTACAGACGTTGGAGAAGGGCCTTCTTGAAGCCCCAGTTCATCTATAAAATCCGTGGCAGGCCGGAGACCCACGAGTTCGTCGTATATCTTACCGAAGGCAAACTCCGAGATTACCCCAAAATCTTCTGGCCCCACGACGTCAAATACCTGCTTTCGACTCCTAGCATACCCCAGCGCATCGAGAACGCGTTCTTTAAGCTTCTCAAGCGTACTACGAGTTTCAACGATGATTTCGGGACCCAGAACCTGACCGCTACCCGCAACAACAATTTTAGGGTTCATGCGTTCAAAACGTTTCAGCGCTCGAATCCAACTCTCTATTGGCAAAGGGGTTGAACTTCGGTCGGAGCCGACAAGATCACCGGTGAAGAGGACACCGGAATCAGGAACGTAGACAGCGAGAGAGCCGCTTTCTCGATCGTTGACGTGGTGGAACTCCACGAGACGATTGGAGTCTTGGAGAGTAGTTCCTGACCGAACCTCTAATACATTACCGGAAACCATGGACGACACGTGTATCGAATCACCGATGCCCCCCCGTTTTTTTGGAGCAATGAAATCGGACTCCAAGGCCGTGAGCCAAACCACATCTGTAAAGTGATCTTCTGATGCCTTCTCACCACTCCCAAATGTTCGCACCCCGAAACGAATGGGTTTCCCCGAATAACGCCGGGCGATTTCGGCCACCCCCTGTTCCCCATCTCCAATCGTTCCATCGATTACGAGCACATAATCATCGAATTCGATCCACCCTACGTTTCCGGATGGGCTACCTGCCTGCGAAGGTGCACTAACTACAGCCACGCCATCAGCCACCCATTCGGGCACCTGGGAAGAAATCGGCGAGGTTCCGATCAATATCCATGTAAGTAGTATAATCGTGGGCTTCATGTAAACTCCTACTTGGTCCTTATAAGAGAAGGCGATTTGGGTTGCCAGTTGGATGCAAGTGCGGGCAGCCTAACTCAGGTGGGCGAAGCGGACCGAGTTGTACCAGTGGTAGACATTTCTAGGCCATGGGAACAACTCCATTCCCACTGATAGACAACTCCTAAATTTCCACCATCAAATAGCACTCAACCGGGGAACCGCGCCACGCAATCTCATGTCACGGCTAACGGTCGGTTACTTCAACAAGCAAGATCACTAGTAGCGCAATTAGGACAGGTATTCCAATGAGCCAGTCCTGCCATTCGGGCATCTCCACCTCCGCCTTATCGATATCGACAACCAAAATTGCACGTGATAAACATGCCCCTTCTTTCGTGGAGCAGCGTTCGTTCCCCAACCTGCTTAAGTAGCCGCTTCAACGCAAAGAATAGGAGGTGCTTCATCGTGTGTTTGTCACCCAGGTACAGGCCTACTCGATTCCAGTGCTTCCTAAACCACCGACCCGATCCGTGGAAACTGAGACCTCTCCTTCTTCCCAGTCAAATACAGCAAATCGGTTGAGGACGATCTGGGCGATGCGTTCACCATGCGTAATTTTCACGGGGTGGGGGGAGGAGTTCAGGACGAGGACAAACCATTCGTCTGGGTAATCAGCGTCCACAGTACCTGGGGCGTTTGGAACGGTAAGGCCACACTTCCAAGCGAGAGAGGAGCGCATTCGGATCTGCGCTTCGTAACCCTTAGGGAGTCGAGCCCGAAAACCGGTAGGAATAAGGGCTCGGTCTCCAGGTGCGAGTATGATGGCCGGATCTGACCCAACATCGGCAACGGCGGCTTCTTCCGACACAGCCTCTACCGCACTGCGGCGAATGCGGATTAGCTCACGTGTCAGATGCGCTCTGACGTCGTAGCCGGCCGACAGCTCTGTTGATCGAGTCGGCTTCTGGACATCTGGAGCGAGGCTCTCGAAGACCACTCGTTCACTGGAGTAATTTGTCACCGGCATCAGCTCCTCTGAAAGAGTCTGGCCCATTCTATAGCCGCACTCATGAATTTTTCGAGACGCTCCATAGCGGCTTCATTTACCATCTTAAAATCCTGGTCGAAGAGTGAGTTCGCTCCTCCCAGAAGCAACCGAGGTTGCGGCATAACCCGTGCATTATTCGAGCTCAGACACTCCCGAAGCGCTCTCTGTGCTGCCGCTGTCCCTAGGGGACCAGGCGTTGTCCCCATAATTGCAATCGGCTTGCCATCCCAAGCTTGAGGCCGTGGTGGGCGAGATGCCCAATCGATCATATTTTTCGTTACGGCCGACATACCTTGGTTATATTCAGGCGTCACGATGAACACGAGATCAGAAGCATGTATCTTTCTCTTTAGATCTGAAACCGAATCCGGGTCTCCGTCAGCCTCCAAGTCAGCGTTATAAAACGGTACCCGCGCCAAATCGAATACGTCCATTTCCAATTCTCTAGGCGATCGCTCAATCGCAGCACGCAGAAGGGCTTGGTTATATGAAGCGACGCGAAGACTTCCCACGAACGCAAGAGCTTGAATCGTCGAATTGGTCATATCATCTCCGTGAGAACCAACCTGCGCCATTTGTAACAAATAAAACATATTCCGGAACATAACTCATCGGATGGACTCCTCTCCATTCCTGTAGCTTAGCCCAAAGTAATCGACATTCCGCACAAGCCCTTCATGTCTATTGCACGAGGTGCCTGTATGCTCGGGAACACAGAGTCACCAGGCCATTTATAGCAACCTCAATTAGGAAAATTTGCAAAGATATTCCAGCATTATACAGTAGAGATGTTGACAGTGGCCTCCGCCCCCCATTTCATCATTGTGATCGAGCGTACCCGCCCTATCAAACCCGCTCAGGAGAATCTTGATGGACCGTCACACCTCTTGTAATCACAAAACACGTTCTCGTCACCTTCTGACGATCACTGCATTCACCGTCGTCTCTTTCTCCACGCAGCTAGTAGCACAGGACGTAATGCGAGAAGAAGAAAGCGACCCGACAAATGAGAACCTCCCCCTTGAACCAGACCGATGGGTTCCTATCGATATGACTGAAGGGAGTTGGATATCGCTTGATGTGAGTCCCGACGGTCAAACGATTGTTTTTGACTACCTCGGCGACTTGTTCACAATGCCGATCACAGGGGGCACCGCAACCCAGATCACTTCTGGAATGGCATTCGACGCTCAACCACGGTTTTCACCAGATGGTGCTCAGGTCGTATACACATCGGACCATGATGGCGGGCAAAACATCTGGGTCATGTCATTCGATGGTTCGGATCCCAGCCAAATTTCCACGGGTAAAGCTAACCGAGCGGAGTCTCCTGAGTGGCTACCCAGTGGCGATTATGTCATCGCTTCGCTCGGAAATTTCCGCGGCGGAGCTCTCCCCAAGTTGAAGATGTTCCATATAGAGGGAGGCGGCGGAATCCAACTCGTCTCAGAGCCTGACAATCTCAAGATGATGGGACCCGCAGTCTCACCCGACGGCCGGCATATCTGGTACTCCCGTAGGACAAGCGATTGGACCTACAACGCACAGTTCCCACAGTATCAAATAGAGGCGTATGACCGAGAAACAGGAGAACGCTATACCAAATCGGCTCGATATGGCTCGGCGATTCGGCCTACACTCTCGCCAGATGGACACTGGCTCGTGTTCGGCACGCGACATGAAGACCAGACAGGGCTCGTTCTCCGAAATCTCGAAACAAGTGAAGAGCGCTGGCTTGCTTATCCAGTCCAACACGATGACCAAGAGTCGCGCGCAACGTTAGACCTCCTACCCGGGATGTCGTTCACACCCGACTCCCAACACTTGGTAGTCTCCTACGGCGGCAAGATTTGGAAACTTTCCATAGAGAACAGTGAGGTTGAGGAAATCCCATTCCAAGTAAAATTTGATCTGGCACTCGGGCCACAGGTGAATTTTGACTATCCTATCGAAGACACACCAACGTTCACCGTTCGGCAGATCCGGGATGCTTCACCTTCGCCAAGCGGAGATCGACTGGCTTTCACCGCTCTTGACCGACTGTGGACATCTGCCTCGGACGGATCCAACCCGGAACGCCTAACCGATGAAGACGTCTCTGAACATTTTCCAACCTGGTCACCTGACGGTGAGTGGATTGCCTACTCAACCTGGGATGGAGACGAAGGCCACCTCTATAAGGCACGAGCAAACGGGCGAGGGGATCCCATTCGCCTTACGGAGAAAGCTGCGACCTATTTCTCTCCAGCTTGGGGCCCCGGTGACCGGATCGTAGCTGTTCGGGGATTTGTTCGTTCATTCAAGACACAAGGCGAGGGTGGCACACCCGGTTCAGAGATCGTGTGGGTTTCGGCGAACACTGATGATGATACTGGAGGAACAGCCAGGCTAATTGCGCCAACCGATAGGCGCGCAAACCCACATTTCGTCGATGGCGTAGATCGCATTTACCTGTTCCGTTCTCCAGACATACTGGCTTCAATCCGTTGGGATGGAACCGATGAAAAACAACATATCAAGGTGCGGGGAGCGACTCTTACCGGTGCAAGCCAAGGCTTGACCCCCACGGCCATCTTGATGGCACCACGCGGCGATCAAGCGCTGGTAGAGCTACAACGTCAAATCTATTCAGTAACTGTTCCACAGGTCGGGACCACCCCCACAATCAATATCTCAGACCCTGATAAAGCCTCCTTCCCATCCCGCAAACTAACCGACATCGGTGGCGAGTTTCCAACTTGGGAGGCCGATGGTCGCAGGATCCACTGGTCTTTAGGAAACGCGCACTTTGTTTATGATCTCGATGACGCTCGAACTGTAGAGGACAGTGTGGCGGCGGCCAAAGAAGATCACGCAAAAGAACCGGAAAAAGAGGAGGCCGATGGCAAAGAACACGATGAGCAAAACGACGGCCACTATAAGGCGAGTGAGTTTCGTGTCTTAATAGAGGCACCCCGCGACATCCCAACCTCACTGGCGGTACTCCGTGGGGGACACGCCATCACAATGCACGACAACCAAGTCATTGAGAATGCAGACATTGTTATCCGAAACAACCGCATTGAAGCGGTGGGAATCCAAGGCTCGGTAGAGGTACCCACTGAGGCGAAGGTGATTGATGTTAGCGGGCGTTGGATTCTGCCCGGATTCGTTGACACACATGCGCACCTTAGAGCACGAGATGAGCTGCACCGAAACGATATATGGCCCTACTTAGCCAACCTGGCCTACGGAGTGACAACAACCCGAGATCCTCAGACGGGCAACACTGAAGTGTTGTCCTATGCAGATATGGTTCGGTCAGGTTCCGTACTTGGCCCACGCGTCTATTCGACCGGGCCCGGCGTGTTCTGGCAGGATGGCATCGACACTGAGGATGAGGCAAAAGATGTCCTCTCCCGATACTCAAATTACTTCGACACCAAAACTATTAAGATGTACGTCGCTGCCGCGCGCAAAGGACGACAACACATCATCATGGCCGCACGCGAGTTGGGTCTCATGCCAACAACAGAAGGCTCACTTAATATCCGGCAAAATTTAACCGAAACGATCGATGGATATCCTGGCCTCGAGCACTCAATCCCCATCTTCCCCGTCTACGGTGACTACGTAAAACTGTTCGCTGAGACCGGGCGCGTGTACACCCCAACATTGCTCGTCTCGTACGGTGGCCCATGGGCAGAGAACTACTACTACAGCCGAGAGAACCCGCACGACGATGTGAAGCTTAGACGGTTTATCCCACATGATGAAGTCGACGCTCGCACGTTGCGTCGGCCACAGTGGTTCCGAGCGGACCAACATGTCTTTTCTCGTCACGCAGAGTTCGTGAAAGACCTCGTTAAAGCTGGAGGTAAAGCGGGTGTAGGAAGCCATGGCCAACTCCAAGGACTTGGATATCATTGGGAACTGTGGAGTATGGCGGCTTCGGAACTCGACGAATATGATGCGCTAAAGATGGCTACAATTTTCGGAGCTGATGCCATCGGCCTCGATCAGGATTTGGGCTCAATCGAACCAGGCAAACTCGCCGACCTCGTGATCTTGAGCGCAAACCCGCTCGATGATCTTCGTAACACCAACACCGTCGAGCAGGTGATGCTCAACGGCCGTCTGTACGACGGCGACACGCTAAACGAACTGTACCCGCGCCAACGCCCTCTAACACCACTCTGGTGGTGGGATGAAGAACCTGACGGGGTGCCCGGACTCCGAAAACCTTAGGTCTCGAGGGTGGTAAATAATTCCAGTTTAACGATACACTTGGAGCGGAAAACTAACAGCTCCCAGAGGAGCATCAGTAGTGTGGAGAGACAGCTCTAGGTGGTTGTTCAGTAAGTCATGTAGCATGTGCGCAGTAAGTTGGAGGCTACCCTCGGCCGCTGCATTCCCCGGCCCCGATACCCGGTGAACGATAGCGTCAGGCCCGGCACCACCGCGACGTCGGATAACAATTGCATGCACCTCGTCATCAGGGACACCACCTGTAACGATAACGTAGCTCAGGCTACCACCCGGAAGATCGAGACTGAAGCTTGCGTCTAGATGAACTCCAGTCGGCCTTCCCAACCAATCAGCCTCACCCGAGGCACTAAAAAGAAGCGCCTCAGGACCCCCCGCTTCGACAAGTTTCGGTGTGCGATGTGGTGGCCGGCGCGTCGTCGTAGCCTGCTCTAGGCCGTATGCGAGCGAAACAAGCCGAACGTCGTCAAAGGGACGTCCTAAGAGTTCAATCCCTACAGGCAAATGCATTTCGGTGAAACCCGCAGGGGCGCTGATGGCCGGAAGCCCACTGTGTGCGGCCAGTGAACAGGTCCGACCTCCACGAGGCGTGGTTCCAATCAGCGTCGGCTCCTCCCTGAGTGTTGGATACGCAATCGCATCCAGACCATGTTCGTCCATAAAGTCGACCAAGGCTTTTCGGAGCATTAACTGGCGATCTAGGGTTTCGCGGTATTCGTCTTCATCCCGTTTTTCCGCAAAGCTCCGGCGCCGATATGTCCCGTCCAGCACTTCATGATGGAGACCAAGCTCGACGATTCGGGGTAAGCCATCGATTGGAGTACTCGGCACCCCAGCTAGATAGTTTGCTAGATCAATCACGAATTCTAATCCAATAACGCTTGAATTTGTCAGAAGCGAATCGAGGTTCGGAATGGTGATATCAACCACCTCGGAACCCTCATCAGTCATGGCGGCCAGGGCACGCCGCACAACCGTAGTCACCTGCCCCTCACCTCCCTCTTCCCCAAGCCAAGCTTCTAGAGCCCCAATCTTCGCACCGCGCAATTGGTCCTTGTCCAAGTTGGCCAAAAAGTGAGGAGGCTCACGGTCTTTGAGCATGTGTGTAGCTGGATCGGCCGAATCAAATCCGACAGTCGCATCAAGTGCAATGGCTAGGTCAACAACAGAACGCGCTAGTGGCCCACCCGTATCTTGTGTGTGTGAGAGCGGCACAATGCCGTCGATACTTGAGAGTCCCTTAGTCGGCCTCAAACCGACGAGGTTGTGAACGGACGACGGAATTCGAATTGAACCACACGTGTCTGACCCCCAGCCTACCGCAGCAAAACTTGCAGCCACACCGGCCCCAGTTCCACCGGAAGATCCTCCAGGGTTGCGTTCGGGGGCGTACGGATTTCGTGTTTGACCTCCGAGCGAGCTAACGCTTGTTATACCCGCCGCTAGTTCATGGAGGTTAGTCTTCGCCAGAATGATTGCACCTGCTTCCCGAAGCTTCCGTACCTGGAACGCATCATCGGGAGGGACTGAACCGGCCAAGGCAAGAGTCGATCCCGTGGTCGGCATGTCGAACGTGTCATAGTTGTCCTTAAGGAGGATTGGGATGCCGTGCAGGAAGCTCCGAACTTGACCATCTGCCCGTTCCCGATCGAGTCGCACTGCTTGTGCACGCGCTTCTGGATGCACACGGATAATGGCGTTAATCATTGGCCCTGATTTATCGTACGCCTTAATCCGATTCAGGTATGCCTCAACAAGGTCGACCGAAGTTACGTGACCTGAATCTAGCGCCGCCTGCAACTCCGGGATCGACGCTTCCATGACCTCGAACACATTCGACTCTTGTGACCACAACGCAGTGACAAGTAAAGAACCAGGGAGAACGCCCAAAACTAGAGTCATCATCCCAACCAAAAGTGCGAAACGACGGATCATGGGAGCACGCTCCATGAGTTAAAGGTTATGAGGTGATCACGCTATTTTCGGTAGATAGCCCTATAGCTACCACGCATCATGGGCAGGGTGACCCTCACGGATCTCAACAAACGTACCAGAGCAGGTCGCGGTAACCTCTCCTCCTGATGTGAGCTCTGCCTTTACAACTGCCTTCCGATCAGTCGCCTCAGACACCCAAGCCCGGAGACGTACCGGTTCACTGGAGGCCGTTGGTCGCCGGAGCCTGACGGAGTATTCGGCTGTGACGGTAATCTGTGGACGATCCGCACCACGCATCCGCATGAAATAATGGGCAGCAGCCCAGTTACAGTGGCAATCGAACAGTGTGCCTATGATCCCACCATTTAGAACTCCAGGGAACGAGGCATGGTTTGGCCCGGGCGTCCATTCCGCGACCACCTCGTCACCCTGTGCGAAGCTTCTGAGGTGAAGCCCCTTTGGATTCGATGGTCCACAACCCCAACACACCGACCCTCGGGCATACTTTTCCTGGAGACCTTCACTCACTTCAGAGTCCAATTCTAAAAGGGCGAGGGGTCAGACAACTTGGCACGCTCCTGCTCAACAAGAAGACGGCGGAGGATCTTCCCTGAGGGTGACTTCGGGATCTCATCTGTGAACTCGACAAGTCGGACCTTTTTGTACGGAGCTACCCGCTCGGCCACGTAGGCCTTGAGTTCTTCCTCTCCTATCGGATCTGCGAGAACGACAAAGGCCTTAGGAATCTCTCCAGCCTCTTCGTCTGGGACCGGGATAACAGCTACGTCTGCTACAGATGGGTGGGAGAGCAAAACATCTTCGAGCTCTGCGGGTGGGACTTGAAAGGCCTTGTACTTGATCAGCTCTTTCGCGCGATCCACGATTAACAGATAACCGTCTTCATCGATGAGGCCAACATCACCCGTATGCAGCCATCCTTCTTCGTCAACTGTGCGTGCCGTTGCTTCCGGATTATTAAGATATCCCACCATAACCTGCGGCCCGCGAACCCAGATCTCGCCTGGCTGGTTCGGCCCAACAGGTTCACCCGAATTTAAATCAATAATGACCGTCTCTGTGTTGGATACCGCCTGCCCAACCGTTGCGATCTTACGCGGTCCAACATCTCTCGAACACAAGTGAGTGACAGGGCTTGCTTCCGTCAGCCCATACCCCTGGAAGACCCGACATCCCAAGCGTTCCTGACAGGCCATTGCAACTTCCTCACCCAGCGGAGCTGCCCCCGACATGACCCATTCGACTGAAGAGAGATCATATTGTTCGACGATCGGATGTTTAGCTAACGCGAGAACAATCGGTGGTACCACGTAGGCACGGTTGACCTCAAACTTTTGGATTGTGTGCAGGAAGTCTTCGAGGTCGAAGCGTGGCATCGTAACAAGAGTGGCCCCCTCGCGAAGGCAAACACTCATTACCACTACCATCCCGTATATGTGAAAAAACGGGAGGACAGCAATGATCACATCGTCAGCTTCAATTTTGTCAGCTGCCAGATACTGTTCGATGTTTGCTACAAGGTTTCGATGCGTAAGCATCACACCCTTCGGGCGCCCCGTCGTACCGCTCGAGTACGGCAGTGTCACGATATCAGCGGCGGTAACACAACCCTGATCAAGCTCAACATCCATTCCCATGCCCGTCTTGATAAGCTCGGTGAATGACGTGACTCCATCAGCCTCCCCAAATACAAAAATCTCTTCAATGCCAACCTGAGCAGCAGCCCGTTGCACTTTTTCCAATAGGGGCGGGATGGTGATAATCCAGCCAGCATCCGAATCGCTGAGCTGGTGAACGAGTTCTTCTTCAGTGTTCAGCGGATTTAGTGTGGTGCTGCAGCCACCCGCCATAGCAATAGCGTGAAAAGCAATCGCGTACTCCGGCATATTTGGGCTAGATATCGCGACGACCCCCCCACGCTTGAGTCCACAGCCAGACAAACCTTTAGCGGCAGCCTCAGCCTGATCTCGGAGTTGTCCATACGTTACAATTCGCCCGGTCGGACCTTCAATGAAGGCTGGCTTCTCTTCTCGTCCATCGAGAGAGCCTAGCAGATATTCGGACAGCG
Organism: uncultured Gemmatimonadota bacterium; assembly: GCA_964480515.1. Taxonomy (GTDB): domain Bacteria; phylum Gemmatimonadota; class Gemmatimonadetes; order Palauibacterales; family Palauibacteraceae; genus Palauibacter. The sequence goes on from CAYZOT010000003.1 coordinate 55,315, forward strand.
TCGACTCGGGCACGGTAATTGGTGGGCGCGAGCTTTCGAAAATCATAGCGTTCACTCTATTTCCTAACTTCAGATGGCCTAGAACATGGCTCGTTTGGCAAGATCTAGCTTTGAGCCACAGGCAGGCAAGACGCAACTGTCAGACGAGAAAAAATAACCCGCAACAATGGGCTTCTCGTAACCCACTCGTCACTTCATCGAATACAAACATTAATCTGACACTTCTTGTCGAAAACAGTTTCGGTGCACACTACCTCATGAGTCGGTAGACTCGTTCTCTGAGTTGGCAATAATCAGGTATGTGTTTATTCGAATCCTTCGAATCCCGAGGCCTTGCATTGGCACTGAATCGAAAGATCCTTCTCTGTACGGTCGCTCTTGGCTTGAGCGGATTGTTTGTTTGTCTTGGATTCTGGCAGTTGACTCGACGAGCTGAGAACTTGGCAGGCGCCGAAGCTCGCCTTGAGCGCTTTGGCCAACCACCATTCGAGTGGTCGGACGAACGATCTCTGCCTAATGACACAACAGGTATTTTGGGACGTAAGGCTCGTCTCATTGGGCGTTGGGACTTCGAACATGAAGTCATCATCAGGAGTCGCACCTTTGAAGGACGCCCCGGGGTCGAAGTCTTGACCCCCCTGCTGTTGGGCGAAACAGGCAGGGACGCCGTTATGGTGCTCCGTGGCTGGTTACCCGCACCTGATGGACTTCGTGCAAATTTAGCATCCGCCTGGCCAGCCGATCTCGAGACAGCTCAATCTCATGTCATACAGGTTGAGGGTGTGCTTATCTCCTCGAGGGATGGCCGTGGTGGGCCCCTCATTCATGTACCAGTCGCTAACAAAGAACACATTGCGCTCGGAGGACTGGACCTAGCCCAAATACGGAAATATGTCGACTACAAAGTGTCGAACTTTGTTTTACGCGCTTCCGAGCCACAACCCACTACGAGCGTCCTAAAACCCACTCAGAAAAATGAAACCGGGGGGGGGCGGAATTTATCATACGCACTCCAATGGTTTTCGTTCGCCATCATCACACTCGCCGGCACGATCATTCTCCTCAGGAAGGAGAGAGAGCGTGAGCAATCGAAGGTTCTCTGACGGGCAAAGGAAACGCTGGGAAGTTCAGGTGACATCGAAATCGGAATGGCAGTTTAAGCCGATCGGTGGTAACAACGCCTCGGCGCGTCGCGTCCGTCCACCACTGTACGCGGGGGACGACCCTTTCGAACTCAGTGAACAAGAGCTTCAAAAAATCTTAGGAGATTCGACAATCCAACCAATGTCGTCTAAGCCGTCTCCGTTTGGAGACGACTACGTACCACCCAAGAAAAAATCTCTGTTTCTAGATGACCTGTGAGTAAAGCTCAGTTCAACGACTGAGACGGAAGTCGCGGTCGTCATCTCTGAAAGCTACGGGCGCCCCCAAAATCTCTGCAAAGATAATAGCACGCTGCAACGGTGGATAACGATTGAGATAATCGAGTGCTCTGGTTTCATGTGATCGTGAACTCCGGACTGCAGATGGAGTCGTGAGTGTCGAACGGGTCCCCTCTTGCAAAACCTTCCGACCTGCGCTGAGGACAGTTTCGTTGAGATCGTCATCTTCCACATGGGCGACGAGACTCCCGGGGCGGCCCGCTCCCGCAGCTTCCTGCATTTGATGCTCAACCTGGCGCGCCATCTTGGTCCACTGGTCACGGAGCGCGCGGCCACGTTCTGCAAGGGGAACCGAGCGAGGCAGACCGGGAGCGACCTTCCGTGGAGTCGAACGGCTGGGCCGTCCCCTCTGGTGAGGTACTCCACGCAGGTCACTTTCGACCTCAACACCCGTCCCCTCGCGACTCGAATCTTCATTTTCGGACGCCTCGCGATGACGCTTGGCCGCACGCCTGAGACCTCGCAACCAAAGCGTTGCAAGAATAATTCCCCAAAAGATGAGTTCAAAAGATTCCGGCATTCGACAAGACTCCGATCAATCTACGTCCATGTCCCGATCACCTTCGGGCGGCTTTGCTATCGAACCCCTCATCTCCGTGTCACTCTGTATGTTACGGTATTTCATATAATCCATAATACCAAGGTTACCATCCCGGAACGCGTCAGCTACAGCAAGCGGGACCTGAGCCTCTGCCTTCACGACCTCAGCTTGCATTTCCTCTACTAACGCCTTGTTCTCCTGCTCTGCCGCAACCGCCATTGCACGCCGCTCTTCTGCCTTAGCTTGGGCAATCCGCTTATCCGCCTCTGCCTGATCGGTCTGAAGTTCCGCACCGATGTTCTTGCCCACATCCACGTCCGCGATGTCGATCGAGAGGATCTCAAATGCCGTGCCGCTATCAAGGCCTTTCGCTAGCACAGTCTTTGAGATGTCGTCTGGGTTTTCTAGCACCGCCTTGTGGGAAGCGGCCGATCCTATCGTGGACACGATACCCTCACCCACACGGGCTAAAATGGTTTCCTCTCCTGCCCCGCCGACCAGTCGGTTGATGTTTGCACGAACTGTGACACGAGCAATCGCTATGAGTTGGATTCCATCCTTCGCCATCGCCGCCACTTTTGGCGTTTCAATCACACGCGGGTTCACTGAGACCTGGACGGCATCGAGTACATCACGGCCTGCAAGGTCGATGGCCGCAGCTTGCCGGAACGGAAGAGCGATGTTCGCCTTATCGGCCGAGATAAGCGCGTTCACCACGCGTTCCACATCGCCACCAGCAAGATAGTGTGACTCAAGTTCGTTGGTTTCGAGGGGAAGCCCCGCCTTCTCAGAGCTAATGAGCGGATAAACAATACTCGGAGGATGAACCTTCCGGAGCCGCATACCCACGAGGCTTAAAAGACTCACTCGAACTCCGGAAGCCAGCGCCGTAACCCACAACCGAATTGGTACGATCCACATAAGGAGTAAGAGCGAAAACGCGGCGATCAGGACGAGAACTATGCTGGTGCCAGCAAAACCTTGCATCAGAAAACCTCAGTAAAGGGTTGTCGACAACACCGGACTTTAGGAATCATTCGGCGTCGTATTACACCTATTTTATAAAAGTGGACCACAGTGTCTCTATGATTCTTCATCGGCATCGGGTGAAGGGGGCGATTCATGCTTCGGGTCCAGGGCGCGTACAACGTGTCGGTAGCTTTCCGCCTGGACAACCCGAACCTCGGTGTCAGCCTCAATCCAGGGACCCTCGGTGACGACATCGATGCGCTCATCGTTGACCAAGGCTGTACCAGCAGGACGAAGATCCGTCACTGCAATTCCGACCTCGCCTACGAGATCGTCTCGCTCAGGCGCAGATAAATATCCCGTCTCCCGACTCGTCGATGATCGAAGGAAGATTCCCGTCAGGCGTCGGCTACTGGGAAGACGTCGCAGAAGAACCCAGCCAAACACCACTACCAGGATGATCGAGAAGGCGACGAGTCCAGCAGCATTGAAAACCTGATCAAACGTCGGGAACTGCCCGACCATAGCCAAGACAGAGCTCCCTAAAATAGCTCCCGTACCAAGAATACCTGCGACACCAAACCCGGGGATAAGAAATACCTCCGCTGCGATTAGGACGATGCCGACACCTAGAAGAAGGAGCTCTTCGAGGCCGGCCAGGTGAACAAGGTGGTGCGCACCGAAGAACGCGGCTAGCGCTAGGAGTCCAATGCCTCCGGCAAGTCCGAATGTCGGCGTGCGAATCTCTACCAGTAGCCCGAGAAATCCGAGACTCATAAGCAGGGGTGCCACCACAGGGTTCGTAAGAAAGCGGACGACCGCTTCGGCCCAGTTTGGCGTCACCTCTCGCGTCGGGCCAGGCGGAAGCCCCGCAATCTGGAATAGCTCAAGGAGATCCCGTACTTCGGCATCGGCCACTTCCAGTGCGATGGCTTCGTCAGTCGTCAACGTAAGGAGCTTTCCGGCCTCGACAACGTCCGGAACTTCAATGCTCTCATCAACCATCGCCTCAGCAATGCGAGGGTCGAAGCCACGTTCCTCTGCGAGCGCACGAAACTCAGACCGCATAGCGCTCACCATCTTCTCGGAGGCCTTTTCGCCCGTACCCGTGATAGGCGTCGCCGCTCCGATGGTCGAACCCGGACGCATGTACAGACGGTCTGCCGACAGTGCAATCATCGCGCCCGCCGACAGCGCTCGCCGGTTCACATAAGCATAAACAGGAACCGAGGACTCACGAACATCGTCGATTATTTTCCAGGCCGCGTCCACGCGACCACCGGGCGTGTCGAGGTCAAGGATAACCGCGGAGGCCCCGGCAGACGCCGCTTCGTCCAGAGCGCGCGCGACGAACGGCGCCAAGCCAAGTTCGATCGTTCCAGTAATCGGGATGCGCACTACCGCGGGGCCATCCTGTTCAAACGGATGGCTAACGGATGTCGTCGATCCCTCGGACACGACGCCATACATTGCGCTACCGAGCAGGAATAACGCTAACACTGTAATAAGACCGGGACGCATGGTGAGTCCTTTCCAAACCATGGGCAGAATCTAACCTAGGGCATGTCGCCGGCCCAGTTCATCGAGCCTCCGCGTTTCAAGGGCCTAGCCCGTCGGTCTTGCAGGCAAGTTGATTGCCTCACCAGGGGTCGGCAGAACCGCATCTGCGTACAGTCGCTCGTTGAGAGCTGGAACCCGGGTTAGTACGAGAGCGTTTAACCGATCAAGGATGTCGGGGACCACTTCCCAAGCGCGGTCCACTTGCCACAAGTGATCTTCGGTCGGCAGCGTCGAAGACCCCTGGATTGCCGAAGCAACGCCAGTATACCCTCGAGCCGTGTCTAGTTCATCACGTATGGCGTCTAACTCTTCCTCAATAGCCGCGAGCTCCTCCGCAAGTTCTTCAGGCGACTCGTCCGCACCTTCAATCAACTCTTTCGACGCCACCAATTGTTCATTCACACTATCTATCGCCTGCCTGGCCTCGTGGATTGGTTTGGCAAGGACGTGCAAACTCATGAGCGCGTTCTGCCGAGTGATACGATCTCCGGATGTCATGGGACGACGCGGTTCCGCAATAATCTCTACCACAGAGGAGTAACTTTCACCATTGATTTCCATGTTCACGGTGTAGTTTCCAGGCATTACAATTGGGCCCTGGGGGGCACTCCTGAACATGCTACCCGGTCCGCCACCTTCGGTCTCACTATCACCCGTCCGCTCGTAGGGCGGATCATATCGCCAATCCCAAATCACTTCGTTAATACCAAGCGAACTCGGAGCGTCAAGTGTACGAACATGCTTGCCGCTCATGTCCGTGATCGTCAGAGAAAAAACTTCACCGTCTGCTTCATCGTACGAGCCGTCACCATCGTCAACTGCCGTAGCATCGCTTGGGGCGTCACGCAGGTAGTAACGAATTCGGGCTCCTCGAGGGGGATTCGGCGCACTAAAGGTTGCTCCGTAGAATGGCCAGTCCCCACGCTCTGCCCACATAATCGAGCGACTCGGGAAGACCCGTCCAACCTCAGCCATCATATCAGGTGATAGGTGTTCGAGCGGGGTCACATCTGGCATGATGTACATACCCCGACCATGCGTCCCCACGATAAGATCATTCTCACGCGGGTGGATCAGAATGTCGTCGACGGGAACCACCGGCAGGTTATTCTTGAATCGCGCCCAATTCTGACCGTGATCCGCCGAGACATACACACCCACCTCATTCCCAAGAAATAGCAGGTTGGGGGTTCGGTGGTGCTCAACAATAACGTTCACGGACCAACCGTCGGGCAGCCCATCCGTGATCGGGTCCCAAGTTTGGCCATAATCCTCACTGAGATAGACGTATGGTGCATAGTCACCGTTTCGGTGTCCATCGAACGTCGCGTAAACCCGTCCGTCCGCGTGAGACGAAGCTTCAACGCGACTCACATACGTGCGTTCCGGGAGCCCAGGAATCTGGTCCACGACATTCTCCCACGTACTGCCATCGTCCCGTGTCACTTGGAGGTTTCCATCATCTGTTCCGACGTAGATGAGACCTCGTACGAGGGGAGATTCAGAAAGAGTCGTGAGATTGCCGTACGTCGATATCCCATCATTGATCGACAACTGCGCGTCAGACCCAGCCAGACCCATGATCGCGAGTGTTTCCCGGTCGATTTGTTTGGTTAGATCTATGCCACCGACTTCTTCCCAGGTCATACCGTGGTCACGCGAACGCATAAGATAGTTCGCTCCGAGGTAAACTGTCGCCGGGTCATGCGGGGAAAGTTGGAGCGGCGAATTCCAGTTAAACCGGTACACCTTTGTCGTGTCTCCGTTATCGCGTGGACCTGTGATCGGTCGCATGGGCGTTTTCTCGCCAGTCGTCAGATCGTAGCGATTCATATTACCACCCTGCGATTCCGAAAAAACGATGGTCGAATCGGTTGGATCGACAATCGTGAAGAAACCATCACCATACGCAGTCTCGTACCAATCCTGGTTTCGAATCCCATGAAACGAGCGCGTGTTTGAAGGGCCACACCAAGCGTCATTGTCTTGAAGCCCCCCGCAAACGAAATACGGGTCCCGCATGTCAAATCCGATCGCGTAAAACTGAGCAAGCGGGATATTGTCAAACATGCGCCAGTGTCTAGTTCCATCCCACGACACAGACACGCCACCGTCACTTCCAAGGATCAGGTGGTCTGAATCATTTGGATCAATCCACAGAGCATGGTGATCTACGTGTACCTGCACGACTCCATCACTTCGGAACGTGCGGCCAGCATCATCAGACACCATGAGTTGGGTAGCGAGCACATAGATCCGATCTGGGTTGCTTGGGTCAATACGAATCTGTGAATAATACATCGGACGCGGATTCGTGTCCGACATCTTTTCCCATGTTTCCCCCCGATCCAACGATCGGAACGTACCTCCATCACTCGTCCGACTAGGGTCGCGGAATCCTGCGGAAGGCTCCCGCGCATCAGCTTCAATCAGCGCATACACGACATTCCCATCCTGTTGATAGGTGTCGATGCCTATACGGCCTTTGTCGCCCTCAGGAAGCCCATTCGTCAACTCGACCCAGTTTTCACCTCCGTCAATCGTCCGATAGAGACCGCTACCAGGTCCCCCACCGTTAAAGCCCCATCCGGTTCGTTGTCGTTGATACATTGCGGCGAAGATCGTGTTAGGGTCCCCGGGGTCCATGGCAAGGTCAATCGCGCCGGTGTGCTGATCGATATACAGCACCCTGTCCCAAGTATTACCGCCATCTCGAGTTCGGAAGACACCTCGTTCCTCGTTTGGTCCCCAAAGGTCGCCTACTGCTGCGACGTATACTATGTCCGGATTTCGGGGATGAATGAGGATTCGACCAATATGTTTGGTTTCTGCGAGACCCATGTGGGCCCAAGTATTTCCAGCATCCGTGGATTTATATACCCCATTGCCCCACGGAGATGATTGTCTGTTTTGCGGCTCTCCTGTACCCACCCACAAGAGGTTCGGGTTCGCTTGGAAGATCGTAACGTCACCGATCGAACTGGTTGTTTGGTCATCAAACAACGGGGTCCACGAAGTCCCATGATTTTCAGTCTTCCACAAACCACCCGTAGCCGTAGCGACGTAGAACACCTGTGGCTTGGTTGCAACCACATCGAGGTTGGAAATCCGACCTCCCATGAGGGCTGGACCGATTCCGCGATATTCCAAGTGTGAGATGGCGGTTTCAAGCGATGTTTGAGCTCGAGCATCAGCAACAACATGGAGCATGCTGATGACGGCTATCGCAAGGGTCTGACTTACCTTCATGATGGTCCCTCGAATTACGGGGATGGGGGTCGGTTGCGATGACTCGCTCGACAGATCGACACCCTGTAAGGGAAGAACGTACAAACTCCTCCACCCTCTATTCTGCACACAAGCGGGATAGGCGCAAGCGGAAGCAAACAAATCCCTGTTTCGGGGCTCCGAGTTCAAAAGACAACTCTGACGTTCAGACACCCTCACCTAGACAATATTTGCAATCCAACTCGCAGTTCGCGTGGCGAGCTCTTGCGAAACCTCTTCGTTCGTTCGTCCGCTTCGCTTGAGAACGTGAAACGAATGATCAGCCCCATCTGAAATATGGAGCGTCGCGAGATCTCCAAGTGAGACACAGATGGGATCGAGCAGAGCAAGATTGGCCAAACGATCACGCGTACCCTGGAGAAACAACATCGGGACTTTGACATCTGACAAGTGTGCTGCTCTTTCGGAAGAAGTTCGTCCTGCAGGGTGCAGGGGGAAACCGAAGAAGACAATCCCGCAAACACCGTCGAGAGGACACCCTGCAGCAGCGATCGAGGTCATCCTCCCGCCCATGGATTTGCCCGCGGCAATAAGCGGAAGGTCCTCAGCCACCTCCCGCGACCTAGCGACTGCCGCACGGACAGTTTCGACGAGGATGCGTGGTCGATCTGGAGGTTTGCGCTGGCCAGACAGAACCTGCGATTCCATGAACGGAAAATGATAACGAAAGGTTGCAATACCACACGCAGCGAGCCGCTGAGCCATATCAGCCATGAAGAGATGCTCAATACCCGCACCCGCACCGTGAGAGAACGCCAACATCGCCATTGGCTTCGAGGGTCGAACCAGAAGCGCAGACACCTTCCCCCACTCAAGTGTTACACAATCATCCTGCTGGGGGAACCGGTGTGTCGGACTCGTGTCCGGATCCGTCATCTCAACCACATACTAAAATGGCGACCTGGTGTCATGACCCAGCCGAGTCGCGGGTTTCACTTGAATCATGTGCTGTCACCGGACCGCTCCACCGGTGGTCAGGCTCAATCTTTTTCTCAACGTCCGACGTATGGGGCGAGGGTATCCGAACGGAAAGAATGACAGCAATGGTTGACAAAGATGCCCCCACGAGGAATGGGCTGCCGATCGCATACGACTGAAATAACGCTCCAGCCCACAAAGGACCAACCACCCGTCCTAGTCCGCCCGCGAGCTGGCTTCCACCAAGTACGGAGCCCTGCGAGTGCTCGTCAGTTGCTCGTGAAATGAGGGAATGAAGCGATGGGAAAAGCATCCCCGTTGCTATTGCCCAGAGTGGCACTAGCAGCGCCAACCACCATCGATTGGGGATGACTGCGATCGTGCCGACGCTGACCGCTAGCAATAGACATCCAGCACGAACTGTAGAAGGCTCTCCAAACATTTTCACGATACGGCCGACAAGAGCACCTCGAACCACAACCGTAACAGCCCCAGCCAGTGTAAACACTAGCCCCATGTCAGCAGCCGTCATTGAGAATGCGCGCTGCATATACAAAGCCAATACAGACGTCATCGACGTGAAGGAGCAAATCGTAAGAAAATACACGGCGAGGAGGAGCCCCAATGGGAACTCCGTTAAGGAGCGCACCCAATCACCAAGCGTCGCCGCCTGGCCCTTGGCCCTCTCTGCCAAGCGTTTTTGGAATTGACGCGACTCCGGAAGAAACGCGATGGCGGCAAAAGCATTGAGAAGACATAGACCTGCTGCGACGAGACCTGGTGCACCAAGCCCATACCGACTGAAATAACCTCCAATCGCAGGCCCAAGCATAATACCTAACCCTGATGCTGCTCCGACCATACCCAGTCCACGTGCCCGCTCGTCTCCTTCGGTCGAATCCGCCACGTAAGCGTGTGCGACAGAGATCGTTCCACCCGCCGCACCTGCAGCCATCCGGGAAAGCAAGAGAACGGTTATCGAATTCGCGAGCGAAAACAATAAATACGATATCGCAGATGCGAAGAGCCCTATGATAATAAGTAGCCGACGACCACGGCGGTCTGAAAAACGGCCCCAAAGTGGGGCAGCGACAAGCTGCAGGGCCGAAAAAGAGGCAATGATCAACGTAACTTCAAACGGTGAGGCCCCAAGATCTTCCGCATAGAAAGGAAGGAGCGGGAGAACGATTCCAAATCCTATCATGTCCACGAGCACCGTCGCGCACAAAATGCTAAGACCCGTTCGTCTCAGCATCCCGACTTCGCTTGTAACTCCATCACGATCGAAACCGTGTGACGGTGATTGCAGTCGGGCCCCGTGTCCAAAGCGAGCAAATCAATGGTCATTCTAAGGACACTCAGTGGACCCCTTTTGTAAGCCAGCCAGCTTTTGGCGGCATTTTGTGAGAAACGCTGGTCCAACACATCTAGTAAAGGATTAGTGTTGTCGCGAGCCATCGTGTTTCGCACTTGTCACTCTCTTTACGCGACGACAAATGTTAGCCTCCGGAACCAGCTATTTCGAGGCCCGCTTCATCAATCTGCAAGTTGTCTGGTACCGTGCCGACGGGATAGTTTTCATTCCCGCCGATCGCCAAGATAAAAAATCAACCGATCCGTGAGAAGATACTCACAGGTCGGTTCTTCAAGCGGAAGGAACCCGATGGCTAATAAGCTGATCAAGTACGGAGTTGAGGACGGTGTCGCAATCCTAACAATTGATGACCCTCCCGCGAACACGTACACATATGAAATGATGCAGGATCTAGATGACGCTATCCTGCAAGCCCGTTTTGATGAAAAAGTCCATGTGATTGTACTTCGTGGGGGTGGAGAAAAGTTCTTTTCTGCCGGAGCGAACATCAATATGCTCCAGACCTCCGATCCTTACTTTAAATATTTCTTCTGTCTACACGCGAATGAAACACTCACCCGTCTTGAACAAACACCCAAGCTGGTGATTGGCGCGCTCAATGGACATACAGTAGGGGGTGGTCTTGAGATTGCGCTTGCCTGCGATATTCGGATTGCCCGAAAAGATGCGGGTAAAATTGGCCTCCCGGAGGTCAACTTGGGCGTGCTTCCAGGTACCGGTGGGACTCAGCGACTTGGCCGAATCCTTGGAAAGTCCAAGTCGATCGAACTTATGGTAGAGGGACGCACGTTCGGGTTTAGTGAAGCGCTCGAACTAGGGCTCATAAACAAGATTCTTGAAGGCGACAATGCAGAATTCTTTAACCAAGTAATGGAATACGCGAAGCAGTTCACACCACCCCATAAAGCTTCCCGTGCGGTAGGTCGAATCAAACGCTCCGTTTGTAGCGGTATCGAGGTTCCCTTCTCCGAAGGCCTCGCAATCGAGCGAGAACTTCAGCAACTTTTGTTCCAGGGAGAGGACGCTAAAGAAGGTCTTGCAGCCTACATTGAAAAGCGGACTCCCGCTTTCACTGGAAGATAGGGACTGTGCCGATTAGCGAGTCCATCGCGTGAATCCAAACGACCGCGATCCAGTCATCATCGACGCCGTCCGCACTCCTGTCGGGCGGGCGGGCGGCACCCTTTCTTCGGTCCGTCCGGACGATTTACTCGCGCATACGATTCGCGAATTGATGAGGCGAACGGGCATCCCAGTAGATCGTATCGAGGACATCATCGCTGGTTGTACGAACGGTGCAGGTGAAGATAACCGCAACGTAGCAAGGATGGCGGGCCTACTCGCCGGACTACCCATCGAGGTGCCTGGACAAACTGTGAACCGACTCTGCGGCTCCGGTTTGCAGGCTGTGGTGTCCGCGGGACACGCCATCCGGGCTGGCGCAGGTGATGTCTTTATTGCAGGGGGCGTGGAGAGCATGTCGCGAGCACCCTGGGTAATGCTCAAGCCGACGACCGGATTTTCACGTGTTCCTCCGCCCGTGGCAGATACGACTGTGGGCTGGAGGTTCACAAACCCAGCCATGCCCAAACCTTGGACGATCTCGTTGGGTGAAACGGCGGAAGTCGTCGCTGAGCAGAGTTCGGTGAGTCGTGAGGAGCAAGATGCGTTCGCCCTTGAAAGCCAACGGCGAGCTGTTCGAGCCATTGAGGAGGGACGGTTCATTGATGAAATCGTCCCCATCGACATACCGCAGCGTAAAGGTCCCCCAATAACCGTTGACCACGATGAACACCCCCGGCCTGATCTCACGCTCGAAAAGCTCTCAACGCTCCGGCCATCCTTCCGTGATAGTGGCACTGTCACTGCGGGAAACGCTTCCGGCATCAACGATGGTGCGGCCGCACTCCTTATAACAAGTCGGGCGGCCGCGGAGGAACTAGGCTTTCACCCGATGGCCCGACTTGGATCGTCCGCCGTCGTTGGGGTGGACCCCGCACATATGGGATTGGGGCCAGTTCCTGCGACCCGCAAAGCACTCCAACGCGCCGGCCTTTCGGTTGACGACCTTGATCTAATTGAAATCAATGAAGCCTTCGCGGCCCAAGCGCTTCCTTGCATCGAACAGCTTGGTTTTGATCCAGAACGAACTAATGTGAATGGTGGCGCCATCGCGCTTGGACATCCGCTTGGGTGTACTGGAGCCAAGCTCATCACCACACTCACGCACGAACTCCGACGTCGCAGCGCGTCAATTGGTCTCGTCACAATGTGCATTGGAGTCGGGCAGGGGATCGCTCTCATCGTACATATGGAGAATCCCGCGTGAGCAATCCGCAGGTTCTCATCGAAGTCAACGAGGGGATTGGGACTCTGACCCTCAACCGCCCCGAGAAGCTCAACTCGTTCATCGGAACTATGCGAGATGAGATCGCAAATGGCATCGACAAACTGTCCAGAGATGAGTCCGTGCGGTGCGTAATTGTTACAGGAGCAGGCCGTGCCTTCTGTGCGGGTGCTGACGTCACCTATCTAACCAAACTCATAGAGACACAGAATGTCGACGAAGCAATTGCACTCGTGGAAGCCGGACGCCAAGTCACAACATCTATTCGAGAGATGCCAAAGCCAGTGATTGCAGCGATCAATGGTGCTGCAGCGGGTGGAGGAGCCAACATGGCTTTGGCTTGCGATCTAAGAATCGCGGCGGAGGATGCCTCCATTGGGCAGACGTTCAACCGCATCGGCCTACACCCTGACTGGGGTGGCACCTATGCAGTTCCGCGGCTAGTCGGGCCAGCCCGAGCAGCCGAGCTATTCTTCTTTGCCGAGATGGTCCCTGCCGTAGAAGCTGAGAGAATTGGGCTCGTTAATCGTGTGGTACCGCCGGAAGACTTGATGCCCACGGCGCGTGAATGGGCAGCGCAGTTATCCGCCAAGCCACCCCTCGCCCTACGGTTAGCCAAGCAAGCGATTCAATTGAGCCTCAACTCAAGTTTTGAAGAGATGCTCGACTATGAGACTGAAGCCCAGCGAGCCTGCTTCAAGTCCGAAGACGCACTTGAGGGCGTGCGCGCGTTCATCGAAAAACGTGAGCCGCGATTCAGCACAGGACAGGCACCCAATTCAGCTTCAGGAGATTAACAAATGAAGATAGAAGTGGAACCCTGCGACCCACATTGGCACCACTTATCGTTCATTGCTCGGGGCAAGCCAAGTTCGTGAATCGCGAGATCCTAGCCGTTCTCGGCGCCGGCACCATGGGTCACGGTATCGCTCAAGTGGCAGCGATGGCAGGCTACGAGACCCGGCTTTTCGACCTAGAGCCTGAAGCACTTGAAGCTGCTCAAGTACGCATAGCGTCTAACCTGGCCAAAGGCATCAAGCGTGGTAAAGTCGATCCAAAAGACATGGAACGCACACGCGATGCACTATCGATGACCAAGGACCTCGCCGAAGCAACCAATGGAGCTTCGATCGTGATCGAAGCGGTTCCGGAAAACCTTGCACTCAAGCAAAATCTCCTACTTGAGTGCGCCAACCTAACAAGCCACGGTGTTCTTCTTGCGAGTAATACATCTTCGTTATCGATCAGTCGGATTGCCCACAAGGTTCCATCGCCTCAACGCGTGGTTGGCATGCACTTCTTCAACCCCGTGCACATCATGGAACTGGTCGAGATCGTTCAGGGGCAGGAAACCTCCTCAGAGACCGTGGAACGGACACGGACCCTAACCAAGCACCTAGGCAAAACACCCATCGTTGTGAAAGACTCGCCTGGATTCGCATCGTCTCGACTCGGAGTGGCGATCGGTCTCGAGGCCATACGTATGGTTGAAGAGGGGGTCGCATCACCAGAGGACATCGACACTGCGATGATATTAGGGTATCGCTATCCGGTCGGGCCCCTCAGGCTGGGAGATCTCGTGGGCCTCGATGTGAGGCTAGATATTGCGCGACATCTATTCGAGGAGCTCGACTCACCAAGATTCAAACCCCCTGCTCTGCTTGAGCAAATGGTACGAGAAGGAAAGCTCGGAAAGAAGAGCGGCGAAGGCTTCTATCGATGGGAAGACTGACCCCGTTCTAGTTACTTGCGCAGAGCCCTCTGCACACTCGACCTTCCACGTTCGATCTTACCTCTGACGGAATGCGATGTCCCGTGGACCGCAGAACGTCAAACCCCTAACTATACTTTAGAGGACGCAGACCAGTGTTGAGGAGAACGTAACATGAGCGATGTACAGACTATTGAGCCTAAAGTTGGGGATCCGATCAAGGATTCCGCATCCAACAATGAGGGGTCTATGAACCCGCAATCATCGGGAAGGGAGATCCGGTCGCAACAGACCGATTATTTATACCCATGGGTGCGACCGTATTACGAGGATCCGCTTGTAATGTCCTCTGCAAAGGGTGTGCGGGTCTGCGATGTAGACGACAATGAATTCCTAGACCTGTTCGCGGGGATCCTCACAACATCAATCGGACACTGCCATCCAGTAGTTCAGGAAGCGGTACACGAACAAATGGCGCGTCTCGGACATACTTCGACGCTTTATATTACCGAGGGTCAGATCGAAGCCGCAAAATCTCTCGCACAAATAACACCAGGTGAATTGCAGACGACCTGCTTCACCAACAGCGGCACTGAAGCGGTTGAGTCTGCGATCGCTACAGCCCGCCTCTATACCGGCCGTCACGAGATCGTGGCACTTCGTCTGTCGTATTCGGGTCGTAGCACACTGACGAGTCACATGACTGCACAAGGGGCTTGGCGACTCCCATTTGGCGGGGCTTCAGGAGTCGTCCATGCGCGCTCACCATATCCGTATCGGTCACCAGTTGGAGATGGGGCCGAGTGCAGCGACTTCTTTATCGACGACCTAGTCGAGGTGATCGAAACCACCACCGGCGGTCAGCCCGCCGCCTTCTTCGCCGAAACGATCCAAGGGGTAGCCGGATATATTGTTCCACCACCCGACTATTTTCAGCGTGCAGCTGAGGTCATTCGAAGTTACGGAGGACTCTTCATCATCGACGAGGTACAAGCGGGCTTCGGAAGAACAGGGAAACACTGGTTTGGCATAGAGCACTGGGATGTTGAACCCGACATCATGGTCATGGCCAAAGGCATCGCAAATGGGTTCCCGGTCGGAGCAACTGTCACCCGCCCTGAAATAGCGGAAGCATGGCAAGGGCCGTCGATCGCAACCTTTGGGGGCAATCCAATCGCAATGGCCGCGATGAGAGCTACCCTAAATGTAATGAATCGTGAGGACGTTCCAACACGAGCCCACGAGAGAGGAACTCAGCTGCGGTTTGGGCTCGACAAGCTTCGCGACCAATATTCCTGGGTCGGTGAGGTTAGAGGAATGGGGCTCATGCAAGGGATCGAACTAGTGACCGATCGAGCCACAAAAACCCCAGATGGGGGGCGGGCAGAAAAACTCCTCGAGGCAACCAAAGAGGAAGGGTTACTGGTCGGACGTGGAGGACTGTTCGGCCATGTAATACGGGTTGGCCCTTCACTCCTCATCACAGAAGACGAAATCGAAGAGGCGTTAAAACGTTTCGGGACCGCATGTCAACGAGTGGACGGATGATTGCTGGCCTCTCTTGGCAAACGTGGCTCCTTGCCACTGCCGCCGTGACTCCCGGACTTGTTATCACTTTCAGCTTCTACCATATCCAAAAAGACCGCGCTGCGGACAAATCCGAAGGCTCTGAAGCGTGAATCGACTTGAAGGGCGGACCGCAATTGTTACTGGCGCCGGACGCGGTATTGGACGTGAGCACGCTCGAGCACTGGCAAGCGAGGGTGCAGCCGTAATCGTCAATGACCTGGGCACAGAAGTAGATGGAAACGGCACAGAATTAGAGCTGGCAGACCGTGTCTGCAAAGAGATTTGTTCAAGCGGTGGTGCCGCCATTCCTAGCCGGCATGATGTATCGGATTGGCACCAGGCGAACCAGCTTATCGATCTCGCCATCTCATCGTTCGGCGGACTCGACATCCTTGTAAACAATGCCGGGATACTTCGAGATCGCGCTTTTTTCAACATGAGTGAAGACGAGTGGGACGCGGTAATTACTGTACACCTAAAAGGCCATGCTGCACCTAGCCGACACGCGATGGCATATTGGCGCACAGAGTCCAAGGCAGGCCGCTCGCGATCAGCCTCCGTTATCCACACCACCTCATCATCTGGTCTGTGTGGCAACTTCGGTCAAGTCAACTACGGTGCTGCGAAGATGGGTATCGTGGGTCTATCAAAAGTCCTATCGATCGAAGGCCTAAAGTACGGCGTGCGCTCGAACGTGATCTCACCATCCGCACGCACTCGTATGACCGATCGACAGGCTGGAGCCGAGATATTGGGCGAACCTGACGAGACTGGATATGATCCCTACGGTGCCAAGCACATCGCGGTCGTGGCATCCTGGTTAGCTGAGGCTGATTGCCCGGCGAACAACCAGGTACTCCACGTTTCCGGTCGCCGAGTCAGCGTACTCGAAATCCCTCGAATTTCCTATGAGGTTCGGTCGGAATTAGCAGACTGGACGCCCGAGGGGCTCAGTGAAGCACTGATCGACGGACTGGTATCGCCACTCGGAGCATATGAGCTGATTCTGGGGAGAGAATTCTGACCAAGTTACGTTGCCACCAGCTTTTTTAGCGCCATAATCACCCCAGTATGTATTCCCTCATGAAACTGATTGAAAATAACGCCGTCCTCAAACGTCTTGAGTTCAAGTCCAGTCGATGTACTGTAGCCTTGGTAATCGACAAAAAGACCAGCTTCCAGATCTTCTTTGAACCGACCGGGCAACTCTTGAACGAATGATTTGATCTGTATGATATCCGGTGTCGACTGCCAATCCGCCGGTGAGGTTCCTCCGCGAAACTCAGCAATAAACTCATCCGACACATACATATCCAATCCAGACAGCTTATAGGTCAGTAGCTGCTGTGCTGCCACAATGTGCCCGAGATTCCACAAGATATTGTTTGAATAGCCAGCGGGGACGACGCACAGGGCATCATCGTTCACGTCGTCAATCAATCTCTCAAGTAACGCACGTTCCTGCTTGTGCAACATCGCAGCGTTGTTAAGCCTATTGGTCATACAATCTCCAGTACTCGATCACGCGACAATTCCGCAGGAGAGAACTTGCGGAGTACGTGTCCAAAGGGGGAATTTACAGTCAGTCTAGGAGGCAACATAATGGGAAGCATACGATACATTGTCACGGCCCTTACCGCATTTTTACTTGTACCGATCGTCGTGTCAGCCCAGGCGACCAGCCAAGACCTAACCCCTGAGCAGCGTGCCCGAATGCAGATGGAGAGCGAGACTCGAGTAGCCGCGGAACTCATTTCACGTCGACCAATCGAAGCCCTGAACTCTATCTGGATCGAAGAACTGACCTGGATGGAAGTCCGCGACCTACTCCAAACTGGCACAAATACGGCAATCATATCCACGGGCGGAATCGAGCAGAACGGACCATACGTCGCGACCGGAAAGCATAATTACGTGCTTGAGGGTACATGTGAAGGGATCGCGTTGAAACTCGGAAATGCGCTTTGCGCTCCGATTATGAAGCTGGTTCCGGAAGGAGACATCGACGAACCGTCTGGCCACATGCGGTACTCAGGTACGATCTCACTGCGACAGGAAACATTTGAAGCGGTGCTCGAAGACGTCGCCTCAAGTCTTGAAGCCCACGGGTTTGAACACATTGTATTTATTGGGGACAGTGGCGGGAACCAGCGCGGCATGGAAAACGTCGCGAGAACACTTAATGAACGTTGGCACAAGGCACACGCACATTTTATCCCCGAATACTACCAATACGGCGGATCCGAATTCCTCGAGTCTGAGTTGGGCATCGTACAAACCGAAAACGATGGGATACACGACAGCTTCGGTATTACCAGTCTAATGATGGTCATTGACCCTACGGTCGTTCGTTACACGCAGCGCGTGGACGCCGGGCTTGCTAAGATCAATGGGGTCCCTATAGCACCCAAGGAAGAGACGATCGAGGTCGGCAAGAAACTCATGGCGTTTCGCGTCAACCTGACCGTAGACAAGATCCACGAATCGATTGCTAAAACAAAACTGTAAAATGCGTCGGCACCAGGTGAGAAAACACCCATGAAAAAACTTGCGACTATCATCCCTCTAGCACTGTTGTTGGGATTCGGCTTAGGGATTTCATCCGGGCCGCCGGTGTTCAGACCAGGCAATCTTAGCGCACGAGAGTTTTCTCCAGATACACTTCCCCAAACAATCGTCAGGGAAGTGTGCTCCCAGTGCCATAACGATCAACGCCTGCGAGGGAACCTTTCGCTCGAAACCTTCAACGTGGAAACAGCCGACACCCAGCCAGAAATTTCTGAAAAAATGATCCGAAAACTGAGGGCTGGGATGATGCCTCCGCCTGGTGTACGCCGACCAACCGAAGCCAACCTTCTTGACCTCGTGGAGGCACTAGAAGCACGAGTAGATGCCCTTGCCTCTGCGCAACCAAACCCGGGTCATCGAAGTTCTCAACGACTTAACCGATCAGAATATGAGCGATCAATTAGGGACTTACTCGGAATCGACATTGATGCTTCCGCCTATCTTCCTAACGAGACGGTCAGTGCAGGATTCGACAACATAGCTGACGTACAAGATCTCTCGGCGACGTTAATCAACGGTTATCTGACTGCAGCAAGCGAGATCAGTCGGATAGCTCTCGGAGACCCTGACGCAACGCCGAGCGAAACGGAATACGAGGTGCCACGGTATGCAGAGCAACGTCAGCACGTCGAAGGTGCACCAATCGGCACGCGAGGCGGTCTCTCAATTGTCCATAATTTCGTAGCAGACGGCGAATACCTGTTTCGTATTGCATTCCAACATGAATCGACCGGAAACTTTTTCGGTCAAACAACCCCATTTGATGAGCAAGTCGAACTCT
This sequence comes from uncultured Gemmatimonadota bacterium, assembly GCA_964480515.1. Taxonomy (GTDB): domain Bacteria; phylum Gemmatimonadota; class Gemmatimonadetes; order Palauibacterales; family Palauibacteraceae; genus Palauibacter. The sequence continues at coordinate 74,384 of CAYZOT010000003.1, forward strand.
CTATCGACGGCGAACGCCGAGCATTGATGGACATCGATCGTTGGATGCACCGTCAGGATCCGGATGGCGTTCAGATCGAGACGGGGCCAATAGCAGTGACAGCCGGGCCACATCGAGTCTCGGCAGCTTTCATCAAACGGTTCGACGGACCCTTGGATGATCTGATGTCTCCTCATGAGTGGAGCCTCGCAGACAAAAAAATTGGGTATTCACACGGCATTACAGTCGTGGCACATCTGCGAGACCTTACAATTCGAGGTCCTTTCCGAGTTACTGGAGCCTCTGATATATCGAGCCGTAGGCAGATCATGACCTGCGAACCAGAGTCTTCCGATGAAAGTCGCGCTTGTGCTCAAACAATCATTGAGCGGCTTGCGACCCAGGCCTATCGGCGTCCATTGAATACAGAGGACATTGAACCGCTTCTCACGCTCTATGAGTTAGGGGCGGAGGACAATGGTTTTGAAGCTGGGGTCCGTACAGCACTTCAGGGAATACTTGCCAGCCCCGACTTTGTATTCCGGTTTGAAAAACCTCCCACAAGCGGGCATGAGGAAGACACCTATCGAATCTCTGACCTCGACCTAGCATCACGGCTCTCCTTCTTCTTGTGGGCCATGCCGCCGGACAAAGAACTCATTGAGGCCGCTCGGACCGGGCAATTATCCGAACTCGGAGGTCGTACAGCACAGGTCCGACGCATGCTCGCCGATCCTCGAGCCGAGGCACTCGGTTCTAGGTTTGCGGATCAGTGGTTTCGATTGCAGGACCTCGATAAGGTTCACCCAGACGCAATTCGCTTCCCCGACTTCTACCAACAGCTTGCGGACGACATGCGCCGCGAGACCCAGCTCTTTTTCGAACACTTAGTCCGGGAAGACCGACCATTTTTCGAGCTGTTCACTGCGGACTATACATTCGTGAACGAACGGCTCGCGCGGCACTATGGGATGGAGAACATTTCTGGAACACACTTCCGCTTGGCTCAATATCCAGATGAGAGTCGGCGTGGCATTCTGGGACATGCAAGCATACTGACGCAGACCTCACATGCTAATCGTACATCCCCAGTGTTACGTGGGAAGTGGGTGATGGAAGTACTGTTCGGGACACCTCCTCCTCCCCCACCACCGGACGTACCCGATCTCGAAGCCACCGTGGAAGCAGAAGCAGGCCGATTTCTTACTGTACGTGAGCGAATGGAGATGCACCGAAAAAACCCTGCGTGTCGCTCGTGTCACCGCGTTATTGATCCGCTTGGTCTGGCGTTAGAGAACTTTGATGTAACTGGTGCGTGGCGCATTAAAGACCAAGGACAAGTGGTCGACCCGACGGGGGAACTCTATGACGGCACGTCGATGAACGGCCCCGTCGACCTCCGGGAAGCTCTCTTACGCCGTCCAGAGTCATTAGTTCGGACGTTCCTCGAAAATCTACTGGCCTACGGACTCGGGCGTCGCATTGAATATTTTGACATGCCAACAATCAGATCAATCGCGCGAAAAGCGGAGATGGATGAATATCGAATGTCCGCCTTCATACTGGGCGTCGTAAACAGTCCAGCTTTCCTCATGAATCGACGCGAGGCCATGGTCGAACAAGGCGGGTAAGCAAGGAGATCGCAGACGATGGAAGTCATAATTGGAAAACACATACCACGTCGTACGTTTTTACGAGGTATCGGAACCACGATCGCGCTCCCCTTCCTCGATGCGATGATTCCGGCGGGGCGCTTGTCGGGGTTAAGTGCAGCGATCGATCCCACTCGCCTCATATGTATCGAAATGGTACATGGGGCTGCGGGCAGCTCTCAGTACGGCGCTTCCCGTAACCTATGGTCACCTGAAAGTACGGGACGAGATTTCGATTTGGCCCCGACTGCACTCAGCTCACTTGAGCCGTTCCGGAAGTATCTAACTATCATTTCCGATACCGATGTAAACTCCGCAGAGGCAACCAAACCTCAAGAAATTGGTGGAGATCATTTCCGCTCAAGCGCAACTTTTCTGACACAGTCCCACCCTCGGCAAACTGAGGGTTCGGATATTTATGTAGGGACGTCAATGGATCAGCTATACGCGGCGCAGTTTGGGCAAGAAACACCTATCCCGTCGATGCAACTCTGTATAGAAAACGTAGACCAATCAGGTGGCTGCGCATACGGCTATGCGTGTGTCTACACGGACACAATCAGCTGGAAGTCTCCCACGGAACCACTACCGATGATTCGGGATCCACGCATCGCATTTGACCAGCTGTTCGGGGCGGGTGGGAGTGCTGAGGAACGGGCAGTTCGACTGCGCGCCAACAAGAGCGTCCTAGACTTCATAGCCGATAGAGTCCGCGAACTCAAGCGTGAACTTGGCCCGGACGATTCGAGACGAATCGACCGATACCTAGAGAGCGTACGGGAAATCGAACGTAGGATTGAGATGATTGAGGTACAGAACAGTAATGGGGAACTGCGAGAGCTTCCAGAAGCACCGGCCGGCGTCCCCGATTCCTTTGAGGAACACGTGAAGCTGATGTTCGATTTACAAGTGCTCGCGTTCGCTTCTGATATGACTCGTGTGTTCTCCTTCAAGCTTGGCCGTGACTCTTCCGCACGAGTATTCCCCGAGAGTGGCGTGGACAAACCATTCCATCCAACCTCCCACCACGGAGGAAACGAAAAAAACATCGAAGACTTCGCGCGGATCAATCGATACCATGTGAGCATGATCCCATACCTATTGGACCGCTTAGAGGACACGATGGAGGGCGATACTCACCTGCTCGATAAAACGATGATCATATACGGTTCGCCAATGGGAGATCCGAACGTACATAACCACAAACGCTGCCCTCTTTTCGTAGCCGGAGGCGCGAATGGAAGGCTAGACGGTGGCATTCATGTTCGAGCGGAGCCGGACACTCCGATGGCGAACGTGATGTTGACACTGATGCACACACTTGGGCTTGAAGAAATGACAAGGTTTGGTGATAGCACCAAACCTTTTTCACTAAATACGTAGTGATCTCAAGATGCATATGAACATGCGAATCGGGACTTTCGTAACCGCTTTCCTAATAAGTGTTTGGGTCTCGGAAGCCGCATCCTATAATGACCCGGCTGTATCTGAGACTCCACTTGCCGATGCTGCTATGCGTGGCGATATGGCAAGTGTCCAACGACTTCTTGAAGCGGGCGTTAATGTAAATGAAGCTCAGGGTGACGGTATGACCGCACTTCACTGGGCCGCTCGCAATGCCGATACTCAGCTGACAGAGCTTTTGGTCTCAGAGGGGTCTAAAGTCAATACGGTTACGAGGATTGGAGCGTACACTCCCCTCCATCTCGCCAGTCAAGTAGGGAATGCCGAAATCATCAAAATCTTACTGAGAGCAGGAAGTCTTCTACAGCCGACAAGTAACTCGGTAGGCGCAACGATGCCCCTGCACTTTGCAGCTGCGTCGGGGAGCGTCGGTGCGGTACGTGCACTCCTTGATGCTGGCGCACGACCAAATGTAATCGAAGCCACATGGGGTCAAACCCCGCTTATGTTCGGAGTAGCCAAGGGACGGACTGATGTCGTTCGTGTTCTACTTGAAGGCGGGGCGAACCCAGCCATCATGACCAAAGTCACAAACATCGCAACCAAAGCAGAACAAGCACAGGAAGAACGACGAGCTCGGAATGCACGCATTCGAAAAACACCACCCACGGGCCAAAACTTACTAGGACAGACTGGAGTAAAGGTAGGTCAAGTTGAGCAACTTCTAACTATTGAGGAGCAGGAAGAATACGATCGACCAATCGAAGAGCCCGAACCCCTTAGTTATGGCCAGTTGATCGGAGGGCATGGAGGTATGACCGCCCTGCTCCACGCTGCCCGTGAAGGTCACATCGGAACAGGGATGGCACTCCTAGATGGCGGCGCAGACATTAATCAGGCAAGTGGCAGTGACCGGACCAGTCCGATGTTGATGGCAATGATTAACGGGCACTTTGATATGGCTATACAACTCTTGAGGCGTGGAGCAGACCCTACCATCGCATCTGACGCGGGTGCAACACCACTTTACGCGGCAATCAACGCTCAGTGGTCACCAAAATCACGTTACCCGCAACAACACGCGTCCCAACAACAAAAGGTGACCTATCTCGAGGTAATGCAAAGCTTGTTAGAAGCTGGTGTCGACCCAAATGTACAGCTCCAAAAGCACCTGTGGTGGATGTCGTTCAACTTCGATCTTCTTCAAATCGATACCAAAGGAGCCACACCATTTTGGCGTGCAGCCTACGGACTAGATGTGAATGCTATGCGCCTTCTTGTTTCGTATGGCGCTAATCCAAACATCGCTACGGAAAAAGTCCCACCGCGACGCCGACCGGTGTGGGATCAGGAGAGTAAAGACCTGTCGGGGTTCCCTCCAACCCCGATCGGAGGGCCAGCCGACCACCCTATTCACGCAGCATCTGGAATCGGCTATGGACAAGGCTTTCCGAGTAACGCACACCGTTATGTGCCGGATGGTTGGATGGCTTCAGTCAAGTATCTGATTGAAGAACTTGGAGCCAACGCCAATCAACGGGATGACGAGGGTTACACGCCACTTCATAATGCCGCTTCTCGAGGAGATGTTGAAATGATCCGTTACCTGGTCGAGCATGGCGCTGACGTCACCGCGGTCAGTCGAGTGGGACAAACAACAGCTGACATGGCCAACGGACCTTATCAGAGGACGCAACCATTTCCTGAGGCAGTAGCACTCTTGGAAAGTCTAGGATCAAAAAACAACCATAACTGCGTGTCTTGCTGAAAAGATTTTTGGTGGGTAGTGGGCCCACAACCGAGCTGTACATCCTAGGACTACGGAAAACGGGTCTGCCCGCGAGCTCAAAATGAGAGGCTTGATCGCAAAAACCTCTTAGCGAACCTTTATCACTATTATAACCACACTCGATTACTACTGCGGCTAACGTTCAAGAGCTGCTAACACCACGAAAGATCCCTGATCTCGTAAACATGATTTCGGTATCCGGACTCAAGAAGTCTTTTGGCGACCAAACACTATTCCAAAACGTGTCGTTCCTACTCAACTCGGGAGAGTGCTACGGGCTCGTGGGTGCGAACGGATCTGGGAAAACCACTCTCCTCAACATCCTGAGCGGTGAGGAAGATCTAACTGAAGGATCCGTCACCCTACCAAAGCGTCTCAACCTAGGGATTCTACGTCAAGACCAGTTTTTGTATGAAGACGAAGAGATCTTAGGTGTCGCCATGCGGGGCAATCTGGAGCTGTGGCAAGCTATGGTTGAGAAGGAAGCTCTAATCGCCGAAGATGGTAGAAGCTTCGATGCAGACCGATTCTCTGAACTTGAGGAAATCGTACAGCGGCACGACGGATATTCCGCCGAAGCCCGTGCTAGCGAAATTCTCGAAGGACTCGGATTCCCTACCGAAATTCACCGACGGACTTTATCAACACTATCAGGCGGATTCAAACTTCGCGTCCTGCTTGCTCAAGCGCTTGCGAGCTCACCCGACGTTTTGTTGTTAGACGAGCCCACAAACCACCTCGACATCATCTCCATCCGATGGTTGGAAAAGTTTCTGCGAGATTTTAATGGACCAGTAGTGGTCATCTCACACGACCACAGGTTTCTGGATAATGTGTCGACACACATACTGGACGTCGATTACGAAACAGTCCTTCTCTTCAAGGGGAATTACACCAATTTCCTAAATAATAAACAGACTGAACGTGAACGGCGTGAAAAAGAAATCGCCACTCGTGCGAGAGAGATCGCACATCACCGACAGTTTGTGGATCGGTTCCGTGCTAAGGCCAGCAAGGCTCGTCAAGCGCAGAGCAAATTGCGGCTCATAGAGAAGAAGGCGGCAAGCCTTGAAGTACTAGCCGAAAGTTCACGTCGATACCCAACGTTTCGATTTGAACAGCAGCGCTCATCCGGTCGACAGGTACTCGACATTGCTGGGATAAAAAAGGCGTTCGCTGATAATGAAGTGCTACATGGGGTCAACTTGACGGTGAACCGCGGAGATCGCCTCGCAATCATGGGGCCTAATGGCATTGGAAAATCGACTTTACTCAAGATTGTCATGCAAGAACTCGAAGCCGATGCTGGAACGATCGAGTGGGGGTACGAGACCCATCCTAGCTACTTTGCACAAGACCACAAAGAGCATTTTGAAGCACAAAAGCATAGCGCCGAAGATTGGATCACGGGGTTCTGTTCCGGCCAAACAACCGGGTTCATCAGGGGTGAAATGGGCAGAGTGCTTTTTTCCGGAGACGACGCCAAAAAACCGCTTCGCGCTCTATCCGGTGGCGAAGCCGCACGACTTGTATTCTGCCGTATCGTGATCGAGCGACCCAATGTGCTCGTCCTCGATGAGCCTACCAATCATTTGGACCTCGAGTCGATCGAGTCACTCGTCGAAGGGCTTATAAACTTTGACGGAACGCTTGTATTCGTTTCACACGACCGTTGGCTGGTATCCCAACTCGCAACCCGAATTATCGAAATCACCGAAGACGGGATACGTGATTATCAAGGGACGTATGAGGACTACGTTCACTTTTGTGGGGACGATCATCTCGACGTCGATTCAGTGGTTCTCAAGGCTCGTAAGGAGAAGCGAGTAGCTAAAGCAAATACAAAAAACAATCGACGTCGCAAGAGTACAGGGCAACGAACGCGAAGCGGTCAGAACGCCTACAAGGGGCGACACCTAAGTGAACGTCGTGATGAACTTGCTACACAAATTGAGGAAGGTGAGAGCCGCCTCACAGAGATCAATGAAAAGTTCGGCGATCCGAAGTTCTACGAAGTGACCTCGCGCGAGGAGATTCGTCGAATCGAGTCTGAGCGCAGCACCCAGCAATCTGACGTCGATAAACTATTGACGGAATGGGAAGAAATAGAAAAACAACTAGCCGACCTGGAATCTTCAAGCTAGGTGCCAAGCCATACATTTATACGGTCGGATGAACTGGAGAAAAAACCGGGCAATAAGGCCACATATAAAAAAACCATAGGCCGGGGACCCTCAGACTCTAGCTAACCCCGGAGTGGCCATATCAGAGGGAGCACGAACACGACAAGCAACAACATCAACAAAAACAAAGGTGCACCAACCCGCGTGTAGTCAGTCACCTTATAACCACCGACTCCCATCACAAGAAGGTTTACAGCGTGACCAAACGGGCTCAGAAAAGCACACGAAGACCCAACGGCCACGACCATTAAAAGTGCGTGTGGTGAGATCGAAAGCTCTGCGGCAGTACTAAGAGCAATTGGCGACATGAGCACGGCCACCGCTGAAGTTGGAACGACCTGAGCCGCAAGTCCACAAATGAGGAAGAGGCTCGCGATGAGTACACGCGGCCCAGCTCCTCCTGCTTGTCCTAAAACCTCTCGCGCAATCAATTCCGCGGTCCCGGATTCGCTCATAGCTAACCCGAGGGCAAGCATACCACCGATCAGGACTATCACACGCCACTCGATGAGTCCGTAAACTTCATTCCCCTTAACACATCCGGCAAATACAATCAAAATAGCACCAGATAGTGCAGCAATGTGCACCGGTAAAACATTAAGCCATGCGACAATAATAACAGAGCCCATAATGAGCGCCGCGATAGGTGCCTTCTCAACGCGGAAAACTTCGCGAAGCTCAGCAGTCAGAACGAGGAAACGAGGGTCACGAGCGAGGAGAGCAAGTTTTTCGCGCTGGCCATAAACTAAAAGAGCATCTCCAAACTCGAGAGCCAGCCGTCTCATACGGACATTCGAATGAAATCCTTCACCCGCCCGCCAAATTGAGAGCAGTGTCAGCCCATACGACTCTCGGAAGAAGATGTCCCGTAACGTCTTACCTACGAGCGCAGAACTGGGAGCGAGCGTAACCTCAGCGAACCCCACATCCGTCGACTCTAGTTCACGCAGTGAAGGGTGGTCGTCTATGATTTCGAGTTCCTGAAGGGCCTCAAGAACGTCGTAACCTTTTCGCCTTCCCTCCACAATCAGCATATCACCTGATCGCAACTCGTCGGTCGCCGAAGGTAAGATGATGCTCTCACCTTCGCGTTTGATCTCAAGAACCGTGAGATCGAATGCAAGATTGAGCCGTGCCTCCTTCAGAGTGGTACCGTCTAGCGCAGAGTCAGGAGGTATGTCCAACCGCATAAGCCAGCGGTGCAACTCATACTCTTGAGTAGCTTTCCCTACATCCGTCCAGTGAAGTGCACAGAATTCGTTGGCATAACGAAGCTGTTGAAGCTGATCCTCCCGTCCAAGTAATAAGAGGGTGTCACCAGCTTCGAGATCCATCGTTGGAAAAGTGCTAGAATGCAGTTGACCATTTCGTTTGAAACCCACAACGTGAGCTCTAAACCGGTTACGAAAGTCCAGTCCTCGTACGGTGTTTCCAATCAATACTGAGTCTTTGGCAATCTCAACTTCAGTTAAGGCCGTCGAGTCCTCAACGAGGCGCCACAGGGCGGCCTCCGAGTTAGCCGCACCCTCAAGACGGCCCCAATTACAAATTGTTTGAAGAGCCTCAACCCGTCCTTCGACAACGATCACATCCCCACACTCAAGCACAAAAGTTGGGTCGGGAGATCGCCACAGGTGACCTTTTCGTCTGACTGCAAGAACGTTCAATCCCAAAGCGCGACCCAAGTGCGCCTCCACAAGTGTTAAACCCTCAAGTACTGATCCTTCCGGCAGCCTAAGTGAGAACAAGGTCTCTTGGAGTTTATACCGCCCTCGAAGGTTGACTTCTTCACCGGCATCCTTTTGGTCAGTCGGACGATCTGGGAGTAATCGTCGACCAACAACAACCATGTAAAGAATCCCGGCAACAAGGGCAACCGCCCCAACGGGAGTGAAATCAAACATGGAAAATGAACCCAGTCCGGCCCCATTTAGGGCTCCTGATATGAGGATGTTCGGACCTGTCCCGATAAGTGTGGTCATCCCGCCGAGGAGCGCCGCAAATGAAAGAGGAATTAAGAGACGTGAAGGCTGAAGCCGCAGCCGGCGCGCAATATCCAGCACTACGGGTAGCAGGAGTGCGGTGGCTGCGATGTTATTCATGATACCCGAAACCAAACCTACAGTGAGCATCATGAGAGCTGTTACGCGAAGAGGAGATTCGCCCGCCAATCGCATAACTTGATGGCCGACGAGGTTTGCAACACCCGTTTTATACAATCCTCCACTCAAAACGAGCACTGCCGCGATGGTTACGACAGCAGGATTTGCGAAACCTTCGATCGCACGGTCCATAGGGACCACACCAGTGAAGGCAAGTAAGAGTAGTACCACCACGGCAACCCCGTCGTACCGAACCCACTCGGTGACAAACAGCAAAACTGCTATCCCGATGATCACAAGGACGAGGAACATATCCATCGTCATCGCAAAACACCTCGAGTCGAAAATGGGGCAGTTAATCCCGTACGAAGGAGATTTGGCGAACGATTCGGGCGACGAGCGATTAATACGAGTGGCAAATCGGTTTCCTGCGCAATCGCGAGAGGAAGTTTCCCTAGCGCTGGTTGCCCGCGGTCACCCCGCTGGATTCCCATCACAACGAGATCCGAATCTAGGGCACGTTTGATTATTGCCTCGCGTGGTTCATCCGTATATTCAAACACAACTTCATAAGGGCTCGCAGCCTCCTCCCGTGCTAGTTTGCGAATAACGTGCTCAAATCGCCTGCGCGTATCCGGCTCTGTCGCTGTGGGCAGAGTCTTTAGAAACGTGACTGATCTATTGCTTGAGCGCGAGAGACTAGCCAACAACCGCGCTCTTAGGTGACTATGGTCACGGCGACCACCGAGTGGCACTAGCACACGTTCGGCTTCTGCCATACGCCAACGGTGGGGAGCACGTACAATAACAACATCGGCATCGAGTTCGGCAATAAGTCCCTCGAGTTTTGCTTCGATCCCATTCTTCATGAGCTTAGAGAGTCCTAGAAGGACGGTCTCACACCGGTGCCCACGCGAAACTCTAGCAATCTCCGACCATGTATCCGACGCAATGGTAAAAAGGGTTTCAGGGACGAAAGAACTCTCGAGGCTACGGGCCAGCGATTCGCCGAGAATCGCTTGGGCATTGCTAAGTGACGCGTCAACATTCTCATTAGAATTTTGTAGTGCGGAGAGTAGTAAGATACGACCTGAACCAGGCGTTCGAACCGTAGCAGCGACATCGACTAGACTGGCAGCACTCTCCGGGTTCGCTATGGGCACCAGTACGAGTGGACTTCGGCCGCGCAGACGAGCTAAATCTGGATCACGCGCCTCAGCGCTAGCATCGGCAAGTCGCGCACCCGGAGCAAGAAGCGTCAGATATAGCGTAATCCCAATTGCGAGCCATAGCGCAACAACCGCTCCTGCTTCAGGTACCGCAAAAGCTTGGAACAATGCCAGACCCAAGCAGAGGGTGGCACCTAGCATCGGAACGATGGGAGTGCCCCATTCACCCGAACGGCGCCCCGCCAAAATCGCTGCCCAGTGGACGGTCGCGAACGAAATGAGGAAGATCAAGCTTGCTGCTGCCCCCGCTGCGGCAACGTTACCGACTGCCATCACGATCATGACCACCATTGCACCTGTTGCCATAACGGCAACTGCGGGTGTCCCGCTAGAACCATGGATGCGACCAATGGGATGCGGAAGTGTTCGATCCCGTGCCATCGCGAATGCCACACGCGACGCCCCGAATAAGTTCGCATGTAGGGCCGAAAGCATCGATAGGACACCGGCACCAATCACAAGCCAGTATCCAGTCGAGCCCATGTATCGTTCAACCGCATCCGCCACGAGCCTTTCCGGACTGGCCGCTGCCAGCGTCGCAACCCCGGTCTCAGGTGAACCCACCGTTGCTAACAGAAATAGCAGCGGAAGATAGATCGCGAGCGCAATTCCAAGTGACAAATACATAGCCCGAGGCACTGTCCGCACGGGGTCTTTCACCTCTCCGCTCACTGCTGCGATGAGGTCAAAGCCTTGGAGCGCAATGAACGTGTAACCCATGGCCTGAAGTAGACCTACGGGACCAGCCGACACAAACGGACTCAATCGCCCCAAGAGTTCCGCAGGCGACTCTCCGATCCAAACCCAGGCACCAGCCGCGAGTAAAACGACAAACACGATAACCTTACCAATAGTCACAGCACTCCCACCGCCCGCCGTTCGACGCAACAAAAGTATGGTGTATGATGTCGTAGCACTAACTGCGATGGTGGTTGCTACGATGGGGCTATCAAGCCACCCAACGGGCCAGCCCAAAAGGGGGAGTAGATTGTGAAGTGCTTCGGACAAAAATACGGCAAAACCAATGGCGTACAGCACACCCGCTACAATAGAGGCAAACCACACGACCCAACCGACTACAAATGCAACTTCGATGGAAAGAACCTTCTTCGCGTAGGTATAAGTGCCCCCTGACTCCGGAAAACGTCTCACCAGCTGGGAAAAGCTGATAATAGTCAGACAGGCGATCACGCCGTTGAGGGCAAAAGCGATGATTGCAGAGGGACCTGTTGTAGCGAACGCGATTCCGGCCAGGGCAAGAATGCCACCACCCACGATAGCACCAACCCCTAGGGTCGTTGCTCCGAAAAGTCCTAGATGTCGCTCGCCGTTCATGGTTGAGCCTATCGTTTCCGAAAGCTACAGGCACTGCGCTCCGTAGTCGTATCCAGCGAACGTGAGGTCGTCACCGTTGCTGCTTATGATATGTGAAGCAATCTTGGGGTCCGTCCGGCTATTGTCACGATTCGAGTCGTTCTGATTCTCACAGAGGGAAATGCTGCGCCACCATGACTGTATCTTTCTACACCTCCGAGCACTCAATCAACATTCAAGAGCGTCTCCGCGCGTTTATGGATACTCACATCTACCCCAACGAAGGGGTTCTTCAGGATCAGCTCGATTCAGCTGAGAACCGCTTCTCTACTCCACCTATCATTGAGGAGTTAAAGACAAAGGCCAAGACAGCAGGCTTATGGAACCTCTTTTTTCCACCTGAAGGAGATCAAACAGGTGTTGCCGGAGAAGTTCGATACGGAGTTGGTCTCACAAACCTTGAATACGCTCCGTTGTGTGAGATCATGGGTCGGGTTGAGTGGGCTTCCGAGGTGTTCAACTGTAATGCCCCCGACACGGGGAATATGGAAGTTCTAGCCCGTTATGGTACGGAAGAACAGCAAGCGACGTGGCTTGAACCGCTTTTGGCCGGAGATATCCGATCCTGCTTTGCAATGACCGAACCGCACGTCGCTTCTTCTGATGCCACCAATATTTCTTCTTCGATCGTCCGGGACGGCAACGAGTATGTGCTTAACGGCCACAAATGGTGGGCAACCCAATCTCCGCGCACAGAGTGTAAAATATTGGTGTTCATGGGAAAGACCAATGTTAAGGCTGAGAGGTATCGACAGCAGTCAATGATCCTGGTGCCTATAGACACCCCTGGAATCGAGATTGTGAGGGCACTTGACGTCTTTGGCTATGATAGTGCGCCTGTGGGACACGGTGAGATTCGATTCACCGACGTCCGCGTGCCCACCGAAAACATCATCCTCGGTGAAGGTCGTGGATTTGAGATCGCACAGGGACGACTCGGACCAGGGCGAATCCACCACTGCATGAGACTCATCGGCATTGCCGAGCGCGCGCTGGAGGCGATGCGCAAGCGAGCCCAGGAGCGTATCGCTTTTGGCCAGGCATTAGCTGACAAAGGAGCACTTCGGCATCAACTCGCCGAGTGCCGGATCGCAATCGACCAAGCACGACTTCTTACTCTCCATGCTGCACATATGATGGATACAGTGGGAACCAAGGCTGCCCGCAGAGAGATCGCAATGATCAAGGTTGTTGCGCCACGAATGGCCTGCCAAGTCTTGGACAGGGCCATTCAAATCCACGGCGCCGCCGGCGTAAGCCCAGATTTTTGGTTGGCTGCCGCATACGCACATGCACGAACGCTGAGGTTGGCCGATGGCCCTGACGAAGTGCACCTCGAGAGTATCGCGAAAAGCGAATTCAGAAACGATCGGTAAACAGTCAAACCCGACGGGGTACAAGAACCAATAACACTGCGTAAAATCGTGATCAGGCTCGCTGGGCCAACTTCCAACCAGCATCCGCAAGCATTGGGGCCTTTCCTCCCACCTCAAGTGCGTTTTTCGAGCTGGCATTCCCCTCAAGGACCCGAGCATAAACACCCTGACAGATGGACGCTAGCCGGAAAAGTCCGAACGCCAGGAAAAATTCCCAATTGGACACTCCATCTCGACCCGTGCGCCGACAATACGCTGTGACATACTCCTCTTCAGACGGTATACCGAACTCAGCACAATCCATCGCTCCAAGTCCTTTCCAGAGCGGACCTTCGGGCAAATGATACGCCATGCAGTTGTATGCGAGATCCGCGAGCGGGTGCCCAAGCGTGGATAACTCCCAATCAACGATTGCGAGAACACGTGGTTTCTCAGTCTGGAAGATCATATTGTCGAGCCGATAGTCACCGTGTGCGATGCTCGTCTCGTCATCCGCAGGGAGGTGGGAAGGTAACCACTCGATGAGCGCATCCATGGCCGGAATCGATCTGTGTTTCGTCGCCTCATATTGTTGGGTCCACCGCGCTACTTGCCGCGCAACGTAGTCGGCAGGTTTACCATAATCGGTAAGTCCCACCGCTTCCCAATCGATCGAGTGCAACCGAGCCAGGGCGTCATTCATGGCGTCGTAGATAATTCCTCGTTCCTTGCACGACGAAACTTCTGGGAGTCCCGGCCCAGTAGGCACATAACCGTTGACGTGTTCCATGAGAAAAAATGTCTGTTCGATCACGTCTTCATCTCGACAAAGATGAAGAACCTGTGGGACGGGAACATCAGTATCGTAAAGTGCTTTCATTACCCGGTATTCACGTTCCACAAGATGGGCTGACGGAAGAAGATCTCCGGGCGGTTTTTTTCGAAGAACGTAATAACGTCCGCCAGCCTCTAGCCGATACGTAGGGTTTGACTGTCCACCCTGATATTGGAGGACTTTCAGGTCACGCTGGAAATCAACAAACCCTTGGTCAGCCAAATAATTAGCAAGCCGTGCCTCATCAAAATGGTGAGGTTCTGTAACTGGGCCGAGCGTTGTCATTGGTTTTCTTCACGAGTGAGAGCAGAGGTCACAAATAGGAGTGACTCCGACACGTAATTGGCCTGTCTTTTCCCAAACACCAGGTCCGCCAGCTACCCTCTCGCCGGCGGACCCAGTGTACTGGCTATCTTTGAATCGTTCGGTAACGACCCAAGTTTCGGTAGCGTTCAAAAAGCCTCTCCTGCCGACTGTCATCTGGAAGCTCTTGGCCACCAATGAACACGTGTTCCACTGAAGTCGACAGTTCAAACGGGTCTCCGGACCAAACAACCAGGTCGGCGACCTTTCCATTCTCGAGACTTCCCATTTCATTCTCTAAGCCCCAAACCGTAGCTGGCGCGAGTGTCACAGCCCTGAGTGCACCTGCGTGGGTCATTCCATTGGCAACAGCCAGACCGGCACTGTGATTGATCTCTCTCTCACCAGTCAGGAGCACTTCAACACCGGCTCTTTCAAGGAGCCCCGCATTCTCAAGAGAAGCGCCCAGACCATCGAACGTCGGCAAATTCGAGGGCACATCTAATATCACAGGGACATTTGCTGCCGCGAGTTCATCGGCAACCCGCCAAGCTTCAGCCCCTCCCTCAATGACCATGCTGATCTCGAACTCTTCCTTAAGCTTGAGTGCAAGCCTCAAATCGCTAGCGCGATTCACCGTCACCACTATCGGTATCTGACCTAGAATCACCGCTTCAACAACCTCAAGCTCACGATCTGTCAAACTCGAGCGACCACCCTCAGCGAAGGGATCTTCGTTATCATCGTCTTCGTTACGCTCTAAGGTTCTCGCCCGAGCGTCCCATAGAGCATCATGGAGACGCCGATAGTTTGCAGCTCGCGAGCCACCCGCACGTGAAGATCCACTCTCTCCCATCGCAGTGTACACCGCAACTGACTCGCTACGGAGCATCGCGTCGAGTGTTTCACCATAAAGAGCTATAACCGCACCTTGTCCTGTGAATAACTGATCACCACCGGGGACCACTACAACCGAGGTCAACCCACGGACCCGAGCGACGGGTATAAATGTGTTGGCTGGATTCACTGCCCACACCGGATTAAAAGAAGCACCGATATCCTCTTCGCTCGTGGCAGCATCTTGTGAAGCACGCCCGAGCTCACGTAAACCAAGCCCAGACGAAGAATCCATGAATCCTGGCGTGATGACCTTTCCTGTACCGTCTATGGTCCGGGCTCCGGATGGGACTGAAACGTTTGAACCTACCGCCGTGATTTGACCATTCCGAACCACTATAGTTCCCCCGTGAATGACTCCACTCGAAACCGTGTGAATTTCTGCGTTTGTGATAGCAACCGTTTGAGCCAAGGTTGGCAGGGTGAACGCACCCATAAATACAATCAGTACCACGCTTGCAAGACAGTTTGGGCGACTCATCGTCCCACCTCCTGGTCCATTCGCACCATGAAATCACCAAAAATGATCGGATCTGGAGCATTTCGATCGTACATTAGCGCGCCATCAATGAAGACATTTTCAGCATGCGTGTAAACACTGAAAGGATTGCCCGTCCAGATCACAATATCCCCCATCTTCCCTTCCTCGATTGACCCCGTATGACCATCAATCCCCATAGATTTAGCCGGATTCGAAGTGATCCAGCGGATTGCTTCTTCATACGAAATGTCAATCCCTTCCTCACGTACAGCTCGAAGCGCAATAGCCGAGTGCTGGTTTAGCCGTTGGATCTCAACCGGCGAGTCGGAATGCACAATCGCACACGCACCCGCCTCATGAACAAGCCCGACGTTTTCCTCTATACCATCCCACGCCTCAAGCTTGAACCCCCAATTTCCAGAACCCCACATGGATGCACAGATCCCATTCTCAGCCAAGTAATCGCGAACTTTGTACGCGGATACTGCGTGATGGAAAGACGCAATTGAATAACCAAACTCTTTGGCGATGTTGATCATGTTGACCATCTCATCGCCCCTGTAACAATGGTTGTGGACACGTACTTCACCCACGAGGACCGCCGCGAGAGTCTCCAGCTGAAGATCACGTTCTGGGATATCATCAGGAACCGATCCACTATCCCACCACTGCTGCCAATCGCGCAGGTATTTCTGCGCCTTAATCCAGCCCATTCGATAGCCAGCACCGTTCCCCATAGCAGAACTAGGAGCTCGACCCAAGCCCCCGTAAACTCGTTTAGGGTTCTCTCCACAGGCCATCTTTAGAGCATGTGGCGCGTTCGGGAATTTCATTCCTTGAACTGTCCGAGAGGGTACATTCTTGAGGGTAACCCCACGCCCCCCAAACAGATTTCCCGAGCCAGGCAGGATCTGAAGGGTGGTCACACCACCCGCAAGTGCGTACCCAAAACCGGGGTCCTGAGGCCATACACCGTGCTCAGCCCACACCTCAGCCGTGTTCGGATCAGTCATCTCGTTCCCGTCCTGTTGGGACTCGATCCCTGGTGAAGGGTAGTTCCCAAGGTGCGAATGTGTGTCGATAACACCCGGAGTAACCCACTTGCCAGAAGCGTCAATCACGGTCGCATCCGTTGGCACATTTACATTTGTACCAACCACAGTGATCACTCCACCTTGCATCAGAATTGAACCGCCATCGATACGCTGACCAGTACCTGTCAGAATCGTTGCGTTCTCAATGACCGTCGTCCGTGACGGGAACGGTTCGTACGTCGAGGGAAAGGGGTCGGGAAAGAACGAACCCTGTTGACCCGCAATCGTCCCGGGTATGCCGATGATAACTGCGAGCGCCCAGGGGATAGGAATATGCTTCACATAGTTGTTGCGCATGGTGACCTCCTACTTTGGTTACGTGTTTCCTAATGGGAGCTTATGTGCGAGCCTAGTGAAGCGGAAGCCAAGTGACTTGAGCCGACAATCAACGCATACTCATTGAAGTAAGATGAGGCGCCCCCCATCATCTTGTCTGAACTGTGCAACTCATCCTATGGAGGCGCGATGCGTCAGGAGGATAGAAAAAACCCTGACTGCGGGAAGGACGCCCGATGAAGCATACCATTCTATTTGCCATCGCTCTCGTGTCGATCGGGTGTTCTGAGCCGGCCCCCAGGAATTTGGATGACTTAGTTAAACGAAATGCCCTATACCTAAATCCTGAAACTCAAGAACCTTTCAGCGGTCCAGTCTTCAGAGTATCTCCAGACGATCCAACTCAGATCGTTATAACGGTTGACCTCTTAAACGGAAGGCTACATGGCAACTTTGAAGACTTCGACCCGACGGGGGTTGAGCAAGGTCTCGGGCTCTACGCGACAGGAACATACATAAACGGACGACGAGAAGGCCGTTATGAATACTTCTATCCCAGTGGAGTGCGTCGAGGTCGGGGGACGTATAGAGATGACAGACCAGATGGTCCATACGAATCATACTATGAGAATGGTCGGTTACGGTTAAAGCACGTCTACAAAGATGGTAAGCCTGATGGATCATTTGAAACCTACCGTGAGAACGGAACCCTAGAGTGGACAGGAACTTATAAGGACGGTGAACGACACGGTCCGTTTGAGGGCTACTATGAAAATGGACGCTTGCAGTTGAAAGGAACCTACGAGAATGACACTCTCCACCGCCTATTTGAGCGCTACTATCCAGACGGTGAAATTACCGTGCGAGGAATCTATAATTTAGATGCACGGTGTGGTGAGTGGATTGAGGTTACTAGAACTGTAAACTATCCACCCTGCCCCCCCAACCTCAAAGAAGGAAGGAACTAAATAGCAATGACGTCGCCCATCATCGTTGGTGTCTTAGTCACCTATCTCATTCTTCTCTTGTTCATCGGCATTTGGGGAGGGAAGGGATCGCACGACGTTGAGGGGTATTATGCGGCTGGCAAGAAACTTCCATCCTGGGTTCTTGCGTTTTCGTCAAACGCAACGGGAGAGAGCGCCTGGTTGCTTCTCGGCTTGACCGGGATGGGTTACGCAGTTGGTATGCACGCACTCTGGGTAGTTCTGGGCGAAGTACTAGGCGTGGCTGTCGCATGGGTATTCGTCGCGAGACCGTTCAAGGCGTTCACAGACAGATACAACTCCATCACGGTGGCCGACTATCTCGTAGATCGCTTTAAAGACCCAACACACGCGTTCCGGATTGTGAGCGCCATCATCATCCTATCTATGGTTGCGGCGTATACTGCTGCGCAACTCACTGCGACGGGGAAAGCTTTTGACTCGTTCCTTGGAACAGGGTACCAGACAGGTGTCTTCCTCGGACTCGCAGTGATCCTGTTTTACACCACCGTCGGTGGCTTCAAGGCCGTGGCCTATTCGGATGTCCTGCAAGGCGTCCTCATGTTTGGGTGTCTATTAACCCTTCCAGCAGTCGGGATTGCGGCGGTCGGCGGATGGGGATCGTTACTCGAGGGACTGCGTGCGGCTGATCCCAACCTCCTATTGCCAGGAGGAGGGTTGGGGTTCACTCCGTCAGGAATCGCGAGCGCGTTGGGCTTCGTGGGGATCGGCCTGGCCTTTCTTGGCGCGCCACAACTTCTTGGTCGATTCATTGCGGCACGAGATCAGCGTGAGATCATCAAGGCAGGGCCCCTCGCGGTCGTATGCATCGTCGTATTCGACATGGGTGCGGTATTCACCGGCATGGCAGGACGAGTCCTCTTCCCTGCTCTTACGGATCCTGAGACAATCCTCCCATTGATGTCTTCTGAGCTCTTCCCAGCCATCTTTACCGGACTTTTCTTAGTGGTCGTCCTTGCCGCAACAATGTCCACGGTGGACTCAGTCCTTATCCTTGCGTCGGCTTCCGCTGTTCGAGACATCTTTCAAAAAATACTTCGACCGGACGCTCCACAGGTAACACTTGCACGACTCGGTAAGGGCGTCACGGTCATACTCGGGCTACTGGGACTCGTACTCGCTCTTACAGAGGTACGGGTAATCTTCTGGTTCGTACTATTTGCATGGTCGGGCTTAGCATGTGCCTTCACCCCGGTGATACTCTGCTCTTTGTTCTGGGCCCGTACGACTCGTGCTGGTGCTTTGGCAGGAATGATCGCAGGGTTCTTGGTAACGGTCATTTGGGTCGTGGCCTTCAAGGCACAGTTTTACAACCTATACGAGATGATTCCTGGTTTTATGGCTGGTTTTGTATTCACGGTCGGCGTGAGCTTACTTACTCGCCCTCCAGAAGGAGCGGAAAAAGAATTGCGAGAGATCCATGCCGAACTTGGCCCGGCATTCGGACCGAGAAGAGGTAAAGAACGAGCAGTGGAACGGACAAAATAGTATAAAAATAGTATAAGGAGAGAGGGATGAGCGAAGTAAGTCGTCGAGATTTCATGGCGTTGTCGGGGCTCGCAGCGGGAGGTGCGGTTTGGGCTGGTTGCACACCCACGAATAACGATCAGGCAGACACTGCTTCATCGGGCAAAGCTGATCAGGTCGTTACGAACGGGAACATCTACACGATCGACGATACAGCACCCCGTTCTCAGGCCTTTGCAGTGAAAAACGGGCGCTTCTTCGCAGTAGGATCCAATTCCGATATCAACAACCTTATCGGTCCAGAAACCCAGGTCATCGACGCGACTGGTATGACCGTTGTCCCCGGTTTCATCGATGCCCATAACCATCCTTTCTACTCAGGAACCAAACACCTGAAGCAGGTTAATCTAGATATCAGAACGATCGAAGGGATCAAGAGCGCCCTTGCTGAGCGAGCACAAAACACACCACCCGGCCAATGGGTGGAGGGTTTCCTTTACGATGATACGAAACTGGAGGATGGTCGACCGATCACGCGCGCAGATATCGATGCGGCAGTCCCTGATCACCCCGTCTCTGTAACACACCGAGGCGGGCATACAGGCGTCTACAATTCACGAGCATTTGCACTCGCAGGGATTACTAGTGATACGCCGGATCCCGAAGGGGGGAAATTCTATAAAGAAAACGGTGAACTCACAGGACGTGTCGCAGAGAAAGCAAAAGACCCACTCGAAAGCCTGATTCCCTCCGGCACAACACGTAAAGAACGTGCCGAGAGCATTCGATTAATTGGGGGCTTGATGGCGAAGGCAGGCCTGACTTCGATTCATGAGACGGGTGGCGGAACCGAAAACCTTGTAGCCTACCAAGACGCACAGGAGTCCGGTGAACTGCATTTCCGAATCTATTTGTTTTCATCAGGTGGGACCTCAGGGATCGCAGGCCCACAACTCTTTGACGGTCTTAAACAGGCAGGAATCCGCTCAGGCTTTGGCGATGAATGGGTCAAAATCGGCGGGGTAAAATATGGGGCTGATGGCTCTGCATCAGAACGAACGATGGCCATGTCGACACCGTATGTAGGTCGTCCCCGTGATTACGGTATTCTGACCATGAGTCAGGACGAGATCTACGCGGCGGTCGAAGACGCAGTTCGACACGGATTCCAGATTGGCATACACGCTAACGGGGATCTTGCCATCGAAATGTGTCTGAACGCGTTCGAGCGATCTCAAGCAAATATGCCTCAAGCTGATCCTCGGTTCCGTCTCGAACACTGTTCCTTGGTAAACGATGACCTGCTCCGAAGAATTAAGGATGTCGGCGCCATTCCAACCCCGTTTTATACATACGTGCACTATCATGGGAACAAATGGGGCGAGTACGGAGCAGACAAGATGGAGTGGATGTTCGCCCACCGACGCTTTCTCGACTATGACATCCCCGTGGCCGGGGCTTCTGACTATCCGCCGGGTCCATTTGAAGTGATGATGGGGATCCAGAGCATGGTCACACGCACAGACATGCAGGGGCGCGAATGGGGCGCGAGCCAGAAGATATCAGTTCAAGAAGCATTAAGAATCTGCACAATCAATGGAGCTCATGCTGCGTTCGAGGAAGGCAGCAAAGGTTCAATCACTGCCGGGAAACTGGCTGACTACGTGATTCTATCAGATGATCCACACACGACCGACCCATTTTCAATCAAAGAAATTCAGGTTATTCGAACAGTGGTAGGCGGACGAACAACTCACGAAGCGTGACCGTGTGGAATCAGTAGCAATAGAACGAACAAAAGAGTGCAAGGAGAGAGGGATGAGTGAAGTAAGTCGTCGAGATTTCATGGCATTGTCCGGACTGGCAGCGGGAGGTGCTGTTTGGGCTGGCTGTGCGCCCACGAATAACGGTCAAGCAGACAGTGCTTCATCAGGCGAGGCTGATCAGGTCGTTACGAATGCAAACGTTTACACAGTTGACGATGTTACGCCCCGAGCCGAGGCATTTGCCGTAAAAAGCGGCCGTTTTCTCGCTATTGGTCGGAATGACGAGGTTTCCAACTTGGTGGGCCGAGGGACCGAGGTGATCGATGCAGCGGGAATGACTGTATTCCCAGGATTCATTGACGCTCACAACCACCCTTCGTCAGCTGGCATGAGACATCTAACCCAAGTTGACATGAATATCCGCACAATCGAAGGCATGAAGAGTGCCCTCGCCGAACGAGCACAAAATACTCCACCAGGCGAATGGGTTGTTGGCTTTCTTTACGACGATACCAAGATTCAGGAAGGTCGACCACTTACACGTAAGGACATCGACGAGGCGGTTCCCAACCATCCAGTGGCAGTCACCCACCGTGGTGGCCATACCAGTGTTTACAATTCAAAAGCATTTCAGCTCGCGGGGATCACCGTTGATACGCCTGATCCTCCAGGTGGACACTTTTATCGGGAAAATGGGGAACTCACCGGTAAGGTGGCTGAGCGCGCGAGGGCCCCTCTTAGCCGACTGATTCCCGGTGGTAGTACACGAGAAGAGCGATCTGAGGGGGTCGCACTCATCGGCCGTTTAATGTCTGAGGCAGGTCTCACGTCGGTCCATGAGACGGGAGGGAGCAGTCAGGGTCTCACAGCACTACAAGATGCCTATGAAACGGGGGACCTCCGTTTCCGAATGTATTATTTCCCGAGCGGCGGCGGCGGTTTATTCCAAGCACTAAAACAAGCCGGCATTCGTAGTGGCTGGGGGGATGATATGCTTCGGATCGGGGCTGTAAAATACGGCGCAGACGGATCGGCATCAGAACGCACGATGGCGATGAGGACACCCTATATAGGACGGCCCGATGATTACGGTATCCTCACGATGACACAGGACGACATCTATGCAGCAGTCGATGACGCTGTGCAACATGGATTCCAAATTGGTATACATGCTAATGGTGATAAAACAATAGATATGTGCCTCAATGCCTACGAGCGCGCACAGCGTGATATGCCCCAAGCTGACCCGCGGTTTCGACTCGAACATTGCTCACTCGTCGATGATGAACTCCTCCAGCGGATCAAAAACATCGGTGCAATTCCGACACCATTTTACACGTACATCCACTTTCATGGTGAGAAATGGCACGAGTATGGCGCCGATAAAATGGAGTGGATGTTTGCCCACCGCCGGTTCTTGGACTATGGCATTCCCGTCGCGGGTGCCTCGGACTACCCACCGGGACCATTTGAACCACTGATGGCGATCCAGAGTATGACCACACGTAAGGACATGTCGGGACAAGAATGGGGGCCATCACAAAAGGTAACGGTCGAAGAGGCACTCCGGATCTGTACTATAAACGGAGCACATGCATCGTTCGAGGAGAACCTGAAGGGATCAATCACCTCTGGAAAGCTCGCGGACTATGTGATTCTAGGAGACGACCCTCATACCGTGGACCCGGAATCAATCAAGCAAATCCCTGTCGTACGAACAGTGGTCGGAGGCCGAACCACCCATGAAGCCTGAGACCTTGAGTGAATTTGATCATCACGAATACGAACCTAAGCCGAGAGCAAGACCCTCATGAGTGATGTGGTGCGCGTAGAAAAAATCGATGGAAATATCGCGAAGCTCACCATCAACCGACCTGACAAGCTAAACGCCCTAAATTGTGCAGTGCGACAAGGGATATTCGACGCCTTAAACAACCTTAGTGAAGATGATGATGTCCGTGTTGTTCTGATAACAGGCGCCGGTGATAAAGCATTCATCGCAGGTGCAGACATCGCCGAATTCAAGGATGCACGCCCTATCGAACAGTACCGCAGCATGAAGGTGGGAAACATCTATATGGCAATCGAGAGGTTTCCCAAGCCTGTGATCGCTATGATCAATGGGTTTTGCTTAGGTGGCGGTTGCGAACTCGCCATGGCCTGTGATATGCGGATAGCATCCACAGCTGCCAAGATCGGCCAACCCGAGATCAACTTGGGGCTCATCCCAGGTGCTGGTGGGACTCAACGTCTTCCTCGACTTGTCGGAGAGGGCTGGGCTATGCGCTTAATCACAAGCGGTGAACTGATCTCAGGCGATACAGCTGCCAAGATCGGCTTGGTAGAAACAGCCGTCGCTCCCGAAGAACTCGAGACACATACCATGACGTTAGCTGCCAAAATCGGAAGTCGGAGCCCCGTAGCGCTCCAAGCTGCCAAGGAATCAGTCTTGGCAGCCCGGCGTATGCCGCTCGACGAGGGACTCAAGTTCGAGCAGGCTTGGTTTTCTCTCCTATTTTCTACAGATGACATGGCAGAGGGTGTAAATGCCTTCCTCGAAAAGAGGAAAGCTGAGTTCAAGGGCAGTTGACCTCGGTATACGAACAGTCGCACGATCGTTCTCCGTTATCACCAACAAAAGTTGACCGACAAAAGCGCCCGAGACCTGATAGATCTCGGGCGCTTTGTGCGACACTCGAGGAACGGTTTCTTTTAGAGTATCCGCCTATGTCTCATTCGGAACCACGTTCACGTACCTGCGCCCACCTCGCCGAACCTGGAATTTCACGATTCCATCAGAGAGTGCGAAGAGTGTATCATCGTTGCCCCGACCAACATTACGCCCCGGGTGAAACGGTGTTCCCCGCTGTCGAATCAGAATATTCCCTGCAACAACGCGCTGCCCCCCATACCGCTTCACGCCAAGATACTGTGGGTTTGAGTCACGGCCGTTTCTACTTGACCCAACCCCTTTTTTATGTGCCATTAGTTAGCTTCCTTGGCTTTGATCGATTTGTCGATATCGCTTTTAAGGATACGACCGTCCTTCCCACTTCCTTCGATCTCATTAAGATCGATATCATGCGTTTCTGCTAACGCACGCGCTACGTCTGTGATGTCAATGTCAGGTGGCGCAGTTTTGGGCTTATCTACCGTCTTTTTTGCTTTGGGAGGCTTCTTCACTTCTGCGACAACCTCGGGCTTGCTCACCTTGCCCGACTCCGGTTTCCCCTTGGGGAGGGTGATCCCAACGATCCTAATCTCAGTATAACCCTGCCGATGGCCTTGCTTTCTCCGGTACCCTTTTCGGCGTTTCATTTTGTACACGATGATCTTATCACCACGACCGTGCCCTACTACTTCGGCCGCTACTGATGCACCATCGACGGCGGGGGCTCCAACATGAATGGTACCCTCCCGCTCAGCTAGCAGGACCTGGTCAAATTTCACCTTGTCCCCAGGCTCTGCCTGTAACGTCGGGATCCGGATGACCGCATCCTTGACCGCCCGAAACTGTTTCCCTTGAGCCTGAAAAATCGCGTACATATCAGTAAACCATCATTCGGAAGGATGAAGATCGCCTTACATGGTCTTGTGAGAATTCTAGCCGGGCAGTCTAGCTGTGACTTTAGCCAACGTCAACTTAACAGTTTCAAAATCTAGTTCGACACGTATTTATTCGTGACGTCCGTATCCGCCGGGTGTGCAAGAAGCCTGAACTCATCGAGCCCCAACATAGGGTTGTCACGAACCTCGAGAACAATCTTGGTGCGGTCTCTTTGATTCTCAAGAAAACCGGTCTCATTTTCGAGAAGGTGTAACGCAATCGCCGGGTGCGTTAGAATAGTGACTCCACGCTCTTTCCCCGCCGTCGATACCCGTTGAAGTGCACGTTCAATGCGACGAACAACCGTCTGTGGCGCAAGGATTCGCCCCGTCCCCTCACAATATGTGCACGGCGTCATCATCTGCTGTTGAAGACTCGGGCTCACCCTCTGCCGACTCAGCTGTAGCAATCCCAACTCCGAGATCCCAAAGACCTTGCTCCGGGCACGATCTCGACCCAGCTGTGCCCTCACCTTTTGCTCGACCTTGGTCCGTGATTTTTCGTCATCCATGTCGATGAAATCAATGACGATGATCCCCCCCACATCGCGAAGCCGAAGCTGTCTAGCAATCTCGACAGCCGCATCCATGTTTGTGCGGAAAATAGTTTTGGAAGGATCCTTGCGTCCTGTGTAACTCCCAGTATTTACGTCGATCGACACAAGTGCTTCCGTCTGCTCGATAACGATGTGACCACCTGACGGTAAATTCACTTTGCGGCGGAATGCACGCCTGATTTCTTCTTCAATCCCCAACTCATCAAAGAGCGGCGCCTGGCCGTTGTAAAGCGTAACACGATCGAGCAGATCTGGATCAACTTGGCCAAGATATGACTTGATCTCATGGTGCAGATCGGCGGAATCGACGGTGAGCAAGTCAACTCGATCGTTGAACAAGTCACGTATCATACTGGACGTCATACGGGCATCTTGGTATACCAGTGCCGGCGCCTTCATCCCTTGCGCACGCCTGCTCGCTTTTTCCCAAGATTTCCGAAGAGACTTAAGTTCGCCTTGGAAGGTTTTTTCCGTCAGTTCTTCGCCTACGGTGCGTATGATAACGCTATCCGAACTACCCTTAAGTACATCTTTGGCCATCTTACGAAGACGTTTGCGCTCTTCTCGATCTTCGATCTTGCGACTAATTCCCACGCCCGAAGAAGAAGGTATGTAAACGAGGAATCTCCCGGGTAACGATACCTGCGTGGTAACACGAGCGCCCTTCGTCCCAATAGGTTCCTTCGTAACCTGAACCATGATGGACTGACCCTTGGATATCACATCCTGGATCGGCGAATAGGTTCGATCACGCCATCTGCCAGTATTTTTTGATTTCGTGTGGGATCCCTTGCGACCACTTTTAGAACTTTTTGATGTACTATCGAGATCAACCGCACCCTCATCATCATCTTCGTTATCACGGTACAAATCAGAAGCGTGAAGGAAAGCAGATTTCTCTTGGCCAATATTAATGAATGCAGCCTGGAGGCCGGGGATGATTGCTTCAACCACCCCCAAGTAGACGTCGCCGGCGATGCGTCGCTCATCTGGCCGCTCGTGCATCAATTCAACGAGGCGCTTGTTTTCGATAATGGCGACCCGTTTCTCGCGGGCCGTCGCGTTGACGACGATCTCTCTATCCACGGCGGGCCGCAGGGTGAGAGAACTCGTCGCCCATTTGGGCATTGAGGAGGCTCAACATCCTAATATCAACTCGTGTCTTTTACGGACACCCGGACATGGCAGGGGGGCCCATCTATATTGTGACCTACATTCACTTACGTATCAATCAACCCTAGAAATCGATATGAAGGGTTGGCCCTAAACGCTAAAACTATGCTATCTGGGCGTATTCCTTCAACATCTCGTGCGAAATCACAATTTTCTGTATCTCACTCGTACCTTCTCCGAGCTCCGTGATCTTGGCATCTCTCATCATGCGTTCAACGGGATATTCACGAGAGTAGCCGTAACCACCGTGGAGCTGAACCGCCACTGTCGTTATATCCATAGCAGCTTCTGAAGCAAACAACTTCGCCATAGCAGCTTCCTTCTTATGTTGCTTTCCCGCCATCCGCAGTCGAGCCGCATGGTAGATCATAAGCCGTGCCGCATGGATGCGGGTCTGAGCCTCAGCCAACATGAAACGAACACCCTGGAAATCCTGGATTTTCACATTGAATTGCTCACGCTCACTCGTATAGCGTATGGCCTGATCCAGAGCTCCTTGGGCAATTCCTAAGGCGTGAGCAGCAAACCCGATTCGTCCTCCCATTAAAGTATCTAGGAAGACCTGAAACCCATGGTCGACCTCGCCAAGAACGTTCTCTTCGGGGATCTCAACGTCTTCGAAAATGAGCTCTCGGGTGTCGGAGGCATTCCACCCAAGTTTTCGCAATTTTTGCCCAGCGGTGAAACCCGCCATTGGATCAAGTGCATCTAAATGGCCAAACCCCACTCGTTTCGCGTCATCTAGATCACACGTCTCTTTTGTTAGGAGAAAGGCAGTGATCCCGACACCACCTGTTCCTGGTGACGTTCGCGCCCCTACCATAAATATCTCACCAACCCCACCGTGGGTAATCCAAGTCTTTTGGCCATTGAGGATCCAACGGTCCCCCTTCTTTTCAGCCGTGGATCTCATGGCGGCTGAGTCAGAACCCGATCCAGGCTCCGTCAGCCCGAATCCGCCTAGTACTTGTCCACTCGCAAGTGGTGTGAGGAATCGCTCTTTCTGCTCGTCACTACCCCACCGTGCGATCGGGCTAGAGGCCAACGAACTGTGCGCCCCTATCATGATCGAGTGACTCGCATCGACTCTTGCAAGCTCCTCTACCGCAATGCAAAGAGCGAGCAGGTCCATGCCGGCCCCTCCGTAAACCTGATCCCACGGAATCCCGAAGAGTCCGAGCGCGGACATTTTAGCACCGCTTTCCCAGGGGAAATCTTCGGATTCATCGTACTGTGAGGCGACAGGTGCGATCTCCTTCTCCGCAAAATCGCGCACCGTATCACGCAACAATTCGTGGTGCTCATCAGTCAATAGGGTCAGATCTCCCATACGATTCCTTTCGAGACTCAAGTTCAGAAAGACAATCAGGACTCGAGCAAGTATCTGCAGGTTGTGCGACACATGACGATCTCACAACCAATGGCTGCGTGGCTAAGGTACCGGATACTAAGCAGAGACGGAACGTGTCTTTGCAATCGTCATGTGTGACCTTGACGCACCCATGACCATCATACATGTACCGAGAAGCCACTCAATAGAAAACCCGGGCATACGCACCCTGGAAAAACAGACTGCGAGGCGTCACGATTATGATAGGATGCACGTTGAGCTTGTGGGAGAGGGGAGATCCACGGCGTTCTTCGCGCGCATTTATTGATGTAGCCGAGGAGAACCGTTGAATTTTGAAGCGGCATTTCACAACCATCAGCCGGCACTCTTCCACTATGTCCACCGACTAGTCGGGGACTCCGATTGGGCAGAAGACGTGGTTCAGGAATCATTTGTACGGCTCCTGAATCATGCGTTGCCCGATGATGAAGTGCGAAGGTGGTTGTTTACAGTGGCGACGAACCTTGTGCGAGATAATGCCCGCATGACGACGCGCCGACAAAGGTTGCTCGCCGAACGGTACGATCGCTCTGATCTTGCGAGTGACCCAGTCGAATTGCCGGATCAAACAATGGATAGGAGGCAACAAATCAAAGTGGTTCGGTCTGCACTTGCTAAGCTATCCGACCGAGATCGACAGATGTTATTGATGAGAGAAGAAGGCTTTCGATACCGGGAGATTGCTGCGGTTGTCAACGTAGCACCAGCATCTGTTGGTACGCTGCTAGCGCGCGCCGTCCGTCGGTTCGAAAAAGCCATTAATCCCGTTTATGTAGAAGATGAATCGAACTCCGATGCTTGAGCGAAATGACGAGCGATCCTTCAAAGGATTGGGGACAAACCAAGATGGATAGTGCGCAAAACAATCACCTTGATGACGGTACCTTGTTGTCGTTAATTGACGATGAACTCGTCGGTGAAGTTCGAGCGCGCATAGATGCGCACATTGCAAGTTGTGGCGTCTGCATAGCACGATACGAAGAACTTAGATTCGCGGTACGCCGTGTTACAGCTGCACTCGAGTTGGAAGATGAACCCCGCCCTTCGATGGATTTGCTTGACGTGCTGCGTGAGGAAGCGGTACGAGCACCGATTCCCATTGAGCGTACTAGTCCAAATGAAACCGGAAGTTTGCGCATCGGTAGACGGTCCTTCTTTGCAGCCGCGACACTGACCCTTCTGTTTGCAGCCGGCGCATATGCCATTCCAGGCTCCCCTGTTCGAAGCTGGGTTGCCCAGGGGATTGACATAATCACTTCCCTTGTTGGACTCGAGGACCAAGGACCAGCCGATCCGGGCCTAGCTGTTGTCTCAGTGGAACCGGACGGAGGCTCGGTCAAGATTTCAGTGACAAGCGCCACATCTTCTCTGCGAGTGACTATTGCTCGCTCAGACAGTTGGCAAGCACAGGTCTCTGGACGTGAGGCGGCGTTCCGAGTAGAGGCTGGACTCATCGAAGTGACGGACCCCTCGGGAGATCTTATGATTTCACTACCGGGTGGTGCAGAAGCCGTGGTCGAGATCAATAGCATGGTTGTGGCTCGACTCGAGGGCGGTCGCTTGATACGCACTCCTTCGGCCGACGATAGCCCGGCGGAGATCTTGGTTCAGACTGGCGGGTAGTATTTTCTAACCCAAGGCCTCAAAGAGGCGGTCAAGAGCCATGATGAAAAGGCGTAATGCATGAGCTGGGCGCTGCTAGGGTCGGTGATCGGGGTTTCTGCGTTCGGAGGGATTCAAGAAGCCCCGGGCGCAGTTAAGGGACGCGTACTTAGTTCCGAAACGAAAGCTCCCATTGCTGGTGCGGCGATTGAAGTGCGTCATCATGGGACGTTGCAGTTTCTCATGACAGATGAGAATGGGGCATATCGTGCTACTGGGCTAACACCCGGTCCGATCCTTGTAATCGCACGGGCGATCGATCGTGCTCCGCTCCACACCACCGTATCCGTCCCATCAGGTGGAGAGGTTCCGCTTGATATCGTTCTTGAGCTTCGTCCAGTTCTTATGCCTTCGATATTCGCTTCCATCGAAGCTAGCAGACTTCCTATACCAGGACTTACCGGAGGGGGATTTCGAGACGAGGGGGAAACCGAGCTAAGAGCCCTGGAGTCGAGTCCCGGCGTATCAGAGCTAGGACTCTCGAGTGGATCATCTCGACCTGACCAGGGAGACCCAACTAGCATACTCTACGTTCGCGGTGCGGCGGCCGATCTTAAATTGGTGCTTCTCGATGGAGCTCCCGTATACGCCCCCTTTCATCTAAATGGCCTTCTAGATGCTTTCACAGATGGCGTACTCGAGAATGCTTCTCTCTACATAGGAGGAACACCGGCTCGGTATGACGGAGGCCTATCATACGTATTAGACCTAGATGTGAGAGAAGCAGACAATGAGAGTTTCCGCACCGCCGGCAGGCTTGATTTACTAGGAGTAAGTGGGCGAGTCGAAGGACCACTTGGGTCGCGCGGACGGGTGTTGTTCAGTGGACGAGGGCTCCACGGAGCCGGATATCCCATCATCACTGAAAGCGAGAGTGATTTACCCTACGGGTACGGTGATCTTCTTGGGCGTATTGATTCCGAAATCGGCCCCGGGAAGTTCTCGGCAACGGGGTTCTGGAACCGTGAATCTGTTCTCCTCAACATCGGAAAGCTAGAAGAAGCCGGGGCCGCCGAGACAGCCTACTGGGGGAATCTGGCAGGATCGACAAGATATCGTATTCCAATCGGGTCTGGAGCACTCACGTTTAGCGGAGCTTACGGAAAATTCAGCACTGGCTTTCCTGTGCCACGTCCTGATACTGATGGACCAGTTTCATTCGCAAACGCGCTGGGGCAGACTGCACGGAGTCGCACGGAAGCCTTCTATGAGTCTGGAGATCGGGATCTCCGTTGGGCAGCCGGGGCGGCGTTCGACACTCATGAGACCGTCTTAGACCAAAGAACAGTCTTCGGAGATACCACAACACATTTCATTGGTCGTTCAAACGTAGGAGCTGCGTGGGGAGAAGTGATATGGGACTTATCTCCCGAAGTTGAACTCCAAGCTGGCATCAGAACAAGCTTCTTTGCTCCCGAGAACATTGTGCGTTTTTCGCCTCGAGCAACCGCAACCTGGCACATTAACAAGTCTGCAGATCTTCGGATTTCATCGGGTCGGTTCTTCCAGATCATGCGCGGACCAGAGTCTATTCTATCAAGCGACCTCACGGGTCCAACCGTAGGTAAGAATACCCCAGTTCTCGAGTCCGATGTTCCGTTGAGCCAAATCCCAATCCTAGGCATTGCCGGCGCTAACCATCTAGTTGTCGGTCTCGAAAACCGCCTAGAGAACGGTCTGGAGATTGGGATTGAAGGTTACTTCAAATCTTTCGATGACTTACCAGACGCTGAGAACCTCCTCTCTTCCGGGGCAGACCTGTGGGTAGAGGCTACTGGTGGCCCAATACAGGGCTGGATCGGATACTCGCTGGGCTGGGTGTGGTCGAACGATTCGGAAGTTGACACAAAATTCGTAGGTCGCCAACTCTTAAGTGGTGGTCTCTCGACAGACATCCGGAATTTTAACCTTGCCCTCCGGCTCACTTACGGAGCCGGTCTCCCATTTTCATCCGTATCGGCAAGTAGATCCCCTGGCCAATCAGAACCTATTAGCATCGCTAATGACCCGACTCCTCTGTCAGCGATCTCTGGTGCACCCGATGATTCCTATCTAAGGCTAGATGCAGAGATATCACGTCGATGGGTAACGCGCGTTGGGGACTCTACTCTCGAAATTGCACCTTACCTGAGAGTATTGAACACACTCGATCGGCGAGACGCACTCTTTTATCAGGCAGGTTCCGATGCTCTAACTCGCCCGGTTCCACTCGCTTCGGTACCACTCCTAGCAGTTTTAGGGATCGCGTGGTCATTCTGAAAAACGTTCTCGTTAGATAGGGGGTCAGAAAAACTTGACCAAGATCAATCGTCAATCGATGCCGTACGTCCAAGCCGGAGGATAAGGGCCGCCGCAATGAGACCGCAGCCAACGCCAGCCATAAAATCCTGTTTCCACATGACTCCCACAAACCAGACGGCACCACCTGAGAGTCCCAGAGTCACCTGTAATTTAACCCGCCAACGATCGGTCACCGAAGACTGAAGATCCTAACCACGTACCACCCCTCTCACTCGACTTCCATAAGTAGGCTTCAGCATAGGTAGGCGCTTATGCGTCAATTGGCCGTGCAACGGGCGCATTCTCCCCCACATCACCCCAGCCGATCGTTGCGCCAGCGATTGAGCCCCAACACAAATTTAAGATTGCTACGAATAAGAAGGTCAACACACCCAACTCGACACCGAATAACCCGAGTTCACGATCGACCGGGTATACCTTGAGAAGCAAATAAATTGTTGGCGCAAAACTAAAGAGAATGCCACGAGTACTCGGAGACCCTCCCGGCACATAGCCATAGATCACCCCGAATACCAGCCCCCACATTGCTCCACTTCCCACGTGAACGAGAAAAGCCTGGCTCGTCCAAACTGAAGGCAGGATTACTCCCATCATGCCATCAACACCTGTCTCGACTAGCGCCAGCCGAATGATGGCCGTGGCCGTCGCACCAAGCACACCGCCCAGCAATCCGAGACCGAGCCTAGCACTGAGATCGAGGCGTCCTTCCACTTCGGCCCCGTAGGGTCCACTGGCAAAGAGAACACTACTCGCTGCAAACGCTACCACGAGTAGAAGGATGGTGAGACTTAAGGAGGCATCTCTTGCCCCGAGAATGAGCGCACCAATGCTCGAGCCGAACGCTAGAACCCTCCAGACCAGGGCAGAACCAGGTGGCAAACTGTGGTCACTCTTGTTCATGGATCAACCGAGCTATGGCCTCTTACTTCCCTTGAACGTGCCTGAGCCGAGTTGGCCATATTCACACCTGCCTTCCATCTCTGTATCCGTCACCGTGCCACTGTAGCTTACAAGACCAAGTTGATCGACCTCGAAGTGAAACTCGACACTACCATCTTCGACCGACCCGCTGACCTGATGTTCACCGACAGCACCAGAATACGTCCCTGAAATCTCATTCCCATCCTGCTCGAATACAAATGTCGCATCCCCGGCTCCAGAGGCACCAAGATCGACCGATAGAACCCATGTTCCACTCACATCCTGAGCCACGAGGTTCATCGATCCGACTGAAAACAAGATTCCAATAGCGAGACCAACTGCCTTCAAATTTGCTGCGGACAGGGCACCTCTGTGACTCAACATGCGATTCTCCTCATTACCCTCACATCATCTGAGACTTAGCGATCTCCTCGCTGGAACATTGGCCGGGGAGGTGGCAAATCACCTGGTAGCGGCTGACCTACGATTATACTTCGAGCCTCCACCTCGGAAAGTGACATGAACCCAAACCCCATTTCATCCGTGGTGGGTCTCCCCCACGTAACGTTTCGGGTCGGATCAGGATTGGACGGATTAGTAGCCGAATTATCCCAACACAGTTTGAAGTAAATCTCCGTACCCTCAGGCGCGACAATTGGCTCCTTCAAGTCGTAAAAATGTTGCCAGTTGAAGTCGTAGTTAGGCACATCAAGAAGCGTTTCTTCTCTCCCATCGGGGAACCTCGCTTCATAGAGTGCTGATTTTCCCCGCAAGTGCATGTGTGGGTTGAACCAGAGCAGTTTCATATCCTTTTCAACCATGTAGTTGCGATCATAGCAGTAGTTGGGATCGCCGGCGGGGATCATAAACCGCCATAGCCCTAACGACTCAGTTTCGATGACATGGCGAATTTCGTCCCCAGGTTTGTAGAAAACGATTCCCGCTTTACTCAAGTCCGTAACAGCCGTCCCCTCTCCTGGAGTTTTGTGGTAGTGCATCTGAAAGCTGACAACAGTCTCTGCGCGCAATAGCCGGCTATACCCATCGGGATAAACACGCGGGCCATACCCGGGCGCGATACCACCTAGGCCTCCACCAGCGACGATGTGGTGGACGACCTCGCTTCCAGGCTGGAACTCAACGGCCTTTATCCAGCGGTTGTCAGACATGAGGTCTACTGGAATGGGAACATCAATGTCTACATATTCGTCTTGGACGTCGTCTTCTACCAAGTACGGTTCGGGAAACTGGATAACCAAATCGGGCTTTCCGATAGACCATTCACCAGTCACATCTTCGGGGGGCTTACGTGTGACCAGCGTATTCTTGTGGCTACCTTCAGGGAGACCTGCTTCTACCCAGCGCCGTATCGTTTCAATCTCTTCATCTGTAATAAATCGCTCGTTTTCGAACTTTCCGCGCTGTTCCGATGAAGCGTGCCAGGGAGGCATTTTTCCGGTCTCAACCGCCACCTGCATGGCAGCGCCCCAATACGCAGACTCCTCATACTCAGTGAACGCCATTGGCGCCACCATCCCTCCCAGATTGAGACCGTTATTGCGGTGGCAATCCTGACATTTTGCTTGAAGGATCGGAGCAACATCCCGATGAAACGTAGGCGCAGCTGGAGCGATGGCACGGAAAGTAAGTAGCGCTCCCATTGCGAAGATCGGTATCAGTAGATATCGGATGAACGGGGGAGTTCTTTGGATCAGTGACATTGAAGCCTCCCATTTCCACGACCGGTTAGTCCCAGTTTTGCTGGCCTATCTTTCGTAACTTATGCGCCCCGAGAACTGCCTGGCGATAGCCTTTGTCTAAAAGCAACTAACGTGGAAACCCTTACTTCTCCATGAATGCTCGGATCCCAGCACGGCAGTCTTCTGTCATTCGAGCTAACGCGTTAACCTCGGCACCTGTCTGTATCGCTGCTTCGAAGCTCTGTGTCTCAGTTTGATACAGCAGCCGTTTTGTTAGGCCAATGGCCGAGGCACTTCGGCGGCTGAGTGTTGTGAGAAACTCACCAGTCTCGTGAGCGAACGTATCGTCCGAGTACACCCTGTTGACGAGCCCCAAGCCCGCCGCCTCTCCAGCACCAATTGAATCCGCCATTGTCATCAGTTCAAACGCACGTTTCTCACCCAGGTTACGGCGGATGATTGCAGCCACCATGGCGGGTACGAAACCCAGCTTCACCTCAGGGTATCCGAATTCTGCGCTTTCGCATGCCAGCACTAGGTCGCATGCCGTCGCCAAACCACAGCCCCCTGCTAGCGCACGACCGTGTACGACCGCCACAACCGGTTTCTCGAGCCTTCGCAACAGTAAGAACAACTCGCCGAACGCTTCAGCAGCAGCGAGACTCGCCATGGCCCCCTGCTGAGCCGATGCCTCCACCTCGGCCAAGTCCGCTCCGGCACAAAAGTCCGGACCTTGACCACCTATTGCGATGACACGCACTCGATCGTCTGCCCCTGCAAGCGACAACGCTTCCTTAAGCTCCTCGAGGAGCACCAAGCTCAGAGCGTTTCTGCGATCGGCTCGGTCAAGTTCAATCCGAGCTACTCCGCTATGCGAATCAATCTCGGTTTTTAAATAGTTGAACACACCATCTTCAAAGCTCATTTTCTATCAACCCAACCCTACTGAGTGTCTTCTTCAGTGGTCTCAAGTAGTTCCTCTGGAACATCGATCTCCATCCTGAGGAGTGCAGTGGCGAACGTTTTCCCTTGGGCGTCGAGCATTAGTGAAACGGTTCCACCACCCCCGAGTGAGTTATGGAGGAGGAAGTTCATCGCCCACAGGTTCGGAAGTTCAAAACGTTCTACCTTACCTTTACATATTTCATTAAAGTGTTGCTTTACACGATCAGCCGTAACTTGTTCTAATAAAACTTGATACAAGTCATCATTAAATGTCACAAGGCCAACATTCGCTGTATCACCCTTGTCGCCTGATCGGGCGAAGGCGACCTCTGTAAGTTTTACGATCACAGCGGCAGCGTCTCTACGGTAATCCTACCTTCCACTACTTGACGATCGATTAGAGCCGGCCAGTAGGCAACCACTTCCTGGACCCTGGGTCGCCCATCCGCAAAACCTGTAACAGTCGGCGGGCCTGCTAGGATCAATGGCGCAATCTCACGTGTGAACCTAGTTACAGCGTTTCGATCTGGCGCTCTAACACCAATCCGCAGTGTCACCTCGGGGAGATCACTTGGAGGTGGACCGGCGAGAAGAGGACCGTGACAAGCACCAGCTCCTATGTACTCGGTTCTGATTTCATCGAAAACAAGACCAATATAATCAAGCCGACCGCGTAGAATCTCGTTGGCCCGTTTTGCCTTTTCGTATGCATCGGGCCAAGCGTAGGTGAGGGACCCGACAGCTTTATAACCATCACGGTAGGCAATCGACACCTTGAGCTTGTCAGTCCGCTGGCGACCACAAGCACCCGTTACCAAAACGCGATCGTCACCTAAGTCTTGGAGTTCAATGGTCGAAAAATCAGCAACAACATCTGGCGTTATATATTCTGTTGGGTTTCCCATTTCATAAACCAGTTGCTCGGTTACCGTAGCCCACGTCAAACGACCACCTAGATTCGGGTGTTTGGTTACAATGAACGAGCCATCACTCTTAGCTTCTATGATCGGGTAACCAGGAACTGTGAGATCTATCGTGGACCATTCAACCAGTGAGTTTCCTCCGGACGCCTGACAACCACACTCGTTAATGTGCCCAGCAACAACTCCTTTTGCGATCAAATCCCAATCGTCCTGATCCCACGAGAACTCGTGGATCAGTGGGGCATAGGTAAGGGCAGTATCAGTCGAACGGCCCGTGATAACTATATCGGCATCCTGCTGGAGTGCTTGAACAATCGGTGCCGAACCTAAATAGGCATTCGCACTGACCACCCGGTCACGAACTGACGAGAGGGGTTCGCCCGTATCCATGTGAGCAAGTTCGTGCCCTTCAGCGATTAGGGCATCGAGCGAATCCATTAAATCATCACCCTGGACAATGGCGACTCTAGGTCGACGGGATAGCGGCTGATCGGCAAGTCCTATCCCTAATGCCGCACGGCACCCTGATGGATTCACGCCGCCCGCGTTCGAAACCACACGCACATTTCTATCGACCAGATCTGCAGCGAGTTCGACCATCAAAGAGACGAAATCCTTAGCGTAGCCAGCATCAGGGCTTCGCTCCTTCTGTTTCTGCATGATTGACATAGTGATCTCGGCTAGATAGTCGAGCATCAAATAGTCGATCGTTCCACACCGAACCTGAAGCTTTGGGGCTTCCTGCCAATCTCCCCAGAAACCTTGCCCAGATCCGATACGAACCACGTGTTCGTTTGGGATTTCTGTAGCAGCCGGATCGTTTTCCGGCGCAACTTTAGACCGTGTCCCAACTCGCGCACCCATCACCGCCGCACCGGTGTCAGTGTCCAACTCTAAGCCGCTGGTTTCCCCACCCAGATCTAGCAACACGCGTCCCGAGACAGTGGCATCATACGCCGGGTAATACGAAGGGGCCCAAGTGCGGCCCAGGATTACTGAGTGAACACCGGAGAGCGAGCGAGAGAGCCGCTCTGGTATCTTCGGGAGTCAACACGGCATCCACAAAGCCGCGGGCTGCAGCATACTGTGCGTCGAGCTGCTGCTCATAGTCTTCGCGAGTCTGTTCTATCGCCGCCGCCGTATCCACATCCACCGGTTCACCTGATGAGGATGACATCTCAAGCTTGCGCCCAAATGTGGCACCTACCGCAGCATCTCCTTCCATTACACCCATCCGGCCAGTAGGCCACGTGAATATGAAGTCGGGATCAAAACCTTGGCCCGCCATAGCATAATACCCCGCCCCACTAGCATGATTAATCGTGAGCACGAGCTTAGGAACACGCGCCGTCGCCATAGATTCGACCATACGGGCCCCCGCTCGAATAATCCCTGAATGCTCTGCTTCTGGTCCAACCATAAAACCACTCACGTCTTGCACAAACAGAAGCGCGGTATCATGTCGATCACAAAGGTCGATGAAGTAGGCCACTTTCTCAGCACTGTCGGAGTAAATGATACCCCCAAACTTGGGCGGCTTTCCAGGCCCGTCCGGGAACATCCCTCGACGGTTTGCTATCACCCCTACTTTGAACCCATCAATGTGACCCATCCCTGTCAACATCTCGGGCGCGTAATCAGCCTGAAACTCCTCAAACGGTCCCTCATCAAGGATAGTCTCGAGCAATGTTTCCATCTCGAACGGTTGGCGATGGTCACCCGGTAGCAGCGTATAAGCTTCAGTTGGTTCTCGAGTGGGACCTACCGCTTCTGCAGCTCGCTCAGCTTCCCGGGGCGGATGAAGTCCAGCAACAAGAGATCGCAGTTTCTCAATGCAGGCCACATCATCCGGAACTCGGTAGTGGGCAACTCCACTCACCTGATTGTGCGTAAGCGCCCCACCGAGTTCCTCAGCATCGACATCCTGACCAGTGGCCCCCTTAACAAGGCTCGCCCCACCGAGACCCATGAAACTTGTCCCATCTACCATGACGATCACATCGGAAAGGGCCGGCATGTAAGCGCCACCTGCAATACACTGGCCCATAACGGCAGCGAGTTGTGGCACCTTCAGATACCGTCGCATAATTGAATTGTAATAGAAGATACGGCTGCCACCGTACTTGCCCGGGAAAACACCACCCTGATAGGGGAGATTGACTCCGGAAGAATCAACCAAATACAGAATTGGAATGTGGCATCGCATAGCAATTTCCTGCGCACGCAGGATCTTTGTAACAGTCTCTGGCCACCAACTCCCCGCCTTCACAGTCTGGTCATTAGCCACGACCACAACTTCCCGACCACACACCTCTCCTACACCTGTGACAACCCCTGCCGCAGGAGCATTACCGTCATATTGATCGTGTGCGACCAAGAGTCCGATCTCAAGAAATCCACCACCCTCGTCGATTAAGAGATCCACTCGTTCACGGGCCGTCAGCTTTCCCTGCTCGTGCTGGCGCGCGACACGTTTCTCGCCGCCGCCTCGTTGAACCCGAGCCTCTAGTTCACGGAGTTCGGAAACCAACCGACCCATCCGACCACGCTCATCGGCATTGGAGGGGTGTGTCGTCCCGTCCGGAACGACACCGGGCAATCCTGAAGAAGGCATAGTAATTAGCTGGTCTGGGTCGAAGCGTCGCCTCGGCTCTCGTCGAACCACGAGCGAATGTATGTAACCGCCTCGCTCGTCGGCGTACCTGGGCCAAACAAACGCCCAACTCCCTGCGCCTGCAGCATTTCAATGTCCTCATCGGGGATGATGCCACCACCTGTGATGAGGACACCAGCCATGTCTTGCTCATCGAGCAGGCTTCTAACTCTCGGGAACAGCGTCATGTGTGCCCCGGAGAGGATGGAGAGAGCAACAACGTCCACATCCTCGTGGAGTGCAGTGACTGCAATCATCTCGGGGGTCTGGTGTAGCCCGGTGTAGATCACTTCCATTCCCGCATCCTGAAGCGCCGCTGCAATGACCTTGGCCCCACGGTCGTGGCCATCGAGCCCTGGTTTCGCGACGAGAACGCGGATTCTCCGCTCAGTCAAACGCTATCCTTTCAATCTTCCGATGGTAGGTGTAACGCACTCGAAGTTACGGGTTCGCAGGTGCGCTCTGCAACGCGGACAATCTTGGTATAGGGTTGCACGGCCGCCTCCTGGACAGCACCCTGCTTTCCAGGTAGTGATGAAGCGAAGGGATCCGAACTACGGCTTCGGGAGTATTGGAGTATTATAGTGTGTACACCTGAATGGGACGGGTCTGGGTCTGCGGAACCTCTCAGAGGAAACTGAATGGGCGACGACGCCACAAAAGTCAATCGCATATTACTGAACCTGGCAGCGTTTATTGTCATCGTCGCAGGGATGCGGGCCGCCTCAACACTCCTAGTTCCCTTCTTGCTCGCACTTTTCCTCTCCGTGTTATGCTCCACCCCACTACGCTGGTTGACGGATCGCCATATTCCGCGGGTTATCGCTGTTACTGTGCTCGTACTTGTAATCCTATCTGTGGGAACCCTTATCGGAGGTCTCCTCGGAACGACTGCCTTTGATCTAGGAAGATCCGCGGCGCAATACGACCAAGTATTCAGCCGTCAGGTAGCGGCATTCGAAATATCGATTTCTGGATGGCTACAGCGGTTCGGCATGGTAGGCTCTGAACAGATTCTGAGCGACTACGTTGAACCGAGTCGGTTATTTGGGTTTCTTCAGGAAGGTGTTGCAAATCTAGGGCAAGTCCTTGCTAACGGTTTTCTTATCCTTTTGACGATGGTCTTCATGCTCTTCGAGCTGTCCAGCTTCCCGATCAAACTGAGAGCCGCCCTAGGAGAACGAGATGCGACCGAGGCTCGGGAGAATTTCCAACGGGTAGGGGTTGCAATCAAACGCTACGTGGCACTCAAAACGGTGATCAGCCTTGGAACCGGCATTACCATCACCATTTTGATGGCGCTCCTTAGGGTGGACTATCCTATCCTCTGGGGCGTTCTGGCTTTCCTTCTTAACTACATTCCGAACATTGGTTCGATCATCGCGGCCATTCCTGCGGTACTGCTTGCATGGCTACAGATCGGTCCGGGTACAGCTATCATAGCAGCACTCGGATTTCTCGTGGTCAATGTCATAATGGGAAACATTATCGAGCCAAAGGTGATGGGCTACAGAGTCGGCTTATCTACGCTCGTAGTATTCATCTCCTTGGTATTTTGGGGCTGGATCCTCGGACCCGTCGGCATGCTGCTCTCTGTTCCACTGACCGTGATGTTTCGAATCGTGCTTGGGACGAACGAGAGCACACGGTGGATCGCGATCCTATTGGGCTCTGAGCGATCCGGAGCGCTGAAGGCCGCAGTTGAGGCAGAGGTCTCTCTGGCCATTGGTAAGGAGGCTACACACCCGTAGCCGTTTACACCGCGAAGCGCGGCGGATGATGGCGATGGTAATCAGTCGCATCCTGCACAGCTTTTGCGAGCAAAAGCGCCTCGGCATCTCCGAAGAGTTTCCCAACAAACGAAACGCTAGTTGGAGTCCCATCATCGGATCGATATCCGTTAGGAATCACCACTTGCGGATGTCCCGTGAGATTCGTCAGAAGAAGCATCGAGCCACCGAAACTGGGTGTCAAAACGACGTCAATATCTTGCATCACCATCTCAAAACGCTCCATGGCAATCGTACGCAAACGGTTAGCTTGAATGTACTCGACGGCTGGTATCATGCGTGCCTTTCGGAACGTATTGGGCCAAGCCCCTTGTGTCTGCCGAACTAAGAGATCGTCTCGACCACTCCGGGTGAGTTCATCGAACGCGGCTCCAGCTTCAGCACTCAGAATGATCCGCATCGCACTGTAGGGGATGTCTGGAAGCTCAATGCTCACCGGATCAATGCCCATCTCACGGACCAGATCAAGCGTGCTTTCATCGTACGCCTTCCACTCTGTATCTTCGCGATCATCTTCGAAGGCAGATTGTAGATAACCAACCCGGAGCTCTGATATCGGCTGGCCCGGATCCCAATTAAACGCGACATCTCGCGCGGTGGGATCCTTTGCATCGGCACCATGAACAGCTTGCAGTACAATCGAGCAATCCTCCACGCTGCGGCAGATGGGCCCCAGCTTATCCATCGACCACGATAGGGCCATGGCTCCGGCCCGACTCACCCGCCCGAACGTCGGGCGGAGCCCAGAGGCACCACACCGGGTGGCTGGCGAGACGATCGAGCCCAGGGTCTCGCTCCCTATGGAGAAACCGACTAACCCCGCGACAGTAGCAGAAGCAGATCCGGCAGATGAACCACTCGATCCTTGTTCAAGGTGCCATGGGTTATTCGTTCGACCGCCAAACCATCGGTCTCCTTGCGCAAGGGCTCCAAGCGTGAGTTTGGCTACAAGCACAGCCCCAGCTTCCTCAAGTCGTCGTCCAACAGTCGAATCGTCAGGAATATGTTGGTCTTCGTATGGCTTTGCTCCCCATGTGGTGGCGTACGAGTCCTCAGCCAAAAGGTCCTTCGCCCCCCATGGAATCCCATGTAGTGGCCCTCGATAGTGACCGCGTGCAAGTTCAGCATCCGCGCGCGCAGCCTGTCGCATAGCAAGGTCCTCCGTGATCGTGACTACGCACTCGAGCGTCGGACCGTGCTTCTCAAGTCGACTCAAATACATTTGTGTTAGCTCAACGGACGTTGCCTGACGGGTTCGAATGAGTTCTGCCAGGTGAGTTACCGGCCAAAAGGCTACCTCCTCCAGGTCGGAAGGGCGTTCAATCCCTTGAGGCCGCGTGTAGCGAAAAACCGTCGATTCCATGGGATAGGAATTCCACGGTAACGCTGGCTCGAAATGGATAGCCGGAACCACCGAGTTAGGAATTGAGACTTCCCTCAATTGCTCATATTCATCGAGCGTGCCGTTCAGGTCATCGACCATTAGACCGATCTCATCTTCGGTAAATTCGAGACCTGATATTTTGGCGGCCTCGGAGATTGTCTCCGCCGTAATCATCTGATGCTTAGTTTTCTTTACCTCAGCCCATAGCGTCACAGGAAGAGTCGTTGCGCTCAAGCCCATCGCAGACAACGAAGCCATAAACGCCCGACGATCTACCCCGCGAGTTGAATCTTCTGCACCGCTCATCCTGTCACCTCTCATAGCTTTCGACGCCTATCCTGCTCCTCAATTACGTCTTCCTGAGTCGATAGCGCTGAATTTTTCCGGTCGCCGTCTTAGGAAGGTCTGTGACAAAGTGGATCCATCGCGGATACATGTACTTTGGCAGTCCTTCCTGACAATAGTCTACAAGTTCAGCTTCAAGACCATTGGGAGTTGCTGACACATCCGTAGTCTCTTGAAGGATCTCTGCGAGTACGACAAATGCCTCAGGCTTCGTCAGCCCATGCTGATCTTCACGTCCCACCACTGCCGCCTCGAGTACAAGTGGGTGTTCAATGAGGCGGGCCTCGATATCAAATGGAGAGCACCAAATGCCACCAACCTTAATCATATCGTCGGAGCGACCCTGATAACGGAACAACCCGTCTTCGTCACAGATATATTGGTCCCCGGTCCTGAGCCAACCGTCGACGAGAGTGACTCTGTTTTGTTCAGGCCGGTTCCAATAGCCCATCGTTACTGAGTCGCCTTGAATCTCTAGTTGACCTGCCTCCCCGGGCTTGGTTTCCAGCCCGTTTTCATTGACAATGCGTGCTTGGTACCCGGGGACGATTCGGCCCGTAGCACCGGGCTCAACCTGCTCCGCGATGTTGGAGATGAAGATGTGCAGTGCTTCAGTAGAACCAATCCCATCAAGAATTTCCAACCCCGTCACATTTTTCCAGCGGCGAAACAGATCCGAGGGTAAAGCCTCGCCTGCAGACACACACAATCGAAGTGAGCTGACATCTGGCAGAGGTTCGCCGGTTCTCTCGATCATTTGCAGTTGTGCAGCATAGAGTGTTGGCACCCCAAAATAGGCAGTGGGCTTCATCGTAACGATTGTTTCGAACGTGGTCTCCGGCGTAGGTCGACGTTCATCGAGCACTGCAGTTCCGCCAACGTAGAGTGGGAATGTCATCGCATTCCCCAGACCGTAAGCAAAAAACAACTTGGCGGCCGAGTAACAATGATCGTCTTCATTCAATCCGAGGATTCCGACGGCGTAGTGCTCACAGGTGGTGACGATATCGCGATGGCGATGAGGCACCCCCTTTGGACGCCCTGTTGTTCCGGAAGAATAGAGCCAAAACGCGATATCATCTGGTGCGCTCTCGGCGGAGTCGAGCGCTGGGGACGCGTTGGTCATATCACTTAAGAACGCACCATCATCTTCAAGCCGGAGCCCCTGCGCCCCGGTAGCAGCCGAAACCAATGCGGGTACGACAGACGCAGCGAATTCTGATGAATACACTATGGAATCACATCCGGAGTCCGCGATCATGAAGGCAATATCGGAGGTCCGCATCATAAAGCTCACGGGGACTGGAATCAGTCCCGCCTTCATCGCACCCCAAAAGACATAAAAGAACTCGACACAGTCCTTTACAACCATCAACACTCGGCTACCAGGTTCGAGCCCAAGATCGAGCAAAGCATTCCCACTCCGAGCTACGTTCTCGCAGAGTTCAGAATACGTGATGTCGCGCCCTCGTTGACGCACTGCAATCTTCGATTGGCGCCCCTCATCCAAGTGTCGGTCAATAAACCAGCTAGCGGCATTGAACCTCGAACCATACGCGATACGCGAGGGCGATTCGGATCGGTCAATTGCTAAAATTGGAACGTTCATACTTCTAAACGGTGTCTAGACATATTTTCGTTGAGTGTTGGAGACTGAAATCAGTACAAAATCTCAACCCTATGGGTCTCGCTTTCCTTTGATCTGTAAGGTAGCGTAACAAAGAACCACGAGCGTAACAGGTTATA
Organism: uncultured Gemmatimonadota bacterium; assembly: GCA_964480515.1. Classification (GTDB taxonomy): domain Bacteria; phylum Gemmatimonadota; class Gemmatimonadetes; order Palauibacterales; family Palauibacteraceae; genus Palauibacter. Next base: position 118,673 of record CAYZOT010000003.1, read on the forward strand.
GAAAAAAGAACCACGCACCGAACAGTTTTTCTCTAGAAACCGTTCGAGAAATCGTGCGTCAGATGATATCAGCAAAACAATCATGGAGACTGTCATGACCCGGCGTACCCTGTTGACCAGCAACCTTTCCCTGAGCCTTCTCGTTCCCCTTCAGATTGCAGCGCTATTGATCACGAACGGGTCCGGACATGCCCAAGACCACGAGATCAGTATCACCGTGTCAGAAGGCACCAACATGGCAGCAGCTGTATCACCCGACGGCCAGCGTATTGTGATCGACCTTCAAGGCACACTTTGGATCCGTGAGACTGGCGCAACCGAGGCACGGGCAATTACAGACGCGTATTACGATGCGCGGCAACCACATTGGTCACCAGACGGGCGCCGGATCGTCTTCCAATCTTTCCGCGATGGAAATTGGCACATCTGGTCAATTGAACCCGATGGTTCGGACCCCAAACAGCATACATTCGGTCCTTACGATGAGCGGGAGCCGCGGTACTCACCCCAAGGGGACCAAATTGCATTCTCGTCTGATCGGGCGGGAAACTACGACGTGTGGACCCTCCGACTCGAAGACGGTAAGACGTTTCAGGTGACTGAGACGACAAGTCATGAGTATACACCCGCGTGGTCTTCGGATGGGGCAATGCTAGCGTACGCTTCGTCACGTGAGGGGGGGAGCATCTGGACTCGCCCTCAAGACGGGGGCTCTGAAAAACTGATCGCCACAACCCCCGGTGCAATCGCGCCTTCGTGGGGTCCTGATGGCCAGCGTATCGCCTTCCCTGCCGTAACACAGGGACAAACCGCCCTCTATGTAACCGAACTCCGTGCGGAACCAAACACTTTACCAAAGATGTTGAGCGAACCCGGCGATGATGTCTTTCCATTCCATCCTCATTGGATATTGGGCGATCAGATTTTGTATACATCAGACGGAGTCATAAAGAAGGTGGACCTCGAAGGTTCTTACCAAACCCATGTCGAATTCGCTGCCACGTTTCAGTTCACCCGCACGGCCTATGAGCGAAAACCACGATCCTTCGACGCATCTGAGCCACAACCAGTACGAGGGATTATCGCTCCCGCCGTCTCACCCAACGGCGCCCAAGTGGTGTTCAGCGCCCTTGGTGATCTGTGGGTACTCAACATAGGAGACCCAAAACCGAAACAGCTCACAAACGACCCATTTGTCGATGTCCAACCGGCCTGGTCGCGAGATAACCGAAAGATCGCCTATGCCTCTGACCGCGAAGGGTCACTTGATATTTGGGTGCGCGACATGGACACAGGAGTCGAGCAGCAGCTGACGACACTTCCGGGCGGGGAACTGGCTCCAGTTTGGTCGCCGGATGGTCAACAGATCGCCTTCACATCGGTTATGGGATTAGGCAGCCAACTCCAGCGGGTTGATGTCACCACTGGTGACGTTAAGCTGATCCGGGATGACCTCTTCGCCCCTAGTCGCATCTCGTGGTCACCGGATGGATCCACAATCGCGATGTCGGTTCTCACACAATACTCGAGCCGCTTCCGGGAGGGTCGGAACGAGATCCTCCTTCAAGCAATCGATGGTAGCGAAGAACGGCGCGTTACGGCCAGCGAACACCGCGGCATGGGGGTTCGTGCACTCGATGGTCCAGTCTGGTCACCCAATGGGCAGAAGATGGCCTATGTGAGCGACGGGCTACTGTGGGTCGTTGCTGTCGATCAACGAGGAACGCCGATTGGACCTCCAGATCGTCTCACGAACCACCACGCCGACGCACTTTCTTGGACAGGCGACTCACGGTCAATCGTCTACCAGACAGTTGATGGGCTTCGTCGTGTGTGGCTCGATGATGGTCGCATCGACGAGATCCCGCTGGACTTGTCGTGGCAGCGGCCCACGCGGGAGAGTTCAGTCGTCGTCCACGCGGCGCGTGTGTGGGACGGAGAGTCTGACGACATCGACCAAAATGTCGATCTAATAATTAAGGGGAACCGGATTCAGTCTATCGTGCCACATGATGAATCGAACCATGTGGGTGAAGTGGTCGATGCGAAAAATCAGACTGTGATTCCGGGACTCGTTGATATGCACGCACATCTGGGCTATGGCATGGGGGAAGCCTTAGGTAGAGTCTTTCTCGCCTACGGAGTCACGACGATCCGCGATCCGTCATCGGACTCCTACGAGATCCGTGAGCGCCGTGAAGCCATTGAAGCTAGACGACGAATTGGCCCGCGCGAGTTCGCGACGGGACGAATAATGGATGGGTCCCGAATCTACTATAATATCGCCTCCTCACTCGGTCCGAACGGACATCTTGAACTCGAGCTCGATCGTGCGGAGAAGCTCAACTATTCGCTTATCAAAACATATGTTCGGCTCCCAGATCTCATGCAGCATCGCATTATCAATTTTGCGCATTCAATCGGAATCCCAGTATCGAGCCACGAGATTTATCCATCGGTCGCACATGGAGCGGACCACGTCGAGCACATTTCCGGGACAAGCCGCCGTGGGTACTCTCCAAAAGTGACCGCTATGTACCGAACCTACGAAGACGTGATCTCGCTCCTGACGGCCTCTGGGATGACCATCACCCCGACCATGGCGCTCATGGGCGGTTGGTGGAAGGTGGTCGGAGAGGATCCAAATTGGATTAGTGATAGGCGATTTACAACCCTGTTTCCCGCCTCAATGATCGAACAGATGCGAACACGGGCAAGGTCGCGGGGACGAACAACCGGTATGGATTCGATGCTCGCATCTGCCGGTGAAACCGTAACACGTATCGTCCGGGGCGGCGGCCGCGTCGTAGCCGGAACGGACTCACCCATCATCCCTTACGGTGCGGCACTCGTCGCTGAAGTCGAAAATTATGTATGGGGCGGGCTCACCGAGGTAGAGGCACTGAAGACGGCGACATCAGTACCGGCCGCAGCGCTTGCGATGGAGGGGGAAATCGGCACTCTCCGCGGCGGCGCCTTGGCCGATATGCTGATCATCGATGGTAACCCACTCCAGGACATCTCCGATCTCCGCCGGGCGCGTATCGTGATTAAGGATGGCGAAGTGTTTTCAATTGAAGAACTAATGTCGCCGCCTAGAGCACTAATACCCTAAGTGTAGCTGATATGTTAAAAGTATTATGCGTCAAGAACTGATTACGGCGGCTCGGTAGAAGTCCTGGAAATCGTTGGCGACTCGGTCCGGGGGCTCAAGGATGGCGGTTGATAACCTGCTGGAAAATTAGAATGCGACCGGCTCCTTGAACCGCCCATATACACGCTCTAGTACAATGCGAATTTCGCCAAGTGTCGCATAAGCTCGCACGGCGTCGAGTAACGGAGGCATAAGGTTTTCATCCGCACTTGCCGCGGTTTCAAGCCGCTTGAGCATCTCTTCTACCGTCCCTGTATCTCTACTCGACCGAAGTTCAGTCAACCTCTTCTCTTGAATCTCCGCCGCTTCTTCTCCAATTCTGAGAATTTCGATCGGGGACTCCTCATCATCGACAAAGCGATTGACACCAACAATGGTTTGTAACCCCTGTTCAATTTCATCCTGCGAACGGCGGGCGGAAGCGGCGATCTGGGCCTGGAAGTATCCGCCTTCGATACCCGGCACGACGCCTCCTATCTCGTCGATCTCGCCAAAAATAGCTTCGGCTTCGGCTTCGAGGGCATCAGTAAGCGACTCCACGTAATACGATCCTGCGAGCGGGTCGATCGTATTTGTCACACCAGTTTCATACGCCAAGATCTGCTGAGTGCGTAGTGCGATCTTCGCGGCCTCTTCGGTTGGTAGAGCCAGCGTTTCGTCCATCGCATTGGTGTGAAGCGATTGAGTTCCTCCCAGCACAGCCGCCATCGCCTGGTAGGCCGCCCGCACAATATTATTGTGTGGCTGCTGCGCCGTTAGCGAAACGCCCGCGGTCTGGGCATGCGTACGAAGCTGAAGGCTCTTGGGGTTCTTTGCCCCATATACATCACGCATGTGACGCGCCCAGATGCGTCGTGCAGCACGGAGCTTCGCGATCTCCTCGAAAAAGTCGTTATGGACATCCCAAAAGAACGAAAGCCGCGGAGCAAAGCTATCTACCTCGAGGCCACGTTTGATCCCGGATTCAACATACGTGAATCCATTCTTCAGGGTATACGCCAACTCCTGTCCCGCCGTCGCTCCAGCTTCCCGGATGTGATAGCCCGAGATCGAGATTGTATGGAACCTCTGGGCATTTGATGAGGACCATTCGAAAATGTCCGTGATCACCTTCAGAGCAGGTTCAGGTGGGAAGATCCACGCATGTTGAGCCTGGTATTCCTTCAAGATGTCATTCTGGATCGTGCCGCGGAGTTGATCGAACGGAACCCCCTGCTTTTCTGCCGTTATAAGCAGGAAAGCGTAGAGCATGAGAGCGGGTCCATTAATAGTCATGGACACGGACACCTGATCGAGTGGGATCCCCTCGAATAGGGTCTCCATATCGGCGAGGCTTGAAATAGCCACTCCGCACTTCCCGACCTCACCTTCCGAGCGTGGGTCGTCCGAATCATACCCCATGAGTGTGGGGAAATCGAATGCGACAGAAAGTCCGGTCTGGCCGCGCTCGAGCAAGTACTTATAGCGCTCGTTTGTCTCGTGCGCCGTCGCGAAACCCGAGAACAGCCGCATCGTCCACAGCCTCGTGCGGTACATCGAATGATATGGGCCTCGTGTATAGGGGAATTCCCCAGGCACCCCTATGTCAGCAAGATAACGCGACCCATTAGAATCTAATGGAGTGTAGAGCGGCTTAATTTCCCGACCAGAGATGCTTCGAAAGCTCGCGTCTTCCCGCTCAGGGGTCTGCCGAAATACGGCCCCCCAGAGCTCGATTTGGTCGCTAAGATTCCCTTTATCAGTCATGAAAACCCTCGTTTTCCACTACGAATCAAATTCCAAACAGGTCTAATCTAGCCTATTTCGGGATCCAACACCTTCCTATCACAGGAGCGACGCAGCAACATACTCCCAATGGCCACATCTAGCTCACCCAAAAGCATCCTACCCTCGCTTGCTACTACGACCTATCTCCACCCCTCCACTTGTCGTAAAGCCTTTGTGCGATCGAATAGGGGGATTCTCCGATGGCTTCTTCGGTGGATGGTGCCGTTCGCCATACTTCTTCCGCGTCACGCTGCGTTCGCCTTAGGAGCGCATCATGCGCCCGGCGAAGTCGGCACTCGGCGCGTCGGGGTTCTAGCAACCCTGATTCATTAAGCCAATTGAAGTGGTCGTCGAGTCCATTCGCAAGTTCCTCTATTCCACTTTCCTCAAGTCCGATCGTCTGCAAGATGGGAATCCGCCAACCACTTTTACTCTCTGGCGCAGTAGTGTCAGCGCGGACTGACATGATGATCGCAAGCTCTTTCTCAAGCCGGTCGGCCCCGGGCCGGTCCGCTTTATTTACTACAAAAAGATCCGCCACCTCCATGAGCCCCGCCTTCATCGCCTGAACCCCATCTCCAGATTCTGGAACAAGGACAACCGCTGTCGTATCGGCGGACGACGCTATGTCCAGTTCGGACTGACCCACTCCGAGCGTCTCGATGATAATTCGATCATAACCTGCTGCATCCATGAGATCAGAAGCTTCTCGCGTCGTCGTTGAGAGACCCCCTAGCGAACCACGACTCGCCATAGACCGAATGAATACACCTTCCTCGCCGGCCAATTCATTCATCCGAATACGGTCTCCGAGCAGCGCACCTCCTGTAAATGGGCTTGTAGGATCCACTGCAATAATACCCACGGTGAGCGACTGTTGGAGATAGTGGCGTGTCAGAGCAGCGGTGAGCGTAGACTTCCCCGCACCCGGAGGCCCCGTAACGCCGATTCGGCGCGCGCGGCCGATACGGTCATCCAGATGATCAAGCAAGGACTCAAATCCGTCTCTTTCATCTTCGACATATGAGATTCCGAGGGCGAGGGCCCGTGGTTCACCGGCCACGATACGCTCACTGAGATCCATCACGTTGAGCCTATGGCTCATAGAAGAAACGCGCTCGCTAGTCCGAGAAGTAAAAGAAAACCGAAGAGATCTGTGAAAGTCGTAACAAAGATCGATGAAGCAACCGCCGGATCTGTCCCGATGCGTTCGAGGACGATGGGAAAGAACGCACCGAGGGTAGATGCCACTATGAGGTTACCCCACATCGCGATCATTACGACGATTCCAAACGCGGGATCGGTGCCGAGAATCAACGATGCGGCAATAGCTACGAGTCCTCCGATCACCAACCCGTTGACGAGCCCCACTACAAGCTCTTTACCGACGGCTGACCACCGTTCAGTCTGCGTTTCATCCGCCAGCGCAATGCGCCTAATAGTCACGGCGAGCGCTTGTGTCCCAGCGTTACCACCCAAACCCGCCACTACCGGCATCACTGCGGCTAGAATGACGAGCTGTTCAATTGTGTCTCGATAGGCCCAAACGATTAGCGCGGCAACCGAAAGTGTAAGCGAATTCACGATCAACCATGGTAGGCGACTTCGGATCGCACCTAAGGTGGTTCCCCGAAGCTGCTCTTCGTCTGATACTGAAGCAAACCGGAGGATGTCTTCTGTTGTCTCCGCTTCAACGACATCAATGATGTCATCAAACGTGATGCTGCCGACAAGCTTGCCACCACCGTCCACAACTCCGATCGACGCTAGATTGTAGCGAGAGAGGATCTTACCAACTTCTTCCTGGTCCATATCCACAGGGACGACAGCTGCCGGTTCTTCTAACATGTCCAGGATTAGCGTCGTGGGAGATGCGAGGACTAAGTCACGAAGCGTTACAACACCTTTTAATCGATCATGATTATCCACCACAAAAACCGTATAGAAATCTTCACGATCGTTAGCGTGCTCGCGCAAACTCTCGATCGTTGCATGAGCGGTGTCTTGGGCTCGGACCACAATCATCTCGCGCGTCATGATCCCACCTGCTGATTCTTCAGGATATTCGAGCAGCTCTCGGATCTCTTCAGGGGCGGGAACTGAGTCGAGAATCCGCTCTTGTTCGTCCGGCTCCAGATCGCCGATGAGGTCAGCCGCATCGTCGTCGGCCAATTCTTCAACGAGCTCAGCGATTCTAGCCGGCTCCATTTGGGCAAGGAGCTCTGCAGGGTGCTCTTCCTCTTCCATCTCAACAAGCGCTTCTGATGCAAGAGGCGCCGGGACAATTTCCAACAAAGCCAGTCGCTCTTCAGCGTCTAAATGCTCGACGAGATCTGCAAGGTCGCTGGGGTGTAGTGGTTCGACGAACGCAATAACAGGCTCTGCCATTCTTTGGGCCAGCAGCCGTCGAATCTCGCTGATCGTTTCGTAAAGTTCCTGGTTGGAAGTTTCGGACATGACTTTCACGGCTCGTGAGAGCCTAGGCCTGAGCAGACTACGCGCTAGAAACTGAGGTGACAGTTCCGCGGCAGACCGCGTAATTCGAAGACTTCAAACTACGCGGAGGTTCGAAGAATGTCAGGCGATTGCTACTCCGAGAATGAGAGATCAGTCAGAATTTGCTCTTGGAGCTTGAACATCTCGCATTCAGAGCGACCCTTACCCTCAGGGTGTTCATAGCCCATCAAATGTAGGACACCATGAATCACGAGGCGCAAAAGCTCTTCAGAGGGATCGATCCCTCTGAACCTCGCGTGACTCTGGGCAACTTCAGGACAAATGTATACGTCTCCTAGAAACTCAGGGCTATTATCTGTGTGCACGTCATTCGAGACGGTCGGACTTTCAAGTGAAAAGGCGAGAACATCGGTGACACGATTGACCCCGTGGTATACACGATTCAGTTCCTGGATACGATCCCGTCCGACAAGCGTAATAGAAATCTCAACCTGACCGGGAAGACCATCGGGAACGACCCCATTGGCTAGCGCAGCCTGACCGGCCGATTCAATCCACGGAAAAAGATCTCCGGACATCCCTGTAACGTCATTTACTACGATCGCCGGGATCAATCTGCTCACTCATCCTCATCACTAACACGACCAGAGGATTCAGTTGGCGACTCTAGTTGTGGTGGTGGCCCAGTATCTCCGTGTGCCGCCAAGTCAAGGTCACTCACAATCTGTGCCTCTTCGAAGTCTTCTAACACCTCATGGGAAGGGTCAACCCCAACCGGCCTTATCAAAGTATGGCTTGGATACTCCATGGACTGGGAAGACAAGGTGCCGGATTCGGCAATCACGGGTGTTGGATAGTCAATGCGGCGATGATAGAGGCCAGTTAGGACATGCGCGAATTCGTTTTTGACGCGCCCCAGATCGCGGAACGTTAGACCGCACTGGTCTAACTCCCCTTCTTGCACTCGATCTGATACGAGTCGATCAATCAAGGCTCGAATACGTTCCGGACTGGGATCGGTCAATACACGTGATGCAGATTCTACCGCATCGGCCAGCATTGCGATGGCTGTTTCTTTTCTCTGAGGCTTGGGGCCGGGATATACAAAGTCATTTGGATCAAGGTCCGTAGCCCCCCTCCCTTTCGTTGCCTTTTCAAGGAAGTAGCGGATTTTTTGCGTCCCATGGTGCTCCCGGATGAAGTCCTGGACGATCTCGGGCAGACGCGCTTCATCGGCAAGTCGCAACCCTTCACGAACATGTCCGCGCAGGATCTCTGCACTCTGTTGAGGTTGAAGCCGGTCATGTGGGTTAAGGCCCTTGGCCTGATTTTCGATAAAGTACTGAGGTCGTTCGAGCTTACCAATATCGTGGTAGTAGACGCCTACGCGTCCGAGGATAGCGTCCGCATCGATTGCCTCACAGGCAGTCTCAACCAAGTTGGCCATGTTAATCGAGTGTGCGTAGGTGCCAGGGGCTTCCCGCGCTAATCGTTTGAGGAGCGGACGGTTCATATCTGCCAGTTCGAGCAACGACTGCTTCGTGGTCCGCCCGGTAAAAGTCTCCAAGATTGGAAGCACCGCACCCATAGCGATGGCTGTACACGCCGTGGCATTAGCGAAGCCGAAAAACGTAGTCGTCGCGACTTCTCGAAAACTGTAATGTCCAGTCATGTCGAGTATCACACCGGCCACCACGTATGCCCCACTGATGGTGGTGATCAGTATCCAGCTCTGTGACCGAGTGTGCACATGGCGCACTGTAAATGCAGCAGTCACCCCCCCAGCACCCGACAGCATCGCGACTACTAGGCCATCGAACTGTGGCTGCCCAAGGAGGATGCCGGCGATAACCGCAATAACTACCAAACCTAAAAGGCTGTCAAACAACGCCGCAGCGAGCAAACCAGCGAATGCGACCGGGATTAAGGCGGGAGAACTTTCTGTGCTCGCGACCACACCTCCCACAACGAGGACGATGAAGACAAGACCAATCAGAACCGTGAAGCTACGAATGTCTTCGTAAAGATCTCGGTGAAAGGTGAACGTCGCAAAGACCAAGATGGCGAGTAAACTCACCATCAACAGAACCATTCCTAACCCATACCAAACACCAGACGCACCCAATGCCCCTCGCTTGACGAGCTCGTTCGAGTAGGCACGCAAGCGTTGGTAGTCAAGCTCTCCCACTATCTCATTTTCGGTTATGATACGTTCACCTTGCATCACGAAACCGCTTGACGTTGGGACAGAATTTTTTCGAAATTCGCGAGCCTGACGAATCGCCTCAGCATCACGGCGAAGCGTCGGTTCCGTTAATTGGAGAAGTAGCTGGTTGAAGAGTTGAATCCCTACCTGAGAGAGGCGGCCGGTCACTCGCGCGTTTTCATTTCGATAAAACTCATCCATCCTCACGATGGTACCGAGTTGTTCAATCCGATCATCCGGACCCTCTCGAATCACTACACTTCCCGAGGTCATGTTTTGCACATCCCGGCCTCGGATCACACCTTGCCGAAGCCCTTCAAATGCAGCCACAACTTCGCTTCCAAGTCGTTCCCTACGGAGTCGATCCGTGAGAAAGGCGAGTTGATCGTCCGTCACGTAAGTAGCGCCCGCCTCAGTCACGATTTCATTGATACCGCCTTCAACAAGCTCTTCACTTTCCGTCGGATCAAGCCCATCCTCCAAAGCGATGGCCTGCGCGGAGACTTGGATCGAATCAATGCGAGCAAAAAAGGTTTGAACACGTGCTATTGAGCTGTCGGCCTGCCATGGTTCTGAGGCGAGAATGGGAAAAACACTGGACTGGGCTTCAGTCTGCTCGGAAAGTAGTTGCTGTGGATCCTTGGGTACTTCGAACTCGAATTCAGCATCCACTGTCTGCCGGGCCAGACCTCCTGGCTCAATTCCGTCGAACTCTGGCACTCCAGCTCGCGGGAAAAACCACGGCACTATGACTGCTGTCGTTAGAATAATGAACGCACGGACACCGTGATGAACCCACATATCTTTTGCCCCTCCAACCGGGGGCCGGTAAATGGGATATAAAGATTCACGCAGCTTACGTAAAAGATTCATCTGTTTGAATCCCTGTAAGCTCGAATAATCTCTTTCACTAACTGGTGTCGAACTACATCAGCTTCATCTAAGTAAACAAACTCAATACCATCCACACCCAGAAGAATGCTTTCTATCTCAAGCAATCCCGATTTTTCAGGCTGCGGAAGATCAATCTGAGTTTTGTCCCCGGTGATCACCGTCTTCGAATTAGGACCCAGTCGCGTCAAAAACATCTTCATCTGCGCCGTAGTAGCGTTTTGTGCCTCGTCGAATATTAGAAATGCATCCGACAAAGTCCGTCCACGCATATATGCGAGTGGTGCCACCTCGATCACAGCGTCCCCAATCGCTTTTCGGACTCGTGCCGGCGACATCATATCCTCGAGTGCGTCATAAAGCGGTCGCAGGTAGGGATCCACCTTTTCTTGCATATCGCCAGGAAGGAAACCGAGTGCTTCACCCGCTTCCACTGCAGGGCGTGTCAGAATGATCCGACGGACGCGGTTTCGGTTTAACGCCTCTACGGCAGCAGCTACAGCCACATAAGTCTTGCCCGTACCCGCAGGTCCAATGCCAACCACAATATCATGCGTGCGAATGGCTCCGAGGTACTGGTCCTGCCCTGGAGACTTGGGACGGATTGCACGCTTAGCGCCGGCGAGAACCACCTCGGATTGTCTTTCGTTTTCATCAGAAGAGAGTTCTTCAAAAGCTTGGTCCGGAGCCAGCTTGATAAATCGCTGAACATCCACGGCATCGAACGCCCGCCTCATGCGCGCATACCTGATCATCCGCAATGCTGCCCGTGACGCAACGTCAACGTCCGTCGCACGGCCTGAAAGGATGAGTGTCTCACGACGAAGGACTACACGGATGTCACACTGGCGAGCTAGTGTCGTGAAGTTCAAATCATTCACGCCGGCCAGAAGCTGTTGGTCTGCACCATCGATTGACAGATGGCGTTCGATCTCATCTGGTGTGTTGACGTTCAGATTTTGTTCTGGCGTGGCGCTAATACGTCCTCTCCCATTTTTCCATCTGCCGGGTAGGGCCCTTTACTCCCAAATATGTCCTAGACTAATCTAGTGATATCCCCAACTCAGCGAGTTCGGCCGGATCCACTTCCGAAGGAGACTGTTCGAGCAATCCCCTTGCCGCTGCCGTCTTCGGGAACGCAATCACATCCCGGATTGACGGCGAGCCCACCATAACAGCGATCAGCCTATCTAACCCGACTGCAAATCCCCCGTGCGGTGGAACCCCATATCGAAAGGCCTCCAGTAAAAAGCCAAAACGAGCTTCGATTTCTTCATCGGAAAGACCAGTGGCCGCTAAGATGGCGCGCTGAACCTCAGGAAAATGGCACCTAATGCTTCCACTCGCGAATTCCATTCCATTGTATACGATATCGTATGCGAGAGCCGTGACCGAGAAGGGGTCTTCATGAATTCGCTTGGGATCGGGGTCCACAGGCATCGTGAAGGCATGTTGAGCGTGCACCGGAAGGCCAGTTTCAGGGTCTTTGTGAAAAAGCGGGAATTCCGTAATCCACAACCATCGGTCCTGACCTTCATCGATTGCGTCAAGTTCTCGTGCAACTCTTCGACGAATCAAATCAAGTGCGGGCGCAGTCTCTTCATCACGTCCAGCGACAAGGAAAACCAAGTCTCCTCCCTCCACACCGTGAGTTGCTTCAAGCTCATCCGAAGTTGCTTCCCCAACTACTTTTGCAAGTGGCCCGGACCAACCAGACTCAGCCCGTTTAAGCCAAATCACTCCTTTTGCACCAACCTCTTGAGCCAACTCATCGTAGTGATTAATTCGAGATCGTGATAAAACAGTCCCTCCTTTAACCACTATACCTCGCACTCGACCACCCGCTGCGACTACTGCATCAAAAATTCCAAACCCAATATCCGTCAGAGTATGGGTAAAGTCGCTGAGTTCCCATGAAATTCGCAGATCGGGTTTATCGGTCCCGAAACGCTCAAGTGCCTCCGCATGCGGCAGACGCTCAAAGGGTACGCTGACACTCAAGCCAAGGCTGTCATACCAAACTCGTTGCAGCATCGTTTCCGCGACTTTGAAGACGTCATCTTGATCGACAAAAGCCATCTCTACGTCGATCTGGGTGAACTCGGGCTGCCGGTCAGCCCGAAGATCCTCATCCCGCAAGCATTTAGCGATCTGAAAATAACGGTCGAACCCGCCACATATCAGCAGCTGTTTGTAAAGCTGCGGTGATTGGGGAAGTGCGTAGAATCGCCTGTTATGCGTGCGGCTCGGTACAAGGTAGTCACGTGCGCCTTCCGGCGTTTGGCGCGTGAGCATCGGCGTCTCGATCTCGACGAAACCTTGCTCTGCAAGCGAGACACGGGTAGCACTAGTCGCCAAGTGACGCATTCTCAGATTGTGTTGCATCTCAGGTCGTCGAAGATCTAGTACGCGGTGTCGCAAGCGTAGTTCTTCGGAAGGCAAATCTTCATCAGGTGGTTGGTAAACGAGGATAGGAAGTGGATCGGACACCGCCAACCGTTCGAGCGTGTTGACCTGAAGTTCCACCTCACCCGTCAACATCTCCGGATTGGGATTCGGCCGCTGACAAATAACTCCGCTCGCCCGAATCACATCCTCTGGATTGAGCTGCGTTACAAGATCAATTGCCGCCTGATCTGACCATTCAGGCCCGAACGAAAGCTGCAGTATCCCAGTCCGATCCCGCAGATCGACGAAGAAAAGGCCTCCAAGATCACGTCGTCGGTGAACCCAACCACTGACACTAACCTCACGCTCTACCCATGATGCATCTAGCTGTCCACATCCAGCGTCCCGATATGCGGTCCGAAGGTCTACTGTCTCGCGCTTTTCTTGTAATCGGTTGGACATCTAGTTAGCAGTCTCCAATGGCTCATTCATCTTCACCTACTAGAAAAGCCTCAGGAGTTTGACCGGCGAAAACAAATCCGTCAGAAGGAATCATGGCACGGGAGATCACTGCGTTCGCGAGGGTGGGCGCCCTTCCCTCCAGCCTCACCTGAGTGTAGAACAGGCCTAAAGATAGTGGGTTTCGCACAAAGGCAGCAAGCGTCTCCCGATCAAAATGACAGTTAACAAGATGACGAAATAAGGATTGATACAGATGCCGGATCGCTTGTGAAAGAACCAGTCGTTGAACTCTTAGGCATATCACCCGAGGACGCTCGTGCCTATTTGCGCGCCTTTTTCAAAGCCCGCAATGAAGCGGAATTTCGAACGAAACAGGTAGAAGAATGGCTCTTCGACCGCCACGCTCGAAGTTTCAACGAGATGACGAATTTACCATTAAATTTGCAAGTTGAACTAGGCAATGAATTCTCGTTGACGGCACTAGAGTCCGACTACGTTGCCCGTTCTTCGGACGGCACGATCAAACACCTCTGGCGCCTGAACGATGGAGAGAGAGTCGAATCCGTACTCATTCCAACAAAGGATCGTCTCACTCTGTGTCTTTCCTCCCAAGTTGGCTGCGCGCTTGGATGCCGGTTCTGCGCAACAGGGCACTTTGGGTTCCGTCGACAACTTCGTCCGGCAGAGATTGTGGCCCAGTACAGTGACTCCAGTCGAGTGGCTCTCCACGACTTTAAACGCCCAATCACAAACATCGTTTACATGGGGATGGGAGAACCACTTGCCAATCTGGATTCGGTCATCAATTCCTTGGATACCTTGCATCGCGGATTCGGAAAAGGGGCTCGCCGCATCACGATCTCTACTGTGGGGTTAGTACCGGGAATCTTGAAACTCGCTCAACGACCCGAACCTTTTGAGCTTGCAATCTCTCTACATGCACCACTGCATAAACTCCGGCTTGAACTAATGCCGATCGAGAGCCGGTATCCACTACCGGACTTATTCAAGGCCTTGCGTTCCTTTCAGAAGCAGAAAAGACGTCGCATTAGCTTCGAATATACGCTCATTGACGGGGTCAACGACGAGCCCAAGTTGGCAAGAGCGCTTGCCGATGTCGCACGAGGGCTCACATGCTTCGTAAATCTTATTCCATTCAATCCGATCCCAGCAATTTCAGAGTGGCAGGCAAGCTCGCCTTCCAAAATCGCGCGGTTCTCTGAAGCCCTCAATGAGAGGGGGATTCAAAACGCAGTTCGAAGACCTCGCGGAAGGGACATATCAGCAGCTTGCGGGCAGCTTCGACTCGCAAGAAAAACCGCGGTCAGCGTCAACGAAAAAACGGGCTTATACTAGTCTTCACCCCAACAAAACTGAGCTGAGGTGGAGAGTCACTCCTACTTGGGAGGTCGGATCTTCGGCCAGTCATGCCCCACGATGACGGTTGCGTCGAGAAAACGATCGACATCTAACGCCACAGCCACCGAATCAACCCCAATCTTATCAGCGACTACTCGCCCTGAACCCGTCCGACTTGAGCGTTCCACGATGTGCGTCGCCTGGTAATTGAAGTGATCTGCGTTTTCAATTGCCACCACATCGAATCCCAAATCCAAGAGCCTGATGCTGACCGTTTGTGCCAGTCCCCGCACGCCGGTCCCGTTCAACACCTCCACCTTGATCCGCTCATCAACTGGTGGAGGTAGGCCTATGTTCTGAAAGTCGTCGTCCGGGGAAACACTTGGTCTAAACCAGTCCCCCAAGGGAGAGTCCTCCCCCGCCAAAGACGTACCGATAAGGACTCCCGCCCCAACCAGCATTAGCGTGGTGAATATTCCCTGAACAAAAGAGACAACTCTGCGGATACCTGTTTGCGCCTTGTTCTTAGCGCCACGACTTGATTTACTGAACCGTGCTCGCGCCCTCTTGGCCACCCGTCGTCCTCCCCCCTCCACGTCCCACAGCGCTCGGTCTGGCTACACACGATTTGATACTTTAGAAGCGTCTGCTGCGCAACCCCTGTCCTATCGAGAGCCCTCAGTGATGCGCCGCCAAAACTCCACCGTAACCTGCGGAATAGGTAACCGACGCTCCAAGAGTTTCATGATTTTCGAAGCGGTTACTTCCTCCAATACCGCATGCCAGTCTAAGGGCATACGTCGTCGCCACTCTGCACGTTTTCGGACGATCCTACGGCGCCCGGGCTCAAGATAATCGGCGACAAATAGGGCCTGCCCGAGACTGCCAAAACTAGGATGTCCCGTCGTATGATAAGCAATGGCCTGGAGAAGGCTTTCGTCTTCGATACCCGCCTTCCTAAGGCGTGAAGCGCAGGCCGGACCATGAAGAAGAGGATCTGACCAAACGTCAGAGTTCCCCACTTCTCTGCGTAGGCTGTTCGGGTCAACACCCTTTAGTGCATCGTGTAGGACTCCTGCCGCCCGCCACCGTACTTGCGTGTTCTTCTCAAGTTTAAGCGCTTTACTCCAGCTCCCTAGGAGCCGTCCTACACTTTCGACATGTTTACGACGAGCATCACTGACCACGGCCCAAGAGGGAAGGACGTGGTCGTAAGCAGCATCATGAATGATCGGGTGAAGTTTTGCCAAATTTTCCAAAGCGGATCAGATCCAAAAATCAAGGTTTCTCAGGTAGACGAGATTCTCACAATATAAGCTCAATGTCCCCCATCCCGACCCAGTGATCACCCTGATCCCTCCTCTCAAATCAGGGACTGGTGGGGCAACACAACTCGAATCTCTTCGTGTGTATAAGGCGAATAGCTTCAGGAGCCTCCTGCCTTAAAACCGCTTCTATTATGCATGCCATCGCAGAAGGGTTTGTTCTTTGAAGCACCACAGCGACAGAGAGCTGGCCTAGAGAATTGGTACGTTTGGCCATCGGGTTCTCCACATTTAATCCTAGCAACCCCGTCCAGAAGCAGCGGCCCATTTTCGAGCAACGTAACCGTGACCGCTGCAGATTTTAGCTTCGAACCATCGTCCACCGCATTAGTAATATCGATAGACTCAGAGTGATCCTCAAAACCTATTTCCTTGTGGGCACCGTCACAGAAGGGCTTGTTCTTTGAAGCACCACACCGGCACAAAAACACACGAGTTTCGGCCACCTGTTCGTCACCTCCGGGAATACTGATCCGAAGATCTCCCGTGACGAAGAGAGGGCCATTCGAGTGTACATGCACGGTGCATGCTTTGAGTAACTCCTCCTGTTCCTCATCCGTGGGACTAAAATCTGCCATGCTGAATCCTTAAGCTGTGCTGTGAATGGCTTCTGCCAGCGAACTGGCCAATTCTCCAAAATATGTCTCACTGTCCTTTAACGCTGCGATCAAGGCCGATCCCACAACGACACCGTCTGCGACTTTAGCCACGGCAGAGGCCTGCTCAGGAGTCGAGATTCCAAACCCGACGGCAACAGGGAGTCGGATAAGTTTCCTAAGCTCGCGGACCTTATCCGTGAGCCCCGGATCTAGCATCTCACTCGCCCCTGTGACCCCCAGTCTAGAAATATAATAGAGGAATCCAGAAGCACGTCCCAGGATCGTCTCTAACCTGTCGTTTGTGGTCGTAGGCGCGGCGAGCGGGATTAGGTCTAGATTGCCTGACGCTAGCCGATTTTCAAGCTCCGGGTGCGAGTTGACCGGAAGGTCGGTGACTAATAGCCCAGCAGCCCCCACTGCTTGAGCCCGCTCCAAAAACTGCTCAATACCCATTCGTAGGATTGGGTTCAGATACGAAAAAATGACTACCGGCGGCAGATCTTCAGCCACCTCTCCCAGTTGATCAAGAACTGATTCGACCGTGACGCCTTGCTCTAGCGCTTGCCAACTCGAAGCCTGGATCGTTGGTCCGTCGGCTAGAGGATCACTAAAGGGAACTCCAAGTTCAATTACATCGGCTCCTGCATCAGCAAGCGATTTCAACAGTCGCGGCGTATCTTCAGGACTCGGAAATCCGCTCGACAGAAACGGGATAAACGCGGGTCCATCGGTAAAAGCATCTTCTATCCGAGAGTCGAGCATTATGTGGTGTCCGTCGGTTTCACTCATCTCTTTTCTATGGCCTTTAATTACCAGTAACGCAGGGTATAAAATTCAGGCCAACGAGACTCAATGTCATCCAGGAATCTGTTGACGATCTCATAGACCAACCCGATGAGTCGGCTAACGCCGCGACATAAAGAATCGGAGCACGTACCAGAACATGAGCGCTACAGAAGCGAACAACTGCAATGCAGCCGACACGTGTCGGTCGTCTGGATAGTGGAGCAGGATCTTCGACGTATCGAAGAGAATCGCGGCACCAGCGAGCCCAATCATAGCCACAGAAAACCAAGTCCCAAGCTCAAAGCCAAATAATACGCCGGCCACAATCGCTACTAACGCAATCACCATACCAAAGCCAACGATCCCTCGTAGGAAAGAGAAATCTTTACGCGTGACAAAGACAACAGCAGTGAGTCCGCCAAAACCAAGCAGTGTCACGACGGCAGCGCTCGAGATGGCCCCCGGTGCGTAAGAGAATGCTAAGAAAAGAAGCGGACAAAAGATCAGCGCTTCGGCCACGACAAACCCACCCAGTGCCCCGTACTGTGCCGTCTTGCTGTCGGCTTGAGCCGCGACCCGGGTAGCAATCCAGCTCACAACAACGAAACCACCTAACACAAGCAGCCAGTTCACGCCGAGCATTGAGAGCGCTATCCTCTGTGCTAGGCCACTCCGAAACAGCATCACCTCAATCAATGTGAATATCGCAATCGAACCGAACAAATGACTGTAGGTTCGAGCTAAAAACTCAGCTCGATCTGCACTCAACGCAGGATGTGCTCGGGGGCCTACCTGGCTGACTTCATAGTTGGTATTCACGTTGGTCACCCTACCGATTAAAGAACTGAGCTACATGCAGGCTGCTCGAAGTTAAACCTCGTGGCAAGCACCACCAGATTCTTACCAGTGAGATCTGATCTATTACGGGATTAATAAGGAAGCCAGAGATTTAGAATATCTCAACCTCATCACCTCCCAGTGTCTGGATTCGCGCTACAAGCTTTGGTTCAGAGCCTTGATCAACTTGAAGATCGAGATTTAGCACGCTGAGCATGAATCGCACGCTCGCAGGATCAGGGTGTTCGGCCCGAAGAGAAATCAACCGCCCTACGGCAGGCGACGACATACCAGGGTGTTTTGTGCTCCCCCAATCGATCAAGAATGGGACCAACCCCTGACTTGGAAATGCCACCGGGTCCGTAAAGTCCCAGGTGATCTCTTCACCATTAGGCTGAGCCCGCTCCCCAGAGCGAACCTGACCAAGTGGCACATCTTGTGCATTCGCCTTGGCAACCAGTTCTTTTAACCCAGTCCCCTTGGCGGCCCATGTCACGAGGCTGGGCTCGACTAGTGTCTCGATGCCAAAGAGTAATGGTTCTGTTTTAGACTCAGAATCCGGGTCAGGACCGAGCAGTTCCACATAAGTTTCCGGCCCCAGTGATAACAGATAGTTCGCTGTGCCCAACCGTGGGTGGCGCCCTCCATAAACTGGTCTTACTCCGAAGACTTCCGTGATCCAGTCCACACCTGAGGCGAGGTTCGATACACCTACAACCAAGTGATCGAGAGATCTCGGTACCAACTGTTCCATTCCTATAGTCAAACCTTCACGTGTGTCAGTCTGCCTACAGCCGAGAAAAGAAGAACTGACCGTCGCGGCAGCAGAGGCGGCGAGAAAATCACGTCGCTTCATAGGACAACTCCAGCCAAAAGTCGTATGCCTAACCAAAGCCCAACACTTTAATCAACCCTAACTATCCTCCAAATCAACACCCAAGCCATCAGCGACCCGATTAACAAATGCGAAATATGCCGTGACCGCACAAATATCGTGGATTGCGCGGTCGTCAAATTCGTGGGCCTTTAGAACATCGACGTCTGACACAATCACATCACCCGGCGTCAGCGTAAGCTTGGCAGCATAGTCCAACATGACTAATTCTGCCTCACTCACGCGAGCAGTCGTGTAGTCCTCGGACAACGCCCGAATAAGAGAATCGCTATCACCCGATGAAGCTCCAGACGAGGCAAGTAATCGACGGAGACCCTCTCCGTGATGCACAATTCAGTAACGGCAACCATTTAGTGCCGAAACCATTACGGCAATCATTTCCCTCTGGATACGGGTGAGTGGACTCTCTTTATGCATCAGCTCACGGTAAAGTTCATAGTGAAGTGGAGTAACACGACTGTGTACACCGTGAATCTGGATGATGTTATCGGTGTCCATCACCCTATCTTCTTCGGGAATATCGGAGGGATCCGTATAAGCGATGTAGGCCAATGCTAGCTCTCAGTGTCTAGGAAGAGGCGAGCGCGAAGTCTCTGAGGTGGCTAAGAACTCAGGAATCGAGCAGTCGCACCACTTCGTCAACATCCTTATCACCTCTGCCACTCAGGCAAATTACAACAGTTTTATCGCACCACAGTTCAGCCTCACTGCGAAGACCGGCAAGCGCGTGGGCACTCTCAAGTGCTGGGATAATCCCCTCAAGGCGGCAGAGATCTTGGAACGCGGCCAGCGCTTTATCATCGGGGACTGCTTCGTAGCGGACCTGTTCAGACTCTTTAAGCCAGGCGTGTTCAGGTCCGACACCAGGATAATCAAGACCCGCCGAAATGGAGTGCGCTGGCATCACTTGGCCACCCTCATCCTGGAGAAGATAACTATAATTGCCATGAAGCACTCCGGGCTCACCGGATGCTATAGATGCCGAATGAAGTCCAGTCTCGATACCGTGCCCCGCCGCTTCGACACCGACCAACTCAACCCGATCACGTTTAGAAATCCGTCGATTACTTTCCAAAAACGTCGTGAAAATGCCGATCGCGTTCGACCCTCCTCCGACACACGCAAAGACAGCATCCGCCGCAATGCCTCGTTCCGTAAGCTGCATAACGGTCTCATCTCCAATGACGCGCTGAAAATCGCGTACCAGAGCCGGATACGGCGCGGGACCAACTACCGAGCCAATGATGTAATGAGTCTTATCGACGTTTGTAACCCAATCTCTAATAGCCTCGTTCGTCGCATCTTTGAGAGTCCGACTACCACTTGCAACAGGAATCACTTCCGCACCTAACAGTTGCATCCGTTCCACATTTAATGCCTGTCGGCGCATATCCTCTTCGCCCATGTAAACGGCACACTCAAAGTTTAGTAAGGCGCAGGCAGTGGCAGTCGCAACTCCGTGCTGACCCGCCCCTGTTTCTGCGATAATCCTCGATTTTCCCATGCGCTTGGCAAGTAACCCCTGTCCAATTGTGTTGTTAATCTTGTGCGCACCGGTATGGTTCAGGTCTTCGCGCTTGAGCCAAAGATCCACACCTCCCAGATGCTCTCCCAGGCGCTCAGCTTGATAGATGGGCGTAGGCCTACCCACGTAGTCCATCAGACTCGCATCTAGCGCATCTCCGAAGGCCGGATCATTACAAGCTTCCGCCCAAGCTGTGGTTAACTCGTCAAGTGCTGGGATCAATGTCTCAGGAACGAACTGCCCTCCAAATTCACCGAACCAGACCACTTCTTTCGATCTCTGGATCGTTTGGGCCTTGCCCGAAAGTTCTTGATGTTTTTCCATCACACTGAGTCCTTTACTACACTCACAAACTGCGCAATCAGATTCGGCGACTTGACACCCGGCATGTCTTCTACCGCTGAAGACACATCCACAATGTCGGGCCGGACCTTCTCTATAGCCGTACAGACGTTTTTAATGGTCAATCCCCCCGCAAGCACCAACCTAGGCCCGCTGCGGTCAAGGCCTGCAAGCCAGTCATACGGAAACGTGGCCCCTGTGCCTCCGGCTGCTTCAACTGAGAACCCTTCAACGAGGATCGCATCTGAAACGGCAGCATAGTATGCCCACGCGTCAACAATATCCTGGCGTTTCGTTGGACGAACCGCCTTCCAAACCATAAGGCCTTCAGTACGCAGCATCTGGCAATCTGAAGGCGATTCAGACCCATGCAGCTGCACAATATCGAATCCAGCCACATCTCGGTGAAGGAGGATGTCACTAGGCATGGCATCGACAAAGACGCCTACCGCTCTCGTGCCACCATTTAGGACGGCTACGACGCGCGCAGCTTCCTCACAGGTCACACGACGTAACCGCTCTGCGAATACGACCCCCACGTATTCCGCACCAGCGCGGCACGCTGCCCGAGCCGATTCAACTGTCTTAAGTCCGCAGATCTTCACTTCGATACCGCTCATACGGTATCGTTCCTCAGTGCCGACGGTTCCATCTCGCCACTCCTCGGGCGACGAGGGTGTCCTACGAGTGACTCAACTCCAGATTGCGGATCACTTTTCATAAGCCAACCACCAACTAAAATAGCATCAGCCCCCGCCGATCCAGCTGCCACTGCATCTTCCGGCGAGTTGATTCCACTTTCAGCAACGGCTACCACCGACGACGGCAGACTTTCGATCAACTGGAGAGCCTGTTCGAAATCGACCTCGAAACTTGCAAGATCACGCGCATTTACGCCGATGAGGCGAGCTCCACATTCCAAGGCTTTATCGATATCGCTTTCGTCGTGGGCCTCAACGAGCGCAGCAAGCCCAAGCTCATCCGACAGGTCAAGCAGTTCACGCATTCGATTATCTGTGAGGGCTCGCGCAATAAGGAGGATGGCATCAGCTCCAGCCGCGCGGGCCTCATATAGCTGGACAGTCTCGAGTATGAAATCTTTTCTGAGGAGCGGAACTCCTACAGCTTCGCGTGCCGACCGGAGATCCTCAAGTGAACCGCCGAAATAGGTTTCGTCGGTAAGGATTGAAATGGCTGCAGCCCCTGCAGCCTCATACACGGAAGCCTGTCCAGCCACTTGAGCATAAGGATTAATATCCCCAGCCGACGGTGACCGGCGCTTGAACTCGGCGATGACGGATACTTCAGACGGTCGTTGGAGGGCTACTTCAAAGCCCCGTAATGGCGGAGCCTTAACAACCTGTGCTTCTAGCGCCTTCTCAAATAAAGTCAGGCTCGTAATCTCATCACGTTTCGTCCTGAGTATCTCTTCAAGAATAGTTTGCCGTGTCATCTATTAAAGCTGCGACTTGAAGCATTCGAAGTCCACTGTAGCCAGTTGCTATTCGGCTCTTATTCGGGTATATTCGGTGCACGTTCGGTTCGCAGTCAAAGACCACGGCAGGTGATTTCGACCTTTCTCGGCGAGGAGACATGGCTCTCACAAAGCGGCAACGCGAGATGTTGGACTTTATTGAGGGATTTGTTCGCTTTCGGGGATATTCTCCCAGCTTTGAAGAGATTGCGCAAAGCTTCGGTTATCGATCATTAGCCACTGTGCATGAACATCTGAGTAATCTCCAAGCAAAAGGTTACATCAGGAAAAATTACAACGAGAGCCGCTCGATCGAGCTTGTCGATGGCGAACTTCGAGTGGCCGCGGTTGAACTCCCATTACATGGGAATGTCGCTGCAGGGATGCCAATCGAAGCCATTGAGGGCAATGAATCAATTGCCGTTCCGGAAGATATGATCTCAGGATCATTGAACGAGCATTACGTCCTGCGAGTCCGAGGAAGTTCCATGATCGAGGAGCAGATCCGAGACGGTGACTATGTGATTGTGCAGTCTCGTGATACGGCCCAGAACGGCGAGATGGTAATTGCGCTTGTCGATGGCGAAAACGCAACGATGAAGAAGTTCTACCGTGAAGACAATGAGATTCGTCTACAACCGGCGAATTCAGCTCTCACTCCCATGTATTTCGACCCGAGTCGAATTATGATTCAAGGCGTCGTGATTGGAGTGATCCGCCGCTACTAGCAGGACGTCATTTTGACGGAGGGCCGCTCTCAATTACCAGAGAGTCAACGCCCTTACGGCCACCCACCTCCTACCTTTTAACTGTCGGGGCGGAGGTTTCCGTTTCTTTGTCTTCTGGCAACTACACTACAAGAGTTACCAGAGGCGAACAGCGCTTCTTGATCAGTGGAAGGTTTGGAGGATATCGAGTGTAGCTGCAGCCTTCCCATCGTCAATTGACGCTTCTGCAGCGGCCACTCCTTCTTCAAGGTTTTGCACTTCACCAGAGACCCATATTGCCGCTGCAGCGTTAATGAGGACAGCAGCCCGAGCACCACCAAGCTCTTTCCCCGTGATTACCCTTCGGACTCGTTCGGCATTCTCTTGCGGCTCACCACCGTTAAGATCTTCCGGAGCATACTTGGGCCAACCAAAGTCGGCGGGAAGGATCTCAATCTCGTCTAAACGTCCAGCATCTAGTTGGATGATAGTCGTGGGACCGAGAGGGCTCAGTTCATCCATCCCTGGAGCCCCGTGGACAACCATAGCGCGCTCGTGACCCAGTTCAACTAAAGCGTCCGCGATGAGACGTTGTAAACTTTTGTGAGCAACACCAATCACCTGACGGCGCACACAAGCCGGATTTGCTAACGGCCCAAGGAGGTTCATGATCGTCGTAACACCAAGCTCCCCGCGGATGGGGCCAACATGACGCATGGCGGGATGGTGCGCCGGCGCAAACATGAACACGAATCCAGCCTTAGCGAACATCCGCTTCTGTTCACTCAGATTAAGTTGAATGGGGATACCGAGCGCTTCAAGCACATCGGCGCTGCCACACTTAGATGTGAACGATCGGTTACCGTGCTTTGCGATCTTTACTCCGGCACCAGCTGCAACGATCGACGATGCTGTTGAGATGTTGAACGTAGTGAGTGTTCCACCTCCCGTCCCACAAGTATCCACAAGGCGATCCGTACCTAGTTCAAGAGGAACCATCGCTTTGCGGAGTGCACGGACTCCACCAACGATCTCGGTCGGGCTCTCACCTCTAACCTTAAGTACCGAGAGAAGTGCAGCCATTTCGACGGGCGAAGCATCTCCCTTCATAAAGCGATCGAAGGCTGCCTCCGCATCGGCTGCGCTCAAAGCATCCCCTGTGAGAATTCGCTGTAAGGTGTCGGACACGTATCGACCCTCTTAATCTTCGCACGTGTCGAATTCCAAACCTCTCACGCGCTGTTCGGCTACTGTTCAATATAACGGGACCGAGTTCCACGGCTCCCAACTACAACCAGACGTGCGCACAGTCCAGGGTGAGTTGGAACTGGCTTTATCTACACTTCTCAACCAACCGACACGAATTGACCTTGCCGGACGCACAGATACGGGCGTTCATGCAGCAGCGCAGTCGATTGCGTTTGACATACCGCCGCATTGGCACCCAGCCAAACTTCTTCGATCACTGAGAGCAATCCTACCAACCGATGTCACAGTCACCCAAATGACAATCGCATCTTCCAACTTTCACCCCCGCTTTAACGCCATAGGGCGACGCTACGAGTACGCTGTGGCCGTTAACGCACCAGATCAACCATTCCTCCGCAATCGAGCCTGGATCTTAGATGATGACATCGATGTCGCCAAGCTGTCGAAGCTCACCCTTCTTATCCAGGGCGAACACTCATTCGCTGCCTTTGCAAAGAGGACACAACCTAATAAAGGAACGAGTTGTCTAGTTGAATCAGCACTATGGTCTGTGGACTCAATCCCACTGCTCCGCTTTGAGATCGTGGCAAACCGCTTCCTGCACCATATGGTTCGGTATCTAGTGGGCACATGTGTCGAGATCGCGATGGATCGACGCCCACAAAAAGATCTGGAACTTCTACTAGATAATACGATGGCCTCTCGTCCGGTTTTTCCTGCCCCCGCGAGCGGCCTCTACCTAACGGGAGTCCGTTATCCCGAGGGCTGGAACCGACCCGCAGGAATCCCCTGGCTAGGACTATTGTAAAGCAGAGAAGTAAACCTTCAGGACCATTGTGTGTATATTTTTCAAGTGAGTACGATGCTTTAAACATTATTGTTTGAATCCAGACAAAGAATTGAATGCGGCAGTTTCCCAAACGATCTTTAATAACAATAGCAGTATAACGACAAGGAGTTGACCGATAGTGAAGAAGCTTTCGGCACTTTGGTTTCTCGGTGGATTGGCTTTGCTTTTCTTAGCTGGACTTGGTGTTGGAGCAGCGTTTGTAGCACGACACTCAGACACAGTGACACAACCCGTATACAGTGAAAAGAAACCAACACCTCCCTCCTTTACCGGCAGAGAAATCGACGCAGCGATACCGGAACAGTCCATTGCAGAAATCTCCAACTCTCGACGTACCCCTACGGTCGTAGCGGCTTATCGGGTCAGTTCTTCCGTTGTAAACATTCGGACAATCAGCACAGTACGTAGTAGGCCCAGAATTTTTGATCGCGCCTTCGGTAGCCGAAGTAGACAGGTTCCAGGGTTAGGCTCCGGTTTTGCAATCGATGACGCTGGGACAATACTGACTAATCAACATGTCGTTAGAGGGGCGGACCGAATTGAGGTCATCGACGTCGATGGCCAACGCTATGAGGCGGAACTTGTAGGATCGGATGCACTAACAGACCTTGCCGTCGTTCAGATCCCAGCAGGGTTAGTTCCTGCGGCCCCGCTCGGAACATCATCAGATCTGGTTGTGGGAGAACCCGCCGTGGCACTAGGCAATCCGTCCGGCTTCTCGCTCCAAAATAGTGAAGCCACTGTTACCTCAGGCGTTATCAGCGGAGTGGGGCGTGATATTCAATCGCAAGGCGGCCAGGATGTCCTGTACGCTGATATGATTCAAACTGATGCCGCTATCAATCCGGGAAATTCAGGAGGCCCTCTAGCAAACGCCGAAGGGAATGTAATTGGTGTTAACAGTTCAATGTTCTCTCATTCCGGCGGGTCGGAAGGCCTCGGCTTTGCCATTCCCATTGACCGTGCACTCCGCGTGGCAAGTGAACTCGCGGATTTTGGGCGAGTTCGTCGGCCTTGGGTCGGAGCTACGGTAATCACCGATCGATCGGACGCGGAGTCCATGTTTGGCCGACCCGTGGTTGCAGAGGTATACCCCGGGACCCCCGCCTATGCAGCTGGACTACAAGTTGCAGACGAGATTACATCGCTTAACGGACGTGCCGTAAACCATGATCTTGACTGGCAAGTTGGCTTAGTCGATGCTGGAGTCGGAAACATTGTCGAAGTGACGTATAGGCGAGGGCAACGAGAACAGAAAACACAACTTCTCATCGAAGAAATCCCCTCTGGCCAAGCTACGTTGGTTGAGGTGTTATCAGGTCTCGGTTTGGTCACAGTGACAGAACAGATAATCCAGGAGCGTAGCCTGGAAGTCGAGTTCGGCGCACTCATAGTGTCAATTGAGGAAGAAGTGCAACGAGTAACTCGACTTAGGCTCGGTGACGTAATCTGGGGGATCAACGAAAACGAGGTGCGATCAGCGGAGGAGGCTAGTGAGTTCTTCGACTACTATGCCCACAGCGGTGAAACGCAAGGTTGGGTTCGGGTGCACATCGCGCGCGGCAAGCAATCGGGTGCACTCACCTTTCGGGTGGGCTAGACCCAACCTAAAACAGAAGTCATATCTATCCTCGTGAAACGGGCTTTATTCGCCGTATCACGTCAGATGCCCGCAACCCTTTTCTCTCCACCGCGCAATACGGAAACTGGGTCACACCTTGCCTTACGCCACGGAGTCGCCACATTGAGCCCTTACGGCGACTCCGGTCGCCACGAGAGGCCGCTGAACCGGACCCACGCACCCTCATGCCGGAAAGCCGTTACCCACATCCTCTCATTGATCGCTACGCCTCTGAAGAGATGGCGTCGATCTTCTCGCCCCATATGCAAGCCCTTGTTTGGCGAGACCTATGGATTGCACTCGCCGAGGAAGAACGGGCTCTCGGTGTCGAAATCCCTCAAGAGGCGATTGCGGCCATGCATGCCGCTCGAGAAAATATTGACCTGGCACGCATCGCCGATATTGAGCGCAACCTCCGGCACGACGTCATGGCACACGTACACCACTTCGGTGAAGTGGCGCCAGAAGCCCGAAAGCACATCCACCTCGGCGCTACAAGCGCATTCGTCGGTGACAATCACGGGTTAATCCAGCATAAGCAGGGTCTGGCGATCCTAAGAGACCGATTGATTGGCGTCATCTCCGCGATTGCAAACTTTGCGGGAGAACAAGCGTCAGCTCCAACACTGGGCTATACACACCTCCAGCCTGCACAGCCCACGACAATCGGGAAACGCGCCTGCTTGTGGCTTCAGGACCTTGTATTCGATCTAGAACAAATCGACACCGCGGTCTCGGAACTTCGTTTTCGAGGAGCACGCGGTACGACGGGAACTGAAGCGACCTTCCTAGAGCTATTTAATGGAGAGGGAACGAAGGTCGACCACCTCAACGAACGATTGGCTGAGCGCTTCGGATTTAATGGATGTTACGATGTCGTCGGGCAGACCTATTCACGGAAGGTCGACCAACGAGTCCTTTCAGTCCTCGCGGGCATTGGCAGTTCCAGTGCACGCTTTGGGCACGACATCCGGCTTTTGCAGTCGTTCGGAGAGATAGAAGAGCCTTTCGGAACACACCAGATCGGTTCGTCCGCAATGCCGTACAAGCGAAATCCAATGCGAAGTGAACGGATTTGCGCGCTGGCTCGCCATCTCTGCGTACTTGAACTCAACACATCTTGGACAGCGTCGGTTCAGTGGTTTGAACGCACCTTGGACGATTCGGCGAATCGTCGAATTTCGCTCCCTGAAGCTTACCTGTCTTCTGAGGCCATCCTCATCCTCGCTCATAATGTTGGAGACGGGCTCGTCGTCCATCCTGCGGTGGTAAAACGAAGACTTAACCGCGCTCTCCCTTTCATGGTTACGGAAGAAATTATCCTAACGGGAGTTCGGAAGGGTGGAGATCGACAAGACCTACACGAACGTGTCCGACAACATGCTCTGGCCGCGCGTGAACGACTTGATGATGGTGCGGATGACAACGACTTCTTTATACGAATTTCTGGAGATGAATCCTTCGGGCTGGACATGAAAGACCTAGCAGATATGGCTAACCCGAACCGATTAGTGGGTCGTTGTGCCCAACAGGTCGAGCACTTTTTGCGTGAGCGTGTAGGACCGGTGCTTGAAGAAACCGAGAACTTGCGGGCTGCGGAGGAGGTTCGCGTATGAATCTCACTGTTGAAAATCGCTAACACACACTGGGTGTAAGGATGAAATGACGGAAATGCCACTCGATGCTTCGCGCACAATCCCACTTCATGCGATCGACCTACCCTACCCACTTCTCCGCCAAGGGAAAGTGCGATCCATGTACGACCTCGGGGATCGAATTCTCATGGTCGCAAGTGATCGGATAAGCGCTTTCGACTGTGTAATCCAAAATCCGATCCATCACAAAGGCGCAGTTCTTACACAACTCTCAGCCTTTTGGTTTGATCGAACAAGCGCCATTGTCGACAATCACCGAATCGCAAGCTCACCAGAGTCGATCGCTGAAGCTGCGCCAGAGTTGGCCACCACCATTGACACCTGGGCTCATCGGGGGATGCTCGTAGAGAAAGCCATGCCGTTCCCCGTCGAATGCGTTGTGCGAGGCTTCATTTCGGGTTCGGCTTGGAAAGAATACCGAGCACATGGAACCCTCGCAGGCGAACCGCTACCAGAAGGGCTCCAAGAATCAGAGGCGTACCCAACACCAATCTTCTCTCCATCCACCAAAGCCGAACAGGGTTTGCACGACGAGAACATCACGTTTGATCAAATGTGCGACATCATCGGTATGGAACTCGCAACCAAGCTGCGCGATCTCAGTCTCGCACTGTACACAGCTGGGCGAGACATACTCCGGGAACGCGGAATCATTCTGGCTGACACGAAGTACGAGTTCGGGCAAGGATCGGATGGTCAAATCATATTAATCGACGAAGTCATGACACCTGACTCGTCACGGTTCTGGCCTGAGTCTCAATACCGCGTTGGAGGTGGCCAGCCTTCTCTCGATAAGCAACCTGTTCGCGATTACCTAGAAGATATGGTCGGGCGTGGCGAATGGGATAAGACGCCACCGGCCCCTGAACTGTCAGCAGAAGTCATCCAGACCACCTCCGAAAGATACTTGGAAGCGTTCCGCCGAGTAACGGGTCATGAACTCTACGAGGGAGGACCATGACTGAAAACTATCTGGCCGATGTGCAGATAACTCCGCGAGCAGGGATCCTTGACCCGGTCGGCGAAACGATTGCCAGTGCGTTGGGGAACCTCGGATATGAGGACGTAAGATCGGTGCGGGCCGGACGGCTGATTCGACTCGAGGTTACGGCAGAAACTGCACAGGCTGCTCAAACTGCGGTGGAATCAATGTGCGAAGAATTGATCGCTAATCCGATCATTGAAGACTACTTAGTGACCGTTCGAGACGTGGAGAAATAATGAGGGTGGGTATCGTTCGGTTCCCCGGATCGAACTGTGACACAGATATGTATCGTGCCGTCACTGATGGACTAAGGGAAGAAGCAATTTTCCTATGGCATAAATCACACCATCTGGAAGAAGTTGACGTGGTCGTGCTTCCAGGAGGGTTCTCTTACGGAGACTACCTTCGGTGCGGTGCCATCGCTCGCTTCAGTCCAATTATGCGAGAAGTGATCGAGTTTGCGAGAGCGGGAGGGCTCACACTCGGAATCTGCAACGGATTCCAGGTGCTTTGTGAAGCACGGCTTCTCCCAGGCGGATTAGTCAGAAACGCGAGCCTACGTTTTCGATGTCATAATGTCGGAGTACGCGTAGAAAATTCTGACACACCCTTCACTCGAGCTTACGAACAGGCCCAAACACTTCATATCCCGATAGCTCACGGGGAAGGGCAATTTGTTGCCGACAATGAAACCCTAGATGAACTTGAAGGTGAGAACCGTGTGATTTTTCGCTATGTGAACGATTCTAATCAGGCGACTTCGGAAGCGAATCCTAATGGTTCAGCTCGCAATATCGCGGGAATTACTAATGCGGGTGGAAACATACTCGGCATGATGCCGCATCCCGAGCGACACTCCCTAAAAGTCCTGGGCAATACTGATGGACTTGGGGTATTCGAATCTCTTCTCGTGGCTGTGAGCGAAAGGGAGCTTGAAGCAAAACCTACCCATGAAGATAGGATGGTAGGGACTCAATGATGGAAAGCGTGACGGCGGCACCAGTTGCCAGGAGGCCCGGTGACCCAGCAATCACTCCACACCTCGTCACAGAACACGGGCTTACCCCTGAGGAGTACGAGTTAATCTTGGAAATTCTTGGGCGCGAGCCCACGTTCACGGAGCTTGGTGTGTTTAGTGCGATGTGGTCAGAACACTGTGGGTACAAAAACTCTCGACCACTTCTCGCAACTCTCCCCACGAAAAGCGATGCGGTCGTCCAAGGTCCAGGTGAAAACGCTGGAGTCATTGATGTAGGGGAGGGTTGGGGAGTTGCGTTTAAGATCGAATCACACAACCATCCCTCAGCGATTGAGCCGTATCAAGGCGCTGCTACAGGATCTGGTGGCATCTTGCGAGATGTATTCACCATGGGAGCCCGCCCAATCGCAATTTTTGACAGTCTCCATTTCGGCTCACTCGACTCGCCGCGATCGCGTTACCTGTTCGACGGGGTCGTGCGCGGCGTCGGCGATTATGGGAACTGTGTTGGTGTCCCCACCGTCGGGGGCGAAGCAATTTTCGACCCTGCTTATGAGAAGAATCCTCTCATCAATGTGATGTGCATCGGAGTATTACCGCTCGAACAACTCATCCGCGGTAAAGCCGAAGGAGTAGGTAATCCAGTCATGGTTGTGGGCGCTCGAACCGGACGGGACGGCATCCACGGGGCAACATTTGCATCCGAAGAACTCGACGAAGAAGGGAATGACAGTCGTCCGCAAGTTCAAGTAGGAGACCCATTCACCGAAAAACTTCTCTTGGAAGCCAGCCTCGAACTCATCGAACAAGATCTACTAGTTGGAATCCAGGACATGGGAGCAGCTGGACTCACTTCGAGCGGAACCGAAATGGCAGCACGATCTGGGGCCGGCATTGATATCGATGTTTCGCTGCTTCCAGTGCGCGAACAGGGCATGACTCCGTACGAGATGCTTCTCTCCGAGTCACAGGAGCGTATGCTCTTGGTAGCGAAACCTGAGCACGAGGGAGCAGTCCGTGAGGTACTCGAACGATGGGATCTGCAAGCAGCCACCATCGGAAACGTGACGGACGATGGGATGTTCCGGGTTCGTGAGGCGGGGGAGGTCGTGGTTGAAATCCCAGTGATTCCATTAGTTGACGAATGCCCGACATACGTACGGGAAGGGGTCGAAGCACCAGAGGTCCTTGAACTCCGGACCCATGACCTAAGCGAATACAGAGACTTCGCGTCCAATAAAGAACTCCTAGATACACTAAAAACGCTACTCGATTCACCCTCAATTGGTTCAAGACGTTGGATTTATGAGCAGTACGACACAACGGTCCAAACCAACACTCTTGAGGGGCCAGGATCTGACGCGGCAGTGCTACGACTGCCAACAGACGGACGCGCGCTTGCGATATCAACAGATGGGAACGGGCGCTTTACATATTTAAATCCGCGCACGGGCGGACGGGTAGCAGTCGTAGAGGCAGCCCGTAACGTAGCGTGTTCAGGGGCCCGCCCCATCGCGGTTACGAACTGCCTCAACTTTGGGAACCCACTTCGACCTGAAGTCTACCACCAACTTTCCGAAGCCGTCGCGGGTATGGGAGAGGCCTGTCGAGCTCTGAACACGCCGGTAACTGGCGGCAATGTATCTCTCTATAATGAAACCGGTGGCGAACCCGTGTACCCAACACCTGTCATTGGAATGGTGGGACTCTTGCCCAATCTCGAGCAACGCGTCCCCTCATATTTCCAACATGCGGGAGACGAAATTTGGGTTATTGGTGTGACCCGAGAGGAGATTGGGGCAACCGAATATCTCGCCGCAGTTCATGGATTAGTCGCTGGGGAACCACCGGTCGCGGATCTCAACGAAGCAAAACAACTCATCGATTTTCTCGTGACCGCGGCAAGGAACGGTATAGTCCGGTCCGCACATGACTGTTCCGATGGAGGGCTCGCAGTTGCGCTTTCTGAGTGTGCGATTGGGGCCAAGGACGGTCCTCTCGGGTTTAATGTTGCACTTGATGAGGTCCCATCGTCAGCGGTATCAGCAGCAGCGCTATGGTTTGGGGAGTCACAGTCACGGGTTGTCCTCACATGCGCAGATGGCGATGGTAACGCTTTGTTTCAGCTAGCTGAAAAACACGGAGTGCGGGCCGCGCAAGTTGGCACAGTCAGAGGCGCGGGTGAAGATTGTCGGATTACTGGGGCGAGCCACCTAATCGAGATTGCCGCGGATAAACTTGCCACGATTTACGAATCAGCGCTTCCACGTCGGATGACTGAGCAGGCAGGATTGACCTCATGACTCGTAAAATCGAATCCACTACGCGAAACAGAACCCTACCTAATTACCACCTGGACAAACCGCGCGAGGAGTGCGGCGTGGTGGCGGTGAGCGGGTCACCCGCATCCGCAGAGTTAGCATACTTAGCCATGTACGCGTTACAACATCGAGGCCAAGAATCAGCTGGCTTGGTTACCGTAGATGAAGATGGGCGAGAGAAAACCTATAAAGGGATGGGGCTCGTCGTCGATATTTTCGATGACAAAACACTCAAAGAGATGTATGGAACTCTTGCTATCGGACATGTCCGATACTCTACCGCAGGAGACTCAAGCCTTCGTAACGCTCAACCACTTGTAGTCGACTATCAAGGTCAACCACTCGCGCTCGCGCATAATGGAAATCTTAGCAATGCTGTTGAGTTGAGAAATCGATTGTCTTCGGAGGGTGCGATCTTCCAGACGGACTCAGATTCTGAAGCAATCGTTCACCTAATCGCCCGCTCTCGCAGAGAAGATCAGGACCATAAAATTGACGACGCGCTTTCACAGGTCGTTGGTGCATTCTCAGTGGTGCTTTGTATAGGTAACACCGTCTATGCTGCACGGGACCCCCGAGGCTTCCGTCCACTCGTGCTTGGACGCCTCGGGGATGCAGTGATAGTCACTTCAGAAACCTGTGCCCTCGATATCATCGGGGCCACATACATTAGAGATGTTCGGCCCGGCGAGGTGTTAAAAATTCGAGATGGCTCAATCGAGGAGCTTAGACCTCTTCCACCAGCTGAGCCGAGCGCTTGTTTGTTCGAACTCGTCTACTTTGCACGTCCAGATTCACAAGTGTGGGGATGCAGCGTTGATGGAGCACGGCGCGCATTTGGGCGGCGATTAGCCCACGAGCACCCCGCCGATGCCGACTGCGTGCTAGCGGTACCAGATTCTTCAAACTCTGCCGCGTTAGGGTTTTCTGAAGTGAGCGGTTTACCTTTCGAGTTAGCACTCATCCGAAACCATTACGTAGGACGGACATTTATCCACCCTACTCAGGCGGGCCGCGATTTCAGGGTCCGGGTCAAGTACAATCCTGTTCGCGAACTCGTAGAGGGCCAACGCGTGGTTGTTGTAGATGATTCACTCGTTCGAGGCACTACAAGTCGCGGACTTGTGACTCTCTTGCGTGATACGGGAGCGAAAGAAGTGCACTTTCGGGTCGCTTCACCACCGGTGCGTTTTCCATGCTATTACGGAATCGATATGCCAACACGTGAAGAACTGATTGGTTCGAACCACTCAGTAGAAGAGATTCGCGACCACCTCAAAGTCGATTCTCTTGGGTATCTGAGCATGGAGGGCATGCGTGGAGCCGTGTCGGACTTCGGACCCTTCTGTGATGCCTGCTGGACCGGGGACTATGCAGCACCACTAGTCGATATTGAGCGACAAAAGGCTGAAGAAGATGCTTGATCTGCCAAACTCACATGAAATCAAATCCGGCTCAAGCCCCGGTTGCTCTGCCTAAGGATAAACGAGCAAGCCCACCCAGAGGAAAGGCCGCACCTATCAAGAAGAAAACGGCCGAAAAAGATAAATGTCCTCTCCGTACCAGTTCAACTTATCTATGCGCAAAACACTGAAACGTGTCTTTAGTTTCTTGCCAGATACTGCTCGGCGAGCTTGATGAGGTGTGGACTCCCCAA
Organism: uncultured Gemmatimonadota bacterium; assembly: GCA_964480515.1. Lineage (GTDB taxonomy): Bacteria > Gemmatimonadota > Gemmatimonadetes > Palauibacterales > Palauibacteraceae > Palauibacter. The sequence continues at coordinate 153,124 of CAYZOT010000003.1, forward strand.
AAACACGGGGACGCGTTGATGAAGATCCTCAGGGTGAATGTTACAAACTGGTTGACTCCCATCGCTCGCAAAGCCACCTGCCTGTTCACACACAAACCCCAGCGGCGCAACTTCATATAGGAGACGCAGCTTTCCTTCGGGGTTGTCGCGGGTTCCAGGGTACATGAAGATGCCGCCGCGAAGTATAGTCCGATGAAAGTCTGCTACCATCGATCCTACATATCGGGACGAGAAACTGTCGATTCCATCTTCGTCACCATGGAACTGGTGGACGAGCTTCTGCTGGCCCTCAGTCCACTTCCGCCTATAGGCTTCATTAACACTGTAAACATTCGTCCCCGGAGAAGGCATCTTCAAGTCAGGATGAGAGAGCACGAACTCGTCGATCGATGGGTCGAGAGTAAAGCCGTTCACACCGGACCCACTTGTGAATACAAACATCGTTGATGGTCCATAGTGAACATATCCGGCCGCACACTGCTCTGCTCCGGGCCGAAGTACATCAGTGAGTTGGGCATCCCTTCCTTCACTACGCTTCTCTCGGATTGAGAAGATTGTGCCGACGGAGATGTTGACATCGATATTTGAGCTGCCATCTAGAGGATCAATACAGATCACATAGGGGCCTGTCTCATAATGTTTTGGAATTGAGATGAGTTCCTCTGACTCTTCAGAAACGATTCCACAAACACTACCACCCTTACTCAACATCTCGACAATGACAGTGTCGGCGTACTCGTCAAGCTTCTGAACTTGTTCTCCATGAACGTTTGTATTACCTAATGCTCCCAAAATGTCCACCAAACTTGCTTTGCGTACCGAATTAGAGATGACTTTAGCAGCAAGACTCAGCTGAATCAGCGCATGGGCGAGTTCGTGGGCATCGTTAGGATGATCTTGCTTCCCCACCGCAAGAAAATCCTCGAGGGTAACAATCGATTCAGGCAAAGGGCCCTCCTGGCAGTTTAGCCCTAAGTAATTGCTCAACCGGAGACCGAGGGTTCACTACGTTTTGAACATCTTAGGGCAACCAGACACCGTTTAGTAATTGGCCCCCCAGGATTCGAACCTGGATTACCGGCTCCAAAGGCCGGGGTCTTGCCATTAGACGAGGGGCCAATGGGAAAGCCATCACTCGGACGGTTTTTCCCGACAAAGGGTTATGCGCGAAGATGGTGGACAACCTTCCACAATGCCAACCACTACAAATATCTGAGGCCTCGCGCAGTTCACCTAACTACCTATTACCGCACAACCTTTGCTAAACCGGAAGTTTAACCTCTAACACATCCCATCCGTGTTCAACTACAAGAGAACTTGACTCAATGTGAGTGCGAGCATTAGCACACGCATTTGTGTCCGGAAAAATCCCAAAAAGTGCTGAACCTGATCCGGTCATGCCCGAGCACGCAGCTTCATACTTTCGGAGTTTGTTAACTCCCCTAGCCAAATCAGGATAACGTGAAATCACTGGCCCCTCGAGATCGTTGATGACCAAGCGCTCCATTGATTCCCACTGAGCAAGTCGGGTTGCGCCCGGTAGCGCGGCAGATCCTTGGCTAAGCATTGTTCCTGGCGCATCCGAGAACTCATGCGCCCGTGCATTGCGCAACCAACTGTATGCATCAGGAGTAGAAATATGCACCCCAGAGCAGAGAACCAGTGCCGGGCGGGAGGGTGGTGCTCGCAGAGGAAGAAGACGTCGCCCCCTCTCCCATCCAAGCGCCATGGGAACCTCTAGCATAGAAAACGGAACATCACTTCCCACTTTCCCTGCGATGACAAAAAGCTCTCGTTCGCTCAACTGATTCCACCGACGGGCGAGAAGTCGTAGAGTCGCAGCAGCATCAGCACTGCCTCCCCCTAGCCCGCTTCCATGGGGTATTCGCTTCAGCAGGGTGAATCGGAGTCCAGGCCGTTTCTTGCGTCTAAAAACCTGATCGAGAAAGAGTTCTGCTGCCTGCCAGCATAAATTATCGGGGCCATTTGGCACACCTCCAGCAAATGGGCCGCCCACTTCAATTGAAATACCTGTTCCCGTTTCTTCGAAGGCAACAATGTCGGCGAGATTTGTCCGTGCGAGGATCGTCTCCACACCATGGAAACCAGCGTCATCTCTCTCAAACACACGGTGTCGAAGATTGATTTTCGCGGGAGCTCGTGTCTCCATCATACAGTGGATCGAAGAGTTCTAGAAACTTCTTTTTTCAAAGATGTCAAAAGGTTTTCACTCCGGTTGACTCAGAGTCAATCGATCTCGGTCTGAGTGCAGCGAAGAAAAATCTTCAACTTGTTCCGGATCACTTTCCGCACGCGCCACTTCATCGCTATGCCCCAATTCATAGCGACTGATGCCCAGTTTTCTCATATACCAAATACCGAAAACTGTTATGGGTATAAACGTGAGCAAATGATACCCAGCTGCAAAACTAATTATCCGCGAAGGTTCAATATTGTAGACCTCTAAGGCGAACCGCGTAGCGGCTTCGAAGGGTCCAAAGAAACCGGGAGTTGAGGGGACCGCAACCGCAAAGCCTATAACTGTCTGAACGAACAAAGCTCCTGGGATTCCTGGCTCAAGAATCCCAAAGGCCAAGAAACCTAGATAGAAGGAAAAAGCATTCCACCCCCATACCACGACGGACCAAAGAAACGCCCTTACGAATACGTGTGCATGCTTCAACGCGCCCAAGCCCGCTACGAACGAAACCAAGATGCTGGTCACCTTATCAGCAAGTGAACGGGCCCCAAACCTGTGAAACCATTTTTTGACAAAACGGAGGAAGCGATTCGGACTTCGCACTAGAATCCCAAGCGTAACCAAACCGATCCCGACTCCGATGACTACGGCAGCGAATATCCCACTGACCGCACCCGACACTGAAGTCTCTCCCACACCAAGAAAGATTGCGAGAACCAGAAAGGCTATCAGAACAATTGCATCAAGGAGCCTTTCGACAACGAGGGAAGCCAGCGCAGCACTGATACTCACGGGCTCGATACGAGATAGAGAGTATGCTCGCGCAAACTCACCGATACGCGCCGGAAGAACATTGTTGACCATAAACCCAATGCATACAGCTGCGTAGCGTGACACAAAGGGGAGCTGGAACCCTGTCGGAGCCAGGAGCACCCGCCACCGTATAGCACGAAGATGGAAGGTTAGTGTGGCCACTACAGTGGCAGCGAAAAGTAACCACAGATTCGCCTCCCCCAAGTGTCCTATGAGTTCAGTCGTTGACACATCGCGAAGAGCATACAAGAGCAAGGTGATCGACAGAACGATCCCCAGCACAATTGTCGCACGTCGTGTCACCCTCGCGCCTCACGGATCAGCTGCCCCATCTCGAAAACGGCCCGTTCCATCCCAACGAGGACAGAACGGCTCACTATAGAGTGACCAATACTCAACTCTTCGAATTCTGTGATGGCTGCCACAGGCTGAACGTTTTCGTACGTGAGTCCATGCCCAGCGTGGATCCCAAGTCCAAGTCTTACGCCATCTTTGACCGCCTCGACCAGTCTTTCAATCTCACGATCCGCTATCACGCGGTCGACTGAATTCGCGTACTCCCCGGTATGCAGTTCAATTGCATTTGCCCCCAACGCAGCAGCCGCAGTCACTGCGGCAGGATCCGGATCTATAAACAGTGACACTCTAGTCCCTACTGATTGAAGTTGTGCGATGGCCGACTCGATCCGATTCGGGTCGAGCGAAAGGTCAAGCCCTCCCTCTGTCGTTAACTCCTCCCGTTTCTCGGGAACGAGTGTCGCCTGTGCGGGAGCCCAAACCTCGGCAAGACCGAGCACCTCCTCCTCCGCAGCAAGTTCTAAATTGACAAACGTGCGCACCGTGGCCATGAGAAGCTCGACGTCGCGGTCGCCGATGTGACGACGATCTTCTCGAAGGTGCACGGTGATTCCATGCGCACCCCCGAGTTCTGCGAGCACTGCGGCACGTACAGGATCAGGCTCATCTGTACCCCGAGCCTCCCGAACAGTCGCGACATGATCGACATTCACGCATAGCCGACAATCGGCCAGATGTGCAAAACTCTCATTCCCCATCGTGGATATCCCTTTTATCTCTACAGCTTCACAAGCTGTTTCACCTACTGTTTAAAGCGTGAAGATACAAGCCTTCCTCCTACTCAGGCCGCGTCGGAACGTTCGACAATGAGGCCATTTGTCTCTCGCCAACGGCCAGCTACGGCCGTTGGAACACGGGCAGTTATCATCACACGTCCAGCTTCATATCCGCGCTCAAGCACCTCACCCACTCGGTATGCCTCTGCAAGAGTCCGCCCATCCACCACCGGCAAACTCACTCGAACTGTCACGAGGCGTGCACGCATAGCAGCTTGTAATGCCTCTCTCAGTGAGTCCAGTCCACCTCGCTCGATAACCGATGTGAAGACCTGTGGCCCTAAGAAAGCAGCGGTGCGTGACCTAAGAGCTTGTTCCTCCGCATGCGTCAGTCGATCAATCTTGTTCATTACAAAGAGCACAGGGCGTTCATTCACCCCTGAGGCGACCAAAACTTCGTTGACCGCTTCATTGTGTTCTTCCCAGCTGGGAGAGGAAGCATCGATCACATGAAGCAAAAGATCCGCCTCCAACAACTCCTCAAGCGTAGCCCGAAATGACGCTATAAGATGGTGCGGTAGTTTGCGAATGAATCCCACAGTGTCGGTCAGAAGAATAGGACCAGGTCCTTCTAAATTGCAGATTCGTGTGGCCGAGTCGAGCGTCGCAAAGAGCCGGTCTTCCACAAAAACATCGCTTCCCGACAACGCCCGCAGGATTGAAGATTTCCCCGCATTCGTATACCCGACAAGCGCAACGGCGAACTGTTCCTTGCGAGCTTTGCGCTGTGTAGCTCGTCTCTTTTCCATTTGGCGGAGGTCACGACGAAGGTTGGTCAACCTGCGATCGATAAGCCTACGGTCGGTCTCAAGCTGTTGTTCGCCAGGACCCCGAGCACCGATTCCTCCACCTTCTCTGGAGAGGTGTGTCCACATCCGCTTGAGACGTGATCTCATATATTGGAGCTGAGCGACCTCTACCTGAAGCTTTGCTTCCGAAGTTTTCGCTCGGAGAGCGAAAATGTCGAGAATAAGCTCTGTGCGATCCATCGCACGTGTTCCTAGAGCTTTCTCAAGCTTCACCCCCTGGGCCGGTGAGAGATCTTCGTCGAAGATGGCGAGAGAGGCATCGTGTTCCTTTAAGGTACGAGAGAGTTGTTCAACCTTCCCTTTGCCAATATAAGTTGACGCATTAGGAGTTCTTAGCCGTTGAACAACCATTCCACAGACATCTGCCCCGGCTGTGTTTGCCAGTCTAGCTAGTTCCTCAAGGTGCTCATCAACCACCTGCTGTGGCATATCGAACGGCGGTGCTCCCACGAGGATCGCTCGCTCAGAATTTTTCTTTGCCGTCAAGTCTCCCACCCGTCTCCTTCACGAGCCTTCCGTATCTCCATGAGTCGGCGTCTCGCTTCGGACTCCCACCCTCTATTATGTGGGACATACCAACCATCAGTAGCGACACCATCGGGAAGATAGGTCTGATGAGCCACCGCGTTTTCGGAATCGTGGTCGTATTTGTAGCCCGCACCATATTCTAAATCCTTCATCAACTGAGTAGGTGCATTTCGAATATGCAGAGGCACTGGCGCAGAGGGTGTATCGCGAGCCGTGTGTAGCGCTTTGCTGTAAGCTCGATACACAGCATTCGATTTTGGTGCCAGAGCTAAGTAGGTAGCCGCCTCGGCTAACGCGAGGTCCCCCTCCGGACTTCCGAGAAATTGGTACGCGTCTCGCGCAGAAACTGCCAGGCGAAGTGCTCTCGGATCCGCCAGGCCCACGTCCTCGACAGCCATCCGAACGAGCCGACGAGCCAGGTACATGGGATCCTCTCCCGCATCAAGCATGCGGGCAAGCCAATACAAAGTCGCATCAATGTCAGAGCCACGGACGGATTTGTGAAGTGCAGAAATCAGATTGTAGTGCTGTTCACCTGACTTGTCGTAGCGAGCAAACCGACGTTGGAGTGCCGCCTCAATGTGTTCGACTTCAATCGTGCTCGAATTTGCCTCAGTTGACACGAGGTCAGCGGCAGTTTCTAGCGCATTGAGTGCACGGCGTGCATCTCCATCGGATTCCAACGCGATTCGAGCAAGTGCCTCTTCGTCGATCAGGAGATTCCGTGTCCGCAAGCCCCGTTCTTCATCGTTCAACGCACGACGACAAATCTCAGCTAGGTCTTCTTCACTTAAGGCTGTGAGCACCAAGACACGAGTTCGAGACAGGAGTGGGCCTACCACTTCAAAACTAGGATTTTCTGTAGTCGCGCCAATGAGCGTAACCACTCCCTGCTCCACATGCGGCAATAGCGCATCCTGCTGCGCTCTATTGAAGCGGTGGATCTCATCCACGAAAAGGACCGTTCCTCGATTCAGGCTATTTTTTCTTATTCGAGCCTCACCAATTATCTCCCTGACTCGCGGAATTCCATCCGTAACCGCTGAGAAACCAACGAACGTAGCTTCTACCCGCCCCGCTAGTAGACTTGCCAGGGTCGTCTTTCCGCTACCCGGTGGGCCCCACAAAATGAGACTCGGGACCCGGCCACTCTCGATCAGTTTGAAAAGTGCACCCTCTTTGCCTACGAGGTTTTTCTGCCCTACAAATTCATCCAAGGATCGAGGCCGCATGCGCGCGGCAAGTGGCGCATCGGCAGACCAGGGAAAAGTCTCAGTCGGAACAGTATTCCCTTCTTCGGACGAGACTCCGTCACTGTCAAATCCTCCGCTACTGAAAAGACTCGGTTCATCACGCATCGGAGGACAGTGACTCCGGTGCAACCCCCAGTTCAAGGAGGTGGCGAGTTTCTGCGATCAGTGTTTCACATGCATTTTTCCGAGGGTCTTCCAAAACTTTTTCCAACAAGTGCTCCAGAAGAAATCCAACCATGGGCCCTGGGGGGACACCCAGTTTAAGAATATCGTTCCCATTAATGTCCAAGTCTTGAACTTGGAGAGGAGGATTCTGAAGCTTCTCTTGGTGTAGAAGTCTCCAAATCACCAAAATGTCACTTTCCCTACGCTCTAATTTAGCTGATCGCGCATCGGCAACGTGGAGTCGAATAACATCGCGCCAACTTTCCTCAACCTCTGATAACCAGCGCCTATGTCTCTCCGGCGAGTCAAGTGCATTAACAAAAGGCAGATAGTGCTCTACAAGATTCCCTATGACCCCACGTTGGGCATTCGAGAACTTCAAGCGGTTTAACAGAGACAGGCTCGCCGCCCTACGCTCAACTGCATCTTCACCTGTCTGGATCAACCAACGAGCTAAGCGGACAAACGGATGTCGGCAGGATATGGCGTCTACAGCATCGAAGGCTGCAACCCAAATTTCACGATTCGAACTGGCATGTACTAGTTCTGGATACCAATGCGGCAGAACGTCAAACTCCGTGTAAAGGCAAAGCGCAGAGGACGGCGCCTGGTCTGTAAGCACTTTCATGAGTTCTTCACGAACTCGTTCTGCCGAGAGGCGAGGAAGCCCTCCCACGGCCTCCCTCATTGCGCTGGCGGTTGACTCCTCTAGCTTGAGATCAAACCGACCTGCGAAGCGCATACCTCGAAGCACCCGCAAATAGTCTTCCTGAAACCTGTGCGCAGCAGTTCCTACTGCCCGAAGCACACGATTCTCAAAATCAGAAACACCATCAAACGGGTCACGCACATCCCCTGTGCGTGGCCTCCAGGCAATGGCATTGATTGTGAAATCACGACGAGCCAAGTCTTCTTCGATCGAGTCAGCAAACGTCACCTGGGCGTGTCTACCGTCCGTATTTACATCTCGCCGAAACGTCGTGACCTCGTACAAATCATCATGACACAATACCCCGACAGTACCATGCTCGACTCCAATGGGTACCGTCCGGGAGAATAGGTTCCCTACCTCTTCTGGACGTGCCTCCGTCGCAATGTCCCAGTCCTCTTCACGCTTACGCACTTCCCCGCCACAAGCAGCACGAACAGCCCCACCGACAGCCCACGCTTTAAAACCAGCTTGTTCGAGTCGGTTAGCAATTTCTATAAAGCCGTCTGGTGGCTTCAGCACGGAAGTGTCAAGCGTCATGAATGCGCGTACCACAGCGAAAAGGGACTCAACCGCATAAGACGCTTCCACCATTCACATTTAACACCTCACCCGTAATGTGACGGGCAGCATCCGATAGCAGAAAACAGATCGGGCCCGCAATATCTTGGGCAGCTGCAATCCTTCCGAGCGGAATCTGGGATAGCGCGCGAGTCCGATTCTCTCCACGTAGTGCGTCCATAGCCATATCCGTTTCCACCCAGCCGGGGGCAACAGCATTCACATTGATCGACTCTGGACCCAGCTCACTTGCAATCGACTTACAGAAGGAGATGATCGCACCCTTAGAAGCCGCATAGTGACTATGGTGTGCCTCGCCACGTTGACCCGCCGTTGAAGAAACGAGCACCACCCGACCACCACTATTCATTCTAGATGTCGCTGCTCGTGTGGTCAGGTAGATTGAGGTGAGATTCACCTCCAACATCTCGGCCCATTCCTCTGGCTCAAGAGCAACGAGTGGCCGCGGCTGGACATTCCAGATGCCTGCATTACCTACAAAACCATCGAGACCTTCGAATTCCTTGTCCACACGCTCAAACAAACGGCTGCAACCATCAGGGCTGGAAAGATCAGCCTCCGCATACCAATGCTGCCCCTGTGGAGCATATGTATACGCCTCTTCGATCACTTCCTTAGCCGCTTTGACAGCGCGATGATAGGCAACGCCAATTGAAGCACCTGAAATCGCTAGCGAACGCGCCGTAGCTCGACCGATACCACGAGAGCCTCCGGTAACGAGGACTCGCCGACCCGAGAGTCCTGGATACGACAAAGGTTCACTTACGTTTGTCACAGACTCTCCTCCAGTAATGCTCCGATGGAGCCGCACGGACCGATTCGTCCGGCCAATTCAACAGCGGCGGTGGCACCACCTCCGAGAGCAGGATCAGCAGCCGCTTCAAAGGCGTATGTGAGCAGCGCATCCGCAGCAAGAAGAACGATTGCACTATCACGGTCCCCCAGGTTGTTTACGACACTCTCAAAGCCATGCAGGGCCGCTTCAGTCATTCCAGAAACTCCACCCGCTTTCCATGGAGCCACCAAATCACGAATGGCCACGGCCAGGCGGGGCGGCACTTCTATCAAATGCCGATCGAGCCAATTCTCAGACATACATATTGTAGACATTGGTGTTGACGACACGAGGACCTCAGCTCACCAAGTTAAGTACCTTCCCCGTTGCCCATTCGCGGGCAGCTTGCAACCCTTCAGAAGCCAGTTCGGCGGCACCAACGCCACCCTGTGCAAAATGTGCTCCCCCCCCACCACCAGAACCGGTAGCTTTACTGGAAACACGAACCAAATCTCCCGCCTTTAAACCTTTTGCTATTAGATCGTCAGATACAATGGACACGAAAACCTGACGATCATCGTCAAGAAAAACGACATGAAGTACGACTGCGCCTGATTCAATTCGCGCTCTTAGCATATCTCCCAACTCGTGGAGATCCGTCCCCGTGGAAAGTTCGATACGTCCGCAGAGGAAGCGTGACTCATCAGCAGAACCTTCACCAAGGAGTTGATCCAACTGATCGGCAGCCAACTCTCCGCGTTGACTAGAAACTTCTTGTTCGAGGTCATCGCGTTGTTCAAGGAGTCTATCAAGCCGGAAAGGAAGCTCAGCGACTGGAGAATTCAATTTCGTTGTCATTTCACTGATCAAACGTTCCCGCGCTACACCCCACTCATACGCAGCCTTACCGCTGAGTGCCTCGATCCGTCGAATTCCGGCTGCAACTCCAGTTTCCGTAACAATCTTGAATGAGCCTATCTGGCCCGTGGAGCGGACATGTGTTCCACCACATAGCTCTTTACTGACACCCGTCACTTCTATGACCCTGACGACCTCATCATACTTTTCGCCAAACAGTCCAATGGCCCCTTCTGCGATGGCATCCCGATAATTGCGCTGCGAGACCACTATGTTCGCGTTGGCAAGAATCGTCTCATTAACACGAAGCTCAATCTCGCTCCGTTCGGCCTCGGACACCGGCCCTCGATGACTAAAATCGAAACGGAACCGATCTGGCCCAACAAGCGAACCTGCTTGTTGGACGTGCTCACCTAAGCACTCGCGAAGTGCTGCATGCAAGAGGTGAGTTGCAGTGTGGTTTCGTTCGGTTTCCGCCCTCAGAGAACGATCGACTTCAGCTACCACAGTATTGGCAGTTTCAGGGAACACACCCTCAACAACAGCTCCCATCACAGCCGTATACCCTGGGTCTAACTGACCTACGGCATGGACCTCTATCACCCAGTCATCTCCATGAACCCACCCGTGATCACTAACCTGTCCGCCACTCTCTGCATAGAAGGGATTCTGAGAAAGGACAAGCGAGATATTGTCTTCGAATTGGCCCCATCGAAGAACACCTGTCTCAACCTTCAAATTCTCATAGCCGACAAACTCTTGAGTTGCACCTCGATCACCGACCCATATGTCGGCGGGTGGATAGTCTAAGCTTTTCGCGCTCGTACCAATCTCATCGGAGATCCCAGCCCGCGAACGAGCTCGTTGTGCCTTGAGTGCCTCCTCAAAACCAGACCAATCGATCTCGTATCCCCGTTCTCGAGCAATCAGTTGCGTCAGATCTTCAGGAATCCCAAAAGTGTCCTTGAGTTTAAATGCCGTGTCCCCTGACACGATGCCCGACCCTCCTTCGGGCATCGCTACGTCAATTTCGCTCATGCCTCCTTCAATGGTCGAAAGAAAGAGGTCTTCTTCAGCAACAGTTGTACTCAGCAAATGTTCGCGCCGCGTCGCAAGTTCAGGGAACGTGTGCGACATGTCATCGACCACAATCCCAACTAGCTGGTGGAGTAAAGGTTCCCGTCGGCCCAGAAGCCAGTAATGTCGAACAGCCCGGCGAAGAATCCGGCGTAGGACATACCCCCGTTTTTCGTTCGAGGGAAAGACACCATCGGCGAGCAAAAACGCGACAGCACGTGCGTGGTCCGCTAACACCCTGAAGGGGACACCCGCCTCCCAATCGTTGGGATCCATAGAATATTTGATCCCAAGAGACTCCCCTGCCGCCTTAATGAGTGGAAGGAAAAGATCAGTGTGGAAGCTGGTTCCTGAGCCCTGAAGAATTGAGGCAATGCGTTCAAGTCCGGCACCCGTGTCGATGGATGGCGCAGGCAGTGGAACGTCGATCCCCTCAGGAGATCGATCGAATTGCATGAAGACCAGGTTCCAGATTTCCATAAATCTGTCGGCCTCTCCAGCAACCTCGAACTGCTCATCGGTGATTCGGTCGTCGACTTCTTTTCGAAGATCGTAGTGCAACTCGGAACACGGACCGCATGGCCCTGTCTCTCCCATTTGCCAGAAGTTGTCTTTATCACCCAAGCGACGAACACGAGAAGGAGGGAGTGGAGTTAGATCTGTCCAAAGTTTGAACGCTTCATCATCGGTATGATGCACCGTTGCCCATAACCGATCAGGATCCAGTCCGAGTTCGACGGTCACAAACTCCCATGCAAAGCCAATCGCCTCTGACTTAAAATAGTCGCCAAATGAGAAGTTCCCGAGCATCTCGAAGAACGTATGGTGTCGAGCTGTCCGTCCTACTTCTTCAAGATCATTATGCTTGCCGCTTACGCGGAGGCACTTTTGTGAAGTGACAGCGCGGTCAGCTGGTGCTTCCAATTCACCTTGGAACGAACGCTTGAATTGCACCATACCTGCGTTTGTAAATAACAGCGTAGGATCGTCTTTCGGAATCAAGGAACTGCTGGGTAGGTGCAGGTGGCCCTGACGCTCAAAATAGGAAACGAAGCTGCCTCTTAACTCGTCAGTAGTCATCTTCATCTGTCCGAATCTTCGTTTTTCCCAAACCTTTTAATATAGTTCTGCGGACCACCGGGTATCGATCCACTTCTGTATATTCTCCGAGGAAAAGCCACGACGAGACAGGTAGCCGAACAATCGTCGACGCGCCACTCCCTTATCCAGATCATCCAGTTTGGATGCTCGAGCCGAAGCTACCCGTTGTAAAAGCTCATGTTCGTTTACGTCTTGCTCCGTCATGGCGCTCTCAATCCCATCATCCGCGTCACGGGGTGATACACCCCGCGACAGGAGATCTGCTTTCATTCGTCGCACACCGCATGGTCGAAGACGAATACGGTCGCGCGCAAATGCTGCCGCAAAATTCCGGTCGTCGAGATACCCGAGTGTCGTTAAACGATCGACCGTCCGTTCGATCGTCTCTTGCGCCAGTTTTTCACGGAGCAGCCTCAACTCGATTTCACGACAACTTCGTGGTCGCACTGAAAGGTAGCGTAGCCCGACACGCATCGCCTCTGCGAGTTCTGCTGTGCTCTGCAAACTAGCGAGATCGGTTTCTTCAATCGTACAACCGATGGTCAAACCCAGCCGTGCAATATCCTGATCGGGCAGCAGAATGCATGAAGCGCCGTCCAACTGGATTTCTATCCAACCAGACCGGCGCTTAACTGGGGAAAGTGCAGTTACGCTGGGCACGAGAGCCTATTTCTCGTAAAGCACCTCAACGACACGGATTGGCTCATCCGTTGGGTTAAGCATCTCCCGAGACGGCTGCTTTAGACGTCTTTGATGTTTCAGTATCAGTACTATCCGCTGAGATGGACATGCCGAGTTCTTCACGAATCTGTGCCTCAATTTCCTCAGCAATGTCAGGATTTTCGCAGAGAAACGCCTTAGAATTTTCCCGCCCTTGCCCGAGCCGCAAGTCATTGCCATAGGAATACCACGCTCCCGCTCGGTTTACTACACCAATCTCCTCACCCATATCAATAAGTAGCCCCTCGCGACTCACTCCGCGGTTAAACATTATGTCAAACTCAGCCTGCTTAAAGGGCGCGGCACACTTGTTCTTCACAACCTTAACCCGCGTACGGTTCCCAATCTGATCATTCGCTTCTTTGATCGCCGCGATACGCCGGATGTCTAGGCGAAGTGATGCATAGAACTTGAGGGCACGGCCACCACTCGTGGTTTCTGGGCTTCCATACATGACCCCGATCTTTTCACGAATTTGATTTGTGAAAATCACAGCTGTGTTTGACCGACCTATAGCACCGGTAAGCTTTCGCAATGCCTGAGACATAAGCCGAGCTTGAAGACCGACATGTGAATCTCCCATCTCACCTTCGATCTCCGCACGGGGTACAAGTGCGGCAACTGAGTCGATGACGACGACGTCTAGGGCACTTGAGCGAACTAACACTTCGGCAATCTCGAGTGCCTGTTCTCCAGTATCTGGCTGGGAGACGAGGAGATTCTCAATATCCACCCCTAACTTCTGCGCGTACCCAACATCAAGGGCGTGTTCGGCATCGATAAAGGCGGCAACCCCACCATCTTTTTGGGCGTTCGCAATCACCTGGAGCGTAAGCGTTGTTTTTCCAGATGATTCTGGGCCATAAATCTCAGTGACACGGGACCGAGGCACCCCTCCAATACCCGTTGCGTAATCTAAATTGAGCGCACCTGTCGAGATCGCGGAAATCTGGATCCGTGCACCTTCATGGCCTAAACGCATAATGGCCCCCTTGCCATGGGACCGCTCAATTTGGTCGAGCGCTAAGGACAATGCTTTTTTTCGTTCCTGATTCGTCTCCGCACCCATTTCACACTCTCCCAAAGTTCACGAGCCTGCGGATTCCTAGCGTCGGACGGCAAGCTCTCCTACAAAGCGACACTGACTGAGAATACTATGGATTCCGACCTTTCGCAATTTATTCGGTTTTTAGGGTGGTCCACCACATTCTTATTTCGGATTTTATTCGGTATTTTCCGCTTGATTGAGAAAATTCCGCGGAGAATCAGGGTGAGTTCAGTGAACTTCCAACGTCCCTTGCAGCTCCGCACAGATGGCAGAAAAACGAGCCCTCATCCAACATCACCCCGCATGAACCACAGTTGCTTGAAGAACCGGGTCTCATGCGAATAATTTCCTCCTCGTCACGAGCACGAAGGGCCTCTCGTTCAAGACGCGCGAGTGTGAGATGATATTCTTCCGGAGTAATTTTTCGGGTCCGATAATCGAGTTCAAGATCACGCAGAGCTTCAATTGCGGCATCGCGGCGCTCGGAAGGAGCCAACACTGCTCCTGTATCTTCCCCCGAGCGAAGTGCTGCCCAAACTATTGTCGTCAAAAGGATAAACAGAATCCCTCCGAACAGTACGAATCCAGTCACGATGATGACCGCCTACCTGCCTCTGCTAGCTCAACTGCACGTGCGACCGCCTCACTGGGACCAGATGCAATCTCTTCCAGCACGTCACTGGGCAAGTCGGTCTCAAGGCCAATGAGGGGCACGTGAAATTTCCGACAGAATGCGGCCTCACTAAGTGTCCCCCATTCACCGGAAATGGCGATTACCGCCTCAGATGATCTTACCACCAATACATTCCTCGCCTCACCCAGTCCCGTTGGGAGGGGAATAGATATGCCAGGAGCAGCATCAGTGGGGTCGGAACCAGGAAGGATACCGATGACGACACCTCCCTCTTCGGCAGCACCCGCTGCCACCGCCGCCATAACACCACCGAGCCCTCCGCACACGACTATAGCTTCTGCTCGGGCGATCGCTGACCCAACTTCTTTCGCCAACTCATCCACCGAATCCGAGACCGAACCGGAGCCAATCACACCGATTCGAAGTGGCTGGTTCAGCGTATCCTTCTTAGGAGGCCACCTAGGGTTCACCTCACCGCTCCAGGATCAAAGTAACCGGACCATCATTGACCAACTCCACTTCCATCATCGCCCCAAATTTCCCTTCTGCTACAGGTCCATATTCCCGGCACAATCCAGCAAACTCGTCAAAGAGTGGGCTCGCGGCCTCAGGTGCTGCAGCACCTACAAAAGACGGTCGCCTACCGCGGTTCACATCTCCGTAGAGAGTAAACTGCGACACCACAAGCATCTGACCTCCTATATCGGCTGCACTGAGGTTCATTTTCCCCTCGGCGTCAGGGAAAATTCTAAGACCCCACAACTTTTCGGCCATCCATCGAAGTTGATCATGTCCATCTTCTGGTGCGAACCCGACGAGCACCAATAGCCCGGTTCCAATCACTCCCACGACTTTTCCCTCTACCTGAACCTGTGCTTTGGAAACTCGTTGAACGACGACACGCATAAATATCAAAGACCTCAAACAAACAAGTGTGACCTAAGGTTTTTCACATCTACGAAATAAAACAGGCACTTACAAAAGATGCCACCGACCTCACGTCTCGTCGAACCACTTAACATTATAATTCACATTCCATGATTTTTATACATATTATCCACATGTTTCCGATTACTTTTTTTAAAAACGCATTCGCGAAACACCTGTATTATGGGATCATCGCGAGGTCAATCATCGCTTTTTACGGTTGGAGAATCTGCCCCGTTAAAATTGACAGATCGGTCAAGGACCGAACCTCAAAACGAGTCGCAGTATGGTCGAGGCGAGTTAACAAGCGGTTAAGTAATGCGTCTTTAGGAAGAGTATGACGTAAACCATCGACCGCAGCTACAATGATCAATCGTTCGCGAGCACGTGAGAGTGCAACATTAAGAAGGCGAGGAAAATCTGGATTCCGACGTTCGTCTAAAAACCAACTTCTACCAGGTGGTGCATCAACAGTGTCAATAACCACGATACGTTTCTCACGACCTTGAAAACGATGTATGGTACTCACCTGAACACCTTGGGGTGCCGATTTGCCTAAACGACGATGTACAAGGTCTTTAAGGTGTGTGGTGTGTGCCCGGTAGGGGGACACCACACCAATATCACCTGCTCCCACTCGACCAGCCTCGGCGAGAAACTCCAAAACTACTTCGGCATGCGTAGAATTCCGCCGCGAGCCGTCAATACGTTCAACGGTTGGATCGAGCGAAGAAGTATCGATGATCACTATTTGGTCGCCGATGGGGAGACCTTGCGTCATCTCCGGTGCATCGGTCAACCGCCCATCATAAAAAAACTCGCTCACTATCTGTCGAATATCGGGCGCCATTCGGTACTGGACATTAAGCATCGCACACAAACCATCCTTCGGAGATGGTAAATCAATATGTCCTTTATCCGTTGACACAACGCCTGTCTCGTGAAAGAGGTCTCGGCGGAACCAACGACGGGCCGCAGGGCCACGGCTGACTACCACCGGAGGCAGTTGTTGAAAATCGCCAACACACACCGTTCGGCATGAAGTCCTTGAGGCTGCAAGAGCAAGGTATGGCAAGGGAACGGTACTTATTTCATCAACAATGAGGGACTCATAGTGTAAACTCCGAAGTTCTTCCCGCACGGATAGCCGGGCCAATGTCGTTAAAACAACCTCCGCCTCCTCAAGCATCTGTGCCGCCTGTCGAGAAATCTCAAAAATAACACGACTAGCTGCACGTACCGCCTCTCCATCACTACGGACTCCGGCTAGAGCGACCAATCGGGCTGCTCGAGATCTTGGCCTAGATGTATCGTGAACCACTGAATCGGCCCTCGGACGTTGTTGGATACCAAGGCGACCCTCAACGTCTTTGAGAACTTCGGTTATTTTGCCCGCTCCCGCTTCAATACGACGGGCAAGGCAAGCCTCGAAATCAAGCCTTGGATCGACAGCACCAGACCTAATATCAGAGCCCACACGCAGAATCCGACCCCCCTCTAACTGAGCAAGATCGGCGGTCCTGCTAAGTCGCCTTGCCACTTCGTCTACTGCCCCATTCGTGGCCGCCGTAATAAGCACCCTCCCCTCACGCGCTAGCTCGAGGGCTGCTCGCGCTACAAGTCGAGATTTCCCTGTCCCCGGGGGCCCCCAAACAAGCTGCACATCACTTCCGAGAATCCGACCAAGCGCGGCACTTTGTGGCCCGTTCAAATCCGATGAACTGGCGAGGATAGGAGATCCTACCCCCAAGCTAGGCGGCTCTTTCCCGAAAGTGTTAAGGACGGTTTTCGGGAAGAAGTGCTGCGGCTCCGCCGAGAGTTCTCGTAACCGGGTTGACAGTTCACATAAAAGCCATGTCGGATCGAACTCTAGCTCGACTCCATTGAGGCTCTCACCGAGCCACTCAGTCAAATCCAACTGCAGTAGGCCCGACGCACGGTCAAACGCTACGACATTTCCCAAACTCTCTCGCCCCTCAGTACGAAGGCGTACGTGATCATTGGTTCGAATGTCGTACATTCCTCCCGTAATCTGAAATTCATACCGGTGGCCAACACCTGACTCGCGGCGTACCCAACCGGCGAGCGTAGAAATGGGGCTGTCCAACTGACGTCGAGTCAGATCTGCCTGGACCGCTTCGATCTCTTCCTCGATCGCGAGTTGGCAGTCCGCTAACAGGAGGCGGAGCGGCCCCAGCGAATCAGGAGCGTCCATGTCAGACGTCAAAGGAACTCAGCCGATAAACCTGGATTGGAGTTCGGACCAGCTTTCCCAGGCGTTGCACGCTGCTAGCAAGTGGACGATTGGGTATCGGGACGGCATTGCCGAACTGCCCGTGTTGCCTCAAGTCCAACCCGGAGACATTCGTTCCCAACTCGCCAAAAGTCCACCGTCGGAAGGAGAACCCTTTGAAAAGGTTCTCGCCGATTTCGACAAATATATCGTTCCCGGTCTCACACACTGGAATCACCCTGGTTTTCTAGCCTATTTCTCTTGCTGTACACGTGGCCCTAGCGTGGCGGCCGAATTGCTCATCGCTGCGGTAGGGGTGAACGCAATGTTGTGGCGTACGTCCCCGGCCGCGACTGAGGTCGAATTATTAGCGGTAGACTGGCTGAGACAAGCAGTCAATCTACCAGAAACATACTCGGGGCTCATTTTCGATACCGCATCGACATCAACCTTTACAGCGCTCCTCGCGGCTCGAGAACACGTGGGTTCCAACATTCGTGAAAACGGTCTAACAGATGGACCTCGGCTCATGCTCTACACATCAGAGCAATCTCACTCTTCAGTGGAGAAGGCCGCCATTGCAGCGGGGCTCGGACGCAAATCCATCCGAAAGATCGAGGTTGATGAGAGGTTCCGGATGCGGACTGACGCACTCGAACGAGCGATAACCGAAGACCGCCAGAAAGGAGTTCTACCAGCCATGGTTTGCGCTACGGTCGGGACTACGTCCACCGGCAGTGTAGATCCCGTCAACGAGATCGGCAAAGTGGCACGAGAACACGGAGCCTGGCTGCATGTCGACGCCGCTTACGCGGGTTCAGGAGCGATACTGCCGGAACTGGCGTCGAACTTCGCGGGGTGGGAGAGAGCGGATTCGATCGTAATCAATCCGCACAAATGGTTGGGCACATCTTTGGATTGTTCGGTATTATTATATCGAGACTCAACGCCCTTCCGTGCCTCACTCGCTCTAACACCTGCATACTTAGAGTCTGAGCAGCCCAATTCCAATCTTATGGACATAGGTGTACCACTCGGACGACGGTTTCGAGGACTGAAGCTCTGGGTACTTTTCCGGTGCGTAGGGACAGTGGGGCTAGCTGAAAGTATGAGGAATCATATTGAGATAGCCGAGGCTGCTGCTGCGAGGTTAGATGCCAACCCTCGGTTCAATCTCGCAGCACCGGTTTCATTCAGTACGGTGTGCTTCCGTGCAGTAGGTTTAGGCGACATGGAGGCAGAGGATAACTGGAACCGTGATATTCTTAGTCGAGTAAACGCAGAAGGACGCGTCTTTTTATCACACACGGAACTTGAAGGCCGGTATACTCTTCGACTATCTGTAGGGAGCGTACACACTGAGTTAAAGCACGTTACGGAGGCACTAGATGCTCTGGAGCGTGCGGCCGACGATCTGATACCCGGATAGGCCAGCATAAGCATGGCCACCACCGACTAGGCTTCTGGAGACCACTGTGAAGATTAACATGAGAAGCGCATCACATCATTTCACGATGAAGATGAGCCGAGTTCTAGCGACCGTTGCCACAATCACTCTACTCGGGTGTGTTGTAGAAGCAGAGAGTGCGCAGGAAAGGTCCATAGTTCCAGATGATATGAGGATCGCTGGTGAACGCGCCGATAAAGGCCGGATCAAGGGCTCCGACGACGCACCGATTCGTATAGTAGAGATCTCCGACTTCCAGTGCCCGTTCTGTCGGCAATTTTATAAAGAAACGCTCGGGAAGGTAGACAGTGCGTACATTGAGACAGGAAAGGTTAACTACCTGTGGGTCTCATACGCTAATCCCGGGCACAGCCAGGCGTTCTCTTCATCTGAGGCCGCATTTTGCGCAGGAGCAGTCGGGAAATTTTGGCCAATGCACGACATTTTGTTCGAACGACAAGATGAGTGGAGCGGGTCGTCGGACCCGTATTCACTCTTTCTAACATACGCAGAGGAAATCAACATCGATCTGGAATCATTTGGAGCATGCGTGCGAAATAGTTTGCTAGCGCCGTTGCTCATCCGCGATCACACGACCGTAACGCGCGCGGGGATATCAAGCACACCCTACTTTATCTTGGCGGACAGTGTGGCACTCCGTGGCGCGGCAGATTTTTCCACGTTTTCTCAGGCCATCGACACTCTATTGGTCATCAAAGGTGCGCGGGATCAGGATTAGGCACCCCTAGTCTTCGTTAGCGACCTAAGCGCATCGATACGCGCTCCAACGAGTCGGCACGACCGGTCCCTTCTTTTACTTGGTAGGCTCGATCAAGCTCAAGCCCGTGTAACAAATCAACGGTCCCTGAGCCGGGCCACCGGATATCTACGTTGATGACCCGCAACGCGGGACCGAGACCAATCTCCTGTCGAACTGGGTTGGCACCGAAACTCCCGCCCGTCCCAACAACCCTGTGAATAGTCCGAACACCTTCCCCATCCTCTACCGTGATTGAGATCCGTGCTCCAAGCCCACTACGGTTAGCCTTCTGTCCCACGAGAGTGAGCACAATGAAGTGATGATCAGATCCCGGGTTCTCGTAAAGTGCGTTCGGCGACAAATCGCCTTCGTTCGCGCCACCGAGCACAATGTGAACGTCAGTGTCGCCATCGTTGTCAATGTCCGCAAAAGAAACTCCATGCCCTTTATCCAGTGCACCAAAGCCACCGGCACCCGTCACTTCTTCAAAATACCCACTCGTGTTTCGGAACATTCGGTTGGGCATCAACTGTCGAAAATCAGGATCTCCTGTTCCCACAAACAGATCCAGCCAACCATCATTATCAACGTCTCCGAAGTTCGATCCCATCGCATACATAATCCGATCAAGACCGCGAGGGGCAGTCACATCCTCGAACGTACCATCTGCGAGATTTCGGTAGAGCCTTGGGAGTTCGGCCCCATGCTTTTCTCCCATATATTCCCTGACTATGTCCGCCGTCTGAGCCTGGTATCCGGCGGCGAATAGATCCAGATACCCATCATTATCAAAATCCCAAAACCAAGTGGGAAAACTGTGGAAAGGATCAGCGACTCCGGCCTTCTCCGTTACGTCGTCAAAATGCCAGTTTCCAGTTGTGTCTGCCCCAGTGTTATGGAATAACAGGTTGGAACCCCGTAGAACTGAGACATAAAGATCAGGTCGACCATCGTTATCATAGTCGCCCCAATCGACACCCTTTACAAATTGTGCGATATCGAGGCCGACTAAATCGGCGATCTCTTCGAAGGTGCCGTCCCCCTTATTTCGAAACAGCTCCGAGCGGTGCATCGCTCCGTCCCGCGATTCGTTGCCAACGAAGAGATCAAGCCAACCATCACCATCAAAATCGGCCCAGCTTCCAGTTTGCGTGGGGTGCTCCGAATATATACCTGCTTCGTACGTTACATCTGAAAACGTGCCACCGTCGTTACGCAACAACGAGTTAGGAAAGCCCTGGACAAGCCAGCCGCCTCGGAGGACAAGCACGTCTGGATCCCCATCGTTGTCATAGTCAGCTTGTACAATGTTGAGACCACCGACGAGACCTTCTAAACCAACTTGAGATGTACGCTCAACAAATCGCTCTGAGCCGTCACTTTCGAAGTAACGTAGTTGGTCAAAAAAACCGCGTGAGGAAACCATCACGTCGAGAAAACCATCACCATTGAAGTCGTCCACAATGCCTCCGCCTGAAATTGATACGGCATCCAGACCTACCTCGGTTGCTACGTTCCTAAACCGCTCCAGTTCCTCAGATCCTGTAAGGCTCGACCTTGGTATTCGATAATCCCTGTGCACGCGATCAGGCCATTCCCCAAGGGCCATAATCGTGAGGTTAAGAATCCACTGGGCCCGAAGGTTCTCAGGATCTTCCTCAAGAAGGGCACCCTGCCAAATGACTCCGCGCTCTAGCACAATACGAGCCGAATCAGACACCGGGTGAGGGACGGACGGTGGGACCTCGGGCCAACACGGATAGGCCCGCACAAGCTCAAATGATCGGGTTCGGCGGAGTCGATCCACTGGACATGCCAACTCAAGCCCTCTCCGGAATAAGGCGATCCCGGTGTACTCGTCGAGTGACTGACGGAAACCAGGCATCGGTTCCGCTTGTGCAGCGGTCAAGATCTGGCGGATCAATAAAAATTGCTCTATCGCTGGGCCAGTAAGTCCGGCGTTCATCATTTCTTGGGCAATTGCACCTTGGCGGAGGATCATCGCTTCCGGTATCGGAGGAGATTCTTGATCATTGAAGAGCCGGAGCCGAGCCATATTGAGCTGTTCGTCCAGCATTGGATCGGCTGATTCAGCCAGCACTTGCAGACGCTCAGCCATACGGATTGTGCCTGCAGAACCGAGGATCGTATACTCTGGCTCAGAGAAATTGCCATCTCCACACCCCATGAGGAGAATCGACAAACTCGCTGCCATCATAAAAGGCTTCACCGCCCCTCTCCCGGCCTCACAACGATTTCACGTGTGTTTGGTCGAACGTCATAAGTCTCCTCACTCCCATCTGGCCATCGGACTCGTAAACCCTGTGCCGGTTCGCGTAACCCGAAGACTTGTACCGCACCATTCTTTGACCAGTATCCGGACCCTGCCTGAATCTCGCGAAGAGGGCCCCAACCAGAGTCATACGCAATGCGCACCGAGGCGCCAACCGCCTCAGGATTCAAGCCTGTTCCAACGAGTCGCACACGAAGGCCAGGCGCACCCCCGGCACCCTGAAAGATGGCCACCTCCTCACCATTCTGTCCGACAGCAAGGTCCCAGCGTCCATCTGCATCGAAGTCCGCAATCGCTGCACCACGGGCATCCCCATATATCGCAATCCCGCTGCGAGCAGCACCTAAACGCAACAAGCCACCTTCTCCATTTCCCAAGAGAAGCTCACCACGCCCAGCATCGTGACGCGCCACTCCTTCTGGGGTTGCAAAAAAGTTCTGTGCAATAAAGAGGTCTTCTGCTCCATCGCGGTCGAAATCAGCAATTACTACACCAAATGCGGGGGCACGCTGCGTGGCGGACGGTAAGGGATAAGCTTCAAAAGATCCTCCACCGTTAAGGAACAAAGTATGGTCTAGCGTGACAACCTCCGCCTCGTAGATGTTGGTTCGCCCAGTGCCGATAAGTTGATTGACAGTTGCCCGAGCAAAAGTCCCATAGGTCGGAGCAGAACGTCGTATGAAGGGTAGGGTTGCGGACAATGTCGAATAACCACGGATTGGCACAACAGCCCCACTAGGATCCGTCTCCGATTCAATGATATCCGTTAGACCATTACCATCGAGGTCAGCAGCATGGATGCGGATGGGCCGCCGAAGTGTCGGTGTGTGGCCCGTGTTTCGACCCCAGTTCGTAACAACAAGATCAGGCAAACCATCACTATTCAGATCACCGGTTGCTATACCGTTCCAACGACCATGCAGTGTGCCAAGACCCCAGTCATCCGTCACTTCTGAGAACTGTCCTCCGTCATTGCGCAGTAATCGAACAGGTCCCCACTCTAGGGCCAAGATGAGGTCAGGGTCTCCATCAATATCGACATCGGAGAAAACTGCGCCGGAGACGAGACCAATCCCATCGAGCACGTCCGTGGCCGCAGAATCTTCAACCCATTCGCCATCTTCGTTCCGAAACATTCGCGAACTTGAAGGGAGTGGATAGGCACCCGGAATCGCACGCCCTCCTAGGAACAAATCGAGATCTCCGTCACCATCAATGTCCGCGAGCGCCAGTGGACCTGTAGTAGCAGTGGACGGGGGGATCTTCAAATCATCTCCTTGTGAGATAAGCATGACCGACGGAATCGTTGCAACTTCAGCTGGCGTTCGAACCTCCCAGTTACTAACACCAGCGATTAGGTTCGTTCCCTCTACTGTCGGAACGGCGAGAATCCCCGTCTGGTCACCTGGCGCCTTACTCCCAACCCCAATAGGGGCAAGCAACCGACGGCGCTCTGTTCGCATTAAAAGTGTCTGACCGCCAGACGCGGACGCAATTAATAAATCTGGATCGCCGTCCGTATCCACATCTTCCCAGCTGAGGCCTGGCCCAAGTCGAGACAGTTCAACAGGAATGAGCGGTTGACGGGCTAGCTCGTCAAATTCCGATTCGATATGACGCCCACCACTTATGGGGCCGCTAAACAACGGTCTCAGCACTTCCGAATCGTGCGTAGCTGGCAGAATCGGCGGTGGAAACACTTCGTACGCGTTATCAACCTCGACATTCATCTCCTTCCTGATGCCAGATGGCCATGTAACCACGAGTTCTGCTGCATTACTTGTGCCCATAGCAAACGTCAATGAAGGATCCGAAGCGGACAGATACATTCCACCTGAGGTGATCTGTCTCGTTTGACGGGGTGTAGCACCTCCCTTTAGGACCGCACGAGCTCCGATCGCTTGAGTGTTACCTGAGTGATCGAGGACTCGAACAGATATACGTGGTCGGCCTGCGTCGTTACGAAGTACGAGAGGGGGTTCGTCGAGCCGCGTTATTACGAGATCCCGATCACCATCTCGATCCAGATCGGCTGAGGCAATCCCGTGACTCACATTGGGTTCAGTCCCGTAGGCCCAATCATCAGCGACCTCGAACGTGCCATCGCCCGTGTTTCGAAAAGCGATATTCCGCACGTTGAGGGCCGGAAACACACCGAGTTCTCTTCGCCAATCAACTCGGATTCGACCAGTACGCAGGGCCTCTTGCGTATCACCGTCAAGAGGATCCCATGCATGGCCGTTAGTAACAAGCAGATCTTCATAGCCATCTAAGTCTACATCGAGGAACATTGCTCCCCAGGTCCATTCAGAGGCCGCAATACCAGCCCCCCGCCCAACCTCAGCGAATGTACCATCGCCCCGATTAAGCTGAAGCGTATTTCTTCCCGCGGGTGCGCGCACATCAGATCGGCCCGGTGGCGTCCTCTGCACGATAGCTCCAACCGCTTGCTCACGTCGGCGAATCTGATCACGAGCCAACATCTCAGTTGTAATAAAATCTGTGTCCCCATCGCCATCGACATCCGAGAAGTCAACACCCATTGAGGAGGCGCTGGTCGTCCGTAACTCAAGCCCGGACGCGGCGCGAAACCAACCACCCTGGTTGATCCAAAATCCGTCACGGCTCCCAAAGTCATTGGCCACATAAAGGTCCGGGTCCCCATCATCGTCCGCATCAAAAAAACGAGCTACGAGCCCCCAGTCGCGTTGAGTTTCCGCTATCGAGGCACCAGCAGAAGTACGGAACATCCCCCCGGTCATATCCACAAGCGTGAAGTGACCCGATCCATCGTTCAGATAAAACTCGTCGGGATCACCAAGTTCAAAACGAAGTGATCGGTCGCCCACGAGTTGAAGACGATAATGGGCATCGTAGGGAGGCAGGACGATCAATTCATCTCCGATCTGTTGAACATAGCCCCGTAGATTTCGTTCAGTGGGGCTGAACAGATCGTCGCCCTGGATGTTTTTGTAGTTGGTGAAGTAAGCATCAAGATCTGAGTCTCCGTCGATGTCAGCCAAGGCAAGGGTATTTGTCCCGTACTGCGGCTCGAATCCAGCAGAACGTTCTTCGAAAACTCCAGTTCCATCATTGAAGAGGAGGGTATTTGATCCGGCGTGGACAGCGACAAACAAATCCAGATCTCCGTCGCCATCGGCATCAGCAAACACGGCCCCACGTGACAAACGTCCTAAAAGTCCCGTGCCTGAAGTCTGTGTCACGTCCTCGAAACGCCACCCACCCAGATTCCGATAAAGGACATTCGGTTGATCAAGTAAACAGAGGTATATATCTACCCACCCATCCCCATCAACGTCACCCAGGGCGACCCCAGCCCCATTGACTAGAGTTCTATTCTCAAGCCTGCGCTCATCTGAGATGGACGTTGCCGCCTCAATCCCCGATATCGAGAGGCGAACCGGTGTAAACTGTCCCCCCGCCACACCTTCATAGACCAGGGGCCGAGAGCGATATCCATTGGCTTGTATCCACTCAATTGAAACTTTTACAGGGGCTGGTCTGCACGTGAGGGAGAGTACAACCGCGAGCAGCGCCATGTACGGAAGAGAATCTTTATTCACGGTCCAGTTACCCCCCGCCTCCCCGAAAAACTGCTCGCATTCCTTCAACGGTCTTAGCAGCTACGGCCGCACCTCGACTGAATACGGCGGTCAGTTCACGCTCGCTAATACCGACAAGTGGAACCCCAAAGCTAAAATGAACTGCAATCCCGGCGGGTCGCACAGTTCCTCGTCGATCTGTCCACTCATCGGAGGATTCAACCGCCCCTTCTATATGAACTTCGACCGCGTCTGAATTCGACCCCACCTCTTCCGCAATATCGGTTAGTCGAGTCGCAAGGGCTTCGTTTCGTGTCGGATCCGACTCTCGCTCATCAAGCCACAAAGCGGGGGGGGAGACGTCTACGTGAACGAATCCCAGCATCACTCCAGGGTTCAGCTCCATCCGATCCTGTCCAATCAGCCCTGGTTCGGCCCCTACCAGGTATGTTTCGAATCCTTCCAGTCCGATGTTCGCTAGGGCGAGCGCCATCTCGTCGACCACAAGCTCGATCAGCGCAGATGGCGCATGCAGTGTGTCTAAGGCACCAGACTCTAAGATATCTAGTTCTGATTGATCGTATGCGAGCACGCGGAAAAACCAAGAGAGGGGTTCTTGACGACCCTCAAATTGGTCGCGAACACCCAGGCCCTCCCTTCGAAGCGCGCTCAACATTAGGGAGCTGAGTTGGTGTCGGGTAAGATCAGCCACAGCTATTGAATCCTCTAGCCCACGTGTAAGGTTTGAATCTGGTCCAGAAACTAGCCAGAGATCATGATGTGGGCTGTGGCTAGCCCTGAGTGCATGAACCATGGTCCGTCGCTAGGACTCGTGGGCAAACCAAGGTCTTCCGACTGCGCATACGGAACGTAGATGACGGTCCGTCGGTTAGCGGTGGTAGTATCACCTGACCAATCTCCTGGTGCATTAATTTGGAATAAGAGTCCATAGGAAGGCATCTCTAGTGTTCCCGCAGCAATCTCTTCCCGTCTCTTTTGTACATTTTCAGCACCATCGATACCCTGCTTACGTAACTCACGCCCTCGGGCCATATACGAATCGAGTGACTTATGATAACAAGTCGCACGGAATCGGTCGTCCGATGGATCGTCCGCAATGCACACAAACGTCCCCGACCCTTCTCGCAGTATGACCCATTCCCCACCTTGTTCTCGGATTACCGTGGCTCCGTCCTTCTCTGCATCCTGAAGTGGAGACACGCCGAGCGAGATTACGTCCTGGGCCCGCAGATCTAGGGGTGTGATCATGGCAACCATAAGGATCATGAAACCGGCCAATAACAAGCAACTCACGTACCTTCGAAAAGACCCGGACATGCGATTCTCCTCGCATCATGGATTCAACTTATAGGGTAAGGTTGATGAATAGGCCCCCCCGAGTGAGGGAATGCAATAAACCAAACGTCGTTGCGCGGAGCGCTCGACCCCCTCAAGATTCGCGGCCGGATCTTTCGGTTAAGTGCCAGGTCGGAGAGCCGATCACTCAAAACGGAGAGTTGATGGACCAAGATAAGTTGGAATACCGAGATGAAGACTTCCCGGAAGCGAGGAGCTACTCGTGAGCGTTCGCATCTGTGTCCCCCGCGAAATTACGTCAGGCGAAACTCGCGTTGGGCTCTCTCCTGACGCGGCAAAACGTTTGGCATCTGAAACGGTCTCAGTTGCCATCGAAACCGGTGCAGGGGATGCAGCGGGATTTCGGGACGCTGACTACTCAGAGGCCGGAGTTGAGATCGTCCGTGACAAGGCAAGCTTGCTCGGGGGAGCTGACGTTGTTCTGAAGGTGGCTCCGCCCGTGAACGGAGAGCTCGACGAAATCCGTGAAGGGGCCGTTCTCATTTGCCTTCTGCGACCTCATGAAAATGCGCCTCTGTTTGAGCAACTTGCAACACGAAACATTACAAGTCTTTCTCTTGAGCTGGTGCCACGGATCACTCGGGCACAATCCATGGATGCGCTTTCCTCGCAGAGCAACTTAGCCGGATATAAGGCTGTAATTATTGGAGCTGACAACTTGGACCGGATCTTCCCGCTACTTATGACTGCTGCGGGGACTTTATCACCGGCCCGTGTCCTAATTCTCGGAGCTGGCGTGGCAGGGCTCCAGGCGATTGCAACCGCTAGACGTTTAGGAGCGGACACGTGGGGCTATGACATCCGATCAGCAGCAAAGGAGCAGGTCGAGAGCCTAGGGGCAAAATTTGTTGACCTTGAGGAAGACCAAGCGAAAGACGCAGAGACCGAAGGGGGCTACGCCAAGGTGCTCAGTGAAGATGAGCAAGCGAGAAAGCGAGAACTATTGGCGCAGCATCTAGCTAAGGCCAACCTCGTGGTTACGACCGCTCTCGTCCCCGGAAGACCAGCTCCTGTGCTTATAACGGAGGACATGGTCGCTTCCATGAAGCAAGGGTCCGTGATTGTCGACCTTGCTGGTGAGGCGGGTGGCAACTGCGCATTGAGCAAACGAGGAGAGACAGTCCTCAGCGGTGGTGTGACAATTCTCGCACCTCTGAACGTACCTGCTTCGTTGCCCTACCATGCGAGTCAGCTCTTGGCGCGGAATTTGTCTTCTCTAGTAAAAACATTGATCCATGAAGACGAGGTTGTTGTGGACCTTGACGACGATGTGATTGGTCCATGCTGCGTGACTCACGCCGGAAAAGTTCGGTTCAATACGTGAAAACTGGAAACTTTAAGCGAACAAACTCTCACGTCAGATCTACGATAAGAGAGCACATTCACACGAGGTTTATCGAATGACCGGAACACTGCTAATTGGACTTTATGTGTTCGTGCTTGCGATGCTGATCGGGCTCGAACTCATCACGAAAGTGCCTCCTACGCTTCATACGCCACTCATGTCAGGATCGAATGCGATATCAGGGATCTCTATCGTGGGAGCATTGCTCGTGGTGGGGAGCGCAGGTGACTTCCCCTTGATGCGTTGGATAGGACTGGCTGCATTGATTCTCGCTACGATTAACGTTGTGGGGGGCTTCGTCGTAACTGACCGCATGCTTCAGATGTTCAAGAGCAAGGACGCAGGCTAGGCCATGGATCTCGGAACAGTGACTCCACTCGTCTACCTACTATCCGCGGTCCTCTTCATCTTCGGGATCAAGCGACTCGGACACCCAGAGACAGCCGCTACGGGCAATAGACTCGCCGCGATCGGGATGCTACTCGCAATCCTCGCCACGTTAATAGACCAACAGATCCTCGACTTCACATGGATCATCGCAGGACTGGTTGCCGGCGGGCTAATCGGCCTCGTTATGGCAAAAACTATAAAGATGACGGCTATGCCAGAAATGGTCGCCGTTTTCAACGGATTTGGCGGTGCAGCTTCCGGATTAGTGGCCACCGGTGAGTTCCTTCGCATAATGGACACGGGTGGGACACTCGCAATCGATGCCGGTGTCTCCATCATGGCCGGAACGCTGATCGGTGCGGTCACATTCTCAGGTAGTATGATTGCATACGGTAAGTTGCAGGGCTTTGTCACCGGCAATGCCGTCTCGAATCCCTTCGTCCGCCTGTCAGCAATCTTGCTTGCCGCTTTCGCAATCGGCTCTGCAGTCTACTTGGTTGGATTTGGCGGGGATTTGCCTTTCTACTGGGGGCTCGTTGGCTCAGCACTAATCCTGGGAGTGCTATTCGTAATTCCCATCGGCGGGGCAGACATGCCCGTGGTCATAGCACTACTCAACTCCTATTCGGGGCTTGCTGCCGCTGCCGCTGGATTTGTGCTTGAAAACAACGCGCTCATCATCTCGGGAGCACTGGTGGGCGCCTCCGGACTCGTCCTTACGAAGATCATGTGTCGGGCCATGAACCGATCGTTGGTCAACGTTCTCTTCAGTGCCTTCGGTGCGGGTACATCATCTGGTGTGACTGGAGATGACGGCGATAAAGTCGCGACACCCATTGAGGCCGAAGATTGTGCTATGATTCTCGGATACGCATCACAGGTCGTTTTTGTACCAGGCTATGGCCTCGCGGTCGCACAAGCTCAGCACAAGATTCGCGAGCTTGCCGATCTCCTCGCAGCTCGAGGCGTGAACGTTAAGTACTGTGTGCATCCCGTTGCTGGGCGGATGCCGGGTCACATGAACGTACTTCTCGCCGAGGCAAACGTACCCTACGATCAATTGTGTGAACCTGAGGACGTAAATCCAGACATGGAGAACATCGATGTTGCCGTCGTGGTCGGCGCAAACGACGTAGTGAACCCGCTAGCACGAGATGATGCATCAAGTCCGATAGCCGGGATGCCGATCATCGAGACCGACCGAGCCAAAACTTGCATTGTGATCAAGCGATCACTTTCGGTTGGCTATGCAGCGATCGATAACCCACTCTTCTACAAAGAGAATAACCGCATGTTTTTTGGTGATGCGGCCGTTGCACTAGGCTTAATCGCCGAAGAGGTGAAACAACTGTAGAAAAGCAGACTATTTGACTGTGACCGACAGGTCGGCAGGGCTTGGTCTGCGGAATTGAGCGATTATGACACTCGACAGACGTACATTCCTCACCGTCGCCAGCGCTGGATCGGCAAGCACCCTAACGTTGGGACTGGCAGGGTGCAACCTCAGTAGAAGTGGCGACACAGAAGGCGAAAGTCCGATCGACTACCCAAACGATCCGGATGCAATTCAGGCGCTCTACCGAGACAACATCTACACCCAACTCCTAGGGGTACGACCTCACCTTCCCGCGCACGAGCACGTATCTAGATTGGGCGGTGGGCGAATGTCTGAAGAAGTCATAGCAGCCATGGCCCAGGCAAACGAATTTTTTGTAGACATGCATGAGCTTATGGAAGCTGCGGGTGAACGGATTGCAGAGCTTACAGGAGCTGAAGCAGCCCTGGTCACGGCTGGCGGTTTCTCGGCAATGGTACTCGGGGCAGCCGGGTGTCTCACAGGGACAGATCCGAAACGGGTGCACAATCTGCCCCACCCTACATGGGATCGCACTGAGTGCCTGATTCAAACACCCCACCGCTTCTCTTATGATCGCGCATATAGAGATGCTGGAATGACCATCGTCGAAGCAGAGACCCGGGATGAGTTTGCGAAAAAAATCACTGAGCGGACAGCAATGATTGCCGCGCTTGTTACCGCTGAACGGCAGGCACTCTTCGCACCACCAACACCCTTACACTGGGCTCCTGCGCCCGGCGCTGAAGTAATGAGTGTGCGCGAACAAATCAAATTGGGAAGCGATGCAGGGGTCCCAGTTCTTGTGGATATGGCCTCGGATCTCCCAACCAGAGCCGACTTAGGGGAGTTCATCGAAGCCGGAGCTGATTTGGTTGTGATCAGCGGGGGTAAAGGAATTGGCGGACCGCAGTCAACGGGCATTCTCGCCGGTCGGGCTGACTTGATCGAGGCAGCGCGGCTCAACTCCTCTCCCAATGACGGAATCGGACGCGGGATGAAAGTTGGGAAGGAAGAAATCGTCGGGTTAATCGTAGCGCTTGAGAGCTATGTGGCCAGCAATTTTGACGATTGGGTGGACGATTGGGGTAAAAAGGCACAGACGATCGCCGCTAAACTCCAGGATGTGCCTGGTCTCACTGCAGAAGTCGTCTTAAACACGGCAGGTTACGAAGACGTTGAGATAACGTGGGACCCCAATGTGATCCCTCTCACAAGCGACGAAGCAAAGGCAGAGCTCATGAGTGGAGAACCTCGTCTCGCCTACCTTATGACGATTCGAACTCGGCTCCTAAGAGATGGAGAGCACGCTCTGGTTGCCAGACACCTTCATGATTTCTTTACCAGTGCGGCTGGCCGATGAAAGGCCTAGTAACCTTCACTGATCAAATACTGGGCTTCTTGAGCGAGTAAGTAGCCGGAGCTAGTGAGCGTCACGTCGTCCAGCTGTAATGATAACCGTCGTGACGGCGGCGATTGTCCACACTTTAGACCGGCCCTAGGTTTAGTGGTGACCGATTGGACCAGACCGTAACCAGCCCGATCGTACTATCGATGCCCTCTCAATTATGCCTCGTCACAGGAGTGGAGTCCCCATGAGTCATGCCCTTCCCTACCACAGCAACGTCCGGACCGGATCCCTTATACCAATCCTGATCACACTCACTCTGGGGCTCGGGTCGGACATGGAACCCCGTGAACTCGCCGCACAGGAGAACGTCGCATTCAACTCATCTGATGTGGCTGGACTCACATTCCGCTCGATCGGGCCCCCGCGCGGTGGTCGAAGCACCGCAGTGGCCGGCATCACAGAGAAACCACTGACTTATTTCTTGGGGGGGACTGGCAGCGGGGTGTGGAAAACAGTCGATGCCGGTCTCAACTGGGTCAACATTTCCGACGGATACTTCGACGTGGGCTCGATTGGAGCGATCGACGTCGCCGACAGTGACCCGAATGTCATTTATGTCGGCACCGGCTCCGCGGACCCACGTGGGAACGTTTCGTCAGGAAACGGCATCTATAAAAGTACCGATGGAGGAGAGACTTGGGCGCATGCGGGTCTACCCAATGCAGGACAGATCGGGCGCATCGCGGTCCATCCCGATGATCCGGATGTCGCCTATGCGGGCGTTCTTGGTAACATTTTTGGTCCAAACTCCGAGCGCGGCGTGTATCGCACGCGAAATGGGGGGAGTACGTGGGAAAACGTCCTCTTCGTAAGTGACTCGACGGGCGTTCGAGATCTCGCCCTCAATCCACAGAATCCCCGCATTCTGTTTGCCGCCACTTGGCGTGCAGAGAGAAAACCCTGGACGATGATCAGCGGAGCCGAAGAGGGAGGCATTTGGCGAACCAAGGACAGTGGGGACACATGGGAAAAACTGGGTGGTGGCTTGCCGGAGGGGCTTGTCGGGAAGGCTGCAGTAACCGTCTCACGTGCTAACCCGGATCGCGTCTGGGTGCTCATAGAAGCACCAAATGACCGTGGGGGAGTCTATCGTTCCGACGATGGTGGGGATACCTGGACACACATCAATGATGAGCGGCGACTCCAACAGCGGGCCTGGTACTACACGCATATCTATGCGGACCCTCAAGATGAAAACACGGTTTATGCCCTCAATACAGGCTATAACAAGTCGATTGATGGGGGCGTGACGTGGACTAGCTATAGCGTTCCTCACGGCGATGTGCACGATTTATGGGTCAACTACGAGAACCCTGATTTCCAAGTCGTCGCTAACGACGGTGGCGCTCAGGTAACGACCACCGCCGCTGAGAGTTGGTCGACTTATTACAATCAACCAACTGCCGAGATCTATCGGGTCTTCGTAGATGATCAGTTTCCCTACCGAGTGTATGGATCTCAGCAAGACAACTCGACCATCATGGTCCCAAGCCGTGATATGCCCGCCGTACAACCCGCGCAGCACTGGTCCGCGGTAGGAGGATGCGAAAGCGGCCACATTGCAATCGATCCGCGGAACCCAAACGTAACCTATGCTGGCTGCTACGGAGGTAGCATTAACCGAGTGGATAGAGGCACGGGCGATGTTCGGCAGATGCTTCTCTATCCTCAACTTCAGCTAGGACATGCGGCCAGTTCGCTCAAACACCGTTTTCAATGGAACGCCCCGATCCGGCTCTCACCACACAATCCAGATGTTGTCTATCACACGTCGCAATTCGTGAATCGGACATCTGACGGGGGCTACTCATGGGAGACGATCAGTCCCGACCTTACTCGCAGCGATATAGATACTCAGGGCTTTGCTGGAGGGCGGATCACTTGGGATAACACTGGGGTCGAAGTTTATGGGACGGTCTTTGCGTTTGAGGAGTCACCACACGAAGCAGGTGTTCTTTGGGCGGGCTCAGATGACGGACTTATCCATGTATCTCGCGATGACGGGGCAAACTGGGAAAATGTGACCCCTCAAGGTCTTCCGGAGTTTTCGACCGTCAACATGATTGACCTCTCATCACACGGACCTGGACGAGCTCACGTAGCCGTTTACCGCTATCGGGTGGCAGACACCGGCGCATATATGTACCGGACGGACGATTACGGACAAACATGGACACGACTCGAGACCACTGGCCTCGAAGCAGGCCATTTCGTTCGTGTGCTAAGAGAAGACCCGGAACGTGAGGGCCTGCTGTTCGCAGGGACTGAAAACGGGTTATACGTCAGCTTTAATGGAGGAGATAACTGGCAGTCGTTACAACGAAATCTGCCGATCACTCCCGTAACCGACCTTCTCATCCACCAAGGCGATCTCGTCGTCGCTACCCAGGGGCGATCATTCTGGATCCTAGACGATCTTTCTCCACTTCGTGAGATCACGACGCAATCAATCGCTGCAGACATGCACCTCTATTCCCCGAAAAACGCAATTCGATCGCAAGGAGTCTCCCCTAGCGGTTCGGCAGTCTATTTCGCGCTTGCAGAGGAGCCTGAAGAGGTGCTCAACCTCGAGTTTATGGACCCTCAAGGTGACGTCGTACGGGTTTACTCAACCGAGCCCAATTCCTGGGACGTTGATGCCAAGACGGCGATTGGCCGACCGGCGAATTGGTCGCCCAGTCAGCTGCAAGCAGCGCAAGGATTGAACCAAATGACGTGGGACCTCCGTGAAGAGGGGCCAGGCATAATCGAAAATGCTGTGTTTTGGGGGTTTGCGGGCCGTGTGCCAGCCGTACCGGGCGTCTACCAAGTTCGCTTAAGCATGGGCGACGTAAGTCAGACCCAAAGTCTTCGACTATTAATCGATCCGCGGATCGCTCATGAGGTCACAATTGAAGATCTCCAGATGCAACATGATTTGATGGTGCAGGTGCGAGAAATGTTGCGACAATCACACAACGTTGTTCGAGACGTACGGTCGGTGCGGACTCAAATGACAGACATTGCGCAAACGGCTAAGGTCGCCGGATATGGCGACGAATTCATTGAGATGGCTGATGAGGCGGGAGAGAAGCTAACCGGGGTCGAGGAAGAGGTGTTTCAGACCAAGAATGAGTCTGGCCAGGATCCGCTGAACTTTCCCTCGATGCTAGACGGCGAGATCGCTAACCTCTACGGATACATATCATCTACGTACGATCGTCCAAACGCGATCGCGGCGGTGAGGGCAAACGAACTTGCAGAAGAACTGGAGGGACATCTTCAAGAACTACAGAGAATCCTTGAGACCGACGTGGCTGATTTCAATGCGAAACTCCGCGAAGCTGGCGTTCCGGGAGTTATCGTGCGCACGCCACCTCGCGCCACAAGCTAGGTAGTTCCCGAAGGGGGCCCTGCAGATCAGGGGGCATTAGACGACGAGTCTTTCTTCTAATCCCCGAGGTCACAATCGACGCGCTTCGATCTGCTGCCCATGTAGCACTGGCTCTCTCACTGGGAGGGTGCGACGAGCCGGTGCTACCACCTGAAATCGTATGCACGGCCCAGGTGGTGTCAGGGATCCACCTCACTGTGATGGACGAGCTTGGTCAAGCAGCGGCAGAGGGCACACTCGGGATCGCTGTTGAAGGACAGTTTGTCGACACCCTGCGTGTGATCAGTGCCGAAGAGATGCAGGGGGTGGACGAACGGCCAGGGACTTACGACATCACGGTTTCCAAGATCGGATACGCCAGTTGGTCCACTATCGGCGTGACGGTGACGGCCGATGAGTGTCACGTGATACCAGTTCGCTTGGATGTAGACCTCGAAAAACGCTGAAGTCGTGATCCTTATGAACAGAAAGCGTGCGAATAGGCGATCCGGCGACTAGATAGCGTGGTGCCCCTCTCGTGCGCTTGCGATGCCTTCTTCTTCGTCCACCCTGGCGAGTAGACAGAGACCCGCAATGAAGAAAACGACAACGGAGGCTAGTGCCCAGCGGTGGCTTTCAGTCGCCCCTAGAACAAGTCCGTACGACAACGGTCCGAGCACGGAGGCAAGCTTACCAGAAAACGCATAGAAACCGAACAACTCTGCTTGTTTATTCTGAGGCACAAAAGAGGCGAGCAGAGAACGGCTGGCAGCCTGATTCGGGCCCACCATCATTCCCAAGAAGATCGCTGCTACCCAAAACCAAGTACGGTCAGGTGCGAAGAAGGCGAGGCCGGTGGTTCCAATCAACACAATGAGTGTGACTGCAATCGTCTTCTTCCCGCCAATCCGATCGTTGACAAATCCGAAGATGATGGCGCTGATTCCCGCGGCCAGATTCACCACTATGCCGAGCAGTAATATCTCACTAGTCACCAATCCAAACTCAGCGCCAGCATATATCGCAGCCATCGCAAACACAGTCACCAATCCATCGTTGTAGACAAGTCGTGCGACCAAGAACCGAACGGCCTGACGGTATTGACTCAAATTCCGACCCGTATCCCTAATGCGGGCAAACCCCCTGTGGACATGTTCGATGATGGAGGAAGGCTGACGAGGTTGACGCTCTCTCAGATAGAGGAATGTTGGGATAGAAAAGACGAGGAACCACAGTGCCGTTAGGAGGCTCGTGGCGCGGACGTTGACATAGTCAGTTTCAGGCAACCATGTCGTAACCATGCCGAGGGCTAGGACTAAACAGATCAAGCCGCCAACGTAGCCAACCCCCCAACCGAAACCCGATACTCGGCCCATCTTCTGAGGAGTAGCGATCTCCGGGAGGAATGAGTTGTAGAGAACCTGTGTGATCTCGTACGCAACGTTAGCGCCAATGAAGATCAAAGCTGCAAGCCACGCATCGCCGGGGCCCATCCAGAAGAGAGCAGCAGTAAGAACTACACACACCACCGTTGCCATGAAGAGGAAACGCTTCTTCAGCCCACCGGAGTCGGCGATCGCTCCGATAATAGGCATAACAACAGCCACAATAATTGCAGAGGCTTGAACAGCCCTTGTCCACCAAATCGCACCCTTGATGGGATCAGGAGCAATGCTCTGGGCGAAATATGCGGAGAAGATAAATGTGACGATTAGCGTCGTGAAGGCAGAATTTGCGAAATCGTACAGAGCCCATGACACAATCTCACGACGTGTCACAAGTAAAGGAGAGGTTTCGTCACTCATATTAACACCACTCAAACCACCTCACCTCAATAGCTCGTGTAGCGAGCCGATCCACGGTTAGGGTACAATAGACGTTCACTACAGTAGACCCAACAACTCCGTGAGGAGGGCGAACATGCGCCACTCGTACGTGGCTCGGATTGTCAATCTAATAAACGAGGATATACAACAGCCTGGGAGTGTGACAGTTGAGCACGCACACACGCTCTTACGTTCTGACAATCCTGAGGATGTCATGAAGATCCAGGGCTCGTTCGCGCTCCTTGTCCGTGACGGTCAACGAGTACGTATGGCCCGGAGTCTTAATCAGCCCATGCGATATTTTCTCGCGAAAGAGGCAGCTGGTCCCATGTTGGTTGTCTCCGACCGGATCGACTCGATTCGATCCCACCTTGAAACCGAAGGGTATGGAGACCAATTTCATCCCTCATACACGCGTATGGTGCCGGCCCATCACGTCACCGAGATCCAGCTTGTGGGTTGTCCCGACCCAAACCCAGTTCACCATCGCTTCTTTGATCCTCCGCGAGAGTCGCTACCTGCAGACATAGACTTGATTGGCAAAGCTTACATCGGAGTGCTCCTCAATGAGGTTTCGATGTGGCTCGACACCATCCCTTCTGATGCTCCAATCGGCGTCTTGTTCTCTGGAGGTGTTGACAGTGGCGCAGTCCTGCTGGCGATAAACCATGAGCTATTGGTTCGCGGGGACTCTCCCGCGCGTCTCAAAGCGTTCACACTATCGGTAGATGGCGAAGGAGAAGATGCCAAGCAAGCACGAGATTTTCTCCGGGCTACAGAACTTGAGATGCTTGGAGAAACGATCTCAGTCGCGCGCTCGCGTGTGGATCCCCTAGAAGCCATCCAGGTAATCGAAGACTACAAACCTCTAGACGTCGAATGTGCCGCCGTCGTGCTAGCTCTTTTGCAGGGCATCCGAGATGACTATCCGGGCTGGCGATACTTGGTGGATGGAGACGGTGGCGATGAAAACCTCAAGGATTATCCGATCGAGGCTAACCCTGAACTCACGATTCGAAGTGTGGTAAACAATCGAATGCTCTACCATGAGGGATGGGGTGTCGATGCTATTAAGCACTCACATACATATAGCGGCGGTTTGAGTCGAGGTTGTGTCCGCGGGTATCAGCCGGCACGTCATTATGGGTTTCGGATCTTCTCACCCTTTGCGGTTCCGGGAGTGATCTCTGTGTCGGAAGCAATCCCTTTCGCCGAATTGACCCGTGGCTCGCACGAAACGCTCTACAGATTGAAGGGAGATGTGGTCGCAAGCGGGATCCGCCAACATCTCGGTGTGGAGATGCCAATCTTTCCGAAGCGTCGATTCCAAGATGGCGTATTCGGAAAGCTGGCGAGAGATACGTTCTCCGGAACGGAAGATACCTATCGCAACCACTTCTTATCCCTACACGCTTGAACAGAACCATTCTCGATCGAAGAGAAATTCGTGCGGCACGAACGTCCAAGCCGAAACACAATCCTTGGCAACCAATCGGACAAGGATGGGAGATAGAGCGTGGCGTCCATGCCGTACTGCGAAAGACGCTTACTGTATATTTGGCGGGAGCCGAATGCCCCTTCACTTGCCTCTTTTGCGATCTTTGGCAGCATACACTACCAGGGAAGACCCCATTGGGGGCACTCCCGAGTCAACTAGAAATCGCACTCAAAAGTGCTGCGACGATCCCTGAAAACGCAGCCATAAAACTCTATAACGCAAGTAATTTTTTCGACCCGCACGCAGTACCAATCGAAGATTTTGATAAACTCGCTACCCTTTGCAACGAGTTTGTGCGCATCACGGTGGAGAGTCATCCAAAATTCCTCGGTGAGCGCTGTGAGGCATTCCACGAAATGCTCTTCGGAAGACTCGAGGTGGCACTCGGCCTCGAGACGATCCATCCCATGGTTTTTCCTCGACTGAAGGATGGGATGACGCTCTCAGATTTCGACTGCGGCGTCAAATGGGCTAAGTCCCGCGGCATTGGAGTCCGCGTGTTTGTCCTCGTCGGGCTTCCTTGGGTACCCGCAGTCGAGTTTGCTACCTGGGCCGCGCGTTCGACAGCCCGAGCATTTGAGGCTGGCGCAGATCGCGTGAGCCTCATCCCGCTTCGCACTGATGATGGAATCCTGAGAACCATGAGGGAAAAAGACAAGATAGAGCCAGTCACGTTAGGGCATCTCGAAGATGCGTTGGCGGCCTCCTTCGAGGTCATAAATTCAGAAACCCCAGGGATTGTCGAAGCTGACATATGGAATGTAGAGGCACTGATCATTTGTCAGCACTGTGCAGCCGAGCGTATTGATCGCTTAAAGCGCGCCAACCATAAACAGTACTTAGAGTCGGAGGTCCTGTGTCATTGCACCACTGCGTGATCCAAAGCAGTGAGCCATTCGAAATGTCATGAGATCCGAGGCAAACACAATCGTCATCGTCGGTTCCGGATTCGCGGGAACCATACTTGCACGGGCTCTCAACGCTCGCGGCCAGCGGGTGGTCCTCATTGAGCGACACACGCACCCTCGATTTGCAATAGGCGAGTCTTCGACCCCATTGGCTTCAATTTGCCTGGAGCGTCTCGCCATCGAATATGACCTTCCCGACCTCCTCGCTCTCGCAACCTACGACTGTTGGAATCGCGAGTTGCCGGGTGTCGGACACGGACTCAAACGAGGCTTTTCATTCTATCGACACTGTCCCAACCACGCTTTTACAAATAGCCCTCGAAATGAAGCGCGCCTCCTCGTAAGCGCGAGTCCAGATAACGAGACTGCAGACTCACACTGGCTTCGCTCCGACGTAGACCATCACCTAGTCCGTCGAGCTACAAGCGAAGGGGTTGAGTTTATCGACAACTGCGAAGTCGAGTGGGCAGAAAGACGCGGAGATGGTTGGGTGCTCAAGATGGACCGGAGTGGACGATCACTCCATCTGGACGCCGATTTCGTGGTAGATGCAACAGGTGGAGTTCCTTTTCTGCCGGTTGATGCCAAGAGCGAGTTCACAATCCGAGCTGCCGACATTTCAGGGACAAACGAGCGTAACAGCCTCGGGCCCAAAGTCGTTTCCCCACCAGACACGGGTCTCATTTTCGGTCACTTCCAAGGAGTGAGATCTTTTAGCGATGTCGCGGATGAAGCCTCGTTTTTGAAACCTCCATACCCAGAGGAGCGGGCCGCCGTCCACCACCTGCTTGAAGAAGGTTGGATGTACGTATTGTCCTTCGATAACGACCTGGTTTCAGCTGGATTTGTAATCGATCGCACACATTCTGATTCGCATCATTTTCTCAACGCTCCACCAGATGAAGCATGGCAAGCCTTGCTGAGTCGTTATCCGACAATCGAACGGCAATTTGCGGCTAGTGAACCAACCCGTAAACTGACCTCAGTCCCTCGGATTCAACGACGCCGTGTTTCAGGAGCCGGGCCTGGGTGGGCACTACTTCCACATGCGTTTTCCTTTGTTAGCCCAATGTTCTCGACTGGGATTGCATGGAGCCTTACCGGTGTCGAACGACTCGCAGCCGCATTGAGCAACGACGGGGATAGACGTTTGTGGCAATTAAACGAGTACAACCAGATGCTCCAGACCGAAGCTGACCACATCACTTCGTTAGTTACACCCGCATACCAATTAAGGCAGGATTTCGATGCATTCGTGGCTTGGACACAAGTTTACTTCGCTGCAGCCAGCTACCATGAGGTGTGGCAACGACTGTCTGACCCTCCATCTGAAGATGGCTGGCGCAGTGTTGGCTTTCTCGGTGCGTGCGATCCAATCCTTCAAAGAGCAAAGGTGGAAGCTGCAGACCAACTCAAGACTGCATATATGGACCGCAACATCAAGAAGACCACTCGCGGTTTAGAATTTGAGAATCTTGTGGGGCAGGTTATCGCTGACCGTAACCTCGCAGGACTAGCTAATCCTACCCGAAACCGAATGTACCCAGTGGACCTATCCCTGCTCCTGAGGCATGGAGATATGCTAGGACTGACGGACGAAGAACTTCGCGTTCGGCTTCCTCGAATTAGAGGGCTATCCTAGTTTTTCTGGATCTTAGTAGGACTATTCTAGGTACTATTTCTTAATATCGCAGATTCACTCTCTCACGAATTACATTTGGCTGGGACCCACCTCTCAGAGTAGGTTCTCCGAGCAGGTTAGGAGTACGGGCGCCCCCTAGTTTATGAGGCAGAATAAGTTATGTCAGAGCATAACAGTGCAAGTGCAACACCCCACATTAGCGAAGCTGAAGCGCGCAAGGTTGCCGAAGCTGCCCGAGAGACCGATTGGACAGGTCGAACATTCGTTCGAAACCTGTTCCTCGGTAAGCTCCGGCTTGATGCGATCGACCCGTACCCCGACCCCAACGATTTTATTTCAGACCACGCACGAGAATGGACGGAAGAACTTCGTGTATTCCTTCGTGACGAAGTCGACTCCGATGCGATCGATCGAGAAGGGAAAATCCCGAAAAAAGTGGTTGAAGCCCTAGCCCAACGTGGTGCGTTCGGAATTAAAGTCGCCACTGAATATGGTGGCCTGGGATTCAACCAGACCGAATACGCTAATGCAATGCGTGTGGTTGGTTCAGTGGATGGAAACTTGACTGCGCTTCTCTCCGCTCACCAATCAATCGGGGTCGGCCAACCACTAAAAATGTTTGGGACCGAAGAGCAAAAAAGAGAGTTCTTCCCCCGTCTGGCACGAGGTGCGGTAAGCGCCTTCGCCCTTACAGAGGCTGACGTTGGGTCTGATCCGGCGAGACTATCAACGACAGCTGAACTGACCGATGACGGCGAAGCCTACACACTTAATGGCGAAAAGCTCTGGATCACAAACGGCACTCTGGCTGAGTTGTACGTGGTTATGGCACGACACCCAGACAGCAGCAAGATATCGGCATTCATCGTGGAGCGAGACACGCCTGGAGTTGAGGTAGTCATGCGGAATCACTTCATGGGGCTCAAAGCGTTGGAGAATGGAATCATTCGCTTCACAAATGTCCGAGTTCCCAAAAAGAATCTCCTTTGGAAGGAAGGTCGTGGCCTCAAACTCGCTCTTATAACGTTGAATACTGGTCGTCTTACGATTCCGGCTTCGTCAGTCGGAGGTGCACAGTCTGCGCTGAATTTCTGCCGCCGATGGTGTACCGAACGTATTCAATGGGGAGTCGCAATCGGTAAGCATGAGACGATCGCACACTATCTAACGTCGATTGCTGCCCGCACTTATGCGATGTCAGCCATTGCCGATCTCACGCAGACGATGGCAGACCGAGGCGGATATGATATCCGCCTCGAAGCAGCCGTGGCCAAACTCTGGAATACCGAGACTGGCTGGCTTCTTACGGACGATGCCCTCCAAGTGCGCGGTGGGCGAGGATATGAAACCGCCGACTCTCTCGCAGCACGAGGGGAGGAACCGATAGCGGTCGAGCGGATGCTCCGGGATTTCAGGATCAACCGAATCTTCGAGGGTTCAAGCGAGATCATGCGACTGTTCATCGCGCGTGAAGCTGTCGATAAGCATCTCCAGGTCGCGGGAGACCTTGTAGATCCGAAGTTAGGGATTGGAGCCAAACTCAAGGCTCTGCCAAAAGCAGCCGCCTTCTACCTCACTTGGTATCCCGCACGCCTATTTGGCTGGAGCCTACCTCCGCGGTTTTCCCGCTGGGGACCTCTGGCCAAACACCTACGGTTCGTGGAAAGATCGAGTAGAAAGCTGGCCCGCACGATATTCCATCTGATGGTACGGCATGGACGAACCTTGGAACATCGCCAGGGTCTGCTCTTTCGGTGCGTAGACATCGGGGCGGAGTTGTTTGCAATCTCTTGTGCGGTTTCGCGGGTCGAGATGTTGAAGCGCCGCGGTGGCGACGAGGCACGTGAGGCCTCACGACTCGCGGATTCGTTTGCGTGTTCTTCCGAAAGACGGGTAAAAGAGCTGTTCCGAGCGATCCGTTCAAACGAAGACGCGACCAATTACCGTATCGCACAGGACATCCTCGACAAAAAATATACTTGGTTGGAACAAGGCATCGTGGGGCTCCAGAAGGCACAGTTCGAAGCCTGGCAAAACCCTGTTCCCATGAAAACGGACGAGGATATCATGACCGAGGACGGGCCGACGGAGAACGATCCTTCAAGAGATTCGAGCTTCGTCGCGGCAGTAGACTTTTAGCTCACCTAAGAGAGCCGCCTAGGGCTCACGAACTACTGCCGAACCGATTGACGAATATTCGTTCCCGATCCGTCAGGGCCGACCAGCCCACTGACCGAACTTTGTCCGATATGCGTTCGTACGCATCCCGGTTTACGGGATGCAAGGTGG
Organism: uncultured Gemmatimonadota bacterium; assembly: GCA_964480515.1. Taxonomy (GTDB): domain Bacteria; phylum Gemmatimonadota; class Gemmatimonadetes; order Palauibacterales; family Palauibacteraceae; genus Palauibacter. The sequence continues at coordinate 196,144 of CAYZOT010000003.1, forward strand.
CGGGGTCAATCTTTGACCAAATGGCCGTAAGATCACTCTCATTCATTTTGACAGCGGGACTCTGGACTTTGCGTTGAAATTGCTTTGCGGGAGACCGCCACTCAGCCCACTTCAAATAGAGCCAACCACCTAAGAATCCACCCAAGTGGGCAAAGTGGGCCACGTTGTCCTGGACCCCACCGAGCCCCGACCAAAGCGACAGTAGGGTGAGCGCCCCGACAAAGAAACGCACCTGCATGGGGATTACGAACCACACAAGAATCTTGTCGCGAGGCCAGAACCGCGCATAAGCAAAGAAAACCCCAAAAACCGCCCCAGACGCACCAACCATCGGCACGTACAGACCTCCAGCAGAGGCGTTGAACACCGTGTAGGCAATATGGACGAGGGCTGCCACCAAACCGCTGGTGAGGTACATGGTAACAAAGCGGCGGCTACCCAGACGCGTCTCGAGCCGTGGGCCAAAGAAGAAGAGTCCAATCATGTTGAAGAAGAGGTGCCCGGTCCCACCGTGAAGGAACTGGTACGTGATCAGGGTCCAGGGCTTCTGAAAAATCTCCACAGGAACAAGTTGAAACTCGCTGAATAGCGGGGTGCCTGGTCCCGCAAATAACAGTGCAATGACGTTTAATAGTAACAGCTGGCCGACAACTCGGGTCATTGAGTTGTGAGCTCCGCAAAGCGGGAGGCTAACCCTGTGCCTGCCCCTGTATCTTCGTGCTTAAAGAAAGCATAAACATGTTTCCACCCAGAGGTCTTCACCCTCTCGGCCCACGTTTCCAATTCCTCTCCTGAATACTCGGTCTTACGCAGTCTTAGGTAACCCCAGTCAGCTGTTTCGATGATTGACATCCCTTCGCTCTCATCAGATTCCGCAAGGCATAGCGCACAGTTGTGCGATCGCAGAATACTGAAAACCTCCGCGGCGAACCATGAGGCATGACGGAATTCGAAAGCGGAATTCTCAGGGTTTGGAAGCTGGTCTATAAATGTGGACAATCTCTCATCGTCTCGTTTAAAATTTGGCGGTAGTTGATAGAGAATCGGGCCCAACCGATCGGCAAGCATTGCGACCGTATGAATCAGATGCTGGGTAGCTTCCTCAGCCCCCTTCAAGCGCTTGAAGTGTGTGATACCCCGAGACGCTTTAAGCGCAAATCGAAATCCGTTGGGCACAGCCTCAGCCCAATTCTTAAGCACACTCTCCTGTGGGACCCGATAGAAGGTGCTGTTGATCTCGACACCAGACAACTTGGAGCCATAAAAGGAAAGCATCTCCTTGTTTGGAAGTTTGTCAGGATAGAACGTACCCTTCCACGCCGTGTAGCTATAGCCGCTCGTGCCAACCCAAACCTGCATTTATCACCTATATGGGGAGTTAAAAAGAGGGTTACAGTGTTCCGTGCACCAGACCGGCATGATACGAGATCATACGGGATCGGCCAACGTGAGTAAGTAAACCCTCGGACTAGTCAATCTCGAGTAACACTTTCCCGAACGAATTGTTCGATTCCATCCGCCGGTGTGCCTCAGACGCCTCGGCTAAAGGGTAGGTGCGGTCGATGATAGGGATAAGCGCCGGGGGCTGGTTTTGACCACCTTTGACAAAAGCGGAGAGAAAGCGTTTTTGAAAATCTTCCGTAACCCGTGCCTTCTCCACAGTCGACCGCGCGCGGAGGACTGTTCCCACGATGGTGGCACGCTTCGCCATCAGTTTTCGTAAATTCGCCTTAACATTCGACCCGCCCAACAAACCGACGACTACAAGTCGACCCAGAGTGGACAAACTAGTCAGGTTATCCTCCCAGTAGGAGCCACCCACCGTATCCAAAATCACGTTTACACCAGCGCCATCTGTATACCCATTCACTTCATCAGCAAATGAGTCGGAACCGCGGTCGATACCTAGGTCAAGCGGAAGACCGATCTTTCGGATCTGCTCCAGTTTCCCGGCCGACGCAGTCCCAATTACCGACTTGGCCCCAGCCACACGCGCCAGCTGGAGCGCAGCGGTACCAACCCCTCCACCGGCCGTGTGGACAAGAACTCGGTCACCTGGCTCCATCCGGCCGCACGAAAATAGTGCATCCGCCGCAGTGAGGAATACTTCCGGTATAGCACCAGCTTCAATCCAAGACAAACCACTTGGAACAGGTAAAAGTTGACCCACCGGAACAACTGCAAGTTCCGCATAACCACCACCCCCAAGGATCCCCATGACTCGATCGCCCGGTGCCCACTCTTCGACATCACTTCCGATTTTGGCAATTTCGCCCGCAAATTCTAGCCCGGGAATATCGGCGGGAGCGCCTTTGGGGGCCGGGTATGCACCCATCCTTTGCAGAATGTCGGCGCGGTTGATACCTGCAACACGAATGCGCACCAGAACCTCCTGGGTCCCCGGCTCTGGGACCGCCGCATCGGTGAGTTCCAGAACGTCAGCTCCACCGGGCTCCCGTATACAAATCGCTCTCATTGAGACCATCTAGCAGCCAGCCCCTCACGTGCTTCTTCCAACCGCTCTGGAGTCCCGATGTCGTACCAAGCCGCTCCCGTCGCATCGTGAACAGCAATGTGTTCACCTTCGCCGATAAGGCGCATATAACTGTCCATCAAAGAGAACGCTCCTTTTTCTGTTAGGTGATTAAAGATTCGCTCCGACACAATATGGATACCAGTAAACCCAACCTCACGCGTGCCTCGTGCCGCAGGATGACGAGCAATCAGCTGCCAACCCTCGACGCGGTTAGCCCGCCCAAACACCCCATCTTCGTCAACCAAAAGGGGTCGCGTCGTAGTTCGTTCTGTGACAATCAGCGTGGCGATTCTCCCATCTCGATCTTCCCCTGCTAGATGCTCTTGATAGATAGGACCAAGTTGGATATCGCTGATGACGTCAGCATTATGGAGGAGAAAGGGTGCTTTCGCCTCGAACAAAGGGGCGGCGTGGACCAGCGCACCCCCTGTCTCAAGCGGGATTGAAGAGACCGCATCCTCCCGAGAAACGACAGTAGGCACACCCAGTCCATCTTGGTTATAGATGAAGGCTTCGATCTGTGCGGCCAGGTGGTGCGTGTTCACAATCAATCGGTGCACACCGGCGTCCAAAAGATCACGAGCCACCCATCCAAGTAGTGGTATCCCCTCGATTTCTACCAGTGCTTTGGGAACGGAATCAGTCAACGGTCTCAGCCGCTTCCCCTTTCCCGCAGCTAATATCATCCCTTCCAAGGGTCAGTCCGAAACATGCTTACGGGGCCAATCAGCGCGCTCCCGATGGATTACGGAAACATGTACCTGGGGGTAAAGTGAGCGCAGGTGAACCGCGAGACGCTCTGCCATGTACACTGACCGGTGCTGTCCACCCGTGCACCCGAAGTGCACTGCCAGGCTGTGGAATCCTCGATCTACATAACTGGTCACGTGGGCGTCGATAATTCCTCGAACTTGGGTCCAGAATTCCACAGTTTCGGGTTGTGCAGCAAGAAACTCGATGGTCTCCTGGTCAAGTCCCGTCAATCGTCGGTATTCCTGTTGACGTCCAGGATTTGGGAGTCCACGACAGTCAAATACGTGTCCTCCCCCGTGCCCTGTCGTGTCTTGTGGGTATCCACCGGCAAATCGGAAACTTGAGATCGAAACCTCCAAGCCTTCCGGATTGGGGGGTACATCCACACTCGACCCCCATCGGTTTGCAATCTCAGTTAAAGTGGCTTCCAACTCTGGAACCTCAAAAGTGAAGCCCGCCGTAAGAAGCCCACGAAGATTTTCAGCCGCATAGGGTACACTTTGCAAAAACCCGGGTTTTCTCTCAAAAAAACCTCGGTAGCCGTACGCTCCCAACGCTTGGAGAGTTCGGACAAGTACGTATCCGGGCCACGATTCTAGAAACTCGTCTCGACTCACTGGGTGGTGTTCAACAACCGCCTCCAGATAGTGGTCGAGAAGGGTGGCACGATGTGAGTCAAGCAGATTGGCCTTCGCATCATAAAGAAGCGAAGCGACATCATAGGGCAAAGCACCTCGTCGCCCTCCTTGGTAATCGATGAACCAAGGGGATACTCTTTCACCGCTCCCTCGTATCATCACGTTCCGCGACTGGAAATCTCGGTACAGAAAGTGTGAGGTGTCACCTTTGAGGAGAAATCGCGTCAACGTCGAAAAGTCTTGTTCGAGCCGTGCTTCGTTGAACTGAACGTGCGCAAGCTTCAGGAAGTGATACTTAAAATAATTCAGATCCCAAAGTATTGACTGTTGATCGAATGCCCCACGCGGATATGCTCGTTTGAAGTTGATCGCTCGCCCTCCCTCCACCTGAAAACGAGGCAACACTTCAAGAACCTTCCGATAGATCGGCATGACAGCCTCGGGAAAGGCATCAGATCCCGGCTCACGCGTCTCCTTGATCATATCAAACAAGGTCACATCACCGAGGTCTTCGAGAAGCCAGATTCCGTTATCCACATCAACCTGATACAACTCTGGCACTGGAAGACCTAGGCTCCGAAAAGTGCGGGAATAGGAAAAGAACGCCTGATTCTCCTCACGATCGGGACCGTGCGCACCGATCGCAGTGGTCCCATCAGAAGCAGATAACCGCCAATAACTCCGAGCCGATCCGTCTCCCAGAACCGGAGCCACATCTACCGGCAGTCCCCCATGCCATTCGGCAAACAGCGCCGATGCGCAATCCACCAGAATGGCGCCGGGTGTCATCGTTGCTTCATCCGGATGGTGCCGGTGGAGTTGGTGCTGCTTCGGTTTGCAATGAACCAACGAGGTCCGAAAGTTGAGCAACCCCATTTTCGGTTAAATACTTCTGGATGCCCTCATGCACGTTCATCGCCGCATACGGATCGACAAAGGAAGCCGTACCTACCTGCACAAGACACGCCCCTGCGAGAATGTATTGGATCGCATCTGTAGCGTTTCGGATCCCACCGATTCCCATGATGGGGAGCGTGCAGGCTTGTCGAGCCCGCCACGTTGCGTACACACCCATGGGGAGTATTGCAGGACCACTTACACCGCCGGACTGGTTCCCGATCAAAGGCACCCTCTGATCAATATCCACTACCATCCCTGGGAACGTATTGATCGCACTCAAACCATCCGCACCCGCGTCTTGGCAAATCCGTGCATAGTCCCCCACGTCGGGAACATTGGGTGTCAGTTTTACGACTAAAGGTCGCTCGGTCTCAGCTCGAATTGCCGTGACAAGTTCAGCCAGTGCCACCTTGTCAGTCCCAAACATCGTGCCTCCTTTGACGTTCGGGCACGACACATTAATCTCGTAGCCAAGGAACCCTTGCTCCTCGTCAAGCCCCGCGACCACCCCGACAAAATCCCCGATTGAACGACCAACTACGTTGACGAACACATGCGCCTGTGACAGGTGTTCTCGCAACCATGGTAATTTCTCCCCAACAAACCCATCAAGACCCGGATTTTCTAGCCCGATCGCATTAATCATTCCTTCGGGCGTCTCCGCAACACGGTGTGGCGGATTTCCTGGGCGAGGCTCAAGACTCACCGCTTTGGTGACGATTCCGCCGATCTGATTTAGTGGAATGAGGTCGGCATATTCCTGGCCATATCCACAGGTGCCCGAGGCTAACAAGACCGGACTTTGAAACTCCACACCAAACACGCCCTGACACATGACTACTGTCATGGCAAACTCCAATCTAGTTCTCCTGCCGAGAAGACCGGTCCTTCTATACAGGCCTTCACCCAACGACCGTCTGCCGATCGAACCACGCAGCCCTGGCAGGTACCAATTCCACACCCCATATGCTCTTCGACTGAGACTTGGAGATCACGGCCGTTCTCTAGCGCAAATGCCGCAAGGGCATGGAGCATGGGGGTAGGGCCGCACCCTAAAAGAAGAGTCTCAGACTCAGGATCCAACCCGGCAGTTACTCGCCCAAGCCTTCCCGCTCCACCATCTTCCGTAAAGATTTCAGGTTCATGTCCAGTCAAATCTCCGAGCGTATCAGTATCGAAGACCGCCCCGGCATCACGTTCACCATATAATAGCCGCACACGCCGACCCGCAGCCGCTTCGCGGGCAGCGAGAAAGATGAAGGGTGCCAGACCGACTCCGCCAGCAACGCATTCTATCGATCGATCATCGATCTCAAAGCCGCGACCGAGCGGGCCCAACAGTAAGGCCTCTTCGCCACACCTTAGTCGCGACAACGCAAGCGTTCCTTCGCCATAGGTTCGGAGGAGAATGCCGATTGCCCCATCTTCACCCGTCCAGCCTACGCTGAAAGGGCGAGGCAGGAGCCAGGTTCCAGGCCGATCCAATCCCAAACCGAGCATGATGAACTGACCGGGCTGCGATATCGCAGCAATCTCAGGAGAGTGAAACTCCATCCACCATGTGTCCCGAGCAACCACTCGAGTTGATCGAAGAGGCGCAAAACATCTCACCGGTGCAGCATCCCCCAGCCGGGTAGCCTTTGGGGTAATCAGTTTTGTTCTCCACCATCCGGTGTCGCGTAGCGATTCAAAACGTCACGGCGGTACTCAATGATCGCATCTGCGATTGCCACCGCAATCGCTTCTTGCCCCTGTGCACTGGTGAGGTAGTGCTCTTCGTTTTGGTTCGAGAGGAAACCAACCTCTACGATGACCGAAGGCATACGAACTAGTGCCCCTAAGAGAACCCACCATGGACCTTGCTTGACACCTCGGTCAGATGACTGACCACCCCGCTCTTTCCGGATCGAATTTTGTACAAATCCTGCAAAAAGCCGAGATTCTGTAAGAGCCTCAGTGCGGTCTAGACCGGTCAGGATAAACTGCATGTCATCAGGTGATCCGGCAGCGTCCTCAACTGAAGGCCCTCGATTCTCTCGTAATGCCACTTCACGCGCTTCTTCCGAGCGTGCAGGACCAAGAAATATCGTCTCGAAACCGCGGGCACGTTGATCCAACACGCCATTGGCGTGAATCGACACAAACAAGTCCCCACTGCTCTCGACCGCAAATTCCGATCGAAGATCGTGCTTGATATAAACGTCCGAACTGCGCGTCATTAAAGGTTCTACGAGGTCGCGTCGTTCCAACTCATCGTGGAGCAATCGGCCGATGGCAAGGACGACATCTTTTTCGTAACTCTGTCGCCCAAGCGTTCCAGGGTCGCGCCCTCCATGCCCCGGATCAATCACGACGCGCCAAGGCACACTCGGGTCAATACGTGCCGGCAGGGGTTTATCCAACGAATGCTCCCACGCCTCAGCCAATTCTACGACCGCACCATCAGAGGAAAGCCATCTTGTGACAAATTCGGCCGGCAACCAGAATTCACCATCCCGTTCGTAGGGGGGATTGGTCATCTGGTGGATCGATTCTCCGTGGCGGAAAAAGGGAGACCCTATCTCAAACAAAAGCTCCGCCCCCGTCAGATACGTACGAAAAAAAACGCCTGAACGGGAAGTAGGGCCCCATAGCGTTGCCAACTCTGTGGCATTTACCACGGGAAAATCAAAATGACGTGAGACGCTTAACCGTGCCAGTTGACCGCCAATTTCAGCCTGTAAGATATCGGATTGTGCCTGAGCGACCGGCACATACGAAGCCCACATCACGAGAGTGACGAAAAGGCAACAAGGCAATCGAACATTCCGATTAGCGATCACGTCGTGCATCCCGCTCAGCCCGTTCAGCCTCACGCTCCATGGTTTTCCTTTTTAAATCCTCCCGGCGATCCCGATGCTTTTTTCCGCGTGCCAACGCGACAGTAACTTTCGCGTAACCGCGTTTAAAGTGAACGTCTAGGGGCACAAGTGTGAGACCACGTTCCCGCGTTTGTGAAGCGATGCTTTCAATCTCCCGCCGATTCAACAGGAGTTTTCGTTTCCGAACTGGATCCAAGTCGTCAAGGGAGGAATTCTCATACCGTGGGATATGCAGATTATGAAGCCATACCTCACCACGATGGACACGCCCGAACGAGTCAGCGAAGCTCGCCCGCCCTGATCGAAGTGACTTCACTTCGGCGCCTTCGAGGACCAATCCGGCCTCAAACTGTTCGAGCAATTCGAACTCGTGACGGGCCTTCCTGTTACGGGCAACCACCCGAATTGCATCACGCTCTGCCACCCTTCCTCCCTACCTCCATCCGTTGTGGACAGCCTCCCCGTTGCACGGGAGACACAGCGCTAAACTTATTGTCATAATTCTGCTCAACGCTTAACGGGTAGCTTCACCTTCAATCCCATCCTCTACTCCGTCTCCGTCTCTATTGTTTCGAGCGGCCTTATATGTTGCCTTTGACTCTGCGACCCGCTGCTCGAGATCAGAACGCGCCTTTCGGGCAGCATCCTTCCCTGCTTTGATCGCTTCCCCCGCCATCTGTTGTCGTTCACGGGCTGCATCTACATGCTCTACTGTCTCTTCTCGCACGCGTTCGAAACCTTCCTCAAAACTTTCTTGAAGGTCTTCAAACTTCTCTCCTAGATCATCACGGAGCCGTCGGGCTCCCTCCCGCAAATCTTTCTGCGTTTCCTCACCGGTCTTGGGCGCCAACAAGAGGGCGACCGAGGCACCCACGAGTGACCCCCAGAGGAAAGCCACCAACCCCGAGCCGCGTTTCTCTACAATCACATACGGCTGCTGATCTCGTTCGGACATCTCTTATCCTTTGTCGACCGTGCTGGCCAAAATCAATCTAATAGCTGTCTTCATTCACTCCCACCCTCAACAACACGACGGTACGCTTCAAGGTCCCATTCTGGTCGTTTGGGGGCGTCCGCGATTTCAAGTCCGAGAAAGAAGATGAGTTGAGCAATCCTTGATGTTTTGTCGTAAAGGATGCGCTCCGCTTCATCGTTCGGGCCGTGATAGTCTTCATGGGTACCGGTGAAGAAGAACAGTATCGGAACCCCTTTACGTGCAAAGTTGTAGTGGTCCGAGCGAAAGTAGAAGTTTTCGCTAGGCCATGGGTCATCGATCATCGTTAAGCCGAGTTCAGGATGGCCAGCAACGACCCCCTCGAGTATAGCCCCCAGTGTAGACTCATCGCGGCCGATCGCGACTACGGTATCTTGCCAATTCCGACCGATCATATCGATGTTGAGATTCGCCACCGTGGCCCCCAGAGGAAACAGTGGGTTTTCTGAATACCATCGTGAGCCAAGCAACCCCCTCTCCTCTCCACTGACTGTCATGAAGATGAGAGACCGACGCGGCGGGGTGCGAAGCGAAGCGAAGGCCTCAGCAAGCTCGATGATTGAGGCCGTCCCAGAAGCGTCGTCGTCTGCCCCGTTGTAAATGGAGTCCCCTTCTACAGGTCTCCCTATACCCACATGGTCCATATGAGCGGTAAAGACAACATATTCATCTCGCAACTCTGGATCCGAACCCTCTATCCAACCGATAGTATTGAAGGCTTGGTCACCCCGAAACCGAGAATTCGTGCGTACCCTTCCACTATAACCGGTTACCGTACTCCCTGCGGTGAGCGCCTCTTGAAGCGCAGTAGGTAAAGCTGACAATCGGACTAAAACTGCTGGCCCTCCCAGTTCATCGGGGATCCCCAACGACATCTGCTCTCGCGAGAGAAACCTGCGCAGTCCGTCGAAGTACTCATCAGAACTATCGATTGCTAACACAAGCCCTTCTGCACCAGAGGTGAGGAGCCCCCGAGCAGCAGACAGTGCATCTCGAACTTCGGTTTCCTTCACGTAGACAATGGATACCGATGCAGTCAAATCAGCCGTGCTAATAAGTGTACTTAAATGAAGAGGGCCCGCCGCCTCTACGGCGTGCGTAGGTAGAGAAATGAAATCTTCAGGCGCAATCTCTCCACCTCCAGGACCAACGATTTGCAGCAACTGTTCTTCAGGAGGACCAGCAACTGAAAATGCGAGAGGGTACAACTGCAGATACGAATCACCATCTCCGGGGAGCAATCCAAATTCCTTAAACCGTCCTGCAATGTGTCGCGCAGTTTTATCGATTTCCGGACTTGGCGTGGCACGGCCACGCATTGAGTCATGAGCCAGTGCGCCAATACGAGCGCTCAAATCGGCAGCTGTGATCGTAGCTGCGGCTTCCTCTCTCGCCTCACGCTCAGACTGTGCGACCACTCGCTCGGGCGACCATAAGCACACGAGGTTCGCAAACAGCACAGCAAGCACAAGTGGGCGCTTCCTGGCCCGATTAGCGAAATTCAGCGTAATTGTGCAAGTGCTCCACGTACTAGGGGTGACTGTCATGAGTTTTAGCTCCCCAAGAATTTGAGTAAAGGTTCTTTGTTTTCTAACATGCTGGCCAGAGTCACCTAGGCACCACAACTGACCATCTCTCCACAGTTGGCGGAACCCTCGACTCTGGCTAGTCTTCTCCCATGATCGAGTCTCCCGCAACTGCGACCCCATCCCGTGAGGCGGCACGTCAACGACTTGACTTGGCGAGCCCTCGAGAAATTATGGGCCTAGCACACCTAGAACTGGTCGCACGTGGAATCGTTGAAGGGTTCTTAATTGGCCTTCATGATTCTCCCAAACGTGGATTCTCAGCTGAGTTCTCCGAAAATCGCGCATACAACCGTGGCGATGACCTTCGACATCTAGACTGGAAGGTATACGCACGAACCGATCGTTTGTTTGTAAAACAGTTTGAAGAAGAAACAAATTTGAGGGCGTATATATTATTGGATGTGAGCAGATCGATGGGGTGGGTATCAGATGAGGAACGTTTACCAACCAAACTCGAATACGCACGGCTCCTCGCCGCATCACTGTCATTACTGTTGATTCAGCAGGGAGACGCTGCCGGTCTCATCGCATTCGATGAAAAAGTGCGAGGTGATATCGTCCCCCGGTCTACCCGTAGACACTGGCGACGGCTTGTCGCAGAACTGACGCGTCTTTATCCGGCCGGAAAAACCAACCCCGGTAGCGCAATCAAAGATCTCGCAAGAAGGCTCCAACGAAGGGGTTTGGTCGTCCTCATTTCCGATCTTCTCGTAAACCCGGAGAAGACTCAAAAGGCTCTTAGATATCTTCGCCATCGCGGCCACGAAGTGATCTTGTTCCACATTATGGACCCAGGGGAGCGCGAGCTCCCAGCAGCTGGCGAGGCGATTTTCTACGATCCGGAAACAGATCAGGAGATGAACGCTAACTCGGCTGCACTCAGGAAGCAGTACCGTGAGGCAGTTGAGGGAGCAATTTCAACCTGGCGTAAGGAGGCACTTCGATGGGGAGCGGATTACACACTCCTCACAACTAACACGCCACTCGGTCTCGCACTCCGTCGGTTCTTGCGCAAACGATCGCTTCTCTCATGAGCTTTCTCTACGGGTGGGCGATGGTACTCGCAGTGAGCGCGATCGTACCAATAGTGTTGCACTTCCGTAAACGACAAACCGCTCGGCGCGTTTCTTTCCCTGCGCTGCGTTACCTAACTCGGGCAGAAGATGCCCGCTCAAGGTCCCTGGTCGCATCCGACATCTTGTTACTTGCAGTCCGCATCGGTTTGATCCTGGCGCTTGCACTAGCGGCTGCGGGTCCACTTCTAGGACGGGGTGGAGCTCGCGACCACCCACCGACCGACGTAGCGTTGATCATTGACAATTCGGCAAGCGTAGGGCGCCTTACAGAAAACGGATTCTTGTTCGATGATTTGGTCTCAAGAGCCCGGGAAGCGCTAGAGGTTGCTAGCCCAGAGGATCGGATCTGGTTGTTTCCATCGGTCGGAGACCCGTTAGCAACAGGAGTGAGCCGAGCCCAAGCGATTGAAGCACTCGCCACACTACAGATTACGGATGGAGCTGCCGACCTTGTCCAAACAGTTGCAAGAGCGTCCGCCACCCTCCCGGCCGACGGTGAACGACGGCGAGAGGTCCAGCTAGTTTCTGATTTACAGGCAGCGGGATTGACAACACATATAGAGTACGAGGGAGACACCGCACCAATAATTGCCTACGTACCACCACCGCCAGTTGAGGCAAACGCTGCGTTGGCTGCACTAGAGCTAACGGGTGGCACTACCGTCCCATCAGGGATTGGTCATGGGGTCACTGTGCGAACAGAACTCAAAGGAGGTAAGGAACTCTCTCCCGGAGAAACCGTAACTGATGCTGACATTCGGATAGATGTCGACGGTCGAGTAGTTGGTGCTTCCCGCGCGCCCTGGGGAGCAAGCTCTACGCTCGGACTGCCGGAGTTGGACATCGGTTCCCATGTCGGGCAAGTAGAGGTGTCTGCTGGCGGCTCCCGCGCAGATGACATCCGGTATTTCTCTATACGTGTGGTATCTCCACCCACCATCGATTTTGAAGGCCCTGAAGACAGTTTCATCAGGATCGGAATCCAAACCCTGATTCAGGCCGGTCGGCTCGGTTCAAACCCCCATGCCTCTATAGTGGTCTTAGAAGGAGGCGCGCCACAGGGTTCCTCGTGGCTTGGGGTATCGACGTTGATCCTAGTACCACCATCCGACCCAATAGACCTACCAGCCTTCAACCAAATATTGTCTGTGTTAGGCGTTGATATACAGGCTCACGTAGATCCGGGGCACGGTGACCTAGGATTCGAGGAGTCCACGGCAACATTTTCCCTGTCGGGGGTCCGGGTTCGATCGCGCTACCTTCTCAGATCGGGAGGGGGGGCGGCAAACGTAGACACAACCCTTCTTACGAATGAGGATGGTGAACCTTGGCTAGTGCGAAAAAAGCAAGGAGAACGCCTCATTCTATTGGTCGCGTCCCCACTCACATCTGAGGCAATCGACCTTCCAGCACACCCAACCATGATCCCATTCCTCGAGGCCTTGTTAGTTTACTGGTCGCATCTCTCTTCTTGGCCACCCTCAGATTTTGAGGCGGGAAGCACCGTTCCCCTCCCACGATGGGTCAACGAAATTGTCGCACCAGACGGTTCTACCCGGCCAGTTGTGAAAGGCACCGTTTATACGCCTTCAATGGCTGGTGTGTACACGGCACATGGAGTGAATCCGGATGGGGCATATCGAGAAACTCAATTTGCTGTCAACGTACCTGCCATGGAGATCGACCCAACACCTCTACCCAGAGCGGATCTGGCGTCCATCTTTCCAGGGCGCACGGTGTTCACAGCCGGACCCAAAGGAGACTCTTGGACAACTACCGTGTTTCGTGCACGACGCGGGCGCGACATAACGATTGGGCTGCTTGTGATCACCCTAGCCCTCGTGGCTATCGAGTTGTTTCTTGCTACACCTGGCCGTTCAGGGAAATCGACCAGGGACGGCGAAACTTCCCAAGCACGGAGCGAAAGTAGATCGGGCGCTTCGAGCTGATCTTAAGGACGTTCCAAAAGCTCGCGGAGGAAGCCAACCTACCAGAGGCGCTTTCGCGTGATGGGGGACGTGTACCCCTATATAGCCTCCCAGGCGCAGCAACAACCGCATTAGCACTTTCTCTAGCAGATTTGTCCCCAGGAGTTCCGATCGTACTCATAGCTATCTCACCAGAACATGCCGACAAGCTACACGAAGATCTGCTAGCACTAGGTGACCTTCGAACCCGTTGCTACCCACAGCGAGAGGTGCTTCCGTATGAAGATGAGGATCCCCACATAGAAATTTCCGCTCAACGCGTGGATGCTCTTGCCGCTCTGCTCGCGGACCAATGTCGCGTTTTAGTGACGACAGCGCGAGCACTGATTGAACGGTCTCCGATTCCAGTGCATTCAGGAGAATCGCTTTCCTTAGATCTCTCAATTGGGGACACTGCTCCACTTGAGGACCTTGCAGGCAGACTAGAACGTATGGGGTTCGTTCGGACTCATTCCGTACGCGAGGTAGGTGACTTCACGGTCCGGGGAGGATTAATCGACACCTTCCCATTCGGCCATCCCGCACCTCTTAGAATTGAACTATGGGGCGATGAAATAGTGTCGTTGCGTCGGTTTGATGCTTTGACACAGCGGTCAACCGAAATCTGCGATAACGCAGAGATTCTCCCAATTGATCTTATGGCTGGAGAGGATAAAGGTGTCACCGAGCGACGGTCACTTGTTGAACTACTCCCATCCAATGCGATTATGGTTCACCTGGAGCCCGAAAATGGGATCAAGGCACGTTCCAGACTTTGGAACGAGATCCGAGAGGCCCGAAAACGGGCGAGTGATCAGGAAGTGACCACAGACGCACTCGCGGTGCCTCCTTCAGACGCGGAATTGAGGCTCAAACAATTTCGCAGGATTGAATTCATTACTGATAACGCGGAAAACATGCCCGGCGTGATTCAATTGCCTATTGAGCCACCCCCAAAAATTGATCGGGACATGAAACGACTCATCGCACAGATCTCGCGCACATACGAGGAAGGAGGACAAACCTTAATCCTGTGCGATAACGAAGGACAGATCGAACGTCTTGAAGAAATTGTGGTCGAGCGAGCGGGCCGCGACATGATCCAACACGTGACCTTAGCAGTCGGATCATTATCTGGAGGCTTCCGGGTCGGTCCACCCTCCAATCTTACAGTACTCACGGACCATGAGGTGTTTCGCAGAGCGTACCGGCGACACCGTGTTCGGTTCAAGGGCGCAGCCACTCTCGAGTCAATTGCATCAATTCAACCTGGGGATTACGTGGTCCATATCGACCATGGGATTGGCCGGTACCATGGGATCCAACAAGTCAAGGTCGATGGGCAAACAATCGAAACGTTGGAGATCGAATACGCCGATGGTGAATTACTCCGACTTCCCCACTATCGACTGGATTTGATCGAGCGATGGGGGAGCATTCCATCCAATGCACGGCCACCCGTGGTGCACAAACTCGGCGGGAAAAAGTGGAACCGGCTGAAGCGAAGAACTGTCTCCGCCATTGAAGAAACAGCGGTGGATCTCTTGCAATTGTATGCGAGGCGAAAGTTAGCGGAGGGTCGTGCATTCGCATCCGATAATCCGTGGCAAACTGAGATGGAGTCTGCTTTTATTTATGAGGAAACACCACACCAGATTGAAGCTTGGAAAGCTGTCTGTGAAGATCTCGAAAAACCAAATCCGATGGATCGTCTCATCTGCGGAGACGTAGGGTTCGGGAAAACAGAAATCGCGATCCGGGCAGCTTTCAAGGTGGTGCTAGAGGGTGCGCAAGTGGCAATGCTCGCTCCGACAACTATCCTGGTTGAACAACACTTACGTACTTTCCAAGAGCGCCTCGCCGCCTTTCCCCTCCGCATAGAGAGCTTGTCACGCTTCCGCACCTCTTCCGAACAAAAGGAGGTCATAGGAAAACTGGCTAGCGGACATATCGACTTGGTAATCGGGACCCATCGGCTTCTGTCACAGGACATAACATTCAAGGACCTGGGATTGTTGATTGTTGATGAAGAGCAGCGGTTTGGTGTCAAGCAGAAAGAACACCTAAAGGAACTTCGCGAGGCCGTTGATGTGCTGACACTAACGGCTACCCCTATCCCAAGAACGCTTCATCTCGCACTGGGCGGAATTCGCGATCTGTCTTTGATGCGGACACCACCCAGGAATCGCATGCCTATCATCACCCATGTCTTGGATTGGGATGCTTTGATCCTTGAAGAAGCACTCCGGCGGGAGCTAGACCGAGGCGGGCAGATCTTTTTCGTGCATGACCGAGTAGAAACCATTGATGCCCTTGCCCGGCGAGTACAGCACCTCGTGCCGGAAGCACGCACCGTGATCGCACACGGACAGATGCCAGAGCGAGCCCTTGAAGATGCCATGTACAATTTTATAGAGGGCGACATCGACATTCTCATCTGCACGTCCATCATCGAAAACGGGCTCGATGTGCCATCAGCAAACACGATGATCGTTCATAGAGCACATAACTTCGGACTAGCACAACTCTATCAACTACGTGGCCGCGTCGGACGCTCACACAGAAGGGCATATTGTTATCTTCTTGTGCCTGAAAACGTTGCGCCAGAAGCTACAGAACGCCTGAGAGTTCTCGAGCACCACACAGAACTAGGATCGGGGTATGACATAGCCTTGAAGGATCTTGAGTTCAGAGGCACGGGCAATCTGCTAGGCTCCGATCAGAGCGGTTTTGCTACGGCCGTTGGAATCGAGACATATCAACGACTTGTGGAGAACACGGTGCAGCGCCTCAAGGGTGATGGGACCACCGAAACAAAACTTGGGATACAGATCAGCGTTGATGGAGAATCATTTCTCCCTGATGATTATGTGTCCGAACCCCAGCAGAAGGTGAATCTCTATCGTCGGCTCTCCCGCCTTGATCATTGGGAAAAAATCGAAGACATGAGGGACGAATTACGGGACCGGTTCGGACCACTTCCAAAGCCAACTGCCCGACTGCTGGATTCGGCAAAAATACGGGTTCTAGGCACTACCGTGGGGGCGGCATGGATTCGCGTGTCAGACACGAACGCGCGGATCACATTCCAAGAATCAGCGACTCCCCAGCTTGGGCTACTTAAGAACGCACTCGTAGAGCACCAACTCGACGTTGAAGTTAGACGGCTTCAACCGTTATCCTTGGTGCTACGACGGGCCGGACCTGAACCCTTACTACCGACATTAGTGGAAGCCCTTGGGCTTTTGTCTAGTGCAATCGGCGAACGGGGCCGATCCTCTGAGGGAGGAGCATAAGAGAACGTGAAGGATAATTATATTGTGAGTAAAGCACTTTGGGCCCTGACCATTGGGATTTTGTGCGTCCTAGTTGAACCATCGCTAGGACGTGCCCAGGAAAGGGAGATAACCTCCAACAGCGACGAAAAAAGCTCGGCTGAATTCCCTGAGGGTGTCGAAGAGACCGATCGAATCGTCGCTGTAGTTGGGGATACTGCGATCCTCTTATCCGAACTCGAGATACGGCTGTTTGAGCTTCAGAGCCAAGGGGCACGGATTCCACAGCGGGACACTCCAGAGTGGACAGACTTTGCCCGACAAGTCCTCGTGGCAGAAATCGACAACATCATCCTACTGCAACAGGCAAAGCGTGCTGGATTAACACCAGATGCAAGTCGTGTTGATCAGATGGTTGAAGATGAATACCAGCGCCGCCGGGAACAATTCGCTACCGACGAGGAAATGATGCAGGCGGTTGAGGCGGCTGGGATGAACATGCTCCAATATAGGCAGATGCTACGGCGCGCGTCAGAAGCCGAGTCGCTCTTCATGGAGTACCGATTTTCTCTGGAACAAAGGACTGACCTTCCTCCCGTCCTTGTCTCCGAGTCTGAGATGCAAACCTTCTTTGAAGAACGCCAGGGCGATCAACAATTACGGCCAGCATTGATCTCATTCAACCAAATAGTGATCACACCATCACCAAGCGGTGCGGCTCGTGACAGTGCCCGAGCTCGTATAATCCGTATCCAGAGCGAGTTGGGAGTCGGGGAAGATTTTGAAGTGGTTGCTCGACGCCATTCCGACGATGAGCAAACCCGAGAGAGGGGAGGCGAACTAGGTTGGATGAGCCGGAACACCGTCGTAAAACCATTCGGCGATGCGGTCTGGGCATCACGTCCCGGGCAAACCCTGATAAACCCCGTCCAAACGCAGTTTGGAATTCACATCATCAAGATTGAGCGTCAGCGTGGGGCGGAGCGATTTCTCAGACACATCCTCATCCGACCCGAGATCGGAGATGCAGACGTGGACTCATCATACTCCGTCGCAGAACAGATTGCTGACAGTCTCCGGGCTGGGGTGGACCCCGAGCGCTTAACCGCTCTTTTTAGGAATGATGTGGCTGACGAGGATATTCGATTCGATGACGTGCCGGTAAACCAACTTACGGACCGGTTTATGGGAGAGGTTTCAAGAGCCTTTGAGAACATAGTCTCCGGACAGGTATATGGTCCCCTAGAACTTGAGCGGGGTGGGCCAAAAGAGTTTGCTCTAATTCAGGTCGTTACCTACCGTCCAGAGGGTCCTCTCGAGTTTGACGATGTTCGCGATCAAATCCGACAAACCATCCGCCAGACAAAGCAATTAGACATCCTGTTGGGTGAGATTCGGTCTAATACATTCGTTGATGTGAAGCTCTGACGAAGATTGCGACATAAAAGATGCCGAGAGTGACAGTTTTCGAGGACTGAAGAGGGAGAGGAAGACGAAGGTGCCTCGGATTGGTATAACGTTGGGCGATCCGCGCGGGATCGGACCGGAAGTGACGGCGGCAGCGCTCCGAGACTTCATCGGACTCAAACCCGTTCTGATCGGACCAAGGGCGCTTGGATCAGTCGAACGCGAACTTGAAGAACTAGGAGTTTGGGAGTCTGTTGGCGAGTGGGAACCTGGGGGAGGTCCTCGCTTAGCAGGAGAACTCTCGGCGAAGGCTATTGAGCGAGCTGTCAGGTTAGCAAGCGACGGCAAGCTGGATGGTATCGTCACTGCTCCCATCAGTAAGGCAGCACTTCACGCAGCAGGCTTCCCCTTCCCTGGGCACACAGAGTTCCTCCAAACTCTCACCGGAGCGGCTGAAGTTACGATGATGATGGCGGCTGAGCGTACCCCAATTGGAGGTCCGCTTCGACTTGCCCTTCTCACGGCGCACATGCCACTAGGTGATGTGCCCGATGCGCTGAACGTAGATCTGGTCACAATGAAAACTCAGATCGCTATCGACGCACTTCGCAGGTGGTGGGGCATTCCACAGCCTCGTGTGACGTTCGCGGGCCTCAATCCCCATGCAGGTGAAGGAGGACTGTTCGGGGATGAAGAACAGAAGATATTGGCGCCTGCAATCAACAAATTAGCTACTGACCCGAAGATCGAGCTGCTTGGTGTTTTTCCCGGAGATACGGTATTTCTACAAGCAATTGAAGGTAAAGCAGACCTCGTGGTCACTCCTTATCATGACGTCGGACTCGCCGTGTTGAAGACGTTGGCAAGAGACGAGGGAGTGAACGTGACGGCAGGACTTCCGTTCCCGCGAACATCTCCCGATCACGGCACGGCGATCGATATTGCTGGAACAAAGTCGGCAGATCCAGGAGCAATGCGTGCGGCGATTGATCTCTGTATCCGATTCTGCAGTGCAAGTGTAAGCACCCTATGATCCAATTTTACAATGTGTCGAAGGTCCATCCGCGAACAGGTGCCGCTGTAGCTGAGATCAGCTTCCACCTCCGGAAGGGCGAGTTCACCTTCCTGACCGGCCATTCTGGAGCTGGCAAATCAACCATTCTGAAACTGATTCACTTTCAGACACGCCCCACCAAAGGAGAACTACAAGTTTTACGCTATCACACCTCAAGAACCAAGCGTCGCCAGATTCCAAACCTGCGGAGACGGATAGGGTTCGTATTCCAAGATTTCAAACTGCTTGCGGGTTTGACAGCTGCAGACAATGTGGCGTTCGCACTCAAGGTTACTGGGGCATCTCGACGCGAGGCTGACCGAAAAGTTGAACAACTACTCAATCAGGTTAACCTATCTGAAAAGGCAAAATCACTTCCGTCAGAGTTGTCTGCCGGAGAAAAGCAGCGGGTTGTCATAGCACGCGCCTTAGCGACGAATCCACTGCTGCTCTTAGCTGACGAGCCGACGGGGAACCTTGATGCCGAGGCGTCTGAGGAAATCTTCCAGTTGTTCTGGAGGCTCCACCTTGAAGGCATGGCCGTGGTCATGGCGACACATAACACGGAACTGGTCCGTAGAACCCCGGGGGTAAGAGTTTTAGAGCTTAAAAATGGTCAACTCATATCCGATTCGGTGGTGGGGACGGAGCCAGTCTCGAGTGTTCGTGAAACGGATGCACTAGGATCACCCCCGGCATCTGGCCCCCAAACATCCATGTTATCGGAATCAAATAAAACCTCGGTGACAGAGGTGCCAAAGGGATCTCCTCCGGACGTCCCCCACGAGAGTGCACCTAACCAGCGTGAAAACACATGAGACCCTTGCGTGAGGCACTCGTTGGATTTCGCCGAACTCCACTGCTTAGTACACTTTCGATCAGTGCTATCGGCCTGAGCCTTGTAATCATGGGCTTATTCGGATTAAGCGCCCACAACATCGGATCAGCGATCAGCGATATCGAGCGTCGTGTAGAGGTCGTGGGCTATCTTCTCGAAGACATGAGACTTGATCAAGTTCAGGTAGCACAACAGGAGATTGAAGCTTTTCCGGAGATCGAAGAGGTGCTTTATGTGTCGAAGAAAGAGGCACTGGCAAACGCACAGAGCGACCTCCCCGAGTTCTCCGAAATCTACGAAGAACTTCGAGTTAACCCACTCCCCGCTTCTTTACATCTGAGGTTGAAGCCTGGTTTTCGAACACCTGAGTCGGTCCAGATAATGGCCGAACATCTTCAAGAGTACGACTTCGTAGAAGAGGTTCGCTTCGGCGAAGGATGGGTTGAGCAACTCTTCACAATTCGACGGATTGCTGGTGGAGTTTCGGCCATCCTCGGAGGGGCGTTCGCGGTTGTGGCTATTCTGTTAATTTTCACATCAGTTGAAATCGCCATCCTGGCTCGTTCTGAAGAGATTGAGATCATGAAAATAATTGGAGCTAAAGACCGATATGTGCAATTTCCCTTCGTCATCGAGGGGTTCATTAAAGGCTTGCTGGGTGGGCTGATCGCCCTCGGTCTCACTCGCCTCACGTATGGGAGTTTCCGCTACCAGTTTACAGAGTTCGACAGTCTCCTCTGGTTACCAAACAATTGGGTAGTTGGAGGAGTCTTGACAGCTTGTGCAATCGGGATGATGTCGGCAGTTGTTTCGGTGCGCCGAGAACTCGGACGAGCGTATGCAACATAGGAGAGGTTGGACGATCGTTGTCTTTTTAGCTGCAATCCTATGTGCCACTTTCTCAAGCACGGATGCTCAGGATCCCAACCAGCTTCGACAGCAGATTAATACTAGTCAGACGCGGCTAGACCAGATTCGCGCCGAACGTCAACAACTCCAACAGCAACTCAGTGACCTCACTGGACAGGTGACCAACATCAGCGAAGAGATCTCAAACATCGAAAACCAGATCTCATCCTCGACTAGCCTCCTAGCGGAACTCAATATTCAACTTGGGACCCTTAGCGATCAGGTTACTGCTATGACGCGAGATATGCTCAATACACGAGATGCACTCGCGGTCCGCACGGTCACTCTTCACCAGCGGCTGCGGGAGATATACAAACGAGGTCCGCTGCGACCAATTCAAGTGCTATTTTCGTCCCGTTCATTTTCTGATCTTTTGAACCGCTATAAATATCTTCATGATGTGGCACTCTTCGACCGCATGCTCGTTCGCGAAGTCCATGATCTTGAGCGAAAGCTCACGGATCAGAGAGCGACACTATCCACAGATGCGCAAACGATCCAACGTGTTCGACTTGAAAAGCTTGACGAATTTGATGAATTGGAAAGACTTGAAACCCAACGACAACGCCGACTAGCGGTATTCACTGGGCGTCAAAGTGAAGCCCGTTCTACCCTCACACACCTGGCGACGGAAGAACAGCAATTACGAACCTTGCTCGAAGAACTTGAAGAGAGACGCCGAAGGAATGAGCGAGAGGTAGGGATTGCCACGATCTCCAATCTCACCACTTCAGATCTCGGAAACCTGAACTGGCCTTTAGACGGCGATATCCTCTATCAGTTCGGCCCACAGCGCGAGGGTAACACTACTATCCCACGCGAAGGTCTTGGCATTAGAGCAGAACGCGGTTCTCCTGTCCATGCGGTCGACACCGGCATTGTAGGATCCGTCGTGGCACGCTCATCGGGTCAAACTGTGATCCTCGACCATGGAGGGGGCTTCTACTCTTCATACCAAAGACTCCAGAACGTGACCGTCACTCAGAACCAACGAGTCGAACAGGGGCAAATAATCGGACATGTGGGAGGCGACAGCACAAATCCGCACATAGAGTTTCAGATCTACGAACCAGGCAGCGCGGGTCCAAGGGCGGTCGACCCTGTGCGATGGCTACGAAACCGAACGAGAGAAAACGACTATAATGAGTGACTCGACACGTTCGGAAATCCAGCTGCCGTGGGGTCAGATTAGGTTATGCGAGCGTATTTTGGGCGCGCTGGCAGGGGGGCGTTTTCCTCAGTCGCTACTCATCCATGGGCCCAAGGGAGTCGGAAAACAATCCATGGCCCTATGGATCGCGGCTTCGCTTCAGTGTAATACTGAAGGAGGTCCATGCGGTACCTGCCGTAGTTGTCGTCTAGCTGCGCACCTCGAGCACCCAGATATTCATTTACACTTCCCGATGCCACGACCGAAAAGGGCGAGTTCAAGCGCCAAGCTCCGCGAAGCGACTGAAACACAGCGGCAGGAACGTCTAGCCACTCTGCGCAAAAATCCCGAAGTGGTGCTGGATGAAGGCGAAGCAACAGGAATATATGTTTCAGCGATCCATACGATCCGGGAACAGGCCTCAAGGCGTCCAGCGATGACGAAACGTACGGTCTTCGTCGTAGGTGACGCTGACCGCATGGTTCCACAAGCCGCAAGCCAAGAAGCAGCAAACGCGTTTCTCAAACTGCTCGAAGAGCCCCCATTGTTTGCTTACATCATCTTAACCACCACTTATCCTGAATTGCTGCTTCCGACAATTCGTTCGCGAACCGTGTCGCTTCGGATCCCTCCTCTATCTGAAAACGAAGTGACTAGATATTTAACAGATGAACTCAATGCTCCGGCCGATGAGGCCCGTAATGTTGCCCGACGTTCAGAGGGAGTAGTGGGGAGAGCGAAACATTTGTTGGAGTCGGACACACCTGAGTCACAGAGATCAGGTGAACGCCTGCTAACCGCGGCCCTCGAAAAAGGCGCCGAAAAGCGCTATCAGGTTGCATCGGAATACTCTGCGAGAGGTGCTCGTGCGGTCCTTCAACCAGCGTTAGAGGAGCTTCGGGTTAGATTGAGAGACGTCATGTGTGAGAGTGCAGGGGCCGAGGCAGCAATCCTTGACCCAACCCGCTTGCGGGTATTGATCAAGGACCAACGTGTTTCCCTGGCAGGGGTAATCCAAGCGATGAGGGTGGTCGATAACGCTCTTGAGAGTGTCACCCGTAACATAAATCCTCAATCCACGGTTTCCGTCCTGCTCAAGGACATGAACAACGCATTCGGCGGAACCCACTAGTGAAACAGAGCTTGTGGTATAACAATGGTTCGAACGGTGGAGGGGAGGAACCCCTACGCAACACAGGGTACTTCCATCCACTAGCCACACCACGTGGTTATCCAACAAAGAGTTGACAGCACTAGGAGATATGCCTCTTGGAACGACTCACACACTTAGACTCTGAAGGCCGGGTACACATGGTTGATATCAGCGATAAACCAATTACCCGACGGGTCGCGATCGCTGAAGGTGAGATCCATATGCAACCAAATACCCTTGCGGCTATTCGTGCGGGTCAAGTTGAGAAAGGGGAAGCACTCGCAGTTGCACGGTTGGCTGCAATCGAAGGAGCAAAAGCCGCCTCAAGTATTATCCCATTATGCCATCCAATCCCATTGGACGGTGTCGACGTTGAAATCGAAGCCATCGAAAAGTTGCCAGGATACCGCCTGAGGGTTAGAGCCACTGCCGAATGGCGCACAGGAGTTGAAATGGAGGCGCTCAGTGGGGTTGTAGCAGGCCTGTTGAGCTTGTACGACATGTGTAAGGTCATGGATCGTGGTATGACCCTAGGGCCTATCCGACTCCGAGAGAAACGCGGAGGTCGCTCCGGAAGCTGGCATAGTGAGCCGGAGTAAAACCTGTCCACCTGCTAAATTGAAGAATGTTCATAATAGAAAGTCGAATCGGTAACATTCGACATATGAGACATTCCGGGAATTTTTCACGCCACCGTTGGTCGTTCATAGCCAGGGTGGAATTGAGCGAGATCTATCAGTGAGCCAGAAAGACGCATTACTTCATAAAATCGAGTCGAAAAACGCGAGAGTCGGAGTTCTTGGACTCGGATATGTAGGCCTTCCGGTCATCACGGCGTTCGCTGAGGCTGGATTCACGACATTAGGTTTTGATATCCTCGAGAGTGTGGTCGAGTTAGTGCGGAGTGGAAATTCGCATGTCGGCGACGTCACGCCTGAAGCCGTATTGGCCATGGTTGAAGTTGGACGCCTAGATACAACCACGGACTTCGGCCGTCTCAGTGAAGTTGATGCAGTAATCATTTGTGTCCCAACACCGCTCGGGAAAACCGGCGACCCCGACGTGTCCTATATCATGCGAGCTTTGGAGGAAATCCGAAAAAAATTGCGGCCGGGACAGTTAATCATACTTGAGTCAACAACTTACCCAGGAACAACACGAGAGCTCCTCCAACCAGAGCTTGAGGGTGACGGACTAATAGCAGGCGAGGACTTTTTCCTCGCCTTCAGTCCCGAACGTATTGACCCAGGAAACACAACATGGACGTTCACAAACACTGCCAAAGTGGTTGGCGGGCTTACTAAGGCGTGTCGTAAACTTTCGACAGCGCTGTATAGCAGTGTAATCGATGAAGTGGTGAGTGTATCTTCGCCGGAGGTCGCCGAGTTGACAAAACTGCTCGAAAACACTTTCCGGGCAGTAAACATCGGTCTCGTAAACGAGATGGCGATGATCACGGACCGGTTAGGAATCGACATCTGGGAGGTGGTCAACGCAGCGGCAACCAAACCCTATGGATTCATGCGATTTACACCAGGACCAGGCCTTGGCGGGCACTGTATACCCATCGACCCACACTATCTCGCATGGAAAATGCGAACACTGCAGTATCGAACTCGGTTCATTGAGCTTGCGTCGGAAGTCAACGCAGAGATGCCTCGCTATCTAGTTTCACGAATTGCTCAGGCGCTTAACGAACATGACAAACCCGTAAAAGGAAGCCGAGTCCTGCTGTTAGGGGTGGCCTACAAAGCGAACGTTGGGGATGTTCGCGAGAGCCCGGCCTTGGACATCCTTGAACTCCTTCGCTCAGATGGAGCCATCGTCTCCTATCACGATCCCTTCGTCCCCTCAATCAATCTCGACTCGAGCACTCTACAGTCCGAACCGTTCACCGAGGAGCTGTTGCGAGACAGTGACATTGTCGTGATCACGACCGATCACAAAAAGGTCGACTACGATCTGGTCCTCGAGCACGCGCCCATCGTCTTGGATCCGAGGAACGGATTGCGCGGCAAGAGAGGGCGTGCTCTGGTCTACCCAATTGCGGGCCCACCGAACGAAGGTGGGTAACGGTGGGGAATCAGATAGAGAATAACCCCTGCAGATCAACGCTTAATCTCAATACGATCGCCAGGGTGTATCGTTGAAGATGACAAACCATTCCATTCCATAAGTTGACGAGTTGACACCGAGAAGCGTCGCGCGATTAACCACAGTGAATCACCTCTGCGAACAACAACCGTGGCTGAACTAGAATTCCTCTCCGGCGTGCTCAAACCGGCGTTCTCACTACTACCCGAAGAACTCGCAGCTTGGCGGCTCGCCAAACGCGCAGGGTTTGGAATGACCAAACGTTTTCCAATCCCAAGACGGCGAGGATTCACATTTCCATTTGCGGCTCGGAGGGCCACCACTGTGACCCCGTATCGGCGTCCAATCTCACCGAGTGTCTGACCTCGCGTTACTACGTGGTACGTCCACGTAACCCGTTCGTCATAAGGGACCGCAGCATAGCGATCTCCAAACTTGGCAGCACCATCTCGCGGAATTCGGATGGTCACTGCTCTATTCGGAGGAGTTACACGCTGCGGAAACTGAGGGTTTAGTTCTCGAATCACATCTTCCTCTGTGCTAGCTGCATCGGCCAGGACATCAAAACTCGTCGCGTCAGGAACTGTTACGGTTACAATGTCGTCGCGAGCCTGTTCGACGATGTGTCCAAAACCGTAGCGCTCCGGATTCTTTCCTATAATGGAAGCGGCAATCAGCTTCGGTACGTAGTCCCGGGTCTCTCTCCTGAGAATTCCTGTGTCCGCCACATCCCAGAAGGTTCCACCCTCGACACGTCGGAGACCCCGCCGCACACGCCCAGGACCAGCGTTATACGCAGCAGCTGCTAAATACCAAGAGTCGAATTGTTCATAAAGATCAGACAAGTAACGAAGCGCCGATTCGGTGGCTTTCTCAGGATCCCTCCGTTCATCGATCCAGAAAGAAACCTCAAGATCATACCTCTGCGCTGTACTTGAGATAAACTGCCATATACCCACCGCCCGTGCACGGCTATACGCAAAGGGATTCATCCCACTCTCAATGAGTGCGAGATAGATAAAATCTTGAGGCATGTTCGCCTCGCGAAGCTTATGGCGGATCATCCGTTCCCATCGACCCTTGCGTTCCAGATAGAGTCCGAAGCGTTCCGGAATCACTGTCTCAAAATAATCGATCCACTTTTCAACTGGGTCGTTTACTACAAGAGGGAAAGTCTCACGTCGATCTACAGGGCGGATCAGTGCTAACGGATCTCCATCCAATTCTTCACGAATCCGGCGATCAATCTCATCCGAAAGCAGCGCTCTTTGAGATCGTTCCTTGTACCCTTGAACAGCCGGAGGCTCAGAGCCGGTCTCAAGTGTAGTGACCTGTGAGTCACCAATTGGTCTGGTCCTGGCGTCATTTGGATTCAGAGACACCTTGGATGAAAGGATTCCACAACCCGTGAGAAAGACCACCATAGCCGCGATCGCGACTGGCCCATCCATTCGATTTCGACCCGTCTGTTCCCCCATCCACAACCCTCCCGTTTCTCCACCCTCATCACCTTTGAACCCCAGTCTATCAAGGGTCGAACATCAACGCTAGAAAGCTTGAAGAAAAAATGAGCGTGGATGTTAGGGTTCGTCTACCCCGCATCGTCGTCAGTTCTCACCGATAAAGGAAACGAAGGAAGCGGAGAGGCAGCAATCAATTATCGCATGTAGTAGTTGGGTGCCTCACGGGTAATGATAACATCATGGGGGTGAGACTCACGCAAGCCACCACCCGTAATCCGAATAAATTGGGTCTCTTGGCGAAGAGCTTCTATGTTTTCAACCCCACAGTACCCCATCCCGCTTCGCAAACCGCCAATGAGTTGGAATGCCGTGTCGGCGACAGGCCCCTTGTAGGGAACTCGCCCCTCAATCCCTTCAGGCACAAGCTTCTCAGTCGCTGTATCCTCCTGGAAATACCGATCTGCCGACCCTTCTTTCATCGCAGAAAGTGAACCCATACCTCGGATCATTTTGAAACGTCTTCCCTCAAGAAGGAACGTCTCACCTGGGCTTTCGTCGGTGCCCGCAAACATCGAACCCAACATGCAGCTCTCAGCCCCAGCAGCAATGGCCTTAACTATGTCGCCTGAGTACTTAATCCCTCCATCGGCGATTAAGGGGACCCGGCCGTCTAGACCAGTTGCCGCATCCTGGATGGCGGTAATTTGTGGGACTCCCACACCTGTCACTACTCGGGTGGTGCAAATTGATCCCGGGCCAACCCCAACTTTAACCGCATCAACACCCAGGTCGACCAATGCAGCTGCCCCCTCACATGTGGCGACGTTTCCAGCAATCAGTGAGGTCTGAGGCAAGGCCTCGCGCACGCGTGCGACAAACTGTAAAACCCCTTCCGAATGCCCATGAGCTGTATCAACCACCACAACGTCGACTCCAGCCGCCGCGAGTTCCCTGGCTCGCTCTAAATCGCGAGCAGTAGTGCCTACAGCGGCACCTACGCGCAGCCGTCCATGGTCATCTTTGGTCGAGTTTGGGAATTGTCGCCGTTTGAAAATGTCCTTCACTGTAATCAAGCCCCTGAGGAAACCATCGTCATCTGTGACGGGAAGTTTCTCAATCTTGTGCTTACGTAGGGTGTCTTCGGCCTCCTCCAATGATGTGCCAAGTGGCGCCGTCACAAGACCTTCAGATGTCATCACATCACTGACTCGACGAGAGACATCCGTCTCGAATACCAGGTCACGGTTGGTAAGTATGCCCAAGAGACGCCCTTCCCCATCCACAACCGGAACACCACTGATGGAAAATTCCTTCATCCGCTGCTTAGCTTCGCGGAGGGTAGCTTCCGGACCCAGAGCGATCGGGTTCAAAATCATACCGCTCTCAGATCGCTTGACGCGATCAACTTGCTGGGCCTGCGTTTCGATAGACATGTTCTTGTGGATAAACCCGATCCCGCCCTCACGTGCAAGTGCGATCGCCATCCGATGTTCCGTAACCGTGTCCATCGCAGCGGACACGAGAGGAACCGACAGTTGGATCTGATTAGTTAGCCGAGTCGAGGTGTCAACATCGGCCGGGTGTACCACGTTATGACCTGGGGAAAGCAATACATCATCGAAAGTCAAAGTCTCGCGGATCGGTTTGCTCATGAGGCTCTTTGAGGGCTGAATTTGCTTCGGATTAGCAGAAGCGGTTCACGGCAGAGAAGCGCCTCCTCTTCAAGGCGATCTGGAGCCAGCACGAAATGCGCCGCACTTTCTCCTCGCCCGGAACAGACAAGCGATAGCGTGGCCGTATGAATAAACGATGTGGCTCCCATGAGCCATCGTAGGTGGCTACATGGCTCGAGTCAACGTGCCATTCCTACGGGTCACACTCACAGGCCGTGGGTCACAGCCGTAAAATACTACTCGACGATAACTTCACGTTCTTCCGGCGGTTCGTGATCGCGATCGTGAGGTGGCTCGGGGGTCCCAGCTTCAAGTTCGGCGAGAAACTCCCTACGAGCCTCTCGGAAAGGTTCAAATACGCGTTCAGCGGCCCCAAGCACCTTCATTGTACCTTTCATGGTGCTCGCCGAGGCACCCCTTCGCCGTAGTCCTTTTTGCACAGTCTCGGCAAACTGATGAAGCATTGGCGTACTCGGCGTCGACCCATCACTGAAATCAGAACTTAGAAACTCTATGAAATCTAGAACTTCGTGTTGCTTCTCTTCGGGAAGCGCCCCGAGCTTGCGCCAAATCTGTCTTTTGAGAAAGTCATTCATTCCATAGTCCATGGGCTTAATAGACCAACCCATAATGGGATAGCTTAGGCTTGTCTATATGACGATAGCAGTTACGCTCCGACCTCGGCCAGTCGGGATGTTTTACGATCGGCCATTCGAACCCTCGGGGAGAAACGTGTGAGCTTCGAACAACCTTCGGGAAAAGCATGGCATCAACCGAAAGCATTTCCGCCACATCCAGGCTCAACGCTTCATATATGGCGGGTCGATCTCAACAGACTGAAAGAGTCGAGTCTCGAGATCAGCCTTCTGAGCATGGATGAGGTGGATCGGGCTAATCGACTCCGGTCCAACGAAAGCCGTTGGAGGTTTCAGGCTTCTCGGATAGCGCTCCGGAAGATCTTGGCAGCCTACATGAAACGTACGCCTTCCGAACTGAAATTTCGTTACGGAGACGCTGGGAAGCCCACCTTGAAAGTGCACCATCAAGATAGCGAGTTGGCGAATCTATTCTTTAATCTAAGTCACTCAGGTCAACTTGCTCTATTAGCCGTTGCAGGCACTGATGAAGTTGGTGTTGATGTGGAGCAAATACGAGAACGATCAGCTATTGATCGGATTGCTCAACGCCATTTCTCACCCAAAGAACACGAAAGATGGATGATGCTTGATGCGTCGGATCGCCTCACAGAATTCTATCGTGTGTGGACTCGGAAAGAGGCATTATTAAAAGCGTCGAGCCGCGGCTTGTCGTGGCCCCTTACGCGAGTGGACTCGCTCCAGGGAGTCGTCGACCAAACCTTATTTTGGTTGAAAGATGTGGACCTCGGTAGCAATTTTACCGGTGCTGTAGCCTGCAAAACAACCCCAACAGAAGTTCAATTTTGGAGCTTTTAGTCACCGTAAAGCAGCTGGAATATTTAGTCCCTTACCTTGTTCACGGTTGCAATCTGGCATCGAGGACACTCACCTCTATCCTGCCGTAAAGTCGAAGTTCATTCGATCATAGGTTGAAACTCCCTCATTAGCAGATTCACCAAATAATAATCAGTCATATGAATCATATATATATATATATTAACATTGAATCATCATAATAATGATTTTTATTAATATATAATTATCAAATATAAGGTTAAAGGTTGACGTTCGGATGATTGCTGATCAAAATTTGCTTAGAAATGTGGTAGTTACCTAACCGTTTGATCTTGATCTAACAGTCATTTTCCAAAGACTCTCATTACCTGGAGGTTGCATGTCGCCAGACACTTTTTTTGCCGCACCTACAGAACACGCTGCCGAAACCAAGTACGAAGAATACGGTAAGGAACTAGGCGACTCCCCCGAACGAGACGGAATGCTTGAACTCTGTCGAGCCCTCAATGTTCGTTTTCTACGGCTCGTTTTCATAGACATTTTAGGCATGCCAAAAAATGTGGAAGTGCCGGCAAGCCAATTCGACAAAGCATTCGATGGTGAAATCCTTTTCGACGGCTCATCAATCGAAGGTTTCGTTCGGATCGAGGAGAGCGACATGCTTCTCAAGCCGGACCTGGAGACGTTCCGTGTGTTCCCATGGGGAAACCCAGATGCCAGAGTTGCTCAAGTTTTTTGTGATGTGTATCGGCCGAATGGGGATGTTTTCATGGGAGACCCAAGAGGCTGCCTTCGTCGTGTCGTCGATCAGGCATCGGCCATGGGATATGTCATGAATGCAGGAGTTGAGGCAGAATTCTTCCTCTTCATGCGAGACGAGTCCGGAAACCCGACTGTCGAAACGCATGACGCAGGCGGCTACTTCGACCTCACACCGGTCGATCTGGGCGAGCGTGCTCGGCGACACATGGTAACAAATCTTGAGGCGATGGGGTTAGAGATCGAAGCTGCGCACCATGAGGTGGCACAGGGACAACACGAGATCGACTTCAAGTATGGAGAAGCGCTTCGTACAGCTGATGATCTCATGACGTTCAAGTTTGTCGTCCGAAACGTCGCACACGCTCATGGACTACATGCCACATTCATGCCGAAACCGATTTTCGGAGCTAATGGATCAGGTATGCACACGCACCAATCGATGTTCAAAAATGGAGAGAATGTTTTTTTTGATGCGGAGGAAGAGTACCAATTATCCCCAGTCATGCTTCACTACATCGGTGGACTAAAGAAACACGCACGCGCGATAGCAGCGATTACAAACCCAATCGTGAATAGTTATAAGCGACTCGTCCCAGGATATGAAGCTCCCGTGAGTATTGCCTGGTCACAGCGCAACCGGTCACCCATGATCCGGGTACCAGACCGACGAGGTGTGGCAACCCGGTGCGAGTTCCGCATGCCCGATCCGTCTTGTAATCCATACCTTGCTCTCGCAGTTCAGCTTGCTGCGGGACTTGATGGCATCACAAACCAGATTGACCCGGGCCCTCCGCTCGACACAAATGTCTGGAAACTCTCAGATGAGGAGCGGGCCGAAATCGGGCTTGAAACGCTCCCAGCAAACCTTGGAGAGGCCGTCCACGAGCTTGAAGGGAACGAGACACTGAAGGCTGCCTTAGGAGATCATATCTTTGACCACTTCATTCAAGCTAAGAAGGCTGAATGGGGTGAGTATGTCGCTCAAGTTAGTGAATGGGAACTCGACAATTACATCTCCTATTGATTGACATTTGACCCCGAGAAGAATGGGTTCACAGTGGAGATTAGGCCGCAAACGATAACTGTACTTACGAAGGAGAGGGATTAGCTAGCCAAACTGTATGAGTCGTCGTAACGCAAGACTCGGATTTAGATCTACCTTCAAATTATCGCTTCGGTAATCTGGGGCTCGTTTACGGTATCCACTGCAACAATAAAGGCTGACAAGCCGAGGGATTCCGTAGCGCGAATCTCTGCGATGATTTTTCGGATGCGGCTCAGATCAACAGCATTCTTATGACGAAACCTTTGCATCGCGTCTTCGATGGTGGTTTCGGTCGCCGCAACAATGACGTTTGCGGTGATACGAGAGCGAGCTCGTTCTAGCCTCGCAATCAAGATTCTCGCCGCACGTTGTCCCCAGTGATCCTCTGCTGCCAGTGTTTCGATATTCGTGCGCAACCACGGAAAATCGATCTCTTCAGCGAGACCGAGATAGACGGCACCTACGGCTTCCATGCTGGCACCAGTTTCTCGGACTAAGGCCGCCATTGGCAATAACTCATCGACATACCGGAAAATTGCCAATTGCTCAGCCAACTCAGAATCAAGCCCAGCACGCTCATGTCTATTGCAGTCGTTTTGGAAATCCTCCAGACGGTGGCCAGTGAGCATGCCTGGGAGGGCAGCCCGCACTTCACGAACTGGTCCGTGAAGCGCCTTAATTGCGTTACCGATTGGCTGGACGAGATCAGTTCCCTGGAGCAACCAACGAGTCGTCCGACTTAGCGAGTTCGAAATCTCCAGATACCATTGATTTTGAGCTTGAACCCGAACGTTTGTATCCGCTTCCCGGAGACGATCATATAGGTCATCCGCATCGGTGATCTCAGAAGCCACGTACCACGTACGTGCCACCGTAGATGCAGCACGCCCACTCTCTCGCATAAGTAAGATGTGACTAGTAGCACCCATTCTATCGACAAACAGATTTGTTAAAATCGTGCTCGAAATCCGCGCATTCAAGCGGTGTTTCTCAATATCCAATCGCTCTACCACCTTCAAAGCGGAAGGCGGAAAGTATCGCTTCACCAACTCCAGCATCGCGGGGTCATTCGGAACTCCCGAGGAGACAATCAATTGTTTGAGGTGAAGTTTTGCGTGTGCGAGCAGACTAGCCAATTCTGGTCGAGTCAGATGTCCCCCTGCAACCTCGCGATCCAAAAGCTCTTCAGGCGCAGGCAGACGTTCAAGCACCGGATCCAACACCCCTTCACGTTCCATACGGTGTAGCGCCTCATAAAACAGGATCGGCTTCTCTTGAGCACGGATCAGATCAAGACTAATGGCAAGGGTTTGAGTATAATTATTGAGTAGCACAGCATCGGCCACCTCGTCAGTACACGCCTTGAGCAGATGATTTCGCTCATCTGCTGACAATGATCCGCGCTTCAACGGACCGGCGAGGAGGACCTTGAGGTTAACTTCTCGATCGGACATGTCGACACCAGCAGAGTTGTCGACAGCATCGGTGTTGACACCTCCACCTGAGACCGCAAACTGGATTCGTGCCCGCTGAGTCAATCCAAGGTTTCCACCTTCGCCGATTACGCACGCATTCAACTCTGTGGCATCAATCCGCACACTATCATTGCTTGGGTCTCCAACATCGGTATGCGTCTCGGAACTCGCCTTCACGTATGTCCCCACACCACCATTCCATAACAGATCAACCTGTGCTCGAAGGATTGACCGAATAAGCTCCTCTCCGTTCATCACCGCCTTCTCGACATCAAGTCGTTCACGCACCGTGTCTGAGAGAGAAATCTTCTTTGCCGTACGTTCGAAGACACCACCACCTTCGCTGATAAGATCCAAATCGTAGTCAGACCAAGAAGAGTTCGAGAGAGAAAATAAGCGCTGTCGCTCCACCCAACTCACTTCCACATCGGGGTTTGGGTCGAGAAAGATGTGTTGATGGTTGAATGCCGCAACTAATCGGATCTTACGGCTGAGTAACATCCCATTACCAAAGACATCGCCACTCATATCTCCAATACCTACAACCGTGAACGGCTCATTTGCTAAGTCAATATCCAATTCCCGAAAGTGCCGTTTTATACACTCCCACGTGCCTCGGGCAGTAATCCCCTCTTTCTTGTGGTCATACCCCTGGGACCCTCCTGAAGCGAATGCATCTTCTAGCCAATATCCAACTTCAAGAGCGAGTTCGTTTGCAGTATCAGAATTTTTCGAAGTACCCTTATCAGCTGCGACCACGAGATAAGGGTCAGGGTCATCATGCACGACCATACCCGCAGGATGAACGACTTCTTCTTCAATCACGTTATCGGAGATTTCAAGCAATCCGCGAACAAACTCCCTATAGCTCTCCAGTCCGGCAGCGAGGCGCTCGGTCCGCACCTCCGAAAGACCCTTTACTATAAACGCCCCTTTGGCTCCACCGGGAACAATGACGGCATTCTTGACCCGTTGTGTCTTAACGAGATCCAAAACCTCGACACGAAAGTCCTCATAGCGGTCGCTCCAACGGATCCCACCCCGTGCTACATCATCCATCCTCAGATGTATAGCTTCGGTCCCAGACCCATGAAGATACACCTCATGTTTAGGGCGTGGCTCAGGCATAAAATCTACCGCGCGGCAGTTGATTTTGATCGCGAGGAGCAGAGATTTTCGAAGGTTGCCGCGATAATAATTTGTCCGCTCTGTAGCGTGAATAAGAGTAAAAATCCGACGAAGTGTGCGATCGTCCTCAATGCCACGAACCGAGGCAAGAGTGTCTCTAAACTCACGCCCCAGGACCTTAATCCCATTTTCGCGCGGTGACTCAACCTCTGGATCAAAACGCACAGCGAAAATGTTAAAGAGGATGAACGCAATATTGGGATACGCAGTCAGCGGACGCTGCCCCCCCATACGACTAGCAACCGCCCCAAGACGGAAGGCATAACTTGCGTAAGCACGCAATACACCAACCTCTTTCCATGTCAATCCCGCGCTCATAATGAGTTCGTTGAGGCGGTCGTCTTCGGTCACTCCTTTCTGAATGGCGCGAAGCGCATCTGAAATACGCTCCTCGCTTTCTTCTACAGCAACAGACCTGCCACGAGCAGCCTCTGCTTCAAACACGTGAATTGTTGCGGAAATCGAATCTTCACCAACCACTTCATTAAACTGGAAGTAATCAAGAACTCGGAGACCAAGGTTTTCAAGAGTTGGGATTACGTCACTGAGAACGAATGCGCCTTCATTCGCAAACAGGCGAAGTTCGTATTGACCTAGATATTCATCAGATAAAGCACGAAGCGAGAGCTGGCTGTCCCCAGAATCAGCGAGACGTTTGAGATGTGTCACGTCATAAACTGCCGTATCAATTTCGACGGCAGCCTGATATCCAGAAGAAAAAGATGTAAAGTCTTCGGCCAGATCCTGTCCCTTTGTGACCCCATGCCGCTCTTGGAGAGCAGCTTTCAACCGCTCCTGCCAAGTACGAACTGTAGCACGCACGTCGGATCCTGTCTTTCCCATCATTGTAACTAGTTGGTCCTAGTTGGACGCACCTCGGAGGGCACTATGTGCGTCTGAATTGTGAAGTGAAAACGGGAATCAACGCGCCAACCACCATGACGAGAGGGATGACGCTCACGCTCATAACCTCTTGTTGAGGGGGTCACTTGATCTGGAGTATTAAACCCCCGAGAATATAGTGCAAACCTGGGCCCGTCTCCCCAGTTTTGGAGATCTTCGAGGCACCGGTTCAACGATGTAAAACTAACGGAAAGCAGGTAGAACATGAAGGTATCGATCGAATATTGCGTCGTTTGAGACTACCAACCGAAAGCCGCCAGTTTGGCGGCTGCTATTAAAGCGCGGTTCAAGGGTGTCAAAATCGAGATGATCGAATCCAGTGGCGGCGTCTTTGAAGTCGTGAGTGAGGGAAAGCTTATCTATTCAAAGAAAGCAACGGGCAGGCACGCAACTCATGAAGAGATTCTCGATGCACTAAACTGAAAGATCCATATTGAAAGCGCCTTTTTCGCAAAAGACAAAAGACCGCCAGATGAAAATTCCGATTATCCAATTTGCCAAGATAACCAATTAGACTGCGACGTGAATCGGGCGGAACCAATCTCGCTCGTTCCTCACGATGTCCTTCCGTACCGGTCGGCGAGACGAACAATGTCGTCCAAGTCAGGGGTACTTACCTCAAGAACTACGCTATCCTCGACTGCTTCCAGTTGGTGCACTGTGCCTGGCGGAATTGATACAGCCTCGCCCGGTTTCCACTCAAAAGTCTCGTTCTCGAGCATGAAACGCATGAGTCCAGAATGCAGGTACAGTGTCTCA
Source organism: uncultured Gemmatimonadota bacterium (assembly GCA_964480515.1). Taxonomy (GTDB): domain Bacteria; phylum Gemmatimonadota; class Gemmatimonadetes; order Palauibacterales; family Palauibacteraceae; genus Palauibacter. The sequence goes on from CAYZOT010000003.1 coordinate 232,039, forward strand.
TGCTTCACTATGTGCTTTTGCAGGGAGAGGGTATGTCCTGAGTTAACCTCAAGAATCTTACCTGCGTAGAGGTCGGTGCGCGCGTACCACACCTCACGTCCCCATGGCTTATCGACAATTTTAGGTGTACTACAGTTTTTGGTTTCGCTCATGCCTTTCCCCATTCGTCATCTCGACACCCATAGGTTCCATTTGATCCGAGGGCCCTGTGCTTTAGTGAGATGGAGAAATCTCAGGTTCGCCCATAAGTTCTAACAGCAGTTCAGTAGCCCCATAGACACTTCGTAGGGCCTCCGTGATTCCTGCCGCGTGCACACCGACCGTTCGTCCAGCATACGCGCGAAAGAGAAACTGGTTTGAGAGCTGCTCAGTGTTCCCATCAAAAGCAATTCCAACTACCCGGGCATCACGATCAATCATTGGACTCCCACTGTTTCCTCCCGTGATGTCATTTGTGGTGACAAAGTCGAGCGGAGTGTCTAACTGTACGTCGTCACGGTGTACTTCAAAGCTTGAGGGGAGTGTCCACGGCATCTCGTTTCCAAAGCTCGATGCGCGCTCATACATACCACCAATGGAGGTGACTGGCGGCGCAAAGGTTCCATTGTAGGGATACCGCTTGACTACTCCGTCTGTAATCCTAAGCGTAAAGGTCGCGTCCGGAGGAAGATCGGTACCAAATGCTGCAAATTGTGCGCGCGCCAGCCGCTCCTCCTGAAGTATTTCAGCCGCTTGGACTTCCTCCCACTGCAACAAGATCTCTGCATGCGCATCAACCATGTGAGCCGCGAGTTGAACGAGTGGATCATTCGTAGTGTTGAGCATCGTTATGCCCTCAGTCATCATCGCCGCCCGCCAAGCGGGGTCTAAGATCTGAGTGTTGGCAAGGACGCGCGCCGCAGCCTGCGAAGGTGACTCGCTTAGCTCGAAAGCCAGTGCACGGAAAGGGTCATCGGAATCGAGCCATCGATCAGCCATCTCAAACCGCATCTCGAGAAGCATTTGCGCAAACTCGGGAGGGATCCCGATTGGTCCTCGAAGGACTGCTTCCGCTTGCGCTAGTTCATCTCCCCGGAACTCTTCCGAGCGATCAGTTTCTGGGTTGGCCATATCGCGTAAGTATCGAACTAGCAAAGCGGCTGTCATGACGACCGGGTCCCCGCCTCCGAACTCTGGGTCATTGGCATTGAGTGCAGGACTGAGCTGCATCTTCTCCAACTGGATGTCCATGAGTATGTCCCACATATCCTCGAACTCGGCGGCGCGTTCTTCGTCCGCCATAATGCGCTGCCGAAACTCCGACTCCCAGCGGACCTTCTGTCCCATAAGGAGCGTGTCACGCAACCCTCCAAGCTCACCACGGAATGCCTTGAGTTGGTTCCCGATACCAAAGAGTTGTTGTCGCACGCTACGCTCTGCCTCGGGGCCGAAAGATGCGATCCGTTGGAACAGTTTTTGTTGCCCCTCCAAAAGTTGGATAAGGAATGGGTACCGATACGCCTGCTCGTAAAGGAGCTGCCCCACCGTAGCAGCTCGGTCGGTCGAACCCGGGTTTCCCGTTACAAATACGAGTTCTCCTTCTTTCGCACCTTCCGGATACCATTCAAAGAAGTTCGGCGTAGTGCTAACCGTCACGCTATCGGCGTTGTACACACGTACAAAAGCAACATCTAGTGCATATCGAGGATATGTGAAATTGTCTGGTTCTCCACCAAAGAATCCCGCTTGAAGCTCGGGCGCAAAAACGAGCTTGACGGGAGCATAACGACGATATTCGTACAATTGGTATTGCCCACCGTTGAAGAGAGCGACGACTTCACACTCGTGATTTGACGTGGCCTCGCAATCTTCCTCAATCTTAGCGCGTTCCTCATTTTGCGTGTCCGAAATTTCCTTGTCGGAGCCACCACCTGAACCTGCATCACGAACTCGACCAGTTACACTGGAAATGTTGACAAGTTGATCAATAAAAAGATCTGGACACAGGAGTTCATCAGCATATGTGGGGGCATAAAAACCATCCTCTACATAATCAACCTCACTCGTTGACACTGCTTCCACACAGGCTCGCGCACAGTGGTGATTGGTCATCACAAGACCTGTCGGCGATACGAAGGAAGCGGAACAACTATCGCCGAAGCGGACCGATGATAGCCGCACGTGCTGTAACCAATCTTCGGTAGGACGAAAACCGTAAGTAGACTCCCAATAGTCGACGGGTGCATTCTCGAACGTCCACATCGTCCCCATCTCAACACCACTTAGTTCAGCTCGCTCTCCCACTCGCTCAGCTTCAGCCGAGACAACAAGGCGGGAGACTTCATCCACGACCGGATACGGTGCAGGTTCAGGTTCGGGGTACACCGGTGCCGGTTCGGGATTTCCACTACAAGCAACTGCAAGTAGCAGAATTAACAGAGACAAACAGCGCGAGGGCTGAGAGGGCGAACACAGCATGAACAGTTTCCTTTCCGGAACGAATTCCGCTTTTCCATTGAAGATTGGACAATACACAAGTGTGCCTCCGAAAGAGTAGAACGAGGCCAACTTACACCTTAACCTAGCAATAAGATTCAAAAGTGACTGCCTTTAATTCATCTACTTCGGTTCGCATCTCTGTTCCCACCACGGTTTCTTGGGCATATGCTTCATCAGAGAAATTTGCTCCTGGCTCCGACGGCCATCGCATAAACTCGTCATACCGTCGTTGCCGCACCTGGACCGAAGAACATGATTTCAAAAGCAACCAGTTCAATTCGCTAAGGATGGTGAGATGAAGAAATGGCTTCTATGTACACTAACGGTATCCTTTCTCACCCTGTATGCGATACCAACCAATGCACAAGACGTGACAGCAATTCGCGCCGGGCGTCTCATAGATGGGACAGGTTCCCCAGCTCATAAAGATGCGATCATTCTCGTCCGTGGCGATCGGATCGAAGCCGTTGGCAGTGCCGCAGATATCTCAATCCCGAGAGGAGCTCACGTTATTGACTTGAGTGAACATACGGTCATGCCAGGAATCGTGGATGCTCACGCCCATCTCTCGATACGGCCTGATGTGCGAACCCTGCAAGGTCAGCTCGAAGGGTTGGCTCAACCAGACGCGAAACAGATGGCCCGTATCGCTCGGAATATTCGGGTGCAACTTCTTTCTGGTGTCACAAGCCTCTATGTGGTCGGAGAGGTCCACTACAACGACATCCATGCCGCTGAGGCAGTCGCCGACGGCGTGATTCCAGGCCCGCGCATATATCCAAGCGGCAACTTCATCTCTACCACGGCAGGACACGGTCCTGCTGAGTATCGGACAACTAATGGTCCATGGGAAATGCGAACATTCGTTCGCCAGAACTACGAGATGGGTGCGCACCATATGAAGTTGACAATCACGGATCGCGCACGAGTAGGACCAAACAACGGGACCCAATACGCACCGGGCGAGAGTAATTACACGAAAGAAGAGATTGACGCGGCGGTAAATGAGCTTCATCGGCTCGGGATTGAAGCAACAGCCCACGCTAATGGTGAGTCCATCCGCTTGGCCGTCGAGGCAGGCGTGAATTCGATACAGCACGGCGGCAATCTCACGGAAGAGCTTATGGATCTCCTCATTGAGAACGACGTTGGCTTTGTGAACACCTATACGATCGGCTACCAATCTGTGTTCAACGAATGGGGCTTTCTAGATAACGAAGCCGGTGGCATTCAAGCATGGACCGATCGCGGCAGACAGGTCCATGAAAGAGCTCTAGCTGAAAACGACAGAAGGTCGCAAAGGCGTACGGATAGGCTCGGACAGCTTAAAAGGGCTAACGAAAAGGGCGTCCATGTCGGCATTGGAACTGATAGCATGCATGGATTTATGCCTCTAGAGATGGAAAATCTCGTTGCCGCGGGCTTTAGCCCACTACAAGCGATCGTGGCAGCCACCGGTATTAACGCACAGATCGTGGGTATCGCCGATGAAGTCGGAACAATCGAGGTTGGCAAATACGCAGACATTATCTCAATCGACGGAAGGCCGGATGAGAACGTTCAAGATATGGAGAAGGTGTCTTTTCTAATGGTGGGAGGACGGATCCAGACGAACCTCAGTTTTCGATAGGGTCTATCTCCGGACTCAGATCATGCTCAGGCGCCTAGCGTTCCGATCAGGTCAGATCGAGTCAGGATAGACAGCTCACCATCTCGTTGTCGCACCAAAACTGCTGGACAGGAAGCACCAAGGTTGCTCGCAAAATCCTGGACCGCACTCGAGTATTCAACAATCGGGAACGGTTCGCCCATCAGGCCTTGGACCAATCGGGCCCGCGCATCCGGATCCCCAATGAGAGAGCGCAAAATGTCGCGCTCAGTCAAACTTCCAACGACTGCATCACCCTCGGTCACTGGCACCTGTGATATGGCATGCGCTCGCATAAGCTTAATAGCGTCTTCAAGCGTCGTATCCGCCGATACTGATACAAGTGCTTTGCTGTCAACCTTCTCCGATCGTTGGCGTACTACCGCTTCAGCGGTAAATACCTGGTCTTCTTCGAGAAAACCATGCTCCCGCATCCACACGTCATTGTAGATCTTTCCGAGAGACCGATAGCCACCGTCCGGCATAATGATGACCATCACACTATCCTCATTCAACTCATGGGAGTGAGCTTCCATCCACTGGAGGGCACCTGCCATCGCCATTCCAGACGATCCACCTAAGAATAACCCCTCTTCTTCGCAAAGCCGGCGGGTCATAAGCATAGATTCTTTATCAGTCACTCGCACATAATCATCGACCAAATCGAAGTTCATGTTTCCAGCGAGGATATCTTCGCCAACCCCTTCGGTCACATAGGGATAGATCTCCTTCTCGTCAAACTCGCGCGTATGAAAGTACTTCCAATAGACCGAACCGTAGGGATCTACGCCGACGACTTTGACATCTGGATTTTTTTCCTTGAGGTATGTTGCGATCCCTGAAATAGTTCCGCCCGTCCCTGCTCCGACAATGAGGTGGGTGACCTTACCTTGCGTCTGCTGCCAGATCTCTGGCCCCGTCGTTCGAATATGCGCCTGGGTATTCGCTGGATTGTCGTATTGGTTTACGTATACTGAGTTGGGTGTTTCGGCAGCTAACCGGCGCGCAACTGAGTAGTAGGAACGCGGATCCTCCGAATCCACTGCGGTCGGGCAAACAATAACCTGAGTTCCTAACGCTCGGAGTAACGCGATCTTTTCCGGACTCTGTTTGTCTGTGGTCGTGAAAATGCACTTGTACCCACGGGTAATCGCAGCCAAGGCCAAACCAACCCCCGTGTTCCCACTAGTGCCTTCAATGATGGTTCCGCCCGGTTTGAGTTCTCCATTCTCGACGGCTGCATCGATCATAGAAACCCCTATCCGGTCCTTAACGGAACCACCAGGGCTGAAGAACTCGAGCTTCGCGAGGACCGTTCCGGGGAACCTTCTTATCAGGTGGTTGAGACGAACCAGAGGAGTATCTCCGATGGTCCCAAGAACGTCATGGTGCCACATACTTCCAACCTCCTGTATTCCTTCAAGCTCTACCTATCGGGGCAGTTAAAAAAGATGTAGTTCAACCTATCCTCACAGCAAACGGTCCACGATCCCAGTCACATAACGAACGGGCATTTTCGCCGACAGTTGTGATTACGTGTAGGTTGCTCACACTTCCGAATCCAAGGCTTAACGAAAGAACATGGAAGACTTAACTCAGGGATCGATCCCTCGGCACGTTATCAAACTAGCTATTCCGATCGCAGTCGGGATGATATTCCAAACACTTTATCACCTTGTAGACCTGTACTTCGTTGCAAAGATCGGTGATTCAGCAATCGCCGGGTTAACCTCAGCTGGTACTATTTCATTCCTAGTAATGGCGTTAACACAGGTCATCGGTGTCGGAACGATGGCACTCATCGCACAGGCGAGCGGCCGAAAAGACCAAACAGACGCGAACCTGATTTTCAATCAGAGCCTCGGACTTGCAGTGGTCTGCGCGCTACTGACCCTTGCTGGGGGTTACGCATTGGCCGGGTGGTACATGGGTACGCTAGGTGCTGACACCGACACAGTAAATGCAGGCACCCAGTATTTATGGTGGGTCCTTCCAGGTCTTTCTCTCCAGTTTGCGCTTGTCTGTATGGGTTCTGCCCTTCGAGGCACAGGTATCGTAAAACCAGCCATCTATGTTCAAGTGTTCACTGTTACACTCAACGCGGTATTGGCACCATTTATGATCGATGGCTGGGTGACAGGACGTCCACTCGGGGTGATGGGGGCGGGGTTGTCGACCTCAATCTCAATATCGGTGGGCGTGTTAGTGCTGTTCCTGTATTTTGTCCGTCTCGAACGATACGTGACTTTCCGTTCTGATCAGCTGCGCCCACGGTGGAATGCTTGGAAACGGATTTTGCATATAGGCGTTCCTCCGGGCGGCGAGTTCGTCATGATGTTCTTCTATATGGCGGTGATCTACTGGGCCATCCGCGACTTCGGCCCTGATGCACAGGCCGGCTTTGGTACCGGCTCACGGGTCATGCAGGCGATTTTCCTTCCAGCGATGGCAATCTCTTTCGCCACAGCCCCAGTCAGCGGCCAGAATGTTGGTGCCCGTCAGAATGACCGTGTTCGTGAGACCTATCGGTGGGCCGTCCTCACCGGAGGCGCGATCATGTTGATGTTGACTCTCCTGTGTCAGTTACGACCGGAATTTCTCGTTAGCCAATTCACCGATGACAGCGCAGTGATTGTTGTGGGGGGAGAGTTTCTGCAAATCATCTCGTGGAACTTCGTTGCGACCGGATTCATCTTCACGTGCTCAAGCCTATTCCAAGCACTGGGAAACACCATCCCCACGCTTCTGGCCAGCGCAACTCGACTAGTCTCGTTCGTGATACCCGCGGTCCTGCTTTCACGTTGGGCAGGGTTTGAGCTTTACCACCTATGGTATCTATCGGTTACTACCGTGGTCCTCCAGGCTGTCATGAGTTGGTGGCTGTTGCGGATCGAGTTTCGGCGAAGACTGGGGCCAAGCAAAGAACTGGCCCTGGCTAGGCCGGTGGAGGGGGCATAATAAACCCTCTACGCCATTCTGCTGCTCATCCTCCCGTTAGCTTCTCACTTAGCTCCTTGAGTCTTGCGCGAGCTTTCTTGTCGTATGCCTGATCGTGTGCACGTGCAGGCTGTAGCCCATTAAAATACTGGCCACCCACAATCTCCGTGGACTCGATCAGTTGCATGACCGCATCTGCCCCTTCGCTAATCGTCGCCCTGGGTGTGTAACCGGCTCGTCTGACCATTTCCGTCGGCATCAACGTGGCCGGGTGCAGAGCATTAACCATGATATCGGCACTTTCCAGTTCCTCTGCCAGGTCGAAGGTATGCAGAATCTGTGCGAGCTTACTCTGCGCATAAGCCCGCCGTCCACTGAAATCATTTTCAATCATCACATCGTTAAAGTCGATCGGCGCCTGCGCGCCGGAAGACACATTAACGATCCGCGATGGTGTACTTGCCTCGAGTAACGGCATCAGTATGCGGGTAAGCAGAAACGGGGAAAGATAGTTGACTTGAAAGCGAAACTCGTGGCCATCCTTCGATAGGATACGATCATCAGGTGACGAACCCATTCCCGCATTATTTACAAGTACATCGAGTCGGTCGTACTCACGCAAAATCGAGTTTCCAAAGGCGCGCACCTCTTCAAAGGAAGAAAAATCAGCAGCGAAAAATCGAGCACTCCCATGACCTTCGCTCTCAATCTCGTCGATGAGTGCCGCACCCCGTTCTCGATTACGCCCATGTACAATGACATGAGCACCACGCGAGGCTAATCGACGGGCGACTTCGCGACCGAGACCGCTCGTCGATCCGGTAACCAAGATGACCTGTCGCTCTAGATCAAGCGTCTGAACCGACTGCGCCTCGGCTTTCATAGGCCCCAAAAGCGTACCCCCCACTACACCAATCCAGATAGCCATATATTTTGAAGCGCTCATTTTCAACCTCAACACCCTCGCCACGTTACTTCCTCGCATGATCTGACAACTCCGTTTTTGTTTCTCTACTCAGAACAACATAGATAGACTCAATCGTGGCCTCCTAAGCCCCACGAGACAAGCTTGCAGGTCACCAGGGGGAACGCACGGCATAAATTATTATAATTCGGACACCTCTAGCGCAGTTGACCATACCTTAGGAACGTCAGACAGCAAATATTACACTTTTACGGCTTCTGAATGGGAGAAATGTATTCATGGCCCTCCTTGCCAATCGACTGACGAATCTTGGCACCGAGAACGCGTTCAAAGTGGGGGAAGACATCCAGACCTGCGTTGACCGAGGCATGGATGTTATCAAGTTCAACCTCGGCGCTCCAGATTTTCGCAGCGCACCTCACTTGAATCAGGTCTCCATTACCGAACTAGAGGCCGGAAACTCCGGCTACTGCGACCCAGCAGGGATCGCATCCTTTCGACAGGCGATCGCCAACCACGTCCGACTCTCCCGTGGCATCGACGTAACACCTGATCAAGTCATCGTAACACCCGGTGCTAAACCACCCATCGGATACACATTTCAAACGTACGTGAACCCTGGCGATGAAGTCGTGTACCCGAGTCCCGGATTTCCCATTTATGAATCGTGGGTAACATTCGTTGGTGCCACACCTGTACCGATCCAACTAAGCGAAGACACGGGATTCGCGTTTACCGCCGAAGAGCTAGCTGCTCACCTCACCGAGCGAACGAAGCTGATCATTCTCTGCTCTCCATCAAATCCTACCGGTGGTGTCCTATCCAGAGAAAATCTTCGGGATATCGCGAGCGTCATTCGTGACCGCTGCAGACCGGACGTTCGGATCTATGCAGATGAGATATACGAACACATTTTATTCGATGGTCAAAAGCACCACAGCATCTTTTCCGAAGAAGGAATGCCAGAGCGCACCGTGCTCGTCAGCGGCCACTCCAAGGGGTTTGCTATGACCGGGTGGAGACTTGGGTGGGCAGTTCTACCTACAACCGATGAGGCCGCGATTTTCAAACAGCTGAACATCAACATCATTTCATGCGTCCCCCCCTTTCTTCAGGAAGGGGGCCGTGCGGCCTACGAAGATCCTTCAACAATAAAGACGGTTTCTAAGATGGTAACTGCGTTTGAACGGCGCCGAGATTGGGTTGTTCCAGCCTTGAACAGTATTACTGGCGTAACCTGCCAGTTGCCCAAAGGGTCATTCTACGTATTCCCCAACGTTGCCGGGGTGTGCGACAAGCTTGGGATCTTCGAGTCTTACGAGGCCCTTTCTTCAGCGTCAAAGAAAAAGACGACACCGGCAGGGATGCTCCAGATGTTTCTGCTCTATCGATACGGTGTCGCAACCATGGATCGTGCATCATTCGGTCGCATTGGCTCTGAGGGACAACATTTTCTACGACTTTCAATCGCCAACAGTATGGAGGACATCCAAAGAGGCATCGCTCGAATTAAAGAGGCTGCCGATGACTCCAATGGGTTTACAAACTTTGTAAAAGAAGAACGGCTTTGGGATTAATGCAGTTTCATACAGGGGAAACCGAAAGCCATAGATGGGCCGTGTGAGAAAGCGAACGGCGACAGTTGCAATGAAGCAAGACACTCCATGAAGAGAAGCCGGGGTTTGATTGCCCGACAACTCGGACAGGTGGCCCTATTAAAAGTGGGACTCCTAGCCGCTTCAACACCGGCGAGCGCCCAGGAGGTTGGAATGCTCGTCCTCGAAGCTCCGGCGAGCATTGAATCTGCAGCCTACGGGAACACTCCTTATTCCTTCAGCAATGAGGCAGGCCTCCTCTTTTATTCTCCGGCCCTCATCGAACAGTCATCAGGTGTCGCCGCTGGCTTCCAGCGCTATGGAACAGAAGGAACACTCATGACCTTATCTGGAGCGGGGACCGGTCTGGGTGGCGGTTTTGCCGCTGGATTTCAGTCCATGAGCTACAACACACCGCTCTCGTTCCTCAAGGAGCGAGACCTTCAAAGCCTCGCCTTCACTCAAGGAGAACACGGCGCAACTGAGTTCGCAGGATCGATCGGCTACGCCCGCACAGTTCTTGGTGTCCACACGGGGGTCGCACTAAAGTATCTGCAGCAAATCGTTGATTCCAATCAAGATCAGACGTGGGCTGCGGATTTCGGCCTAGCGAAAGAAGTGGGGAGGACAATGATTAGTCTTACCGCCAAAAACCTCGGCTCGGATCTCAAGATCGTGGAGCATCTCTGTGCTGCGTGCGACCCAACCGAACTACTCGTGACCCACGACCTCGAACTACCAACACAAATTGTGGCAGGGGTGTCAGTGGAACAGTTTGAGGTTGGAGAGTTCGACATGATACTGACTAGCCAAGTCATGAGACGGCGAGACGGAGAATTCATACCAGCCGGGGGGGTCGAAGTCTCCTATTGGCCGGTACAAGGATACACATTTCGGATCCGAACCGGTCTCCAGCGCGTTACCGAAGAAGACCGAAGCCCATTTACAGTTGGAGCTGCGTTTACGGGAGACAACATTACGATTGAGTACGCCTTTCAATCTTTCGACGAGAGAGGAAGCGCACATCGATTCGGCCTCCGGTGGCACTAGCGAACATCCGGGATGGGGGCGGCAGATTGGAAAAATTCGTGGCCCATCTTGGAGAAACCAATGTCATCGACGACCACCGTACCGGCTCGAGTCTGATCAAAGATTAGCTTGACTTTCCGAATCGATCCCGGGTCAAACGTGGAGTTCTTATCCACGAAATCAGACAGGGCGATGGAGTATGATTGAAGCACTAGCTCCCACTGTTTTTCAAACACTTCATCGTCGTTGCGACGGCGCACTTTAATGTCGAGCGGTTTTCGGATCGCACCATATGTAGAGAGACGTACCCTGCTCAACGTGCCGGACGCATCACTGAGCTCAATCGTCAAATCAACTGGCTCATCGTCTATCCCACTGGACGATTCACCATCATAACGTTCCGAAATATCCTTCACCTCACCCTCGTTACCTCTTCCTTCATTTATATGTCCTTTGGCATCTCGGGGTGGCGGCCTTTCATCTAATGCAGACAATAGCAGATCAAGTGTCGAGGTTGACGACAGTTCCAATTCTCTCGTCAGCGAGGAGGGGATAACGAGCGAATAACTAGCCGGCGATCTGACAAGGGTGTCTACACCGGCGATCATGTTGTTCCAGCCTAACCACACCCCATATGTCCCTTGATGTTTCGGTGTTGTGGACCGATTTCCCGAACGGAGCGGTAGCAGGTCTTCACGCCAAGTCGCGAGCGATTCCCCTTTGATCCTGATGCCTTTCGCCGTTCCTGAAGTGACGTCTATATCCTCATCAAATGAAGCAATGGGGCGGAACGTGCTGGTTTGAAATCGTGTCACGTACATCGTCTTTGGAAGCCACTCACCGATCATCCGGTGGTCGCGGAACAAGGGCATGTAATCTTTGTTTTCAAGCAACGTCGCCTCAAGGAAGGCGGAAACGTAGATCTTACCCATCTCCCTCTGATCTTCTGGGTCAATCAAACCTCTGAGATCAAGGATACGACCGCTTCGCGGACCGGAGTCTTTGTTGCCCCAACCCGTGTTCCATTGTCCGTGGTTTGCACGGTACATGTAGATCGCGGTCTTGAAGTACTCCTCATCATCGGTGAATGCCAACCGATGGTATAACCGTAAGCCGTGAAAGCTTGTCACATCACCATCGTGTGATCCGTGGAACACCATATAGTTCACATTTTCGACAGGAACGAGACGACCGGTCGGAAGATATTGGCCATCTACGGGTGCAATCGCGATGATCGACCGGATTCCATAACCGAAATCGAATTCGAGGGACGCGTCGTCAGGGTATCTTTTCAAACGATTGAATGCTGCAGCATGGCCAACGGCCTCTCCACCACGCGAGTGCCCAATTAATGCAATTCGTTCAAAATCAATTCTGCCCGAAAAAGGAGTGGAGTCAGATTCCGAAAACTCTCTCCACGCGTCGAGGTGTTTTAGCAACAGCCAACCCCGACCGTCATTTTCGTTGCGGATACTACCGTTAACGAAGTTCATGTCGACGGAACTAAAAACAAAGCCACGGCTGGCCAACAGTTCTCCGAGATATCCATACCCAGGATCGGAAAAGTCCTTCATGTTGTGGTTGCCGTGAACAATCAAAACGAGGGGGAATGGCCCACTGCCTTCCGGGTACCAAACACGCCCGTTGATTGGAAACTCTTCAGGTGTAAACCCCCAGTACTCGTTTCGCTCGTCGCCGGAGGATCCCAGACTCACCAGTTTTGAGGCGTCAACAGACTCTGTGACAATCGACACTGAATCTCGGTACTCGATCCGATTCTTATCGGTCCCACTTCCGTAATAGAGCCGACGTACCTGATAGGGGCCTGGACGAGCTGGGTTGGGGTAATCAAGTACTTGTCGAGCCAACACTGTGGCGTGATCGGAAGGCGTAAGATTAAGTGAACCCGAACAAGCCAAGCTCGCCGGCAGGAGAACTGCCAGACATAGTTGAATGCTTCTGGAACTCTGGACAAAAGAGCTGAGCAAGGCGTTCGCCTGCACATCTTGTCGTGAGTCAGTTGGAGTGGGCGACACCATTAGCTCGAAAACATTCGAGCACAGTCAGGCATGGGGGAAAACTCTCTCAGCAAAAGTATTCCTCGATTAGCGGGCTCCTTCCTGATCTGGAATCATGTTCTTCGAACTCATCTGGCAATCGAAATTGTTCGGCGAGTTCGGGATCATCCTCCACACCAAGAACGCGTTTCGCTATATATTCCCCAAGCACCGGTCCCTGCTTGAACGCTTCAGCTGACCCACTACCAGCGAGCCACACATTATCGAACTCCGGGTGCTTATCAATCAAGAAGTTCCCTCCTGGGCCAAACTCATAATGACAGGCACGCGTCTCAGAGATGGGGGCGCCTACCATATCCGGAAAATATTGTGCTAGAATCCGCCTCGGCCGCTCGTGAGCTTCGGGTGGAACCCATCGATTGCTTGTATCCGGGTCATCACCCGGTTGACCACCTGTTCGCACCCTGAAGCCGCGGTGGTCCGGACCTAGCGCTGGCCAACCCGTACATCCCGGCACACCATAGCTCGGCATATTTGGGAACATGAAACGTGAGTCAGGGATGGAAAAATAGAACACATTTCCAATAGGAATTCGGAGGCGATTCTGCATCAGTTCGGGGAAAACCTTAGGAAACCATGGGCCGAGTGCAAATATATACGTCGATGCGGAGAGAGATGTTTGTTCGTCAAGTAATATGTTATTTAGATGAATGCCGTTTCGGACTCCTAACGACGCACGGGCCAGTTTGATTGTCCCACCTTCTTGTTGGAAACGCTTAGCAACGGATTCGATAGCTCGACGCGCTCGGACGACCCCAGCCTGAGGTTCAAACAACGCGGTGGTGATCTTCTCGGTACGAATCCAGGGCCAACGGTAGTTGATCTCATCGGGCCCTAAACTCTCGTATCGAATATTGAGCTTGTCCCAATTGGCCACTGTATCTTCCAAATACGGCTGCATCTCTTCACGCATGATGAGATCTCCGCTCTGGAAGAAGAGTTTTGGTAAGAGGAGTTCGCTTCCTTCCTCATCCCACTGAATCCATCGCCGGACAGCTTCGTCCGCCCAGCGTGTCCAAAGGAATCCGTGCGGGCGGTCCCCATACGACGTTCGAACCCCTCGTGTCTCGCCACCAGAAGTTGAGCGCGAATTGCCCGGCCCGTAGATATCAACTACAGTCACGGTTGCGCCGAGACGAATAAGATTGAGCGCTGTCCAGATCCCAAAAGTGCCCGCACCCACCACAATGATTTCTGGCGCCTGACCGCTTTGTAGACGAAGGGGTGAAACCCGAGGAGCGGGAATCACGCCAGCTATGGGGGAGATGCCTGCAAGCGAGATTCCCACGCCCGCAGTGGTAGTCTTGAGGAAATCACGTCGATTAACCGCCATCTTGTTTCCTCTGATCAGATTTTTCTAGATCGTACGCTATTGCTAATTCTCCGCACTCATTGGCAGCTGATCCAAAGCCGCTTGCGTTGGAGATAACTCTGTATTCCCCGCGACATAGCCATTCATCTCGAGGATGAGCGCGATCACATCTACATACTCTTGATTGGTCAAAGCACCTGGCGCGTTCTCTGGCATGGTCGTCACAATCGTACGGTAGAAATCCCATGCGGTTTGTCGACGCCACCGAAACTGGAAACCATCCCCGCGGAACTCACTTTCCACGTGACATTCTCCGCAAACAAAGTCAAAGACATCATGCCCACGCTCCACTTGCTCAACCGTAAACGACACCACCTCAGAGGACACAGTCTCACCTGTCGGCTGTTCTATACCAATAGACGATATCACCTCAGGAGACGGATTGCCCCCTGCACAGCCAACGATAAGGATCGCGCCCAGAGGTACCGAAAAAGATCGACGGAAAAACAAATAAATGATTTGCAGTAGACGGTTCTGATGATTGGCAAGAGATCGCATGACCCTAAGCTGAAGCCATAAACCCGGTAAGTGCAAGGAGTAGAGATCAGGTTAACACTCTCTTGTGGACCTCGAACATCTGGCACATAGCGGGTTCACCTTATCAGATTGTTCAACAGCCTAACCAAGGAGTTATCGGATGCCTTCCCTTTTACGCGGTTCCATCCAGTTCGTCTTGTGCTTTCTAATCTTCGGCTCTGCACTATCACCGGGAGCCACACCACTCGTGTCACAGGAAATTAAGCCGGGGCTAGACCACGATGACACCTATCGATGGAACACCATTCGTGGACGAACTTTATCTGCCGACGGGAAATGGCTGACCTATGTGATCGAACCCTGGGATGGAGACCCGACCCTTGTAGTCACGAGAACTGATGGTTCCGCGGAGAGTCGCTACCGTGGTCGCGCTGCGGCTTTCACGCGCAACGCCAGATTTGTCGCCTTCCGTGTTCCACCCATGAAATCTATCGTCGACTCCCTAAGACGTGAAGGAAAAAGCGGCGATGACCTGCCAGGCGATTCACTCGCTGTATTGACGCTCGACAATTCTTTCAGTGGTAGTAATGAAAACATATTCCGAGCCGGCCCGATTGAGTCGTTCTCGGTACCAGAAGATGACGGCGTTTTTATCGCCTATCTGCGCTCCGCAAATACCGATGAAGAGAAAGAAAGCGAAGATCGAGAAGGGAAAAATGCGGAAAAGCACTCCGCAGAGTACGAGAAACGTCATGAAAAACGTACTGGAACACCGCTCGTCGTTCGCAATCTTGAATCAGGTATCGATCAACAATTCGAGAATGTTGTGGAATACAGAGTTGCAGATGCGGGAACAGCCGTGGTGTTTGCTACTTCTACCGATGATGGTGAGGGTGATGGGTTCACCGTCGTAGATCCCACAACTGGCCAAGTCACAGAAATCATGAAAGGTGAAGGCCATTATACACAACCTACATTCGATGAGTCTGGACGAAGTGTGGCCTTTCTCAGCGACCGGGAACAGTGGGAAACCGATCAACCATCATTCGCCCTCTACCGGGCTGACGCCAATGGTTGGACTGTGGAGAAGGTCGTTGATAACACGACCGTAGGTGTCCCCATCGATTGGTGGTTAAGTGAACATGGAGATGTCTCATTCAGTGAAGATGGCTCGCGAATATTTTTTGGCACGGCACCGCGGCCCGAAGAAGAATCCGACAAAAAGATTCTTGATGCAGATCGTGTTGAACTCGACATCTGGAACTGGCGGGATGACTATCTTCAGCCCATGCAGCTCGTCCGCGCGGAAGATGAACGGAACCGATCATTTCTTGCCGTCGTACACGCCGATCAAAGCCACATCGTCCAGCTTGGATCTAAGGCCATCCCAGATATTACACGCACACACCGCGGGGACGGGGATCATTTTCTAGGGACGACCGACGTACCTCACCGACAAGAACTGTCATGGGACGGCCGATATAACGATGCATACGCGATTGACGTTTGGACGGGGGAGCGCAGGCTCATCGTGGAGCGGGTGCGGGGCTTTGGAGGTGCAAATCTGTCCTCTGGAGGGACCTACGCATATTGGTGGGACGATAGCGACCGCGACTGGAAGGCCACTCGGATAGACGGAACAACCGGGATTCTGAGCCTCACAAGCGACATTCCGTTCGCTTTCCACCGCGAACTAGATGATCACCCGCAGGGCCCTCCACCATACGGATCCCCAACCTGGACAGCAGATGAGGAGGCCCTTCTCCTATATGACAAACATGACGTATGGCGAACTGATCCGAGCGGAACTACTGCTCCTCTACGCCTAACAGATGGCCGTGCATCAAATCAACGTTATCGAATCATAAGATCCGATGTCGAAAAACCGTGGGTGCCGAATGGCGAAGTGTTGTTATCATCATTTGACATGGGGACGAAAGGGTCTGGTTTCAGCCGTGGTCGAACTGACCGAGCAGTCTCCGTTGAACAACTCACCAGCGATAACGTTCGATACGGACCCCCGACGAAGGCTCGGGACGCTGATCGTCTAGTTTGGACCCGGGAAACTTTTGTTGAATTTCCTGATCTTTGGGTCAGCGACTCGGATTTTTCCGGCGCACACAAGATCAGCGAGGCAAACCCGCAGCAGTCCGAATATCGCTGGGGCTCTGCAGAACTTGTCAGTTGGATGTCCAATGACCGCACCCCCCTCGAAGGCATCCTTATCAAACCTGATGGCTTCGACCCGAGTCAAAAGTATCCGATGCTTGTTTACTTCTACGAGCGTATGTCAGACGGACTGCACCAATATCAGCCTCCCCTCCCGAACCGTGCATCGATTCGGTTTTCTTTCTATGCCAGCCGCGGGTACCTCGTCTTCATTCCCGATATACCATACGAAATTGGGTATCCTGGCGAGAGCGCACTTGATGCAGTCGTTCCTGGCGTGTTGACGCTGGTTGACCAGGGGTTCGTTGACCCCGACCGGATTGGTGTTCAAGGTCACTCGTGGGGCGGCTATCAAATCGCGTATATGATCACGAAAACAAATCTATTCGCCGCGGCAGAGGCAGGGGCGCCCGTATCAAATATGACGAGTGCCTATGGTGGGATTCGTTGGCAAAGTGGCATGAGCCGCATGTTCCAATACGAGCGAACACAGAGTCGAATTGGTGGAACGTTGTGGGATGAACGAGATCGCTACATTCACAATTCTCCGCTGTTCTTTGCGGACAAGATCCATACACCATTACTCATGCTACATAACGACGCGGATGGTGCGGTCCCGTGGTATCAAGGGATCGAGATGTTCGTGGCTATGCGCCGGCTGAGCCTGCCCGTCTTCATGCTAAACTACAACGACGAGGGACACGGTCTCGGTCGCAAAGCGAACCAAGAGGACTGGGCCATCCGGATGCAGCAATTCTTCGATCACTATCTAGTCGAATCCCTTGCAGCACGGTGGATGGAGGAAGGCATACCTGCAACTTCTAAGGGGCGTGATTGGGGGTTGGATCTAGTGGAGAAGAAGGTACCTGAAGAAGGTAGAGAGAATTGATCATGCCCACTACAGGGGCGAAGCAACCTTAGTTGAAGCTAGAAAGTGAGGAGCCAGGGGATAAGGCTGCTGTTGGAATCGAGAGAGTGGAACAAAGAGCACCCTTAATATAAGGGCATACAAGCTAGTGGGACTCGGCTGGCAATGTCAGAAAAGGATGCGAAAGCCGGCGAACGCCGACGTCTCTCGCCAATCCATGGAACTTCCCCATCGGGTCATTCCCGTGCCTATGATCTCGCCCAATGACCACAGACGGACCACGAGGCTCCCTCCGACTTCCCAGTTCTTCCCCTCACGATCGGGGGCAAACAAATTCGTCGAGCCCCGATCCTGGAACGCTACGTGCCAACGACCTCTGAGCCGTGCTTGGACAGCATCAATACCGCCAAAGAGACGAAACTCGGACCCCTCCCCCCCTAAAGGATGTGCCAGCAGTTGACCCTGTACCGTCCAGTTATCCTCGAACACGCCATGTCGGAACCACCGTCGACCTGTGGTGCCTCGTCCCGCAAACGAGGCCCACTCGAACCCCACAGACGCCTCCGGGAGTCCAGGCACCCCCCCAAGTTCTGCCCCAGCGATCAGTCCAGGATTTTCATCGTACGCTCCTGCCCAATCCTCGAATCCCCATTCCAGATATAGCGATACCGGCAGGTTACCCAACGGGGCAAGGTAGCGAATTTCGCCAGAGGCGACCTGGTTTTCGAAGTTGAATCCATCAGGAGGAGCGGCACCAATCACCGCATTCATAAAACGCCAAAAAGTTGTATCCAGCTCGTTTCCCGTACCCCCAAACATCCCAGCACGATTGATTGCAAGTTCGAGCCGAGCGTGCGGTGCAATTGAGAGTCGATAGCCAAAGAACCATGGATCAAGAATTTCCCCACTTCGTTGGAGTCGCGAGAAGAAGATCTCGGACCGAAAGGGGCCAAGGACATTAAGGAACCCAGGAAGATCCACACCGTCGGTCAGGACTATCCCCCCACCATCCACTGCAACCCCACCATCCAGCATTACCGTCCCACCGACTCCAGGTCCATAACCCGGCGCCCGACGCCCGACCCACAGAGCCACATCACCCACCTCAAGCGTGACATAACCTTCTTGAATCGTAAGGTCATCTCCTCCCCACCGCGGGGTGATCCGGCCCGCCAGAACAGAAGCATGAGGTGAAAGCTGAAAGACGAGATCTGCTTCTACTACTGCAGAAACGATATCAGGCAATGGGACTGGTCCTCCTGGAATTCCACCCGTAGATACACCCGGACTTACATGAGCACCCAACAGTCTATTTCGAGTTGATTCGTAGCCCACTGACACTGAGCTTCCCCCCAACAGAATAGGCGGCGCTGAGCGTCCTTCAAGGAGCCGTGCGGTTCGCGTGAACTCTTCCGAAAAACGCGCCCAATACAATTCCGTGAGCGGGAGGACTTCGGGAAAATCTTGACGTGCCTTTTCAATGCTCCATAGGAGCATCCTACCCGCTTCCCTCTGAGTGACGGAAAGTGAGGAAGGATCGAACTGCGCTGGCAGGAGATATAGAGCGTGAAGTTTTCGGAGGGTGTCATGAAGCCAACTTCCTCGTGGCACAAATGCCGAGGCGAATTCCGGGGCGACTTCATTGGTCTGCGAATCAATTGATCGTTCTTGGGCGAAGAGAAATGAACTCGTGGTGATAAGGCCAAGAACGACGATCAAACACCTTCTTAGGACAGGTCGTTTCATGACGTCAATTCGACCCATTGTCGACACCTAACCAGCAGAAATTTCGATCTGGTCGAAAATATGCTCGGTAAACGGCAACGCGCATGTAAATGCTGGAGACACACTATTTAGCACATGAAACGAGTTCTCGTCGGCTTCATAGCAAAAATCCATCACGAGCTTGTTTTTCGTAATATTAACTAATTGCGCTCGGATTCCGGGTCGTCCCCACTGGGAGAAATGCTCTAGCTTTAACCCTTCTGCCAACTCTCCAGCAGTTCTTACCATGTGGCTACGCGAGTATTTCTGTAATTCCCTAATGGCGAGACGTCGAAACGCAAAATCATCGCGCAGGAAAAACAATGCCTCCCGGGACACCACTTCACTCATTTCGGCGAGACGGAAGTTGGCCATCCCACGATAGTGTTCCTTCCAGAATGCTGGCGTAGCGGTAGGGCCAAGCTTTACACGACCTCCCACTGTGACCGTCAAGTGAACTCCAAGAAATGGCTGTTCTAAATTTGGCACGGGATAAATGGCCGTACGAACCGGAGGGGCATCAGCATTTTGATAAAGGTATAGCCCCTTAAAGGGGAGGATCCGGTAATCCTTAGCAAAACCAAAATCCCGTGCTATGGTATCGGCATAAACACCCGCGGCGTTGATAACATATCCTGCCGAAAATGAGCCCCGCGAGGTACGAATATCACTTCCGTTTCGGCCTATGTACTCCGTATCAGTCCGTACTTGCACCCCTAACTCTATCGCATCGGACAAAAATGATCTCACCACCTCGGAAGGATCGATCGCCGCTGTCGACGGTGAGTACAATGCTCTCTCGTACGTGCGGGCCCGCGGCTCAATTTTTCGAGCATCGTTTGCATTGATTTCCTCAAGCTGGACACCGTTTTTCTTCCCGCGCAAAAAAAGTTCATCAAGATCTCTCAGTTCACCTTCATTCCTTGCCACAACAAGCTTTCCGTTCTGGTTGATCTGGAGTCCCCGCTGGAGACAGTAATCGGTGAGTCGCTTGCACCCATCCCGAGTGAATCGCGCTTTCAGGCTGTCATCTGTGTAGTAAAAACCAGCGTGAAGTACGCCACTGTTACGGCCACTGGCATGAAAACCACACGACGGCTCCTTCTCAATGAGAACCACCGTAGATTCGGGATTTCGAGTTTTGGCTACCAAAGCCAAGTTCAACCCAATGATCCCACCACCGACAATGAGATAGTCGGCGGTTTCAACCATATTGGTGCTCAGCACTGGTCCACATCTCAACAGAAATCTGACCGCTACCTCTCAAAGTCATCCCAATCGAAAGGACAGAGCGCCTTGACGGATCGCCGGAGTTTTTTTCCAACGAGTCGATCATAGTCGCAAGCTGAGATTCCATGGGCGGGACGAAGAACGGTTAAATCTTCCTCGGAAAGTCGGGTTCCTACAGAAAGATCCCGGACGGGGTAGACCCCTCTTCGGAATGAGGAGACATGGCCTGACTCTATCTCAGAATCTGTGGGCTCTTTGTGGCCTCCTCCTCGGAGCGTTGTAATCCGTTCGATCTTATCCACCATTGCAGTCACTTCGTCAGGGGTAAGTGATACTTGGTGGTCACGGAAGGAGCGCCCTTCACGCTGGTCGGTAAAGTGAAACTCCAAAATCTCGGCACCCATAGCGACCGCCACCTCTAACGCCTCCATACCAACGGTATGATCGGAGTAGCCAACCGTGGCCGAAAAGTCCTGACGAAACACGTCCATCACTCGAAGATTCGCGTCTTCGGGAGGGATCGGGTACATGGAAGTGCACTGGAGAAGTGCAAGATATTCTGGGTTCTCGTACCGCACGTCCCTATCCTGCAATCTCGCTACAACACCTGCCACATCCTTCAAAGTTGCCAATCCCGTGGAGACTACAATGGGTTTTCCTGTAGCAGCAATGCGGTCCAGTAAGGGATAAGCAGTAAGGTCACCGGATCCGATCTTATAAAACATCAGAAAAGGATCAACCCACTCAATGGCGGATGGGTCCCACACAGAGGCACAAAAGGTCACACCACGTTCGTGACACTCCTTTGCGAGGAGACTGTACTGGTCACGAGTAAGTTCGAAACGTTGGAAATGCTGGTGACGGTCCGGACTCTCGACTCGGCTCACAAGCGAGTCGCCAGTGTAAATTTGGTACTTAACGGCATCAACACCGCTATTACACGCGAGACGGGTCAATTCTAGGGCGGAACTAAAGTCACCTTCGTGGTTGCCTCCGATCTCAGCAATCAGGTACGGGCCAGACCTACCCTTCCAACCTCGCCAGTCCCGAAGCACCTCTGACCGAGCCTCAATCTTCTCTTCTCTATTGGTCATTCGTCAGGACCAACTTAAGGGAGAGCTTCCATCCGCAGTGCAAACTATCATCGCAACCCCAGGGTGGCAGAAGATTGGGCATGTGGAACCTTCACTTTCCCTTCCTATTATCAGTCACGCGAAGCAAGCGTAACACTGCACCAGCAGAGTGCTGAACAAGCGACCGAACAATCTGCCATGCAGTCATTACAAAGATGATGAGGTCGAACCGGAGGGAACGATACTTAATGTAGTAAAGATCGACCTGAAGCTTTTCGATCGCATTTTGATAGGTGTTGATCAACCCCCAACCAGCCATGCCAGGCTTTACAGTTAATCGATGCTCGTAACCTGAGATCATCCGGCTGCGTTCCTCAAACCCTCGCCGAGTTTCTGCCCGGGGGCCCACTGCATTCATATCACCACGTATGACGTTGAATAGTTGCGGAAGGTCGTCGAGCTTGTAACTCCGTAATATTTGCCCCACTCCTGTAACTCGACTCGACTCACCGACCGACCAATCGGTCTTCAACCAATCCCCGGTCCATACCGTTTCATCGGGTGGTGTCATACTGCGAAATTTAAAGAGAAAGAACGGGCGCCCGTTCTTTCCCAGCCTTTCTTGAATAAAAAACACTGCGTGCCGATCCTCAAACCACACGGCCGCCCCAATCGCAAAAAACAAAGGTAGAGTCAGGATCAGACCGCCAACTGCCAAGATTACACTGACTAGCCAACGCACAAAGTCGGCTAGAAGGTGGTACGGAGCCGGGGTGATCTCTTTGGCATCGATCGCCGCATAAGAAACCTTGCGTGTGAGATCCTCATAGAGATCGCCAAGTTGAATATGCTTCACACCACCCCCACGGAGGCGTTCTCGAGTTGATGGTGTTACTTGAGCCACATCAGCGACGGCTACCGCAGTAAATCTCCGCTCTCGACATAAACTGGGAAGATCTGGCAAATGTTCAGAATCCTCTATTTCTATACAGATCCCAAATTCGTTCTTCCGCGCTGTGATCTCTTCAATCTCCCGAGAGAAGTCGGTCGATCTAAGGATGAGAATCTTATGCCCATACCACGCCCGGTACCTCGACCAGGGGAGAGAAGGTATGGTATCCCGCACAATCAAAATGATTTATGGATAATGCCTACTTGTGACGTGACGCCTTTTGACAACATATTTTCGTAATCCGACCTCTCGATAAAGACCTCTTCTTTGTACCGCATTTCAACAAGGTCCGTGAAACTCAAGTCTTCATCCGTAATCTCTTTACCAAACAGAAAGTTGTTGATCGCCATATCTGGGCCATTGAATCCAGCGACACACCGAACAGCTGTAGATCCAGAGAAACGAGCATTAATCTCAAAAACCGTGACGCCTTTTTCAGTGATCCTAGCTTGGAGATTGCTGGGCCCCTGTACATTCATTTTTGCTACTATTCGCTCGCACACACGACGGATTTCCTTGAAGGGTTCAATAACAGCTCGAGTGGGAATTCCCTTCTCCATCTCTCGCCAGTTTGCAATTGACCCAAGGACCTTCCCAGCCTTGTCCGCCAGCACCTCAGTGGAATACTCATCCACCTGTTTTGATGCCTGTTCCCGAGTCAAATCACAACCCTTCCACTCTATCGGAAGGAGATACTCCTGAATTATCGGGTCTTTAGTTTCCGCAATAGCTGCCTGAAGTTCATCATAGTTCATGACAATCCGAAGTCCCCTAGAACCCCAGCCAACACGAGGTTTGACCACAAGTGGGTAATCAACCTGCACCAACAAGTCTTCTATACCTGCTGGCAAAGCTGATGCGGGAGCGGAAAATCCGTTACTCTCCAAGAACTCAAATGTGCTCCATTTGTCGGCACACATTTTAACTGTAGCATTTGGACTAACTACGACCACCGCATCCGTGTTAGACTTGACATCATCCACATGTGCAGCAATCGATACAACCTCTGGATCTGAGCCTGGTATGAGGACTTCTGCGCTCTCCCGGTTCATGATTTCGATCAGTGCTTCAAAATATCCGTCTTCATCTGATGCAGATGGTACTCGATAGCCTCGATCCGCTCGATAAAGCCCCGCAGCGAGCGGATTAGAATCCACCCCTATTATGTGGTAATCTCGGTTCATATTCCGATTGGCTAATCGGAGCCCCTTTATGACACTCTGGCCGACACCACCACCAACCCCCGTAACTACAACGCGCACACTCACTTCCGAACCTCACAACTTTTGTCATAGTCGACTTTACTTAGAACATCACTGAACATTGAGAAATTGATGTCTCCTACCTCATCGGCACAGTGAGCATCACTTCCTATTGTAAACATTGCATCTTCTTCCAGAAGTATCTGAAGAAAGCGTTCGAGGTGGGGAACCTTTGCGTTGACTTCAAGAGGCTTTCCACACGCTTTTGCCTTCGCCGCCATCTCTCGAATGAGTTCAGCGGGGAATGGGTCACGGGTGTGTTCGGGGTAAAAGAACTTGTAATACGTCCGGGCCGGGTGACCAATTACACTAACGATCGGGTTTTCCAAGAGACGGCGCGTGATAGCTGTTTCCATCTCAGCAGCTTTTACTGGCCCCAGCTTAGCAAGGTCACCAGAAACATCCGGTTGATACCGATGCACAACACCCATCACATAATCTACAAGACTTACAGCCTCTGAAGCGATATCTACATGGCCATCATGATCAACCGCTTTGGCTTCAACTCCTGTCAGAATCCGCAAATCAGGATTGGCGTGGCGCTGTTGTTCAATCTCTTCAGCGTAGCTTCCCACCCATTCGGATGACCGCCAAACGTGATCTGTAAACGCGATCTCCGTCAACTTCCGTTTTTGAGCAGCACGCACACACGCCGCCGGATCATCAGCGCCATCGCTGTAATACGTGTGAATCTGGTGATCAACCAAGGAAACACCTTGATCCACTAACTTTTGTCGGCTCAGGTGGCTGGGTAAGACGAAGTTCAAATCACGTCCCTTGAGTCACTTTATGAGTGCCGTATCAGCCGATTCAACTTTAGATTCCGTGGAACACTTCTAGAACTTTATCCAACTCATCCTGAGAGAGCTTCGGATGGTTCGGCAATCCAATCATTTTGCCTGCGACGGCCTCGACCACCGGTAGCGAAACAGACGTGTAATCCGGTGCCCCGCTGTAGTGCTCGCAACTGAGGGGATAGCCTGAACGATCGGTTAGCAGAGGTTGTCGATAGAGAGGCTCATCATACCGTTGGCGCACCTCCACACCCTGCTCTCTGAGCACGCCAACAAGCTCTTTAGTACTTACCCCCAGCGTCGATTCGTCGATCTGAACGGGACACCAGAAGTAAACATGCTTCGTGTCCATATTAATCTTAGGAACGCGGAGCCAAGGGATATCATCAAGACGACTCAGAAGATACTCTGAATTCCGGATGCGGTCGGCATTCATCAGATCCAGTTTGCGAAGCTGCACACTCCCAATCGCTGCCGCCATCTCACCCATACGGTAGTTGTACCCTAAGACCAAATGACTATCTCGACCTGCCATACCGTGATTCCGGATCATCCGGCATTTTTTCGCGATTTCCTCATCGTCCGTGACGATCATTCCACCTTCGCCGGTGGTCATATTCTTCGTGGCATAAAACGAGAAACAACCGACGTGCCCAATCGAGCCTACCTTTTGCCCGCGGTATTCCGCACCGTGAGCCTGGGCACAGTCCTCTATGACGACGAGTCCATGTTCCTCAGCTATAGCATTTATGCCGTCCATATCCGTTGGATGCCCAAAGAGGTGAACGGGAATAATTGCTTTCGTCCTCTCCGTCACGTGGCGGGCCAAATCTTCAGGATCAAGGCAGTAGCTAGCAGACTCAATATCTGAAAAAATCGGAATGGCATTTTGGTGCAAGACGGAAGTGACCGTTGAAAAAAACGTGAGCGGTGGAACGATCACCTCATCCGCAGGACCCAACCCATATGCTGCGAGCGAGATATGTAGGGCCGCCGTCCCACTGCAAACAGCAACAGCATGAGCAACTCCAAGGTACTCCGCAAAAGCCTGTTCGAACTCGGCAACGCGAGGTCCCTGCACATATCTTCCTGAGCGGAGAACTTCCGCAACGGCAGAGATTTCCTCGTCACCGACGATGGGCTGGCCAACCTTAATCACGTGGTTTTTACCTCTTGTGGTTTCGGATATGCAAAACAAAGATCTCCGAGCGCGACTGACTCAGATCCAGTGATTCCATCTCAATACGTGATGATGCTGAAGCTCCCGTCAACTCAACAGTGGTCAAGAATTTTTTCCACATAATCGATGGTCGACTCCAGGCCGCTCCGCAAATCTATTTTAGGTGCGAAATTGATGAGTTGTCTGGCCCTCTGAGTCGAAACCTCAAGGTCTAGACTCTCACCCTTCTGTTGCTGAGGAATGTGTTCAACCGTCGTTTCAGGATGACCTCGTTCAGCAGTAATCTCTGCTACCATACGCGCTAGCCCCGCAATCGACATCTCGCTTCCTGAGCCACCTGCCAAGTTCAAAGTTTCACCGGCCACGTTTGGCGAATCCAGTATGGCAACGTAGGCCGAAATCAGATCGTCAATGTAGATGAAATCCCTAACTTGCTCACCAGATCCCGAGATTTTGAGTGGTTGTCCGCTTAGGGCTCTCTGGACAAAGATGTGGACCACAGAATCGAACTTCATCCCAGGAGAAGGGCCATAGACGTTTGACTGGCGGACTACCGTTAGAGGTAACCCCCATTTCCGATGTTCTTGTAATACCATGAGTTCCGACGCGCGTTTTGCCACACCGTAAATGTTATGTGGCTTAACAGGATGTCCTTCATCCACAGGTGTATACTCAGGATCACCGTAGATAGCTGCCACGGAAGAAGAGAAGAGGTATCCCTGGATTGGCTTCTCCCTCAAGACATCCAAAACGGCGTAGCGTCCATACGCGTTCACCTCAAAGCACTCTCTAGGCTTCCGCAGTGACTCGGGGACACTTGCGACACCGGCAAGATCATAGACAAAGTCGACTCCTTCGAGAAATCCCCGCACATCAGAATCTTCAAGGATATCACCTTCAAACACCTGCACGTCGAGATCTGCAAGATTACTCTGTGAAGAGGAGCTGAAATTGTCCAAAATTCGAACAGCATGACCTCTTTCGAGGAGGACACCTGAAAGCTTGGACCCGATGTATCCTGAACCACCTGTGATACCTACGGTGAGTGTCATCTAGACCTCCGCAAAGAACTATCTATTCGAACACTGCCCAAAAGCGATATTCCGAGGGCCAAGGGATTCCCAGAGTTGACCCATGTTTTCCAACTGCGCCCGCTTGGATCTCTCCTAAATGCGATTGAAGAAGTCAACGCCCATCCTTCTAGACTAGCACGATTCATATAGGTCTATCCTGCGCATCTTTGAGAATTCTTTCGTAGATATCTGCTGCCTTTTCTAGCGAAAAGTTCTGCTCCGCATAAGACCGACCGTGCGCACCCAACTCATTCCGAAGGTCTGGGCAGCCTGCGAGTTCCTCAATACGATTCCGAAGGTCCTCTTTATCGCCGGGTACCACTACGAAACCACACCTACTTTCTCTTACCACTTCTGCGGTATTTCCTTTCGATGGGACCACAGCAACTACAGGACGAGCAACCGCCATAATGTTATGCATTTTCCCTGGAATCGCAGGCGATCCTAATGACTCGGTCAAAGCAACAAGACCGATGTCTGATGCGCGAAGTGCATCGTAATATCGTTCCTCTGTCACGGGCGGCAAAAACCTCACGTTCTCGAGACCGGCAGCAGCAAGTTTCCATTTTTCGGCATATACACCGTCACCTATGAGAAGGAATACGATGTCGGACCGAGCCTGCAGCAGGCGAGCACAATCGATGATGGTAGAGAGATCCTGCGCGAACCCCATGACCCCCGCATAGGAAACGACACAACGTCCTTCAAGGCCATACTCAGCGCGAAACTTATCCGCTCCTCCATTTGAGGAGAGCGAGTCCAACGGAACCCAATTGGGCACACGACTAACTCGATCGGGCGGAATTTTCTTCTGTTGGACCAGATAAGGCACACTCCCCCGGTTCGTCACAACAATATGGGTAGAGAGCCGGTAGATAGCGTTCTCCAACCGTTTCATCGCCCAGATAACCCAACGATTTTTCAGCAATCCGAGTTCCACAGCAGTCCTCGGGTAAAGATCGTGGAGGTTAAGCACACATCCGATCCTTGCGAGTCTGCTGTAGAAAGCAGAGACGAAAGCCACTGGCATAGGGGGAGATATGGTAAGCATAACATCAGGCCGAGGGATTGCCTTTATCGCTCTCACGAAAGCTAACCCTGCGACGATGTGTTCCAGTGCCCGCATAACAACTATTCGATGAACCCCGGGGAGCCCTCGGACCCTGACAACGTTAACACCCCTCATCGCCTCGCGAACCGGAAGATGAGTTGGAACCGACTCATCTTCCGGAACATACTCCGTGGGATACTTCGTAATAACCGTAACTTCATGCCCTCGAGCGACCAGAGTTTCTGCAAGACTTCTATGAAGATTCGAAGCTCGGGCAACCGGTGGATACCGATAGCTCAGGTACAAGATTCGCACGTGGAAGTTCTCTCCTAGAGACCGTCGTCTCGGTACGAGCGGCGGATGTCCAAGTGGTAGTCGCTGGGCCGGTGGTTCCTGAAGCCACCCTCCTTGAGACGCGTGATCAGGTCCTCTGAGATCCGTTGCGAAGATTTTCCATCACCCAGCGGGTTTTCCCAGGTGCGGCCCCTTAAAGACTCTAGCTTGTGAAACATCACATCCGATGGATAGAGCTCAGGTTCTGCCGGATCAAATTTCACGCTTGATCCGACGTCATAAACCTGCGGTCTCTCCGTGGACTTCCGCATCTGCAGCGATGGCACCCCGAGTACGCAGGTCTCTTCAACCACAGTTCCTGAGTCAGTGATGACCCCTGCAGAGTCAACCGTGAGAATCAGCATCTCTTGGTAGCCAACGGGATCGACCATGATCACGTTATCTGGGCAGCTCAGTCCGGTCTCCTGCAAAACCTTCTGAGTTCGATAGCTCGCAGGAAAATATACTTTCCGGTCCGTCGCACCGATCAGGTCCAGGATGGCCTTGAAAGAATCGAGATCGTGCACATTCTCACGACGGTGACAGGTCATAAGATAATAGTCACCCTTTGTAATCCCGCGTTGCCGATAAAACTCGTCTGTGGCGATCTCATCGTAGTGTGATTTACGCTTATAATAGTATTCCTCCAACACGTCCACGATCGGGTTACCCGTGACAACAATGCTCTCGGGGTTTAGCCCTTCATCGACCCCTTGTTTCTTGTACTCAGGGAAATAAGCGTAAATGACGTCGGAGAGGTGATCGATTACCGTCCTGCACTTCTCTTCGGGCATCCGCCAATCGTAAGAGCGCATGCATCCTTCGATATGGACGATAGGTATATTGCACTGTGCCACTGCGAGGCAGCCCATCGTAGTGTTTGTATCGCCAAGGAAGACGGCGGCACTGGGCTTTAACTCCTCCAGGACCGGGTAAAGCCTGGCAATTACCGCCGTGCTGATGTCAGCATCAGATTCGCCCCCAGCTTTCAGTTCGATCTCCGGAGGAGCAACTCCCAATTCCCGGAAAAAGATGTCCTTGAGGTTGTCCGAATAGTGCTGTCCTGACCAAATGAAGGTCACATCAACGTCATCATCTGCCCGGATACGGTTAAGAATGAGGGATGCCCGGATAACATCCGGGCGAATCCCGAGAATCACAGCAAGCCGCCTCTTTCCCATACTATTCCTCATCTCTCAGTCGTCGCATCGCTTTCTCGATGCTGGATTGTTCTTGTCCTCCATAGATTTCACTCAGGCCTCTATATTGGGTGGCCAAGATTCGCTTGACGGGGCCTTCTGGACCCTGTGTCGGAAGTACCTCTACATCCACTGCAAAAACCGCCGCGATCATTCTTATGAGGTCGTACTTCGAGACTGCTGGATTAGGGCAGAAGTGATGCACTGCTCCTTCTTCTCGGAGGGCCGTAAAAGCATCTTCTACGATGATACCACGGCAGACCTCGGCGAACTGCTGTGTGGTCACCCCATTCCAGAGATGGTCCGTATAACCAGATAAACAAGCACCGGCCGATTGTCCCCGGACCCACTCCACAAGCCCTCTACGCTGATTAGGATCGATACCAACGATCGAGCAGCGGATCGTAAGAAAACAGGCGTCACTTACCTCACCAAGGACCTTGGTGCGCCCATAAACGTCAGTGGGGTTGGGTTTGTCGCTTTCAACACATGATTCTTGGGAGGCTGAGAATACCGCATCCGTAGAAATATGAACTACTCGTGTACCACTCTCGCGGGCTGCAGCAGCCAGCTTGTGGGGAAAAAGAGCGTTCACTGCAATAGCATGGGCCGTACTCTCTGGTGAGGAGAGGTCGATCCTGTTCTTCGTGATCCCTACACAGTTGACCGCGTAATCATATTGACCGGAGCGTAGAAATTCGCGCAGCAGTTCCAACCCCGCCTCCGCATCCAATGGAAGCGCTCCACATTGGGCTGTACGGGCAGTACCCTCAACCTCGACACCTTCACAGGCGTTGAGCACTGAAAACACCCTATGGCCGAGCATTCCATGCCGACCCATAACCAAGACACGAATCAAGCCCCCACGACCTCCGGAGATGGAAGTGGGACAATGAAGTGTCCACCTTCTTCGAGGTAAGACGCTCGCCGTTTCTTTACCTCATCGATGAAGCTCCACGCAAACAACAACGCATATGATGGCGGATCGTCCGCAGCAGCCGACCATGGCTGGATCAGGAGGTGTGTCCCGGGAGTGTAGAAACCTTCCTTTGCCGGAGCGTCATCCACGACAAAATCCAGATATTGGGAACCGATGTTGCAGTAATTCATGATCACCGTAGCACGACCAGACGCCCCATATCCGATTATCCGCTCACCTCTTTTCTTGAGATCATCCAACAGCGCAATCAAATCCACCTTTGTCTCGTGTACCCTTTCCCCGAATTCCCGGTAAGTCTCTTCACGATCCATACCTCGCTCAAGCTCGTAGGCCTGAAGATCATCTACCGCAGGAGAGATTGGTTCATCACGAACACCGATATTTCGAGCATAGAACCGAAGCGTACCGGCACGTAACGAGATGCGCTGAACATCAAAAACTTCCATGCCGAAACGCTGGAAGAGCCACTGGAGAGCCATAAGCGAATAATAGCTCATATGCTCATGGTATATCATATCGTACTGGAGTTCATCGAGGAGGACTCCCAGATAGTACACTTCTACGATCAAGACTCCATCTTCCTTGAGGAGTGCCTTGACTCCCCGCATCACATCGAGCATGTCATCGATGTGAGCGAAGGAGTAGCTGGATACGATGACATCCGCCCCGCCCCGCTCTTCGTAGATGTTTTTCGCCGTCGTTTCTGTGAAACAGTCATTTACAATTCGGAGTTCGGGGTTGGCCGAAGCTACCACATTGCTCGCTGGATCTACTCCCACACACTCGATCCCCAGTTCATTAAGAGGTTCAAGCAACACGCCATCGTTACAGCCGATTTCGACTACTAGCGAATTTCCTGGCTCTGAAAATTTTTCGGCTAACTCGTTGGCCAAATTCCGGAAGTGCTCTCGAAGCGTTTGGATCGCCGAAGAGAAGTAGAAATAGTTCCCAAAGAGGACATCGGCCGAAACGAGATCGGTTACCTGAACCAGCTTACAAGTTTGGCAGAACTGGACTTTCAGTGGATATCGGACCTCTTCGTCCAAATCGCCTTCGGCAAGGAAAGCTCCTGCCAAGGGCACATCGCCGAAATTTAGGATCGTAGAAAGATCGGTGCCTTCACAAAAACGGCACGTCCCTCTTTCAGAATATCCCGGGAGTTTATCTAGGGACGACAGACCAAGGGTCCCATTGGAAGGCGTCAAATCGGAAGTCATCTTTCTGGCTCTCCGCAAGCGAGGCGTCCGAGAAAAAGATCAGCTTAGTGTCCGGGCTCAGCGTCTTGGCCCCATGGGCATACCTAGGTGGAATCCAAAGCACGGTTGGATCTGAGGAGGTGAGGACGTAGCGGTGGATCTCGGGATCAATAGGCGGATTTTCCGGGTCCTCTACATACACAAGGGCAAGGATCGCCGTCCCCGACAACGCCATGACATATTTGCTCTCCTCCACGTGGCAATGCCATGCCCGTATGAAACCGGCCTCGTGGTTTTCGACCACATAGAACCGCCGCATTTTCGCAAGATCAAAATCGTTAACGAAACTGATCGAGCCCCGATCATCCACAAACATCGCACCCTTGATCAGATCTGGTTCTTCGCGCACTACTAGCCTCCCTTCAGAGATTTTCGCGACACCTCCAGCCGCATCAGATCCACGACTCTGCATCTGCTTGGTCCTCCTGTTCCATCGCTTCTTTTAGGAAGCGGACATTGGAATGTCGCGCAATACCTAGTTTTTTCACTCTTCCCTCCACCAGGATCTCCTTGAGTTCACTGATCCCGTCGTCGAGAGAGTAGCGTGGCTGAAAATCAAAAGCGTCGATCGCCTTCTGGCTGGATACGCGGTAGTTGCGGTTGTCCTCAAACTGCATTGGAGTCCACTCGACTTCGAGTTCCGGGCAATGGGCCAAGAGATAATCGGGCAAGTCTCTGATACGTAAGTTAGTAGAATGTAGATTAAATATACCGGTGTGTGACGTCTCGATATTCTGGACGATAGCCCCAGCCACATCTTTTACGTGTAAAAGCGGGCGGTATTGGTCGCCCCCAAATACTTTGATGCTCCCCCTACTTACGGTCTTAGCTGTGAGGATGTTTACGACGAGATCCATCCGAATCCTAGAATAGCGGTCTCCAATTCCAAACAAGGTGCCGAGCCGGAATGAAATTGCATTCTGATCCTCGAGGTATCGTTCAGCCTCGAGCTTGCTTTCGGCGTAAACCGATAGGGGTCCTACGGGAGAGTCCTCATCCAAGATCTGGTCTGCCGCTCCGTAGACAGAACAGGTAGACGTGAAGAGAATTCGTCCACCAAAATTCTGAACCAGTTGTTCTATGGACGTCTGGTTGACTTCAAGTGCTAACTCCGGATTGAGAGCACAAGCTCCATCTCCAACAACTCCGGCTAGCCAGACGACGACGTCCGCCCATTCGAGGTGAGGACGAAGAGAGTCCATGTCCCGAACGTCACCGAACACAAAAGGAACAGGTTTCCGATAAGACTCCTCATATACTAGACAGTCATAGACTCTCACATTGTGTTTCGTCGTCAGAAGCAAATCGGTCAGCGCGCCTCCAACGTATCCTGCACCTCCAGTTACCAGCACATTGGCCATATACGTATCCTCCGAACTTCAGTATCGTTTCGTGGGCCCCAAATAGGGCGTATAGATATCGCTCCAAGAGCCCCACATTCTAGGTGATTATCGATTCTTGTAAATTAGAGCTACTCACACCAATGAGCACTATAAACCCTCAAGGTGTGTAAGCATTTTCCTGGAACAAACCTCAGCATCAAAGTTGCTCTTCATAAAATCGGACAAGTGCTTCGAGGGAATGTATCGCTCCATCGTAATAATATGGTGAAGTCGGCTAGCTAAGTCGGTGGAATCACCGGGCCGGAAACGGTAACCCGTCAGCCCCTCCACCACGAGGTGTCGAACACCTGCAATGTCCGAAGTCACGCATGTCTTCCCCATAGACATCGCTTCCATCAAGCATCGGGGCGTGCCCTCGACTTCAGATGTAAGGAGTACCAAATCCATCGTGGACATGAGGGGTAACGGGTTCTCAAGGTGTCCATGAAAGCATACTTGGTCGCCTAGCTCCAGGTCCTCCGAAAGCCCAATCAAATCCTCCCGGAGGGGACCATCTCCGGCCACATGCAGACGAGCGTTTTCCATTCCGTTTTGGCCGAGCAATTCGGCAAATGCGCGGAGTGCTACATCCACGCGTTTCCGGGCGATGAGTCGACCGAAAAGTCCGAGATTCAACTCACCTGTTAGTCGCTCTTGTCTTCTGAACGCCTGAAATTTTTTCACATCAACAAAATTGTTGACGTTGAGGAGTTTGGATCGATCAACCCCCTCAGACACCAGATATTCCGTCATCTCTTCCGACATCGAGAAGATGCAGTCCATGCGCCTAAGAGATGCAGCGTGAATGGTAGATCCGACCGTGGCTACCCACTTAGCATGCGATAGCTTGAGCCCCTCTCGTGTAGCGATTCGCTGCGAACTAGCCCGAAACGGGCCCGGCGCAAGCGCATTTAGCAGGTCTGCACGCATCAAACATGATAGCACAACATCAACGCGTGCAGTTCTAAGATATCGTCTCAATCGCCGAGTGGCTGCGGGTAAACCCTTCCATTTCTGGGCACCAAAAGAGACATGCGGGAGTCCTGAGTCCTCGATCTCATTTAGGAGGTTCGGTCCATGGATAAGTTCCGAATCTACCGATGCGAAGGTCACTTCTGCGCCCATTGCTTGCGCCTGGCGAGCGAAAATGAAGATGCCTTCGATGGGGCTTGACTTCCGAAATGAAGGCACCAACACAAGTAGTCTCAAGACCGTATGCTCTGATCAATGGAGCAAGCAGCGTAATTCTCAACCAACACGAGAATCTCCATTGACCCTGCCGATGAAAAGAACTACGCGGGCCTGCAGATCCTCCAGGGCGTAATCGTTCCAGTCTGCATGGGATGGAGACGCAGGTGCGTGACGATATACTACCGATCGATCGACAGAAAACCCCGCTTGCATTAGGCAGTCTTCGATATCGGGTTTGCGCAGAAGATTCAGATTTGATCTGGGTCGGTTTGGCCCATCGTACATGGCGCCGAATCCTTTATCCGAACCCTTATGATCACCAAAATCCACGGCATGAATGAACACAGCATCGTCTGAGCACGCTGCACGACACTGTTGAAGGAGGACTGGCAATTCTTCCCGCGGTATATGCTCTAAAGTGCTATTAGATAGGATGATATCGGCAGGCCCTCCATTGTTGCTGAACGGGCAACTCCGATCATGAATAAGCTGACAGAACGCCTCGGCACTCAGTTCTGACCGAAAATTGGCAGCCAACTCTTTGTATAACGGTCGCAAATAAAGATCCTCGATCTCATTCGACCGTAATACACCTCGACGAAACCACGGCTCCATAAACATGAACCGTGTTGCCCCTTTAAATAGGACAAACGGTCCCCACCCGAGTAGCGGACCGCAACCAACTTCAAGAACGGAACGGCCCTCAAATTTAAAACGGTCGCGGTATTCGTACGGAGATTGTCGTTCGAGCACTCGCCAATATCGATACCAACGATCGATCAAGCTGGTAGGATTCAGATGCTTTCTACCTGCTAGGATTCCAGGTAATGAGTACTCCCATTCCCACCCCGGTGCCCTTCGAAGTCGTCGCTGCAACCCCGAAATCCACTCACGAGGGGAGCTATTCCAAATCTTCAAGATTTTACCAGCAATCATGTGCTTTACTAATGGCATTCATGATGTACCTGTCAGTTCGGTAAACAAGGCCCCATAACGCCCGGCTACGGCTGGTGCATCGAATCTGCACACAGACTTAGCAGCAGCTTTCGCGTATTTGAGACGGGTCTCCGGTGAACGGAGAAGATTCTCTATGTGTTGTGTGAGGGCTCCGGCGGAATTCGGGTCACAAAGTTCTCCGTCCACACCATGTTGAATGATCTCGTCTGGCCCCGACGGACAGCAGGTGGATAGAACTGGGGTGCCACAAGCCATGGCTTCCGCGATTACGTGGCCAAACCCCTCCCAGCGTGATGAAAGCACAAAAAGATCGGCCATAGCGACATAGGGAAAATGGTTTTGTATAAATCCAGGGAAATGTACACGGTCGGATACCCCAAGTTCGGCAGCCAGACCTCTGAGACGCTTCTTCTCGCTTCCTTCGCCAAGTATAAGAAGTGTCCAAGGAAGTGGCAGACGAGAAGCGGCCTTGATCAGTAGGTCAAATCCCTTTTGAGGAACAAGCCGACCAACGGCTACCAGCTTGAAAGGGTCGACTGTGTTGGTCCAACCCTTCAGTGGAACGGCCTCTTCATCCGCACGCTTCTGGATATCGGAAATATCAATCGGATTATGGATCATCTGAACTCGATCTTCATCCAAACCATACCGCGCTATGACATCTTTTTGGACCCCGTGTGAAAGGGCTACAACAGAATCCGCATGCCTATATGCCCACCGCATCATGCACCCGGAAAGGGAGCGAATGGGTCTCCCAGCAGCTGTGAGATGGTTGGACTCTCTAACCACAACCGGGATCTTACGGCCGGACAGCTTCATCGCAGCTACTGTCGCAACATTGATGTGGAGAAGCGTCGACATCACAACATCGGGGCGTTCCGATCGGATCCACCTGGCCAGCGGAACAACCGAACGCCTGGTACGGCTGCTCTCCAGACTGACCACACTCACATCCTCTCGGAGTAGCGCCAGGTATGATCCACTACGGCGATAAAGAACAAGCACTGGCTTAAACCGAGACCGGTCCAGATGGTTTAGGATATTCAGGAACGTGCGCTCCGCTCCTCCTCCACCCAGCTCTGGCAATACGATTGCGACTGTGAGTCGCCTTTTATTCATTTTTGCGCTACACGCTTGTCAATCACAGAAGTTTCCAGTTATCCAAAAACAACCGTCCTGGTTATAACCCTTGAAGTTGGGCGAGTTCTGCGAAACTGGAATCGGTCTTCCTATAAAGCTCCTCGTAGGTGCCTTCTTCTATGACGCGTCCCTCAGCGAGAACATACACGTAGTCACAGTCCTTGACCGACGTAAGTCTGTGTGTGACAACTACAATCGTCCGATCCCCCCTCCACTCGTTGATCCGTTTCTGGATCAGCCATTCCGACTTCGCATCCAAGGAACTCATTGCCTCGTCGAGAATAACGATCTCCGGGTTCTTATAGACTTCTCGGGCAAGTGCGATTTGTTGACGCTGCCCACCAGATACGCGAAGCCCACGATCTCCGAGTACAGTTCTGTAACCATCCTCAGTACCCTCCACGAACTCTTCCGCATGTACTTCGCGTAATGCGGATTTCACTTGATCAAGACCGGTGTCATCACCTTCCAGAGACTTCCAGAGTGAAACATTATTCGCGATTGTATCTCGAAAAATCACATTTTCCTGTGTCACGTAACCGAGGAATCGTCTAAGGCTCGACTTTTCCAGAGATCGGTAGTCTCTACCATCAAGAAGAACCTCTCCCTCCTCGGGCTCTAGTACGCCTGTCAGGAGATTCACCACCGTGGACTTTCCGGCACCCGTCTTACCAACAATTCCCACCATTTTGTGCTTGGGAACCTCAAGGCTGACATTCTCGAGAACCCGACGATCACCATAGGAAAAACTGACATCTCGGAACGCAATTCTGTCCGTGAAACCGGTAACTAAATCGCCCCCTTGTGGTTCTTCGTCTTCCTCAAGACGAGAGAACGCATTCTCGTACGCTTCCAGACCTCCCGCTGTACCGTTGAACTTCTGCCAGTGTGTTTGAACACCGAGAAGTTTACTCATAAGGCGATATATGATGAGGGAGAGAAAAAGCATGTCGGCCAGTGGATGACCCAAGTGCGAGACATTCACGTACAGAACGACGACTAGGATAAGAGCCCCAATCGGCTCGCCGACCGACTTGAGCGTTGCCGTAAGAACGCTGAGCCGGAACACGTAGCGTGAAAGTTCTCTCAGTTCTTCTGTGACCCGACCGATGAGTGCTCCAAAACTGTCCGTCGCACGTAGATATTTGAACGCTTGAATGGTCTGAATAAGCAGATCGTGCAGATTTGCATTTCTTTCAGATGTCAACCTTGAGTACCGACGAGAAAGACGATGCAGACCGCTCAGCGAACCCAATGCTACGACGCCGAGGGCTAGGAACAGGAGAGTGCCTCTAAAATCAATCAACAAGGCAAGGGTAGCATATGCACACGCATGCATAACACTCACTACGGCGTTCGTGTAGTGCCCGAAACAGGCGACGGCACGATCAGCTTCCGTCGTCACCACATTCGTAAGGTACCCGGTATGGAGCCTCGTAAAGTTTCGGTAGGAAGTCTTGGAGAGCAGGGTCACTAACCGGCGGCGGAGATCGTAGGTCAAAGTCGCCATGATGTGTCCAGCCAGGGCAGCTTGCCCCATAGACACAACTCCCTTCACCAAAAATACTGCGAGAATTACGAACAAGATATTGTTCAGGGTGTAACCAACCCCTACAGCGGAAAGGGCCTCGCGAAAAACTTCCGAAATTGCGTCTTGTTGTTCAGATGCCACATCCCCAAGACTGAGGAGCGGAATAAAGAGCCCAATCCCCACGCTTTCGAGAACGCCCCCAACAGCCACGACGGCGATAAGCACGTGGAGACGTCTCCCAGCATATCGGGAAAACAAACGATAGTAGGAAAGAAGTCCGAAAGATTTCACGCGAACTTGCCCTCGCGGTCGATTTCCTCTAAGCACCGACTAACGAACAAGTACAGGAATACGAAGAGCCACCAGTAACGAAATCTAGAGGTCGTAATCATGGAAGCCGAGAGGCCACCGGCTAAAAGAAATATAGACCAAGCAGCTTGCGAGGCCTGCCTACGACTTCTCAACAGTTTCAGGAGCACCTTGACCATCATATACAGCAGGTACAGGACTGCAGCGACACCAAAAATACCCCAGTGCATTATGAACTCTAGCCATAG
Organism: uncultured Gemmatimonadota bacterium; assembly: GCA_964480515.1. Classification (GTDB taxonomy): domain Bacteria; phylum Gemmatimonadota; class Gemmatimonadetes; order Palauibacterales; family Palauibacteraceae; genus Palauibacter. The sequence continues at coordinate 270,480 of CAYZOT010000003.1, forward strand.
ACTATGCGCCGAATAAGACGCCCCATCACGCTGGAGCCCTTCGTCCGTGATTCGCCGAAGCGCCCAATCTGGCGACATCCTGAACGCCGCCACGGCGCTGTTGAGAAACGTCGGAGGTACAAAGGAAGATCCCTGGTAAAATTGATCTAAGTGTGGCCCAGTACCGATTACAGGCGTATAGGCAACTACATCCAACGCCCTAGCATGGTGGACGAGGCGGCTCTGAAACACCTCCCCCAAGAGGCTGGCATCTCGAACTAGCGTCACCCGCTGAAGGGCGAAGTTCGCTGCGTACCCCGCTACTAACAGCGCGAGAATGCTGATCACGCCCCGGGTCAATATCCTTTGCACACCCGAGCCACTTTTGGGCGCCACATTTCGACTCCTCCCTAACGCCATATAGAGTCCGACACCAATGACGCCAATTATGATCGGCGCTCGATCCAGAGTGGCTATCAATACCAAACCTGAAACACTCGCGAAAATGAGATTTCGCTTAAGGCCGTATCTACTAAAGAAGTACAGGCTTCCGAAGATACTTACGAGAGAAATACGCGAAACGGCATGGTGATTCCGGATCAAAAAGCTCTCAAAAAGTCCACCACCGGACAGAGATGTGCCCAAGATTGGGATGGGGAGCGAACTCCTTCCAATGTACCATGTACTTAAAGCTTCAACTGATAAAAAGATCGTCCCGATAACGATGATCTTAATAATCTTTTCAAAATCGACTAGTTCCCATTTATTTCGCAGAGCCCCATAGTAGACCAGGAATGCCGTGATGTAGGGCAAAATCCCGACTAGCTGACGTAACATCGGTATCCGATGTCGAACATCGTCCAGTTGGAAAACCGAGATTAGGATTCCCGCCACGTTGAGCGCGATGAACAGTCCTAGGACCGTTAGGAACCCCTTTCCAACTACACGTCGCTGAGGTGCGAACACGAGAGACATAACGAACAGCGCCAACAGGAAAATTGTGACGATTTGGACGGGGATCACTGGAAAAACCACACTTGATCCGATCAAAAGGAGACAAACGTTCTGGAAACGAACCAAGTTTATTTGTATCGCGCCCCAACCTTTTGACATCCAGAGCAACAAGAAAAAACAGGCAAGGACCCCACCTGTGGTCAGGACGACCCCACGATTCATAAGGGCCCCTAGAAGGTTCCCCGTTTGCGCATATCCCCACCCTCCACCACCCAGGATTGCAAAAAGAGTGGGCGCGAAGGTTACTGCTAAAAGGCCAGTTAAGACTGCAAGCCCAATAAAGAGCGCAGTTTCAATGGTGCGTTCAAAAACTGAAGAGCGAAGTTCGTTATTCGACTTCACGGAATCACTCTACCTACGACTCTTCGCATTTTGTGTCGTTTTTGATTCATCTCTACGGATCACGTTACTCCCTCCTCCAACCTACGAAGCCCCATGAAGAGATTTTCTACTGCCTCGGATTCCATAGACAGCCGACACTCACGCGTGTACGAGCCTGCATGGGGTGTAAGAAGGACCCTTTTTTGATTCAAGAGTGGGCCTTCGTAGGGCTCAATCAAGAACGCATCCATCCACGCACCCCTAACTTTCTCACTTTCCAATGCCTGGTTCAGTGCGTCCTCGTCAATCAAGCTCCCTCGAGCAGCATTTAGAACGTAGACTCCATCTTTCATCGAGGAAAATTCTTGCTCTCCCAAGATTTCCTCCTCACCGCTGCAGTGCAGCGTAATGACGTCAGCACTGCTGATCGCTTCATCAAGAGACACCATCGGAACTCCATCTACCTCACCGCCGTACGCGGGGTCCACAGCCATAACTCTAGCCCCGAATGCAGTCAGCAGCCGGCCAACGTTACGCCCAATACGCCCGTATCCGATGACAGCCACCGCCTGACCGTTCAGCTGGCGGCCTACGGTTTTCTTCCATTCTCGTCTTCGCACCCGTCGGTCCATAGCGGGCAATGACCTAAGTAGGGAGAGGAGAGCTCCTAGTGTTAACTCCGCCACAGCTGTGGTCGGCGCATCCGGGGTAGTAAATACCTGGATACCAAACTCTTCCGTGGCCTCTAGGTCCACGTTCGAGAGCCCGGCTCCACACCGAGAAATAACTCGAAGATCGGACTGTTCTAGAACGGTTCGATCAAGCGATTCAACACCTGCGATCAAGCCCGATACACCATCCGCGAGTAAAGCAATGAGCTCGTCCTCAGTCAGTTTTCGTGCATACGGATTACCGATGACTGTGCAACCGCTTTCGACCAGAAGCCTGAAAGGCGAATCGTCGACGGCCCCAAAGGAGGACGGTCCAATCAAAACTTTGGTTCCTGCAAATTCCATTATATTTCTGTTTCCGTAGTGGAACCGAGGCGAGGATTACGGCCCTGGAACCATGTAACCACAAGATGGTTGAGCACCATGTGCGCATCCTCTACTGGCCCATATTCCCCTCCAGGAGTCCGAACGTGAACCGCAACATCACAGAGTCCCTTCAGTGCACCGCCATCAAATCCAACTAAACCAATCACCCGGCCACCCTTGCTCTTCACCCATTCTGCCGCTGCGATCAAGTTAGGAGAGTTTCCGCTGGCCGAGATCGCCAAGAGTCGGTCTCCGGTTTGATAAAGTACCTTGAGCTGATCCTCAAATACGTTGCGATATCTCACATCATTCGATATCGCAGTCATAACTGGAACGTTGTCAGTCAGCGCCACGGCTCGGATAGCGGTTAAACCAGCCGAATGAAGCCCAATCCCAAAATCGTTGGCCATGTGTGACGCTGTCGCAGCAGATCCACCATTCCCTGCCAAAAAAACGGTGGACCCTTCAGTGCGGGCCGATTCAAGCTCTCGAATCAAATCCGCAACTTCATCCGGATCAATCTGGCTTAGCCGCTCCGACAAGTGGCTAAGGTAGTGGAGCGCATAGCCTCTCTCCGTATCGGGCATTGAATTCGGCTTTTCTGTTGTGGGCATAGGGTTATTTCCGAGTCATGTTTTCGGCGACTTCAGACAGGCTTATCGATCTCAAAGTTTTCCCTCCACTCGGGATCCGCCCAGTAAATACGGTAGACAAGGTTCATAGTCGCGAGCGCATCCGCGCTACTTCCATAGGTGATTTCACTGCCGTTGAGCACCGCATCAGCAAACTCCCAAATCTCGTCCCGCCAAGATGGATCTTCCACATAAACGAAAACCTCTTCCCTCGCCGTTCCGGTGTCTGCTTCGTCCCGATATCCTTTAATAAGCTTCTCTTCACCGTAGCTCTTACTCCCAGAAAGAATTCCCCGAAGTTGCAAGTACCCTTCGGTGAGAGCGATATCGAGGGAAAAGCGGTGCTGCCACTGGGTCGCACTTGAATGTAATATTGCAATGCAACCCTTATCATCGCGCATCAACGCGTAGGCGTTGTCCTCCACATCATGCTGCCAATATGCGTTAGAGACGAAACTTTTCACTTCAACGAAATCGCCGGAAAACATTCGCATGAGGTCTACAAGATGTATCCCTTGGTCGAGGAGAATGCCTCCCCCAGCATATTCGCGTTTCGCGCGCCAACCCCCTTCAAAAGGGATGATCTTACTTTTACCGTAGACTCCACGAAGGTTCACGATGGTACCGAGCTCGCCAGATTTGACGATTTTAATTGCCTCACGAACAGAGTGATGATAGCGGTGATTAAAACCGTACTTGAGTACAAGGTCAGGGTGCTCGTTTTCTACTTCAATCACCCTCTTGATACCAGCCACATCCCGTGAAGGTGGTTTTTCGCAAAACACATGTAACCCGTGGTTCAAACCAGCAATGCTTACCTCTGGGGCCAGGTAGGTTGGCAAACTAATGAAGAGAACGTCTAGGGACTCTTCGAGAAGTTGTTCGTAGTTCGGAAACGTTCTAACACCATCGGAGAGGGTTGTTCGCTCAGGATACCGTTGATCGCAGACCGCTACAGTTTGGAGGTTCGGATGCTCATCGATGTAAGCCCGTCTTTTCCGGCCCACGACGCCATAACCTGCTATCCCAACACGTAACACTTCTTTGGTCAACTGCGTTCTCCAATTTCAAGTGATGACCCGGAAGAGTCTTCCGACATATGCCGCTCGAGTAAACTCAGAGCACAGCGGGCGGCTTTACTTTGTGACTCTTGCGTAGCACCCGCGACATGAGGCGTCACTACGATCTGGCCGCGTTTATGGAATTCGATCAGTTCTGAGGACCGGTGAAGATTTTGTGACTCTCCTGGAAGCACATCAAGCGCCACACTGATGTCCGGCCTTTCCCCAAGTAAGGTAACCAAATCGGTTTCAACTATGACTTCTCCCCGTGATGTATTCACGAGACTCGCACCTTCTTTAAGATGTGAGAGGAGAGGAAACCCAATCAAACCATCCGTTTCACGCGTCAGTGCGCAACAAACACACACCGCATCTGAACTTTTGAACAGCGCCTCCAAAGACATTTTTTTCCAAGGAGACTTATCAACATAAGGGTCGTAGTAGACGACCTCAGCATCGAACGCCGAACAATAAGTGGCCATGCGGCGACCAATGCGCCCCATGCCCACCAGTCCAACCCGTTTTCCTGACAGCTCTCGACCTCGCATGACTTCTTCGCGCTCCCTCCACCTACCTGCTGAAGATTCAGCCATAGCGACATCAAGTCTTCGGAGCGTGTTAAGTAATAATAGGAAGGTGAACTCTGCGCTGGCAGAAATTGTATTTAACCCTGCCCGATCATCTAATAGGCTGTAGACTGCGATTCCGCGTTCTTGGCAGGCATCAAGATGCAGATGGTTCGTTCCCGTAGATGGGGTTATGACCGCCTCTAGCGAAGGAAACAAACCGAGGACCTCATCATCAACGAGAAAGTTCTGCCCAGGATCTACGACCCAGAAGGTCAACCCCGCATCGGCTTCTAAGTCTTCCCTACGAGAAACCTCTCTGAACTCGGTCGGTACCAGGTCCTGAAAACCTGTCACGACCTCTTCCGGAAGAAAATCATGAGGAGCACTGAACAAGCAACGCTTACTAGAAATGTCTGTCCCGCTCAAAACAGTTTTTCTGCCATTCTTAATGCTGTCTTTCTTGATTGCCCATCATTTTGGCCCGTCCGCCACCCCAGTGATCGTTGTAATCGAGCACAGCAGCCTCGAGTGCCTCCGACCTAGATCTCCCCATATCAACAAACCCGACAAATGAATCAACAAAATCAGCGATTCGTTCTCCTGTTCGCCCGTCGCGAAACTCATCAACATCCACGATAGCATCTTTGAAGTCGCCGAACTGAGGATCCGCAGTCGGCTCCTTCAGGAATTGTCCGGCACGTGAAATCACCTGGTCCATATCATCAAACACAACATCACGAGCAGACCACCCGAATCGATCTACCCATGCACCAGTGGGGGCATTTCTCGACTGTGCAGGATCCCAGAACACCGTGGGCACTCCCTCCAAGGCACACAACAGACCTCCGGAGTTCAGACCAAGGGCCATCACCAGATCCGATCCGGCTGCGGCCTCACCGACATATTTTTCTCCAGTCAATATCTGAACTCTACCTTCTTGCACCATCTTTTCAATCCGCAACTCAATCTCCGGAAACAAAGCCGCCACCGCTGGCCCCTCAGACGCCTTGGCTTTGATGATCAAACCCAAACTTGGATCTCGTTCCACCCAGTCCAAAATCTTTTCATAGAACGCGACATGATAACGAGGAGGATAGATGGAAAGATCACCTAGTGACCGGTCGATTATACCCACGACGCGTTTAACACCTGCGGCCTTCAATCTCGTCCGGTGGGCCTGAGCGGCTGTCATCCATTGCTCCCGATAATCCGCATGATCAAAAATGTTCCCCGCCTCCACTATGACCTCCGCCGGAGAACCCATCGCTTCAAGGACATCGGTGTACCGCGAACCCCAAATGAACTGAACCTGCTGCATGGGAGTGACTCGTGCATAAGGGACAGGGTAATCACCCCAATGCATCCCTAGTTTAATCGCGTCCGTCACGTCACACGCGAGTGACAACGTTTCCGAACTCGACTCAGAAACGTCAAATATGACTCGGATTGCCTCCCCTTCCATAAAGGCTTGCCAGCGCCGGACACTAGTTGCTACCACAAGCCATTGGGTGAACCGCCACCGTCCCGCAGGCGCATGCCATGCCCAAACCCAGAGAGAAAACGCATTACGAAGGTCCCGGAGGAGAGTTTTGCGACACGAGAAGTGATACCGTGCCGTTTTGCGTCTCGACTGATTTGAATCCCGCGTCAGGATTCGACACCGGTACCCGAGTTCTTCCAGTCTATCCAACGGCCCGTCTGTAGCCGGTCTCTTCGGAGAGCAGAAGAATACAACCGCCCGATCGGGACTTAACCGCGAGGCACGATACCACCAGAGATCACCCCTAGGCCCAACTTCTCCGGTATCCGCCCCCCAGAAGCCCTGGATTGCCACTGACGATTTCAGTGTCGATCGTACTCCGCCGGACCGAAAACGAACGAGTCTAATGTGATTCCACAGGAGACGGAACCAGCGAACGATCACTAACCCCTTCAAGCTCGGGACCGGTTGGAAGCGGGTATTTTTCAACCATTTTACCCCAGCTTCCTCTAAGACTGGAGCAAGATCACCCATTCGAACGAGGGCTAGCCGTTCAGCCGTGGGGTCCTCGCGCTCAGCCACAAGGCACATCGCAACCATGTAATAGATTTCTTGGCTGATCCGCCGCCTAAAATAAGCTTCGCAGCGCGCCCTTGTGAGCCGTGTAGAAATGCGTTGTAGCGGATTTCCGGAGGCCTCCAGCTGGCGCGCAACTCTTTCGGCGAGTCCATCTGAAACAGACTGCGTCCAGTGCCAAAGCCCACCTCCACCGGGCATTAACGACACAAAATCGAGGGTCATGGTCCGGACGTCGTCACACAAACCAAACCTCTTCATAACCTGCCCCGTCCAACGACCAGCCGGAGTTGCTGATAAGGAGGCCACCGTGCGAGTAGGGCCTGCCAAGGACAAGAGCAGGATTCGAACTCCCGCGAGAAAATCCAAACGCTCAACTAAGATCACTGGAGAGCCGTTAATTCAGCACTCGAACTGGGCCGAAAAAGCCTGACGACGGCACAGACGTCATCGGCCTAGTCATGTGAGAGTCTTTTCAATGTGTGCCAGGAGAACGTTCGGACTTCCGTAGCCGGCACGCTTACGGAAAAGGGCCCGTCCCGGGTTCAAACTGACTAGCTTAGCCTCAGTAGATAGAGGCTCTTGCCTGACTAACTTACCCCCCGCGTGTGAAAGCAACCGTTCAAGATCCCCGGGGGAGAACTCCAAAATGTGCTGTACATCAGGACCTGCACCTGGCTTTTTCTTTACGACACCCGTCTGGTTTCGCCATGGAATTGAGAGAAAAACGCCCTTGTGCGAGACTCGGAGTAATTCACGGAGCAATAGAAGTGGGTTGTGGCTGTGTTCCAGACACTCAAAAGAGAGACAGTAGTCGAACCGATCATCCTCCAGTTCTATGCGATCGTCTTCCATCTTAATCCAGCCCCATCCCTTTTCCTTGGCCTCCGTAAGGTGCTCCTCCAATACATTTGCGATGTATCCCCTGTTGGTTTCTATCTCCATCAAGTCATAAAAGAGCGATGAAGATCCTCCAACATCCAGGAATGTCGCGCGTTGCATCTCTCCCGAGGCGAGTTGTCTCTTGATGAAGTCCACGGTAGAGAAGATCCTCGTCTTCACTTTGTAGAGATTGGGCACCTTCATTGGTGAGCCGACGTGGAATGAAAGAACGGTCTCATCATCTAGCACGTGTGCAACCGTTTCGTTCTCAATTTCTTGGTACCGTCGCCTAGTCGCTTTTACATATTCTGCGGTCGGATCGACCCGCATCATGGAGTAAAAAGTGCGTAACCCACTACGCAGCACGTTCCTTACATGTGGCCGCGAAACCAAAAAACGATGTAACCTTTTACGCATTAATTTCGCCTTGCGTTCATAAGATCTTTCTGACATTCATCAATGGTGATACATCGTAGGAGTGTCGGAGACGCCGAACTTTAATTCTTGAGGCATCGACCACGGTACTACTCCCCGTTCGCAAAAAACTCACCGTGGAATGCCCTTGGTTAACTAAATGGACAGGAATGAAACAGATTTCCACACCCGCCTCCGCTAATAGACAGCACAGCTCCACATCAAATAGAAAACCGTCGATGGTGAGCATCGGGAAAAGCAAGTCGGCCAACTCCCCGCTAAATCCCTTCAATCCACACTGGGTGTCGATGTCCCGGCGTCCCACAAGAAATGCTGATACGAATCGAACAATACGGCCGGCAACCCTCCGGCCCCGGGAGATCTCGACTTTACTGGATTCTGGGTGCTGTCGGTTTCCGAAGACGGCGTGGTACCGTTCGGATCCAAGCAGTTCGAGACAGGCCGACATGTTCTCCAGACGATATGGAAGATCCACATCCGTAAAGATCCTGTATTTGCCGCGCGCTTCAGCCATCCCGGCTATCACAGCCTTCCCCTTGCCACGATTTTCTTCGAATCGAATCCCTTTGCATCCACTGTCTTGTGCGAAGCGTTGCACAAGATCCCATGTCCCGTCCGTACTTCCATCATCGACCATGATGATTTCCCAAGACGAACTCATCGTAGCGAGGTGTTCGCAAAGGGTATCGAATGACCGCTCGACAAAGGGGGCACAATTGTAACAAGGCAAGATGATTGAAACCTCGCACGAACCGTGCAGTTGACTGTCTTCGGAATCAACACTCACGTGAGACAGAGCCTGGTTGTGGGACCGTTGGAACTGAGGCGCACTCATTTCTACGTAGGCGTGGTGACCGAACTCAAACCAGCACCTCGTGTACCGGTGCGGCGAGTCAGTCCCCAGAGGCTATTGAGTGCGACCGAAGCCAAAGTCAAAAACGTGAAGTTGCTGGCAAGAAGATAGTCCGGGTTGACTAGGATCCAGGTCAGTGTGCCACTGTAGTAAATCACCGGTAACAGTGCGATAAGTAGAATCTGAAACTCTCCACGCCATACCAGATTCAGAACCCCCAGCAAATAAAAAATGGGAAGTAACGTCGGTACAAGAAAGACAAGCACCCGAACAACCAGATCGAACGCATCCAGTACTACGGACCATAGGATGCCCAGTTCTCGGTGTAAGTACCGCACAACACGACCAGATAAACTCAAGCCTGAACCTCCCTCCCGCACCCCAACCTCATCTTCCGTGCCATCTGAAACCTCGGTTCGTTGCGGTCCGACTCCCTTAACGAATCTTCCTTTCAGAGTCTCGTTATGCAGCGTCCAGGGTAAAACAATTCGGATAAAGTTATACGCAGAACTTGTTACGAAGAGGAAAGGATCATCTCTCAGAGCCTCACGCATCTCTGCACGCACAGCGGGAAGAATCGCCTTCTCCGCACTATCGGTATGAACCATTCCTCGGGTGGTCGCCTCTTCCTCCGTATAGATCCACGGGTAATCCTCATTGACAAAATGCGAATTATCAAAGCGAGCTAATGCCGATGCGAAGGCAACGGTCCCATTATTTTGAATTGGCCTGAAATCCCCCGTATATGCGTAGTTCCTTACGAGAAAAGGGAGTAGGACAATGGCAAACCCGAAATAACACACTGCCGTGCGAACAAAATCAATCTTATGAAGGCCCTTAAGCAGGAATGCTAGAGCACCCAGTTCGAGTATTGGGAAAAGTAACAGTTTTGAATCTGTATTGAGAGCAAAACCATAAACCAAAGCGGACAGGATCATTATTTTTCGTGAATGTCTCCCGTCTAAGTGCTTCAGGAACAAGTAGATCATTCCGAGAACGAACACGAAGTTCAGGTTCGAATAGCTGGTCCTAACAGCGGGGAAGATGAACGCATCAAAATACGTGGCGTTCAAAAGACCTGCTATTAGAGCCACACGAGAGCCAAAAAGTTTTTCTACGATCAGATAAAGAAGAAGCGTTCCCAAAACCGCATTGATAACCACCATAGTCAGGGTTAGGGCGGACGTGGAAAAGCCAAATAGAGCGTACGTAACAAACTTTACAATTCCGAAGAACGGAGCACGAAGAAAATCGGCTTGGGAACCCAAGCTGAACGATGCAACATCTCTGATCGTTACATCCGTTCCTCCGTTGGCACCCAACGCACGTCCGAGAGGATCATGACTGAAGTTGGGATCTTGTAAGATGTTCCAGACATGAAAGGCCACGTGCGTTAGTACTGCGAGGAGGATGAGTCCCGTCAAAACTCGGATTCGAGAGTATGGAAACTCCGAGTCCGCCTCTTTGACCTCCGAGAATTTGCTCCTAATACTCACCCAAGCTCCATGATTGGAAGGGGTACGATTTCCAGCCTGATCAGCCAAATCACATCTCCTTCCAGTAATCTGACCCTGTTGTGATACCACCGGAAACGGAATCTAAGAACACATGGTTCATGTGGTCAGCAATCCGTTCAGCAGCATTTCCATCTAAGCCAGTGATCTGACGTTCCACAAAATCTTCCTCTTGCGGCGGCGGCATATCACGTTCTTTCATCACGGTGGCAAGCTCCAGTGGATCACAAATGATTGGTACAAGGTTCACGCCATCGATTAGAGGGCTCAGATTTAATCCTCCAGGGAGAGTGACGCAGACCACATTTTTATCCATCGCCATCGCCTCGAGTCCAGCTGTTGAGAGCGTGGTGACTACCGTATCGGAAAGCTCCATCAGTTGGTAGATAGGAGCTTCCGCAACCAGTGCGTGTCCCTTTACGAAGAAAGGCGAACGGACCACAAATTCTTCTCTCTCACCTTTGCTCACATTGGGAGGAAATTTCCAGATCAACAAATATCTTTCTGGGTCAAGGTCACCGATCGCAGCGTCCACAAACTCCGCAAACTGATGCATATCATGGGGGACCGGGACGAGCAGCATAATCTGTTTACTCTCGCGACGGGCTGACGCTACAATCTCAGCAATTTCGCAATTCACTTTCCCCTCAACCGTCATACGGAGGTTATCGAAGCGGGGTGCCCCCAGAGAGAAAAGCCTGTCCTCCGGATATCCTGACTCGCTCAAGCACTGTTTTATTATTGATCCATCGATGTAATAGGCTGATGCCAATGGTAATTGGATGCCGTTTCCACCCTCCTCGGGACCTAGAAAATCTTGGGGGTCGTTGATCGCTAACAGCAGGTTGGAAGCAAAACTTCCATGTTGAATGGCAACATTGCGGCAATCAACCTCCGCGTCTGCAGCACCGTAGAGTATTGCTTTCCCCCATGAGTACTCGAAGAACGGATGAATCAATTCCGGAACCCGGCATTCCTCAACGAAACGCCGAATAGCTGTTATGTAGAGAAGATTCAAAGGGACCGTGATCATGGACGAAAAGATCTCGCTCCTCATAACATGGCTAAGATCCATCCCGCGGAACTCGAAAACTTCACGGTATCGGCTTTTGAGAAGCCGCCCAAAAATAATGCAATAAGCCGGTGACAGGAGCAGCCTCAACGCATCACCCACCTTCATATATGTTTCCAAAACAGTGTATGGCACCCCCGCTAAGGCTGACATAGATCTGAGTTGGTCGATGTCCGTCGAAACATCCCTGATTTTGCGAACAAAGTGCGTCCCACTCACGTTCACCAGATATCCAACCCGTCGACCGCTTCTCTGACCTAGGACGCTAGGTAACCGCCTGTAGAAGCGGTCGTAGCGGAACTCATCTTGCTCCAACCATGTGCGCGAGAACTGAGTGTAGAACCATACATCCGCGCTCTCATCACTCAACCGCCCTATTCGCATGAGAAGGATTTTTGTTGCCAGGAAGCGAAATAGTACTCGGATTCTCTTGAGGCCTATTTTGACCCATTCTACGCACCGTTCACGGCGCCCCAGCGGATGGTTTCCTGCAAATACAACTTGTAACCCTAGGCCCTTCAACAGGGGCTTGAAGAAGTGGTAACCGATCGGGCGTGAGGAACAAACAATTACTTTCTCCCAATCGGAGCCCTTCAGTCGTTCCTTAAGATATTCTCCAATGCATGCAAAGAAGAAGCTGGGGTGGACCTTGTTATTCTTTTCCGCCAGTGAGGACAGGGCCCAAACCGAAGAAGAAGCTCTTCGCGTGACGGGGGACAGAAAGTCAGATTCCATTCCCCCTACTACGCGCGGAATGGATGACACAAAATTTGCAAACGGTCGATTAAGCCACCGAGAAATCTCGGTAAGTTTCTCACTGGGCGTCACCACTTGCACCGGCGCCAACAGCGTTCGCACCTCCCCATCGCTCAGCCTAGAGAGGTTGATGGCCAGATCGATTCCACTCCCTCGGAGGTGTCGGTCACACTCCTTTTTAAGGTCCTGCCGTAATAGGCAGGGCGACAAAATCAGGAGCGAATTGGACTCAGAAATATTCAGGACTATCAGGTAGGGAAGGTACGGGGCCGATTGGGAACCGAATGTTCCTCGGACACAACCTATTCAAGTCGTTTGAACTCATCTCGCAGCACATTCGTATAGTAAGCTGAGTAATAGACACCATTCTTATAGAGATAGTCAGGCACTTCCCCTACAATCTTGTACCCACTCGCCTCCGCTGCCTTGAGCGACGGAACATTCTCCTTGATGATCCATGCATATATCCTGTTCAAATTTATTCGATCAAAACCATATTCGGTAATCATATTCCAGACGTCGCGTCCGTACCCTCGGCCCCAGAAATCCTTGCTCCCGATCATGATGCCAAGCTGCGCCGATCGATGCACCCAATCGATATCATGGAGGCCAACGTTCCCGATGTGAGTTCCAGTCTCACGGTGCACAATTGCCAGAAGCACATCTGACGAGGAGGATGAAGCCGACTGCATGTAGGCGCGTTGTTTTTCCCTCGTGTTTGGAAAAATCCCCTTGTCCTGATAGCGGGTGACTTCAGGATCATTCAGCCACGCGTACCATGGACCGTCTACGTCACTTTCTCTTGGTTCTCGGAGGTATATTTCTCCGCGCTCCATGAAGGGGGTGTCTACCGTCATATTCAGTGTGCCTCGTCGAATCCCTTCTGTTTGAGGTAGCTTTCCGCATGGTGGATATCTTCCGGAACATCCACACCGACGGGTGCATGATCTACCTGGACCAGAAGCGAATCAAAGTGATTTACCGCCAAACGGAGTACATGCGTGTCCTCGGCGACCTCCAGGTCGGACGGTTCCGTGGCCGCGAAGCGCTCAAGCGCAGCGGCCCGCCAAAGATACAACCCCACCTGACCATAATAGGATACGTTCTTTCTCCCTTTAAAATCGTGGGGTATAGCGAAACGCGAGAAAAATAAGGCTCGAGAGCGATGATCCATCGCCACTTTAACGATGTGCGCATTCTCAGCATCAACAGGTGAAATTTCCGCGTATGCGAGCGCCACATCAAAATCGCTCTCTAGACTCTCTTGGATGAAGGCATCAATTGCATCTCCCTCTAGCGTGGGCTCATCCCCTTGAATTTCCGCCACAAAATCCCCACCCACCTTTCTGCACACCTCATTGGATCTTTCTGAGCAGTTTCGATGGTCCGGTGATGTCATCACACATGGAATTCCTTGCCGTTTACAGTACTCCGATATCTCCTCACCATCCGTAGCAACGTAAACCTCATCTAACGTGCTGCATGAAGCCGCATTCTCGTACACCCAACCAATCATTTCCTTACCCAAAATCTTGGCCAAAGGTTTTCCGAAGAAACGACTCGACGCCATTCGAGCGGGAATCACACCGATCACACGTTGCCCCGCTAGCTGTTCGGGTTCAAGCATAGCTTTCACGCAAAATTGACTGTCTTGTCAGCATATTTATCGTCTAAAGGAAGGTCGATTTTCCGGTTCCCTTCGTCATGCGATACGTGGAAAGCCAGTGTAACCTCCAAAGCCTTCATTCCATCCTCGCCTGTGCAACTTATGGGGCCATCACCAAGCAACTCGGTTAAAGCACGTTTCGTAAGCTCTACGATGTCGAAGTGATCCTTCGTCTCGAATGGAATCTCTTCGAGAGGTAGTACATAACGAGTCAATGGGGCCGCACGATCTTCCTCACTTCGTGCTGAGAGGCGCCAAATATTCTGCAACTCGTTCACGTATGCTTGACCAAACGTTCCCACGAGCTGGAGGACGTATGGAACACCCGTATCTTCAGAAGTATCTACAAAACCTCTTGTTCCATTCTTGAATAGGACGATCCCGAAACCTCCAGGATCTTCAAATTGTGAACCTCGAACATTTGGTGTGCCCGTCTGATCAATGAAGCCAATCACAGACTGAGGCTCACTCCCCGACAGATACCGCATTTTATCGAAGACATGGGTACCTTGGTTTGCGAGGCCAACACTCCCACAGTGGAAATACATATGCCGGAGGTCTCCAATAGCACCTTCAGAAATTCTACGCTTCAACTCGCGCTGGTTAGATAACCAGCGCGCAACGTGGTTAACAGCCAGACGAACCCCTAATTCATGGCATTCGTCGACCATGGCCCTCGCCTCTCGAAGGTTTGTGGCCATCGGTTTTTCACAAAGAATTCGTTTAATGCCCGCTCGGGCCGAGGCTATTACTAATGCGGCGTGACTCGGTGAATTGGTCGCTATACTCACGACGTCCAGGTCGACTTCTTCTAAAAGGGCTTCCGGCTCTGAGAACACACATGATGATGGGAGATCTGGAAGCATGGTACGCACCTTGTCCGGATCATAGTCACAAATCGCCTGGACTTTGATCCCCATCTGTTCATATGCGGCATAGTGCCTCTGGCCCATTCCGCCGAAACCAATAATTCCTGCACTAATCGCGGTTTCCAATATGTTTTTCCCCTATTTTTCTATTTTCCTAGGCCTTTAAGCGCTGTCGTTGACCATTTTACTTGCCAACACTTCCACAAACGCGTGCATTTGTTTCTCTGGACCCACGGTCACTCGAAGGTGACCTTCAAACGGATCATTATCAAAAGGTCCTTTTATGTAGATCCCATCACTTTCGAGTTCGGCTACCAACGGGCCACCATCGACCAGGTCGGGCAGCTTGAAGAAGACAAAGTTGGCTTCGCTCCTGAGAACCTCACACCCGAGGTTCGGGAGCTCATCGTAAAGGTGCTCCTTACCAGCATTCACATCTTCAACATAGCTCTCCATGATATGGAGATTGTCAAGCATGAACTGACCGATCTTAGCCGCCATTCCCGATATTTCGTGCACAAGTTTCACTCGGTACAGTTCTTCGATGAGATTCGGATTTGCCGAAAGAAATCCTATCCTGAGTGCAGCAAGTCCGAACGCTTTTGAGAACGTGCGACTGATGATGAGGTTATCGAACTCATCAATATGTTGGACAAAACTCTGCGGATAGAAGTGGTGGTATGCTTCATCCACTAGAAGAAGTGCTTCACACTCCCTAGCAGCAGCCGCGATCTTCAGGAGGTCTTCTTCCGAAATGACCGATCCGGTGTGATTCGGATTTGCAATGACGACAAGACGGGTTTCGGGCCGAATGTCAGCGATCATCTTGTCGATGTCGAGCGTCAAACCCGGTCCATATGTCCAATTTCGTTCCACCGCACCAAACATACGGCTGTAGACCGAAAACATGGCGTAGGTTGGGACGAGAATGATCACTTCATCCCCTTGTTCCACGAAAGTTTCAAAAATAGCTCGGATCCCCGTGTCAGATCCGGCGGTAAGAAGGACACGATCTCGAGGGATATCCAGCCAAGACACAATCTTTCGGTAGAAAGGCTCAAGCTCACCATACGCCACAATATCATAAGGCGTGAGGGTAGCTAGCAGTCGGGAAAATTCTTCATCTGAAAAGAGCGTAGTCCGTTCATTTGCATCCAGTCTCTCAATTGCAGATCGAAACTCCGGCTGTGGGGCAGGACGAGTGACGTCACGAACCGGCCTCTTAGCTTGAATCATTGGGTAGCAGTAACCTTTTTCAATTGGGATTATTTAGACGAGAATTTTGGACTGCTCTAGATAGTTTCGGAACCCTATCTATCCAACAGTGTGCAAACCGCATCGGCGACCGCAACGACTTCGTCCTCCGTTGTTGGGGCCTCCGAAAACACAGGGTTGAAGGTATGCTTACACCTCCGTCCGAAGTCCAGTTTCATCCGTTCGAATCCTTCTTCCGGGTGTAGCATATCTACGCGAGCATAGTGACAGCGTCCCCGAATCAGTTCTAATGCGCCGGACTGAAGCCGGCGCATTCCAGGATCAAAGAATAGGACGGGTTTGTTTGTTGCGTTCACGTATGCAAGCGTAGTTGTTGGATAATCAATGGCATAAACATCTGCCTGCTCAAAGAGTTTACCTAAATCGCCGTCCATCATCTTATAGTTTGGCGGGTCATATCTATGGGTCCGTCGCTTAGGATGAAGCCGCACCAAGGGACGCTTACCGGTTTGCTCTTCAAGCCATGTAAGAAGTTTCATCTGCCACTGCATATATGTCGCAGGATGCACATCGCGGAATGGGCCATAGCGATATGCCGAACAGTTCGTCGCAAAATAAAGGACTCTCGACCCTCTCAGGGAACGGGCCGGCAAAACCGGGCCGTTCGCACGAAACCGCTCTACCAGGGGGTCAGTACGAGAAAAGAAGCGGACCGGGCGACCCATCAAGTCAACTGCACCACCTAATGTTCCGACAGCACGCTGTTTTTCGATATCGCCGTAGGCCATCTTTGCGTCGGCAAGTATCCCCTCTTCCAGAGCATACTTGGGCTCGTCGAAAATCAGGTGATGAGCTCCATGGCAGATCATAAGAACCGGAATCCCATTGGAGCGGGCTCTTGTGGCGGCAAGGCGCGCTCGGCTATCTGAGAGAGAACCTGTAACAAGAAGATCTGCAGAGGCTGACGAGGACACGCTCATTTCCGGAAGAATGATACATTTTTCCAACGCGTGTCTGTTAAAAGGTCGGAGATCCTCCGGGGCCTGATCGAACCATCGGGCGAGTTCTTCGTGGACTCTTTCGATCCATCGACTTAAACACTGCTTCTGTTCAGAAACGTCCCTTATGATTCGAGTATCCGTGGGCGGATCTGGAATCAAATCCACCCCCCGTTTCCTAAGCTCAAGCCCTAGGTCTGTCCACGTGAACGTAGTATTCCCGACATAAGAAACACTTGGTATATCTGTAACCTGAGAAGCTCGCCGACGAGCCCAGCGTATTGTTCGAATCTTCCTATGGATTCGACCTGGCAGGGACCGAGGCGATCGGAGTCCAATACGGCGGCCAACTGGAGTCTCAGTGGTAGGATCAATGAAGCCAAACACGCGTTCATACTCTTCAAAATAATGCTGGCATACACTGCATTGGAAATTCTTGAAGAAGATGAGCGCTAGGTTGTAGTTAAAACCAATTTCGGAAGACAGTTCACTGATCTCTTCTATACAGTCGTATAATCCCGCAAGAATCAAAGAAGAAATCCGGTTGTAGGCGTCCGGCGAGAAGGGCTCACAGCCCTCGAATTCGGGCATCTCAACCACTATCCGATCTAAACCTGTACGGGCTTGATCAACAAGTGACTTCCTACACGTCGCGTCTTCCTTATCACCCCCCAAATTCATAGCCCACTCGAGCCATTACAGCGCCTGCCTCGCGTTGGATAAACGCAACATCACTTTCCGAAAATTCCTTTGTCCACTCACCGACCTTCCCTTTATATGGAAGCTTGGCGGTACTGATCCTTTCATCTTGTCCAGAAGAGAGACGCTTGAGCTTTTTCACCAGTCGCCCACCGACTCCTCGCGTCGGTAGAACGGGGCGCTCAAGCTGATCTTTAAGCCTTTCCTCAAGCTTCAGATCCCTTGCGACACTTTGCATCGTTGGCTCCCACTTGCTGGAAAGCGCCTCATACGAGACTTGGGAAATTCTATCCTGACACATCCAAGATTCTACGTGGCGAGCCCAATAGCTGGCTCGATTGCGATCAAAGTTCTCAAATGTTCGAACTGGCAGGATGAAATCGTTAGGTGTCCGAATGAACTCGGACAAGTTCGTCGATGAATGGCGATTCATCTCGCCCAGAAAGAGGATCCCTCCACCTCTCTTGATGTAATGGTAGTGTGAAACCATTACATCTCGGCCATCTCGCCGGACATAAAGAATCCTAAACTCCTCGTAGATCGTCCGAAGTATTTCGCGCACATCTGTAGAGAGGATTGGATCCTCGATCGCGGCCTCGAAGTCTTCAGGAAGCATGTGCGACTTGAAGATGCCAACAGTTTCGCCAGTTTGGTTTAGGTAGTCCGAAAACTGTTGGCGCAGGGCTTTACCGTGGCTGAGGATGAGCCCTTCGGGGGACAGGCCTGCTCCTCCCGGGTGGACCTGGAACTCGATGTCAACGAAGTTCTTCCTTATCGAATCGATCGTAAAGTGTGTTCCAGAGCGTGGGTGGCTCACCACCAAGATACCTTTCACTACACTACCAACAATAAGACGAGTAAAACGATTTCATGGATCATGACCGCGAATTGCAACTGGCAATGGAGACGGCACGGACCGCTGGGGACTTTCTTCGAAGTTCCCAGGCCCGCGATCTCGGTATCCTCAGTAGCAAAGGGAGGGACATAAAACTAGAAGCGGACCATGAGGCCCAGACAATCATTCTCAGGGGCTTGGCGTCTCACAGTGACCATCCAATCCTCGCTGAAGAGATGGAGGAGGGGGACCGGAACCGACCGATGGACTCTCCACTCTGGATCGTCGATCCCCTCGACGGAAGCCTGAACTTCAGTCGTGGAATTCCATTTTCGGCAGTTTCTATTGCGCTCTGGAAAGGGGACCAAGCACTCCTGGGAGTCGTCTATGATTTTAATCACAACGAAATGTTTCGGGGACTAGTCGGAAAAGGGGCATGGGGCAAAGAAGAAAATCCTTTGATTGTATCCACGATTAGCGAACCCTCTCAGGCAACTCTCGCGACAGGTTTTCCCGTCGCTCGGAGCTTCAGCCCACAAAGTATAGCAGCGGCTATAGAAC
>CAYZOT010000004.1:0-3539 GCA_964480515.1 uncultured Gemmatimonadota bacterium
AATCAGTAGGTTCGGGGTTCGACTCCCTGACGGCGCACTCGCAGTAAGGCACGTCCTACAAGGCTTCCCGAGCTTGTGGGGATTTTAGCCTACAAAACGGCATAAGGTTTAGAAATTGCAACTAATTATCAATGCTGATGATTTTGGATTAAGTCGGGGCATTACCGACAAAATATTGAAGTCGTTCGATCAGGGCTGCCTCAACAGTGCAAGTATAATGGCTAATGGCCATGCTTTCGACTATTCGATTGAGCAATTACGAGCCCGTCCGTCATTGAGGGTTTCGATCCATTTAAACTTGGTTGAAGGGCGAGCTTTGTATGATCACCGAAAACTCAGTTACTTGACCAACGAGGAGGGATATTTCGATAAAACGTTTGTTACTTTAGTAAAAACCTATTGTCTTTTGGGAACTTCAGAGAAAAAAGAAATGAAAGAGCAAATAACTTTGGAGATTGAGGCGCAAATCGAAAAAGTCAAAGCCACCATCGATTGGCCGGTTGTGGTTGATAGTCACCACCACACTCATGTTTTGCCTTTCATTTGGGACTGCCTCCTATCTTTGCATGAAAAACACCAAATTAAGTACATTCGAATGCCACGAGAGCCCTTTTATTTTGTCGCGAAAAATGGTCATTGGGGAAATTATTTCAGTAGCAATCCGTGTAAACTATTTCTCTTAAATCGGCTTTCCAAAAGATGTCAGCAAAGTTTAGATGGCCATGACGTACAGACACCTCGGTATTTTGTAGGCGTTCTTTTTACCGGACGGATGACAACTGATTCTGTAGATAAGGCTCTTAAGGTTATTTCTTCCCGAGTGAAAGACGACGACCTCGTCGAGGTATTGCTTCATCCTGGGGGAGCAGAGCCGGGAGAAGAAAGTTTTTGGCAAAGGTATCCTGATTGGCAAGGATACTACTATTCTGAAAATAGGCATAGCGAAGGGCAGTTGCTGCGTGACTCAACTTTTCACGAGATCATAAATCGTTATCGAGGAAGTAAGTGAAAATTTTTGCTGTTCTGGATGAAACTCCGTTCTATCACCCAGATTTCTTTGCTGACCTGTTGAGAAAAACAAAAGATGAAATTGTTGGGGTCGCAATTGTTATAGAAATTCCCAAATCGAATAATGTGAATAGTTATCTAATAAGGAATTGGCGTTTTTTAAAGTTTTCAGAGATGGCCATTCTGGCTTGGCGTAAGTACACAATGTTATTCAAAAATTTTTTTCTTGTAAAAAGAAAAGATGGAAAATTTTACTCGGTCAAGGCTGTTTGTCAGACATTCGGTATCCCCTATTTTGAAGTGTATAAGTGTATCAACAAAAAGGAATATCTAGATAAAATTCGTTCCTATGAGCCTGACGTTTTATTCAGTTCAAATTCTCTGATTTTTAAAAAGGAATTATTGACCATCCCCCAAATTACTTGTTTGAACCGCCATTCTGCTCTCCTGCCATCGTATGGTGGACTTTGGCCAGTCCTGAGGTCGTTTTCGTGTGGCGAAAAAGAATTTGGCGTGTCGGTACATATAATGGAAGTTGAAATCGATAGTGGGTCAGTTCTCAGTCAAAAGAGCTTTCATGTTGATGAATCAGTCACCATTGCTCAGATTTATCAACGTTGTTTTGCTCTCTCGGCAGAGGTGGTTCTCGATGCTTTGGACAAAGTGCGAGCAGGGGATTTCTCCAATTGTTCAGACAGACCAACATCCTATTATTCATTTCCCAAAGCAGAGGACTGGCAGAAATTTCGTCAACTCGGCGGTCGATTTGTTTAACTCATAGGTCTGGGCAATTTTTGCCCTATGACCATAAGGTAAAAACGTCCGGGGCAGCCACCTGATCGCCATGGTGGGGCACTGCAATCACGTCTACGGAAAAGTGTGATACTGACTCTTATTTCGTAGGGTGTACCCCCTACTCTTCCTCCTCCCAATCCTGATCTTCTAATGGCGGCAGCCCCGCCTCGACTACATCTCGTTCGACTTGTTCCCTGATGTCGGACAGTAGGTCAAGTTGATCTTTTATACTCCGCATCCCGCTGACTAGCTGATGGGATGGCTGGTGGTGATTGCTATTGCGAGCCTCTGGAGACTTATGCAGGGTTAGGAAAGCCGTAACGGATTAGAGGGAGTGCCGCACCATGAGATGTTTACCCGCAGTAGCTATCGCCGCAGTCATGTTTTCGATGCCCGTGGGTGGGGTGGAGGGGCAATTATTGAATATGCCGTTGCCTGCGCTACCGGAAAACCAAGAGATCTTGGTATCGGAAGTAAATATCGCACCTGGACAGGAATCCGCACCCCATCGCCATAATGCCCATGTGTTTGTCTATGTGTTGGAAGGTCAGATAAACATGCAAGTCGCGGGAGGAAAACTAGTAACACTGTCGCCGGGCGACATTTTTTATGAAAACCCGAATGACATCCATTCAGTTTCGCAGAATGCCAGTGATACGGAATCCGCTAAATTCCTAGTGCATATTATCAAGACCGTTGGAGTGCCAATTAGCACCCCAGTGTCTGAATCGCCCGATTCGGATTGAGTCAACTCCCCCGCACTTATATTTTGTATGCCCATATTTTTTATGGCGGGCTAGGCAGGTCAGACTTAAGGAGGTTCGAACATGAGGAAATTCTTACAAACTTCGTTCGCTGCGATGGTTTTTTCGATCGTAGGATTCGGCACGATGGCGGCTCAAGGCAACGTGGCTGAAGAAATTGAAGCCGCCAATCAAAAGATGATGGATTGTGTCGCTGCACAGGACGCTGATGCCTGTAGCGCACTCTACACCGAAGACGGCACGCTCATGGCGCCCAACACTAACCCCTTCGAGGGGCACGCGGGGATCAAAGAAGGTTGGATGGGCACGTTCGCCACAGGCGCGGGCGCTTTAAATCTCATGACGGATGAGGTAGAGGTGTTTGGTGAGACTGCCCATGAGGTCGGACGCTTTGTGCTAAATGGCAAAGACGGCAGCCACATGGACCACGGAAAATACATTGTTATTTGGAAGCATGAAGGGGGTAGCTGGAAGTTGCACCGCGACATCTTCAACAGCAACATGGCCCCACGCTAAACACTGTAATAGCTGCAGTAGTAACTGGTTAAGGTTTGGTCAGAGCCTCCAATTGATCCGGCAGGTTCTGACCAAGCCCTAACAAGCACGCTCGATGGTGTGCAGCGCGGAATCGATTTCTTGCTTGGTATTGAAGAAATGGATGGCCAACCGAAGATCTCCCTCCTGTCGCACGGGGGAAGTCACGATCCTGGGTCCTACTCCGAGTTGTTCATACACCTTGTTGGCATCACAGCCCGCAGGGAGACGAACCACAAACACTCCGGAGCGATCCTCTTCGGATTTTGGTGACCCCACATGTAACTGGGCAGATTCGTTGGTCCGTTCAATAGCATACCCCACCAAGTCCTGAATCCTCTGGTGTATGCGATCCCACCCGATTTCGGTCATCCACTCTACCGCACGTTGAAAACCCGCAAAATCCCGTGGGATTGGATTTTCACGCGTTTTTTGAAG
>CAYZOT010000004.1:3549-74275 GCA_964480515.1 uncultured Gemmatimonadota bacterium
CTGCGAGCGCTCTTGTACCAAATTCATACCGGGCAGCAGACGGTATCAGCGAGTAGGAACCATCATAATCCATTGCTGCGTGACTGTGACTGCCCGCCCATGACAATTGAATGTTATCCAGTTGATCTTCCCGAACGAATAACGCCCCAGTGCCCTTCGGCCCCATAAGCCATTTATGGCCACATGTGCTGTAACAATCACAACCAAGCGTGCGGAAATTTATAGGAACACAACCAGGTCCCTGAGCACCATCGAGGTGGAACAGAACGCTTCGCGAACGGAGGAACTGACCAAGTTCTGCACAAGCTTCGGACCTCAGACGGCGACCGTTATTTCTCGAAATATGGCTGAGGCTCACCATGCGAGTACGGGGAGATAAAACACCACGGACCTCAGATTCCCAATCGCTCCCCACTCCAAGATCGATACCACGTATTACTATCCCGAATCGGTCACGCAATACATACCAGGGTATGACATTGGCAGGATGTTCTTGATTGCTGATTACTACCTCATCCCCTGGTTTCCAGCTCACCCCCCAAGCGGCGATACTAATCCCCTCAGAAGTACTGTGAGTCAAAGCCACACCGGTCCGCTCTACTCCGAAAGTGTCCGCCAGATAAGCACGAAGGCGGGGTTCGATGTCAGCCATTTCCGCTGAGAATGCTGGATCTGCTGGTCCCCGATTTTGGTGAACAAGGCGTTCCGTCACGACATCGGTGACGACTTTAGGTGACGGACCGGCACCACCCGTTTGGAAGTATGAACTTTCCGAAGTTGCGGGAATCTGCCGCCGCGCAGTTCGGACCCAATCTTCCTGGGACACATGTCCTTTGTCCGTCCATTCCGAAAGAACCGTAATGGGAACAAGGGCCGCAGTCCCTGCCGACACTCTCAAAAAATCCCGGCGTGTTGGACCATTCCTGCTCAGCAATTCATTCATTGCATCATCACCTTCAGTTACACCATTCCGACAACCCTAGCCCGCAGTTGCCCAACACTCCAACTCGACCTTCGCACCCAAGGCAAGCCCGTCCGCACCTAGAGCGCTTCGGACTGGCTTAGGACCTGGAAAGTACTCCGCGTAGATCTCGTTCATGGCTGGCCATTCGTTCATATCGTCAAGCATCGCAGTACACTTCACAACGCGATCCAGGGACGAACCGTTTCGTTCGAGGACTCCCTTGATGTTTTCAAAGATCTGGTGTGTTTCGGCTTGGATGCCGCCTTCTACCACGGTGCTCGTACCAGGCACAATGCCCACTTGTCCTGACAGGTACAGCATGTTCCCAACCCGAACCGCTTCCGAAAAGGGAAAACCGAGCGCAAGATGTTCGGGTGACGACAGAAATGTGACCTCTGGAGCACTCTCCAGCGTTGTTCCATTGTTGAACTCACAAGCTGACACGCCTATAGCCAAACCAGTTGCTGCAATTGCGATGTGACGGAATCTCTTCGGCATAGTGGTCCTCATTTATCTGAGAGTTTTCTTTCTAAACTCATGGCTGTATTCCGTTCTACCCAAGCAGATCGGAGCATGGCTAAAGCAGCATACGTTACAACTATGACGACCAACCAACGCATCGTAGTGAGGGGCAAAGACCCCACAATGAAAGCGGCGGCGATAACCGCCGGCACTCCACCTAGGACTAGGCCCAGGGACGGACGGTGTTGATAGGCATTGGCCTTCAAGAACCGGACGGACGCAACCGGCATAAGGAAGGCTGCCGACCCCATCATGATTGGAAAGGAGACCGCTGGATTCATTCCAAGCACACTAATCAGGATCATCGAAGGAGCGTACATGCCAATGCCAAGGGTGTGGAGCGCACCGAGAATGAAAAAACTGATAGTCCCAACGATAAGAGCGATACCGGCAAGTTCGATGGACTCGCCTCCCACAGGCGCAAATCCCAAGTTGGCCATAACAAAGGTGCCCCCCGCCAGAAGTAGTGCGACACCCATCCCAATCTGGATACTCTGGCGAGGCAGCCGCGCCACAACTCCTGCCCCCAGCCAAGCCCCCAAGACCGCCGCCCCAATGAGTGTGGTCAATGTGACCATCTCGACTTCGATGATGGCGATGAAGATGAAGGCTTGAAAAATGACAGGGAGGCTATGACCGACGTGCAACGTTCCCGGAATGTGTTCGTCGGGTACCAACTTCTGAAGCTTATACCAAGAGGTGGTGGGGGCGAACGACCCAATACCTAGCGTATCGAAAAAATTCGTGACGAACCCAATGGTAGCCAGGAGCGGGAAAGAACGATTGCCCACTTCACTCCTTGCTTCGTTCCCAGACTGTGCATGACCTCGGTTACGGACACTCTGAACCCATCTTGTTATGTAAGTAAGGCCAAAGGCAGTCAGAACGAAGAAAATAGCAGTTTGCATGGGGGCCAAAGGTATGTTTCCTAGTAACAGCCTCGACAGACTTAGGCCCTTACTCACCAAAAAAGAGACGCGTTCAAGTTGCAGGCCTCAGTGATTAGCACGAGGATTTGGGCATGATTAAAACCCTTCGTCTGGCCCTACTACTGCTTCCAGTTGGTTGTGGGATCACAGAACCAGTCGCGGGAAAGGCGGAAACGTTGACGTTATTTGTGGGTCCGGATAGAACGGAATGTATGACCATTATTCCGACTACATGCCTGCAGGTCCGCTTCAGTCCGGAGGGTAGTTGGGAGAACTTCAGTGATCCAATTGAAGGGTTTGAGTTTGAGCCGGGTTTTTTGTATGAACTGCGGGTCAGGAGAATCCCTATTGCCGATCCTCCCGCCGATGGGTCAAGCTTTCGGTGGATTTTGCTGGAACTCGTTAGCAAGAATGCCGCATAATCTGACCGTGTCCCAAGAGTTTTTGTAAGAGAAGGAAAGCGTCTCTATGGTCGTGTATGTGATTCTTATATCGGCATTAAGCATCTCTTTTATTCCGATGGCAGTCATGTTCCTGCTTGAACGCAGAGAGAACCGGGACGATCACTGATGGATCTCGGACTGTTAACGGGGTTTATTGCCTATTCAATCTTTATCCTGGCTGTCGGTATCTGGGGATACCGTAAGAAGTCCTTCGAGTCCTATGCCGTGGCCGACCGCACTATGGGTTTGGGTCTGGCTACTAGCGCCTTCATCGCAACTTTTCTTTCGGCCGTTACGATCATCGGAGTGTCGGGTTACGCCTCCATCAATGGCTGGTCCGCAGCAGCCTTCGCCTGCTACGGCTATGCACTCGGTTGGATCCTACTTCTTGTAGCTGCCCGCCGACTCCACAGAGTTCGGCTTACAACTGTTCCGGAGTGCCTAGGCGCTCGTTATGAATCCACTGGGCTCCGAGCATTCTCTGCGCTGACCATCATAGCCCTCTATTCCATCACACTCGTGGTTCAACTGCTGGCCATCGGTATAACCATGAACACATTGATCGGATTAGATACTACTGTTTCCATCGTGACGGTGGGCGTGGTTTTTGTGAGTTATACGATGCTGGGTGGACTCGCATCCGTTCTTCGTACCGACCTCGTTCAGGCGACCCTGTTGGCCGCGGGTGTACTGTTGGCCGCGGGTGTGGTTATTTGGATGACAAGTGGCACGGTCATCACGGCCCCTCCTGCCAACCTGGGAGGGTTCTTTGGGGGTAGCGTGAGTAACACCAGCGATTTCATCGGTTGGATGCTGGTGTGGGGCCTCGGTATCCCAACCCAGTCCTACTACCTCCACCGTTTCTATGCGAGCAAAAATGTTCGCGTCGCACGTGGTCAAATCGCGTTCGGGGCCATCTTTGTCATGGTGATACTCTTGTCCGTGATACTTGTGGGCACGGGCGCGGGGATGCTCGTACCAGCTAATGAGCTCGGTGACGGGGCTTTCCCTTATCTGGTGAAAAACATCATCGGAGGTTGGATCAGCCTTCCCATCTTGCTCGCGATCACTGCAGCGATTCACTCCACAACGGATGGCCTCTTACACATTGTTGGGCTCTATTTTGCCAAAGACGTTTTTCAGCCGTTAAGACCTCACATTGATGAGGCAGGCCTTCTCCGGATTAGCCGCAAGGCCACATTTGTCTTTGGGGCGACGGTGACTGGAGTCGCGGCCTATGTTTCAACTCACCCGATAACCCTGATCAGTCTAATCGCGGCAGTCGCGTGGGGAGGCATGGCTTCAACGTTATTTGCCCCACTATTTTTCGGCCTGTTCTGGCGGAGAGCGACCCGTCGCGGTGCAGTTGCGAGTGCTGTTGGGGGGCTAGCATGCTCAATCATTGCTTTTACCCTCAACCGTGTCGGGCTGATAACGCTTCACGAAATTTACCCGGGTGTTATAGCTTCGCTGATACTCATGGTTGTCGTATCTTTAGTTACGAGGAAAAATTCTGAAGACACACTGAACCGATTCTTCCCGGAGTCGGTTAAGGCCTAAAGTTAAAATACATAATCAAGCCGTTTCATCTGGCTTAAATGGGAAAGGAAATGACGTGCTGGCTCTCATATCTCCGGCCAAGAAGTTGGATGCCGATAGCGAAGCACCCTTGGACGACTTCACAGTACCCCAATTGCTGGACAAAAGTGACGAACTCGTGGATACGGTAAAGGATCTGGGGAAAACCAAACTCAAAATTCTAATGAAGATCTCGGATGCCTTAACCGAATTGAACCACGCCCGCTTCGAACAGTATGAAACGCCTTTTACACCGAACAACGCAAAGCAAGCGGTATTCATGTTCCGTGGCGACACCTTTGTGGGGCTAGACGCAGACACGCTAGAGAATAATGACCTCACGTACGCACAGGATCGCCTTAACATTCTTTCTGGCCTCTATGGGATGCTACGACCTCTCGATCTCATTCAGCCCTATCGGTTGGAAATGGGCACAAAACTTTCCACACGGCATGGCAAGAATCTGTATGAATTTTGGGGCTCTCAGCTTACAGACGCATGTAATGAAGCGACAAAATCTCACGACAATCGAACAGTCGTATGCCTAGCCTCCAACGAGTACATCAAAGCAATCCAGCCTAAGGGACTAGCCGGCCCATTCATCACCTGCCATTTCAAGGAAATTCGAGATGGCGTTCCCCGGAGCTTTGGTTTTGTGGTAAAAAAGGCGAGGGGAAAAATGGCGCGCTTCATGGTTCAGAACCGCGTCGACAACAAGGAAGGCTTGAAGGATTTTAGTGAGGATGGTTATACCTTCGCACCCGAACTCTCAGGCGAAGACGACTTAACGTTCCTCAGAGAATAATCCTAGTACGCCTGAGACGGGCCCGTCTCACTGGTCGTCACAAGGGGGATAGCAGGTAGATACCTGACAAGAATATGGTGAGACCTTACCTGCTTGTTCCATTCGTTTTCGCTATTGCCAGCACCTTGGCAGTCTCAACCCTGTCAGGTCAAACCGAAGATTGGGCCTCCCTCGCTCGATATAAGGATGAGAACGCAAAGCTCGGACCACCCAAGGATGGCGAGCAGCGAGTTGTGTTTTATGGCAATTCCATCACGGACGTATGGGCCTCCCATTTTCCAGAAATGTTTCCGGGCAAGCCATATGTGGGGAGAGGCATCGACGGACAGACCACACCTCAGATGCTTGTGCGTTTTCACCAAGATGTAATCGCACTTGATCCAAAAGTTGTCGTGATCCTAGCTGGCACCAACGACATCGCGGGCAACACTGGCCCGTCAACCCAAACCATGATTGGAGACAATCTTGCATCGATGGTGGAACTGGCGAAGATGAACAAGATACGGGTTGTGCTCTCATCCGTGTTACCCGCATACGATTACCACTGGAGGCCAGGGCTCAAACCAGCACCTAAAATCGTTGCGCTTAATAAGTGGATGAAGGATTACTCGGTCGCTAATGATGTCGTATACCTCGACTACCACTCAGCGATGGCTGACCACCGACAAGGACTTCCACCTGCACTCGCAGAAGATGGCGTTCATCCCAATGAAGCCGGCTATCGATTAATGGTTCGGCTGGCGGAAAAAGCGATTTTGAAAGCATTACAGGTGTAGGGGTGTGGGTGTCTTTCTGACGGCCAATAAGCCCTTAATCGAGAGAATCTGCGATAGCATTTCCGATGTTCACCAATCCAACCTGCAACTCATCGTTGGCACCCCCATAACCCAGTCGAAAATGCGCGTTGTCCATTTCGAAACAACGTCCTGGGATTACAAATGATCGGTACTCTTTCACGAGCCTAGTGTAAATCTCTTCAGGATCGATGCGGCTATCCACGATCCACGGAAATCCGACGACACCCGCTCCTGGTTCGATCCAATCCAAAGCTTCTTGCGTGGCCATCCACGTTCGAACTATTTCGAAATTCTGTTGCACGTGAGTTCGTGCTCGATCGATAAATTCGGTTTTGCGCTTTAGCACCGAAAACGCGATCTGTTCACCAAGAGCACTGTTAGTGATCGTCACCTGCTCTCGTATCGCCAAGACCGCATCTCGCACTTCAGCTGATCGTGTTGCCAGCCAACCAATCCGAATGCCCGGTAGTCCGTAGCTTTTTGACATGCTCGAAAGTGAAATTACGTGTGGACTCGAGGCGCCAGCGCCCGGGAGCTGTTCACCGTAAGACAGTTCCCGGTATGTCTCATCGAATAGCAGGTATACGCCGTATGACTCGGCAATAGAAACCGCGCGCTCGAATTCCACCGTATCAATCATGGATCCCGTGGGATTGTTGGGATGCGTTAGACTGATGAGCTTGGTCTTCGGCGTAATAAGTCGTTCGAGTTCGTCCCAATCCGGCTTGAACGCATTTTCACGTCGAAGTCGAAAAAGTGTCACATCGCAACCCAACGACCGCGGGACTTCGTACAGGGAGGGATAGTTCGGGTGTTCGACAACAACATGGTCGCCTGGCTTAACAAGAGCTGAGACAATGGCGAAGTTTGCTTCACTGCCACCTGCCGTCACGATAACGTCATCGGCCGACAGTCCTTCGTAATCATTGGCCAAGACCTCCCGCAACTCCGGCAGGCCTTTATGGTGCCCATAACGGAGGGCCACAGACGTTAGGTCCATCTCAAGATCGCCAAGCGTTAGAAACTTGACGGCACTTTCACCAACGTCATAGTCAACGGCAAATTGGTATGTGTCGAACCAATCCTCAAGGTCCATGCGTTCATACCACATTCGTCGACCTCAATTAGGGAAGAAAGACAGTTCGTCGCACGATCATATCTTCATCTGATAGTGCATCATGCACGCCAAAACAGTAGCCTCGCTATATCTGCAAAAACAGGAGCTCTCAGATGAAAACGCGACGTTTTGCCATTGTCCTCAGCACTCTAGCGGCCGTGCTGGTTACAGTTACTAACACATTTGCGCAGGCGTCTAATCCACGATTCGGCGTCTGGAAGCTAGAATCGACTGCACCTCCACCTTCAAGCAATGTTATGACCTATGAACCATATGGGGACGATGGTATGCGCATCACCGTCGAGTCCACAAATGCCCGAGGGCAACATTCAAAATGGAGTTACGTCACGTTGTTCAACGGTACGTTCCGCCCGGTTATGGGCCAGGAGGGCGCAGAGACCGCTGTCGAAATAGTCAACGAAAATACCACCCGGATTTCGAATGCAAGGGATGGGCGTGTCTACCAGGTGATTATCAACACTCTGTCAGAAGACGGAGACACCATCACCAATGAATATGTACGATTGGATGAAAATGGGGACATCGTCCGCGTGAATCATGCCATCTATCAACGAATTGGCTAGTTTGATTGTTAGTCACCTTCGAGAGAGATCCCGCTGTCTGATCCAACCTACCTAGCGAGGCTTTGATGTATAAGATCCCGCAGATGTTGAACTGCTTTTGTGTATCACTCTTGTTGCTTCCAATGGTGGCGACGCCTCTTCGCGCTCAAGAGCCTAAGGCTTTCACTACCGAAGACGCACTGAACGTAGCGCAAATATCCATTGAGGCGTTGACTCCAGACGGTCGATTTGTGGCCGCGACGCAATGGACGTCACGAGACCGGAAGAATGTTGATCACATACGTTTCGGTGACCCGACTTATATCGCACCATCTTTCGCCGATGTGCTGGTCATCGACGCTTCGACTGGAAACCAAACGCCCGTTTTCGACTCTAAGGTCCAGACGCGTGCCTTCGATTGGTCACCTGATGGGAAAACCCTGGCGTTCTTTTATCTGGATGGAGAGCAATATTCCCTATATACGTATGATCGGGACCATAATCAGACACGAAAGATCGATCTTAGAACGTCCAAGTCTATTGCATCGAACTCGCCTCTCGAATGGCGTCCGGACGGAACCGGTATCCTGATCGCACTCCGCGAGGAAGGGTGGGCCGAAGCATCTCGGAAGGCGTATGAAGATCTGACCTACGGTCCCACGATTGTTCAAGACTCTAGCGAACCGTTTCTCGCCTGGGATGCGGTGCGTAACCGAGGGCAACTGTCCATCCCGGCCATCGTTGAGCTTCCATCGCAAGAGGTTCGAGAGCTGTTTGACCACGCGGTCTCACTCCAAAACATCTCGCAGTCAGAGGATGGGGGGCACATTAGCTATCTTAGTGTCAACCCAACGACCACCTCCTACACACGTCAAGACGGTACGGATTACTCGGTTCACACGCTAAATCTCGCGGACAGATCGACGCGACTTTTGAAGGGTGAAAGTGATTCACGTCTCAATATCACATGGAACGATGCCGGCAATGCTTTCGCCTTCAGCGAGGATGGCGATGTGTTTGTACAGTCGATCGGAGACGATGAGGCCCTCAACCTCACTAGTGATGACACAGACGACGACCATAAGGCGGAGGGAGATTCGACTCAGGTAAGATATAGTTTTGTGCGTTGGCGGACGGACGGAGACGCCATCTTGGTGTCTTCTAAAGAAGGGTATCACTTAATTGATGCGTCCAACGGGGATAACGAGCTTGTCCTCTCATTACCCGAAAGCGATTCGACTGCGCCACGCCAACGGCCGGTCAGCTGGAGTCCGGACGGTCGAACGCTCCTCATGACATATTCTGCCCGTGACAAATGGGAGCGGGGGCTCGTCAGGTACGATCTTGAGTCACGGCGCACCCACGACCTGATTAAGGATAACGGCCTATATAGCAACTGGCGTTTTTCTGAGACTGGAGACCGAGTTTTCTATGCGTTTTCCAACGGAGACATGCCAAACGATCTATTTGTCGCGGACTCCAATTTTGACGACACAAAGCGGCTGACCAATTTGAATCCGTGGATGGCCGATCGAAAACTTACTCGCAGCGAACTCGTAGAATATCTCGACGTCGATGGTCGGACACTGCATGGTATTCTCTACTATCCTGCGGATTACGAACCCGGCCAGCGCTACCCCCTTGTGGCTGAAATTTATGAAGAGTTCTTCGATAACGGCTTTAACCACCGCATGAACTTGTTGGCAAACGCCGGCTTTTTCGGTTTTCGTCCGTCTGTACGCCTTGAAACAGGGTTTCCCGGTGAAGGGTGGCTCAAGGGGGTAACTGCCGGCATCAATACACTGATCGACCGCGGACTGGTTGACAAAGAAAAGCTTGGAGTCCACGGAACGAGCTATGGCGGTTATGCCACAAATCTCTTAGTGACTCAGACCGATCGGTTCGCCGCAGCAATAAACATTTCAGGGAAAGTGAACATCATCAGTTTTCTCGGAGACAGCCCAAAGATCACGGTGCGGAATTATTACGCAGCTGAAAGCGGCCAGGATCGCCTCGGGGCGACCTTGTGGGAGCAACCGCAAAAATACCTAGCGCATACCGCAATTCTCAACGCAGACCGTATCAACACACCACTTTTGCTCATGAGTGGAGAAGGCGACTGGAATGTTCCCGCGACCAACCAGCGCGAGATGTACTACGCGCTACGGCGACTCGATAAGGAAGTGGTCTGGGTGCATTATATGAACGCGGGGCACGGCGCCGGACGAACCAGCACTGTTGCCGATTTCCATGATCATTGGAATCGAATCCTTTCTTGGTACAGTGATCATTTCGAAGGTGATGGTGATAGGATTAGTGAAGACTCTGGAACTGGCACCAGATAGCGATAAGGACGGAGTTCGAGTTCGGTCGATGTTGTTATCTGTAAGTGTTGAATTGAACGGGATTCCATGTCACCAGTTGCGGCGTACAACTACTGGTGGGCAAAATCGTTCAGGAGCCTGATGCTCTAGTTAGGGTATGGTTACCCGTAGTTGCGGCGAAGATTGGTCAACGTCGCCATAAGTGGACGCCCTCTTATGGGCACTGATTTCGAAGGTAGACATATGAGAAGTTACAGCTCTTTGTTCTTGATGGTTTTCTTCGCCGTAGCATGTAACACTGGCGATGAAACTATGGACGCCGCTGCGGAAGCACCGGTCGCTGATGCAGCTGCTAGTTCGGATTTAAGCTGCCTGGTTATGGGAGATCTCGAAGGCCGGGCAAGCCCACTGCAGGAGGTGCGGTTCGAGTATGAAGGCGGCGAAGGCTTGCTTTGCTATGGCGCGCCATCTGCACGAGATCGCGAGATCATGGGTGGACTTGTTCCTTTCGGGGCACCTTGGCGCGGAGGCGCTAACGAGCCGACAACCCTTCACTTGTCGGCGGCAACCACTCTTGGTGGCATTCCACTCGAGGCTGGAAGCTATTCACTCTATGTAATACCCGGAGAGAGCGAGTGGGAATTTTTTGTGAATTCAAACTTTGAGCGCTGGGGAATCCCAATCAACGACGATGTCCGTAGCACGGAACTAGGCAGTTTTGCCGCAAACGTTGGTGCTACAGAGGAGATGGTCGAGACGCTTGTCTACGAGCACATGGAAGGGCATTTCATGCTCTCTTGGGAAAACACCCACATTCACATCCCGTTCGGCAACTGATTTGCGTCCCGCTTACCGGGTTTTGTACTGCCCGGTAAGCATTGTGTCCGTCAGACGCGGTCGACTCCTAGCCCGGGTGCATCGCCTAGGATAATTCGGCCCGCTTCGAGGTGCGGCCCCGTGAAAGGATCTTCCTTGAGCAGGGCCGCGCCATCGAGGTCAACGTAATCCACAAGCGGCGCGACATGCGCAGCGGCTGCAATTCCCAACGTTGTTTCGAGCATACACCCAAGCATCACTGAAAGCCCGCAGGCACGCGCAGTGTGCACCATACGAATTGCTTCTCTGGGACCTCCACATTTCGCAAGTTTAATGTTGATGCCGTCCACGAGACCATCGAGCTTTGGAATGTCGGTGGCAATGATGCTCGACTCGTCCACCACAATCGGTAGAGAAGCGCGGGCGCGGACAAAAGCCAACTCATCCCAGTCGCAATGGGACAGCGGCTGCTCGACGAACTCGACACCATAATGGGCACACATCGCTATCCCCTCGACCGCCTCACTGGGCGTCCAGGCCGCATTCGCATCCACTCTCAGTGTTTTGTCAGTAGCTGCCTCACGTACGGCTCGCAGTCGCGCTTCGTCGTCGCGACTTCCCAGCTTAATTTTGAGGATGGGATACTCAGAGGCTTCTCTTGTCTTTTCCGCCATAACATTCGGCTCATCAATACCGATGGTGAACGAACTTAGCGGCGCATTTGCTGGATCCAGCCCCCACATCTTCCATAGTGGAAGTCCAACACGCTTACCTACCCAATCATGGAGCGCCGACGAAACCGCAGAGTGAACGGATCCGTTGTGTCCTAACGCGGACCGCAGGTCACGCTCGATCGATTCGAGCTTAAAGGGATCTTCGACTTGTTCGAGGCTCGGAGCAAGTTTTTGTAGTGCCGCCTCTACAGTCGCAGCACTCTCTCCATAGTACCCTTGAGGAGCGGCTTCGCCCCATCCCTCAATACCCTCGTGCTCCAATCGAAACCATACAAGATCATCGCCTGTCTTAACGCCACGGCTGATCCCGAAAGGATGCGCAGTATGGACCCTAAAGGTCTCCCAAGAGATGTTCATCATGTCCTCACTTCATGGGAAGTTTGTGCTATTCAGTGCACCATAAATCGTGTTGGATCTGCGAGGGAGTGACTTCTGGACCTGCCTCGCTCATATAGACATCAATTTCGGTGCGTTGGCCAAAGCGACCCTCCAGATATACTCCAGGTTCGACCGAAAACCCAATACCAGGGACAAGGTGACGGTCGTCCCGCATTTCTATGCTGTCGAGTGTCGGACCCACACCGTGAATCTCTCGATCGATGCCATGACCTGTCCGATGGAAAATTGCATCTTCGTACCCTCGCCCAATCAGAATTTTACGGGCACACCGATCTGCGTCTGCTCCGGTTGCGTTTGGATTCTGTCGAATAGCATCTACCACACCATCACGAGCTGCTACGACCGCTCCCCAAGCATCGGTGACGTCCGCGGGCGGGTTGGGCCCCAGGAACCCCATCCACGTTTGATCAGCAAACACAGCCTCTGGTTCACCACCAACTCGTCCCCATAAATCGACCATTAACACTTGATTTTCAGCAATCGGGGAGGATCCTTCTGCCAGCGGTTCATAGTGTGGCTTTGCTGCGTTGCTCCCGACAGCCACAATCGTGTCCACCTCTACAAGACCTTTCCCCGTGAGCCACAATCGAATCCACTCTGCTAAGTCGTGCTCCGTCAGAATGGTGGGCGTTTTGGCCAGGTCGTAAGCTTTCGCCGTATGCGGGTCCGCGTGCGGAGTCAGGCCTACACATCCGAACGCCAACTCAAAGGCAGTGCGAGCGGTCCGGGCCAAAATCTCCGCTGCTTCCACGTGAAGACGGTACCCTCGATCACCCCATTGCGCGGCCGTATTTGAGATCAAATCGACTGAGCTGACCACCTTCGGTCCGAGCGACTCTACAAGCTCGACGACGCCAGCGGGCACGTTATCGACGTATGGGATGGAGTCAATCGGACTGACTTCCATTGCCACAACTTCCATGTCGTCGAGCAACGCCCGAAGGTTGTCCTCCAGGTCTTTCCAACTTACGTAACTTCTCAGTTCATACGGCCAGCCATCCCACCCAGGGATTTCGATCCGTTGAACCAGTGCGACAGGTTCAATGCCTGGTTTGACAAGCACAAAATATCGCCGCTTCTGTCCCTCTGGCAGGCCGATCAAATCAGCCGCAATCTGATTCCGCGCTCGAAAATCGTAGAGTAGCCACCCGTCGATACCATGGCTTCGCATCTCGCGCGTTGCCGTATCAATGAATTTGGGATCAAGATTCGGCATACGTACCCTTCATTTCTCTCATACGGTTCACCTTGATCATCTCAAAATGATCAGACAAGCACATCGCGCAGTGTGGTCAGGTGCGATGCAACGTTTCGGCCGAGTTCAACCGAATTGTAGCCGCCCTCCAGAAACGAGACCACGCGGCCGTGCGCAGTCGCACGAGTCTTTTCAACGACCGCACGCGTTAAGATTGCAAAATCATCTTGTTCAAGCGTGAAGCCTCCCAGCGGATCCTCCATCCCTGCGTCAAAGCCTGCTGAGATTAACACAAAGTCCGGCTTAAAGCCGCTAAGTACATGGTCCAACCCTTCGAGAAACGCCTCAACGTACTGACTTGATGGAAGACCGGGAGCCATGGGCAAATTTCTGGTGAAGCCTTCACCAGAACCGCGGCCTGTTTCAGTTGTGGCTCCTGTCCCTGGGTACAACGGGGATTGATGCATGGAAAAGAAGAATACAGACGGGTCTTCGTAGAAGATGTCTTGCGTACCATTTCCGTGATGCACGTCCCAATCAGCAATAAGCACTCGAGAGACACTAGGGTTGGCGAGGGCTCGCCGTGCTGCCAGTGCCACATTATTGAACAGGCAAAACCCCATAGCGCGATCTTGAGTGGCATGGTGACCTGGAGGTCGTATGGGGCAAAACCCCCCTAATTGACGACCAGATAAAACATCCCGTACGGCTGCGAATCCACAACCAACGGCCGCAAGCGCCGCATTCCAGCTGCCGGGTGAGACCACCGTGTCGTCATCCAACTTGATTATCTGACCAGTCTCAAGTGCCTGTTCACATGCGCTCCGAACACGCCCAATGTGATTACGGGTGTGTACCATCTCCAGATCCGGCTCGAGAGCTGGTTCTGCCAGGATGGGCAAAACATCCTCGTGGAGATCGGGCAGGGTCCGTTCAAGTGCACCCATGACAGCGCGAAGCCGCCCTTGGTGTTCGGGGTGATTCCAGCCGGTGTCGTGGCGACTACAGTCTGGATGTTGGTAGAGGCCGAGAGTTGGCACCGTTTGCCGTCTTTAGCGGGGTTTCATGAGGCGAACCAGTGCTCACCGTGAGATGGCTAAATTGTTTAGCCTCATACAGACTAGCTTGGGCTCACCACGGGGCAAACTGCATTCGTTTTTGAACCTCCTCGAACCCTGGGTGCGAGACCGATCAGAAACGACCGCGAGCGCGCTCTTTCGCTGGTAACACTTCGAGACAAGTCGTCCACCACCCACTACGGATTGTCTCGATAAACTCGTCTGGCAGGCACTCATCGCGCATCTCGTCCGCCAGACGCTCATGATCGTACGCCACCGGAACGAACTCAACACTCGTAAGAGGCGGGTTCATCGGGTCAACGCTCGGTAGCACATCGACCACAGCATACCAGACTTCCGGCCGACCATCGTTTGCGGGACGACCCAGAACACCGACGTTAGCGAATAGGCGGCCGTTGGGGAGTCGACGTTTCCAATGGATGCCCGTATGGGTTCCTAGAACAACATCTGCTTCGTATGCATCAGCAAGATGGGCGAGGAATTGAGTAGAAGTGGTTGATTCCCAAAGAAATTCGTTCATGCGCCGCGGGCTACCGTGACATAAGAGTACACGCACACCGCCAACTTCAAGCCTAAGAGATTCGGGGAGTGTCTCCATCCATCGACGCCAGCGTTCGCTGGTGTTCTGGTATGTGTACTGGTATGAAAGCCGCGCAAAATGGTTGTCACGAGGATCCGTATACCCACATTGGCAATCATCGAGTCCGCGCGCGATCGAATCATCATAGTTCCCGCGTATTGCCTGTACATTCGCGTCGACGAGTAACGGAAACACTTTGTCAGGATTGGGCCCAAAGGCACCAAAATCACCCAAACAGTAGAGATCACGGACCCCGCGTGTCTGTGCATCTTCAATGGCTGCAGCAAGCGCAAGATGATTGCTATAGACTCCCCCAAACACCGCAATCCGATGCGAATCAGCTGACATCCTGTCCTATACCGCCATAGTTGGAACAAATGGCCCCGTGGAGCCAACAGGTGTAACACGCCGGCTTATCTAGCTGAAATGGTGTCGTGGCCTCTTCAAGAGTGGAACCGAGGCGAGCGTCTGGGTCATCGATCAAAATCGGACACACATAGACGCCACGGCTTGTAACGACTCGGCTTGACGCACAGATGAGTTGGTTCGATTCATACCCCTCCATCATCTCACTATTCACGCGTTCATTTGTTGTGTAGCCTCGCTCACGCAGGGCTTCCCTGCCAATGCGAAGTGAAGGCAGAATCTTGAGCCTCGGGTTTTGATAACCAATCGCCTGGAGGCGTGACACAAACGCCTGGCGAACTTCTTCATCCTTTTCGGGCGCCCATACTTGGGTCGCGGTCACAATTGGGAGAAACCCACGATCGAGCAGCTTACGGATCCCCTCCATCGCCCGATTGAACGTGCCCTCCCCACGGATGGGATCATTCGTCTCAGGGGAAGGTCCGTCGATCGAAACCCGAATCTCAAGGGAATACGGTGAGGCGTGGGCTATGTCGGAAATCGGGTCAAGCATACGGTCAGGGAGGAGCGTTCCGTTTGTCAGGACAGAGGCAGGACCAAGTTTGAGCGTCATCTCCAACATGCTGGGAAGATCGACGTGCATGAAAGGTTCACCACCGGTGAAATAGTATTCTTTTACCCCCCAAAAACTCGATTTTTCTAGCCACGCCTCAACTTCGATCAGTGGAAGAAAATCAAACGAATGGTTATCTGGCGAACAACTGATAAAACAGTGTGTGCAA
Source organism: uncultured Gemmatimonadota bacterium (assembly GCA_964480515.1). Lineage (GTDB taxonomy): Bacteria > Gemmatimonadota > Gemmatimonadetes > Palauibacterales > Palauibacteraceae > Palauibacter. The sequence goes on from CAYZOT010000004.1 coordinate 19,543, forward strand.
CGAAGATTACAGATCGTCCCTGTGACCTGAAACCATAGCGTGTCGAGATGGTCAAGGCTGACATACGGACTGTCATCAGTCACAGAGTTGGGACGAGCTAGTGTTGACTTGCTGACACTTTGCCGGTCAGCCAAACAACGTCTCACCTGTTGCAAGTCGAGATTCCACATCGTGTTCTGAAGCTTCGATAAGCTCCAGCAAGGGCCTCGGATCAGGGTGCGGGATCGGATCAAAGGAGAACACCCGGAGCACACGGGCTGAATGATAGAGCGATCTCCCTAACCGTGGGATATCGATCAATCCTCGCTCTCCCAATGTTGTGAGCCGCCGTACAACAGCACCTTTCCGTACCAGGAGAAGGTTGAGGTCAAGCATGTCCGGATCACTTGGGTAATCAAGCATCAGTGATTCGCTTGGGACCCCCCACTCCTCCGCCATCCGTTTTTCGAGCATCACCATTAAGTCTGCTCTAGTGGACGGCCAAGAGGACACGCGATCTGGGAGTTGATCTCCAGTAAGTTCCAGAACACGCTTGGGCAGCTGACGATGGTTAAGCGCATTGAGCAACCGCATAGTGTGGGTAAACGATGAATCTCGATCGGAACTCCTGTCATCTGACATACGATCGATTTTGTTTGCGATCAATCCCAAGAGTTCTTCATCGGTTGGTCCGGCTAACTCCTCACGACGGAGAAGACCATTAGCGAGTGAGGTTTCAATTAACCGCACAAACACGACTGTGGCTGCGCGCACGGCGTGGTGCCAATAAACGTTTCGAAACATCTGGTACTTCGAAAACAAGAGCGTCTCGAGCGCACTAATCCCCTTCTCGGTCACAGCAAGTTCCAGTGGACCATCGTCTTCTTCACGGGCTAGCGTCAGCGCTTGAAGTAGGCGATCCACATCTATGGCACCGTAGGGGACCCCACAGAAGAGTGCGTCACGTCGAAGATAATCAATCTTGTCAAGATCAAACGATCCTGCTATCAGCCCTTGGAGCGGATGTGTAGACTCACCACAAATCAGCTTTCCAATCCGTTGCACGACATCTGGTCCATGGTTGGCTAAAACGCCTTTGATGGGACCAGCCTCCAGAAACTGGGTGGCGATCTCCTCGTGATGTCCCAGCATGGATTCAGGTCGAAGTTCCTCCATTGCATGAGAGAAAGCGTAATGGCCAACGTCGTGCAAAAGGGCAGCCAAATGCACAACGGGGATATCCGCTCGGTCTTCATCGGAAAGAGCGTCGAGGTGGCCTTCCCGCTCTAAGTGGGCAATAGCGGTGGAGACAAGGTGATACACGCCCACAGCATGCAAAAACCTACTATGAACACCCCCCGGATATACGAGGTGCGTCACGCCGAGTTGTTTGACTCGCCTTAACCTTTGAAACTCTGGCGTATCAACAATTTTCGCCGCTTCGGCACCAAGGCGGATGTTCCCCCAAACCGGGTCTCGAATCGTACGTGGTCTCATCATGAGGCTAATAAGATGGGCCAAAACCGCGTCTGTGAGCAATCAACGCTTGACACCTGAGTGTGTCTTCGCGGAGAGTACATGTTATTAGTGGGGAGCGAACAACGACTGGAGGCATCGTGGAGATCACACGCAACCGAATGATCCACCTCGGCTATGCCAAGTACTGGCGATCCGATCAAATCGTAGGCTTGCTCCCGATCGAAGATGACCGCGGTCCAGGAAGACGAACCGAGGTTTACGTATCGAACAATCCGGAACCTATCGTCGCATCCAGATCTGAAGGGTCCATTCTCCGTGCCATGGCATCGATGCCAGACGAAGCGGTCGCGGCGGAAGTAGGATCAATCGCTGAGGATCTGGTCGAAGCGCTCGGGGCTGTTTCACCGGTGCTTAAGCGCATGCTGAAGAGTGAGGAAGAGTTCGATGTGGAGTACTGGCTTCGGCGGCTTCGAAGCGTTTTCGAGACGGGAGACGATGGACGAGGCAGCCAAGAGGACCTGTTTGCGTAAAACACTTCACTGAAGCTGCCGCCGCAATGTCACCCTTTTTAAGCTATACGATGGGTCTGGGTAGACGGAACAAGTCAGAGTCGATATGGCATTGTTTTGCGTGAGTAGAAAATCAACGCGCGGAGCAAGGAGAGCGATACTAATCGCAACTCTGACTCTTCCAGGATGTTTGAACGGCCAAGCCACTCCCTCAGATACCATTACAGCTTCGGATGCTTCTGGTCCCTACGCTTGGAACGCTGAACCAGCCCTTTCTTTGATCCGTCGTGCGATAGTCGCTCGGCGTCATGCCTATGCGGACAGCTCGCTTCAAAGTTTCCGGGCGGATGTGCAAGGCCATGTTTACTTCATCGGTGACCTGCAGGGTGAACGTGAAGTTATTCGTGCTGACCAAGTCGCTCTGAACGTCCACTGGCAGGCCCCCGACCGTGCTCTCCAAACCATTGTAGGACGACGTCATGAGGTTCGTCTCCCAACCACGATCCGATATCACGTCGATCATCTGAGTTTGGTCTTAGACAACTTCGGAGACCGGATTCGACTCGGTGACGGTGACGAGGTACAGAACGTCCTTCACCCGGCCGCACCTGCGGCCGTCAGTTTCTACGAGTTCAGACTCGCCGACTCACTAACGATTCGACTTCGGGATCGGGTTGTACAGTTATTTGAACTTAAAGTCCGTCCTGCCAACTCAGATGATCCGGGGATCGTGGGATCTCTCTTTATCGACGAAGAGACCGGAGCCATTGCAAGGATGAGATTCACCTTTACTCGAGCAGCATACCGGGATCCAGAACTGGTCCAAATAGTGCTCGATCTTCGTTCTGCCCTCTGGGACGGATACTGGCTCCCGGTCGAACAGGATGTCGAAATCACGCGGTCACTCTCTTGGTTCGATTTTCCTGTCGAGACAGTCATCCGCACGAGGCTAGAGGTGCTTGAGTATCACCTTAACGATAGGCCGGAACTGGTGATGGCCTCGGGACAACAGATCGTTTCTTACCCGAAGGACGTACTTGAGAGCTTCAATGATTGGTCGCGCTCTCTTTACGGAGGTCCGATCCGTGAGGGAGAGTACTCAGATTCCCAGCTCGCCCAAGCAATAGACAACGCGCAATCACTGATTCGACAGGACAGACTGACCGGAGGTGATCGACTCCAGCTATCGTTGCCGAACGCGTCGGCTGGTGTGCGTATTAGACGAGCGGAGGGGCTTCTGCTCGGGGCGGGCGGCACTTATCAAATTAACGATCAAACCCGAGTGTCATTTTGGGGCGGATATCCAACCAGCCTCAAAAAGTTCGAAGCATCGATGGTTTTTCAACGAAAGGTTGGACGTTGGACTGCAGGTATTGAGGCTAAGATCCGCTCGCTCGAAGATGTTGGCTCCACCTCCGCGTCTGGCGTAATCCAAACACTGGCACTGGCCGTGGCCGGCGAGGACTACCAAGACCCCTTCTTCCAAGATGGTGGCCGGATTTCACTGGAAGGTGAACTTGCGCAGGCAAGGGTAGAACTGGGAGTGTCAATTTTTCAGGAGAAAACTGCCGATCTCCTCCTGCATACTACACCCCTCGGTAGCAACCCTCTTCGTGCGGTTCGACCCATCGAAGAAGGAACACTAGCAATACTCGACGGAACATTGGACCTGCCACTCGGCGAAGGGATTGGAGCTTGGTGGAGAGCAAACCTGTTAGCAGAGGCTGCCACTGGTTTGGTCGGAAGCTTTGGATTCAGTCGGGCAGTGATCACGGTAGAGGCAAACAAGGACGACATGGGCTCTGCATGGGCTTGGTCGAGTAAGGTGAAGTTCGGTATCTCAGGTGGCACCCTACCGGCTCAACGACTGTTTGCAATTGGTGGCCGGGGTACGGTGCCTGGATATGCCTTCCGCGCGTGGGGTGGTGATCGATTTGCCTTGTGGCACGCAGAAATTTCTCGGACCCTCTTTTCACCTTGGGTCCGTCTTCGCGTCCAGGCGGCCGCTGGTCGTACACGAATCACGAGCGTGGGGATGGCGGCGGCCGATCGCTTTAGGATAACCGAAACTTCAGGTGTTCGAGGATCGGCCGGATTTGGTCTTGGGATCTTCTATGATCTCGTGCGTTTGGATCTAGTCCGAGGTTTGTCGCGACGTGACGGCGGCGAGTGGGTCTTCTTTGTCTCTCTCAACCCTGCTCTTTGGGGGGTTCTCTAGTCAGTCTATGCTATACCGGCGTTCAAGCGCCAAGACATTCAAAGGCTTGTTTTGAGGGCTAGCTGATGTCAGGATGTCAGGGTTGACAATCGTTCTGAAATACCACGCTTCCGCCTCGGGTCGCGTGGCAAAAGTGATTTAAAGTCTCTCACTTGAGGTTTACCCATGAGTGGTGTCGAGACTCCGGTCGCATCGACCACTTCCGGCCATTCTCGCAGAACATTCATTAAGGGGGTTGTGGCAACGGGTGCTGCAGTTTCCTCTTCGAATTACCTGTTTCGGGCTTCCGAAGGGCTATCGGCAAGCGAACGGGTACGATCCACACTCCCGCAGTTAGTCACGCTCTCTGTCAACGGGCAGTCACGCTCTGTCGACATCCTGCCGCAAGAGACCTTGGCTATGACCTTGCGCTATAAGCTGGGGCTCACGGGGACGAAGCTCGGTTGCGACAGGGCTGAATGTGGCGCTTGTACCGTTATAATCGATGGCGTAACACACTACTCGTGTTCCGTCCTGACGAAGATGGTTCGAGATCGTGCGATCACGACGATCGAGGGATTGGAGAGTCCAGACGGAACTCTCCACCCGGTACAACAAGCAGTCGTGGATGAAGGTGGTTTCCAGTGTGCATTCTGCGCTCCTGGTTTCATTATGAGCATGGTCGCGCTCACAAATGATCACTCAAATCCAACCCGCGAAGAGGCTGCACAAGCCCTTTCAGGTAACCTCTGTCGCTGCGGGGACTATAACAAAATCCTAAACTCCGCTATGCGGGCCGCCGAGTACGCTCGGCGCACGGTCTGAGGGGAGGACGATCATGGCGTTAATCGGTCAAGACATCTCACCCCCGGATCTTGTCGCTAAGGTCACGGGACGAGCCAAATATGCAGAGGATTTTCGTGCTGAAGGGATGGTTTTCGCGAAGCTCCTCTTGAGCCCTATGCCCCATGCACGCGTTCGAAAGATCGACGTAAGCCGTGCGCTCGCAATGGAGGGGGTATTAGGGGTCCTGCGTGCAGACGAAGTGCCGCAGGCCGACGCTCCCGGAGAATCTGCTCTTACGGATGAACCCAAATACGTGGGCGAACCAATACTTGCAGTGGCGGCTATAACTGAGACAATCGCCGCCGATGCGATCGAAGCTATTGATATCGACCTCGAACCGCTCCCCTTCACGATTGATCCGCTGGCTAGTCTTGCCCCGAACGGTCCTGACGCCCGACTTGAGGGGAACACTCTCACGTTCGGTGAGCGCGGACGTGAGCTCAAGTCAATCAAATGGACGTCGTCCGATTTCGAGTCACTTTCGGAGGATCGGCTTCCTATGGGAGAACCCACTGACGAGTGGAGCCATGGGGATCTTGACAGTGCGTTCGACGATGCGGATCACATTGTCGAGGACACGATTATTCACCAGTCACTCACCCACCATCCCATGGAACCTCGTAGCTCCATGGCCTATTGGGATAATGGGAAATGTTACTTATACGCCTCTACACAGAGTACTCAGCGGGCCCATGCGGGAACGGCTAACCAACTCGACCTAGACCCCAGCGATCTAGTGTTCGTGGGCCAGTACTGCGGTGGCGGATTTGGTTCCAAGATTGCCGGATCTCCGATCAATTCGATCACGGCGCTTCTAGCTAAGAAAATCCAGAGGCCCGTCATGCTGCGGATCACACGGTATGAGGAAAGTTATATTGGCCGCGGCCGCCCAGGATTCCAATCATGGGTCCGTATGGGCTTCCGAAAAGACGGTAAGATCACCGCAATCGACCTATACATCATCCAAGATCATGGTCCGTATGGGCGATCGGGTGACTATCAAACTGCTGGCGTGGTTACCGACCTCATGTATCAACCTGACGCGATGCGGTTCCGCGGGATCACGATTTACACAAACACGCCGCCACGGGCGGCGATGCGCGGTCCTGGCGGGGCTCAGATCGTCGCCATGCTCGAACCGCTTGTGGACAAGGCCGCACGGGAACTAGGACTCGATCGCGTGGCAATCCGACATATGAACGTCCCTGACAGCGATTCTCGTTTCGGTCCAAACCGGGGGCAGTTAACAGGTGCGTTCGTCCGTGAGGCGATTGATGCTGGCGCCGAGAAATTCGGCTGGGCTGAAAAGAGTCAGTTAAGTGGTCAGCGGAATGGGACCAAGGTTACAGGTGTGGGCATTGGGGTCAGCCCATACGTAGGAGGGTCGTCGGGCTTCGATGGACTGCTCGTAATACGTCCCGATGGGAAACTTTATATTCACCATGGTATTGGAAACCTCGGGACTCACTCGATGGCCGATTGTGGTCGAGCAGCCGCAGACGTCCTGGAATTAGAGTGGGAAGATTGCCAAGTGATTTGGGGTGACACTTCCCAGAATCTCCCGTACAGCTCCGTACAAGCAGGTAGCCAGACGGCACATGCCCATACGCGAGCCAACCACGCAGCGGGCCTCGATCTCAAGCAAAAACTTCAAGAGATTGCAGCGGCCACTCTGGGTGGGGCGGCTAACTCGTACCGTACCAGTCGTGGACGAGTTTCCGGTCCTGGAGGTTCGATCAGTTTCGCCCAGGCTGCCCAACGCGCAATTGAGTTGGGCGGCAAGTACTCTGGTGAAGTACTTCCAGACGATATCAACCAAGTGACCACTGCATCCGCGACCGCGCTTGCGGGACAAGGCGTGATGGGCGTCGCAAAGGACAACTTTTCCCATGACGGGTCTACTTATTCCTGGGTCATCGGATTTGCAGTCGTCGAATTAGATGTAGAGACAGGCGACGTGCAGATTGTCGATTACACTGGATCCGCAGATTGTGGTGTGGTTCTCCACCCACGGAGTCTTGGAGCCCAGATACACGGAGGGAGTGTGCAAGGTTTTGGGCAAGCCCGAAGCCAGAAGTGGGTGTTCGATCCAAAATGGGGGGTACCTTTTTCTCATCGTCTTTACACGGCGAGACCACCAGGTATCCTCGATGTGCCGCTCAAGATGGAGTGGGCTGCTGCCGGTGTGCCTGACCCAGAAAATCCAGTGGGTATCAAGGGTATCGGAGAACCACCGGTTGGTGCTGGATCCGCTGCGATCACGTCCGCAATCGCGGATGCGCTCGGCGGAAAGTGCCTCTGTCGCACACCTTTGACTACAGACGTGATCCTTGCTGAGCTAGAGGGGCGACAACCGCCTCACCAGCTCACCGAGATCCACATTTAGAGGGGGCAGAACGATGGCAGTGATTCGCGATATGATTCCTTCGTTCCAACTCTTCCAACCAACAAGCGTTGACGAAGCAATCGATGTGCTCGACCGCCGCGACAACACGTGGGTCCTCGCGGGCGGCCTCGATAGCATTGACTGGTTTAAGGATCGCATCAAGCGACCCGACGCCGTGGTTGAGCTGACGGGCATCGCCGAACTCAAAGGGATTCGCACGAGTGGAGATGCTCTGGAGATTGGGGCTGCGACAACGCTTCATGAGGTGGCGACCAACGATGAGGTGCGCGCAAAATTCAAACTATTGGCACAGGCCGCTGGAGATGTGGCGACTCCTCAAATCCGCAACCAAGGAACACTAGGCGGAAACCTGATCCAGGACACACGTTGTTGGTATTATCGCGGCGGTTGGCCTTGCTACCGGGCAGGTGGGAACATCTGTTATGCGGGCACACCGCGGTCGATGAACCGTGAACACTGTGTGACTGGATCAAGCCGATGCGTGGCCGTGAATGGCTCGGACACAGCAGCAGCGCTTATTGCGCTCGGGGCCCAGATGATGGTCCGCAGTTCAAGCGGTGAGCGAATCTACGACGCCGAAGAGTTCTTCATCGGCCCTGCAATTGATATCGAGCGGATGACCGTGCTGGAACCAGGTGACATCCTCACACATGTTCGAATTCCGGGAGACTGGGGCGGCGCCCGATTCTACTGGGAAAAAGCTAGGGACAGAAAGTCGTGGGACTGGGCGCTCGTTAGTGTTGCTGCATCAATATTTGAATCAGATGGAGTTATTCAGCGGGCGCGAATCTCGCTGAACGGCGTGGCCCCCTATCCGTTGCGCCTCACCGAGGTTGAAGACCTGATCCAGGGTATGCCTGCTGATGATGACACTGGCATAGCAGCGGGTGAACTTGCTACGCGTGGTTTCCGGCCGCTCCGACACAATGATTTCAAGGTCCCCCTGGCCCGAAGCCTCGTCCGTCGTGCTGTACGCGGAGATGCTGCATGAGGCGTGAGATTCAGCTTGACCGACAGGCGGAGGGGAGTCGCTAGATGGAGTTTCTGAGGAGGACTGCCAACCCGTGGAGTCAAGACATATTGATCGGCGTTGCCTGGGATTTATTGTGGGCCGCGTTGTTCGCCGGGATACTTTTTGTCGTTGTGCATGCACTATACGTGGCTGTGATGGCCCCCGTGCCAGAAAAGATTGATCAGCCAGTCGCAAACGTGCCAGAAAAGATCGAACGACACTCCGGTGCATCTCGGTCATTCCACTGGCTCATGGCACTTTCGATGTTTGTACTTCTGGTCACAGCGTTTTTTCCACTCGTTGGTATTCAATTTGCCTGGGTTACGATTCACTGGGTCGCCGGCGTGGTCCTTACCCTGCTCATCATCTATCACATATGGCATACCACGGTCAGGCAGGATTGGCGTGCGATATGGATTGGCAAGAAAGAAATCCGTCAGGCGATGCGGTCGGCGGGACAGTTCCTAAGACGTGCACCAGCTAAAGAGGGGCGTACAGGAAAGTACCCACTAGACCAGCGCGCATACCATAACGCAACAACCCTTGTATCAGTCGGCGCGATTATCACGGGTCTTCTGATGACGTTCCGCATCGACACGTGGTTTTGGACAAGCAATCCTTACTTTCTCTCGGACGCAACATGGGGACTGGTCTTCATCCTCCATGGCCTTTGTGGCGTAGCGCTAATTACGCTCGTGATTGCACACGTGTATTTCGCGATCCGCCCGGAGAAGCGATGGATGACACGCTCTATGATTAAGGGCTGGATTACGCGTGAGGAATACCTCGAACACTATGATCCTGAGCAGTGGAAAATCGGAGATGGTGAGCCGGCGCACTCGGAGAGCCACGGACTTGAAGAGATGACAGATGTGCCTCCGAGTGACCCCGGAGCGGTTGCCCCAGCTTGACGAACGCTGACCTCAAGGATCACATCGAAACAATCGAGAGGTCCTATGAGTTCTTTCTATCCTACGCGGCATTGGGGGCTACAGATGACGCAGCTGCCAAAATGGGTGGCCAGCTTCGTGAGTTCCTCTCTCGGATGGAGAATGCGCTCAGTGCTCTCGAAACAGACCTGTCATCGCTTTTAGACACTGGGTATGAACCCGTTAGCGCATACCGAGATATGATCGAAATCACATCGCAAGATGCGGCCAAGGCGGGAGCAAAAGTCAGATTGGTCTCAGCTCAGTCCACAATATCGTCTCAGCTCATCGATAATCTTAACGCCTCGACTCACCTGCGGGCTGTTCTCACCGATCTATTTTTACTCGACGATGTCGTGTAATGGTGCATTCACGCGTTAGGGTGCCACGCCGCTAACACTTGGGCTTCTAATTCAGTAGGCAGTCCAGCCTGCGGTTCAGCTCGTCGTTCCTCCGATAGCGTATTCCACCATGCGAGTGTATCTCGGGCCGTATCACTGAGGGGTCGAAACGTGAGCCCATGCTGTATCGCGGCACTCACCGATACTTGGAGCATCCCAATCTGCTGCCCTTCCGCCGGTTGCCAATTCGTCATATGGGACCAAGGCCTAATCCCGTGTTCATTCATAAACTTGGTCGAGACCCAAGTGAACGTTGCATCCGAGTCGAGAGCGGTTCGAATCCCCTCAAGCATCTCACCGAACGTTTCCGGCTGAGCTGGGCCAGTGGCATTGTAGGTTCCCCCATGCCCTGGCTCCTCGACAAGCCGAATCATCCACTCGGACAGATCGCGGGCGTCAATGTTCTGAACTGGATCACCCGGTGAGTTCGGGGCGAGCACTTCACCAGCTTGGTCGATACGGACTGGCCAATACGTCCAGCGGTCCGTGTTATCACCTGGTCCGACAATGAGGCCAGGCCGGACGATAATCGCATCCTCTCCAAAGGCTTCCTGGGCCGCCTGCTCACAAAGAGCCTTCCGCCCACCGTAAGTCGCACCAGTCTCATCCTCAGTCGTAGGGTCTTCTAGCTGAGCTAGAGGGGCGTTCTCGGTCATTCCAACTTCACTGTAGGTCGCGTATGCAGAGATTGACGACACGTACAGATAGCGATCGGCACGGTTTGCGAGTAACCCCGCGGACTCTCGGACCCATCGTGGAATTGACGCCGAGTTGTCGATTACAGCGTCCCACTCACCATTTTCAAGCGCAGTGAGGTCATTATTTCGGTCACCCACTAAATGTTCGACGCGATCAAAATAATCGTGGTAGAAGGGTGGCTTTGTTCGACCACGCGTGAAAATCGAAACCTCGTGACCCCGATCCAGCGCATACTTTACTTGGTGGGGACCAATAAACCGGGTCCCCCCTAGTATCAGGATCCGTTTTGACTCTGATGAATAGCCACTGGGTTTACCCTCGCCATCCACTGGGCCGCACGCAATCGGGCCTAGGGAACCAAGTATCCCGAAGGCTCCACTGGCTTTTGCGGAGGTTTTTACGAAGTGGCGGCGTGTTTGACCCATGAGTCACTTCCTCTCTCGTGTGTATCCTAGCGGTGGCGAATGGTACATTAACTTTCCTTCCCAAATTTGCAATCGTGCCAATTTTGACCAACACCAAGGTCCACCTTCAAGGGGATGTCTAGTGCGATTGCACCCTCCATTTCTTCACGGAGGATTTCCCCAACCTCTTTGACATCAGTTTCTGAAACTTCAATTAAAAGCTCATCATGCACTTGCAGAAGCATCCGTGCAGCCAGCGGTTGAAGACGGTCGTGGAGACGTATCATGGAAATTTTTATGAGGTCGGCCGCGGTACCCTGAATTGGCGAATTGGCTGCGGTTCGTTCTCCGTAACCTCGGATTCCAGGATTTTTCGAGCGGATCTCGGGGATATAACGACGGCGACCAAGCAACGTCTCGACATATCCCTTACGGCGCGCCATGTCTTTCATTTCATCAAGGTAGGACGCCACACCGGAGAACTGCTCAAAATACCCCTCTATGAATGTCGTGGCTTCCTCATATGAAATCCCTAATTGCTGCGCGAGTGCAAATGGACCCTGTCCGTATATGGTCGCAAAGTTGATTGTCTTTGCCTTTTCACGCATACCTGCCGTCACATCATTAGATGCGACATCGAAAATTCCAGCAGCTGTCTCACGATGGATATCTCGATCAGACTGAAACGCTTCGATAAAGGCGGCGTCTCCAGATAAATGGGCCATCACCCGCAACTCCACTTGGGAGTAATCTGCACCCACAAACAGATGGCCCTGTTTCGCAATGAAACCCTTCCGAAGTTCACGTCCTAATGCTCGACGGATCGGTATATTCTGCAGGTTTGGGTCAGAGGAAGATAAACGTCCCGTGGCTGCCACTGTTTGGTTAAACCGTGTGTGGATTCGGTCCTTATCATCGACGAGTGTCGGCAAAACGCTCACATAGGTTCCGTCTAGTTTATCGAGCTCTCGGTGCTCAAGTATGAGGCGTGGTACTTCGTGACCCATATCTGCTAGCTGTACAAGTACGGCCTCATCTGTCGACGGACCCGTCTTCGTCTTCTTGAGAACAGGCAATTCTAATTTCGTGAACAAGAGTTCTCTGAGTTGAGGAACTGAACGCAAGTTCACTTCTGTACCGGCTAGTTTTGCAATCTCTTCACGTACGAGATGAAGGTCCCGATGCAAGCGGGCGCGTAACTCCGCAAAAAACTGGCAGTTGATCATCACTCCTTCTTGTTCCATTGCCGCGAGTACCGGGATCAAAGGCATCTCGATCTCGTGGAATAATCGACTTACTCCTACACGTTCGAGGTCTTTACGATCAACATCGGCGAGTTCATGAAGAACGGCTGCTCGCGGACCAATCCAGGTCATCATTTCTGCAGAATCCACCTCTTCAAGCCCAATTCGATTTCTACCAGTACCTGTAATCTCTTCTCGATTTACGAGTTGAGTATTGAGTCGGTCTGGGGCGAGGGTGGCCATTGAGCGATCGCGACGAGCCGGATCAAGGCAATAAGACGCCACTTGCGTATCAAATGCCGTGTCGGAGTCGACTCCACCGAGTGTCACCTCATTTCGGCTCAGAAGCTGCATAGTGTATTTGAGATCATGTCCAACTTTGGGGCCGTTCGACTCAAGAAGTGTTTTGAGAGGGGCCATCGCCGGATCCGAGAGGACTGGAAGGTTCTGCGACTTAGGTGGATCTAATGCAAGAGTAGGATTCCCATCTGAGTCCCGCACAACCTTCGGTGGCTCATGTCCTAACGGTATATAGACTGCACGTGAAGCAGAATCACTAAGCGCTAGACCAATGAGTTTCGCTGATAGTGGATCTTTGCCACTACCAACCGCAATTGCCGTTAGGCACTCGGCCGTTTCGAAGCTCGCGACGATGTTCGCCACCTCGGACACGCTCTCAATCAATTCAAGATCCGGTGCGAAGTGGTCCAACGGTTCACCGTGTTTCTCAAGTTCGGTTAAGAGGTTATGAAACTCTAACTCACGAAATATCGAGCCAGCCTTATCATGATCCACCGGCATGGTCTTTAGACTGTCCGGATCAAGTTTTACCGGAGCATCGGTTCGGATGGTGACCAATTCTTTTGAAAGTCGTGCAGATTCCGCATGCTCGCGTAATGCGTTTCTTGCACGGGTTGCCTTGACCTCTTCTGCCCGATCGAGGAGTGATTCCAGGTTGCCAAATTCTCGCAGTAGCTCTGGGGCCGTCTTTTTACCAATACCAGGGACCCCAGGGACGTTATCGGACGCATCTCCGAGCAACGCCAAAAAATCCGTAACCTGTCCAGGTGCTACGCCCAGCCGCTTGTCTGCGTTCTCTTCCGTTACCCATTCTTGGTCCACTCCAGCAGGACCACCTCGGCCCGGATTGAGTAACACCGTGTCTTTATCGATCAACTGGTGGAAGTCTTTGTCACCGGAGACGATTACGGTTTTGAATCCTTCTGCAGTCGCTTGTTTAGCTAACGATCCGATCACATCGTCCGCTTCCCACCCTTCTGCTTCGATCACCGGTACGCAAAATGCCGCAAAGATGTCACGACAACGCGGAAGGGATGCACGGAGTTCATCCGGCATTTTTTCGCGGGTTGCTTTGTACTCAGGGTAAACCTCTGTCCGGAAACTGTCTCCCGCATCGAAAACAACACCAAGGTACTCTGGCTCATAATCCTCAATGAGTCGAAACAGAAATCGGGCTATACCGTAGGGTGCCGATGTATTTTCGCCACCTGAGGTAGTGAGTGGTCGGTTCACCATGGCAAAAAACGCTCGGTAAATGAGCGCATACCCATCTAGGAGAAAGAGCGAGGATTCGTGTGTGCGGGCCGGCGGCGTCATGCATTACAAGTACGAGGAGAAGGGGGCTCAGACCAGCGGAAGAGTCGGAGCAAAAAACGCCCTTCCAGAAAGACGGGGCGTTTTACCTCTTCTAAACTCGCTAGGGGTGCGGCTAGGCCGGGCGCGTCACCCGTGTGGCGTGAAGGCCCTTATCACCTTGAGTAAATTCATAATCCACGTCCATCCCCTCAGCAAGTGTCTTGTACCCGTCCATCTCAATAGACGAATAGTGCACGAAAACATCATCTCCATCCGGGGTTTCAATAAAACCGTACCCCTTCGAATCATTGAACCACTTCACCTTACCTGATTGCATCCTGCGGACCTCCCAACGCGGCTGTGACGAGTGGATCCGGCGAGAATTTTGTGCATTTTATGCATGCTTTTTAGCCCCCGCCAGAAAGTGAGACGCCCCTATGCTACTGGCCATATTCGGACCCGTCAACGGAGGGCCAGATACTGGTCATATTTATCAACACAAAGACGTCTTTTAGGGTGTGTTATTTGCCAAATTGGGATAGAGAAAACGGTAAATTTCAGCCAATTCCGTAACCGCACGTACGTATTCACGGGTCTCTCGAAAGGGAATCCGTTCCACAAGTTTCTCATCATCGAAAAACTCCGGGAATTGGCGCCAGCGTGTATAACGGTGCGGGCCAGCATTGTAGGAAATCATGCCAGCCGCAGGTAATCCGTCGAATTGTGCGAGCACATCTGCCAAGTATTGGGTGCCCAGTAAAAGGTTTACTTGTGGCACCGTAAGCTGGCTACGCCGGTATTCGGGGAGACCTGCCCGGGCGGAGACGTTTCGGGCAGTTTCCGGTAGCAACTGCATCAGGCCAATCGCATTAGCTGTCGACCTAATTTCAGGATCAAACATCGATTCTCGACGCGCGAGCCCCGCGACGAAGTGCGGAGAGAGATTGCGAAGTTTCGCTGCTGCGGTTAATGCCTCGCGAAACGGAAGAGGATAGATGGCTTTCAGTAAAGGGACGCTCCAGCGCACCCTCTTCGATTTCGCACGCCAACCCTCGCGAATTCCTTCCTGCGTCCATCCTTTTTCATTAAGGGCGTGAGCAAAGGCCAGAATCTGCCCGTAGTCGGTAGGCCCACGCTGACGGGCTTCCCGGTATTCGAACTTCATTCGCGAAGTCCAACCAACTTCGCGCAACCGGCCCATCCGGCTTAACGCTTCTTTGTACGTATTATCGAGTTTTGGAACAGAATCAGATTCCAACAACCGAAGTGCATCCCACCGATCCCTTGAAATCTGTCTTGATGCCAAGATTCCATAATAGTCAAGAGGATCTCGCCGGAATGCTTGCGCATATGAGGCTCGTGCCGCCGCCGTATCTCCTTGAGCTTCTTCAGTCTTGCCGGTCCAATAAATAGCACCCTGGTACCATCCACCCTCTGGGTACCTCCGACGGTACTCATCGAGGCGTGCCTTGGCATCAACATAACGGCCTTCGTGGTAGTCGAGGAGCGCCAGACGTTCGAGCGATCTTGATCCATAGCTTGATCCCGAGAAACGTCGATACGCACGCTCGAACGCCACAGAGGCATCTCTCGACCGGTCTGCATCATGGTGCGCATCGGCAATCAGATAAGCGGCCAACGCGGCGGCACTACCACTACCTTGGGCTGCATTCTCATATCCCTCATCCGCAGCAGTTGTTTCACCAAGTTGGGTAAAAGCCCTAGCTGCAAGAAGCCAAAGCGAGGATCGAGTGCTCGAGGAAATTTCCTGTCTGTCGATCCATGGACTCAAGATCTGAATCCCTCGACGCGGATTTCCCATTGCTGTGTAGGCGCCCGCCAGCAATTCAACAATTTCCGGCTTTGCTTCTTCCGGCGCCTCTTCCAGCGCGGCGGCAAGATATTCCGTGCCGCGTTTATTCCACCCCACGCCCACATCTGCGCGGCCAACGTCTCGAAGGGTACGCCAAGATCCATCGAGCTCAATAAGCTTAGGGCCCGTATCACGGGTAAATTGACCCGCTCTGAGACCGACCCGAAACGCGGCTGCTGCTCCGGCCATATCGCCTGTAGCAAGCAAGTGCGGCCCAATGTGGTCAGCGGCAAGCGCCTTCCATACGCCCTCACCCGCCCGACGGGCGGCCCTAATTCCACGCGTAGGATCTCCGAGGCCAAACGCAAGCCTGGCTATCGATGTTAGGACCGAATCTGTCATAACTGGTGTTTCACGAATAACAGAATCCGCGAGCGCGAATGCTATGATATTATGAGCTTCTGCCAGTGCATCGAATCGTGAGACTCGGATCCATCGCGCAAGATCCGGGTCATCCCGTTCTGCTAGGGCCAGTTGTTCGGCCGCTTCGTTCCAACGGCTTCCACGGCCAAGTGCAGTAGCAAAACCCACGCGTGCTGAAAGCGGAGGGGCATTGATACTCTGGTTTATGTATGAGCGGTAGAATTGGATAGCCTGGGTCGTGCTATCTAGACCCGCGTACGCACGTGCGAGGAGTAGTGTCGCTTCAGCCCGCGGTTCGCGGTCCGCAAAATGGCGGCCTGACAATACACGACGAACCGATCTCCAAGCTTTTTGTTCTGCGTAAGCTTGAGCAATAACCAACACTGCCCCATCGTTTTCGACGGCGCCACTTGAAAGCTCTGAAGTAAGTAGTGAAGCAGCGGAAACAGGCATCTGTGCTTCAAGCAGCGTGCGCGCACGTTCCACGGATGGGTTGGTTTGTGCGTTAGACTTCCCTGGGACCGCCAGTGAAAGCAAAATTGCCAACAGGACTACGGGAAGGGTGTTCCAACCTCTTTGCTGGCTTGGCATACCTACCTCTGCCGACACGCGACCTCCCGTAGCAACACCTACACCCAATCGATCCCCAACGCGCTTTGACACCAACCTATGATGCTAAAGTGCCCGCTAGCGAGAACGCCAGCGGGCACTTTAGCACGTTTCAGCTTCTAGCTGAGCCTAATTAACGTCCCACCGCATCCGCGCCAATATCATACGACCCAACTCCGGCGCTCCTACGAAAGTCTGGTACGAGTTATTGAACACATTCTGCAGATCCGCCTGGAACCAAAGGTCGTCAAACCCAGGAATCCGGAATCCTCCGGACACATCCATGACCCCGAATCCATCGACGTTGCCTTGATAGACTCCCGAGTTCGCTTTGAACCCGTTCTGTACCCTGAACCGAAGACCGCCGTGGTAACCAGCGTCATCATCACGATACGTCATCGCCGCATTCATCTTCAGCGTCGGAGCATTCAACGGGATAATTTCATTCGGCTGTCCAGGACGACTAGCCTCGAACTCGTTCTTATCGACAATCGAAGCGTTCGTTACTACCGACATTCGATCGCTGACAGAGAAAGTCGCTCCCACCTCAGCGCCATAAACATCAACACTTCCGAGGTTCTCGTATACAAGGGCCATGCCGGATGCGCTACCGCCCACGCTTGTTGGGGTGACCGCACCGAGAGGAATTATCGCAATCGCCTGGGCGATCTGTGCCGCGGTTGCCTGAGCAGTCGCAGCGTTCGGGAAGGCAATGCCCACGAGAGGCATAAACGCCTGGGCTAGGTGTGCGCCCACTTCCTGTCCGTTGAGGAACAGATTCGGAGAAGCCATCCGCAAAGCGGAAGTATAGTCACTGATGTGGCTCCACCAAGCGTTGACTCCAAATAGAACTCCATCCGTGAGGAGGTTCTTATATCCCATTTCCAGTGTGTTGGTGATGGTGGGTTTTAGTGCTGGAATGTCCTGGAGCATCGCGATGTTGACGATGTCACAGAACGGTGCAGCAACACACCCCGCTGGGACAGCTTTGGTACCATTTGCAACGGCCGGATCCATCATCAACGGAATGATTGCGGTCTGAGATTCGGGCAGCGTTGGGACAAGCGCTAGAAGACCAGCAAGTGCTGGACTACTCGCCCCAACCACTGCGACCGCTTCCGACCACAACTGCGCAGCAGTTGTAGGCAAGAACGTTCGCGCGCTACCGCCAAGGAGCACGTTGAACGGGGACATGTGCATCGGGATTCCGCCCGACCTCTGATACATGTGCCCGACATCCCGACTCCCTGTCGCTCGGATGTCGTACGTGAAGGGGCCCCCAAGCGGAACCGTGCCACCGGAAATATCCAGGAACATGTTGAGCGTGGTTGGAGTCGAAAATGACCGGTTAAATGTTAGCCTTGCACTGCTTCCCACGTCTGGCTTATAGACAAAAGCAGCGCGGGGCGAAACAACCACGTTATCAAGTCCTGAGCTCTTATCGGCTCGCACCGCTCCAACAATGTCCCACTTCTGATTAAGATTCCACTCCCACTGTGCATATCCACCGAATTCGGTGAGGTTGTCGATGTCTTCGTTCTGGCCGTTAATCTGACCCCTGGTGTCAGGTCGTGTCATGAGCAGGTCAGTACCGTAAATCAGGTGGTGTCGATCACCAAAGCTTGACTGATGCTGAAGCTGCGCCACCATCAACGATGACTTATCGATCACCGGGCGACCTGTGCCCAGAAGGTAGCTGTCCTCGTTATCGCTCTTGTTGAAGAAGACCTGCGCAAAGAGGTCCTTATGGGTCACCCGTCCCTGCACGTAGTTATATCCCCAATCGACGACCTGAGCCGACCCGAGTCCAGTAAGATCGACTGAGCTCATGGTGTTGTTTCGTCCACCATTAATGACGATGGCCGTCTCCGGATTCGGACGGAAATCCATGCGTGCATCAAACGACATACGCTCCAAATCGTTGTTCCGCCCGGCCGCAACGTTATCCACAGCCGTTCGCAGTATCGCTTGGTCAGCAGGATTCGCGGGGTTAAGGCCGTTCGCTAAACCAGCGCAGGGTGCTGCTAACGGATTGTAACTGCTAGCGATACACCCTTGGGCGAAAGCTTGGGCGTTTATCTCAGCCGGGTCCCGATACGTGAACTCTGTTCCACCGAAGTACTGTCCAGACACCTTGAATCCAAACTTTTCGCTCGGGGCCATGGCCACTCGCCCTTCTACGTGGAATAACCCTTTAGTGTCTTGGCTGGTGTGGGACCAGGTATTCCCCTGCTCCCTCGACCCGGCACCCACCGCAAACGTTGTACCAGGATAGTCTATCGGGGACTTAGTGATGCTATGGATAACGCCATTGCTCGCATTGGGCCCGTAAAGTGCAGAAGCCGGCCCTAGCACAACTTCTACCCTGTCGAGATCAAGACTCGTGACTGGGTTCAGGTGGGCAATGTTGGCTCTGAGTGACGGGACACGCGCAATGCGGTTGTCCGTCATGGTTAACGTTGCACCCGAGAAGAGGTTGTTGAACCCTCGAACGGTAACGTAGTTACTCTGTACCCCCGTTTGAATCACATCGACGCCCGGCTCCGCCTCTACGTAGTCCGCAATTGTTGTGGCCGGTCGTTCCGCAATCTCTCGCGCTTGAACCACTGAAATGGCAGCTGGTGCATCGAGAACCTTTTCTTGTGTCTTCGATACGGTGACCGTAAGCGGATTGAGGCTAAAGCTTTCTGCCGCCATGGAGACCGAAACCATCGTGACTTGTCCTGAAGAGACCTGTTGGTTGGTTTCCGTCACTGTCCCCCAACCCGCGGAATTGAATCTTACAGTGTAATTCCCGGCCGGAATATCATTGATTCGGAATGATCCTGAAGGACCAGTGATTCCTTCGGCGATCACAGCCCCACTGGCGTTCACAACCTCGATACGAACAGCCGACAGTGCCCCTCCAGATGTTTCGTCGGTCACCGTTCCCGCTACGCCACCTTCCTGGGCCGCGACAACGGTCGGAGCAAGGAATACAGCGAGAAAAGCGAGAACACTACAGAAACGGGATCGAATGCTGTGAAGCGGGACGCTCATTTGGTCCTCCTGCTTAAAGACAAAGTAATTGTCAATCATTCGTCTACGAATTTCTATTGTTGGTGGAAGCAATCTATTGTTGGTGAAGTAAAGGGTAAATACTTCACACGCCTAAAGAAAATCGCTGTTTGATGCCTGCGAAGGCAAGGTTCCGTCCCCGCAAAAGCTGCGCCAGGGCCATATGGAGCGAAATTCTAAAGACCTATTGTTTGTTAGATAGTCTGTGGCTTATAGCAAAACGGCCCACGCATGCGTGGGCCGTTTTGCTATCCATCACATTACTCGGCACTGTGACTTTCTATCGCCACTCACACCGCAGAATACGCATTTTTCTTATAAAAATAAAAAGATCACCCAGACGCGGCACTGCGCGCCTCTCGTTCATGGAGAGCATCGATTAGACGCTGGGCGCTTTCTTCCATGTCGATTACGAGGCGATCGATCTTCGTCACAAAATAATTGTGGAAGATGTTGATCGGAATCGCGATCGTCAGGCCCGTGGCCGTCGTGATGAGAGCAACCTTAATTCCGCCTGCAACCAATGTTGCTTCCACTTCACCAGCGATTTCGATCGCTTGGAAGGCCATGATCATTCCAATCACGGTCCCAAGGAACCCGAGGAGCGGGGCGACGTTGGATAGTGTAGCAAGCCAAACTAGCCCTTTCTCCAGACCGGCGACTTCAATGGCGCCTGCATTTTCGATCGCTTGCGTAGCACGATCTGTTCCCTCTTCGTAACGGGAAAGACCACCCTTGAGCACTCGGGCGGCAGGCGCTTTCGATTCGTCGCACACAGCCAAAGCGTCGGCGAGGCGTCCTTGGGCGACCAACTCATCGTTTTCGGCAAGGACTTTTTTGTTGTTGAGGCCGTTCATCGTCAGGTCGACTAGTTTCCAGAGAATTATCAGAATCCCAATCGCCAAGGCGACTCCTAGCGGCCACATCATGAATCCCCCAGCCTCCCAGATCTCACCGAGCTGGAGAGACTGTCCTTCTCCCAACGTCAAGCTCTCCTGCAAAGACCAGAGCGTTGAAGCGATCAAGTGGCCCCCCAGGTAAGGTTATTCGTTTTGGTTAGCGCATGGTTGCGGTTCGGAAACACCGCCATGCTGTATAAGCTAGGCCGACCAAGCTAGACACGGTCTATGGGAGCGTCAAGCCATCGTGACAAGCTCGTCAATTACAGTTACGGAAATTTAACGTGCGTGCGATCCTTTCAAGCAGACAATTCACCTGAAATGGCCCTCAGGTGAATTGTTCGGTGCAAGTTAACTCTCTCCGATGCGACTCGCGTCGCCACTGCCAAGCATCACTTCGATATATAGTCGCTAGCTTTTTCACCGAAGCCTGTTCGAGCGTTGCAGGTTCTCTATTCGCCCCCAAACCTGTAACGATCGCCTCAGTGAGGACGGCTACAATCCGTTCTATGGGTGGAATCGGGTCGAGAAGGTCCTCAAGTCCGATCGCCGACGAGTTCGCCCCTGTAAGCTTGTCACCATATCCATGTGACAACAAATCGGCCTGATCTTGACGGTCCCGCAGTAGGATCGAGCCGTGTTGCAGTAGGGTGTTCCGGTGCCGCCATTGCGCACTCCCCACCAACTTGCGGCCACCTGCCGTAAGCTCGCCGGGTGCAGGGTCTCGGAAGCAACCCATTGGCCCTGGTGCCAAAGATCGTGTGTCCATCTGTGGACCTGACTTATCGCTCTGCCATGGGTCGAGGTGGACACCGAGCTCAGTCAATCCATGGGCCAAGGCGGCATGAAGTCTCTGATAGCTTGCTCTCGGACCACCCAGTGTTCGGTCAGAACATACAAACGCGTATGTGATCTCAGGGCCATGGTACACAGATCGACCACCAGTGGGGCGACGGACGATATCGACCCCAACGGTAAATCTCGATGACGATTGCGCTCTAAGGTTATCCGGAGCTCTTTGATTACGGCCTAGTGAAATGCACCAAGGGTCCCAACCGTAGAAGCGGAGACCGATACACCCCGGCGCAACCAGATCCATCATGGCTTCATCGCAAGCCATATTTGTGGAGCCATCTGCAACAGCGTAGTCAATGAGGAAAAGCTTGAGAGCCTGTGTCTTGTCGTCCTTCTCTAAACCACCAAGCTTCACAGCTCCAGCACGTCTCCCGGTTCAAGCACACGAACCTTGGCAGCACTACCCACAGCTTTTATGAAACGGGCCGGGTCGACATCGATCATTTCCCATGTCTTATAGTGCATCGGAACCGCAATGGAAGGTTCGATCATTTGGATCGCCCGCCCAGCATCTTCAGGGCCCATCGTGAAGTTGTCACCAATTGGGACAATCGCTACGTCGACCTGACCCCTAAGAAGCTCCATGTCTTTGGTCAATCCGGTGTCCCCCGCATGGTACACGGTTTTGCCCGCAATCGTAATAAGGAAGCCGGCAGGCACCGTCGTGTAGCCCTCCGCCCCCTCGCCATCGATCTTTCCGCCGTGGAGTGCTGGTGTGAGCTTCACGCGTCCGAAGGGGAAATCAAAACCGCCACCAATGTGCATTGGGTGTGCATCTTGAACCTGTTGGCGTTCCTGAGCATACCTTACGATTTCGTAGGTCGAAATAAGAGTTGCCCCCGTAGCTCTTATCAGGTCCCAAGCATCTCCTATGTGGTCACTGTGACCATGCGTGAGAAGCAGGTAGTCAAGCTTCTCCTCAAAGTGATCTGGCCCTACGTCGGCAATGGGATTGTCGGTAAGGAACGGATCAATGATGAGACGCATCTCATTATCAGTGATCACCTCCCAACAACTCTGACCGTGAAAGATCAATTGGCCCATCGACGATCTCCTCTATTTTAGTTGGGCTCAGACGTTTCGAAGCTCTCTATTGGTGGACATGCGCAGATAAGATTTCGGTCTCCATGTGCGTTATTCACCCGACGTACTGGCGGCCAAAACTTCGCCTCGCGCGTACTCTGCGTCGGATACACGGCCTGTTCTCGAGTATATCCATGATCCCAATCGTCCGACACGATCATGGTCGCCGTGTGGGGTGCATTCTTAAGCGGATTGTCCGTACGGTCAGCCACCCCTATCTCGATTTGCTGAATTTCGGCTCGAATCGAAATCAACGCGTCGCAGAAACGATCGAGTTCCCGCTTTGACTCACTCTCAGTGGGCTCAATCATTATCGTTCCCGCTACTGGAAAAGACATGGTTGGTGCATGAAAACCGTAATCCATAAGCCGTTTTGCTACATCCTCGTCCGTGACACCTGTCTCTTTCTTGAGTGGCCTGAGGTCGAGGATGAATTCGTGAGCTACGCGACCGTTCTCTCCACGGTAGAGCACGTCAAAATATTCGCTGAGTCGGGCCGCCATATAGTTAGCATTTAACACGGCGATTTCGGTCGCTTGGCGGACACCTCGCTGACCTAACATCGCGATGTAAGCCCATGATATTAGGAGGATCGATGCGCTGCCCCATGGAGCAGATGACACCGCTGGAATCCCCTTATGCCCTCCAACATCAGCCAATAGATGATTAGGCAGATATGGCGCAAGCTCTTCGGTTACGCAGATGGGACCCATACCTGGACCGCCACCTCCATGTGGGATCGCGAATGTTTTGTGAAGGTTGATGTGGGTGACGTCCGCACCATAATCACCCGGACGACAGAGGCCTACCTGAGCATTTAGGTTCGCACCATCTAAGTAGACGAGGCCGCCGTGGTCATGGACAATCTCTGTAACATTCCGGATGGCCGACTCAAACACCCCATGCGTGGACGGATATGTGATCATGATCGCAGCCAGGTTTTCGGCATGTTCAGCTGCTTTTATGCGCAGATCATCTATGTCAATATTCCCGTTCTCGTCACAGCGAACGACCACAACCTTCATACCAGCCATCACTGCACTTGCCGGATTCGTCCCATGGGCGGACGAAGGGATTAGACAAACATTACGGTGTCCTTCGCCGTTGGCTTCATGTCTGGCCGCAATCACCAAAAGGCCTGCGTACTCACCTTGTGCTCCAGAGTTAGGCTGAAGAGAGCACGCCTGAAACCCTGTGATCTCACACAGCCAAGCTTCAAGCTCTTCGAACACCTTCTGGTATCCCACTGTCTGATCTACGGGAGCGAACGGGTGCAATGATCCGAACTCGGCCCATGTGACCGGAGTCATCTCACTTGTTGCATTCAACTTCATTGTACATGACCCGAGAGGGATCATACTCGTATTGAGTGACAGGTCGCGGGCTTCCAAACGATGTATGTAGCGCAGCATCTCTGTCTCGGATTGATACCGATTGAACACTGGGTGCGTCAGGTACGCAGTTCGTCGTCGTACTTCGGAGGGATAGACCGGCTCAACCGCATCTAATGCGAGGGTCTTAGCATCGCACTCCTGATCGCTGGCGGAACCGAAGATGCTTAGTAGATCATCAAGGTCTTCTTCGCGAACGGTTTCGTCGAGCGTGATCCCTACGGTCCCATCTTTAAAATCTCTGAGGTTAATACCCCGCTCCTGGGCACGGGCCAACACATCCGTTGTCGAGAGCCCCGATGGTGCAACCTGAATGGTATCAAAAAACTCCTCATGCACGATCGTGTGGCCTAACCTTCGGAGACCATCGGCCAACACCCACGTCATCTTCCGGACTCGTTCCGCAATCGCGCGGATCCCATCCGGACCATGATAAACGGCATACATACCTGCCATGATGGCGAGCAGCACCTGTGCTGTGCAGATATTCGAAGTGGCCTTTTCCCGACGAATGTGCTGTTCTCGGGTTTGGAGCGCCATCCGGAGAGCTGGGCTTCCATCGGCGTCCACCGTAACACCAATAATCCGGCCCGGCAGCTTTCTTTTATAGTCATCTGTCGCAGCAAGGTACGCTGCGTGTGGCCCACCATACCCCATGGGGACACCAAACCGCTGGGTGTTCCCTATCGCGATATCCGCCCCAAAATCTCCGGGAGGAATCAAGAGGGCGAGCGAAAGCAAATCGGCGGCTACTACTACGCCAGCACCGCAGGAGTGGAGCTGCTCGCAGAACTCACCATAGTTCCACACGGCACCGTTCGTCGCCGGATATTGGACTAACGCGCCGAATGCAACGTCCCCATGAGTATCAACGTCAAAATCATCATGGGAAATGACTTGGACATCGATCTCCAATGGTTTAGCTCGGCCTTTTATAACGGAAATGGTTTGCGGGTGACACGACTCAGAAACGAGAAAAGTATTCTTCTCCGCGTTTCCCTTATTGCCCCAAAGCATCAGCATCGCCTCGGCAGCTGCGGTGCCCTCATCGAGGAGAGAAGCGTTCGCGATCGGAAGGCCCGTCAGATCAATAACAGCAGTTTGAAAATTAAGTAGAGCCTCAAGGCGCCCTTGAGATATTTCCGCCTGGTATGGCGTGTACTGCGTGTACCAACCCGGGTTTTCGAATATGTTTCGAAGGATAACACCAGGCGTGATCGTCCCATGATAGCCGAGGCCTAAATAGGAGCGGAACTTCTTGTTCTCCAGTGCGCGCGTGCGCGCAAAATCGAGTAGACGTCCTTCTGAAACCGAGGCCGGAAGATTCAACTCTCCCTGAAAACGGATCGATGCGGGGACCGTCTCGCCCATGAGCTGTTCTATTGAGGTGGCGTCGATCTTCTCCAACATTTCGTTGACATCTGGCCCAGAGGGGCCGACATGACGGCCAACAAACTCGTCAGAGGGTTCCATTTCGAACTGCATATTTAGAAGCCTGTTGAGGGCATACGATTCACTCCGTTACGAGTGGCATACCCACAGATAACATGTGGGAAGAGAGGCCCAGCGCTGAGGGGCCCAGAGACGAAATCATACTTCCGTAACCCGTACAACTGGGTTCTAGTCGGACTCGTCGATAAACGAACGATATTCATCCGCCGACAGTAAGTTGTCCAACTCTGTATCTGACGTCAGCTGAAGGCGAATCATCCAACCCTCACCGTATGGGTCGGTATTCACAAGAGCGGGGTCAGCTTCAAGCGCCTCATTGATTTCAACGACTACGCCGGCAACAGGGCAATAGAGTTCTGACACAGTTTTTACCGCCTCAACCATCCCAAACGATTCCATGTTCCCGAATTCGTCATTAGGTGCCGGCAGCTCAATATACACAACATCTCCAAGTTCGCCTTGTGCATAGTCCGTGACTCCAATCAGGACCTCACCCTCGATGTCTGTGTCTTGGACGTATTCGTGTTTCGGCGTGTATCTGAGCCCTTCCGGAATCTCCGACATGCAATCCTCGTGTGGTTGGAGCCCCAAGAGCCCCGGGATGTATGCCCGGGGGACGGGGAGAATACCCGAGCGTCGCCTTGAGCGTCAAGGAATCGCACCGTATTGAGGTTCCAGCCTGTACCTAAACTGGCTCAGCATAACCGGTTGCCGGAAACAGGATATGGCCGCATCATTTATCGTACTTATGATGCCCTACTGTTAACTTTTGAAAGGAGGTGATCTAGTGTCTGATGGGTGTAGAGCCGGGTCTGACTCGGCATGGGCAAGCGATCGCCTCGAGGCAGCGTAACCGGCATTTATCGCATCTGTTGTTGACAGATGTCAACCGGTGGAGCTCGAGTGCTGCGCCGACCTAAAGATTGCGGTGCCCCGCTACGGCGTCGCGTCGAGTCAGGTCCGGTGAAAATCGAAAGTCGGTCGTGGGTACAATGCCCATGGCCGACTTTTATCATATAACTACCGTTTATAAACCGTTGTGACTAACACGCCTCCTTAAATGCCTTTATTCAGTAAATACAGCGGAGCGGGAAACGACTTCGTGCTCGTCCGAGAGGAGGAACTCGGGCTTCACGATGCCGTGGCGCTCGCTCAACGTATCTGTTCCCGAGAAACGGGTGTCGGGGCCGATGGTCTCATAACAGTTTCTTTTCGACATGCCGGCCTCGTTCGCATCCGCTTCTTCAACCCGGATGGTTCCGAATTCTCAACCTGCGGCAACGGGTCGCGTTGTGCGGCTCAGTACACGGTCGACCAAGGGCTCACATCCGCTGAGCATATATTGAAGACCGACGATGGAGAGATCCTTGCTCGCGTTTCGACCGGATCGGTATCACTCGATTACTCAATCGATGTCCGCGTCGAACAAGAGTTTCTCACGACTCTCCAGAATAAACCACACAATGCTTGGCTTGTATCCATGGGAACGCCCCATCTTGTCATACCCGTGGAATCAGTCGACATCGAAAATTTTGAAGAATTGTGTGAACCGCTCCGAGGTTTGGCAGAACTGGGAGAGCAGGGAGCAAATGTTGATCTGGTCGCGAGAGAGGGTGCATCCATTTCTGTCCGCACCTTTGAGCGAGGAGTGGAAGGGGAGACACTCGCATGTGGCAGCGGTTGCATGGCAGCGGCATTCGTGCTTCGCCAAGGAGTATTAACCCAAAATCGTGTCGAAATCATGACACGATCAGGGAAAACACTCGGAATTGAATTTCTGGAAGGGGGCCAGATCCGGCTGATTGGTCCAGCCACGTTCCTTTTTAATGGGGTATTCCCGGATACCGAAGAGTGAACGATCCAGAAACTCATCATCGGGTGGTAGAGTCCCTCCTTGAGTGGTTTGATTCACGTAATCGTGATGTTCCATCTCGCGGGTCTGCAGATCCATACGTAATTCTTGTGGCAGAGGTTATGGCACAGCAGACCCGCATCGCGACGGTCCGGCCATACTTCAGAAAGTTCCTCAAGCTTTTCCCGACGGTCGAAGCCCTCGCCGATGCCGAAATCGACCAAGTGCTCAAGGCTTGGGAGGGGCTGGGATACTATGCCCGCGCAGAAAATTTACATAAGACGGCGGAACTGGTCGTTTCCCGACATCAGGGGATTATCCCTTCGGATGTTGAAGCCCTCCGGGCACTACCTGGGATTGGTCCTTACACAGCTGGCGCACTCGCAAGCATCGCATTTGGACAACCAGAGCCCGCGCTCGATGGAAACACGCGTCGTGTTCTCGCTCGTCTATTTGACCTTGAAAAACCGAAGGCGCGGGAACTCGAAAACGCAGCCAGAGAACTCCTCTCCATATCTCCACATCATCCTGGAGCGTTAAATCAAGCACTCATGGACGTCGGCAGTACGATATGTCTCCCGCGACACCCAACCTGTGAGCAGTGTCCTTTAAACGATCCATGTTTAGCTCGCGCACGAAACACTGTGGCTGACCGGCCCGCACCAAAACCTTTGCCCCCAAAGCCTGATCGGCATGCTGCGGCTGCGGTTATCCGTAAAGATGAGTTGCTCTTCCTTTGGAAACGTCCGACTGGCGGCCTATTGGGGGGGCTATGGGACTTCCCTCATGTTGCTATCAAGAATCCTAAGGAGGCCGCAGCTACGCTCGAAGCCACTATTAAGTCAGAGTGGGGCCTGTCCATTTCAGTTGGAAAGAAACTTCAGTCCGTACGACAGGTCTTTAGCCACTTTCGGTTGCAGTTGGAACTGCATGAAGCTCGATGGGAAGGCGGCGCGCCACAACATGAAGATCTCTGGCAGTGGGCCCGTATAGAAGATCTCCCCAACCTTGCATTCCCCGTGACTCAACACCCTTTGATTTCTGATCTCGTGGGGACTCATCGCAGCTAAGTTGTCAGCATTGGCAGTTTATGGCCCTCCTCTGCCAGGTACTCTAAGTAGGCGCGAATAGTGAGATTGGCTGCTACATGGTGCGAAATAGGGAGGTCCGAATAAATGGCCTGCCGAATACTTTCAACTGAATCGGCACCTTCTTGCAGCGCCATTATTACCTGTTCTATACGCTTCAAGCGGTGAACTCTCGACTCTTCAAGCCGCTCTGACGCAGCATCCACAACTGGGCCGTGACCGGGGATAAGACGACCGGGCTGTAGGGCTGAAAGTTTCGCTAGACTTTGAAAATACGCACGCACCGAACCGTCGGGGGCAGCAATCATGGTGCTTCCTTCACCCAAAACTAAATCGCCCGTGAAAAGATCTCGCGTGGACTCTACAAAATAGCTCAGGTGGTCGCCGGAATGTCCTGGGCTATTTAGAGCACGGAGAGTGAGTTCTTTGGACAACGCGATGGTTTCTTCGTCTACTAAAGGAACACCTCGAAGATTAAGTCTCGCTAGCGTTTCTGCCGAAGCACGGAGCGGACCCCATCGGCGTGCAGCCAGCTCTGCAGCCGCTGAGTGGTCCGAGTGAGCATGAGTAAGGCAAACAGCCTCAACAGTGCGTCCGTCCACCACATGCTGGATACGGTCTAGGTGTACTGGGTCAGCCGGGCCGGGATCCAGTATCATGATGTGTTCGTTTCCGATCACATATGTCTGCGTCCCCGTTAGCGTAAGAGCCCCAGGGTTGTCAGCCCGGACGGCCGTAATACCGTGGCTGAGGTTCCTTATATTGGAGGCCGCTGTCATCTCTTCAAAATTTCAAAACGCTTCTTCGTAGTCTTTGTCGCCAAGCATGAGCGGACGGTCAGGGTTACGGCGGAGATCGATCTTAGGAAGGATCGGCTCGACTGTTTTCTCACCCAGTGAGTGAAATGCTTCTTTCTGCGATTTGAACCCCACAAGACGTTCTAGCGTCGTTTGGGTGGGGAACAGAAGTGGTAGCTCACCGGTGCCAAACTTATGCAGGGCACGATCTGGTGAAACCCAAGTTGAAGAGACGTGTTCGTCGGTTAAGATAACGGACGTTGGGTCGCCGTCTTCGATGAGAAGGAGGAAGAATCGGGTGTCGAAACGCATGGCTACGGTTCGCGGTGTGATCCAGCGCGCAAAGTATGCAATTGGTGCCCCCGAGAAGTCCCAACCCATCTGCTCAGCGAGCGTAGAAAACAGGTTGCGTCCCCCCAACAATCCCTGCCGAGCTTCCCCGATCGCTTCACCGTCAGATCCGATACTGCCGGCAGGTAAGATTCCTGTTTCTTCGAACAGCTCGCGAAGGGCCGCAGTACATGCCGCCTGTTCGCCCACTGGTGGTAACCGATGGGCCCATATGGAAGATGAGTCATCCACGTCCACGGCACCGCCCGGAAAAACGAAGGCGCCCGGAGCAAATCGTGCTGTCTGCGGGCGTTCGAGTAAGAGCACTTCGAAAGTCGGTGCGGCCCTTCGGATAAGCACAATCGTTGCGGCGGCGCGTGGCTCTACCGGCTTCACGCCACGAGGCAAGGCTCCAGGCGCAATTGATCTCACGTGACACCCGACGCTATAGATGCGAGGATCGCAATGATTGTTACCACGGCAATCCAAATCGGCACACCGGTGGCAAATAGAACGCAGAGAAGAGCTTTTCTAGTACTCATGCTGTGAGCCTCGCGGATACCAATTACTGTGAGTACGAGCGACCATACGCCGCCCACGGTGCTCCCAATGATTGGGACAACAGCGAGAACAGACGGGCCCGCCGCGTAGCTCACAATACGAAGAGTCGTCTTGAGACTTTGTCGTTCTTTATGAAACATGCGCAACGGCAAGTGTAAAAGGGCGGTCCACAGCAAAAGGCCAACGGTCGCGGCAAAGGGCGCCAGGAAGAAATTTAACACTGCTGCTGCTGGGATCCGACCTGCTTGTGCGAACACCTCGGTAGCCTTCCGCCCAAATATCCATATCCCCTTTACAGCGTTAGATGCTTCAGACACCGGCAGAAGGAGTTCCCAGCATAAATTGAAAAGAGCGGTAACGACGATAATGACTACGAAATACAAAACCGCGCGGCCTACTTGTTCTTTATTCGTGACCCCTCGGAAAAACAGAGTTGGTTCCAACATGCTTCGGCGCCACGTATCGATGAAATTCTGCGGAAACGCTTCTTTTTCATCTTCCCATCTCGGTCCGGTAAAACTTTCTTTTATGCGAGAAAGATCTCGTTTTTTCTTAACTTGAGTGCTGCAGAGTGGGCACGTTTCTAGGGCTTCGCTTTGGTATCCACAGTGTTGGCATATATCCATCCGCCTAGCCCCTGCCGGCTAGTCGAGAAGCCGGAGCGGCATCACAAGGCAAAGATATTCTGTATCACCGCTCGCTGGTGCAAACGTGGCGGCTCGCTCAGGAGTCTTAAATGTCATCCGTACATCTTCTTCGGGCATATGCCGCAGGATCTCAAGCAGGTATGTAGCATTAAATCCGATTTCTAAGCTGTCGCCGTCATAGTCGATAGGAAGCTCGTCTTGTGCTTCCCCAAGATCGGGAGTTTGTACCCTAAACTTCATTTCTCCTTTTTCGAAGCTCAGGCGAACTCGATGGGTTTGATCACTAGCGACAACTGCCATCCGTCGTACCGCCGCTTCTAGCGCAGAACGGTTTACAACTGCCTCTTTATCGTTGTCTTTTGGGATAACCTGGTCATAGTTCGGATAAGGGCCCTCGATAAGGCGAGTATATACCCTTCGGTTTTCTGACCGGAAACCGAGGTGGTTTTCCGAACACCCAATTTCTATCTCGTCATCCGGCTTATATAACTTCTGTACCTGGTGAAGTGCTTTCGGTGGGACGATGAGTTCCATATCAGATGATAGCGATGGAGCCTTAATTCTTTCTTTCATTTTTGCCAGGCGGTGGCCATTTGTTGCTACCATAAGAGAATCTTCTTCGGTGATTTTCCAGAAAACCCCGTTTAGGATTGGCCTGCTTTCTTCTGTTGAAACCGCGAAAGTTGTCCGCTCAATAAGGTCCTGAAGATTACCAGCCTTTATGGTCCACGATGAAGAAAAGTCGACTTCTGGAAATGTGGGGAACTCATCCTCTGGTAGACCAAAAAGTTTAAACTTGCTGCGACCGCTTTCAATCTCTACTTGTGCCCCATCTGTTGAGACTTTAACGGGAGCATCTTCAAGAACTCGAGCGATCTGAACTACTTTTTTCGCAGGGACAGTAACAGATCCCGGATCGCTTACATCCGCTGCGATTGTAAGCGATACCGAAATGTCGAGATCGGTAGCACTAAGGTGCACAGCATCTTCTGTTCCTTCTAATAAGATGTTTGACAGAACAGGTAGTGTGGTGCGCGTAGGGATGGCTGACGCTACGGCTCTTAGTCCAGATTGTAGTGTTTCTCTTGCGATCGAGAATTTCATCCGAGCTCCGGTATTCTATCAGCTTTTAGTAACGGTTAAGCGGTCTCTTCATTTGGGTAGAATGGCAATGTCCATCCATTTTTCCCCAGTATTTTCTATTAAGACTCATCATATATATATAACAGCAGTAGTAGTAGGGGTTGTAGGAATGTTGAAACAAGAGGTTATCAAAGATCTTTAGGGGCCATTAAGCAATCCGGCGATGTGGATTCGCTAGGAAGAAGGTTAGTGAAATGGGGATAGAAGATTACAGGTGCACCTAAGACTGAAAAAAAAGACCCTTTCTCCTGGGTTTTCCACACAAGGTTAACGGATTGGGGAAAAAGACTAGGCTTAGCGTTGGAATAACTCCCCTTGAAGCTTTCGGACTCGCCGACCAAAACTCAAATCGGCGGCCATCTCAGCCTCAACTTTGTTAACAGAATGGATTACAGTGGAGTGATCCCTGCCCCCAAAAAGGCCACCGATGTCAGAGTATGGAAGGTCTAGTTGTGTCTTTATCAAATACATAGCAACCTGCCGCGGAACTGTAACAGCACGCTTGCGGCGTTTCGATATAAGATCGTCAACAGATACGCCCCACATTTCAGCAGCCCGTGAGCGAATGGTTTCAGGGGAAATTTGCTCGGCCGCATTTTGCGCGAGATCATGTTCTGGACCAAGTGCGTCATGGGCCATCTCAAGAGTTATTTCTCGCCGCGTTAAGGAGCTGAACGCAAGCAATTTAATAAGAGCTCCCTCGAGTTGTCGTACGGACGTCCGGCGGTTACGTGCGATGTACTCAATAACATCGGCTCCGATTTCGATTCGGTCTTCCCCTGCCTTCTTGCGGAGAATGGCCGACCGTGTCTCTAAGTCGGGAGTCTGAATGTCTGTAACAAGACCCCATTCAAAACGAGAGACGAGACGTTCTTGGAGCCCGGGGATCTCTTGGGGTGGCCTGTCACTTGTAAGGACGACCTGCTTTTGAGAGTCGTAGAGTGCATTAAAGGTGTGAAAGAGTTCTTCCTGGGTCCCCTCTTTGTTTGCAATGAAATGCACATCGTCAATTAAAAGGACATCAATCCGGCGATACCGCTCTCGGAAGAGGGCAGTCTGTCCGGTCTTAATGGCGTCGATCATCTCGTTCGTGAACTGCTCCGACGGAACGTATGCAACCCGCCGACGAGGAAAACGAGCTAGAACGGTGTTACCAACTGCATGGAGTAGGTGCGTTTTCCCAAGACCGGTACCTCCCCAGATGAACAACGGGTTATATGCTGTCGCTGGGGCAACCGCGACACGGTCACATGCCGCTGCTGCGAATTCGTTGTTCCCGCCGATTACATAGCGATCAAACGTATACCGATTGTTAAGACCGAGTGCAGGGAGGGGGTGGTGGGTGAGATGAGACTGTAGGTCAACCCTTTCGTCTGATTCGCCAGTGAGTTCCGGAAAGTCAATCCGCTCCTCGACACCTTGGTGCTCGAAACGCAACCGAAAGGGAGTCCCGAATTCTCTCTCTGCTATGTCACGCAGAAGCTGACCGTACTTATCCTCAACCCATTCCACGGCAAACTTTGTCGGAGCCGATACCACGAGAGTGTCGTCGGAAAGAGAAACGGATTCCGTGGATGATAGCCACGTTCGGTACGTCTGCTCGGGTAAAACAGCTTGGGCAGACGCGCGGATCTTCGTCCAGGCTTCGGTTGCAGTAAGCTCCATCACATTTGGCTGGCGATACGAGAAATGGGGAGTGATTGTAGACGGGCCCGCGAATGGTGTCAACGAGTGCGGCTTGGGGGGGGGGGTTATCTTTCTCAGACTTCTTTCACGAGGGATAGTGGAACAAAGATTTGACACTTTTCCCCTCAGTTGTCTACACTCCTCGATTGGTTTTAACACGCCGGCCACGATGCCAGCGAAAGCTAGAGGTTAAGCGAAGAACCATGGGTAAGCCCACATATAGCAGGCCAACGAACCGAAAGCGTGTCAAAGACCATGGCTTTCGGACCCGGATGAAGACAAAGGCGGGACGGGCAGTTTTGTCTCGGCGTCGCAGGAAGGGCCGCCGCCGGCTTACGGTCAGTGACGAATTCGGCACCAAGCGACGCAGTCGTTAGCTCGGGGGCTAGGCTACGGTTCCGACTGCCCCGTGCCGCTAAGCTTCGTCGCATGCGCGATATCCGTCGCACACTCCGGCGGGGTGACCGGGCTAGGGGCCCATTCGTCGAAGTGTTTTCGCTCCCGTCGCGTGCCGGTCGTCCCCGTATAGCCATCATAGTACCGAAGTACGGCCATAGCTCGGTGGAACGTAACAGAGTGCGTCGCCGGTTACTCGAAATTGCCCGTACAGCGTGGATGTCGGTTCTGTTTGCACGTGGGTATGAACTTGATTTGATATTTCGGGCAACGCCACCAGCCTACGATGCTTCTTTCAAGCAGTTGCGCGAATCACTGACCGATCCACTGGAGACGATATGCGCGCAACAATTATAGGTCTTATTCGCGCGTATCAGTTGATCGTATCTCCTTGGTTACCAACGGCGTGCCGTTTCAACCCTACATGTTCAGAATACGCGATATTGGCCATACGTAATTTTGGTGTAGCCAAGGGCTCACGCTTGGTGGTGGTGCGGTTACTACGCTGTCGGCCATTTGGTAAGCATGGCTACGATCCGGTCCCGAGCCAGGAGACCTAATGGATCGTAGACTTCCGCTCGCGATTGGCCTAATGATCGCCCTGATGGTTTTGTCAAATATTATTTTTAAGCCAATTCCTGGGCCTTCTCCGGCTCCCTCGCTAGAACAAGATCCACTCGTAATGGGGGAAGATGAACCTGCGTTACGGTCGCCGGGTGCCGATGAGACGCGCACGGCTTCTGAGCTAATGCCGGCAGACAGGGTGGGCACTGAGGCGAAATCTACTGGCGGGAAGATCATTACGGTGACATCGGGTCGTTACGAGTATCGTTTTGACACACGCGGCGCTCGTTTAGTGAGCGCAACCATGCGCGATTACGCGAATTTCGCCCCGGACGCCGAAGCTGGAGCCTTGGTGGAGCTTCTTCGCGAAGGGGATGCTCTTTTGGGGTATCGAGTGGCTGCTGGACAGGACACTGTTTCCCTCAATTCAGTTGTGTTCACGCCATCTGCGGAGGCGCTCGAAGTGCAAGAGGATGGAGATGAGCTTCGTTTCGTGGGGCAGATTGGCGATAGCCCTTTGGCTTTCGAAGTCACTTACCGCTTCTTCCCAAATGATTATCGTATAGCGGCGAAGGGAGGGCTCGAAGGGTTAGGTGATAGGGGATACTCCGTTCTAATTGGGCTCGGGCAGGGGATTGCGATGAACGAGGCCAACGAACGGGAAGATGTTTCGCGTCTGGCGCTTGCCGCGCGTGAAAAGACGGGAGCCATAGTAAGTGAATCCCTCCGTGGTCTGGAGGAGGGAGAGCGACGGGCTATTCGTGGCGGACCCTTCAGTTGGGCTGCCTCTAAGTCGAAGTATTGGCTAGCGGCACTTGTTGCACCCGAGACAAGTGGGGGCTTCGGGGGTGTTGTGATGCGGGGACTAGACGAGGAAAATGCTGCCGCAATGGAAGTGACGGTGCCTGTGCGGGCTGGAACAGTCGGTTTCGAATATGTTGCTTACGTTGGACCGCAGGACTTTGCACGCCTTCAGGAAATCGGGCAGGATTTCGAGAACGTAAACCCGTTCGGGTGGTCATGGTTGCAATGGTTCATTCGGCCGTTCGGAAATCTAATGGTTGGCATCCTCATTTGGCTCCATGAGGCGTTTGAACTGGCATACGGGTGGGTCTTGATTCTGTTCGGTGTATTATCACGAATAGTTCTTTTCCCACTTTACCAGATTTCCATGCGTCAACAAATGAAGCAGATGGCGATCCAACCGGAGATCAAACGGATACAGGAACGCCATAAAGAAAATCCTCAGATACTTCAGCAGGAGATGATGAAGGTCTACAAAGAACACGGTGTTAACCCGCTGGGTTCCTGTCTTCCGATGCTCCTTCCTTTTCCGATTCTGATTACATTGTTTTTTGTCTTTCAAAACACCATTGAGTTTCGGGGTGTCCCATTCCTGTGGATTCCAGACCTGTCGCTCAGTGACCCGATCTATGTCGTTCCACTTGTTATGGGTGGCTCGATGATGCTGTTGAGCTGGATAGGGCAACGTGGCATGGAACCCAATCCGCAGATGAAAATGTTCACGTACGTTCTACCCGTAGTCTTCACGTTCATGTTTGCTCGTTTTGCGGCGGGGCTGAACATGTACTATGCAGCGTCAAACATCGCCTCGCTTCCGCAGCAGCTCTATTTATCTCGAGAACGAAGAAAGGCAAAATCGGGTGCTTCTTCTGAGTCTTTTATATCAGGAGAAACGAAGGGTCACCCTGGAACGGAGAGAGTGAATCGTGTGAAAAGGTCACGGGGGAAGGGGAAACGTAAAAAACGTTCCGATTAGCGAACGTAAGAGGCGGAAAGTCCAAAGATGGTCTCGTTGTCGCGGAAAAACTGTTCTGCGCGAGAGGGCCCAAGTCCAAGCATCAATCCAATTCGCGCATGTTTCCCAAGCGTTACCCCGACCTCTGCAGCGACTTGAGGCCGCCAATTTAATTCTGACCAACTGAAAACATCTACTGTGGCATACCCAGGTATTAGGCTGTTTCCAGCTGACTGCCAGTCTCCCCCAGCACGTAAAGAAGGTGTTGAAAAATCACTGGATGATTTAAACAAAAAACCGGGGCCTCCGTAAAACCGGATCTCCGGCGATGGTGAGACTTGGAATAAAATTTCCAGCCCCTCTCTGCTTGTACTGATGGGGTCAAGATCGTGTCGAGCCATAAGCTCGTCACCGAGGTGGGAACTAACATGATAGAGTTCCACCCGAGCTGCGACGGCTCCGATTCGCGCCCGTAAAAGGAAGCCGGCCCGGTAGTGGATTTCTAGGAGATCAAGACGAGGTTGGCCAAGATCGAACCGGGACGATACACCACCTTGTAGGGCGCCCGCGAGTTCAAACTTAGCATGGGGTGCGCGGACAATCCAAAACCCCAAACGGTCACCGAACTCAGCCAAGCTGATCGTTCGCTGTACCGTGTCTCGATCAACGATTGCTACTGCAATTCGATGAACGGGTTCCAGTGGGGAACTTGCCGGCACAACAAATGGAAACCCGTTCGCATCATGAATCCCCTCAACAGTAGAACGGGTAGCCGACTGACCAAACAAAAATTCTGTGCCGGATAGCCCAACCAGGAGAAAGCTCAAAAAGAGTGTAGTTGATATACGGTGAGCTGACCGCACGCGATGACTTTGCTTGGTTGGGTAAGTGCCCAGTGAACCACCGAGTCGAAACATGAGTGAAACTAGGGAATTTAGGAGGAGAATGCGTAGGACCCAACACTGGCCGTAGCTTACAGACTATGGGTTTTTCATCTGACGACACAATTGCGGCTGTATCGACGGCTCCCGGCAGAGGCGGAATCGCCTTAGTCAGGATCAGTGGACCACGAGCCTTTGAAATGGGATCCACACTGGGCCTCGCGAGAGGCCGTCCTCGAGAAGCTTTGTTGAGCCTCGTTCATGATTCCAGGGGTCGGACCTTGGATCGGGTGTTAGTAACGCATTTCGAAAATCCACACTCGTACACGGGTGAAGACACTATAGAGATAAGCTGTCACGGGGGTGCGTTGATCTCTGCCCTAATTGTTGATGCAGCCTGTTCTTCGGGTGCGCGAGTAGCGGGACCGGGAGAGTTTACTAAAAGGGCGTATCTCAACGGGAAGCTGGACTTGATCCAGGCAGAGGCAACCCTGGATATGATCGATTCCACAAGCCTCGCGTATCACGGGTCGGCTATGGCGCATTTGAGTGGGACCCTCTCTGGTCGAGTCACGACCCTCCGTCAACGGTTGTTGGAAGTTCAAGCAGCCATTGGATACGACATTGACTTTCCTGAAGAAGACGACGGCCCGATACCAACTGGGCGCATTCTGTCGCTTGCGGAAGGGTTAAAAGAAGAAATCAATTACCTCCTTCGCCATGCACCAGAGGGGACGCGCTTGCGGAGCGGTGCTTTAACCGTGATTTGTGGCAGGCCTAATGTGGGCAAGTCTAGTCTTTTCAACGTTTTACAGGGTAGAACGCGTTCGATCGTGACAGAGACACCAGGTACAACGCGGGACGCAGTCGAAGCCGATATTACGATTGAGGGATACCCCTTCACGCTAGTCGATACGGCCGGTGTTAGGGATGATGCGGAACCCATCGAAGAGTTAGGAATCGAAATTGCACGTGGGTATTTGGACCGTGCAGACGTCATCCTCCTCTGTGTGGATCACGGACGAGGCACCTCTCGTGCTGACTTAGATCTTGTGAAAGAGGTCCATCAATTAGGTACAACACTCATTATTGTTCGGACGAAAGCAGATTTAACCGATCGGCATGAAGGTGTCGTAGCGGTGGAAAGCCGCGATGAGTTAATGGGGGCAGCCATTTTTGTTTCGTCGATCAATGGAGAGGGGTTACCGGACCTTCGCGATGCTTTGGTACGAGAGATGTTTGCTAATCTTCGTGCTTCCAGTGAACCTGCTCTTGTAACTCGCAAACGCCATATACGAGCATTGGAGTCAGCGAAACGCGACTTAAAGGAGTTTGGCGCCGTGGTCTGTAGAGGTTACCCGATGGAGATCTCGAATACACACCTCACGGCGGCAGCAGATGCTTTGGAGTCCTTAATAGGGATTACGGATGTAGAAGATGTGCTGGACTCAATCTTCCAGCGCTTTTGCGTGGGCAAATAGCTTCTTGGAGGATAAAAGTTATGCGGCCCGCTGACACCTCGGACAAATTATTGTCTTTCGGCCAGTGACCCGCCGAGACTCTAAGGCGTGCTGGCACCGTGGACAGGAACTTCCGCTTCCGCGCGAATTAATTAGCCAGCCAGGATCAGAATGTGCTGCGCTCGAGTGGAGTGTGGCCCGCCGCAGCACGCGTTTGAGATATCTGTGAAGTCGCTGCAGTTGCTCTTTTCCTAGGCCGGCCATCTTAAGATCTGGTCGGACGCCTGCTTGAAAACAAATTTCGTCAGCATACTCATTTCCAATGCCTGCTATAGCCTTCTGATTGAGCAGAAAACCCTTTAATGTTGACCTTCTGTTTTTCAAGGCGAGGCTCTCAAATAATTCTATGGTGAGCTCCTCACTCAAGGGGTCGATGCCTAACTTCTCAAGTGCCCCAGAATCGCTGAATTCGTCCCCTCTGACCGCTTGGACGAGGCCTTCATCGCCGGAAGATGAAAAGCGAAGCTCTCGGCCGGCTGCGAATTGTAACCGAATCTTAGTACGTGCGGTGGGGGGGGCTGTTTGGGATTCTAGCCGTAGGTTGCCATCATCCCCCATATCCATAACTAGGCTATAATCAGAGCGGAAGCGGAGAACGACATATCTTCCGTGTCGTTCCACTGAGTCTACAGCATGGTTTTCCAGGTGGTTTTTGACTATCTCGCTATCAAGTTCAACAACCTCGGGATCATCCATACAAATGGTTGAAACGGTTTTACCAGTGGTATAACCGGCTATGTCTTCAATCATGCGCTCAACGGCGGGTAATTCTATCATGAAGGCGCTCCGGGCTTTCTTGATCTGTTTGTAGACAAAGAGATACACCTCTAATTAGAGAACGTGCCTTGAATATAACGAATTTTAGCTGGCGTGGTGGTCTGCAGCGAAAGCTACCTCTATAGTCACCCTATGCGATATGATGTAATCGTGATCGGCGGCGGTCATGCGGGGTGCGAAGCCGCTAGTGCGGCGGCACGAACCGGTGCACGGACACTACTGGTTACCTCGTTCTTGGCCCGGGTTGGTCAAATGTCCTGCAACCCGGCTATTGGGGGTGTTGCAAAGGGAACGGTGGCGAGGGAAGTAGACGCCTTGGGAGGGATTATGGGGCGTGCGACCGACCGGACAACTCTCCATTTCCGTACACTTAACCGATCGAAAGGACCTGCAGTGTGGGCGCCACGTGCACAGTGTGATCGTGGATTGTATCCACGAGAAGTTCGTCGGGAACTGGAACGTGTGGAGGGCCTAGATCTCTATCAGTCTACGGTGCAACGACTTACGGTATCTAGAGGCCGAGTCGATGGGCTTGAATGTGCCGATGGGACGTGTTTTGCGAGTGGCCATATTGTCCTTACCGCTGGAACTTTTTTACGAGGAGCAATCCGGATCGGTGTAGGGAAAAGAATGGAAGGAGGCCGTGCTGGGGATGCGCCGGTTGTGACACTTGCAGAGCAACTCTTAGAGTTGGGGCTCGAGGTAGACCGGTTCAAAACGGGTACGCCCCCACGTGTGGACGGTCGCACGGTGGATTTCGAGAAACTTGATCGCCAGGACAGCGATACCGACCCGGGCCGATTCTCTCACTGGGAAAAGACAGGTGGTCTTTCTCGAATCCCATGCTGGTTGGTGCGGGCTGGGCCCGAAGTCAAAGCCATCGTGTCGGAGAATCTTGAACAATCGGCCATGTATGGTGGTGAGATTGGTTCTAGAGGACCCCGATATTGTCCCTCGATTGAAGACAAGATCTTTAAGTTTCCCGATGCTGATTCTCATCAGGTATTTTTGGAACCGGAAGGAGCGGAGACAAATGAGTTATATGTGAATGGACTCTCCACTTCACTGCCTCCAGAAGTCCAGCGGGAATTCCTGGCGCGAGTTCCGGGTTTGGAACGGGTGACTATGACTCAGCCAGGGTACGCCATTGAATACGATTACTTTCCACCGTTACAACTCAAATCGACGCTGGAGCTAAAAGTATTGTCTGGCCTCTATTTTGCAGGACAGATTAACGGAACCACCGGGTACGAAGAGGCAGCTGGACAGGGCATTGTCGCAGGAATTAACGCTGGAAGGTCTGCGATGGGGGAGGCACCATGGGTTCCCCGTCGTGATGAGGCTTTCTTAGGGGTGCTTATTGATGATCTCGTTACCAAGGGTGTGGATGAACCGTACCGCCTTTTTACCTCTCGCGCAGAATTTCGCCTGTTATTAAGGCAAGACAATTGCCTGGAACGGCTGGGAGGAAAGGCACTTGAGCTCGGGTTGCTCGATAAGAAGCAGCAACAGTTGCTTGCGCGCAGCAAGAAAGAGCTCGATCGCATAAGGAATTGGGTAGAGAAATCCCGCGTCACGCCTGAAGAAATGGCTAGTTACTTGGATTCCGTGAGTAGTGCACCCTTGAAGGAGACTTCTCCGCTTGCACGCGTGCTGCTTCGCCCAGAGGTGCGGCTTGCAGAGTTGGTTCATCCGGACGGGTTGTTTTCGGAAGTTGATTTCGATTCCGACGCACTTGCGACAGTAGAAATGGACCTCAAATATGCTGGATACATTGCGCGCGACCTAGAGAGGGCTGAGGTGTTAGAGCAACGAGGGGAAATGCCATTAAGGGTAGATTTACCCTACGAAAGTTTTGAATCCCTCTCTTTTGAAGCACGAGAAAAATTGGCTGCTGTTCAACCTGAAACTTTGGGGCAAGCTTCCAGAATTCCAGGTGTTTCACCGGCAGACTTACAAAATTTGTTGGTGGAAATTAAGAAGAACGCAGATCGCGCGAAGGTTGGAGCTTAAAGGCGAACCCTTACAGCTCCGGTTCGATGCAACCGAGGATCCGCCGCTGCACATCCTCAGCGGCTGCGCGCGGATTGGCCGAATTGCGAATTGGCCGTCCCATGACGATGAAGTCCGCGCCGGCACGAAATGCGTCCTCCACATCAACAGTTCGCTTCTGATCGTCAGAGCCTGCAGCGGTATTGGGGCGAATACCTGGAACGACTAGGCGGAAGTGATCGCCTACGTTTGATCGAATCGATTTCGCTTCATGCCCGGAAGCCACAACCCCGGCGCAACCAAGAGCTTCCGCTCTGCGTGCACGCGACTGAACTACCAATGAAATGTCGGTCTGAAATCCAAGGTCGGCCATGTCAGCTTTATCTAGGCTTGTAAGAACCGTAACAGCAAGAATTTGTACGGCCCCCTTCCCTGCTTCACAGGCGGCAGAGAGAATCGCATCATTGCCGTGAACTGTGACGAAATCAACATTTTGAGAGCGTAGTTGCTTAACGGCGGAAGCGACGGTTTGCGGTACATCAAAAAGTTTCAGGTCAGCGAAAACGCGTTTTCCATTGTTTTGTAGCCAGTCAGAGAGTTCAAAATATTCCCCAGAGAGAAAGAGTTCGAGTCCGATCTTATAAAAATTGACAGTTTCGCCTAGCTCAAGTACGAGGCTTTTTGCCTTCGCAGCTGTAGGAACGTCGAGGGCGAGAATCAAACGGTCTCTTGAAGGGATCATTTCCTGTTAAAAACCTCTCATGGGCTTTGTTCAAATCCGTATATTGAAGACTCACCCGATAGCATATCGGTCTTTCATGTCGACAAAGCGGCGGAATGTGTGCTCGTCAAGTTCAGCGCCCAGGCGTGCGGTCAGCAATGGTACTAGTTCATCGCGAAGGTAAGCACCACGCGCCATCCACTGATAATAGTGACGACCACCGTGATGGTAAGGCCCATATAGCTTGCCACCAAATCGTTCGACAATCCAATGAAACAATGTTTCATGCCGAGTGTGCATCCGGAGGGTGATATGAGGCTGCCGCCCATCGCCGCCAAAGTGTCCTTCGCCTATCAGAATTCCAATAAAAATCCCGATGTCGAGATCAGACGCCTCTTTAGAGTTCATTTGACTCTCCGCCCACAATATGCGCTGTTGTTTCACCGTCATGTTTCCCGTGAAACGTAATTGGGGAGCCTGTCGGCCGCGACAGCTGTTGTTTCACCGTCATGTTTCCCGTGAAACGTAGCCCTCCGGTCCAGGCTGGCCGATCGCCACGGAGCCCGCTTTGTTCTAATGTAAAGCGCTGTTGTGTTCTTGGGTCGCCGAGCACTGCGATTGGGAGTATATTTGATTTGGAAGCGTAACCAACTGCTTTCCATGGAACAGAAAAATAAAACTGGTTTATATGTCACGGGATGGCGGAAAACCGGACGGTAAGAATTTGTAAAATCTTGTGGCACATTGGGTTATGGTTGTTTTGCGTGCCGGTTAGCTGTTGTGGAATAAGGAGGCTTCAAGGATGGGTCGTGTAATTACGATTGCCAATCAAAAGGGAGGCGTCGGGAAGACGACCACGGCGATCAATCTTGGCGCGTCCTTAGCAATTGCGGAACGGAACACACTCGTCATCGATTGTGATCCCCAGGGGAACGCGACCTCTGGCTTCGGTCTCCCAAAGGATGGAGACCTCCCCACCGTATACGAATGTCTCGTAAATGGTCGAGGCCTGAGTGAGGCAGTGTACCCAAACGTCCACTTCCCATTCTTGTCAGTCGTTTCTGCGAGTCGTGATCTGGCTGGGGCGGAGGTTGAGCTTATTGAACAAACGGATCGTGAGCGGGTCTTACGAAAAAAGATCAATGCACTCAGTGAAGATTATGAATATGTGATCATTGACTCTCCACCATCGCTTGGCTTGCTCACACTCAATGCCCTTGCAGCTGCAGACTCAGTCTTGATCCCAATTCAATGCGAGTTCTATGCTCTTGAAGGACTAAGTCAGTTGTTGAATACGATTCGACTAGTTCAGCGCAGCTTGAACCAGAAATTGGATATTGAAGGTGTCTTGCTAACTATGTATGACTCTCGGCTAAACCTCGCGAAACAAGTCGCGGAAGAGGCCCGGGAGTACTTCGGCGGGAAGGTGTTTGAAACGATGATTCCGCGGAACATTCGATTGGCGGAAGCTCCCAGCTTCGGAAAACCGATAGCACTGTACGATGTCCTATCAAGCGGTGCTCGCGGCTACTTGAGCCTCGCGCGGGAACTGATCGACCGGCAAGCGGTGAATACCGGTGTCTAATGAAGAGCGACGGCTCGGCAAAGGTCTAGCTGCTCTACTAGGCGAGAACCTCGACGAACTAACTGGAGTGGGGGAACAGACGGTTGCGGTTGCACAGATTCATCCGAACCCGTTTCAGCCGAGGGCAACGTTTGATGAGAATGCGCTAAGGGAACTCGCGAATTCAATTCGGGAAAACGGACTTCTCCAGCCAATTGTAGTTCGAGCAGTCGGAGGGGGCTTCGAAGTTGTAGCTGGTGAACGACGTCTGCGGGCGGTCGAGAGCCTCGGTTGGGACCGAGTGGCGGTGGCATCTCGGCAACTGAGCGACGAACAGATGTTGGTGGTTGCGCTGGTAGAAAACCTTCAGCGGGAAAATCTTTCACCTCTTGAAGAGGCGCGTGGTTACCAGCAGCTCATCGATCGGTTCGGACTGACCCAGGAAGAAGTCGGAAGACATGTCGGCCGCGAACGATCCACCGTATCAAATGCACTTCGACTGCTTGCATTGCCTGACTCCGTCCTGGTGTTAATTGGAAAAGGTAAACTGTCGGGAGGTCATGCTCGCGCAATCTTGGGGCTCCCGGATGAAGCAAGCCAGAGTCGGATGGCGCAGCAGGCGGCTAAGGATGGGTGGTCAGTTCGCGAGACGGAACGTCGGGTGCGAGCCATGCGGCAGGAAGGTAAGACAGAAGTTGGCCGCAGAAAGCCGATCTCGCCGTCAACGGATCCGATTACAAGGCGGGCCGAGCTCATCTTGGAGCGAGGGTTAGGGACAAAGGTCCGGATTCAATCGAGGGAAGACGAGAGTGGCGAAGTTATAATTCAGTTTCATGACTCAGAGGATTTCCTTCGATTAGCGGAGATTTTGGTAGGCAAGCATGGTGCAGCGGAACTGCGGGGATGATGAGTATTGGCAGGTGGACAGTTCACTTGGTTCGGAAAGATGGTCGAGAATCACGGGCCATTAATCCCGGACGAAACGGTATCATCCTCAGCGTAGCAGGAGGAGCGCTCCTGTTGGTGGTGTTAGGGGCGGCTGTTGGGTTGTATTGGGGTTCGAGAGTTGAGGGGAATACGGCCGTAGAATTGCGTGGTCGCGTGCTAGACCTTCAGGGGGAGCTTTTACAAGTTACCGAG
This sequence comes from uncultured Gemmatimonadota bacterium, assembly GCA_964480515.1. Lineage (GTDB taxonomy): Bacteria > Gemmatimonadota > Gemmatimonadetes > Palauibacterales > Palauibacteraceae > Palauibacter. The sequence continues at coordinate 64,245 of CAYZOT010000004.1, forward strand.
TTGGCGAGTCGCCTGCGGGATGCGGAGGAGCAATACAGCCGACTGCGGACAGTGATGATAGCTGGTAAACCTGAAGAGGAAATTTTACCGACGGTGCGTCTAGATGAACGAGCGGGGTTAGGCGCGCGATCAGAAGTTGAGACAACAGCCCTCGCATGGCCGTTAGCGCAAAGGGGTTTCATCACTCGCACATTCGGTTCAAGGGCGGAAGCATCACGGGAGGGACATACTGGGGTTGATATAGCGGTTCCGGCAGGGTCTTACGTACGAGCTATTACAGCTGGTCGTGTGGAGGAGGTTGGTGACAACGAGATTTATGGGAAATTTGTACGGATTGCGCATCCCGGTGGGCTGGCGTCATTGTATGGTCACAACTCCTGGCTGTTCGTGTCCCCGGGAAGTACGGTTGAACGATGGCAGGTGATAGCACTCGCGGGAAATACTGGCAGATCGACCGCACCCCATCTTCATCTTGAACTAGAGCAAGGGGGGGCACTGCTCGATCCGATGGACCACGTCTCCCAGAGAGTTAATACTGGAACAAATCTGGACCCGAGGTAAGGATTGATATGACATGGTAAGAGAGAGAAGAACTGTTCCTCCGGCACGCGACGTGAACGAAGTTGTCTCGGTGATTGGGCCAGGGATGGAGATTACGGGTGACATTAAGTGTGACGGTACGGTACGTGTGGAAGGGAAAGTCGAAGGCTCGATTCGGGCGACAAAATCTGTAGTAGTTGGACAGACTGGGAGCGTGACAGGTGACATCGAAACACAAGATGTAGTCGTGGGTGGTGCTGTAGCGGGTACGATTTCTGGGGCTAGTAGAGTTGAATTACACGATACTTGTCGTGTGCGCGGAGACATTCAAAGCCGTCGGATAAAGCTTGATGAAGGCGGTCATGTCGAAGGGCGGCTCCATATGGGGAAAGGTGCTAAGGCGACGGGACAGGTTCGTTCAGCTAGCATTGAACCACCCGAAGGTCGGCGACCAGAGCAACAAAATAGACGTAGTAGCCTGTCCGCTTCTGCTGCTCGTAATTAGCAGAACGGCGACCGGAGCAAGTGTTTCCCGACCGTCACGGGCGTCAGTGCCAGTTTATTGACCGCTAAGTGAGCTGATTGACTCAATCAGTCGTCCTCTTCGTAGTTGGTCTCGGGCTCATCTCTTGGGGGGCAGACTGGCTTGTGCGTGGTGCTACAACCCTTGCCGAACGCCTCGGGGTTAGCTCGCTAGTCATTGGCTTAACGGTAGTTGCATTTGGCACTTCCGCACCGGAGCTGTTTGTGAGTGCGGCCGCCTCTCTAGATGGTCGCCCCGGAACGGCAGTCGGAAATATCATGGGTTCAACCGCGGCAAATGTTGGGCTTATCGTTGGGCTCGGTGCACTAATCCGACCGATTTCTGTACACCGTCGTCTCATGGTCCGAGAAACTCCATTGGTAATCTTTGTGCTGGCAATCGTCATGTTACTTTCGTTGAATAACGCGCTGGGGTGGCTAGATGGGCTGGTACTTTTAGCGGGCTGGGTTCTATACCTTGTCTTTTTACTTCGTTGGGGCGCGCGGGACATCGAAGCGCAATCTCTTAGGGATTTAGAGAATGGTGACTTGAGCTTTGGCCCCGGGGCGACACCGGACCAAGAAGAGGCGAGTGGTTCGAACCACTCGCAAAGTGCTAAAGCAGCAACAAAAGGTGACTCAACCTTGGCACTCTCCTTGTTTAAGATCGCTATTGGGCTTCCTTGTTTGCTCTACGGGGCGCATTGGCTTCTTGATGGTGCCGAAACAATCGCAACATACCTTAAGGTTCCTGAACCGGTCATCGCAGCTAGCGTGGTTGCCGTGGGCACATCTCTTCCCGAGTTAGCCGCTACCCTAGTGGCAGCATTTCGTGGCATGGGTGATCTTGCGATTGGAAATGTGATCGGATCGAATGTATTTAATCTTGGGCTAGTCTTAGGGACTGCGGCACTTCTCGGACCTCTACAATTGGCCCCCTTCATTGTTGTGCAGTTTGTATTGCCGGCACTGGCCTTCTCGGTTCTCCTGATACCGTTAGCGATCACGGGTGGCCGAGTGAGTCGGCCGGAGGGAGCCCTCCTCTTGACACTTTATATCTTGTACGTCGTGTCGATCTTCAAGATGGGCCCTGTGGTAGAGGGCGGGGTGTTGTAAAGCGTATAGGTAAAGCATACGTTCCCTCTATGCTTCGAAGGGGGGCGTCCATGACAGTTTCCGTAAAAATGAGCAGTAAAAACCAGATTGTTGTTCCAAAGCTCGCGCGAGATGGTCTCGGGCTTAGGGCAGGGGACAGATTGGCGGTAACCGTCACCGGTGAGACGGTTCGTCTCGAAAAGTTACCAGCCAACCTTGAAGACCATCTCCGCGGCGCCTTGGGAGAGCTGGGTAGGCGAGATGAACTCTGGGCGGAGCTCACTGAAAGTTAACGATGACGGGAGATCCTGAGGTCGTGGAACTTCTTGAAGAGTTGCCCGAGGGGGCAGTGGTTCACGTCGATGCCCGTGTTTTCGCGCTTTATTTGCTTGGTCATAAATCCATTGGGGATCAGGTAGATGCGGTGATGAAAGTGGCAGGATCCGGCGATCTCAGTGTGCAGACGTCCGTGGTCACGCTATATCAGATTCTGGCGGAGGTTTACCGATGTGGGCGGCCGGATCTTGCAGCGGAAGTTGCGAAAATACTTGAGGTGCATCCACGGGTTTCCTTGGTTCCTGCGACAACGGATGTGACGATTCAAGCCGCCGAAGTTCGCGCGCAACTCGGGGGTGGTCCCGAAAGGGCCATCCAAATCGCGACAGCACTTATAAAGGGTGCTAAGGCTTACCTCACGACCGGGTCAGGATTGAGGAGAATTGCGGGAATGAGCGTGTTCAACCTTGAAGCTTAAACGCCCAGGAGCATAAGGATCTTTAGCAATGCCATCCGCGGGTCTACTATTTTCGGCGGATCAGGCGCACTAGAGATTTAAGTGGATCGTAGTAGCGGTCTACCACGCGCTCTTTCAGTGGTATGATTGCGTTGTCGGTGATTGTTATGTGCTCAGGGCATACTTCCGTGCAACATTTGGTGATGTTGCAGTACCCAAGACCTCCTCGCTCTTTAAGGAACTCCGTTCGATCTTCATTGTCGATAGGGTTCATACTGTAGCCAGCCGTCCGAACCAAAAACGCAGGTCCAACAAATTCTTCGTGTTTTGAATGTGAGCGGAGTACGTGGCAGACGTCTTGGCAGAGGAAGCACTCAATGCATTTTCGCATTTCTTGAGCCTTCTCTACCTCATGCTGCTTCATTCGCCACCCGTCTTCTGCATCCTTAGGCCGAGGCTTGAAGCGCGGGATCGCTTTGTTATTCGCGTAGTTTTGGGAAACATCAGTCACGAGGTCCTTAATTACTGGGAAGGCCTTCATGGGGGTTATCGTGATCGTCCCCTCGTTTTCATAATCAGAGATACGTGTCATGCAAGTGAGCTTCGGGTGACCGTTGACTTCAGCACTGCAGGATCCACACTTACCGGCCTTGCAATTCCACCGCACAGCGAGATCCGGCGCTTGCTCGATTTGGATGCGGTGGATTGCGTCGAGAATGACCATGCCCTCATCGACATTGACAGTGTAGCTTTCGAGATGGCCTGATTGTTCGTGACCTCGATATACTTCGAAAATTCGTTTAGCCAACGGTCACACTCCCTCTTTAATAAGCTTCTCGAGATCATCGGGTGGTGTGGGAACGGGCTCTCTTGTAGTCATCATCTGCCCGTCTGTCTTGCTAACAATGGTCGTGTGCTTGCCGTATTCCGGGTCCGAGTCTGGGAAATCAATTCGCGTATGCGCTCCACGACTTTCCCTCCGATCCAGTGCGGAAAGGGTTACTGCTTCCGAAATAACCAAAAGTGAGTGGAGATCGAGCCACGTATTCCACCCGGGATTGTACGCGCCACCTCCATTTGCAGAGCACGTTTCGAGCGAATTCTGCAGCGCCCGAATCTCCTGAAGCGCCTCTTCAAGACCCTCTTGGGTCCGCGCGATTCCTACTTTGTGCTGCATGACCTGCTGAAGCTCTTCTTGAATTGCAAAGGGATTCTGCCCGTCCTTGTTCCTGAAAGGTGCAAGAGCTTTCGTTACCGTTGAGGTTAATTCTTCTGTTGGAATCTCCCTCCAGCCCTGTTGTCTCTTAGCCACTGTCGCGGCGGCTTCACCAGCCCGACGCCCAAAAACAACTAGGTCCGACAGTGAATTTCCCCCGAGGCGGTTTCCTCCGTGCAAGCCCGCAGCAACCTCACCCGCTGCGTAAAGACCTGGAACGGTAGATTCTGCCGTCTCCGGATCAACCTTGATCCCTCCCATGACGTAGTGCATGGTCGGCCCGACCTCCATAGCCTCCTTCGTGATATCTACACCTGCCAGTTCTTTAAATTGATGGTACATACTCGGGAGCTTGGCTCGGATGTAATCCGGGTCACGCTTTTCGGCGATGTTCAAGAACGCTCCACCGTGCGGTGATCCACGACCCGCTTCCGCTTCGCTCACAATCGCTTTGGCGACGACATCTCGCGTCAACAACTCCGGTGGTCGGCGATTGTTAATCCGGTCTCCCGCGGCCCATCGATCAGCTTCAGCCTCAGTGTCGGCTGTGTCTGCCCGATAAAGCTCTGGGATATAGCGAAACATGAACCGGTCACCTTCGCTATTCGTTAGAACTCCACCTTCCCCACGAACGCCTTCGGTGACGAGTGTGCCTCGGACGCTAGGTGGCCAAACCATACCGGTTGGGTGGAACTGTACAAACTCCATCCCAAGAAGTTCAGCCCCAACTCTATATGCCATCGCCACCCCATCGCCGGTATACTCCCATGAATTTGACGTTACGCGCCATGCCTTACCGATACCTCCACTGGCAAGCACGATACTTTTTGCGCGAAAAAGGATGAACTCTCCGCTAGGCCGCCAGTATGCCAACACGCCGGCCACACGTCCATCTACAACGAATAAACGAATAGCAGTGCACTCCATAAAGACGTCTACGTCCTCATGGACTGCGTGGTCTTGTAGTGTGCGAATCATCTCAAGGCCAGTGCGATCACCCACATGAGCAAGCCGGGCATATGTGTGGCCACCAAAGGGACGCTGGTTCATGCGACCATCTTCTGTTCGATCGAAGAGTGCTCCCCAGGCTTCGAGTTCGCGGACACGGTCGGGTGCTTCCTGTGCATGAATTTGTGCCATGCGCCAGTCGTTCAGTCCCTTACCTCCCCGCATGGTATCTCGGAAGTGAACTCGCCAGTTGTCCTCTGCCCGAAGGTTACCAAGGGCCGAAGCGATGCCTCCCTCAGCCATCACTGTATGAGCCTTTCCGAGGAGGGACTTGCACACAAGCCCGACGGAAACCCCAGTCTCAGCAGCTGCAACAGCAGCACGTAGCCCTGCTCCGCCGGCTCCGATAACCAGCACGTCATGGTCGCGGTGTTCTCGTATCTCCATTAATAATCCGTGGAAGGTCCTGAGTTTTAGGTGTTGAAGCTGATTTCAAGTGCGATCTTTTGGTATTAGCTCTACCTGCCAGACAAGCGTGTCACTAGTACTAGAAAAATCGCGGGTCTGTGATTGCCCCCATGGCGACGAGACGAATATAAAAGTCGGTGAGGCAGACAAATGCCAAACTGAACCATGCCCAGTTCATGTGTTTTTTGTTGAACCAGGTGACGCCTTTCCACGCTTTGTATCGAACGTTGCCACCGAGGACACATGAATAACAGTCGACGTTACCCCCAAGGAGGTGCCTCAGTGAATGACAACCGAACCAATATCCTGATAACAACAGAAGGTTGGTCAGAAGCACGATCGAACCGAGCCCCACCCCAAATCCATCTTCAAAAAAGAAGGCATGACCTGTGTCGTAGGTGAGGAAAAGCCAAACGACAATCGAGGCGTATAAGAAATAGCGGTGAAGATTCTGCATGATGAAAGGGAATGAGCTTTCTCCCTTATAATTTTCTCCGCGAAACTCTCCTACCGAACACGCAGGCGGGTCCATGAAATACGCTCGATAGTATGCTTTGCGATAGTAGTAACACGTGCCTCGAAATCCGAGGATTACTCCCATCATCAGAATCGCGGGCGAAAATGGCCACCATGAGATTCCAACAAAACGAATCGACTCGGGGCAGCTTATGGCAATGCATGGGGAATAAAACGGTGAGAGATAAGGATCAACAAAATAGTTGTTGCCTTGGATTACGGCCCATGTGGCATAGGCACCGAAGAAGCTAAGTCCAACGAAGACACTGAGAGGTGGGAGCCACCACTTATCTCGACGCTCAGTTTTTGCAAACCCGTGTTGTCGTGTTCCAACAGAACTTTCCATGGTCTCCTTTGGATCTGTTTCCTCGTCATCCGCACGAATTGAAACGGCAGCGTATCCGGCGCCTCAGGGGCCGTCAAGGTGGAACAGATGCGGCCAGGCCCTAACTCATATTACTCCTCATCCTGTTTCTTCAGGGAAGTTCTCTAAGCAGTCTTGGACCTTATTGAGGAAGAAGGCTGCCATGGCACCATCCACCACTCGATGATCGTACGACAAACCAAAATATGCTCGGTGGCGGATCGCAATGACATCGTTCCCCATCGCATCTTCCATAACGACCGGGCGTTTCTCAATAACACCTGTGCCGAGAATTGCGACTTGAGGCTGGTTGATGATAGGCATGCCGAACAGGTTCCCGAACACGCCTACATTTGTGATCGTGAAGGTGCCTCCCTGAATATCGTCGAAGTCCAGGGTTTTACTACGTGCCTTTTCGGCAAGCTCGTTCACTCCCTGGGCAAGGCCTAACAAGCTCAAATGATCTGCATCCTTTAAAACTGGAACGATCAGCTCGGTTCCGTCGTTTAAGGCGACGGCAATACCTAAGTTGATGTTTGCGTGATAAACGATACGAGTTCCATCCACCGAGGCATTGAGGATCGGATATTCTCGAAGAGCTTCGATGACCGCGCGGTATATGAATGGTGCGTAAGTCAGCTTGACGCCGTGCTCGGAAAACTTCGCCTTCATCGACCTTCGAAGCCGAACCACGCGCTCGAAGTCAATTTCGTTTACAGACGTGACGTGGGCGGAAACGCGCTTGGACATGAGCATGTGTTCCATAGTCCGCAGTCGCACTCGACTCATGGGTTCCACACGATCGTTTTCTCGGATAGGCACTGAGCCGAGTTTGATGTCGAGAGTGGCGCCGTGTATTGGTACACGGATGCTGCCTGTTGCAGTGGGGGGAACTAGCGTTGAAGGTGTTTCAATCGGTGGTGTGGTAGGACGACTTGTCGCAGTCGTTACCGTTTCTTGAACCGTAACAATTTCCCCTCCTGACGTTTTCTTGGCCTCGATATAAGCAAGAATATCATCACGAGTAACCCGCCCGTTCGCGCCTGTCCCAACAATCACGCCAATATCGATGCCATGCTCCATCGCGATTTTTCGTACGAGAGGTGTCGACCTGGTCCGCAGTCGCTCTTCTTGCCCCATGGGGACCATCTCCACTGGCTGTTTTGCCGCTTTTTGGGGTGAAGGTGAGGATAGGTCTGCCGGCTCAACTGGTATTGGGGCCGTGTCGACTATCGGTTGACCACCAGAGTCGGAACTCGCGGAGAATTCGTTAGCATCCGTCTCGATTCGCGCCACGATAGTGTTGATCTCAACTGTCTCCCCTTCATTGACCAGCACCTCTGCGAGAACACCTGCGGCTGGAGACGGAATGTCCGCATCAACTTTGTCAGTCGAGATTTCAAATAAATCCTCATCGCGGTCGACGGTTTCGCCAACGGCAATGATCCAGCGCGTAAGGGTTCCCTCCGTGATCGACTCCCCCATTTGGGGCATTATGACATCGACTTTCGACATATGACTCTCTTCCTGAAATGTGAGATCTTTGCCGGAGGAGACCGGTTCGGATCAATAAGCTAATTGTCCTCGAGCAGTCGCCAGTACGTCATCCACGGCTGGAAGATGGGCGTCTTCGAGGGGTGCGGCATATGGTACAGGTGTGTCGAGCGCTGCTACACGACGAATTGGTGCATCAAGCCACTCAAAAGCTTTCTCGCATACTTGAGCCGTGATCTCTCCGGCGAACCCTCCAAAACTTGGTGCTTCATGTACAATCAAAAGTCTGCCCGTTTTGCGGACACTAGCCGTGATTGCATCGACATCAAGTGGGCGCAGCGTGCGGAGATCGAGAATCTCAACCTTAACACCCTCTTCTTCCGCTAGGCGGTCAGCTGCCTGCTCAACGGTGTAGAGCATTGCGCCATAAGTGACGATGGTCAGATCAGACCCTTCCCTGTGTGTTCGGGCCTGTCCAAGTGGCACTACAAAGTCGGTATCTGCAGGAAGATCATCTTTTAGCCGCCGGTAAAGAAACTTATGCTCGAAAAACAGTACCGGGTCAGGATCTCGAATTGCTGATTTGAGGAGGCCCTTCGCATCGGATACAGTAGCTGGTGCCACCATCTTCAAGCCGGCTACGTTAGCGAAATATGACTCCACGTTTTGAGAGTGGAATGGTCCAGCTCTCCCCCCCGCACCACACGGGCCGCGGATTACGATTCCTGCCCCTACTCCAGTTCGATAACGAACCTTTGCCGCGAAGTTAACAATGATATCAAATGCGGATCCGATAAAATCAATGAATTGCATCTCACATATCGGCTTCAGCCCCATGTGGGCGGCCCCAATAGCGGCTCCAACGATTGCTGCCTCACTAATAGGGGTGTCGATAACCCGATCTTCACCAAACTCATCCAGAAATCCTTCCGTGACCTTAAATGCCCCTCCGTAGGCACCAATATCTTCCCCCATGACGAAGACAGACGAATCCATCTTCATTTCCTCCCACATCGCCTCCCGAATGGCTTCTAGATAGGTAGTCACAGTGCGGAGAATACGTTGGCCCGGAGGGCGAGGCAATATCCCGAAGAAGCGCTTTACCTTTAGGTAAAGGGAAGATCTGTAATCTGGATGTTTTGGATAGGTCCGTCCACTGTGGAAACATGTTCACCGGGTTCGAGTTCTCGGCGAATGTATGCAAGGGCCAGATGACCAAATCGAGGTGAAGACACCACGGAGTGCACCGAGCCAATGGTTCGGCCATTTCTCGTTAGCATGTCCCCAGGGTGGAGATCCGCCGAGTCCGAGGGGATCTGGAGGCCGCGTAACACGCGATTCACGTGCCCGCGGTAGTGAATTCGTGCAACAACCTCTTGACCAGTGAAGCAACCCTTCTCGAAGCTGATCCCGCGCTCATCTTGGCCTGCCTCTTGGACAAGGCGGTCGGAGGTTAACTCTCTACCATAGATGGGGAGGCCCTGTTCCACGCGGATAATGTCCCACTCTGTTGGCGTCCCCAGCGCTCCACCGAGTGTATGAACCCCACGTTCTAGCGCAGGAACAAAGAGTTCGAGTTCTTGGGACGGTATGTAAAGATCAACCCCTCCCCCTTCGATCTCTTCCCGTCGGACGATTAATGCCTCTAGCGAGAGCGTTGTCATGCCAAGTTGGGGCAATTGGCCAAGATCTAGTGTTGGGGTCAGATTGAGCGCACTCAAGACGGATCGCAAACACTCCACTGCGCGTGGGCCTAGGAGGCTTAGAACATGCAGTTCAGGTGAGCTATAGTGAGCGAAGAGTGGCGGAATGTATTTAGTGAAATATGTGTGAACAGCATCTACGCCGTCGACGGGAATGTCCAACCAAAACACCTGGGCATTTGACGTTGATTCACGGTTTGCGTCTTTCTCAAAACCGGGTGCAGCTAGGACCCTCAGATCGACGATAGGACGACCTTTGGGGTTCAACAGAAATGCGTAACGCCCCTGACCTGTTGGGACACTATCAATAGCGTTTGTGACAAGACCGTTTAAAACATCAAAGCCACGAGAACCTCCGATTTCAAGAACGTGTCTGCCTAAGTCGGTGAAAAGTGCGACCGAATCTAAGGATGCCTGATAGCCAGGAGTCGC
>CAYZOT010000004.1:74375-216678 GCA_964480515.1 uncultured Gemmatimonadota bacterium
GTTCGGACAATCTCGTCAAGTGTAATAGTTTCGGGTCCACCGACTTCAAGGATCGTACCATCTCCTCCTTTTCCGAGAACTACGTCACGAACTAAAACCGCTAAATCGTCGATGAATAGTGGAGTGATTTGTTGAGAACCTGGCCCTAGTTGGGGGAAGAAAAAGGGAATCTTTCGTACGAGGTTCACGAAACGGTTTAGGCTTACATCATCGGGGCCATAAACCCAAGATGGACGAATGATCGCCCATTTTGGTCCTGCTTCCTGCACAGCGTTTTCCGCCAATCCTTTGGCTTTATACCAGACGCGCTTAGACGACACATCCGCGCCCACTCCTGACAAGTAAACGATTTTAGGGACACCTGCGCGATTAGCAGCATGAGCTAAGGATTGAGTCCCGCCCGCATCCACCTCTAAAAATGTGCGGCCAACGGCAGGCGCCTCTACGGGATATCCAGAGAATTGAACCGTAAAGATGGCAGTATCCATACCGACCATTGCGTCGACCAAGCCATCAGGATCCTCCAAGTTTCCTTCGACGAAAGAGGCTGGGAGAAAAGGGTATGCGCCCGCGGCACGGGCGGCATCACGAGTCAAGACGGACACGTCTACGTTGTATTCGGCGAGTGCTGTCACGATAGCGCGTCCGAGAAACCCGGTTCCACCAGCTATGAGAACACGCACTAGATTTTGCCGCTCCGACTGGCGCTCAGGGTCGTTTTACCGGAACATTTCCCGATGACGTTTGAAATCATGTTCGTTTTGCTGGTCACCGTGCTGGCTCTGATCCTTTTTGCAATGGGTCGGCTTCGGCTCGACCAAGTGAGCTTAACCATCCCGGTACTCTTATTGCTGGGTGGGATCCTCACGCCCCGTGAAGCTCTCTCGGGGCTAAGCAACGAGGCCACTGTAGCTGTTGCGGCAATGCTTGTGCTAGGCCTCGGGCTTCGCAAGACAGGTCTGGTCGCTGCAATTGGGCGCTGGGCACAGACGGCTCCGCTGGGTAGTGACACGATGCGCGTTTTCGTGCTCTGTGTGATTGTCGCTGTGCTGTCGCCCTTCCTTAACAACACGGCGGTCGTGATGGTTTTTCTCCCGGTTTTTGTTGCACTAGCTGATCGGGCGGGAGAACCTCCGTCGTTGTATCTGATGCCATTGTCTTTCGTCGCCATCCTTGGAGGGACGGTTTCCCTAATTGGCACGTCAACCAACCTGATCGTGCATGGGATGGCGGTAGAGCGCGGCTATGGCGATCTGAGCATGTTCTCGATTGCCCCGTTAGGCATCATTTATCTCGTGGTTGGTTTCGCGTATCTGTTCACAATCGGGCGGACACAGCTACCCCGTCGGGAGCGTCCCCCGGATTTGTCACGCAAATACGACATGCGTCGATTTCTTACCGAACTGGAGGTGCCAGTCGCGTCGCCAGCTAACGGTCGGTCCTTAGGTGAACTGAAATGGAGAGAGCGTTACGCAGTCTCCGTCCTTGGGATTAAACGCGGTTCGCAAGACATTCCCTCTCTGCGCGCTGCGACGAAGATTGAGGAAGGCGATATCCTTTACGTTCAAGGTGCGGCGGATCGACTGCTCGTATTTGCACGGCAGCAGACGCTCGGGACGCCGACCGATCGAACGAGCGCCACGCGTGGCTTTGCAGCAGGAGCTGGGCGCCTAGTTGAAGTGCTGATTGCGCCGGGGTCACCCCTCCAAGGCCGCACCCTCCGAAACCACGGCTTTGCACAACGCTACGATGCTACGGTCCTCGCAATTCAACAGCATGGAGTCATGGTTCATGAACGGTTGGCCGACGTGGAATTCAAGGTTGGAGACTTGCTCTTGGTCCACGGTATGAGCAGTGCGCTTGAGCGTCTCGCAGATGAGCCTGGCTTTATCCCCATGGGAGAGGTTAAGGCGCCTCTCCAGAAACGCCCGCGCGCCGTTGTCGCGGGAGGGATCATGGTGCTTGTCGTCGCCGCTGCCGGGACCGGTTTGTTTGATATCGTAACGGCGGCGCTAGCGGGCGTTACCCTGATGGTATTTACGGGTTGTATACGGATTGATGAGATATACGCAGAACTCGACTGGTTAGTGGTGTTTGTTATGGCAGGACTCTTACCGTTAGGACTTGCACTAGATAAGACAGGGGCGGCGTCACTTCTGGCGTCTGGTATATTGGAGGTGTCTGGCGGTTGGGGTGCTACCGGATTAACGGCCGCGTTCTACCTGGTGGCGACACTGCTAACAGCGGTCATCTCAAATGCGGCGGCAGCTACCCTACTTTCACCGATCGCCATTTTGGCTGCGATAGAGGCAGGAATAAATCCTTATGCGCTGCTGGTGTCGGTGATGTTTGGGGCCTCGGCCTCCTTCATTACGCCTTTCGGATACAAGACGAACATTATGATCTACCAGCCAGGTGGATACCGCTTTTCCGACTTTGCAAAAGTCGGCGGCCTTTTGAATCTGATTCTTTTGGTGACAGCCATAATCTTTATCCCAATCCTCTGGCCTAGTTGATTAAGAACACACACAGGAACCGTGCACGATCATGCTAGAACACCTACTTGAGACCGAAGTCAAGAAACGACCCTCTACTGTACGACTCCAGGGTCGCATCCTTTTCCTTACCGAAGACCCAGATTTGATACGGAGACAACTGCAGGGAGAAGATCTTGAGTGGGATCCTTCGATCCCACTTCGTGACGATATTTCCACAGATGAGATTACACCCGGGTGGGTGTGTTATCACTTTGATGAAAAACTCGGAGAATACCCCTACGTCGGTTTGCTGTGTGGTGGGGAACTTCCTGTCGGGCGCAATGATGTGAAAAATGGCGGATTTGTTTGCTCAGTTTCAGGGAAGCGGCGTGGTAAGGGGTCGAGCCGAGAAGCGTCCCCATACGCAGAGCGTTCGGCCGGCATTCGCGTCGTCATAGGGGAGAATATCGAGCGCATCTACGGCGAGAACTGTGCAAACATCGGTGTTCTAGCATCAACGGACTTTTCTCTTATTGAAAAGATCAGGAGTGGAGAGGAGATCCCGCTTGAATCTTTTATAGGCAATGCAAGCCAAATTGAACGCGATATCATTGAGCACGGTGGCTTGCTTGAGTATGCAGTAGCACGACTCAAAGGCCTCGTGACGGTACCGGAGATTGTGGTTGATCTAGATCGGCCAGAGACGATTGCCGAAAAGATCATGGCGCGACACTGGTTGAAAGACGGGGCCGGTGCAGAGCTCGGAGTTCCAAGGATACAGCCAGGTGACACGGGCTTTTTGCGAACGGATCTTCGCTTTTCACATGAGTATGTGACCCCCATGGCTTCAACCTTCTGGCAGGATTTCGCGGGTGAAGCAGATCTGAACGACACAGATTCAATTCTGTTCTTTCGTGACCACCTAGCTTTTTTAGATGAAGTGATCACAGAGGATCGCAAAGCCGCTGGACTCCTGGATGCGGCGCACGCACTCCATGACTGTCAACGCGAGTTTGCGGCGGCCAAGGGTGTCCGTTTACACGGCGAACTCCCGGATCGTACGGGGAGCGATGGGATCTGCCACATTATGATCCAGGATCGATACGCCTTCCCTGGCCAGGTCATCATCGGTAGCGACTCACACACTCCGCACGTCGGAGCGCTCGGGTGTCTCGCGTTCGGTGTGGGCACTTCTGCAATCGTCAATGCGTGGGCAACTAAGGATGTGCGGCTGGAAGTGCCCGAGTCCCTTCGCATCGAGATTACGGGAGATCTCCAGCCTAGTGTCACAGCCAAGGACTTAATGATCGAGATTCTGCGACACCCCACAGTGAAGAGTGGAGAGGCGATCGGCCGCATTATTGAATACACGGGCTCAACCGTTACGGGGCTAACGATGGACGAGCGCGTTACGCTCACGAACATGGCAGCCGAAGTCGGGGGTTTCACTGGAATCATAGCACCCGATGAGAAAACTGTTTCTTGGATCTCTGAGAGACGCAGCATTCCGACGGAGGACATTTGGGCCATGTGCGAGGGGCTTGAAAGCGATCCCGACGCGCATTATGCGGCCACGATCGAGATCAATGCTGGCCAGGTAGAACCTATGGTTGCGGCACCGGGCGATCCGGGAAACGGTATGCCGATCTCGGAGCTTGGTGAAAATGTGACAATCGACCTCGTCTTCATTGGGTCGTGTACGGGAGCGAAGCGAGATGACTTTGATATGTACGCGGAGGTCGCCCAGCGAGCGATCGCGGCAGGCCGCCGAGTGCCCGAGTCCGTTACTGCGTTTGCTCAGTTTGGGTCCATCGACGTTGAAGCGTACTGTGTCGACCGTGGCTACGACAAACTCCTCAACAAAGCCGGATTTCAGGTCTTAGCTCCCGGCTGTGGGGCCTGTATCAATGCAGGCCCCGGGGTATCGAGCTTGCCGGACCAGGTTACGATCAGCTCGATCAACCGGAATTTTCCCGGTCGAAGCGGGCCGGGAAAGGTCTATTTGGCAAGTCCGCTCACATGTATGGCTTCTGCAATCGCAGGGTCTATCACTGCCTACAGGCCAATAGGCAACTGGTAAACTCGAGCGGCGGCCTTATGCTGCCTCCCCCTGCTTTTGTCAGGAAGGTTCAGGTTCCACGCGAACAGGGCACACCTTGAGTTCGGCGGTGTGGGTCACGGGATCGTAGCCTCCACCAGTGAGGACATTGATCGGGACATCGTCGAAACTGAAGCTTGCAAAAACAGTCCCGAGTGGAGAGCGTTTGTTGGATTCAACTTTTATCCTGACAGATCCCCGAGGGCTTGTGAGTGTACACCAACCGCCATCTTCAAGCCCCCAGGTTGCGACGTCGCCGGGATTAACCTCTAGGGTCTCCTCCGATAATAGGTAGTCAATCCCCGCTGACCGCCCGGTTTGAGTTCGGGTGTGATAGGCTGCAAGGCGACGCCCCGTGGTGAGCCACACGGGGAACTCTCCTGAGATCGTCTCCGCAGGGTCCCGATATTCGATCATTTGAAAGATTCCACGCCCGTTCTCGAACTCACCCTGGTGAAGGATCGGCGTCCCGGGGTGCTCTTTGTGAGGAACTGGCCACATGTACTCTCCCTGGTCGATTCGATCCCAATCCAATCCAGCGTAGATCGGCGAAAGTCCGCAAAGTTCATTGAACACTTCTTTTGCTGAGTCGAACTCGAAGCCTTCAAGCCCCATACGTTGGGCGATTCGCGAAACAATCCACCAATCTGGCTTTGCCTCACCCGGCGGGGTCACTGCTTTCCGAAGTCGTTGTACGCGCCGCTCGGTATTAGCGCAGACGCCATCTGTTTCGGCCCATGCTGTCGCTGGAAGCACGACATCGGCGAGCTTCGCTGTCTCGGTGAGAAAAATGTCAATGACAACAAAATGATCGAGACTTTTGAGTGCGTGTTCACAGTGGTCTCGGTTGGGATCAGTGACAACTGTATTCTCACCGTTGATAATCATGGCACGGATTAAGTCTCCGCACATATCCAAAGCCTGGACCTTTGTCGGCCCAAGTTCAAGATCAACTTCTTTTCCATAGGCTTCTGCGAACTTGGCCTGGTTGGCAGGGTCCAGTACCGATTGGAACCCTGGATAATTGTTGGGTAGTGCTCCGCAGTCTCCTGCCCCTTGGATATTGTTTTGCCCCCGCATCGGATTAATTCCAGTGCCTTCGCGACCAATGTTTCCCGTGACCAGGGCCAGGTTACAAAGGCTCTGAACGTTATCGACACCGCAAATATGTTCGGTAATCCCGAGCGTGTAATAGATGGCACCGCGCTCCGCTGCCCCGTACCATTGTGCAGCCTGTTCGATAAGTTTGGCATCAACTCCAGTGATTGATTCAGCCCACTCGGGTGGGTACTCGGCAACATGCTCGAGAAATTCGGTTCCTTCCGTGGTTCGCTCTTCGAGGAATGCCTCATCCACCAATCCATCCCTCGCGATGACATGAGCCATTGCGAGGAGTAACGAAACATCGGAACCGACTCGTAGTGGCAGGTGGATATCGGCGAGCTCTGCCAACGCAACTTGCCTAGGATCAGCCACAATCAGCTTCGCCCCTTTGGCGATAGCACGCTTGATTCGCGTGGCAGCAACGGGGTGGCATTCGGTCATATTTGTCCCAATGCAAAAAATTACATCAGGTTTTTCCATGTCATCGAGTGGGTTCGACATGGCTCCTCGACCGATAGAGGCCGCCAGACCGGCGACCGTAGGGGCGTGTCAGGCACGGCTGCAGTTATCAATTTGATTGGTTCCGAACCCCCCTCGGATGAACCGTTGCATCATGTAAGCAGCTTCATGCGGAGCCCGCCCGGATGCGATCCCATAGACTGATTGTCGTCCATGATTTTCGGCGGCCTGCGCGAATCCAGTTGCCGCTCGATCGAGTGCCGTATCCCAATCGGTCTCATGGAGTTCACCGTCGTCACCACGGACTAACGGTGCGGCGAGTCGTTCGGGGTGTGAAACAAAATCAAATGCAAACTGTCCTTTGACACATAACGCACCCTTGTTGGCGGGACCATCCATAGCAGGCAGGATCCCGACGACCTTGTCATCTCGCGTCATAACATCGACGGAGCAACCCACTCCACAATAAGGACACACAGTCCGCGTTTTCTCTGTTTCGCCCGGCACATCTTTATTTGCAAGTGCTTTCACATCGGCGAGTGCACCAGTTGGACAGGTTTGTATGCATTGTCCGCAGAATGTGCATGCAGAGTCCTTGAGCAATCCTTCAAACTCGGTGGTGATTTGCGTCTCGAATCCACGGTTCATCATCGAGATCGCATAGTCTCCTTCCTGTTCCGCGCAGACGCGTACACACCTGTAGCAGGAGATGCAGTTTTCGTAATCACGCAGGATAAAAGGATTGTCGTCGTCTGGTCGGCTCGTGCCCGACCTGGACCCGGCAAAGCGTTTTGTTCGTGCGTCGTACCGATCGAGTAGTGTCGCCATCTCAGCTGACGCATAACCTGATAGTGGATCAACATCGAGATCCCGATTCTCAGACCCAACCATCTCCATCAGTACGCGACGGTGCATCTCGAGGCGAGCGGACTTGGTTGTGATTTTCATGCCTGATTGCGCGACAGTCGTACAAGAAGCGACTGGGTTTCGGGCACCTTCAATCTCCACGATGCAAAGTCGGCACGCCCCGAGCGGTTCGAGACGTGGATCGTAGCACAGCGTGGGGATTGATTTGCGGTGGCGTTCTGAAACTTCGTAGATGGTTTCTCCACGAGTCACGGGCACACGTTCGCCATCGAGCGTAATCTTGTAGTCGTATTGATTCCGGTCCAAAGTTCCTCCATCGCCGGTGGATCGGGCTAAGGTGCCCAGTAAAGATGGTGACTATCGGTGTGCTACGCACGCGGATCTCGGGCCGCGTGCACCTTTGCGTAGCGTTTTGGCCGCGTCTAAAGCCGAAAAGTCATGGGTGTTTTATTAATTTAAAAAGAAAAAAAAGTGGGAGCTTCTCATCGATTTTCGACACACGCCGCAACCTGATCAGGGAAGTACCGTAAGAGGCTTTCAGTGATTAGAGGGGCTGCTTGGCCTAAACCGCAGGCGCTCGTCTGTTTCATAGTTTGACCCAGATCTGTGACTTCGTCGACCCAGTCGCCAAGGTCAGAGGGCCCACCACCCGAAAGTCGCTCGGTCAGTCGGTGGGTTCCTATGCGACAAGGGAAACATTTCCCACACGACTCCTCAGCGAAGAATTCCATCGCAGCATGTGCCACCTCAACCATATCGCGCGAATCATCGAATACCATGATGCCGCCTGCTCCCAGAAACGATCCTTTCGCTCTAATGCTTGATTCGTCGAGAGTGACATCAAGATCGTCTTTTGCGAGAAATCCTCCAGAGAGCCCTGCCATGGTCACCGCTTGGATATCTCGATTGCCCGGTGCACCTCCTGCCCAGTCCTGAAGCAACACTTGAAGTGGGAAGCCAAGCGGGACTTCATAGTTCCCCGGTCGCCTGATGTCGCCGGAAAGGCTGATGACTTTAGTCCCGGCGTGATCGCCTATGGCTAGGTTTCGGTACCAATCCGGTCCCTTGCTGAGAATATGGGGGATCGAAGCAAGCGTCTCCACGTTGTTAACTACAGTAGGGAGATTCTCATACCCGTGGGTTACCGGGAATGGAGGACGGTTGCGTGGGAAAGGGTGTTTACCTTCGAGGCTGTTAAGCAGAGAAGTCTCTTCCCCACAAATGTATGCTCCTGCGCCTCGTCGTACCCACAGATTGAATGGGCGGCCCGGCCCGAACGCCTCACTGCCCAGCAATCCTTGAGCCTGGGCTTCTTCGATCGCACGCTCCAGAATGTTCTGCGTCTCAGGGTACTCGTAGCGTAAATAGATGAACCCTCGGGTGGCCCCGGTTGCGAAACCAGCTGCCAACATGCCCTCAATTACTGCGTGAGGATCATAGTCCATCAGTGTCCGATCCTTGAAGCAGCCGGGCTCGCCCTCGTCGGCATTACATACAATCGTCTTGGGTTCCCCCTCGGCTTCGGCAACGGCCCTCCACTTTCTTCCAGTTGGGAATCCTGCTCCCCCTCGGCCCGCGAGCCCGCTGGCGTCAATTGATTCAAGAAGATCTTGAGGAGAACCTGTAAGGGCGCGGGTCAGCCCATCATAACCGCCCGTCTCACGATACCCAGCGAGCCCGGCCCGTCCAGGTGTTCTGATTTGGGCGAAAACACACTCTTCTATTTCGTCGGGGCTTTCCGGTGGAAGGGGTGAATCGACATTTGTGAGAGTCGCCGGAGTGTCACCACAAAGTATTGTGTCGCCATCAAGGACGGGAACGGGTTGGTCGCAGCGACCTGGGCAGGGCATCGTGGTAGCACCATCTAGCCCATCTACAATCTCTTGAGCTCCGCGTAACGCACAGATTGGCCCGACACAGACCCGTGGTTTCTCCCGTCCTCCAGGTGTTCGGGCGAAGTGATGGTAAAATGTTACCGTTCCAAACAGGTCTGCAATTGGGATCCCGAGATCAGCTGAGATTGCCCGAAGGGTTTTCTCAGATAGATACCCATCGCATTGGTGAAACGCGTGTAGCAACGGAAGTAGTGGGGCAGGCTCGTCGCGCCAGGCGGCCAGCAGTTCCCCATCAGAAGGCCTCTTCATGTCGGATAGTTACGGGGAGAGGCCTGTGCCGGCAACGACAACTCACATCTCGACGCACTCGCGGGGACGTGTGTAACTTCGAGTATGATCTCTCCTCGTCGCAGCATGGTGCGCATAGACGTCAATCGTTTTGCTGGAAAATCATCCCGCAATCGCCGAGATGCGGTAGCGGTTGAGGAACCACTCGAGATCCGATTGGCTACACCGCAAGGTGACGAGCACCAGGTAGCCGTTACGATGCGTACCCCAGGCGACGACTTTGACCTTACCGCCGGATTCCTCTTCTCGGAAGGTTTGATTCAACGGCGGTCCGATGTTTTGGATCTTCGATACTGCACCAATGTTGATGTCCAGGAATACAATGTTATGACTGTGCAGCTAAGTGAGGGTACGAGCTTCAACCCCACTGATCTGACTCGAAACTTTTATACCACCTCGAGCTGCGGAGTATGCGGAAAGGCGTCACTAGAGGCGATCGAGATACAAGGGTGCACGCCTCTTCTTGAGGATGGGCTTGTGATTAAGAGTCAGGTGATCCGAACGTTACCAAGCGTGCTTCGAGAAGGGCAACAAATATTTGAACGTACCGGAGGCCTCCACGCAGCGGGGTTGTTCAACGTTGACGGAGATCTCCAAATCCTCCGTGAGGATGTGGGTCGACACAACGCGCTCGATAAAGTGATTGGGAACCGGTTTCTAGAAGACGGTTTGCCGCTTAAAGGATCGGTTCTCGCGGTCAGTGGTCGAGCTTCATTCGAGATTATGCAAAAAGCTCTGATGGCAGGTGTTGCTGTGATTGTAGCAGTCGGCGCTCCCTCGAGCCTTGCGGTGGATGTGGCGAGCGAGTTCGGTATGACCCTAGTTGGGTTTACCAAAGAGGCGGGGTTTAATGTTTATGCTGGAACCTCGCGCGTCTCCTTGTGATCAATAATTGTGTCTCGTATCCCTCAGAGCCTTACGCGGGCCATGCACGACCGACTCGCAAAGCCATTTCGATCAGCGACTTTTTCCACCCTGTTAGTTGTGACTTTCGATAGGTGTCGGCTGTACGACGGATTCCTTCGCTCATTGTCGGATACGGATGCACCAAGGAAGAAATTGATCCGAGTCTTACACCTGCCTCCATGGCTAAAGCGATTTCGGAAATCATTGTGCCGGCGTTTGGCCCCAGAATATGACCGCCGAGGATTCTGCCTCCTCTACGGGTGACAATCTTTACACAGCCGACAGGTGCTCGATCAACGATCGCACGATCCAAATCGGCCAGGTCATACAAATGGACTGAGACTTCGGAACCGTATCGATTCCTAGCCTCGTGTTCCGTCATTCCGACGTGAGCAAGCTCAGGATCTGTAAATGTGCACCATGGTATCACGTCATATTTAATGTTAGTCCGAACAGGGAAGAGTGCATTTTGGACAACCGTACGCGCTTGGTGGTCGGCAACGTGTGTAAAGAGAAAACGACCTGTCACATCGCCCGCTCCAAAAACGTGTTTTTCTGACGTGCGGAGTTTTGAATCGACCGTTAGCCAGCCGTTCTCAGTCTTGATCCCCACAGTCTCAAGTCCAAGGTCTTCCGTATTTGGTAGACGTCCGGTCGCGACCAGTAGCTCATCTACCTCTAGGATTTCTGTTTTTTGTGACCCAACATCTGCATCAGTCAGCTCAGGGGTTGCAGTTTTTATTGTAATGCTTCGTTGAGTCCCCCGTCGGTCCACCCGCGTGACAATGCGTCCCGTGAGAATGCGGATTCCCTCTTGTTTTAGTTGTTTGGTAAGGTGCTCGGCAAGTTCGGGTTCTTCCCGCATCATGATGCGATCTAGCGTCTCTATTATTGTTACGTCGCTGCCCAACCGTTGGAATGCTTGAGCGAGTTCGACCCCAATAGGTCCTCCGCCGATTACAGCCAATGTTGTGGGGATGGTATCACGATCAAATGCTTCCGCATGCGTAAAATATCCTGCTCCCGCTAGCCCTTCGATTGGCGGCACGGCAGGTCGGGATCCAGTGGCGATCAGAAACCGACGGCCACGGATCCTCTGATCCCCGACTTCTACTTCATGGGGGGTTACGAAGCGAGCTGACCCCTCAACAACGTTGACTCCCATAGCGCGAAAGCGTTCGGGGTCATCGTGTGCCTGTATTTGCGCTCGAATATTTCGAACACTTTCCATTACATCGCGACCGTGAAGGCCAACTGTGACCGCCGGGAGCCCAAATACCTCTGCTTCACGAAAGTGTTTAGCCAAGCGTGCCGAAGCGATAAGCGCCTTCGAAGGCACGCATCCAGTCCACAAACAGTCACCACCTAGGCGATCTCGTTCAATGAGAGCAACGTTTGCCCCTAAGCCTGAGGAACCTGCAGCCGTTACTAGCCCTGCGGGCCCCCCTCCGATCACAACTATGTCATACAAATCTTGTCTTCCCAAGCCGGCTTTCTCCGTGTTTGTGATTTAGGCTGTTGATGAGCCGATGGCGTCTCGTTTCCCCGACGGCACCTCGACCCTTCAGGCCATTGTAAGGTGAACTGGGCTGCCTTGGCCCGCGATAGGGCTTATGATCAGGGAGCGAAATTTCTTGAGTTCATCCAAAGAGGAGGAGAGGGCTATAATCTCCGAGAGATTGAACTGACACCTTGGTTTGCTTGCCCGAAACTGTGAACTTTGCTTAGCTTTGAGTCGTGACCAAGAGCACACCCCAGGCCGCCAGATCGCATTCGGAGCCTCTACTTGCAGCAGCCAGCCCGCTGCCGGAGATCTTCGCTAAATGTCTAGCGTTCACGCGCGCGCGTGAACTGCGGGCAATTGGCCTCTACCCCTACTTTATGCCCATCGAGGAATCGCATGACACCTATGTGGTGATCAAGGGGGAAAAGAAGATCATGGTGGGCTCTAATAATTACATGGGGCTCACACACGACCCACGAATTCTTGAAGCTGCACGTGATGCACTAGACACATTTGGTAGCGGGAATACAGGAAGTCGTTTTCTTAACGGAAACCTTGATCTGCATGATCGTCTTGAAGAAGAGCTGGCAGATTTCGTGGGCATGGAAGAGGCTTTGGTGTTTTCCACTGGATATCAGACCAATGTGGGAACGTTAGGTGCATTGATAGGGCGCAGTGACACCGTATATGTGGATAAGCTTGATCACGCGAGCATTCAAGACGGTGTCCGTTTGGGCCTGGGCCGTGTGCAGCGCTTCAATCACGGAGACTACACAAGTCTCCATAGGATGCTACAAGCTGACAAGCCGGAACGTGGAAAGCTAATTGCTATCGACGGTGTCTTTAGTATGGAGGGTGACATCGCCGACCTTCCGGCATTGGTCGCACTTAAACGTGAGTTTGGGGCGGCTCTTGTCGTTGACGATGCGCATGCCGTTGGTGTTCTTGGAGAAACCGGAGCCGGAACGGCCGAACACTGGGGCCTAACGGATGAAGTCGACATTATCCTCGGAACTTTCTCGAAATCATTTGCCTCGATCGGAGGGTTCTGTGCCGGAAAGGCCGATGTGATCGATTATCTTCGGAATCATGCGCGAGCCTTGATGTTTAGTGCGAGCATGCCACCGGCGTCGGTAGCAACGGTGCTCAAAGCCCTCGAGATCATTCGTTCAGAGCCAGAGCGGCGTGAACGGTTGTGGGCAAACACGTACAAAATGATGGAAGGGTTTAAATCAATCGGTTTTGACATCGGACCCACCGAGACGCCGATCGTGCCAATTCTCGTCGGCCCTATGGAGAAGACCCTTCAGTTTGGACGGGCGCTGTTTGAGGCGGGGGTGTTTGCCAATCCGGTTGTGCCCCCAGCAGTTCCCGAAGGTCAGGGCCGTCTGCGGACGAGCTATATGGCGACTCACACTGACGAAGAACTTGATTTTGTGCTCGATCAGGTCCACCGCGTAGCTAAAAAACTCGACATCGTCTGACGGATCGGTGTGTAAGCGTGCGACCGATCAGCTAGAACGCCTCACAATGTGGTCAACCTAATGACGTCGCATCCTTCGTCTGTTCTCAGAGTAATTCCGGTCGTGACGCGAGAAGATCTAAACCAGTTCATCTCCTTACCTTGGTCTATCTACGGTGACGATCCACACTGGGTTCCTCCACTGAAGTCAGATGTGCGAAATGCATTCGATCATGAAAAGCATCCTTTTCATAGACACTCCGAGGCACAACCGTTTCTAGCGCTTCGGGATTCGGTACCCGTCGGGCGAATATGCGCGATTCGCAACCGTAATCATGAAACGTTTCATAAGGAGCCGGTGGGCTTCTTCGGGTGGTTTGAGTGTGTGGACGATGTTGAAGTGGCGGCTGCCCTTTTCGATGTAGTTCGGAAATGGCTCCGTCTCCGTGATCTCAAGATCATGCGAGGCCCGACGAGCTTTTCCACAAACGAGACATGCGGCCTGCTTATAGATGGTGAACCAGGTCCGCCGTCCGTCATGATGGCATACAACCCCAAGTATTATCCCAACCTTTTGCAAGCGTGTGGCCTCACAAAAGTAAAAGACCTCTATGCCTGGCAAATGGACGATCAAATGGATATGGGGTACTTATTGCGAGGAGAAAAGCTTGTAACACGTCGCTACGGGATCACGATGCGGTCGCTCGACATGGCTAAGTTCGATACGGAGTTGGAGACGGTCAGGTCGATCTATAATGCGGCATGGGAGAAAAACTGGGGTTTTGTGCCCATGACGGATGGAGAGATTGATCATATGGCAGCTGAACTCAAACCGATCTTGGAACCGAAGCTTGCCTTGTTTGTTGAAGATCCAGACGGGGTACCAATCGGTTTTGCACTAGCCTTGCCAGACTTCAACCAGGTTCTCAAGAAGATGGATGGCAAACTGTGGCCTTTTGGCATCCTTAAGGCGCTCATCGCAAAGCGCCGAATCAACTGGATGCGTGTGATCATTCTCGGGCTCGTTGAGGAATGGCGTGGAAAAGGGATCGATGTTCTGCTTTATCTCGGTATGATTCGAGCTGGCAGGGAGGTTGGGATCACAGAGGGGGAGCAGTCTTGGATTCTTGAGGACAATGACAAGATGAACGCCTCGATCAAGCGTCTTGGGGGTCAGATGTACCGTACCTACCGCCTCTACGAAATTCCCCTATAAATGCTTTACTTTATCACTTTACCATGATTTTCCTAACGGGAGCAACAGGTTTTCTCGGTAGCCATGTTGCTGAGAAATTGGTGGAAAATGGTCACAAGGTCCGGTGTAGTATTCGAAGGACGAGCAATAAGCGGTGGATCAATTCCATTGACGTGGAAACTGTTGAACTGGATTTGGGTACAGTAAGGCAGGCTTTACAGTCCGACGCAGCCGAAGAGCCTAAATCTAATGAGGGGAGTGTAACGCCGCCCAAGGCTCTCGAGGGCGTTGAGATTGTGATTCACTGCGGCGGGCTCACAAGTGCGCGCAATGAAGATGAGTTTATGGCGGTGAATGCAGCGGGTACTGCAGAATTGGCGAAAGCTGCGTCAGCTGCAGGAGTTGCTCGGTTTATATATATCAGCAGTCTCGCAGCGCGTGGACCGGATGGCGCGAGTGGACCTGTGACTCCCTATGGTCGTTCTAAACTATTGGGCGAGCGACTGTTAGAGGAAAATAAAGGCGATATGACGACTGTTGTTCTCCGGCCCGGTGGTATTTATGGGGCACGCGACTCGGCACTCCTACCTCTGTTTCAGATGGCAACGCGAGGGTGGATGGTAGTCCCGCGAAGCGAGGTGCCACTTCAACCGGTCTACGTTTCAGATGTTGTGACGGCAACAATCGCAGCAATAGACGCACCGACGGTGGATAAGCCGGTCGAGATAGCAGGAGCCCCAAAATATCGGTGGGAAGAGTTGGCGCAGGTGGTGGGAGCTGCGGTTGGAGATGGAGTGCGCGTGGTTCGAGTACCCATGGCCTTTCTCAGGGCGGCGGGTCTTGTGTCCGAGCTTGGGGCTAAACTTGTGGGCAGATTGCCGGCGGTGGATCGGAGAAAAGTACGAGACATCGGCCACCATTCATGGACATGCGACATTGAAGAGGCGGGAAGGCTCCTTGAAGGTTGGAAACCACGAGTGGAGCTGAACGACGGGATGTCGCGCACGTTTGTTTGGTATCGTCAAGCGGGATGGATGTGACAGACGCTCAGGGATTATTGGCGGTCGATCGGCTAACTCGGGTTTATTTGGGAGTTACCGCCATCTTCGCTGTGGTTTTTGGTGGGATGACGGGGTTAGTCATCGCCGGAATCCATGCGGTCGCTTATCTGGCGATTACGCCACTGGCACGCTGGCGGCCAGAAAACGGCCTTCTCGGTTTTCTGAGAGTGTCCTATCCAGTGGCGTTGGCACCCGTTTTATATGCCGAAATTGCTACGCTGAATCGTTTTTTTACGGAAAGTTTTTTCGATGGTTTAGTACAAAGTTGGGATGCCAAACTTTTTGGGGGGCAACCCAGCATTGAGCTTAGTTCCGCGTTACCGTGGCTGCCTTTATCCGAAGTGCTTCACTTCGCCTATTTTGGGTACTACGGTATAGTCCCGGTAGCGCTGATTGGGGTTTTTTGTACCAAAGGTTTTGCAGCGTTACACCGCACCGCGTTTGTAGTCGCCACCGCATTTTTTGCTTGTTACCTGATTTTTATGGTTTTCCCGGTTGCCGGACCTCGGTATGAGTTCGCGCGGATTGAAGGACCAATTAGCGAGGGTGCATTTTACGGGTTGGTGCACACAATTTTGGAGAGCGGCTCTTCAAAAGGTGCCGCCTTTCCGAGTTCTCATATTGCGGCATCCCTAGCGGCTGTTCTGGGTGCAGCACGGGAAGATACACGATGGTTCTGGCTTTTGATCGTTCCGGAGATCGCCCTCGCTGTAGGTACCGTCTATGGGCGTTTCCATTATGCAATCGATGCGTTGGCAGGGTTTGCGTTGGCCGTTTTGATCTGGAGATTCGACCGAAGGCTCTTTGGGTTTTTCAGCCCTAGGCAACCTGTGCTGGGATCGAGGTATCCAACGGAGTGATGTCGGAGAGCAGTGTGGCGAGGAGCTGCGTGGAAGAAGACAATCTGATCACCAGGGCAAAAGCAGGTGACCGCTCCGCGATGGGTGAACTGCATGAACTTCACGCACGTCGAGTATATACCGCTGTACGTCGTTTAGTAGGAAACGATCAGCTTGCTGAAGATCTTTCACAAGAAGCTTGGATCCGGGCGTTCGAGAAACTTGATCTGTTCAGGGGTGAAGCTGCATTTGGGACCTGGTTGTACCGTTTGGCGACCAATGTGGCACTCAATTATTTGCGGCGTTCATCGAAGAGAAGCTCCGTAGAAGCTGAGGCCAATCTTCCACGTGTCACGAAAGCTCAGGACGACGTGATTGTCGCAAGGCATGTTTTGATGCAAGCGATTGATCAACTGCCCCCAGGATATCGCCGTGTCTTAGTCCTACATGATGTTGAGGGCTGGACCCACCAGGAAATTGCTCGGTCACTCAGCTGTTCTCCCGGCACGTCGAAATCACAGTTACACAAAGCTCGAGCCCGAATGCGCGAACTAATGCAACCCGTCAGTTCGAGTAATGATGGCATGCGCGATAAAGCGAGTTTGTAGGAATTTTGGTGAACGGTATAGACAGATGAATCAATCGGCGTCGGAACACCTGACAGCAGAACAAATCTCTGAGTTGCTCGATGAGCCACGGAAGGACAAAGAGGATTGGTTCCATCTAGAAACGTGCGAGGAGTGCAGGGCGGAATTTGAACGGTTTAGCCGTATTCGCATGGCGCTATCGGCACTGCCGGACTTGGACCCTCCGGCCGATGAGTGGACGGCAATCGAGGCGAAATTGGATTCAAAGGAGCCTCGGATCAACCAAAGCATATTAGGATTTAGTTGGGATGCGGAGCGCCCTCATTTCATTTTCGGTTCGCACCAGTTGGCCGTTGCCGCTGCTGTTGCTGTTGTCGTTTTTGCGGCGGGTGTTTTCGCCGGGCTTCAGCTTCCGGGTCCGATTGGGTTTTTTGCTGAAAACACATTACAACCTGGCCTCTTGGCGCCCGCGGTCCAAGATGAAATCGTTTTGAATGAACCGACGGAGCTTGAGTCGCAGCGCTCGCCGATACAACAGGCAGGTATGAGTGCTTTCGAGGGGGTGGAATTTGAGCCTGTTCGTCGTTATGAAGGTCGCTCGGGTCTTCTTGTACTCCGCGTAACACCACGTACGGCCGCGGCAAAACTAGGCTTACGGTCTGGAGACGTCGTGGTTGACGCAGGGAACCTGCCTACTCGTCAAGTCCCTGACCTGATCCAAGCCATAAACGCTTCTCAAGGGTCACCCCTCAGTGTTCGTTGGATCCGGAATGGGCGCGAAATGGTAAAACTTTGGCCAGCAAGTGAAATCCGGCCCAAAGAATAGACGAAATCTGTAGAAGTCACCCCTATTTCTGTTTATTTTCACAGTATCGCAAGCAAATTCGGCTCGATCCCAAAGTGTATACAAAGTATACGCACTGTTTGTTTTGAAAGCTTATTTGACTTGGGTGCGCCCAGTAGAAGATGATTTTGGATTAAAGGGGCCAGCACAAAAGAAGCTGCTGAGTGCAATTGAAACAAAGGGGTAAGAGCAAATGCGGACTTGTGTGCGGTTTGTCCGCTAGAATGGACCATCGTACTCTCTCTGCCCCGGAGTAACTAGCGGGTTTCAATATTTACGCTTCAATATTTGAGGATAAAAGAAATATGTCGAGTTTTTCGAAATATGGTGGTCTCAGTGCACCAATGAAGGGTGAAGCAGTCGAATTGTCAGATGGGGCGCTGAATGTTCCAGATAATCCGATCATTCCGTTTATTGAAGGAGATGGGATAGGTCCGGATATTTGGTCAGCGGCCCAGGCGGTACTGGAGGCGGCGGTCGAGAAAGCATATGGCTCCAGTCGTTCCATCGTGTGGTTTGAGGTTCTCGCGGGCGAAAAAGCAAATGAGACCCTTGGAAATTGGTTGCCAGACGAAACCTTGGAAGCGATTAAGGATCATCTGGTAGCGATCAAGGGGCCCCTTACGACACCGGTAGGAGGGGGGATTCGGTCATTGAACGTGGCACTTAGACAAAAGCTGGATCTTTTTGCCTGCGTTCGACCGGTACGTTGGTTTGAGGGAGTACCTTCGCCGGTCCTACGTCCGGAGCTCGTGGACATGACGATCTTTCGGGAAAATACAGAAGACATCTATGCCGGGATTGAATGGGAAGAGGGGAGTGGAGAGGTAAGTCAGGTTATTCAATTTTTACAAAAAGAAATGGGTGTTTCGACAATCCGGTTCCCGAAATCGAGTGCGATTGGTGTGAAGCCCATCTCGGAAGAAGGAACGAAACGTCTTGTGCGAGCAGCTATACGCTACGCACGGAAGACGGGTTCCAAGAGCGTTACATTCGTCCACAAGGGCAACATCATGAAATTTACCGAAGGTGCTTTTCGTGATTGGGGCTATGAGGTTGCGGCTGAGGAGTTTGGGGCCGAAGAGCTCGATGGTGGCCCATGGTCGAAAACTCCCGATGGGATCGTAATCAAGGATGTGATTGCGGATGCATTTCTACAGCAGATCCTTACCAGACCTGGTGAGTACGATGTTATCGCCACAATGAACCTGAACGGCGACTATATTTCGGATGCATTGGCAGCCCAGGTTGGTGGTATTGGCATTGCCCCCGGGGCCAACATTAATTACGAGACTGGTCACGCGATTTTCGAAGCGACACACGGTACTGCACCGAAGTATGCCGGCCAAGACAAGGTGAACCCGGGCTCCGTGATTTTGTCAGGCGAGATGATGCTTAGGTATCTCGGCTGGAACGAAGCCGCTGATTTCATCATTTCATCGTTGAATACGACGCTTGGGCAAAGGCGAGTCACGTATGACTTCGAACGCTTGATGCAGGATGCCACCTTGCTCAAGTGTAGCGAATTTGGCCGAGCTATGATCGAAAACATGTAGGGACAGTTCTATTTAATTGAGTGGGGAAGATGGACATCTCTCACAATCCTGGAACCGAACGTTTCGCCGTTCATTTAGCCGGTGGTGAAGCCTATGTGTCATACCGTCAGAAAGGCGAAGTGATGGATATTGTGAGCACGTGGGTTCCACCCGAACACCGCAGGCTTGGAATCGGAGAAAAACTCGTGATCTATGCATTGGATCATGCACAGGCGAACGAGTATAAGGTCATACCCACTTGTCCGTTTGTCCCAGGCGTGATCGATGCACACCCGGAGTATGAAACACTGGTCGCGGATTGAGATTGGAGATCAATGGAGTGAGAGGCGAAGAAATGATAGAAAAGTCTCTGTTTGAAACAGGGAATGAAAAAAATTAGAAAAAGAAATGCTTCGATTGAAAGAAGAATTAGATGTTGATGATGAAGGACTGATCGCATGGATGAGAAGAGTGATGAAATATCTAAAAATCGAGATTCCCGATTCAGAAGCTGACTGATAAAAGCTAGGACTGCACAACGCTCTAGAAATCTAGTACGGAGTCATCCTTTAGGGCTGGGTCGTCGACCAAGCCGAGTCTGGCTTGAACCTCTGGTGTGATCAAGGCACGTCCACTAAATCCGGCATCGATCTCATGCCAATAACGCACTTTTTCCTCTCCTGAGTGCCAACATAAATAGACCCATCGCCCATCAATAGTGCTTGGAAAGTCGACGATCCCATGATCGAGGCCAGCAGAGGGTAAGCGAATCCCCACGTTGGTCATCCGGTCTTGGATGAGTCGATCAATGGCACGATGAATACGCGCAACAGCTTTTCTATGGGCTAGAAACTCGAGGTGATCAAGATTGTCTGGTTGTAAGATGCGATCTCCCCAGAGAGTGTGGAGAACCACAATCTTATCTCTACGCCTCTGTGCGGCATCAGCTCCTGCCCGGATCCTTCGAAAGGTCGCTCGGACATGAGGGATGAGTGCGTTCGCTTGTTCGACCGTAAAAGCGTGCCTTTTCATGTGTAAAAAGATTCGTCCGCATCTCGGCAAAGGCAACTAAACCGAAAACACTGTCCGTTTTGAATCGAGCGTTGTGCTAGAAAAGTAGGTTGTGATCCGGTGCCTTGCAGGTGTGCAAGCTCAAGGCCAGCAGAGGAACTCAGAGTCTAGTATAGCATCGATTTTACTGCGGATTTGCGAACTGTAACTTTCCCCAGTAGATGGCCTTTTGTTGAAGAGTGCTGCGTAGTTGATGCCATCGCCTCGTTGCCTAGCTAGCGTGTTGGTGCCGGGCAGGCTGCCAGTGTGGTACCACCTCCACTTTGAGCCCTCTGCCCCACGTCTTCGGGCCCCGATACCGTCACCGGCTGTCTGGTAAACATCCAAAAACTCAACAATTGCCCGGACTGATCCGACTAAGCCACCAGAGGAAATCCTACTCTCCACGTCCCAGCCTCCGTTTGGAGCCTCTACCCTAGGTCCGTTGGGGTCGAACACATTTCGACTCATTGTGTCAGAGTCATACCATGGCTCACGTGGACTGCGATCAGTAGGGAAGGTTCTTCCCTGAATCAATTCGCTATTTGGAACCCCAAGCGGCTCAAAGAGAGTCGTGGTCACGTAACTAAGATAACCCTCACCAGACACCTCTTCTACGATGAGGCCGAGTACTAGATAACCGATATTTGCGTATGCAGTTTTGGTGCCGGGAGAAAACTGAAGCGGCTGTCCTAATATGTAGCGAATGGTATTTGCCCGTCCGGGAGGGCTTGGTACGTTCATGGCATCAGCGATCACGATTTCCTTAAACGTCAAATCCCCGACCAAATCGCGATCCCAGCCGCCACGATGCTGCAGTAGATGCTGAACCGTGATCTTCTTCAACAGGGAGTCTCCGAGTGACGGAAACGGCGTCAAATTCAGAATCCCTCCCTCGGGTTGGCCGAGATCAAAGACGAAATCATCCAAATCCATAAGTCCGGCATCCAGCAACTCTCGAATGGCAGCAGCTGTGATCGGTTTTGTGACGCTTGCTAAGCGCATCATTGTGTTTTGGGGGAGCTTGATCTCCTGAGCCTCATCCTGCCACCCGAAACTCTTATCGTAGACCAATCGGCCGCTCTTCATTACCCCTAAAACCCCAGCCTTGATGTTTTGCGCTTCCATGAATTGGACCATGGTCGAGTCGAATCGTTCTAGGCTCAAGCAGGGTTCGATGGGGGGGGCGGATGGCTCAGTGCATTGGGTCAGTATCATCACGACAAGTACTAATCCGCAGATGTTGAGACATCTGTGAATCATACGTCGTGCTCCCATTAGTCTGAGCGAATTCACTTCGAAACTGCCCGTTCAGTCACTGTTTTCGGGACTGTTCTTCTTCGACATCCAGTTGCCAAACATTTGCACTCCACCGCCAATCATTGAGGAGGTGTTTCACGAAATATTCGGCTCGCAACCAAAACCAATAGTCGCTCATGTCTCCATATCCGTGGCGTTGTCCCGGAAAAACAAAGAAATCAAAGCGCTTGTTGTTTCTGATCAACGCTTCAGCTATTCGGTGGGTACCAGCATGGTGGACGTTGTTGTCGATGTCACCGGTTGTCAGAAGCAAGTGTCCCTTGAGGTTGGCAGCAAGATCAGAGTTTTTATCGATGTCGTATTCGAACGAAATCTGACCGCTGTCGTCTACGACCTCTTTCACACCGTGGTGCTTTTCCGACCAGTTTTGGTTATACACATCATTGTTGTGGTTCCCCGATGATGACACCGCAACTTTGAAAAAGTCTGGGTACACAAGCATCGCCGCGGTCGACATGAATCCACCCCCGGAGTGCCCGTAAATCCCAACCCGGTCGATATCAATGAATGAATGACGGTCGGAGAGTTGTTCAATTGCCGCTTTTTTGTCCACCAGACCGTAGTCGCGGAGGTTTCCGTACCCATAGTTATGATACCATTTCGACCTTGCTGGATGTCCACCACGGTTCCCTACTGTGATGACGATGATTCCGAACTGTGCGAGCGCTGTCTCGAAGCGTTGTGTGGAAAACGACTTAGACACAGACTCAGTTTGTGGGCCGGGATAAACGTAAGCGACGATCGGATATGTTTTGGTTGAATCGAAATCAAACGGCTTGTACAGTACGCCGTACAAATCTGTGACACCGTCAGCAGCTTTTACCATGTATGGTTCAGGGAAGTGGTAACCGGCCCCGTCAAGCATTGAAAAGTCGGCTTCCTCGAGGTCGATTAGTTTGCGACCCGTGTTCGCATACAAAGCGGCACCCGGTGTCGTATTGACACGTGAGTAGTTGTCAATAAAGAAACGATTTGACGCACCTATGCTAACGCGATGGTCAAAGTCGCCGGAATTGAGGAGCGTAAGCCCGCTACCGTCCAGGTTCACGCGATATAGGTGCTGGTAATACGGGTCTTCTCCACCTTCGCGGCCGTTGGCCTGGAAGTAGACGACACCAGTACTTTCATCAATGCCCACCACACGTCGGACTGACCAGGGGCCTTCGGTAAGCCGGTTTCTAAGTGTCCCATCTGGAGCGAAGCGATACAGATGAGCCCAACCATCCCGCTCCGACCACCAGATCATATCGCCTGAAGCAAGAAGTTCGAGGCGTTGGGATTCGACATATGTATTGAGTCGTTCCTCAATCAGGAGTTGTACGTCGCCGGTTACCGCATCGGCGACCATCACATCTACACGGTGTTGGTCTCGGCTTCGACGCCAGAAATAGAGTTGGTCCGAATTGTCGGATAACCAAAGCGTGCGGGAGGGCTCTTCGCTGTCTGGATAACGGAATTGTCTAGAGCTAAATGTGAAAAGTCGTTGATCCTTCCACGGGTCCATGGCGACCTGAGTCATCGTGCGCTCATTGAGGTCGTACACGAGTAACTCGTACTGGCTGACGGTTTCCTCACCTGGCATGTCGTACTTATAAGATTCTAGCTCAGGACGCTTGTTCCCTACTGTATGAATGACCCACAGGTTACCCGATTCACGTCGATCTGTTCGTACGATGGAGAAGCGATGTGAGTCGTGTGACCAAGAAATGCTGACCCGTTTCCTTTTGTCCGCGCTTTCTTCGCGCTCCTGGTCTGTATCGCCCCGGTCGGAGACCGCATAGCTGTAATGCTCCACTCCATCGGTCGTAAGCTGCTCATCGGATATTTCGATTTCTTCCTCGGCTTCGTCGGCCTCATCGCCACTCTTCCCACGTCTCGCCTCAAGAATCTTGCCGTAATCGCTCTCCGTCATCAGATGGAGATTGTGATTGCGCGCGTAGATTATGGTCTGGTCATCGGGGGATACGCTGGCCCAGGACGGGTGGTTATCCGGCGCTTC
Organism: uncultured Gemmatimonadota bacterium; assembly: GCA_964480515.1. Taxonomy (GTDB): domain Bacteria; phylum Gemmatimonadota; class Gemmatimonadetes; order Palauibacterales; family Palauibacteraceae; genus Palauibacter. Next base: position 97,866 of record CAYZOT010000004.1, read on the forward strand.
CCAATCTTCAAGCTCACGTAACACCTGTGTGCCGACGTCGTACTCAAAGTGGAAGACCTTCTTCTTTGAGCGGTGTCGGCGTTCTTCTCCGTCTTCCTGCTCCTCATCCTGTTCTTCCATATTGGTTTCGGTTTCCTGTTCCTCCTCGTCTTGGGAAGACTCGACCTCAAACTGGAGTGTGTTCTCGTCTATAAACTTGATCGAACGGATTGGAAGATGTCGTCCATCCCAGGGATCGCGTGTGATTCGAGTTAACTCAGCAGCAATCCGGTCGTTGTCGAAAATCTGCTGTTTAGTCCCCGCAACCGGATCCACGATGTAGTAGAAAGTCCCGTTCGACGTCTCCCACTCATACCAGAACTGCTCCGTGTCCTCGATCCACTTCGGATCTACCGAAGTGGAGTGGATGAGATCCTGGATCTTATAGGGAGCAAAGCGCGCCGCTAGCCGATAGTTACCTGGCTGTTCAGCGCTGTCTTGGGCGAACATTGGGGTGGCCAACATCAACAAGGTCATTGTGGCAAACAGGCTGGCCGGTGCGAATCGATGAGCGAAAATCATCACGGTCTCCTTGGACGGCTGCAGTTTTTTTTCGAGGTGCTACAAGCGTGCAGCTAGAAAAATGCGTTTGACTAGGAGGTGTGGCCATACCGAAAGGTTGAACTCGGGCCGGGTGGGGCAGAAACGGTCCTAGAACCTCTCTAGACGAGGATTCACGACATTCGTGAAGATCGATCCAAACGTGTAGGAGAATCCAAAAGAGAGCCGATACTCGTACCCGCTCTGCAGGATGCGCTGTTCAAGAAGGACTTCTTCTTCGGTCGCGTCACCGGCCGGTACGTTGAGTTGGTCTCGAATGCGCGAGTATCGGATGTTGGTGGTGAGAGACAGTCCACGGAACAACCGAATGTTAGCGCCCAGGTTAACGGTGGCACGGTTCTTGGAAAGATCGTGCAGGTACTGCGAGAACTCGAGGAACCCATAGGAGGTTCCCCATGGCTGCCGCACGCTCAGGCCCGCGCCAATCTTATGCAGCGGTAGCGTCTCCTTCATCTTGAGGAAGACGGTCTCCTCCACGTAGTTGGTGTGGCTCAGTCCAGCGGTGTAGAGGATATTGAACTGGCGTCGCGTCGACTCCGAGTATGGGAAGATGTTGAATTCGATCGCCGACGATAAGTCGAGTCGGAGATCTTCGTTGTCAAACGATGAATGTTCGGCTGCGTAGGCCATGCCGATGGACCAGTGATCAGAGAGGCTCCACACGGTTAAGCCATCGAGGTTGTAACTTTCTCGGACACTGGTGACCGATGTCGTATCGCTGGTCTCGAAGATGTTCTCGTCGTAGTCGCCGCCGATCCCGAACTCCAACTTTAGATTATCAGTGATACGGGTTGCGGTGAAGCCACCAGAGATCTCATAGCTTTGCGTGCGCTCATTCACACGGAGGTTTCCGTTTCCGCGTACTCGGAATGTCCAGAAGTTCCAGGGATCCGTCTCGGCGGTTGCAACCCCTACGTCCCTTTCGAAATCCTCAGATATGATCCGGATATTAGCAGCCTGATCGGTCCTTGCGATGTATCGGATTAGGCCAAGCTTCATAGTGGCAGCAATCTCAGTGAGTAGACGCTCACGAGCGAGATTGGCCGGCGTGACCACCTCTAGTCGGTCGTCGATGTCGACGAACTCCTCGCGGCCGATGAAGTCGAGGGTGAACCGCCGACCTGCACTTCCTGTCGTTTCCTGTGTTAGTAACACGTGGACCTGAGAATCTTCCCGGTCACGCGTGTAGTTCACGAATGGAATCTCTTGGCGGTAGAAGTCAAAATCGCAGGGACCGGAGTCACGCCCACGCCCATAACTTTGACAGTCGAAAAAAACTCGAAGTGCACCATTTCCTGCTTCGTCGAATGTAGTGTCCTGTGCGGTCAAAGCGGGAGGTACGGTCAGCAGTACAAAAAAAGCGACGAGCCGGTAGGCCACGTAGGAAGCATACACTCGAATGCTTCTGGATCTTGAAATAGGTGCGACCATCGCCTGTAGATATCTCGTGATATTAAGAGTTTGTCCGTTGACTACGTGTCAGGTAACACGTGGAGAGGTGAATACGTGTAGCCACCCGGAGTTTTACCCTACCATTAGATTGTTCTTGAACATAATGCGTTATTTTGTTCGAACAACCGAGCGGTTGTCTTTAAACTGGCCTCGGCTGACCTTAAAGAGGTGGTTCTCGTAAGCATCTTTTGAACTGAAAAATTTGAGTTGGATCAGTTGGTGAAGACGAATCTGACATCCAGATCGTGATCCGGCATCAGAGGGTGATAGAGAACGGTTGCCTCCAACGTATTTAGCACGGTCATTTCGTTAAGGACGCGAAGCATGAGCGGATCCACGTTACGACTATCTCTTCGGCAAGATTCTCCGACAACGGTTGAGTCTGAGGCCAGGGACATGGCCACCGTGATTGACTCGGAGACAGCTGCAGATGCCAGGTCTGTGATCCGCAGATGGGAGGGTTATATGCCCACTCCACTTGTGCCACTAAACAAGCTTGCGACGCAATTGGGAATCAAATCTGTATGGTGCAAGGATGAGTCGGGACGTTTTGGGCTTGGGTCGTTTAAATCGCTCGGTGGAGCATTTGGAGTGCTGCGTGCCCTTCAAGATGAAATTGAGGGGCGTACGAAACAGCGCCCAAGCGCAGAAGAGCTTTGGGCCGGGCACCCAGAAGCCAGTTTGATCACAACAACGACGGCCTCAGCAGGAAACCACGGCCGCTCGGTCGCCTGGGGAAGTTCCCAATTCGGCTGCACTTGCGTTGTCGTTCTCCCGGAGGACGCGCACCCTGCTCGCGCACAGGCGATCGAATCACATGGTGCCCAGGTGGTGCGGTTTGAGGGTTCATACGATGAGGCTGTCGGTTATACGGAGCAGGAAGCTGAGCGAAACGGTTGGCTCATTGTTTCTGACACTGCTTACGACGGGTATGAAGAAATTCCGATGCGAGTCATGGAAGGGTATACGGTACTTGCGGATGAAATGCTCCAGTCGCTTGCTGCGGAGAGTATAGACTTGACGCACCTTTTTATTCAGACTGGTGTTGGAGGTCTGGCGACGGGGGTGTGTAGCCACTTGGTGAAAGAATTAGGTTCTCGAAGACCTCGATTTATTGCAGTTGAGCCATGGAGGGCGGATTGTTTTGGCCGTAGTCTCCGTTTTGGCAGACAGGTGTTTGCAGAACCGCCATTCGAAACAGAAATGGGTGGACTCGCAGCTGGTATTCCTTCGACCATTGCATGGACATTTTTGGAACAACACCTAGACGCGGCATTGGCTCTACCGGAATCCGTTTGGCAGATTGGTGCGATGGCGCTTGATACCGGGGAATTAGGGGCCCGGATTGCAGCGGGTCCGTCTGGCGCAGCTGGTGTAGGGGCACTCGTTGCTCTCACTAGGCTACCCGGACTTGCTAAGCTTCTTGATCTTCGACCCAATTCTCAGGTGGGGACACTGGTTACAGAGGCGCGTTTCTATTGAAGTGGCTCAACGACTTCTCACTTCTTCGATAAATGGACGAACGTAATAAGCTCTACCCGATCGACATCAATAATGCCGAAGGGATTTCAACCTCACCTGCCAACAGATATTCTGGCAATTACATACGAAACCTCATTACCCTCGAACTGCCAATAGAATAAACCGATGCCTGATTTAACCGCTTATATTGACGGACAGATCTCACGATTCCAGCAAGAACTCTGCGATTTCCTTCGCATCCCGAGCATTAGTACGAACCCTTCGCATGCAGGTGACGTCCGAGAGTGTGCTGAGTGGGTTGCTGACCACCTCCATGCGGCCGGGATCGAGAAATCTGAAGTCATCGAAACAGATGGACACCCAATCGTCCTAGGGGAACATTGGATCAGCGACGATGCGCCAACAGTGCTCATTTATGGTCACTATGACGTCCAGCCTTCCGAGCCTGATGATCTATGGACGTTTCCGCCCTTTGAGCCAACCGTCCGGGACGGGCGTTTGTTCGCGCGAGGATCGGTTGACGACAAGGGGCAGGTTCATATGCACCTTAAGGCTCTTGAGGCTCGGCTTGCCAGCAATGTCGATATGCCCGTGAACCTCAAGCTGGTGATTGAGGGTGAAGAGGAAGTCGGTAGCAAGCACCTCAGTGCCTTCTTGGACAAGAATGCTGAGAGACTTGCGTGTGACGCTGTGCTCATAAGTGATACGGGCATGTTCTCGCCGGACCTTCCATGTATCACGACCGGTCTGCGAGGGATCGTGTACACCGAGATCAACGTCTATGGTCCAGCATCCGACCTTCATTCAGGAAGCTATGGTGGTGCGGTAGTCAATCCAGCCAATGCGTTGGCTACTATCCTTGACGGTCTCAAGGATGATGATGGCCAGGCCACGGTCGCCGGTTATTACGACTCGGTGCGACCAATGACAGAGCGCGAGCGAGCAGATCTTGTCCGCCTACCTATGGATGAGGAAACCCTGCGAGAGACCGTGGGGGCAGTGGCGCTAGGTGGCGAAGTAGGGTTCTCTGCTCTCGAACGGATGTGGTATCGTCCCACGCTGGATGTGAACGGTCTTCTGAGTGGGTTCACGGGCGATGGATCCAAGACGGTACTTCCCTCACGGGCGATGGCAAAAGTGTCGATGCGGCTTGTCCCCGACCAGGATCCTGTTCAAGTCGTTGAGGCGTTTGAGAAACGAGTTCACGAACTTACACCTGAAGGTGTGACAGTCGAGGTAAAACGTTTCCATGGTGGTGCACCGTGGGTAGCTGATACCACTCATCCCATCTTTGATGCGGCCAGCAAAGCGCTCGAGAGAGGCTTCGGTTCCCCTCCAGCATTCATCCGCGAAGGTGGTTCGATTCCGATTGTGCAGGTGTTCGAAGACGTTTTCAATGCGCCCGCTCTGCTCATTGGATTTGCATTGCCCGGATCAAATATGCACGCCCCAGATGAGTGGTTGGACCTAAGTGTCTACCGGAAGGGCATCGAGGCGCTGGCCAATCTCTACGATGGATTGGCGGTAGGCTTGTAAGACGCGGCAAGGGCGAAGTTGTCGGACAGTCGATATGTGTTTTGTCAGACCACAGTTCTTCGATCAACAGTAAGGAGCGAAGTCAGTTACCTCCCTTTTCCGTCCAGTTCTCACCCAATTCCCCGTCAGGTTTCTGTGATCTCCGCTAGCTCAGTGGTTATATCGATCGAGCCAGAAAGCGATTGATATACGGGACATTTTGGCGGGTGTAGTTCAAAGCTGCGTTGGATTACATCGGCGTATTTATCCTCCGCTTGAAGGTGATAACGAACATGAATGCGTTTGATCACGAGCACCCCATCCTCAACTTCAATCTCTCCCTCAGTTTCACCTATCAGTCGCCCTTCATCTGCCTTGACTCCGCGCGCTTCCAGCGCGCCCCCGAAGGTTCCGGTTAGTCAGCCGCCTGTCGCCGCAACGATATAGTCCAACGTCGTTGCCACGTCTCGATCCGGATTCACTCCATAGTGTTCAGCGATCGCAGAATGAACACCGAACTCAACAAGCTCATCGGTCACTGGTAACTGAGCCGAACGAAACGGACCTTTCTTTCGAACAATTCGCGAGCAGGAACGATAGACAACGTTACTCATACACTCACTTCCTCTCTCAGTATTTCACCGAGGTTCGTTACGATACGGTGGGTCAAGCCCCAAATGACGTCACCTTGGTATAAAATAGAGGGCAGTACGAAGTCTTGGCCATTTGTGTGATACTCCACCTCAGAAGCATTAGAGGGGTTGCCTAACTCCGTATAAGGTATCCAGACGTGATACTGAACCTCATGGTTCCCGGTGACCTTCACGTCTCCATCAAGCCAAGCCACGAAAGATGAGATAGTAATTGGAGGAAGTTTCCGATTGACTGGATGCATATCGTGGAGTTGTCCAAGGAAATTGTCGCGCTTAATTTTGACCCCAACCTCCTCGAACGTCTCGCGCCGTGCGGTCTCTATTAAATCGATGTCTGTAGGATCCATGTGGCCACCGGGTAGTGCCATATGACCTGACCAAGGATCTCCTTCCACTTCAGCACGCCGGACAAAGAGGACATCCACTTCTCCTCCAAGTGATCTCAGAAGAAGTGTGACGGCCGCACGCCGTTCACCTTTGTTTGGATCAACCAAAAGGGGGTTCGACCGTTCGAGTGCTTTGCGAACACTTTTTGCATCGAGCTCGCTGTTCACTGGTTCTCCGATTCGTCCAGGAGTGCGAGGTAACTCTTGTATCGGTGGGTTTCGATATTTCCGTTTTCTACATTCTGATGAACCGCACAGTCAGGTTCAGAACGGTGTCGACAGTCTGCAAATCGGCAGCCTTGACCTATTACTGCAATTTCTGAGAAACCGCCTGCCACATCGCCTGGATCAACATTCCACAAAGCCACGTACTGGAGACCAGGTGTGTCGGCTACATATCCTCCCTGTGGATACGGATACAGTGCGGAAGAGACCGTCGTGTGGCGTCCACGCCCTTTTCGCTTACCAATTTTACCGACGCGGAGATCAAGCCCGGGAATCAAAGCATTGAGAAGGCTCGATTTCCCGACCCCAGATTGTCCTGTAAGAACGGTGATGCGTCCCTCCAGTCGTTTGCTTAGGTCCTCGAGGCCGTCACCCGAGTGAGCGCTTGTCCGAAAAATGTCGAATCCGACCTTTTCGTAAACCTCAATCTCGTGGGAGAAGGTATCAGACAAGTCGGTCTTATTGACCACAAGACAGCTCTCAATTTCACTTAATGTGGCAAGGGCGAATAGTCGATCGATCATGAATATATCTGGATTTGGGGACCGGTCGGCAGCCACTACCATCACTTGATCTACGTTGGCCACAATGACCTGTTCTCGGCGTTTAGCAACGCCATGACGTGTGAGAGCACTCTTACGAGGAAGGAGCTTGGCAATACGCGGTTCGTCGGCAGTGGATTCAAGCTCTACAAGGTCTCCCACAGATACGATTCGGGAGTCTGTCTGCTTAACACGGCCCCTTAATGAAGCCCGGTGAAGACCGTCGGATGTGTCTACATCGTATATTCCACCCGCAATCTTTAGAACTCGACCCGAGAGGAAGTGGGAAGAAGGAATGGCGGATTCATCGTCTTTCACCAAAGGTGCACCGATCTACTTTTAGGGTGATTCGGCGGGTATCATCTCACCCTCGGTAAGCTCGTCGAGGCAATTCCACCCGAGCAGCGCACATTTGATTCGGACTGGGAACTTTGAGACTCCCGCCAGTGCGCGCAGATCTCCCAAGTCTGAATCGGACAGCAATGATTCATCGCCATGCAACAGTTGTGTGAACTTTTTGGATAACTCAAGCACTTCCTCAGGTGTTTTATTCAGTACTCGGCCAGTGAGCATTGACGCGGACGCTTGGCTGATCGAACAACCGCGACCTAAAAAACATGCCTCGGCGATTCGCCCGTCCTCCACTCTTAGGAGCAATTCGATAACGTCTCCACAGAGTGGATTGTTCATGGTAATAGCGTGGGTGGCATCGTCGAGGGCACGTTTGTTTCGAGGTTTACGGTAGTGGTCGAGAATCAACTCCCGGTAAAGCGTGTTTAGTGTAGATGGTATCTTTCGGTCTACGCGCGCAGGATTCTGTGGATCGGCCATGAGTCAGGCTATTCCACCGAAGACTTTGGCCGCCATCTGAAGCCCCTCACAAAGTGCATCAACTTCGTTGTGTGTATTGTAGAGGTAAAAACTGGCACGGGCCGTCGCACTGATGCCAAAATGATCCATAAGCGGTTGGTTACAATGGTGTCCAGCACGGATGGCGATTCCGTTTTGATCAAGAATGGTCGATAGGTCGTGGGGGTGAATATCCCCGTATGTAAACGAGAAGACCGACGTGCGTTCTTCTGGTGGACCATAGAGGGTCAGGCCTTCGACAGCCGTCAATCGTTCTAGTGCGTACTTTTTGAGACTGGCTTCGTGGACAGCAAGGGTGTCCAATCCGACATCGTCTAGGAATCGGACGGCTTCCCCAAAACCAATGACGCCCGAAATGTTGGGTGTGCCGGCCTCGAACTTGTGGGGAACTTCTGCCCACCTAGAACCTTCGAGCGTAACTTCTGATATCATCTCTCCGCCGCTCTGATACGGTGGCATTGTTTCAAACAACTCTCGACGTCCCCACAATGCTCCTACACCGGTTGGGCCGCACATTTTATGGGCACTGAAGGCGTAGAAGTCGCAGCCCAGTTCTCTCACGTCGAGCTGAAGATGAGGTGCCGCTTGAGCCCCGTCTATGAGAGTCAAAGCTCCAACAGCATGAGCCCGCTCAACGATGTCGATGACGGGATTTAGCGTACCCATACCGTTCGACACATGTGTAAAAGAAACCAGCTTGGGTCTGCGTTCGAGTAGTCGATCTAGGTCATCCATATCGAGACGGCCGTCGACCGTGACATCAACGTAGTTCAGTCGTGCTCCCGTACGTTCGGCAAGGATTTGCCACGGCACAATGTTCGAATGATGCTCCATCTTCGTGAGGATGATTTCATCCCCTTCTTTTACGAAGGTGTCCCCCCAACTTGAAGCGACAAGGTTGATGGATTCGGTAGTGCCTCGGGTAAACACGATCTCGCTCGAATCGGCCGCTCCCACATGAGCTGCAATTGTGTCACGAGTTTCTTCGTACGCGTCGGTCGCCTCGATACTCAACGAGTGGACACCTCGGTGCACGTTAGCATGCTGTTCTCGCAGATAACGGTCGACCCTCTCAAGGACGCGGAGAGGTCTTTGTGAGCTGGCCGCACTATCGAGGTAGACGAGCGGGTGTCCGTTAATCTTACGGCGCAGAATCGGGAATTGATCGCGAATCGCCTGAAAATCTGGGTTGGTCGATTTGTTGAGTGTCTCTTCAATAGCTTGGCTATCGCTGACAGAGCTCCGATTTTCCGATTGCTTGGTTTCCATCGCTACACTGGATCGAATTAGACTAGTTTCTTAAGTCGGCTCTTGGTGCGTTGCAGGCTAAGCCGCTTCAGTGAGGTTGACCTTGATGTCATCCCCTTCGACCTGCACCTCGAACGTTCTAACCGGCGATACCGCGGGTAAAGCCCGAGGAACCCCCGTCTCAATGTCGAATCGGGCTCCGTGGAGCGAACAGGTAATCTCACACCCGACCAGGTCTCCTGCCGACAGAGGGAACTCTTCATGCGAGCAACTGTCCTCGAGCGCGTATATTACGCCATCGCAATTGATAAGAACGATAGCAACGCCGTCCACTATCAAACCCTTTAGGTCATTCTTGGGCAGATCGTCTAATTTCGCGACAGTAACAAATCCGCTCATAGGCCGATTTTCTCTTCGATAGCCACTCGTACCCGCTCACGAACTCCGGCCATCGGTAGGCGACCCAGAACCTCATCGAAGAAACCGAATACCAGTAGACGTTCTGCCTGCCGTTGTGTAAGGCCTCGACTCATAAGATAGAAAAGTTGTGTGTTGTCCACTTGTCCGATTGTCGCTCCATGTGAGCAGCGGACATCATCAGCTTCGATCTCGAGGTTCGGAAGTGCTGTAGCATGGGACCCTTTGCTCAACAGTAGGTTTCGGTTGGTCTGATAGGCGTCCGTGAGCTGAGCTCCCACGTCGACCTTAATCAGGCCGCGAAACACACTTGTTGCCTTGTCAGTGAGCGCGCCTTTAAATAACAGGTCGCTGTGTGCGTGTGGTGCTTTGTGATGTTGAAGGGTGTGATGATCGAAATGTTGCTGGGCGTCACCGAACCAGAGTGCAAGCATCTCACTATCACTGCCTTGACCCAGGAGTCGGCTTGTCACATCTGTGCGCGATAAGTCCGCACCCAGTCCTACATTAAAGGTGATAACTTTCGCATTGTGGTGGGCCACGGTGTGTTGGGTGGAAAAGTGGGCAACCCCTCCCCCGTATTGCTGTACCGTAACGTATTCGATGCCTGCGCTATCCTTGCAATGGACGCTTGCTCCGTGCAGCGATACGGTTCGTTCATCAAGGTCCTCGGATATGAACTCCTCTATCACTGCCGCGCGTGCGCCTCTTTCCATCACAATCAATGAATGTGTCGAGGTGAGCATGCCAGGAGTTTTGAGGGTGTTGAATGTGTGAATTGGTTCAGGCAGTTCCACATCCTGGGGCACATGCAGTAGATACCCACCACTCAATATTGCAAGATGGAGGGTCCACAGTTTCTCTTCCGCCGTGCTTGGTCTCGTCTCAAACAGTGCTTTCTGAAGCAGTTCAGGATGATTTTCGGCGGCTTTAGCGAGAGAGCACAGGATAACGCCTGCATCGGCAAGCGCTTGGTCAAGCTCAACGTGCACCACGCGGCCGTCTTGACATACGACCACCCCCGCTCGGTCCCCTGACTGGGACAAGATTTCTCGAACGTCAGCTGGCAGCTCCTCATCAATATCTTCTAACTGTATTGCCGGAATCAGCAGCTCGAAATCAATCGTTGAAATGTCTGTATACCGCCACTCTTCCACCTTACGGGTGGGGAAGGGCAATTCCGAATATCGCTTCCAGGCTGTCTCCCGAGCAGAAGTGAGCGAAGAAGGTTCGGTGAGCTCACTAGCGAACTGCTCAAAGTTCCATTTAGGTAAGACAGCGTCGGTTCTCGCCGCCGCCGTTGCATTGTTCAAGACTTCTGGTCTCCCTCTATTCCGTGGAGTGGTACGCTGTTTAGTTGTAAGGTTCCGAAGATCAGCCGACGGACCCTTCCATTTCGAGTTCAATCAACCGATTCAGTTCGATCGCGTACTCAAGGGGCAACTCTTTGGCGACCGGTTCGATAAATCCGCGTACGATCATCGCCATCGCCTCCGCTTGATCAAGTCCCCGACTCATGAGATAGAAAATCTGCTCGTCGCCAACCTTCGATACTGTGGCTTCATGCCCAATGGAGGCTGTGTTTTCATCAATTTCGATGTACGGGTAAGTATCTGTTCGTGATGTCGCATCGAGCAGAAGCGCATCACATTCGACGTTTGATTTCGCATCTAATGCGCCATCATAGACTTTGCATAGGCCGCGGTACGACGCTCGACCCTCACCCCTTGAGATCGACTTTGAAGTGATCTGTGATGTCGTGTGAGGAGCCGCATGAACCACCTTTCCTCCGGTGTCTTGGTGTTGGCCATCCCCCGCGTATGCGATCGATAGAATCTCGCCGTGGGCGCCCTCTCCCACGAGATAGCATGATGGGTACTTCATTGTGAGTTTCGAACCGAGGTTTCCATCAAGCCATTCCATTTTTGCATCTTCGTGAACTATGGCCCGTTGCGTGACCAGGTTGTACATGTTGTTCGACCAGTTTTGGATAGTTGTGTACCGGAAATTCCCCCCCTTTTTGACGATGATCTCAATTACACCTGAGTGAAATGATTCCGTCGTATAAACGGGAGCTGTGCACCCTTCTACATAGTGTGCATCTGCTCCCTCATCCACGATTATTAACGTTCTCTCAAACTGGCCCATGCGCTCGGAGTTGACACGGAAGTACGCTTGGAGTGGTATTTCGACCTTGACCCCTTTCGGGATATAGACAAATGAACCTCCGGACCACACAGCTGAATTAAGTGCTGCGAATTTGTTGTCAGCTTGTGGAATGACCGTGGCGAAATACTGCTTAAACAGGTCGGGGTGGTTTCGGAGACCATCTTCAATTGAATCAAAGATCACTCCTTGTTCTTCCCACTGTTCCTTGAGGGAGTGATAAACCATTTCGGACTCGTATTGTGCTCCAACCCCTGCCAGTGCTTTCCGCTCTGCTTCCGGGATCCCAAGCTTATCAAACGTATCTTTGATTTCCTGTGGAACATCATCCCAAGAACGCTCCATCTTGTCCTGTGGTTTGAGGTAGAAATAAATCTCATCAAGTGTTGCTTCGAGTGTTGAGAGATCACCGCCCCACTTAGGCATAGGCTTCGATTTGTAGATTTCGTAGGCCTTCAGCCGGAATTCAAGCATCCACTCTGGTTCCTCTTTATGAGCAGAAATTTGTCGCACAATTTCCTCGGATAGGCCCGGGACGGCTCGGAAGACTGGCTTGTCGTCAGTGACAAAATCGTACTTGTACTCGTCGAGTCCGAGTTCTTTAATGGTTTCGTTCTGGGGCATCTTACTCTTCTCTTTCCTGAGGTTGCCTGAAATTTATTTGGCTCCAGCCTACGGCTGGTTTTAATTGGTTCAAACCGTGGCTGCTGCCTGATGCAACCAGTCATACCCTTTGGCTTCGAGCTTGTTGGCGAGTTCGGGGCCGGCACTCTCGACGATTCTCCCTCCGATCATCACATGTACGTGATCGGCTTTGATGTAGGTGAGGATTCGTTGATAGTGGGTTATTAGCAGCACTCCCAAAGCTGCATCCTCTGATGACAGGGTGTTCACACCGTTTGCCACAATCTTGAGTGCATCGATGTCGAGGCCGCTGTCAGTTTCATCGAGAACTGCGAGGGCTGGTTCTAGAACCGCCATTTGGAGGATTTCATTTCTTTTTTTCTCGCCCCCCGAAAACCCGTCGTTCAAATACCGACTTGCAAAGCCTTCGTCCACCTTGAGCAGTTCCATCTTTGCAGTTAGCCGTTCGTGGAACGCGAAGATATCCATTTCATCCTCGTCAGCGACGCGAGCGTTCATCGCTGTTCGGAGGAAATTGGCAATCGAAACCCCTGGTACCTCGGCCGGATACTGAAAAGCAAGAAAAACGCCAGACCGGCTCCTCTCATCTGGTTCAAGGTCAAGGAGATCCTCACCATTCAGTAAGATCTCACCTTTTGTAACCTCATATCCCGGGTGCCCTGCAATGATCTTCGCGAGAGTACTTTTTCCCGATCCGTTCGGACCCATCAACGCGTGGACTTGGCCGTGTCCCACGGTTAGGTCTACACCGTTAAGAATTTCAAGATCTTCACCGACCACTTTGGCGTGGAGGTCTTGGATAACCAGGAGTGGAGCTGACATTGAGAGTCCTCTTATTTAGCAAAGGCCGGTCACCGCGAGGTTGCCGGCCTGGAGATGTACGCAGGGTTCTGTGAAGAAACAGATTACCATTTCCACATGCCACGATACTATAGTTGAGATCGGCTTTCAACTCTAGATGAGACTTGGTATCATCTAGGTTTAATGTGATGAGCCAGTGGTTACCCAATAGTTATGGAAAAAACGGATCAGAGTATGCACACACTACAAGTCGGTCATACGTTTCAGTTATGAAAGCTGCGTTTTTCAACGATCATGGTGGCCCCGAAGTTATCCAGGTGGGTGAGTGCCCGAATCCGGAGCCGGGGGAGAGAGAAGTTCGAGTAGAGGTTAAGGCGGCTTCCCTTAATCACCTCGACCTCTGGGTGCGTCGAGGTCTCCCAGGGCTCAAACTTGAAATGCCTCATATCGGGGGCTCCGATATGGCGGGCGTCATCGATGCGGTGGGACCCGAGGTGACCGGGTGGCAGCCTGGGGATCGAGTCGCGGTAAACCCCGGCGTGTGGTGCGGAACCTGTGAGTGGTGCAAACGGGGACAGCATCCACTGTGTGTCTCATACCGGATATTGGGTGAACATGTGGCCGGAGGTTTCGCGGAATTGGCGGTGGTGCCGGTCACAAGCCTCTATCAGATACCGGAAGAATTCCCATTTGAAAAAGCGGCGGCAGCAGCTCTCGTGTACCAGACGGCATGGCGTGGGCTGGTTACCCAAGGAGGCCTCCAGCCAGGAGAAACCGTACTAGTTACGGGAGCCTCGGGGGGAGTGTCGACTGCTGCGATTCAGATCTCGAAACATTTTGGGGCTCGGGTTTTTGCGGTTACGAGCGGCCCGAAAAATGTGGAGCGTGTTCAACAGCTTGGGGCAGATCTGGTAATCGACCGTTTGGAAGAGGATTTTTCGAAACGTGTGTGGAAAGAAACGAGTAAGCGTGGAGTTGACCTGGTACTCGATAGTGTAGGTGAGGCCACGTGGGAAAACTGCATAAGGGCGCTATCACGTCTCGGACGCATGGTGGTGTACGGAGCTACGACCGGGCCTGGAGGCCGCGTAAACATCGCCAGATTGTTCTGGAGCCAAACAAAAATCATGGGCTCCACTATGGCAACACAATCGGAGTTTGAGCGAGTTATGGACCTTGTGGTTCGGGGAGAACTTCAGCCTGTGATCGATGCGGTTTGGCCTCTGGAACAGGTGCAAGAGGCGCATGAGCGTCTAGAGGCAGGTGGAGTATTCGGAAAGCTCGTCATCGCACCATGACGTGAAGCGCCGTAACACGCCTCCCTATGGGACCCCGCTCGCGCGTGTCAAGCAGCTTGAGGGGTTAGCATCTGGAGATTTTGACGTTTTGGTCATAGGTGGTGGTATCTCCGGTGCCGCCGTGGCACGGGATGCCGCGCGCCGCGGATTCCGAACTGCTCTCATCGAAGCTGTTGATTTCGCATACGGAACTAGTAGTCGCTCATCCCGGCTCGTACATGGAGGACTCCGTTACCTTGAGAACTTCGAGTTCGACTTGGTATTTGAAGCGAGCCAAGAGCGACGAACCCTGCTCCGAATCGCACCACACTTGGTTCGTCCCTTGGAATTTACGTTCCCCATCTTTGAAGACGGTCGTGTGGGTAAGCGCAAGCTCGACGCTGGCATGTGGCTCTATGATGCACTGTCGTTCTTCCGCAACATCGAACGGCACCAGATGTTTGAGCCGAAGGAATTAATAGAACGTGAACCGGGTATCCGGAGCAAAGGACTTTTGGGGGGTGCGCGGTACTTTGATGCCCAAGTTGATGATGCGCGACTCGTTATGATGACTGTGATAGCCGCTCTGGAGTCCGGTGCTATTGTCACAAACCGAGCGGAAGTATGTGCGATCGACTCTTCGGACTGGCCCGGCCACCGAGTAGTGGTCGCAGATCGCGAAGGCGAAGGAAAGTTTGATGTCGATACCTTAGCAATCGTGAACGCGACCGGTGCGTGGGCCGAGCAAACTCTGATACGTGCAGAAGCTAAACCGACCGTTCGTATTGCCCCGTCTCGCGGTACCCATATTCATGTGAAACGTGATCGAGTTGGTCACGATGGCGCGTTCATCTTTGAGGCTCCTCAAGACGGTCGCATCATGTTTGTCCTTCCATGGCGTGAGGACCTGACGCTTATCGGGACCACTGATGAATTCTATGACGGAAAACCTGAGGACGTAGCTGCTACGCCAACGGAGATCGCTTACCTGCTTGAGGCAACTAATCGACTTTTTCCTGAAGCGAAACTTCGATCTGAGGACATCCTCAGCGCTTGGGCCGGTTTGCGCCCGCTTGTCCAACCGGAGGAAGGCTTTTCTGAAGCCGGTGCCGTGTCACGGGAGTTTGAAATACGCGAAGGGCCGACTGGGGTATTCACGCTTAGTGGTGGTAAGTTGACGTCACACCGACACATGGCAGAAAAAACGGTCGATCGCCTACAACAGTTTCTTGGTCGCGCCGGCGTCTCGCCTACCCACAAGGTCGACACCGCGAAGACTCCTTTGCCGGGAGGGACGTTCGATACGCTGGATGCTCTTCGTACCGATGTCCGAGCTCGTGCTGATGCTTATGGCGTTGGGCGGGTAAGTGCGGACCGCCTAACTCGAGCATATGGGACTCGAGCATATCGGGTGCTCGAACTCGTGAAACGTCGTCCTGAATTTCGCCGCCCAATCCTGGAAGACAGACCGCATATTTTGGCTGAAGCGCTATACGCAGTTCAAAATGAATTTGCTCTCCATGTTGAGGATGTGTTGTACCGACGAACTCGGATTGGCCTCGAGACAAGAGATAAAACAGCGGTCGCAGCCCAACGCATAGCTAATGTGATGGGGACAGAGCTTGGGTGGTCCTCGGGCAAGATCGTCCAGGAAATAGAGGATGCGGTTGAAGTGAGAGCGCCTGACGATGCTGCCATAGCTCAGGTGATGGTATGACAATCGATACCAAGGTTAAGGTGGGGATTTCGCTGTGTCCTCTGCTGGTTGTGTTCGTTTTAGCATGCGCGGACGATAATGACATGACACCGGACCAGACTGTGGCACCGAAAATGATGGACACTCCCTCCGATAGCATCAACCCTCTGTCTGATCCGCCTATTCCCTCAGTTTCAACTGTGTTTGGCGAAGGTGACCTGCGCACCTATCACTTGCTCCTTGTGAACACACGTGAGGTCGAAGCACATGTCTTTGCTCAAGCCGGGGCCGCTCGTGTGATGCTGGACACCGTACCTGCGCTCGACTCCGTTCGCCTCGATATACGCCTGCGTGCCACCCGTGTGAATTTAGAAGCGGAAGACGCAATTGGCCGACTGTTATATTCCGACTTGCTAGAGTTGCGAGTCGAATCAGCAAATCGATGGGTAATATCGCCGTAGGTTTTGGATCTGTGTGGTTCACAGTTTGCAATTCGCTGGCTTGTACCGTGGAAAGCTGCGAGATATCGTCGTTCGTGATAAAAAGGGCCCGATGCTCATGGAGGTAGACGATGGAAGGTGAGGTTTCGAAAGCGCAGACAACAGGTCGCGGTCAATGGACCTCGAACCTCGGATTCGTGCTGGCAGCGACGGGTAGCGCGATTGGGCTCGGGAACCTTTGGAAGTTCCCCTTCATCACCTGGGATAATCGCGGTGGAGCCTTCGTCCTCGTCTATTTGATCTGCATTATTGCGGTGGGTCTCCCAATCATGATGGCGGAGATTCTAATCGGCAGGAAGACGCAAAAGAGTGCTGTTGGAGC
Organism: uncultured Gemmatimonadota bacterium; assembly: GCA_964480515.1. Classification (GTDB taxonomy): domain Bacteria; phylum Gemmatimonadota; class Gemmatimonadetes; order Palauibacterales; family Palauibacteraceae; genus Palauibacter. The sequence continues at coordinate 114,663 of CAYZOT010000004.1, forward strand.
GATGAAGGAAGCCTTCGGGGCGCGGTGGGGATTAGTTGGTGCGATTGGCGTCCTCGCCGGTTTCGTCATCCTCAGCTACTACGCGGTCATAGCTGGGTGGTCACTATACTACTTCGGTAAGGCGCTGGGTTGGAGTGCATCGGGTTTCCCGTCGGGACTCCGACTTGGGGATGAATTCACTTCATTTGCGGCTCGGGGTGGTCTCCAGATCATCCTGTCTGGGCTCTTCATGGCTGCAACGATGAGCGTTGTTTGGTCAGGTATTAAAGGTGGAATTGAGCGAACCGCGCGGCTTCTTCTCCCAATTCTCTTTGGGATACTCGTGCTCCTCCTTCTGAGTGCGTTAAGCATGGAGGGGTCCAGCGAAGCACTCGTGTTCATCTTCCGACCGAATTTTAGTGCGCTCGGACCAGATGGCGTTCTTGAGGCATTGGGTCATGCCTTTTTTACACTGTCTTTGGGTATGGGGGCTATGATTACCTATGGTTCGTATGTGGCGAAAAGGCAGTCGATTGTAAAAGCAGCAGGTATGATCGTGTTATTGGACACCCTGATCGCGCTTTTTGCTACGGTCATCATGTTTTCGGTGATCTTCTCGGTGCCAGGGATGGAAGAACAAGTCGGCGGGTCAACCGTTGGAATGCTCTTCATTTCACTTCCGGAGTTATTCTATACGACCGTCCCATTCGGGCGTGCTTTGGCTCCAGCGTTTTACATTCTTGTCGCGTTTGCTGCTCTTACCTCGACGATCTCACTCCTGGAAGTGGTGGCTGCTTACATGATAGATGAACATGGAGTGGGGAGGAAAAAAGCAACACTAATGACTGGTGGTGCGATCTTCCTTGTAACCGTCATGTGCGCAATGTCGTTTGGTGGTTGGGGTGCCGTGAGTAACTTTGAACTCTTCGAGGGTAAAGCAGGAATGTTCGGCACTCTTGACCATCTTGCATCTAATTGGCTTCTCCCCGTCGGGGGCTTCCTGATCACACTGGCAACGGGCTGGTTCATGACGCGAGAAGACTCCGAATCTGAATTGGCTGCTGGAGGAGTTCCTTCCTGGTACAAATATGGGGCATGGCGCTTCTTTATTCGTTATATCGCACCAGTTTCGGTAGGTGCGATTCTTGTAGCCGTTGGTTTCTTCGGGGTCGACTTTAGCTAAGAATCGAACGACTCGGGGTTTTCAGATGGCGAGTGACTGTTCTGAAGGTAGGGGTAAACGTTGCATATATTGCTGGGTGTTTTATGGGGTGGTATGTGATTCGTTGCGGCTATGTTTGTCTGGCGAGTAAGCCCGTGTCACGATCCATGGGTGGGAGGCGTTATTTTGGTGGAGTTAAGGAACTCTAGGGGATGAGCAGGGTCTGTAATTGAATAAAGTTGGGAGTAATAGGAGGTTTGGTGTGTACGCGATGAGCGTGGCAAGGTGAAGAAACTGAAATTGCTGATAGCCCTGACAGTAAGCTTTGCACTGATTGCGATTGGTCAGCGTAACCAAAGTGGTCAGAAAGACGACCGGACTGAGCGAGAGCAGGTTCAGGACGCAAGTGCGGAAGCCGAGTCGTGGTTTATCTAGTATAGCAATAGATTGGGGGCCGCCGCGCAAGCCACCTTCCTGGCGGTGCACCCGGAGCGAGGGTGGATAGTTATAAACAGCCTAACCCGTAGCTCCCCAAAGGCAACGTATGAAGCGAACCTCTTCGAGGCCTCTGATCCCTACTGACAAACATTTCTGTCTCCGAGGTCTCTTAGCTCTGGCTGCCATCCAATTTTCTGCCTGTTCCGAAGAGGCAACAATTGGACCGGAGATCGCGGATTGTTCGATTTCGCTTGAACGATTTACCGATGGTGGTGTCGACCGTTCCGGGATCCCAGCCCTAAGAAATCCGAAAGTGTCGCTCCGAGCGACTCCCGATGTTGGCTACATTTTCAGATCAGATCTCGTTATCGGGCTTCAGTTCAATGGCCAGCCTCTGGCGATTCCACTAAAGCTTCTCTGGTGGCATGAAGTCGTAAACTTTGAAGTCCCTGGAGAGCGACTGACCGTAACCTACTCGCCACTTACGGGCTCGAGTCTCGTATTCAACCCAGCACCAACAGGTGTCGGCGATTTTGAAGTGTCGAAGTACGTACTCGATACGAATCTGGTGATGGAAGACGTCGAAGGGACGCTATGGCCGCAAATGATCTCTGCGGCCAGCTGTGGTCCCAAAGATGGATTGAGCTTAGTCCGGGTTCCATATGAACAGATGTCTTTCGCCGCTTGGTCTGCAATCCATCAGAATACCTGGGTCGTTTCGATGGACACCGGGTTTGATTATTTGTATACGCTCTATCCCTATGGAGACTATCGCGAACTCAACAACACAACGCTTCGCTACCCGATTGCGTCCCAAATTGACCAACGACGCCCTCCTAAAGAGCGAGTGATCGGGGTGCCGGCGGGAACAGGAGGGATCGCGTTTCCAATTCCCCTGCTTGCGCAGAGAGCTATCAGCGACCAAGGGGGCGGGTCGGTCGTTTTTGTATGGGCCGCCAGTGCAATGGCAGGGAGTACACCAGTAGTCGCATTCTGGAACTCTATGGCAGGTGCCGTTGTCTACCGTTCGGCTGCAAACGGTCAGTCATTAACCTTCGAAGTTGTGAACGGGGCACGGCGGGACATTGAAACTGGCAGCAGGTGGAACTTTGCTGGTAGGGCGGTGGAAGGGCCGCTGGAAGGTGCTCAGCTCGCGCCAATGTCAGACGCGTATCATGCATTTTGGTTTGCGTGGGCAGCGTACCAACCCGACACGGAAGTTTGGCAGCCCTCTGGATCGGTATCGGTTGTGCCAGACTTCGATCCGCTCGCACCGTCCACTGAGCCCGTTGATTGGGGCCTGGCCACCCGCTGATTTGGATAGGGATTTCAATAGGCAACTTACAAGCTGAAAACGTGAGGTGCGTATCCTTCGACTGTCGGACTACCTACCAATCTTCTTCTGGGGGATCCCACGTTTGAGCCCAGAATTCATCTTCTTTCGCGCGAACTCTCTCAACGTCTACAACTTCGATATCTTCCGCTTCGACATGACCGACACTCTCAATTTGTCGCATGATATCGTCCGTAACACTTTGGTCGCGATCCAAGCGGAATCGCCGTCTTGTCGAGGCACCAACCGCTAGAACTAGAATCGCCATTATTATGAAAAGAAGTTTGGTCATGGTTTCCTGGACTGAGTCCAACCCATCAGGCTAGTGCCTGCTCTGCGTGGCAACCAACCGAGAACACACGTTGCGAGTTTGTTGAGGAGTCCCGTAACGACTACTGGTCGACCCGCCTTCATTCCATGATATCCGATGCGAGCCACATCTGCCGCTTCCATAAACAGAAGTCGCTCAGCCATAGGTGGAATCGAGAGTCCGGCAGCCTCGTGAAACTCTGAAGTGGTACCCCCCGGACAAAGCGCCGAGAGGATAACGCCTGAACCCTTCAGTTCATGATGGATGGCTTCCGAAAAGTGCAGCACGAACGCTTTGCTTGCGAAATATGAGGCCATGTATGGGCTAGCCATGAAGCCCGCGATCGAGGCCACGTTCATAATGTAGCCCTTGTCGCGTTCGACCATTTGGTCAAGCACCAGACGAGTGAGTCGTACTAATGCTGTCACGTTGAGGTCAATAAGTGCTGTACTTCGATCGATTGGGGTGCCTGCGAACTTTCCAAACGTGCCGAACCCGGCGTTATTAACCAACACTTCTACGGGGTTTCCTTCCGTCGCGGCCATGACGCGCTCGGGCCCATCGCGCTCGGTTAGATCCACTACTGCCACTAGTGGATTGGTCCCATACTTGGTAGCAAGTTCCGAAGCCAGACTCTCGAGTCGATCGCGGCGTCGAGCCACCAAAAGTGGACGATAGCCATCGGCAGCGACGAGACGGGCTAGCTCCCTACCGATGCCAGCGGATGCGCCAGTTACTATGGCGAGGCGGCTTGGACATCTCACGTGGTACAGCTCCTATTTGGGCTTTGAGAGCGACCAACAAAATCCATTAAACGATGGTCGTTGAGGACTGATTGTTTGGTCAAGGAAACGCTGTTGTTGAGGCAAACATTGGCTGACGGATCGTATCTGTCGAAACTACTCTTCCAAACGTGCCAGCTCAGCCTCAGCCGCAATGTAGCCAAATCCAGCCCACCCAGTACCCGAAATGATTTGGCGAAATGCATCAACAGCCTGCTCAGTCCGTTTATGATAGAAGTGCCAGTTTGCCACGCCGTAGGCAATTGCGACCCCCGAAGGATCCTGGCTGGTTGGGTCCCACAAATCATCGGCCTCAGAATCGCCCTGGTACATCAGAAGGAGCTGGTGATAGCTCTGGTTCTCAATCACAGTGAGATCGGCCGAAATTGCTTCGAGGACCTGATCCGCCTCGGCATCCCGATCAAGCCGGCGCAGTGCCATGTACCACCAGTGTGAAATGGCCACGAGCATATCCGGATTTGTCACCACATCCATGTAATTCCGGTAAGAATCTAAGGCGGCCTCAAAATCGCCATTTAGGTAGTATGCCAAGGCCAAGTGGTAGTGAATATTTGAGTGGAGTGAACTGGTGGGGATGCCTCGTTCGTTTGGTTGACCATCCGGTTCCACGGTGTCTTCCGTTCCGCGAACGAGGCCAGCCCCATGCGAAAGGTCTGCAATCGCTAGATCAAATTCTCGGATGCTGATGTATCGGTGGCCACGGTGACGATACATGCGGGCGTCACCCGGGTGCTTCCCGATGCCTTCAGTGAAAATCTCGATGGCCTCTCGATAGAGGCCTAAATATGCGGTGCGGCGTCCGAGCCAGATGATGGCGTCTGCATCATTTGGATCAGCGTCGTAGGCTATACGGGCTGCCTCACGATCGGCGATTTGCTGAGTCACCACTTCCGTGGTGTCTGTACTTGGGTAGAGTGGTTGGCCTAAGAGGGAAATGGCCTGGGCGCCCTCAGGTAACGCGGTGGCCGAGGTGGCTGGATCTCCCTCCAGTTCTTCTGAATCGATTGCTTTGGAACAAGCCATTGGCGCAATTGCGAGGCAAACAGTAGCAGCGAACGTGTGAATACCCTGACTAAAACGCATCGTTATTCTCCTGGTTGGCCGCTTGTGTTTTGATACGATTCCCTGCGCTCAAAATCTGTACTGTGCATAACCATGTCTGGGTGACGACGCTAGATTGGTGCCTTGCAGCGTTCGACCATTGCACGCGCGCATTAGCCTGCTACACGTTTGGCACACGCTGCAACCTATACTGAGAAAACATAACGAAAGCCAGCACAAAAAATCCCAAGGGAGAGTGCTGATAACCTGTGGGATAGGTTTTTAGCGGGCGAGCAGGGCCCGATGACAATCCCATAAGAGCAACTCCAGGTGGATCGTGTCTTTGAAAAAACGAAGGAGTACACTATGCGAAAGCTCGTTTGTCTAATCGGTTTGGTCTTCACTGCTGTGCTTCTTCACCCTGGCCATATGGTTGGCCAGTCATTTGCCTCTCTTTCTGGCGAAGTTCGCCGCTTTGTTAGCGTTGACAGTCCTGTTTTCGCGCTTACTAACGTTCGCGTTGTCGACGGAACGGGAGCGCCCGCCCGGGATGCTCAGACAGTGATTGTGATGGACGGCCTGATTCGAGATGTGGGTCCGACAGAGAAGGTCAGTGTACCCGAGGGTGCCGAGATTCTTAACCTCGACGGGTACACCGTAATTCCGGGAATCATCGGAATGCACGACCACACAGACTATGCAGGAGCGAAAGGTAGGCTTACGCTTGGCTTCAGTGCCCCCCGCATCTATTTGGCAAGCGGTGTCACGACGATTCGTACCACCGGAAGCATCTCGCCATACATCGAACTGAACCTCAAGCACGCCATCGATGCAGGACAGACTCCTGGCCCTCGTATGCACATTACCGGGCCACGTTTATCGGAGGGGCTCGGCAACTACTCTCCTACAAGCGAAGAGCAAGCGCGCCGAATCGTTCGATATTGGGTGGAGGAAGGGGCGAGTTGGATCAAGGCGCATGCCCGAATCAGTCGTGCTAACCTGGCGGCAGCTATCGATGAAGCGCACAAGCAAGGGATCAAGTTCACAGGCCATCTGTGCTCAGTAACCTATGATGAAGCGATCGACATGGGGATTGATAACCTTGAACACGGGCTTTTCGTTTCATCGGATTTCGTACCGAACAAAGAACCGGACGTTTGCCCGAGAGGCCAGCGTGAAAGTCTAGTTAATCTGGACATCGATGGACCGGAGGTACGGGCGCTCATCCAGAAAGCCGTGAAGAGTGGTGTGGCGATCACATCCACACTCGCAGTTATTGAGCAACTCACGCCCGGCCGCCCGGTGGAAGACCGTGTTTTGGAAATAATGTCTCCCGAAGTGCGTGAGTCATTCTTGGAAGCACATGAGCTCGTCCAGAATTCTGCGGCCACATCACCGCTCGGAATGGTGTGGAAAAATGCCCTCGCCTTCGAGAAAGCCTTTGCTGATGCTGGAGGCCTACTGGTGGCAGGTGTAGACCCTACGGGTAATGGTGGAGCCATCCCGGGTTTTGGGGATCAGCGAAACTTCGAACTGTTGATCGAGGCAGGGTTCACGCCGGAGAAGGCCATAGAAATTATGACGGCCAACGGCGCTAAGGTTTTGGGTGAATTCGATCGATTAGGATCTGTCTCACCCGGGAAACGAGCGGATCTGGTCGCTATTCAGGGCGACCCTGTATCAAATCCGGCTGATATCCGTAACGTGCGCATCGTTTTCAAAGATGGGGTCGGATACCATGCAGCCAATTTGCTGGATTCTGTGAGAGAGTCTGTGGGCGCACGCTGACTTTAGCATTTTCTCAGGCCCGTTCGATCACAGTGAAATTGTCAGCGTTGCACTGAACGACTGACTTTATGTAAAGTGATATTGGTTAATGAGTGTTTCGGTCACTTTCAGCATAATACTAACGAGGAGTCGTCAAATGCTTGGGAAAGTTTTGATGTGGGGTTCATTAGCTGTTGCAGTACTCGCACACTTCATGCCTGATGCTTTCGACTTTGCACTAGTGTTAGTGGCGCTTGGACTCGTAAGCGGGTTTATGAATCCGATCGCTGACGTTGGAACGCGAGTAGCTTATTACGTGCTAGCTGTGGCTCTGCCAGGAATTGCAGGACACTTGAATGCGATTCCAGCGGTTGGTGAGATTGTGGGCGGAATCTTGACCAACTTCACCGGTGTTATAGCGGGTGCCGCGGTTGCGCAGGTCTTGCTCCAGTTAATGAAACAGTTGAAAGAAGCCTAAGAACAAAAGCGATTTGCGTCGCGTTCTTTCAACAAAAGGGTTGGCTTACGACGTGGGGGTTAGCGCCTGAGCGATGAGTTTGCCGTGATGGCGGCCATTCTCGATGAAAATCTTATTGGCATTAAACCCCGCCGTGAGAACACCTGCAACGAAAATCCCGGGGACGTTAGTTGCCATAGTCCTCGGGTTGTGATCGGGGATGCCAGTGCTCGGATCAGTATGAACTCCGAGTCCGTGAAGAAGAGTGTGGTCTGGGCGCCAACCGGTCATTGCGAGGACCCAGTCGTTGTCGAGCATCTTCGTCGACCCATCTCCCTCATTTTGAAGCACCACTCGGTCCGAGAACACTTCGATTACACGTGCGCCCCAACATGCTTGGATGTCCCCTGCCTCAATGCGGTTCAAGATGTCCGGTAAGATCCAAGGTTTAACGCCGCGATCGAATTCATTTTCGAAATGGACTACCGTTACCCGTCCCCCTCCGCGATGCAAAGCAAGAGCGGCCTCTACCGCTGAGTTTCCTCCTCCCACGACCATAACTTCCTGATTGTAGTATGGGTGCGATTCCCGAAACGCATGTAGCACCTTCGCGGAATCTCCTCCGGGCACGTTGAGTTTATTGGCCTCCGACATGGCGCCAGTAGCCAACACGATAGCGTTGGTCTCCGTTTCAAGCTCTTCGCCAGTATGGGTGCGCGTTGACAACTGAAAGTGGTCCTTACTTCTGCTAATGTGAGAAACTTCCTCGTACTGTCGAAGGTTCAACTCGTATCGATCAGCTACAGCACGATAGTAAGAGAGTGCCTCTCTTCGGGTGGGTTTCGTGCCGGATATTACAAAAGGAATATCCGCAATCTCGAGCCGTTCTGGGGTGCTGAAAAACGTCAGGTAAGTTGGGTACCCCATGATGGTCTGGACGAGACAACCGCGATCGAAAAGTACGGTGTGGAGCCCTGCACGCTTTGCCGCTATGCCTGCAGCGAGCCCGCAGGGCCCGGCGCCGACAATAGCAACGTCTACCGTTTTGGGCATGGTACCCAGATCCTTATAGATGACATGCAGTTTTTCGAGTCAGTTTAGAATGAAAAAGGGTTCAGTGTCCGCTTATAGACGGCTGAAAATTCGACAGGGGCACAGGATGGAATCCTATGAAGCTCAGTCTCTGATCGGGAGCTGATCCAGTCCGGCCAGGATCTGATCTCGTAGCTCCGCCAGTTGATCGCGTTTGGCTGACTCAGGCAAGTCATGAGCTGCATAGTTAAAGACCCACAATACCACCTCTTTCGCTTCGTCAACATCGTGTTGATTTCGCATATGAGGACCTCGTTCTGCCAATCGTTCGACGAGGTGTTCATATCCGAAACGAACCGCGTTATATGTCCAATGCGAAGGAGAAAACTGTGCGATGTGGTACAGGTCATCGAAAGGCTCGCGGCTGCTTTGTGAACGCTCCACCATCGAGCGGGCTGCGTGAAACGTAGCGTGGCGCGGCAGATCGAGCGCATTTAACGCTAGACCAAGATAGATGCTCGAATGATTGGCCGGCTCGAATGCCCAGCCGAGATACATCCATTGCGCCCAGTTCTCTGTCGCATTGTCGATGGGGCGGTCCGTGTGTCGTGAGGCACGTGCTGCATTCCCGACGTCCCACCACCCGTCATGGAGGAGCTGGTGGATGGCTGTCCGGTCGCCCGTGCGGAGCATGTGCTGGGTGGCAAGCGTGGCGATCCAGCGTCTGGTCTCAAAGCATTCAGTAGGCCGGAAGCGGTCGAATGGTTCCATGACGCAAGGCGCATCCGGGTTCTCGGGTTCTCGCTCGGAAACCCGCAGCGCGAGCACAGCCCAGAGGAGCGCTTCGACCGAGTGGGTATCGTGATACCACTCGATGTGTTCACGCGCTGTTCCATACTCGGTCGGGTAGTCCAAAATGGCCTTGTTGATGGGTGCCTCAGGCATCCAGTCCATGTTGCCGAACTCAAGTGACCACAGCGGGAAGTTAAGTGCGATCTGGGTTTTTAGTGGATCAATCCCTGCCATTCGTTCGGTTGTCATATCCGGTGGAAACAAATCACGGCCAAATATATTCGCGGCAAAGACGCCGTCGCCTCCAATCCGCTTTCCCCCGGGCTGAAAAATCCGGAGATTACGCTGCATTTTTGCTGACGGAACGGTACGGATATAAGCCACAATATCATGTGCTGTGGTGGTATCGACGTGGGCGACTGCGCGTCGGACGATCGTGGTGTCTGGGTAGGCGAAGAACTTCAAATCAACTCCATCCCCAGATGAATGACAGGACGAACAGTTGAGTTGGAAGGCTTCCAGTCCGGCGACAGCGTTACCGTTAATTTGGGGTGGTCTGAGGTCGGGACCAGTATTTGATTCAGAGCTGCAACCTGCGGTGAGTGCAAGTGTCACGGTGAACAGGAGCCCACGACACCAAGGGTTGTACCATATGTTCGTTACACTTCGCTCGGGTCGCTTGAATTGCCGCATACTATTGTTTGTCCGGTCACTAGGTGCCTGTTTCGGTGCTTGATCGTTCCTCACTAGACTGGGGCCACTTAGATGTTTGCGCCACAGAGATGTACTAGAACTAAGGTCAATAAGGTGCCCCGAAGATTAACCAGGCCACGGACAAAAGAGTTTATAATGAGCAATAATAGGTGGCATTTACGGTGCATGATGATTGTCGGACTCATGTTGTTTGTTGGCGGATGTCAAGAAAATTCGATTCCGTCAGATGCACTTGATGGTATAGATCCCGTCGGACTCGCCAAACATATTCGAACGCTTTCCTCAGATGCATTTGAAGGCCGCAAACCCACGTCGCGAGGTGAGGATCTCACGATTGAATACATGACTCGGACCTTCGAAGGTCTTGGGCTTGAGCCGGGGAATGGAACCTCTTGGGTTCAGGAAGTCCCCATGGTCTCTATTACATCTGATCCGCAGATGACACTTACAATCGAGCGAGATGAAGGGGCACGCAATTTTTCTTATGGATCTGACTTTGTAGCGTGGACCCAACGCGTCATCGATATGAGCGTGATTCGGGAGTCCGAAATGGTTTTCGTTGGATACGGGATCGTGGCCCCTGAATATGGGTGGAATGATTATGAGGGGATTGATGTGCGCGGGAAAACGGTCATTGTGCTGGTTAATGATCCGGGATTTGTAACCGATAGTGTGGGTCAGTTTAATGGTCGGTCCATGACCTACTATGGGAGATGGAGCTACAAATACGAGGAGGCTGCACGGCAGGGTGCAGCTGGCGTCTTCATTGTTCACGAAACTGAAGCGGCTGGTTACCCATGGGAAGTTGTAGTGGGCAGTTGGTCCGGGCCTCAGTTCGGACTCGTTACAGAGGATGCGAACCTGTCGAGGCCCAGTATTGAAGGGTGGCTTACCCGAACAGCTGCAGTAGAACTCTTCGCATATGCGGGGCTCACTTTTTCCGAATTCGAGGAACGTGCGGTCTACGGGGACTTTCAAGCTGCATCGCTTAATGTTCGAGCCAATATCGCTATCCAAACCCGAGTAGAACGTTCGATTTCGAACAATGTTGCGGGTCGGATCATGGGATCACAACGACCTGATGAGGTTGTTGTCTACATCGCACACTGGGATCATTTGGGTCGTGATGAGAGCTTGGAGGGTGACCAGATTTTCAACGGCGCTCTCGACAACGCCACGGGGACTGCGGGGCTCATTGAGGTTGCCGAAGCATTTACCTTACTCGATCCACCTCCTGCCCGTTCGGTCTTGTTTTTAGCTGTCACTGCAGAAGAACAGGGGCTTCTGGGTTCTGCGTACTATAGTGATTCCCCGCTTTACCCTCTGAACAAGACGGTAGCAGCGATCAATATGGACGGCCTAAACACCTTAGGCCCAACGAATGACATCACGATCATTGGGCTTGGAAACTCCGAGCTTGATGCCTATCTGGAAACCGCTTCTTCCGCTCATGGTCGTGTAGTAAAAGCCGACCCGGAACCTGAGAAAGGTTATTTTTATCGGTCGGACCATTTCAATTTCGCAAAGCACGGGGTGCCGGCCCTCTACACACATGCAGGTATCGACCACGTGGAACTGGGTGAACAGTATGGGCGCGACATGCGTCGAAAGTACGTTGCGGAACGCTACCATAAGCCAACTGACGAATACAACGGAACGTGGGATTTGGACGGCGCCGTGGATGACCTTCGTTTGCTGTTTGAAGTGGGGTACCGGCTAGCCCAGGGATCGGACTGGCCAAATTGGGCCGAAGATAATGAATTTCGTGCCGCGCGAGATCAGATGATGGATGATGTGAGAAGCAATAACTGACAGATCCTGGATCGAGGGTTTAAAACCATTTCGGTTTGAGGTGAAAGGGTCGCCAAATTCCCCAGAGGACTGGTCTGGCGACTCTAGGGCACTCGCTCATACCTTCGACTGTGTATCCCGCGCCACTAGGAGGTTTTCATGTCCCGCACACGTTCGCCGGCCCTTATAAACGCTTTTCGATGCGCTATAGGTGGACTCTTCAGCTTGTTTATAGCGTTCGGTTCTGTGGTAGCCCAAGCCTACTCGCCCGTGTACCACGAGCATTCACAGCTCATTGTAAATCGAGGCAAGCAGGCCTTTATGCTTTGCAATGGGCTATTTGTCTCAGGGCGGACAGTCGAACAGATATACGCGGAGGAACTCAAGCTGGGCTTGATGCCCATCCTGCCTCTTGGGAACGTCTCAATTGACATTGAACTGAAGTCAGTGACTGTGGGAAGAGGTGATCACCGGACGAGCGCCAGTGGAGAGGCCACATTCACAGGGTTGAACGGGGCAGGTGTTGGGGATCCTGAGGTGCCAATCATGCGCGCCGTTTATCGTGAAGGTCTCGGGTGTATGACGCTTTCCCCGGCGCAAACGCTTGGCGATATAGATGAACTCCCCGAACTGACGTTGGCCCCACTACCAGGCGACCCGAGCCAGATTCCGTGGCCCGACGGAGACCTGGTCCCGGACAAGCCGTTTCCCAGCTATGTCGATCGAGGTGCACTAGACGCGGCAGGCAACTGGGCTTTTGATCGCGTGAGCCACGGCGGACATGAATCGCAGATCACGCTTAGCCTCGTAGTGGTCCACAAAGGAGATATCCTCTACGAGCGTTATGGGCCGGGTGTGGATATGACGACGCGCACTCGCACATGGTCGACTGCCAAGAGCATCGCGAGCACGCTCATTGGAATTGCCACGGATAAGGGAATCCTTGAGCTTGACGAACCACTTCCCTGGGCTATGTGGAAGCCGGAACGACAGAATCCGGATCTCGCGGACCCGCGTCGCGAGATCACGCTTCGCCATGCGCTCAACATGTCGAGCGGTCTTTATCCGGTGGACAATCGATTGTGCCCAATTATCGGATCTTGTTTGAGTTATTTTGCGGGTACCAGCTCAGTTGAGGGAGCGATCGACAGAGGCGTGATAGCTGAGCCCGGGACAATCTGGGACTATGAGAACTATGACACTCTGCTAGGAGTTCTCGCACTCAAAACGGTGCTTAGTGACAATCAAACTTATCTTGAGTTCCCTCGTGTAGCCCTGTTGGACAAGATCGGTATGCGAAGCACACTGCCCGGCGTTGATCGGTTCGGGGACTATGTAATGTCGAGCCAGGTTTATACGAATGCGCGGGACCTCGCCCGCTTCGGGTTGCTTTACCTGAACAACGGGATTTGGAACGAGGAACGTATCCTGTCTGAGGAGTGGATTGAGTTTGTCCGAACGCCTGCCCCCGCAACTGAAAAGAGTGGACGCTTTTACGGCGGACAATTCTGGCTCCCGAATGATGATCGTTCCGATGTGCCTCAGGATGCGTATACCACTGCTGGAAACCGCGGCCAGTATGCGACCATCATCCCGTCATATGATCTAGTGATTGTACGACGTGGACTGGATTGGCAGCCTGAGCCGGGGACTGGTTTCTCGTGGGAAGATCTGGTGGTAGAAGTGATTAAAGCGTTCCCAGATCAGTCCTCGCCTGGAAAGTTCCTGGGTGGCGGCGAATAGACTTGCTATGAATTGCTGATTTTACACATGGTAGGAACGTGGTGAAAATCGGAGGAGGGTGTGTCCTAGCGACTCTATCCCTTATCTAGGTCTTCCGGTAGTCCGAATCCACCTCCCCCTGGTGTATGGATCTGGACTACGGATCCTGATTTAACATCGATGCTTTCCTTGCCCCCAAGGAGGGTGTGCTCATCGGATGAGGGCGCAAGGACCGTATTCACTCCGGGCGCACCAGGTTGTCCTCCGGCTAAGCCGTAAGGTGAATGGACGCGGCGATCGCTTAAGATCGTGACTCGAGCGTCAGTTAGGATCTCAATCTCTCGTTCGATGCCATCCCCACCGCGATGTTCGCCCGCTCCCCCTGATCCCCGACGCACGGCGTATCGACGCATTCGATACGGATATGCATGTTCGAGGGCCTCGATCGGCGTGTTGAGGCTGTTTGTCATATGACAGTGGGTAGCATCGAGTCCGGCAGCCAAGGGACGAGCTCCCATCCCGCCAGCGATTGTCTCGTAATATGCAAAATGCTCGCCTGACCGAGGATCAATGCCCCCGATCGTCAGATTGCTCATGGTTCCATAACTGGCGGCAGGGATACGATCGGGTATGGCTTGGGCTAATGCTCCAAGCACCACATCAACAATTCGTTGGGATGTTTCGACGTTCCCGCCTGCCATTGCTGCAGGTTCTTGAGCATTCACTAGGGACCCTTCGGGTGCAATGATTTCGAGCGGTTGAATTGTGCCCCAATTTGAAGGGAGCGAGAAGGGGACGATCACACGAAAGCAGTACATGGTTGCCGAGAGTGTGATCGCGTAGTTCGCATTGACTGATCCCGCCGCCTGGGCACACGTTCCGGTGAAATCGACTCGTGCCGTATCATCATCAACTGTTAGGGTGACGATGATTGGGAGCGGTCCATTACCGAAGCCATCGTCATCCATCGCATCTTCGAAGCGATACTCACCATCGGGAATCCCCCGAATCGCCTCACGCGTCATGCGCTCCGCATAGTTTTGGAGGTGACGCATATAGTTGTCGATCGTCTGGCGGCCATAGCGTTCTACGAGCCCGATAAGGCGGCGTGCTCCGGTCCGATTGGACGCAATTTGTGCAGTAAGGTCTCCCTCACGTTCGATCGGGGTTCGAACGTTTGCAAGCACGAGGTCAAGAATTTCACGATCTAAGGTGCCCGCACGAAGGAGCCGGACAGGCGGAATACGGATACCCTCCTGGAAGATCGAGTTTGCCAGCGGCATCGATCCTGGCGTCATTCCTCCCACGTCGGAATGGTGCGCTCGGTTCGCAACGTAGTAAGCGGGCTTTTCCTCGTCCTCCAAGAATACCCCTTCGACCATCGTGATGTCTGGAAGATGGGTGCCACCGGCGAACGGATCGTTTACGAATACAACGTCGCCTGGGGCAAGCTCCACCTTTTCCATGGCGGCTTCAACGGATTTTGGCATGGAACCAAGATGAACTGGCATGTGGTCGCCTTGTGCGACCATCCGGCCTTTTCCATCGAAGATCGCGCACGAGTAATCGCGTCGCTCTTTAATGTTGGGAGAGAAAGAAGTCCGGCACAACGTAACGCCCATCTCCTCAGCGACCGAATAAAAGAGGTTCCGGAAGACTTCGAGTGTGACTGGGTCCCAGGCTTGTTCCGTCATGAGGTCCCCAGCACCAGGCTTCCCCATTCGTCTATCTGACACGTAACTCCAGGTGGTACCAGCGTGGTTGTACTGTATTCAACTACGATTGCCGGTCCTTCGAAGGTGTGTCCCGCTCGGAGCCTATCTCGGTCGAGGAGAACTCCAGGACAGGGAACCCCATCGTACATGAAGGTTTTTGTTTCGATTACAGCTGCTGTCATATCGGAATCGTCGATGGGTTCAGTTCGCAGTTTGGGCGTATCCCTCGACGCTATGGCTCGGACTCGGATCGTTACGATCTCCGTTGGACGGGTCGTGTCAGCATATCCATACCGTCGTTCGTGAGCTGCGTGAAACCCAGAAATGAGCTTATCCTTCCAATCTGTACCCTCGCCGGCCGATTTATCAGAATCGTTAGGAGTAGCTGAGATGGCTAGTTCAAAGCCTTGTCCTACGTACCTGAGATCGGCAAGGCGTTCGAAACGAAGTGAGGAATCTGGAAATCCCTCGTCAGCTAATGCATGACGACCTTGTTCTTCCAGTGCGATAAACTCAGCCTCGAGGGTGTCGGCTTCCAAGCGAGCGGTTGGGACCATCAGAGTACGCGAGAAATCTCGGATCGGCTCAGCCATCAGCATCCCGAGCGCGGACAGCGTTCCGGCGCCCCGGGGTACGATTACTCGAGGGATCCCAAGAGACCTAGCGAGGTCCACGGCGTGTAATCCTCCAGCTCCCCCAAAGCACAGAAGTGAGAAGTCTCGCGGATCAAAACCACGCTCGAGTGAGATGACTCGAATTGCCCGTTCCATCGTGGCGTTCGCCACCCGTACTATACCTTCCGCCACCGCCACCGGATTAAGGTCAAACTCATCGGCGAGGTGTGAGATGATTGGCTCGACATTCTCGGCTATAAGCTGTTTGGCACCACCGAGAAAGTGTTCGGGAGACAATCGCCCGAGAAACAAATTGGCGTCCGTTACAGTTACATTGTTTCCGCCCTGCCCATAACAAATTGGCCCTGGGTCCGCTCCCGCACTATCTGGGCCGACACGTAGTGATCCCCCCGGATCCCGGCTCGCGATCGAACCTCCACCTGCTCCCACCGTGTGGATGTCGATTACCGGAACACGGATTGGTAACCCTCCTATTTCTGCTTCAGAGGTACGGGTGAGTCCGCCTGCACATAGACTTACGTCGGTAGATGTGCCACCCATATCAAATGTGATGACGTGATCGTATCCGGCCATGCGGGCTATCTCGAAGCCTCCAACCGCCCCTCCTGCAGGACCTGAGAGTATGGTTTGGACCGCAAGTCGACTTGCGGTGTCGAGTGAAACCACTCCTCCATTCGAAGCCATAATCCGAACCCGGTCGGAACCGAGCCGTTCACCCAGAGCAGTCAGATAACGCGACATTACAGGACCAACGAATGCATTTACTGTGGTCGTACTAGTGCGTTCATACTCGCGGAATTCGGGCAACACCTCATGTGAGGCAGTAACGAAAAGGGGTCGTGGGCTTTCGTTCGATCGGATGGCATCGGCGAGCATGCGCTCGTGATCGGAATTTGCGTAAGAGTGGAGCAGGCAAATAGCGACCGATTCTGCGCCACTTTCGATCACTTTACAGACAGCCGCTTCGACCGACTGTCCGGCATTTTCGTTTCCACCGAGTTCTACTAAAACTTCTCCGCGTTCGTCGAGGCGTTCCTCAACACCGAAGCGACGCTCCGATGGTACTAATGGCTCAGGCTTCGTGACCGCAAGGTCATAAATTTCTCGTCGCGTTTGACGTCCGATTTCTATTACGTCTTCAAACCCGGCCGTGGTTAATAACGCGACGGTGGCACCTTTCCGCTCGAGGAGAGAGTTGGTCGCTACCGTTGATCCGTGAATAATCTCAGAGTCAGGTCGTCCACCGTCTCCCAACAATTCCGTTAATCCTTGGAGTACAGCTTGTGATGGATCTTCAGGTGTCGATGGCACCTTGTGAATCCGAATCTCATCCTTATCAACAACGACAAAATCCGTAAAAGTTCCGCCCGTATCGACCCCGATGATCATCGAACGTCAGCTGATTTGACGCAAAGGTTCAAGCGGGATCTCCCTCGTAGACAAAGCGCTCGACGGCACCATGGATTCTGGCGACGGTTTCTGGAGTGGGCGCGGCGGTGAACCGACTCACTGACCATGTTACGACAAAATTTGCCAGCAGTCCCCAGACGCCGCCATGAAGCCCTAGCGGGTGTGGATACGCTACCAATGTCAGGTAGAGGGTGATAAGACCGGCGCCGATGCCTGTTAAGACGCCGGCTTTTGTCGTCAGTCTTTTAGACGGGAAACAGACACCGAGCACTGCGGGCATTAGCTGGAGTGCTCCTGATCCCGAGAAGGACACGAGGACTACGAGTCCTTGGAAAGTGTTCACCGAAAGTAGGTATCCAATGCCCAGAAGCAGGACTACGATGAGACGCCCAATCAAGATGTAATGTTCGGGAGTAGCGTTGGTCCGAACGTAACGCTGATAAATGTCACGGGTGAGCACCGTCATGTTCGAGTGCAGGATCGAGTCAAGCGTGGACATTGCGGCTGCTGTAGCACCGGCGAGAATAGCACCTGTCAGCCACGCGGGTGCGTATGCGAACAACATCTCAGGGAAAATCCGATCGGGTACGGCTATGTCGGGCATGACCAAGGCTCCACCAAGTCCCACTAGTGCAGCCGGTATATAGAGTGTCATAAGATAGATAGGGGTCGTTGCGCCCAGCCACTTAATTGTCCGCCCTGAGACGGCTGTATAGTACCTAATCATGAGGTGGGGCTGGAAGACAATTCCGAACGAGAGGACCACGACCATCCCGAACCACATTCCCGGTGTAAAGAATCCCTGGGGGCCGGGTAGCGAGAGTAGGTCTGGACGCTCTATGGCGACACGTTTCCACAGTTCAATAGGCCCTCCGAAAAGCTTGAAGGCCAATACGAGGGCTCCGACCCAAACCGCAATGTACATCCATATCCCTTGCACTACGTCGGTCCAATAGACTGCACGAAGTCCGCCTACGATTAGATAACCGGCGGCAACGACGAGCAGTATTAATGTGCCGAGTTCGAGTGATATTCGATCTCCCGATGCCACCGACAAGATGTACCCGAGTCCCTGTGCTTGAACCTGGATGTAGAGAATTGTGAAGAGGACGGAGACCACAGCCGTTACGATACGTACTGAGTCCGACTCATAAAAATCGGCTAAAAGATCTGCAGGTGTGATGTAACTGAAGTTTTTTCCCAACGCCCAGATACGGCTGCCAATTACGTAGGTGATGGCACCCACGAGTATCGTCCACGCTCCAGCAGCCCAGAACCCAATCCCATGTGTGTAGAAAAACCCGCCTGAGCCAAGAAAGGCAAATGCAGAGTGGTATGTGGCCACGACTGTAAGGTACATGACCACGAAACCCGCTTGCCTCCCGTAGAGCAGGAAGTCCTCAAGGTCGACAGACATCCTTCGGTTTGCGACCACGCCAAGGACGATGGTCACGAGGAGATAGAGGAATATTAGGCCTGTTGCGATGACCCAGGGTTCCACCGGTCAACCTCTCCCTTTTGTGGTGAACGTTTGGGCCAGGTTTAGGGTGGGGAAGTGGGTAGGCACCTCAGGTATCCCTTGTGATTCACTCATAGTCTGTGTTTACGCGCCCATAGGAGCACGCCGATGAGGAGCCAATAGAACGCGAGAAGGTATACGTATAGAAACGGAACTCCACCGATCCATGGTTCTACTCGGTTGCCAATCCAAAACACGAGTGGGGGCTGAGTGAATGCGAAAAGGAAAACAAAGCCCGCGACTGCGAGCCGTCCATTCCGCGTGCGTGGTATATAGTGTGATTGAAATCGTCGCATGGCCGGCCAAGCTACTCGTACTGAGTTCAAATACGCGAGGGGGGTCGAATTCCTATCGTTCTGATGGAGGTTCGTGCTTGTATACGTTTCCGTTCCTCATAACAAACGAAACGTGTTCGAGAGCCTCGATGTCTCTAGAGGGATCGCCCGTCACCGCGATCAGGTCGCCTGCTAAGCCCACTGCAACCGTTCCCACTTCACTCTCCAACCCTAAAGACTCGGCTGCGAGGCTTGTTGCAGAGATGATCGCCGCCATCGGTTCCTGCCCACCTTCTTGGACGCGATAGGCGAGCTCCACCCAATTTTTCCCGTGTGCTCCAGCTACCGCATCTGTTCCAAATACAATGTTTAGGCCCTCTACAGTGAGTGCCGTTCGGAATGCAGCAAGAGCTGTAGGGACCGCATCGCGCATCTGTTGAAATCCCTGCTCGGTGTAGTTGCCAATCCCGATGTAACGCGCTTGGTTCTGAAAATAGTTCTCGAAGATTAGATGAATATGCGGATCGAAGTACAGCCCGTGCGCAGACAGGATCTCAAGAGTTTCGTGGTCGAGCAATGCTCCGTGTTCGATCTGAGAGCAACCGGCGTTCGCAGCGCGTCGAGCACTTTCTGGCCCGTGAGCGTGCACAACCGCCCTGAGCTTGTGAGATTTGGCTTGCCCGCAGGCGGCGTCGAGTTGTTCCTGACTAAGGGTAGGTGACCCACCGACTCGGATACTGGCTGAGGCGAAGATCTTGATGACGTCCGCTCCCGCTTCCGTTAGTTCATCGATACGCGTTCTAATTTGGGCAGGCCCACCTGACGCTTCCGTTATAGAACTGAGTGAAGTGATAATGCGTGGTCCGGGAAGTGATCCTTTCGCGACAGCTTCTCTGAGCGGCAAGTCCTCCCATCCCCCGAGACTCTGCACGGTGGTCACACCGCTCATTAACATCTTCCATGCGTTCTCCGCGGCATACAATGCTTGGTCTTCTGCCCCGTCGGTAGATTCGGCGCTGTGTAGGCGCTCTGTGTCACGGTCAAAATGCCACCCAAGGTGGACATGTGTATCGATGAGGCCAGGTAGCAGTGTTGTGCCGGTGAGCTCGTATACGGTGCCGCCAACCGTTTGGCCAACCTCGGTGATGTCGTCGATTCGTCCGTCTCGCACGACGATTTCCCGGTCAGTCCACGTTTGGCCAGTGCCATCGAGAATTCGATCCGCTCGGAGAACGATGAGACCACCTGCCGGTGATCCAGAGTTGCTAACCAGCGCCTCACCCGAACACGCAAGAAAAATCGTCGATAGTACTGTTGCGATAGCCATCGCTTGGTTCATATGTCGAGCCTCCCGACCCAAAGGTGACGTCCCCAGCCTCTGTACGCACGGGTTTACCTGATGACGGATCACCAAGTTAGAGTGATAATACAGATGGCAGTTGAATTTCGACTTTCGGTTCGTTGAGTGCTGAGACCGATTCTTGAAAAGAAAGGGACAATCTATGTTGAATGCGATCCGCGTTTTGCGAGCGGTTTTTTTATTGACTCTCGTGGTCCTACCAGAAGCCAAAGGGCAAGAGGCTAACGAGGAGCAACAGGTGTCCGAGGTGCTCGATGCGCTCCATGCAGCTGCCTCGGAGGCTAACTTCGATCGGTATTTTGAACTGTACGCGCGAAAAGCGATTTTTCTTGGAACCGATGCGACAGAACGGTGGACGCGTGCTGAGTTCATGGGATACACCAAAACACGCTTTGATACAGGGACCGGCTGGACATACGAGGTGCTTGAACGTCACGTGTACATTGCTTCAGGCGCTAAGACCGCTTGGTTCGACGAACGACTAGAGAACGAAGGACTAGGTGAAACTCGGGGAAGTGGTGTATTGCTGAAAGAGAACGGCAAATGGAAGGTGGCTCAGTATAATTTGACCATCCCCATCCCTAATGAACTGAGCCGTGACGTTGTGCGACAGATCCGCGCGCTGGTGGATGGCGTCTAATTTGATTGAGAGAGTGAGGCATAGTATGCGAAGAGCACACCTGATAAGTGGATTCGCTTTGGTTGGAATTCTGACCACTTCGCCAGTTCTTGGGCAGAACTCTCCAACCGATTACCGAGATGCATTTCTGGGTCACTTCGAACAGTCGAGCCACAAAATCACTGAACTGGCTAGGGTCATGCCCGAGGAAAAATACACGTGGGCGCCAGGGGAAGGTCTAATGACTGTAGCACAAGTATACGCCCACTTGGCGCGCTACAACTTCATGTATCTCGATCAGAATTTGGGAATTTCCCCCCCAGGGGGATTGGAATACATGGGACTGGAAGAAATGACGGACAAGGATGAAGTACGGGAGGTCTTCGAACTCTCCGTTAGTCATGTCAAAGCGAAAGTGGCCGCGATGACGGAGGTGGCCCTGTCGGACAAAACTAATCTTTATGGTCAGCAGGTATCGGGTTGGACGGTTCTCCTGCAACTCATATCACATATGAATGAGCATGTTGGCCAATCTGTGGCGTATGCTCGGATGAATGGCATAGTCCCACCGTGGTCGCGTTAAGGCGGTCTTATGTGGTCCTGGTGTAGGGGGGACGCGCCCCTTATTTCCCTATCCGGTGGAGCCAATTCGCGAGTTCCTGGCCGATGGTTTCGGGTGCGTCTTCTTGAACAAAATGGATCGCATGTCCGATGTCCACGGTATCGAGGTTTGGCAAATTCCCGCGAGCCCATTCTACCATCGGCGTTCGGATGAGTGTGCCTGGCCTGCCGTGGAAGAGAAGCTTGGGGATCGGTGAGTGCTGGAGCCATGAGTTGTAGAGGGTGACCGCCTCCACTACATCCGCAGGGGTACCTTCGATTGGGATCTCATTGGGCCAGCGCCATACAGGCTCGCGGCTGGCCGGATCGATGAAAGGTTTTCGGTAATGATCCATCTCTTCTTCCGTTAAATCACGTACGACGGCTCCCGGAAGTACTCTCTCAACAAAGAAGTTTTTGTCAATGATCATTTCACGACCTTTGTCAGGAGTCCGAAACGCCTTGAACATAGTCTGGACATCGGAGTGTAAGTCATCCCAACTTTCGACCGGAGCGAGGATCGCTTCCATGAAAGCAATCCCTTTCACGTTCTCTTCGTGCCGCATGGCGTGATAGAACCCCAGCGCTGATCCCCAGTCGTGAATAACGAGCGTGAATTGACGCAGTTCGAGCGCTTCGATGAATCCATCAATGTATTTGACGTGATCGAAGAATCTGTAATCGATGTCCGGCTTATCTGATTCGCCAAACCCGATCAGATCGGGTGCGATTACGCGCCCTAGATTACTTACGTGAGGGATGATGTTTCGCCACAAATAAGAGGAGGTAGGGTTCCCGTGGAGAAAGAGGATTGGGTCCCCTTCTCCTTCTTCGATGAAGTGCATTGTGTCCCCGTGAACGTCAACGAACTGACTCTCAAACGGAAACTCAGCAGAAATCGTAATATCGGTCATCGATTTTCGTCACTGTTTTTGGTGTGTAGCGTCTTTTACGGAAAGCGAGAGGTGTCGAGACCTGGGATGATCCGCAGCGCATTCTTGTAGTAAACTTTGCGAAGTACTTCATCAGGGAGACCAAGACCATACATTCGCCAGAATGCATGGTACTTCCGGTAATAGGGAAAATATTCATCGGTGGACTCTAAGACTCTAAAGTAGGTTGGATACTCCTCTGGAGCCCACGAGTCCTTGCCCATGAGGATTCGGTCTTGGTACTTGATAAAAAACTCACGAGCGAAGCGTGGTTGGCGGCCCGGTTCATAGATTACCGCTCCAAGTCCCACGTTCATGTTTGGGATTTCGTCAAGTGTCCGAGCCAATCTTTCGAGATCATTGCCCATCCATGCCAAGTGTGCCGCGATAAAAGTCGTTTCGGGATGCTTTCGAAACATGTTTAGTTGCTCGGATATCACTTGTTCCCAGGTCGGGGGTGCCTTCTGCTTTCGTTGCGGACGGAGCTTGAGCTCAAGCCACCGCTCGTTGTTCACATCCATATCCGCCCAAAACTCCTTGGGATCTGCAGAATGAATTAGGACTGGAATCCCCAGCTGCCCCGCTTTTGTCCAGATTGGGTCAAGCCGTGGATCGTCAACTTGGATTCGTTTGCCTGAGGCACCAGCGGTCCATAGCCCTAGGCTCTTGAAGATTTTGATACCCTTGGCGCCTGCCTCCACATCCCGTTCAATTTGTGCCGCAGCAATTCCTCCGAAATTCGAGTCATCGATCTGTGAGAAGTCGATATTGGTGAAAACCGCGAAGCGGCCTGGATAAGCTTCCTCAAATGTGCGTACTTGGTTGGCCAATCGGTCTCCACTTCCCCCGCTGAGATTGACTCCGACGGTGAGATTTAGCTGGTCCATGTCCACGATGAGCTGGTCTAGCTGGGACCGTGGCATAAGTGCATTCAAGTGGAGGTGAACATCGATGAAAGGGAAACGGGCCCTGCCTACAGGGTTCTCAGGAACGACTAACGTCGATCGGGGCTCATAAGCCTCGATCGACATCGGTGGAACCTCCTCCCGCTGAGCTTCCAGCGGAAGTGTGCAGATCGTACCCAGCACAATCGGCGTTACCAAACCCCATTGTCTCATTGTGAGTTCATCATTCTGTTCTCGTATGAGTTGAGCCGGTTAGCTAGCCAGCAAGTAGGTCGGTGATGGAGTCGAGCATAACGTGCGGCCGTTCGACGGCGAGTTCGCCTTCTGAAAACGGCCCCCACAGTGCTGCCATTGTTGTGACGCCAGCTTTTCTACCAGATCGTATATCCCATATAGAGTCCCCAACGTAAGCGGCTTCCGTTGAGGGCACTTGCAAACGCTCAAGTGCTAGCCTGACAGGGGCCGGATCAGGCTTGTGCGGGATTGGTTCATCCGAAGTTATAATCACGTCAAACCACCCCTCTTTAAGGTTGCAAGCTGCCAGACTGCAGATCGTTCCTTGCATCGCCTTACTTGTGACAATTCCGAGCCTGACTCCACTCGCCCTAAGTGAGACCAGTGTGTCCACCACATCTGGAAATGACCGAATCAGACGCTCGTGTTCCCGGAGGTTGTGTTCGACATATGTGTTAATCATGGCCTGTACATCTTCAGCCGTGTCTGCGAATAGGCCAAACTGTGCCCTAAGCGGTTGGCCGAACATCGTAAGCCAAACATCGTCAGGTGGCACTTCGTTGAGGTGCGTCCGCATGGTATGACGCCATGACTCTAGTATCAGGTCTGCGGAGTCAACCAGCGTGCCATCGAGATCGAAGAGGATCGTCCGGAGATTCTTGAATTTCACCATGGCGGCAAAGTTTGGTCCTTCAAGTCCTCGCGCCCTCGATTACGACGTTCGGATTTAAATGTTTTGTCCACGAGTTTGAGTATCAGCTGGTTACATCCGCGTAGCGCTCGGCTACGACACCCCAGTCAACCACATTCCACCATGCGACCAAGTAGTCCGGTCGAAGGTTTTGATAGTTCAAGTAATAGGCGTGTTCCCAGACATCGACACCGAGAATTGGAATATCACCGCTCATATAGGGACTGTCTTGGTTCGCTGTAGAGTATACCGTCAGCCTGCCGCCACTCACTGTTAGCCAGGCCCACCCACTGCCAAACCGGGTAGCGCCGGCCTGTTGGAATTCGCCTTTAAAATCAGCAAATGAACCAAATGTTGAGTCGATTTCCGCAGCGAGATCTCCAGAAGGTGCCCCTCCCCCGCTGGGTGACATCGACGTCCAAAACATTGAATGATTGGCGTGCCCACCTCCGTGGTTTTGGACGGCCCCACGGATCCCATCGGGAATATCGTTAATGCCGCGGAGCAGGTCCTCAACAGACAGGGCAGCGAGATCATCGTGCCCTTCGAGCGCACCGTTTAGCATGTTGATATACGCCTGATGATGTTTGCCATGGTGGATCTCCATCGTGCGAGCGTCGATGGTTGGCTCAAGCGCATCAAAGGCGTAAGGAAGATCGGGTAATGAATGCATTCTGCCTCCTCGATTCGGCAGCCCCTAGTTAGAAGAAGCTGCGAACAGTCCGTGATATTCAGTTATATGGCCAAGTTATCTGCAGACCTAGGATGGGGACCAGCCGTCACAAATGGAAATAAGCAAATCGGCATGTTGGGGGGGGATATGCTACTGACGCTTGTTGTGGGTTCAGGCCACAGCGATTTCGGCAAGCGCCCTGCGTAACAGTACGGGTAACATGGCGCGTCGCCACTCCTTGTCGACGGTGATATTGTCGAGCGGGTGACACTGCCGGAAGACCTGCTCCGCCAAGGTGTCGATGGTATGGGTGCTGAGTTTACTGCCGACAGCGGCTTCGGTAAGCTTGCCTATCTCGCGAGGGTAAGCGCCCATCGCGGAAGCTACGATCCGCATATTTGATATGCACCCGTTCTCGTCATGCTCTACGCGCACAGCCAAGTTCGCCAGGGGGAAATCGATCGCGTTACGTGACCGGAGCTTCTGGAAGGCTACGTACGTCCCATGCGTAGGTTTGGGTATGCGGATTGCTATAATCAGGTCGCCCGGTTCGATCGCCCGGTTCCAAATTCCGTCCGATGTGAAGAATTGTTTGATGGAGATCTCACGTTGGCCGCCGGCTCCCATGACTTCGAGTACTGCGTCCAATACACTTAAGACCGGCGGGGTGTCTGCCGAATGTGCGGCGACACATCGTGTGCCCCCCTTCACGACATGACAGGCGTCACCATCTTTCTTGAGACAGTAGCCCAGTGCTTCTCGCCAAAACCGCGTCTGGTTGTAATAGGTGCAGCGTGTGTCCAGGCAAATGTTCCCTCCGATTGTACCGACACGACGGAGTTGTGGTCCTGAAATCAACGCTGCAGCCTGAGCGAGGCTGGGTAGTGTGGTTCGTATCTTCGGGTTGCTTGCGACTGAGGCTAACGACTCGCAGGCGCCAATTCGGATGTGATCAGAGCTTGCCGATATCCCCCGCATTTCACCGATCGCACCCAGTCCGACGAGGTGCCCTGGGGTAAAAAGGCCATGTTTCATATTGGGCACTAGGTCAGTACCACCTGCGATAGGCATCGCGTCCTGTCCGAATTTAGAAAGGAGTGCGAGCGCATCATTCAGGCTTGTTGGCCTGTGATATTCGTAGGGGTGAAGCCTAAGCATGTCTTAGAAGGTATCCTATGAGCCAGTCGAGCCCAACGGATAAAAGTCTCTGGGGGCCGATATTGGCTAGAGATTCCGATGCCAAGATTAACCTCAAGATTCTGGATGGAGTGTCTTGATGCGAAAAGTAGCGGTCTTGATTTTCGTGCTGATTATCAGCGGGTGCATGGAAAACAAGCCTTTGGTCGTAAGCGGAGCGACTCTGATCGATGGGACAGGGGGTTCAATCAATGACTCCCGTGTGATTGTGGTTGAGCAGCATATCACGTGTGTGGGCTCCGCTGCAGAGTGTGAGGTGCCTCCTGGTTCTGACATCCTCGATGCCACCGGGTTTTGGGTCATTCCCGGACTCATCGATGTTCACATTGGCCCCGTAGAAATGGTTGGCGACGAACGTCAAGCCTACCTGCGGTTTCTCTTGGGCGTGACCACGGCTGGTTCAGTAACCGATGGGACCGAAGTGCTGGAGACTGACACGTCAATCCTCGTGACAGATGATCATCGGCTTCCCGTTCCCCGGATTGTGCCATTCGAGGAACCACGAACTGCCGTTTTT
Organism: uncultured Gemmatimonadota bacterium; assembly: GCA_964480515.1. GTDB lineage: Bacteria > Gemmatimonadota > Gemmatimonadetes > Palauibacterales > Palauibacteraceae > Palauibacter. Next base: position 141,286 of record CAYZOT010000004.1, read on the forward strand.
GATAAAGCTGTGTTAGCGACAAGTCCGACGGATATGGGCGTCGCTGTGCTTAAGTCGCCGGCTAGAGACTCCATGGTTTTGGTGATGCGATCCTGGCTTAAGGCTGATGTGGCCAACTTGACTGATTCAGCCCGTCTATCCGCGGTGCAGGGAGCATGGTTGGCGCCCAGCCTCTTGGAAAAAGAGCGGTGGGCACGTCCATATAGGTTGCCACATGGGTTACACCGGTTACTTCAGCTTCCGATGGTGACTCAGGCTATCCAAGACAGAATGCCTGACCGCACAGAGACGGAAGCTCGCGATATGGCTGCTGCACTTGAAGTGTTTCGTGCGTTTATCCGTGAGTTCCATGAGGCTGGTGGTTCTGTGGTGACAGCAACGCGTGGTGCACTCACTCCTGGTCTCGATATTCATGAAGAAATGCGTGCGCTTGTTAGCGCAGGACTTTCACCGGAGGAGGCTCTTTACGCGGGTACGAGAGAGGCGGCAGAAGCGTTGGGCATCAGTAGTTCGCGTGGCACAATCCAAGTGGGAAAGTTGGGCGATTTTCTGATTCTTGAGGGAGACCCACGTCTGGATATCGCTAACACGCAAACTGTATCGCGAGTAGTCAAAGGCGGCGTGTTATATGATCCGCCCACGATTTTTGATGCTCTGCTTGAGGAGCCGGGTAAACGAGTTACGGGGTCCGGCCTGCGTTTGGCCATTTCATCCATCGCATTGTTGGCAACCCTAGTCTTCTTATGGTCTGCGATTGTCCGCCACAGGAGAAAAATGTCCCAGTCTCGCCTGTAAATATTTTCGGGGCAGAGGACTCGAAACCTAATTGACGGGAATCATTTCTTGTATTTCATCGACGAGGTTGGCGATACGATCTAACCCCAGTTCCAGTTCGGTAGCTGGGTTGCCAAACCCTACGCGCAGGTAGTAGTCCATACCAAAATGATCCCCTGGAACAACGAGCACGCTCTTCTCCGATTTTAACCGTTCTGCCAGGTCAATAGAGTTTATGTCTAGGTTGTAGCGAACGTAACAGATGGCACCCGCAGCAGGCGGATGATACGAGAATAGATCGGGACGTTCGTCCAACCATCCGGTGATTACCGGAAGGTTGGTTCGGATGATTCCGCGCGTCCGGTCTAGCACCTGCCTACGAATTGATGGTTCCATGATGCGTCGTGCTGCAACGTCCGAGAGGGTGGCCGGCGTGATAGTTGTGTAATCCTTGCGACTCCAGAGTTTCTCGCGAAGGCTAGTGGGGGCCGTAATCCAGCCTATTCTAAGGCCTGGAAGTGCGTACGCTTTGGATAAGGATCCAGAGATGATTACGCGGTCATACCGCCCCCAAAAGCTTGGTGTCTCAGGTCCCTCAACCTCAGCTCCGGCATACACCTCATCCGCCAAGATCCAGGCCCCCACCTCCTCGGCCGCTGCGACAATCTCATCCATCGCATCCGAAGTGAGCACTGCACCGGTCGGATTGTTAGGGTTAGTGACAATGACGAGACGCGTACCATCTGTGATGTGCTTAGAAGCGGCTCCTGGAGATGGCTGCCATCCATCTTTTTCCTTAAGAGCAAAAGAGGTGACATCGGCTCCTAATCCACGGGCGAGTCCTGGTGTCTGGCCATACGTAGGTTCGAGCGCAACGACACGATCCCCCTCGGAAAGTAAACTCCACAGCACGATATAATTGGCTTCAGCGCCGCCCGTTGTCGCTACGATGTTGTCGGAAGTTGCACCTTCATACAGTGCGGCAATGCGCTCCTTAAATTCATCAGTGCCATCGCTCTGGCTATATTCCAGATGCACATCGTTCGGATCCAGATCGATGAGTTCAAAGAGTTCTGCCAGATTTAGTGGGTGAACACCACTCTCCGAAAGGTTGAAGTCGACGCGGTGTTCAAACGTGGACTGCCAACGCTCCATCGCGAAAAGGGGTACTCGCATCGGGACCTCCTAAGTTGCGGATACTACCTTATCCTTAAAGGGGGAAGGTGTGTCCTGATATCAGATGACTAGGCCGCTTTCTTCACGTCCAGCGCCATACTGTCGTTATCGATAAATCCCCACAGGGTCATTACCCCTGCAGTGATAATGAGTGAGGGATACAAGAGCACGTTGCTGCCTTCCAATAGCCAACCCCATGGGTCGAGGATCGACTGCCAGACTGATAGTCCTGAGACGAATGTGATGGCGAATAGCAGAGGATAAGTCTTTTGTCTGAATAGGCCGACTACGACTAGCGCGCCTATGATGGTCTCGATAACCCCAAAAATGTTCAAGAACAAAGGTTGATTACCGATGCCAAAATAGAAACGATCAGTCACGGCCATCGCGTGTTCGACGTTGACGACCTTATCCAGTCCCCACATGACCAATAGCCATCCAGTGCTCACTCGCAGCAGGAACAATCCCCATCGTTTCATGTGTGACCCCTCCAGTGCCGACAGAGCGCCGTCGACGTGTTTTCATTTCTTGATGGACCGCGCTTGAAGATGGGCCCGCCGGTCACGAACTTTTCCTTTGCCTTGAAGATGTTGCGGCTGCTAGTGTTCTCAGTGTTCGTCCGAACGTCAATGGAACTACATATCGCTCCCGAAGGGTTATGTTGTTCAGTAGTCGTTGGGTATAGGCACAAGATCTGGAGATGGCTTGATCTTGCAAGAATTGATGCTGGTCATTCGAAAGGTAGCTCGAGGTCAATCACTTGCCGCCATTATGTTTATGGTAGCAGGGATAGGGGCCAGTGCAGCTGCCCAGGTTCTGCCTCCGCAGGGGGTAGATCTTGAGAAAGGTAATGTTGAACTGGCGCTTGACCGCACGTCGTATGCTGCGGGGAGTCCGGTTGCTCTGGCAGTCCGCCTTTCCATTGAAGCAGGATGGCACACGAATAGCAATCATCCGACGTTCAACAATCTGATTGCGACCGAGGTTAAACTCGATGCCCCGCCGGAATGGGAGGCGTCATTTGAGGTTCGCTATCCTCCGGGTCAGATGAAAACGTTTGGTTTCGTTTCCGACCCGATATCGGTTTATGAAGGGGTCGTCTTTTTTTACGGTGATATAACCCTGCCTTCAGCGATGGATGCGGGCACTTATCCTTTACGCTCGAGCGTCATCTACCAGGCTTGTGATGACAAGATCTGTCTTGCGCCGGTCACTGTGGAGCAGACACTTGGTCTGACGGTCGGCGATATGGGTTCCCTTGCTAACCTCGAGTTCTTTGAGGCTCCAGTTCTTGGGACTACTTCAACACTTTCCATTCCCCAGGATTCGGGCGTAGGAAAAAGCTTCTTTTGGTTCATCGTCATCGGCTTCATTGGAGGATTGATCCTCAATGCAATGCCCTGCGTGCTACCGATCCTTTCACTCAAAGTGTTTGGGTTAGTTAAGAGTGCCGAGGCTGGCCGGGGCGCTGTGACGTGGGGGAGCCTCGCAACGGCACTAGGAATCGTTCTATCGTTCTTATTGCTTGCTGCCGCCGCCATCATTGCACGATCAGCAGGGATCGGGGTTGGTTGGGGGATTCAGTTTCAGGAACCTGTTTTTGTGGGGTCGATGGCCATCGTGATGTTTCTATTCGCACTCAACCTGTGGGGCTTGTTTGAGATTGTTTTGCCGGCGCGGATAGCCCGTGTTGGCGCTTCCGGCCCATCAGAAGGAATAGCAGGCCACCTGACGACAGGGTTTTTTGCCACCTTAATGGCGACACCCTGCTCCGCTCCGTTCCTCGGGACCGCATTAGGATTTGCGTTTACTCAAGATTCCGCGACTACAATTGTGATGTTCACCGCAATCGGAACTGGTATGGCATCACCTTATCTTGTGCTAGCAGCATTCCCTGGGATGGGGGCCATTCTGCCTCAACCGGGCGCTTGGATGAACACCTTTAAGGGTATCATGGGGCTCCTTCTCGCAGGGACCGTCGTGTGGCTTCTGTTCGTGCTCTCGGCCCTTGTTTCCGTAGACCGTCTTATTGTTTTTGGGTTGGTGCTCGTGGCCCTATCGATTGCGGTTTGGTTCAGACGCTATTCGCACGGTGGACTGGGTTGGCGTCGTTCGGCGAACGCCGCTTCTGTATTGCTCACGGTGCTGGGCATCGCGACGGTAGCAGGGCAGGGCAATGGTGAAGCCCCGCCGTCTACGTTGGGTGTCGCAACCGAAAATCGTCTTATTGTCTGGGAACCGTTCGACCAGGAGCAGGCCGAGCGTGAGGCGGCCGGTGGTAAATACGTTTTTGTCGATGTGACCGCGGACTGGTGTTTGACCTGTAAGGTCAACGAGCGGCTCTTCCTCGAAACGGAAGAAGTGGCAAAGGCTTTTAAGGAGCACGATGTGATCGCTATGAAGGCCGACTGGACTAGAAGGGATGATGCGATCGGTAAGTTTCTAGCCGACTTTGGTCGGTACGGGATCCCATTTTACGTGATGTATCGTCCTGGTCGTGAGCCCCACGTGTTATCCGAGTTGCTCTCAAAGGATGCGATACTTCAGCTGTTGGGAGACTAAAAAGGATCTGGCCTTGCTCAAACTAGCTGTCGGCCCCCTGCTCATAGTAGTCTCAAGAACGTTTATTAAGGATAAGAGAACGGTCGGAGGATTGATGGGAAACGGCTTTAGACGGATGACAGTGACGCTTCTGACCACAGCGAGCTGCATGGTGATTGCGCTGGGGTGTGAGGACCCGAACAGGCAATTGATTCCACCTGACGGTCAAATCGTCTTCACTTCAATCCACGAACGATTTTTGCGAATCTGGGTGATGAATACGGATGGTACTGGCCAGACAGCACTCACTGCTGAGGGGCAGACGAATCTTGAACCCAGTTGGTCACCTGATGGGTCAAAGATCGTGTTCACAAGTTGGAGAGATGGAGACCCGAACATCTATCTCATGGATGCAGATGGTTCAAATCCAACCCCACTGACCTCGGATCCTGCGAACGACCGAAATGCACGGTTCTCTCCCAATGGAAGCCATATTGCGTTTGTGTCCGAACGGGATGGAAACCACGAGATTTACATTATGAATGCTGATGGGTCGGAGATGCTCAACATCAGCAATTCCGCCTCTTTTGACCTCGATCCGGACTGGTCACCTGACGGAAAGACCATTGTATTCTCTTCAAATCGAGAGTCCAGCGAACCGGGTCAAATGACGTTGTGGACGATGAGTCCTGATGGTGGAAACCTGCAGGAAATTCCGGTTAAGGGGGGTGCCCGTGCAGCCACATGGGCGCCCGATGGATCGAAGATAGCCTTCACTTCGTTCCGAGATGATGGGGATGCGGAAATCTATGTAATGAACTCAGATGGCTCGAACCAACAGAACCTTTCTCAGATGGCTGGCGTTGATGAGTTGCCGCGTTGGTCTCCGACCGGCTCGCATCTTGTGTTCTCTACTAAGAGGGGTGTAAGGCCAGAGATCTACACCATGCGCGCCGATGGGTCGGATCCCGTGAATGTCACACGTGATAATGCTTGGGATGCTATGGCTGCATGGAGACCCTAAACTCAAATGTAGGGTGAATTCATATTATAAGTTGGGTTTTGTCCCAGCGTTTCTCTCTCTTCACGTATTCCTCAGGACAATCATGCGTCCCATAACTCCGATGTTAACAATCATATTTGCCGGTGTGACCACCGCGTGTTCGGTTGCGTCGGGAACCCCTTCAGCGCAGGAGGCCTCGATGGACGCTCCAACATCTGTCGCAGGCCGATCCACTGTATACGCACCCAACGCTATGGTTGCGACAAGCCAGCCTATGGCTTCTTCGGTTGCGCTTCGGATCCTACAGAACGGCGGGAATGCGTTCGATGCAGCGATTGGCGCCTCGTCAGTTTTGTCGCTTGTCGAACCACACATGACAGGATTGGGCGGTGATCTGTTTGCCCTGTTCTGGTCGGCTGAAGAAGGAAAGTTGGTCGGCTTGGATGCGACGGGACGTGCGGGGGCGAAAATGACACCCGAGCAAATTCGAGCTGACGGATTTGATCGGGTACCAGGTTCTGGACCCGGTGCCGTAACCGTCCCGGGGGCCATCGCTGGGTGGGGTGCGCTCAATGAGAGATACGGGTCGATGTCACTCGCCGAGATACTTGCGCCGGCAATTGCTCTTGCTGAGGAAGGTTTTCCCGTTACCCCAATCATTGCGAACCAATGGTCAGATCAAACAGCTAAGCTCAAACAGGATCCGGGTGCGACCGATACGTACCTGATCGATGGGGAGCGATCGCCGAAGGCTGGTGAGTGGTTCCGGAACCTCGATTTTGCTCGGTCACTGCGTATGATCGCCCGAGAAGGTCCAGCTGCCATGTACGGCGGCGACCTTGGTCAAATCGTGATTGAAGGTTTGGCGAAACTTGGCGGTTATTTGACTATCGATGATATGGAAGCAATGGAGGTGCGCTGGGTTGAGCCTCTCTCCATGGACTACAAGGGTTGGACCGTTTGGGAGCTTCCACCAGCCGGCCAAGGGATTTCGGTACTGCAGATGTTGGGAATGCTTGAGCCGTTTGACCTTGTGTCGATGGGACATAATTCGGCGGAATACCTACACCACCTGATCGAGGCAAAGAAGGTTGCGTTCGCAGACTTGGCCCGACATGTGGCCGATGCGGCGCACATGGAAATCGACCCCAAGGTCTTGATCGATCCAAGCTACCTAGAAACCCGCCAGGCGCTCATCGATCCCAACCGAGCAGCCGTCCGGGTAGAACCCGGGAAATTCGCCACTGCCACTGAAACGATCTATTTGTCGGTTGCGGACAGCGATGGGAATATGGTCTCGTTTATCCACTCAATTTTCGGATCTTTTGGATCAGGTGTGGTTGTTCCGGGAACTGGCTTCGTTCTTCAAAATCGTGGGGCTGGTTTCACGCTTGAAGATGGCCACCCGAACCAAGTGGCTCCTGGAAAACGGCCCTTCCATACGCTTATTCCAGGTTTCGTGACAAAAAATGGTCAACCTCTAATATCATTTGGTGTCATGGGGGGGTCCATGCAGCCACAGGGTCACGTGCAAGTGGTCCTCAACATGATTGAGTTTGGCATGGACCCACAGGAGGCCATCGATGCGGCGAGATTTCGACACCGTGGGGTACTTCGAGTATCTGTTGAAAATATGACGCCGGCGCTTCAGGAAGGTCTCGAAGCGCTCGGCCATGAGATCGCTCCGTGGCAGACAACTTCATACGGTGGTGGCCAGCTTGTTATGCGGCTTGAGAAAGGATGGGCAGGGGCATCGGATCCCCGCAAAGATGGCCTTGCGATCGGCCACTAGGCTGAAGTGCACAATTTGATCTGGGTGCGGAACTCGCGATGATGATTTACAGGAGTGTACTTAAGCTTTCGTTTGTTATAGGGGTGTTATTTTTAGGGCGCCCTGCGGAAGGACAGCAGAAGGTGCTCCTGATTGGAATCGATGGTGTACGTCCGGACGTTCTTGCGGACGTTGCTACGCCCAATCTCGATCGTTTGATCTCAGAAGGAGCATTTTCAGATCAGGTGCGGACAACGCGTCCCACGAGCAGCGGACCCGCATGGTCGAGCATGTTGACTGGCGTGTGGCCCGAGAAGCACGCAGTCCGAAGTAACAACTTCCAGGGAAATAAATATGCCACATATCCCGACTTCCTTTCACGGATCGAACAACTGCGTCCGGATTTAGTGACATTTGCTGCGGCAGATTGGTTACCACTTGTGGCGGAGGTTTCTGGAGGCCCCTTAATCACAGGGGTGCTCGATAGTTTGGTTGTGCGTAATGGCTACATGGGTTGGTCCGAGGCCGATGCTTTCATCACACAAGCGGCAGTCGATGTTTTAGAGGGTTCGGATCCAGACGCGATGTTCGTATACCTTGGTGCCCCCGATGAAATGAGTCATAAAGCTGGTTCAATTGGAGAAGAATATCGAACTGCAATTGCCTATTCTGACCACCACGTTGGACAACTTCTGGATGCGATTCGTGCCCGTGTTTCTTATGCGGAGGAAGATTGGTTGATCCTGGTGTCTACCGATCATGGTCGGCGTGCGGACGGTGGACATGGAGGTGACTCGCCGGAAGAGTCGACGATTTTCTTCTTCGCACACGGACCTTCTGTCATCCCCGGTGAGATATTGGGTACGCCAGCGATTGTTGATGTAGCAGTGACGGCGCTGACGCACCTAGGTGTCCAAATCAACCCGGATTGGGGATTGGATGGAAGGGATAGGGCGCTACAACCGTAAAAATCAGAGGCCACTCCAGTTGTGCTTATGCGGGGTGAGCCGTCTGCGCTTGTTTACGTATGGTCTGATTCTGCGGCACCACTAAACCGAAGTGCGGTTACGGCCAAAATCTTTGTCGCCTCCATGAGCGCGGATTTTGATATTTTTTCATCGGGTCGGTGCGCCTCTCGAACATCCCCCGGCCCGAAGAGCACTGTAGGGATTTTCCCCTCATTGACCAGAAGGCGCATATCGGCTCCATAGCGCACGCCAGCGATTGTCGGCTCAGTGCCTGTTACCGACCGCATCGTTTCTGATAGCGTGGTCACAACGGGATCATCGACGGCAATTTGTGCAGATTCAAACTGAGCCCCCCACCATTCGACTCTTGGTGGATGTGCACGGAGCCAGGCATCAGAAGAAGCGGCTTCAGAAACCGCCATTTCCAGCTGGTTTCGGGCCCTCGAAGCGTTCTCGCCTGGCGCAACCCCATATCTCCCCTCTGCGACCAGTGTCTCCGCAACGGTCGAGGGCCAAATTCCTGAATAAATGCGCCCCATCGCGAGTGGGAATGGGAGTGCATCGCCATCAAATAAAGGATCTTCGACCGCTGTGTTTCGATCTGCCTCAAGTTTGCGGAGGCATTTAAAGATTGGGATAAACTTTTCGACGGGATCCACTCCTTCCTCGCGGAAGGCACCGTGTGCAGCAAGCCCGGGGATGGTGACGCGGAAACTCAAGGCTCCTGCTTGTGCTGGTGCGATCGTGAATTCGGTAGGCTCCAGTACGATCGCACCAGTCCCTCGGTAACCTCGCTCGATCGTTGCGAGTGTACCGGAACCGCCATCTTCTTCCCCGATGACACTCTGGATCTGTACCTCGCCAGCGAGTTCAACACCCGCATCCAAGATGGCCTTGGCTGCGAACAAGCCGCAGCAAAGAGGGCCTTTCATGTCGACCACCCCTCGTCCGTAGAGATCGTCTCCCTCAGCAGTCAGTTCAAAGGGGGGGTGTTTCCATCTGTCTTCCTCGCCAGCTGGTACGACATCGACATGTCCGTTCAAGATCAACGTTCGACCTTCCTCTGCCGCGTGACCTATTGTACCAACCACTCCAAGCCCTTCGTTACGTTCAACGTCTGTTGTGAACGCAGGGTGCCCTTTCAGTTGCGCGAAATCGATCTCCCATACATCAGTTGAAAGCCCAATATCTTCCATTGCTTCCGCCATTCGTTCTTGTGCCGGATTTTCGTTGTTGGCGACGCTAGGGAGGCTGATCAAATCGCTGAGCAGGGCCAGGAGTGAGTCAAAGTCGACCGCATCTACGACCCTTTGTTCTAAAGGCGTCAGGACGAAATCAGTGCTGTACGATCGACTACTCATGGTCTCTCTCAGTCTGAATGTTTGGTAGTATGTCGCCTCATTAGATGATCGGCGATCCTGTGAGGTAATGACCCGTGCTCTCGTCGGATCGAAAGCGAGTCACTACCGTATCCTAGAAGCGCGGCCCGTTCCTTCTTGATTTCACGGGAGATAAGCACGACCTACTCGTTCGCAAGGCATGGCATATGGTGAAACTCCTTAGATTTTTTGCTAGGGCCATACTACCTCTCTGGCTAATCCTGTTCTCGTTTGCACCAATCGTTGCGCAGAGCGGTGCTGTCTCACCAGATGATGACATTGGACTTTATCGTCTACTGTCTGAAATCGAACGACTTGTCGATAGCAGTGGCGGTATCGTGGGTGTAGGTGCGTTTCATATTGAATCTGGGCGGAGCGTGTGGTTAAACGGCAACGTCCGGTTCCCGATGGCATCGACCTACAAAGTTCCGATTGCCGTGCAACTTTTGTCGCGAGTGGACAGGGCTGAAATTTCGCTCGCGGATATGATCGCATTGGATCCAACAGACATTCACCCTGGTAGCGGGACGCTCTCAAATCTATTTGACGATCCCGGAGTCGTGCTCTCGGTCCGTAACCTCCTGGAACTGATGCTCTTGATCAGTGATAACAGCGCTACTGACCTCTCGCTGTCTTCGGCGGGTGGTCCGGTGGCTGTGAATGCCAGGATGGCGGAACTTTCGATTGGAGAAATCAGCGTAAATCGACCGACCTCAGTCTTAATCGCTGACTTCTATGGGGTTGAGGCGCCGGCCGATGGCAAAATCACGATGGATGAATTTCTGCGCCGATCGAGTAGTGTGACCGAGGCTGAGAGAGACGCAGCGCGAACTGCGTTCTCAACCGACCTGCGCGACACATCGACCCCTAGGGCAATGGTGAAGCTGCTGGAGAGCGTTTGGGGGGGTAGTGCACTCAGCCCTAGTAGCACTGCGCTTTTCAAGGACATAATGCTCCGTGTTCAAACGGGGATGGGTCGAATCAAAGGCGTCCTCCCGCCAGGAACAGAAGTGGGCCACAAAACAGGGACTATTGGTGGGACTACGAATGATGTGGGGTATATTTATCTGCCGGATGATTCGGGGCATGTGATCACGGTTATTTTTGTGAAGGACTCGAATCGCCCCGTTGGGGCTCGAGAGGCAACGATCGCCCATATTTCACGGGCGATCTACGATTATTTCCTCTTTAACCCGGCGCCTTAAGCGTGTCTAGAATAGCTATGATCCATACCCCGTGCGGGTGTTTGCTAACCATAATCTCAGAAATCCACCACCTGTAATCGTGGAGTTTTAACATGCGCCATATGTGTCTAATAGTACTCGGATTATTGGCCCCTATCGCACTCGGAGCGCAGCAAAACGGTGTCTCAAACTTTGACGCTCTTAAGTACCGATACATAGGTCCCGAGGGGAACCGAATTTCAACGGCAGCAGGCATACCGGGGAACCCCAATATCTACTATGCCGGTGCTGCGTCAGGCGGGATCTTTAAGACTACGGATGGGGGAAATTACTGGAAACCCATTTTCGATTCAGAGGACGCGTTATCGATCGGATTTATCGCTGTTGCACCGTCCGATCCTAATGTGGTTTGGGTGGGGACGGGTGAGCCTAACATCCGGAGTCACATCTCGATGGGTAAGGGTGTCTATCGGTCAACGGATGCTGGCAAGACATGGAGTTTCCTGGGGTTGGAGAACACGGGACGAGTGAGCCGTATTCAAGTTGATCCGAGGGATCCAGATATCGCTTATGTGGCCGCACTCGGGCATAGCTATGGACCACAACAGGAACGAGGAATTTTCCGCACAAAGGATGGTGGGGAAACTTGGGAACACGTGTTGTTTGTGGACGAAAATACGGGCGCGTCAGACCTGGTGATGGATCCTAATAACCCTCGGATTCTCTTCGCCGGGATGTGGCAACTCGAGATCCATACGTGGGGTCGAACGAGTGGTGGGCCAGGAAGCGGCATCTTCATGTCGCGCGACGGAGGGGACACCTGGGTTCGGCTAACAGGGAATGGACTGCCCACCAAGGATCATGGGAAGATTGCGCTCGCAATGGCTCCCTCCAACTCAAACCGGATTTATGCTTTGATCGAGACGGGAGATGGCGTTCCGCTTCCCGACGGAACGGAGACGGAAAGCGGTGAACTCTGGCGATCAGATGATGGTGGTGACACATGGGAATTGGTCTCTTACGATCGCGCGCTCGCCGGGCGAACCCATTACTACAGTCGTGTTGAGGCATCCCCAACCGACGACATGGAGGCATATTTTCTGGCCTCCCGTTTCAGTTCTACAACCAACGGCGGCGAGAGCACCATTGATCACCAGGGCGAATCCGCCCCGTGGGGTGACAATCACGACATCTGGATTGATCCGCAGAACGCAGATCGAATGATTGTTGCCAATGATGGTGGTGTGGATATTTCTACGACCCGCGGCCAAAGTTGGCGTCAGATCGCCCTCCCGGTAGCACAGATGTATCACGTTACGGTCGATACGCGGATCCCGTACTACGTGTACGGGAACCGACAAGATGGACAATCGGCGCGTGGTCCAAGTCGAACGCTCTACAGTGGTTTCCTCGGATCTGTCGGAAATATCCCAAGGGGCGACTGGCACGATGTGGGTGGGGGTGAAAGTGGATTCGCTACACCCGATCCTGAAGATCCGGACATCATATGGTCGAGTGCGTCAGGTTCGGGGGCGGTGGGCGGAATTGTGACTCGTATGGATCTTGAGTCTAGGCAGGTTCACAACATTGAAGTATGGCCAAAGAATACGGTTGGTTGGTCGGCTGGTGAACTCCGTTACCGGTTCGTATGGGACCCACCACTTACCATTTCACCCCATGACCATGAGAAGGTCTATACCGCTTCACAGCATGTACACGTAACCACAGATCGAGGGCACAGCTGGCAGGTGATTAGCCCTGACCTTACGCGAAATGATCGCTCTCGAATGGGTCCATCGGGAGGCCTTACACCCGACAACCTGGGTGTGGAATATTCGGGCGTTGTCTTTTCGGTTGAGGAATCGCCGCTTACACCAGGGCTGATTTGGGCGGGCACCAACGATGGTCTCATCCATGTCACGCGCGACGGTGGTGAATCATGGACGAACGTTACGGCGAACGTGCCAGGTATGCCTGACTGGGGTTCGATCCGGAACATCGAGGCATCACGTTATGATGCAGGCACGGCATACTTCGCAGTGGATGGTCACCAAGCTAACAACCGTGACCCATGGCTTTATCGTACCCACGACTACGGTGAGTCATGGACGCTGATTGTTAATGGAATTGAGAAAAGCCCACTCAGCTACACGCGCTCAATCCTTGAGGATCCAGTCCGACCGGGACTCCTTTATGCAGGGACTGAGAATGGGCTTTTTGTGTCGTTCAACGATGGTGACATGTGGCAGCCACTTCAGTCGAACTTGCCACATGCGCCTGCGCTATGGTTGGTCATCCAAGAGCACTTCAACGATCTGGTCGTAGGTACCTACGGGCGCGGTTTTTGGATTCTTGACGATATCTCCGCGATTCAACAATTGAACCCGGAAGTCATTGCCAGTGATATACACGTCTTTGAGCCACGCGATGAATACCGATTTCGACCGACGGTTCCGCCCTATGCTTCAGATCAAGAGCCGGTTGCCGGCGAAAATCCGCCCTACGGTGCTTCAATAGATTACTGGTTGTCGGCAAGTGCAGCTGAAGCAGACTCTGTAAGTGTCATTGTTCGAGATGCGAGCGGGAATGTGATTCGTTCGATGAAGGGTGGTGCAAACGAGGGTATTAACCGTGTTTGGTGGGATCTACGACACGACTCATCGGTCAAGGCAGTTCTCCGAACTCCACCGAGGTACGCTTCCTGGTTTGTGCTCGGAGAGGACGGAACTCGTGACGCACCGGGCCTTGCCCCCGTCTCGCTTCTGGCACTGCCCGGCAGGTACACGGTGGAGGTTGTTGTAAACGAGTGGAAGCATTCCACTTCACTTGAAGTCCGTAAGGACCCGAACTCTCGGGGGATGGAGAGTGACGTTCGCGAGAACTTTGAGCTTGTGAGTCAACTTCAATCTGACCTCAACCGAGCAACTGAGGTCATCAATGGCGCTGAGCGTATTCGTTCCCAGTTGCAGGCAATTCAGGAGTTGAGTGGCGAAGATGAAACATTGGAGCTGCGGAATAGGGCGAAGGAACTGGAGGTTGAGTTTGCTGCGGTAGAGGCGAAGTTGCTCCAACTGAATATGACAGGGCGGGGTGGGGATGGGCTTCGTTGGCCGTCGGGATCGGCGCAACAGATTCGTTCGCTTCTCGCAAACGTGGAAAGTTCCGATTTTCCGCCCACAGAACAGCATCGAGCAGTCGGTGATGAGCTCCGCGTTGAGCTTGACGAAGCCCAGGCAGAGTACGATGCACTCGTGCGGACTCAACTCTCAGCCTTCAATGCGATGCTAGTTGCCCAGGGGCTGGGGGGAGTGATAAGTGAGGATCAACCTTGAGCCCCACTCTTGAAGCCCTGCAGTTGACTTAGCCAGGGATAACTATGGATAGGGAATATGATGCGATAGTCATCGGTGCTGGGGTTATTGGGTGCTGCACAGCGTTCGAGCTTACCAAGCGTGGTTTCAGGACACTGAACATCGATAAGCTGCCCGCGGCGGGATACGGATCGACGTCAAATACGTGCGCCATCGTCCGCTTGCACTACTCAACACCTGAAGGGGTCGCGATGGCGCGAGAGTCCTATTTTTACTGGCTTGATTGGGGCAAATACGTCGGGATGACGGATGAACGTGGACTCGCTAAATACATCAATACGGGTTGTTTGGTCACAAAGACTGAGAAGAATCAGTACCTCAAAAACGTGATGGCGAGCCTCGATGAACTGCATGTGACATACGAAGAACTCGACACGGAGGGGATGAGAGAGAAGCTAAGGTTCATCGATACGAAACAATACGGTCCGCCCGTCACGCAGGATGATGACCGCTTCGGAGAGCCGACCGGCGGTGAGGTGGATGGTGCCATCTATGTGCCCGAATCGGGGTTCGTCAACGATCCGCAGCTGACCTGTCACAATGTGCAACGTGCTACAGAGGCGGGAGGTGGTGAATTTCAATTCAACTCAGAGGTTGTAGAAGTTCTGAAAGAAGGTGGTCGGGCGGTCGGCATTGGGCTTGCTAGTGGTGATCAGGTTCGCGCCCCTGTCGTGGTCAACGTGAGTGGACCCCATTCCTTCATTATTAACCGCATGGCAGGCGTCGAAGAAGAAATGAATATCAAGACGCATGCGCTCAAGCAGGAAGTTTGCCATGTCCCGGCGCCAGATGGGGTCGATTACAATGCGGTCGGAATGCTTCTCTCAGATGGCGATATTGGGTGCTATTCACGACCAGAAGTCGGTGGAAACATTCTCATTGGCTCGGAAGACCCGCCGTGCGACATTCTTGAGTGGGTCGAAGATCCTGACAACTATGACAACACGTTCAGTGATCAGTGGAAGACACAAGTATTACGTGAAGCGCAGCGTATCAAAGGGTTACCTATACCCGAGGCGCGCCAGGGCTTAGTCGATCTGTATGATTGTTCGGATGATTGGATCCCGATCTATGACA
The DNA here is from genome assembly GCA_964480515.1 of uncultured Gemmatimonadota bacterium. Lineage (GTDB taxonomy): Bacteria > Gemmatimonadota > Gemmatimonadetes > Palauibacterales > Palauibacteraceae > Palauibacter. The sequence goes on from CAYZOT010000004.1 coordinate 156,530, forward strand.
AGTCAGCCCTCCCGGGTTTCTATATGGCTGTCGGGACCTCAGGAAACCAGTTCAAGAATGCACCACTGGCTGGAAAGGTTATGGCTGAACTCATCGGGAAAGTTGAGGATGGTCACGGCCATGATTCGGAGCCAGTACAGTTTCACATGAAGTACACGAAACGTGCTTTGGATATTGGTTTCTTCAGTCGTCTGAGGACACTCAATCCGGACTCGTCTTACTCGGTGCTTGGTTGAGAGAAGGCATGTCCCCTCTACCTGATTATGAGAGGTGTCTTTGAAACGCCTATCGCCGTCAGTGAGTTCGATTGATTACAGTCACACAAAATTTGGCCGCTTATGGAAGACCAGGCCGCTCAAGCGTCACTATGACGTAGTCATCATCGGCGGTGGAATCCATGGTCTCGCCACAGCGTACTATCTGGCTAAAGAACATGGCATTAAAGACATAGCCGTACTTGAGAGCCAATACATAGGATTCGGAGGATCGGGTCGAAATACAGCCCATGTGCGCGCGAACCAACGTACACAACAGAACGTAAAGCTTTACGATGAAGGTCTTCGATTATGGCCAATCCTCACGGACGAGCTTGATTTCAACCTGATGTTCTTTAACTGCGGGAATCTTAGCCTCGCGCATAGCGAGGCTGCGGTCAGTGGTTTTCGGCTCGCGATCAACACGGCGACCTTCAGCGGCGTGAAATCAGAGTTGCTGGATCCACAACAATGCAAAGAGGTAATCCCGGCACTCGATATTTCAGATCGACCCGCACATCCCATTCAAGCCGGTATGTATCACCCACCGGGAGGTACCATCAGGCACGATGCTCTCGTCTGGGGTTTGGCAAAAGGCGCAGACAAACATGGAGCATCGATCCACCAAGGAGTTGAAGTCCAAGGAATTGACGTCGTTGGTCCCCGAGTAACAGGAGTCCAAACAAACCACGGTCCGATCAGCTGTAACAAGCTCGCTGTCATGGCAGGAGGATACGGGGCGTCGATCTGCGCCATGCTGGATATCGAACTCCCGATACACCCTCTTACGATTCAAGCGATGGTGACGCAGCCACTTAAGCCACTCCTTAACTGCGTACTCAGTTCAGGTGCCTATCACGTTTACGCAAACCAAACACTCAAAGGAGAGATCGCCACCGGGGCACATATGGACCCGCAGGTCAATTACACAACCGATGTGACCGCCCACTACTTCAAACACCAGGCGGAAGCACTGACTGATTTCATGCCGTGTCTTGAGGGAGTTCGTTTTTTACGCATCTGGGCAGGCCTCGCCGATATGACACCCGACATGGCCCCAATTCTAGATGGAAACGTGATGTTTGACGGGCTCTACATCGATCTTGGATGGGGATATTTCGGGTTCAAATCTGGCCCGATTACAGGTAAATACATGGCTGAGTTCATTGCTCGTGAAGAAGCGCCGGAAATCCTTGCCCCATTCGCGTTGAGTAGGTTCCTTGAGAATCGCTATATGGGGGAGACGGCAACGACAATGAAATACGGCCACTGGGACTAATTTTGGTTCAACCCATCGAGCTTACCCGATGACCTTCCGGCTTACCTGTCCCGTTTGCGGTGCACGAGATGTGTATGAGTTCCACTATGGTGGACAAGAGCGTGGTCCGCGGCCGGAGCAGAAACAGTTGTCTAGTGACGAACATTTTCGCTGGACGCAGTTCCGAATGACCCGTCCCGAGCCCCAGGAGGAGTGGTGGTATCATACGAGTGGATGTGGTGTTTGGTTCACCACTTGGCGAAACCCCGCAACAAACCGAGAAGAACCACCACGTGAGGTAGAGCGTGGATAGGTTACCACCATCTCGAACACAGCGGATTGATGTGGATCGTCCAATCGGGTTCCATTGGGTGCGACGGAATCTCGTGGGGTATGAAGGTGATACGGTTGCAACAGCACTTTGGGCGGCGGATGTCCGTGTTTTTGGTCGCAGCTTCGAGTATCACCGCCCGCGCGGTTTGTATGATCTCGAAGGGGAAGGATCGAGTCAGCTCCTCGCGATCAATGGGGTGCCTAATCAATCTTCTGGGACGACTCCGCTTCGAGAAGGGATGTTCGTTACGGCGCAAAATGTGAAAGGAGATCCACGGTTCGATCGCTACGGGTGGCTTGATCGGTTCGATCGATGGATGCCTGCTGGATTTTATTACAAAGTTTTTCACCGCCCTTACCGCGCGTGGCCATTTTTTCAAAATCGTATGCGTAAATTAGCGGGCCTTGGGGTGCTCGATATTGAGAGAGAGCCCTCCCACCGCAAAAGGTCCGAACTTTATTTGAATGCTGAAGTAGCAGTGATTGGGGGAGGAGCCGCAGGGATGAGTGCCGCCCTATCTGCGGCTCGACCCGGCATTCGGGTGTGTCTATTCGAGCGGAGACCGTGGTTAGGTGGTCACCTAGACTGGCGTGTTCGCGAACGAACTGGGACTCCCTTATACGAGCATACGCGCCAGTTGGCCGCGCGGGTGCATGAACACCCCGGGATCCGTGTCTTCGAAGGTGCGCCAGTGACGGGAGTGTGGGGTGAGAACCTTGTCACAGGGTTTCAAACTGGGTCTGGTACGGATGGTTTTGAAGAACGGCACTGGGAGTGTCGCGCCCAAACCGTGGTGGTTGCGACGGGATCGATCGAACGGCCATTCATATTTAAGAATAATGATCGACCCGGTGTACTTCAGTTGGACACGGCATGGCGGCTTGCACGGACTTATGGGGTTCGTCCCGGCAACGTTATCGCCCTCAGTGTGGGCGACGATCTATCGCTCGAAGCCGCACTCGATTTCTCAATCCTCGGACTTGAGGTGCCAGTCGTAGCAGATGCCCGCTCCGACGGTCATGATCCTGATCTCGTCCACCAAATCCGACAGGCGGGAATCGAATTTCTGCCAGGTTATGCAGCGAGTGAAGTTCATGGGAAAAGCTGCGTGAGAGGTGTTGATCTTGGACCGCTGGACGGTGGAGAAATGAGGCGGTTTGCGTGTGATGTGCTGGTGACGAATGCAGGTCGCCAACCTGATATAGGAGTACTTTCCTGTGCGGGGGCCCGGTTCAGCCATTCCGAACACACCCATACTTTTCAACTAGCGAGTCTTCCGCTCAACGTATTTGCAGCAGGTCGTGTTTTGGGGCTTGTCGATGTTGATGCCATCGAAACCTCAGGTCAAATTGCAGGCCTTGAGGCTGTGGAGGCATGTGGTTGTGACACCGGCTCCGATCTTGAGAGTGCGTGCGGGCGGATGAGGAACCTTCCGAGTGCGCCTCCCGGGTGTGAGATTCTCTACGGTCCGCGGATCGGGGGTGGCCATAAAGCTTTTCTCGACTTCGACGAGGACGGAACCTGGAAAAATGTAGCACAGTGTGCGGGTCAAGGTTTTGATGTACCGGAACTTGCTAAGCGATTTGGAAATTTCGGTCTCGGTCCGGGCCAATACCGAGTACCTGGCCAGAACCTGGCCATGGCGATGGCAGAAATCGCTGGTCATGCGGCCGAAGAGATCACCAGTACCACAGTTCGTCCGCCAGTCATTCCAACCACAATAGGGACGGTCGCTGGGCCAAACCACGACGTATGTAAGCGGACCCCCCTCCATGACGATCAGTCTGCCCGTGGGGGTGTTTTCCGGCGGGCTGGCGCGTGGCAGAGAGTGCGATATTTCAGTGACGATTTTATGTGTCGGGAGGAGATTCGGAATGTGCGTGAGAACGTCGGCCTCCTCGATAGTTCACCGCTTGGGAAATTTCGGATATACGGGCCCGACGCTGTAAAGGTACTTCAGCGCGTTTTTATTTCTGACATGTCGCGAATGACAGTGGACCGTTGTAAGTACAGCGCGATGTGTAACGACACGGGAAACATTATCGACGATGGAGTTGTTGTTCCGGTCGGAGACAATGATTTTTATTTTACGACAAGTTCGAACCGGGCTGGAGAAACGGTGGAGTGGTTCCGGTACCATACGCGTTATGATGGTTGGGACTATAACCTCGTCAATCTAACCGATGGGTTGGCATCCATTAATGTAGCTGGCCCAAACGCACGCCGAGTTCTTCAAAAAATCACGTCTGCCGACATATCAAATGAGGCGTTTCCATATCTTGGGTACCGAAAGATCTCGGTCGGTGAAGACGTTCCAGCGCGGTGTCTTCGACTCGGATTTGTAGGCGAACTCTCCTACGAGCTTCACGTCGGGGCGAGTTATGCCCAATACGTGTGGGATTTGCTTTGGGAAGCAGGCCAAGAATTTAATGTTCGTCCGTTTGGGGTTGAGGCACAGTACTGCATGCGAGCGGAGAAGGGACACGTAATAATCGGAGCAGAATCTGAGCAGCGGGTCACGCTTCTCGACATCGGGATGGGTTGGCTTTGGGACCAAGATGATACCGAGTCGAAGAAGGTCGGTGCCCCGGCGCTCCGGGCTTGCTTCGAACAGACAGGCAGAATGAAGCTGATCGGGTTCCTTGCCGACGGTCCAGATCATCGTCCTAAGGATGGTGCGATTGTAGTGGACGGGGATGACGTCGCCGGTTTTGTGTGCACGACTCGGTATAGCGAAGTCTTAGGTTCGCAATTTGGCATGGCCCTGGTTGATGAACGGCTTGCAGTCGAAGGGGAGAAAATCCACCTGTACGAGAACCTTGGAAGTGGGACAAAACGCTGTGCAGTTACTGTGGTCCGACCTCACTTTTATGACCCCGATGGTGGACGGTTAAGGGCATGACAGCACCATCGCTTCACCGCCAATCTCCCGTTGTGTTTGATTCGACACCAACCAAGCGTGAGTCACGCGCTGGCTGGAATGTTGCACGGTCTTATCCTCAGGATAGTACGCTAGATAGCCCCCGTATCATCGATCTTAGCCATCGGCCACGCTGGGACTACCAGGACCGTTGTCTGGATGAGAAATCCCCATTCGGCTTGCATGTGCCCCCCCGTCCGGGCGAGGTAGCGATTACCAGTGGCCTAATAATCAGTCGCATGAACCGGACGCAGGTATCAATCGGCTCTATCGGTTGCGGTGCGCCGACAGATACGCCTCCCGACGTCGGGTATACTGATACAACGGATTCACATTGTTGGCTTGCGATTCTAGGGAAGAACACACCGACTGCTATGGAGTGTTTCAGTAGTCTTGACCTCTTTTTGCCCGAGCGAATAACGCCATTTTTGACCCAGGGCCCGGTTCTCCACGTTCCCTGTCAGGTCGTGACAATGGAAACTGATTGCATTCTGATCTCGTTCAGTCGTGGTTATGGGCAGACGTTTGTTGATGCATTACTCCATTCGGCGAGCGACACCGAAGTTCAGGTTGGAGGTGAACAGGTGTTCACGGACTGGGTGGCCGAAAAATACGGAGCCACATAATGTGGTGCGATTCCAAGCGCAGATAACTAACTAACCGAACGGACGCGAAAGATATGCGTGCAACAGCACAACACACCCTGGTCGACTCTGAAGTGATCGCTGAAACACTCAAGGAAGAAATAATAGGCGGCGCAGATTTTGGTGATGTTGCCCGCGAGCACTCACTTTGTCCTTCGAGCCAAAAGGGTGGAGACTTAGGCTCATTTGGCCAAGGGGAAATGGTTCCCGAGTTCGACGAAGTGGTGTTCTCGGCTGAAGTTGGTGAAACACACGGGCCCGTGCAGACACAATTTGGCTACCACTTGATCTGAATTACGAACCGAAGCGGCTAAATGTTCGAAAAAGCTTGATCTAGGCTTTTCTTCAAATCCTTAAGGGCGCTCGAGTCGGACTGATACCCTTTGTATTCTTCAACTGACGTTAGTAGTACGTCGGATTCTTAAGGTCCCTCCTACCAAGACGCCGGCAGGGCCTATAAATAGCATGGCCGTGGGGTACCACGATGGGTCTTGGAGTCCTCCAGCAGCTGTTAACCCGCCAATCGCCGCGAGGCTAAAGAATGCCAGCAGGCCGGCGAGGACCACGGCGTGCAGAAGTGGTGCCCTTTGTGCTGCCTTACCAGTCAAATAGCCGGCGAGGATCGCGAGTAGTAGCCGAGAACTGAGGCTGGCAACTAGGAAGCCCGAAGTCGGTTGGTTGCCGGGAGTCATATCCGTGAGGGAAAGGATTGAACGACCTATGGCGACAGAGCCAATAGTGAGGATTGCAAAACCGACCAAGACTGCAGCAACACTTCGTAGGAGTGTCGCGTCATTCATCTGCGACCAGGTTTTTATGGCCTGGTCTAACGTGGGCCGTGTGCCTTGGGAATCCTTCGCGTCATCAAATTTTCGGTCGATCACGTCAGGTCCTGAACTGATAGGTAACACAATGCAGGATATCTGTGGTACCAGAGCATAGTTTGTGGTCTCCATGACCAACTTTTCAGACTCATCATTATCGTGATCCTTGTGAAACCGAAGTGCCTAGACGAGACCACCAGTCTTTTGGTTTCACGCGCTCACCGAATCCCAACTTTATATCAAGCCAGAGAAGAAATCGGCGAATTGGAGTGGCGGCCAGTCGACGTCCGCATCGCATCCACCACCGCGAATAATCCTTGTTATAAGGGCACACACGTACACAGATAGCACAGTCACTATTTTGGGCCGTCCAATATCCGAAACATTTTTCGCCATCGACCGACCACTTCCGGACCCCTTTGAGATTCGATTCGTTATATCGTTCGAGACTCGGATTTCCGTGTGGTATCGCTCCCACAGGACACGCGTCGGCACAACGTCGACAAGAATCGCAAAATTCTTTTACCCCAAACTGAATTGGTTCATCGAATGCGAGTGGAAGGTCAGTGAACACCTTACCGAGTCGGACGCGAGGACCGAACTCTTTAGTTATAAGAAGTCCCAGTCGACTGTACTCTCCCAAACCAGCCTGGAGTGCAAGCGGAATTGCAAGTGCTGAATCATTCATGCTTGCTATCGCACGGTATCCGAGGTTTCGGAGATATTGCGCCAACGAGAGAACCACGAGGGCATCGTGCGAATACCCGAGACCGGTAGCTGCTCCGGAGAGTGCAGAGGGGGCGGTGCGAATTAGTGAGTAATCCATCGCCTGGGCCGTAACGATCACAGAGCGCAGATCTTCGGGAATGTCGTTAGGACGCGCGGTTCCAGAGATGTCACTAAATTTTTCCGTGTAAAGCCAACGGAGATCCATCGCTGTGATGCCCACCAAGTCAGCCCCAAAACCGCGTGCTACACGCTTGATCTCTATGGCAGCGGCCTCGGGGGAATCGAACTCGACTGCTTTGTCTGCAACCTCTCGTTGAAGGGTGAACGCATCGTTGAAGCCTTCACGTCGATCTTCGTTCTCTTTATACTCGGTGAAGAGGTCGCTCACATGCCAGGAAGCGTTTCTGAGAGCGTAGTCTCGTTGAGTGAAGCCATCTGCTTTGCGCCAGCTGTCTAGAGTGTCACGGTAGGTACGATAGAAGCGCCTACTCTTCTCAGTTTTGACGTGTTTGTCCCAAAACGATCGTCGGAAAACATCGTACTTCTGAGAGAAGCGTTCGAATTCTTCCGTGACCACATAGTTGTCGTCGTGTTCGGCCAGCGGTGCCTCCTTGGGCACGATCCCGTTACGTTGTTGTCCTCTAACGATCTGGTGACGCTATGAAGGAGCGACAATCCACGCCATGACTGGTCCATTGAACCAACGGCTCAGCGAGATGCGGGCTGCCAGCGCGAGTAGACGCCCGCCCGAAGCGACGGCCCTAATGAACCGCACAACGGAAGAACTCGGTGCAACAGGCATACTGGATCGCATCGTGGTAGTTGGCCAGGAAGCTCCGCTGTTTGCGCGGCCGAACCTGGCTGGCAAGACAGTTCAACTTGAAGCGCTTCTAGAACGAGGACCAGTCATCCTTAGCTTCTTTCGAGGCCGTTGGTGACCATATTGCCGTGAAGAGCAGGCTGCTTTTCAGTCTATCCTCCCAGAGATACATGCTAAGGGTGCCACTCTAGTCACGTTATCCCCGCAAATTGCCGATTTCGCAAAAAGTTGGGTTGAAGAGGATGGCATAGAGTACGATGTTCTGCTTGATCTAGGTTTAGGAGTTGCTCGAGACTACGGCCTTACGTTTCGTCTACCTAATGATCTTAGGCAGTTGTACCTAAGGACTTTGGATATTGATCTTCTCCGATTCAATGGCGATGGAAGTTGGGAGCTTCCCATCCCGGCCACGTACGTTATTGATTCCAATAGAGAGGTGGTTCTTGCCTCTGCCGATACCGATTATACGGTGAGAGCTGAGCCATCGGAGATCCTGGCCGCGATTCCCAGTAAAAAAATATGAGTTGCCCAGATCACAGTTCTGACCCGCGTCACGTGCGCGAAGACCAGATTCGATCAGAGTACTGGCGCAGAAACCTACAGTATGTAGGAATTCTGCTTTCAATATGGTTTATCGTTTCGTATGGGGCCGGGATTTTGTTTGTAGACACTTTGAACGAGATCACAGTGCCGGGGACTGGCTTCCCCCTTGGTTTCTGGTTCGCACAACAGGGCTCCATATATGTCTTTGTTGTATTGATCTTCGTCTATGTCTTCCTAATGAATCGCCTCGACCGAGCATTTGAGGTGGATGAGATGGAAGAGGTGGGCGAATGACAGTCCAAGCATGGACTTTCGCACTCGTTTCCCTGTCATTTGCGCTATACATCGGTATCGCGATTTGGTCGCGTGCGAATTCCACCAGTGAGTTTTATGTGGCGGGGAAGGGCGTTCATCCCGTAGCAAACGGGATGGCGACGGCCGCAGACTGGATGTCGGCGGCGTCCTTCATCTCTATGGCGGGGATCATCTCGTTCCTAGGTTATGATGGTTCAGTCTACCTTATGGGCTGGACTGGCGGATATGTGTTGCTAGCGCTTCTCCTCGCCCCCTATCTACGGAAGTTTGGCGCCTTCACGGTCCCTGATTTCGTAGGTGATCGATACTACTCGCAAGCTGCGCGAATGGTGGCCGTCGTTTGTGCGATCTTCGTCTCTTTTACTTATGTCGCTGGCCAGATGCGCGGTGTGGGGATCGTGTTCAGTCGTTTCCTCGAGATCGATATTACGCTTGGGGTGATCATTGGCATGGGTATCGTCTTTTTCTACGCTGTGCTCGGTGGTATGAAGGGGATTACTTATACACAGGTTGCTCAGTACTGCGTTTTAATTTTTGCTTATACGGTCCCCGCGATCTTTCTCTCCCTGCTAATTACTGGGAATCCTATACCTCAGTTTGGTTTCGGCGGAGCTGAACAGGAGACGGGAACCTACCTGCTCGATCACCTCAACAGACTCCACGAGGAGCTAGGCTTTGCCGCCTATACGGGAGGGACGAAGACCACCATTGATATTTTCGCGATCACGGCGGCACTCATGGTCGGGACAGCGGGATTGCCGCACGTGATCATCCGCTTCTATACGGTACCCAAAGTTCGTGATGCCCGGATTAGCGCAGGGTGGGCACTCATGTTCATTGCAATCTTGTATACGGTAGCGCCGGCGGTGGCAGTGTTCGCTCGTACGAATCTTCTGAACACGGTTGTGAATGAGCCCTATGCTGAGATGCCGGAGTGGTTCACAAAATGGGAGACGACCGGTCTTCTCACATTCGAGGATCACAACAATGATGGTCTCATCCAGTATGTGGGGCCGGCTGCCACAGCTGCCTCCGGGGAGTCAATCCAGAACGAACTGACGATCGACCGGGACATTATGGTGCTTGCAAACCCCGAAATCGCACGACTTCCCAATTGGGTGATTGCGCTTGTGGCTGCAGGTGGCTTAGCAGCCGCACTGTCCACGGCCGCAGGGCTGCTCTTGGTTGTCTCAACTGCGGTGAGTCATGATCTCTTAAAGCGGGGATTTCGACCGAATATTACGGAGAAAGGCGAACTCGTTGCGGCCCGTATAAGTGCGGCTGTTGCGGTCATCATCGCTGGCTATCTAGGGATTAATGAGTTTGGGTTCGTCGCTGAGGTGGTGGCATTCGCATTTGGTCTCGCTGCCGCATCTTTCTTCCCTGTGATCATATTGGGGATTTTCTCCAAGCGTCTCAATCGGGAAGGAGCGATCGCTGGAATGCTCTTGGGCATTACATTCACAGCCGCTTATATCGTGTACTTCAAATTTGTAAATCCAGCGGCTAACGTGGCTGATAACTGGTGGTTTGGTATCTCCCCGGAAGGTATTGGTACGGTCGGAATGGCGCTTAACTTCGCCGTGGCACTGACCGTTTCACGATTCACGGCGGCTCCCCCGGAACACGTCCAGTCGATGGTTGAACGGATTCGCGTCCCGAGAGAGTCCGGAGAGACTCACCATGCCGCACAAACTTGACGTTGATCTGCATGAAGTTCTGGAGCCTTTTGGAGAGCGTCGCAGGTTGCCAACCTGGGAGAAAATGATGTGGCGGATTCAGTCCAGTAATCTAGCCCTGGCTCTTGTAGTCGTGAGTGCCACGAATATGGTGGCCTGTAGGCTGGTGGAGACCGGAGCGGGTTCGGTCGGTGGGAACCCGTCGAACTTTACGTTCACTGAAATCGTACCAGATATCTACCACGCTCAAGGTGTCGGCGATATCGTGGCGATGTCCAACGCCGGTATCGTAATCAATGACGAAGATGTTCTTATCGTGGACTCGCATGTTTCTCCAGCTGCTGCGGACGTGCTTCTTGAAGATCTCAAGACAATCACTGACAAGCCCGTACGTTTTGTTGTGAATACGCACTGGCATATGGATCATTCTCACGGGAACCAGGTCTACCCGTCCGAGGTCGAAATCATCGGCCATGAGGCATCTCGTGCGGCGATGGTCACGGGCCGGTCTAACAGCGGCCGAGCCTACGAAACATTTATCGGATCAGTGCCTGGTCGGATCGAAGCAATGGAGGGAGTGCTCGATACTATTGGTGATCCAGAGCTTCGTACCCGATTAGAGGAAACGATCGAAGCGGACCGTTTATTCTTCGCACAAACGCAGGAGGTTGTTCCGACGCCACCGAACACCACACTTTCCGAGCGAATGAGCCTGTTCCGAAGTGGTCGGGAGATCCGCATCCTATTCTTTGGTCGGGGTCACACGGAAGGTGACGTGATCGTCCATCTCCCGGATGATGGAGTCATTATAACCGGCGATCTTCTCCCGGAGGGGCTTCCATACATGGGTGATGGCTATGCCCCCGAATGGATCGAGACACTCGAGCATGTGAAAGCGCTCGATTTTGAGTGGATTATCCCGGGTCATGGGGCCCCGTATCAAGACCGTGAGAAAATCAATCATCTGCAAGCCTACCTGCGAGACGTATGGACCCAAACAGTTTCGTTCCACGAAAGTGGAGCCGATCCCGAAAAGACAATGGTCGGGATTGACCTCACGGCCCACGCTGAGCATTTCAAGGGGGCTAGCGACCCGCCGGGGGGGATTGGGCTCGCCGTGCTCAGAATCTTTGAGTTGTTGGATGGAACTGCCCATTAAGCATCTGAACAAGGAGTAGCCGATGTCTTCTAATACTGATCGCCGTGATTTTCTTAAACTCACGGCTGCTGCCAGTGGTGTCCTAGGTCTTGGCATTCATCTGGCAGGATGCTCTCCAGTTAGCTCCCGCGCGCAGGTGAAAGCGGGGCGCCTTTTGATATTAGGCGGTACGGGTTTCATTGGTCCGTATCAGGTACGCTCGGCACTGGATGATGGACACGAAGTCACAATATTCAATCGTGGAAACAATCCTGGAATGTTTGAGGGTGTTGAGGAGTTGCGAGGAGATCGCAATGGAGATTTCGAGTCATTACGGGGACGAGAATGGGATGTTGTGATCGACAATTCCACGGCGCGTCCGGACTGGGTGACGCTCTCTACGGAATTTCTTCGCGACTCAGTGGGCCTTTACTACTACGTTTCGTCTCGATCTGCGTATGCTAGTCACTCAACCGTACCGATGACTTCAGCGGTTCCTTCGTTTACGTATGAAACGGCGGGGGTTGACCCGGCCACGGCGGACATCACTCAACTGCCATATGGATTGGCAAAAGCCGAGTCGGAACGCGAAGTAATGCGTGTGTTTCCAGATCGGTATGGGATTTTCCGACCAGGACTCATCATCGGTCCAGACGATCCCACGGACCGATTTACCTACTGGCCCGTCCGGATTCACCGGGGCGGTGAGGTGCTCTCTCCGGGTGATGGGACTGATCCAGTACAGATTATTGATGTGCGGGATCTCGGTGATTTCATGTCCCACTCGACAGGCTCTTCGCACACGGGAATCTTCAACCTGATTGGGCCGGCAACACCGCGTCCTATGGCTGAACTTCTCTATGGTATTAGAGCTGTTACAACAGCTGAGACCACTTTTACCTGGGTATCACGAGAGTTCCTCGCGGATCGCGGTGTGCGACCGTACGCAGAAATGCCGGTGTGGCGACCACCGACTCCGGGGTCGGAGGGTTTTGCCCAATTTGATCTGTCGAACGAGATCACACATGGGCTCACCTTCCGGTCACTAGCCGATACCACTGAGGCAACGCTTGAGTTCCACTTCTCGCGAACGCCTGAACGTCAGACACAGATGCGCCCTGGGCTATCAGCAGAACGTGAGGCGGAGCTTCTAGCGGAGTGGCATGCGCGCTGACCATCTGACCTTCGACATGGAGTAATGGGCAGTTAATCTTCTAGGTCCCTCTGGTTAGCAGTTCCTTGAGGGGTAGTCGCTTGCTCGTGATCACGAACGGGACAACTATAAGTTGGCTATTCAAGGGCGGTTTGGACCCTAGCACTATGGAGGTCAAGTGCAAAAAGACGGGAAGAAAATACCCGCTGCCCCCAAGGGCGATGGCGAAGCACCCCAAGATGAGTTACGTACGGTTAGCCGGCGTGCGCTGATTACCGGTGCCGCAGCAACTGCGGGTAGCGTGATGACAGTGGGTGCAGCGCGTGGATTAGGGATTGAACAGTCTTCAGTAGATCCAACACGGGTCCCCGGCGAACGTCCTATGGAAGTTGGTTCGCGATCGCCCTTCGAGACGCCGGAAAAGCAACTGTCAGGATCAGCCGGTGGCTCATCTCGCACGCCCCATCATGAACTCCATGGGATCCTTACACCTGCCGACCTTCACTTCGAGCGTCACCATCATGGGATTCCGCAGATCAATCCAACACAGTACCGATTGTTAATTCATGGTATGGTTGATCGCCCAACGCTGTTCACGCTAGGTGACCTGAAGCGGTTTCCACAGGTCGCGCGTCTCCATTTTATTGAGTGCTCGGGCAACGGAGGTGCCGGCTCACGTACTGATGCAACCCCGCGGATGTCACCTCAAGCGATGGATGGACTCCTAAGTACAAGCGAGTGGTCAGGGGTCGCACTGGCCACCCTGTTCGAGGAGGTAGGGGCACACTCAGATGCTACATGGTTCTTAGCAGAGGGATCGGACGCAGCGGTCATGAGCCGCAGCATTCCCATGGAAAAGGCGTGGGACGACGCAATGATCGCGTACGGCCAAAACGGCGAAGCCATCCGGCCCGAGCAAGGATATCCGGCGCGATTATTTTTGCCTGGGTGGGAAGGGAACACGAGTGTGAAATGGGTACGTAGACTTGAGCTTTCCGATCGTCCCTTTATGTCTCGAGAGGAAACTTCGAAGTATTCGGACCCAATCCGGGGTGGTAAGGCACGCCTCTTTTCGTTCGTTATGGACGCGAAATCACTTATCACCTATCCCGTCTACCCCGACCGGCTAACATCACCTGGCTTTGTCGAAGTCTCCGGATATGCTTGGACGGGGCGAGGAGTTATCGATCGGGTTGAAATCAGCACGGATGGCGGATCCACTTGGGCGGATGCGGCCCTCCAAGAGCCAGTGCTCCCCAAGTGCACGACGCGGTTCCGGTATGCTTGGGATTGGGATGGACGTCCCGCACACTTAATGAGTCGTGCCATCGACGAGACGGGATATGTCCAACCAACGCTCGAACAAATCACTGACGTACGGGGTCCAGGCACTCGCTATCATTACAATAGTATCCGGGGTTGGCGAGTGAATGCAGACGGATCAGTCGAATTCCAACCACCGGTATGAGGAGGTTGTCGCGGTATGGGTTGCGTGCCCAGCATTTGGCCGCCTTCGCAAGCACCCTTTTTGCTGTGTGGGCGTGTGGTGTTAACGAAGGGGGGTCTGAAGATCTTGGCGAACCGACATTAAGCTGGACGGACGTGGGTTCATCGGGAACACGGCCTCCGAGTGGTGAAGTTGGACGCTATGGTTTCGGGAGTCCTGCGTCAGCCGTCGATATTGCAATGTGGGATATAGATATTTCGCCAGACGGGGCCGGGTTGCCCCCCGGAGGCTCAACGGTCACTGACGGACTTAAGGTTTACCAAAATAAATGCATGGCGTGCCATGGACTCACGGGTACGGAAGGACCTTTTGACGTCCTCGCGGGTCGCGTTCCGGGAGATGAGTTTCGGTTTGCGGAAGATCGATCGTTACGATCGACGGTAGGAAGCTACTGGCCCTTTGCCACCACGCTCTTCGACTATACGCGTCGAGCAATGCCTTTCGATTTTCCCGGTTCCCTGTCGGACGAAGAAGTCTACGGAGTGGTTGGGGCGATGCTCTTCCTTAATGACCTCCTGTCCGAAGACGCGGTGGTAGACTCGGCGACAGTCGCAGAAATCATTATGCCGGCCCGTGATCGTTTCATCCCCGACGACAGGACTGGTGGCCCCAAAATCCGGTGACGTTGGCCATGCAAGACCAATCGAGTTAACGAGATGTCACATTGATTGAGTCGGTTAGAATCGTGAACTCCGAAGCCAGATGTCTGCACGTGCCCAGTATTTTTCGAAGCTCCGTTTCGCCTCCTGCGCTTGCGTCGCCTTTCCCTGCGCTGTGAGTGCTTGCTCAAGACCAAACAGCCCCCACCCTTGGTTGGGATGGTCTTCAATCGCGGCCCGATAGGTCACTTCAGCGTCTGCAGCTTGACCGATATCGAGCTGAATTGCACCGAGGACATTTCGAATCGGGATGTGCCAAGCCTCTGGCTCAGAGTAGAGGAGCCCATCTTCGATTTTAACCGCAACCTCGAGGATCTCGATGGCTTTTTCAGATTGCCCGTCCGCGTGTGCGATTTCAGCAGCAAGGATCGCCCTTGGTAGTGCAAGGATATCCTTTAACGGGTGAAATCTAAACTGGTCCCCATCGTCAGCTTCAGCGATTACGTCATCAATCTTGGCCAGGTTTTCACTGGCGGTTTGTAGATCTCCTGTCCGGAGGTGGGCCATACCCCGGGCGAAGTTCCAGCCCACAACGTTTGTCGGTCCATCGGGATCTGCGTTGGTCTCAAGAATTTCAGACCAGCGACCAAAGACTGCGTATGTTAGCGGCACGTACCAGGCCCATGGCCCCGGATGTCGAGCTAGATCTTGAGCCGCTTGCATGGCTACGGCGCTCTGGCCATCCATCACGGCAGCATTCAACAGCATGTGGAGATTGTGAGAAGGATAGACTCCCGGAGGTCCACCATAGTTGGCTTTCTGGTCGGCATGCCAGGCTTGTTGGTTCGATGTTACGGCATCACCCCAACGTCCGATATTCATGAAGATGTGTGACGGCATATGGTGAATGTGGCTCACTGCGATTGAGTTGCCGAGATAGTTTGAACAGTCTTCGGCTTTTCCGGGTTCGGGCGATGCCTCAACGAGATGGATGTATAGATGACAGGCTCCGGGATGCCGGATATTACGGGCTAACACACCTTCGAGAATCGGTAGAATATGCTGAACGTCGGACGCGTTCAGATCGACATCGCCACGTCTCGGACGAAGTAGCATCCATGCCTCAGCATATAGTGTTTGGACGTCGAGATCATTTGGAAACTGCTGCGCGACGCTTTTCATCTCACGTGCGTACAGCGTGTCGAGCATCTTCCGTCGGTTGCGCTCAGGCTCAGCCTCATAGCGAAGAGAAAATGCATCGATTAGCGCCTTTTCGACTTCGCTCGCATCTGAGGAAAATTCTTTGGCTTGCTCAATCGCAGCGTACGCCTTGCGTTCATTCCCCGGCGACATCCCCCCGTTGAGATATGGAGCTAAAGCCCAGGCCTCACCCCAGTAGCAAGCTGCGCACTCTGGGTCTTCTTCTCGCGCCGCGCCGAAAGACTCTTCAGCAATCGAGGTTCCGAAGGCATACATAAATAACAGGCCCTCATTAAAGTAATCCTGAGCCCTATCTGAGGATGTAACGATGGTTCGTTCGTGTGGACCAAGATTTCCATAGAGCGGAGTCTCATGAGACTGTCCGTTTGCATGGGCCTGAAAAGTCATCAGGAGGAGAACAATGACTCCTATAGATCGTTGCATAATACCTCCAATAGAATCTGCTTAAGGCTTGATATTAGGTCCTGCGTCACGAACTGCAGAGGAACAATCGGCCTCATATTTTTTGAAGTTGTCGTTAAACAGCCGGGCGAGCGTAACGGCTCTCTCGTCGTACGCAGCCCTATCAGACCAGGTGTTTCGGGGTTTTAAAATCTCTCCCGAAACATCTGGCACTTCGGTAACGACATGGAGCCCGAATATCGGATCTGTTTCAGTAGGTGCAGATGCAAGTTGACCCGTATGTATCGCGTCCACTATCGCGCGCGTTTCTTCAAGGTTGATTCTCGATCCAATGCCGAACGGTCCGCCGCTCCATCCTGTGTTTACGAGCCATACATCTACCTTGTGTTCTTCTATCTTTTTCGCCAAAAGTGACGCGTACTTGGCTGGGTGCCAGACGAGGAAGGGGCCGCCGAAGCATGGAGAGAATGTGGCTTCTGGATCAGTGACTCCAACCTCGGTGCCTGCCACCTTCGCTGTGTATCCACTAATGAAATGATACATGGCTTGCTCGGGCGTCAGTTTGCTCAATGGTGGGAGCACACCAAAAGCGTCGGCCGTAAGAAAGATGATATCGGTCGGATGCCCTCCCGTGCAGGGAATTTTGGCATTCGAGATGTATTCGATCGGGTAACTGCCGCGTGTGTTTTGAGTGATCGACCCATCGGACCAATCAACTGATCCATCTTCGTGCAGTACGACATTTTCAAGCACGGATCCGAACTTGAGGGCACGATAAATATCAGGCTCTTTTTCTTCGGAAAGATCAATGGTTTTCGCGTAGCACCCGCCTTCGATGTTGAAGATGCCACTGTCTGTCCAACAGTGTTCATCATCTCCGATCAACAATCGATTTGGATCAGCTGATAACGTTGTCTTCCCAGTCCCTGAGAGTCCGAAAAGGAGCGATGAGGCGCCAGTCGTGGAATTTACTGTCGCCGAACAGTGCATAGAGAGCACTTCCCGTTTCGGCATCAGGTAGTTCATAACGGTAAATACGCCTTTCTTCATCTCTCCAGCGTATTCCGTACCCAAGATTGAGGCTTCTTTGTGAACGAACGAGATGTCTACACTCGTCTCGGAGGTGACACCTTCCAAGGACTCGTCCGCGCGCGCTTCTCCCGCATTGTATATGATGAAATCCGGATCGCCGAAATCCTCTAGCTCCTCAACGGTTGGTCGAATCAGCATGTTATGCATGAACAGTGCATGATACGGGCGAGCGCAAATGATTCGGATTTTAAGACGGTGTTCAGGGTCCCAACCCGCAAACCCATCGATCACGTAGAGATGGTCCCGCGAGTTCAGAAAATCACGGGCTCGATTCCGGTTCTTTTCAAAGCAACTAGGATCAAGTGGGATATTGACAGAACCCCACCAGATGTCTCCCTCCGTGTCGCTGTCGCGCACGACGTGCTTGTCGTCAGGAGACCGGCCTGTTTTAGTGCCTGAAAATGCTACTAATGCACCATTGGCCGCCTTGACGGTGTTTGATTCTCCGCCCCCTAGGGCATCTTTGTAGATTTCCGAGGGTGTGGGATTTCGCTCAATCTCGGGCACTACAATGCCGTGCGCGCTCAGGTCCAGGGGCTTGGCTTCCGGTTTCGAAGTTGCCACATCAATAGTCAACCCTTCCCTGCATAGTGCTTGAGACAAGATTGGGAGATTACGCCGGTCGGCCGGTACGTGAACGAGCAAGTAAGTTATGGGTGGATAGCCAGAATGACCACCAAACATCACTCTTATACCAAAATAACTCTGGAGTATTTTGATGATCCGATTTCAGAATTGTCCGCGATTATTTCCAATTCTTGTTGTGCTCGTCCTAGGGTTCCTTCGGACACCGGCCGAAGGACAGGAAAAAGTGCCTGCTTGGGAATGGTCTGAAGAGCGCGTATTCGAGGAGGTTGGTCGCGTGCGGGCGGGGAGGTCACTCAACCCCGATGAATGGCCCGGTGGGACTCAGGTAGCCGTACTTCTCTCGTTCGACGTCGACAACGAGACCGTTTGGTTGCGCAACGGAGACACTAACGTCGGCGGGCTATCCCAAGGCGAGTATGGATCTCGTGTGGCTCTTCAACGTGTGCTTGACCTGCTCGATCGATATGAGATCCCCGCCTCTTTTTTTGGCCCAGCGATGAGTTTCATGCTGGCGCCGCACCAGATCGACGCAATCCAAGCTTCAGGACGTCATGAGATAGGAATTCACGGTTGGATCCATGAACGAAATGCCTCTCTTCCTCGCGAAGAAGAGGAGCGGCTCCTGAGGATGGCTGTCGATAAGATGACAGACCTTATTGGTGAACGCCCAGTCGGGTATCGGGCCCCGTCATGGAATTTTAGTGGTGCCACGCTCGATCTGCTCCTCAGTATGGATTTTCTATACGATTCATCTTTGATGGCAGACGATCGGCCATACGAGATTATGGCGAATGGCACACCAACCGGTATGATCGAACTCCCCGTTGACTGGATTCTTGATGATGCTCCGCTTTTCAATCCGCAGGGGGACCGATATGCAAACCCTCGGGAGGTGCTCCAGGTTTACAAGGACGAGTTCGATGTGGCCTACGAAGAGGGCACGATGTTCTTACTCACCATGCACCCGCACTACATTGGACACCGATCACGAATAGTTATTTTGGGAGAATTGATTGAGCATATTCGCTCGAAGCCAAATGTCTGGTTCGGGACACACCGTGCAGCGGCGGAATGGGTACAGGATCAGGCGAATATGAAATAGAACATCTGTTGGTCGGTACGCTGGATTGCCTTCTGGCGAATCACTTTTCTCGTTTTCTGACTGATTGTTCCTCGAGAAGATCGAGGAGAAATGCAAACTCGAACGCCAATTCCTGATACCGGCGGTCTCGGCCTGAGCCGCCCCCGTGCCCTGCATCCATGTGAGTCTTGAGAAGAAGCCTATTACTGTCGGTCTTGAGTGACCGTATTTTCGCGACCCACTTGGCTGGTTCCCAATATTGGACCTGCGAATCATGGAGCCCCGTCGTCACAAGCAGATTCGGGTAATCTTTCGCCTCTAATTGATCGTACGGTGAATAGGAGAGCATGTACTGGTAGGACTCGAGGTCAGATGGATTGCCCCACTCATCAAACTCGAACGTTGTTAACGGTATCGACTCGTCTAGCATCGTGGTGACTACGTCAACGAAGGGGACGTTGGCGATTATCCCGTGGAAGAGTTCAGGACGCATGTTTGTGACGGCGCCCATAAGGAGCCCTCCTGCGCTGCCTCCTCGTGCGAAGAGCTTATCGGGCGTTGTATAGGATTCTTCAATCAAGAATTCCGCCGTGTCTATGTAGTCTGTGAAGGTGTTTTTCTTGTTGAACATCTTTCCGTCTTCGTACCAATCGCGCCCCATCTCCTGGCCACCGCGGATATGGGCGATTGCGTAGATAAAGCCGCGATCGAGAAGGCTGACTCGCGTCGACGAGAAGTTCGCATCCATACTCGCACCGTAAGAACCGTATGCGTAGAGGAGTAGTGGATTCGTTCCGTCCTTAGCGAGATCCTTACGGTAAATCATGGATATAGGGATCTGGGCGGCACCATCTCGGGCAGGCGCGTATAACCGTTCGACGATGTAATCGCCGGCATTGTATCCACCCAACACTTCTTCCTGTTTGAGCAACGTTCGCTCACGAGTCTTCATGTCGTAGTCATATATTGCTTGTGGAGCGGCCAATGATGTATAGCTGAACCGAAGTATCGAGGTGTCAAATTCTGGATTCGATGTCATCCTCGTCGCATATGCTGCATCCTCGAACTCGATGTAGTGTTCACCTCCATTCCAAGGCCGCACGCGAAACTCGACAAGTCCATTTTTTCGTTCGCTCACGACCATGTGATCGCGAAACAATTCAAATCCTTCTAAAAACACATCGTCACGGTGAGTAATGACCGGTTCCCAGTGATCAGTTTCGGTTTGGGTGACAGGAGCCCGCATGATCTGGAAGTTCTTCGCACTGCCGAGGTTGGTTAGGACATAAAAATGATCTCCGATGTGATCAATTCTGTGCTCGTGCCCTCTGGACCGTTTGATGAAGAGCTGGAAACTATTCGTTGGAGAGGCAGCGTCGACGAAACGATGCTCGTCCATCATCGTGTGACTGGATGAGATGACGATGTACTCTTTCGATTTAGTCTTCCACACTCTAGAGCTAAATTCTTCGTCCTTTTCTTCAAAAATGAGAACATCGTTGACGGGATCTGTCCCCACTGTATGTCGGTATATTTGAAAGGATCGCAGTGTTTCAGGGTCGCGTTTCGCATAGAAAATCGTCTGGTTGTTTTCGGCCCATACCATGTTCCCAGAAGTGTTTGGGATCGTCTCCGGGAACTGTTGACCCGTGATCAGGTTCTTGAAACGAATCGTATAGATTCGACGTCCACGTGTATCATCCGCGTAGGCCATCAAGTCTTCATTCGAACTAATGCTGGGAAACGCGTTATAGAAATTGTGCCCTTCGGCCATCGCATTGACATCCAGTAAAACTTCTTCATCTGCGTCGAGAGAACCTTGCTTACGGGCGTAAATCGGATAGTCCTGACCTGCGACGGTCCTTGTGTAGTAGAAGTGGCTGCCTCTCATTTCGGGTACCGACAGATCCGTCTGTTCGATGCGGCCTTTGATCTCCGTGAACAGTTCTTCTTGCAGAGATTCCGTATGGTCCATTAGGGCGGAAGTGTACGTGTTTTCTGCTTCGAGATATGCAATCACTTCAGGGTTTTCGCGTTGGTTTAACCAATAATAGTTGTCGATACGCGTGTGCCCGTGGGTCTTGAGTTGTTCGGGGATTACCTGTGCCTGGGGTGGTTCAAGCGAAGAAAGTTGGTCAGTGTTTTTTCGGCCATCTCCGTTGCAGCCCGCGGCAGCGATGCCCACGCTCATGAATGTGAGAATGATAGACGTGCGTTTGCGCCAACTTTTTTGCCACGACGACATCGAAAACTCCTTATCGACGGGTCCGTATGTGTAGGTGAGTTCACGTACCAAGGTTGGGCTTCAGGCGATCTAGGTGCTTCTTACGAAACTTTCCAACCTTGGGAGCCACGACAGCTTGACAATAAGGTTGAGCGAGATTTCGCTGAAAGTAATCGTCGTGGTAGGTCTCAGCCGGATAAAACTCCTTCAGTTCCGTGACTTCCGTAACAATCGATCGGTTCCAAATTTTCTGCCGTTCTATCTCGGAAATTTTCGACTCCGCGAGCTGACGCTGCTCTTCGTTTCTATAGAAAATTGCTGATCGATACTGCGTGCCCACATCGGCTCCTTGGCGGTTAAGTGTCGTGGGGTCATGTACGGTGAAGAACACGTCTAGTAAATCTTCATACGAGATGATATTCGGGTCGAATGTGATTTGGACGACTTCTACATGACCAGTGTTTCCCGAACACACTTGCTCGTATGTGGGGTTCGCAAGGTGCCCGCCCGCATAACCTGACCTGACCTGACTCACCCCGCGGAGCAGTTGGTAAATCGCTTCTAGGCACCAGAAGCATCCTCCCCCGAAAGTCCCGATTTCAAATTGTTTCACCATGTGTTTTTCATTCAATCTTCTAAGTGATAGAGCCTTCGGTTGTTCTCGTGCAGGATCATTTTCGCACCAGCAATCGCCTCAGAAGACGTGAGAATCCCTGCATCCACATATACTGCGAAAGCCTGTGCCAAGAACCGCCGACCCCATTTTGCGGCAAGCCAATAAAACTCTGGCAGGTTATATGCGTCACTACCGAACAGAATCTTCGAGAGAGGCACGACTTCGAGTACCTCGAGATACATTCGGAGCAGGCCATGGTGTATAAGGGGGGTAGCTAAAGACAGTTCGAAATGGCAGTTCGGGTACAAATGGGTGAGCCATGTTCCTCGGCCAATCAACGGGTAGCCTGTGTGGATCATTATGATCTGGGGCATGCGCATTACTCCGTTCCGCTCAAAGCGCACCATTTCCTCCAGCAGAAATGGATCCTGGTTCCGCATGATCCCCCGCGGAGCTTCTCCATCGCCGGCGTGGAACTGCATGGGCATATTTCGTTCCAGGCATGCCTCGAGTGCCAGCGAATGGAGATAGCGAAGGGTGTCCTTCTGGAGTTCCCAGTGGATGTCGCGATCATCGCCATCTGGTTCTGGAACCTCGCCACGAGCTCGTAGCCGTCGAAATTCGTCCCAGTTTGACCGTGCTATCGTTCGATCGAACAGGGGTTTGATGAGCCCGATCCGCGGTAGCAGGTATGATTTCATTCCGTAGGAAGGCGCTCCGAGGTTCCCCGTTCCGTCCAACCCTTCCTCGATTTCGCGTAGAAATTCCGCCTCGATCTCATCAAGTTCAAGGTCTTCGGGCAACAGCCCCGCAAGGATTGAGTCGACACGGAGAATCCGCCGGCCCCGGGTTGGTGCGATGGCAGTCTCAAACTGTGTCACCTCATCTGCGCCCATGCCCTCTCGGTATCCCATGTCCAGCATGGCATTGTCAATCTTAGCGTCGGCGAACAGGTCCTTAAGATAGCTGGCATAGTCCACGCCACGTGCGTTCCTAGCTTCAATAACCGCCTCGAACGTCTCGTCACAGCCCAGGAACGCGGCCATCTCTTTCACCATGAACCGCAGAAAGACCGTTTGACTCGCCTGCTCTAATACATCCCCTCGAATGCGTTCGATGTCGTGGTCTGCATCAAGCTTCGCCCGCCGATCCGGGTCCGCATCTAACCATTCGCGGTACACACCGCGCGGGAAATATCGATCCATCGGAAATGCAGATAGCGCCATCCGTTCGACGAACTGTTCTGTCGTGGTTTCGGCATCATTGAACGTGAGCGGGTGACAATGAGTGTCGTCGACAGGAATCGTCTCGAAGGCTTCGTGAAGGGACTGTGCAGTTGAGTTGGCGTCAGGGCCTGCGGATAGTCCAAGGAGGTTTGAAGGGTCTCCTGCCCCGTGGGCACCAAGCAGAAGTCCGCCGCCACCCGCCCCCGCCAGACCTAGGAATTCTCTCCGATCATGCACGAGCTTCCCCCCCTCTACTGTCGTTTCAGTTAGTTCCGATGGCTTTCTTATGAACGTGGTCCTTGGGCTAAGACCTCTGTTCACCCATCAAGTTGGTGCCCAAGCTGACCATCTGGCTAGGCTCTTCGCTGGCCCGGATTAGCTGATTAGATCAGATTGTCGCCTTCTTGCGCGATTGGAATAGAAGGCGCGCGTGGTGAATCCCGACTAGGTAATCTAAATGCAACTGTACACGAAGATTATGATTGCGCTGATTCTAGGCGTGGTCCTGGGTTTGGTTGCGAACCTCCTTTCTTTGGGTTGGCTTGCCGATTCTCTTGTCGCGATTCGCCAGTTCGGTGAGGCTTGGATTGATCTGATCACCATGGTGGTGATCCCACTGGTGGTCGCCAGCTTAATCGTCGGGACGGCCAGTCTCGGTGATATCACCAAGGTCGGCCGAATCGGCGGCAAGACCATGGTCTATTATTTGGGTACAACTGCCGTTGCCGTCGTTATCGGACTGGTGCTCTCGAATATTATGATCCGCGATACCGGGATGAGCGAAGAGACGCTTGCCGGGTTGCGCGGAACGTACATGGCGGAAGGTCAGAGTCGTGTCGAGATGGCACAACAAGCGCCTGGCTTGGTCGAAGTGCTACGCGGAATAATTCCTCGAAATCCGATCGAAGCGATGTCCAATTTTGACATGCTTCCGATCCTCTTCTTTTCGGTTTTCTTTGGTGCCTCTCTTTCGGTTTTGGGTGCTGCAAAACGAGAACCCGTTCTCAATTTTTTCGAAGGGGTGAATGGCGCAGCTACCGTAATGATCGAATGGATTATGAAGCTTGCCCCCTACGCTGTGTTCGCCCTCATTGGGGCAGTTGTCGCCCAATTTGGGGCGGATGTTTTGGGAAGTTTATTGGTATATGGTTCAACGGTGGTGCTCGGGCTGCTTCTTCACCTGATACTCACGTATTCAGCGGCGCTCCGCTTTTTGGCCCGGTTGAACCCGATTACGTTTTTGCGGAAGGTCCGTTCGGTTCAACTGGTCGCGTTTTCCACATCCAGTTCAAACGCTACGCTACCGCTTACGATCGAAACGACAGAAAAAGAAATTGGCGTTAGCCGCGAAATTTCGAGCTTTGTGCTACCCCTCGGTGCTACGATCAATATGGATGGTACGGCACTCTATCAGGCCGTTGCCACAATGTTCATTGCTCAAGTGCTTGTTGGCGATCTGACATTGGCCACGCAGTTCGGGATCGTCTTAACAGCCACACTGGCCTCGATTGGAGCTGCAGGCGTTCCATCGGCCGGAATCATTATATTGATTGTGGTACTTCAAGGGGCCTTGCCTCCGGGCGTGGACGCTGCAGCAGGTATCGCACTCATCCTCGGAGTAGATCGAATCCTCGACATGTGTCGTACTGCTCTGAACGTTACGGGAGATATGACGGCCGCGGCAGTTATAGCTCGGTCAGAAGGGGAACGGATTGAGCCTCCTGGGGCGATGCCTCCGGCAGCCTGAATCGGCTGCGAGAAGGCTTCTGGCAACTTCGATGTTGGACGATCTTCGAGAAACCGTGTCATCAATGCCCTTACGCTGGATCCAGCTCGTCGTAGTGTTGGTAATTTTCGGGTACACCTACATGTCACCAGCTCCTATTGGGCGTCAGTCAGTGCCACTCGGCGATGCGGAACTCCATATGATTGGAAGTGCTGTCCTCTTTCTGTCCGTATTTGGTGCCACCCATTCACATCTGCGCATATCAAGCACCCTGCTTTTGATAGGCATTATCTCATTCTGTCCAGAATATGCGCAGAGTCTATTCAGCGTTCGGATATTCGAATGGTCTGATGTCGGAATGAACAGTTTGGGGTCCTGCTTAGGTGCGGCAATCTCGTGGGTATGTTGTCGAATAGGGTGGGCGAATCCCCAGTGATCTAACCAATCAAGACAAAGGAAGGTCATCTATGAGGATCCTCGCTCCGGTCATACTAGGTGTCGTAATGCCATTTTTGGCCATGGTCCCCGAGACGTCCATCGCTCAGGAACCCTACGAGACGACCGAAGTGGCCGATGGCGTCTATCGGTTTCGTTGGCAGGCCCATAATGGATTCTTTGTCATAGGCCGAGGCGATTCCGGTACGCAAGCACTAGTTATTGATCCGATTTCAGTGGAAGCGGGTGCTCAGCTAGCGTTGGAGATACTGTCTATTGCCCCGGACGCTGAGCTGGTCGGCATTGTTTATAGCCACCACCATGCGGACCATGCGACAGGCGCAGAGGCTGTTTCAGCTGAGTTTGGTGGTGAAATACCGATCATTGCACATGCTAATGCGGAGGCCCCGATCCGATCGGGAGGAGATCCGGCATTGCCGCCGCCAACTGTGACATTTACAGACCGTGCCACCGTGATGGTGAGTGATCGCCGCGTCCAGCTTCACTACCTAGGGCCAAACCATTCGGACAACTCATTGGTGGCCTTTGTGCCTGATGTAGGTGTTGCGTTCGCAGTGGACTTTGCGTCACATGACCGTGTCGGATACCGCGATCTGCCTGATTGGAAGTTTCCCGGACAGTTCACCTCGCTTGCCCGTCTCCTCGAATTAGATTTTGAGACCATCGTGTTCGGTCACGGTCCGAATGGTGACCGAGGGTCCATCGTCCGACAAATTGCGTACTATGATGACCTGCAATTCCGCGTTGCCGCGGCGTTCCAGGCTGGGATGACCGAAAACGAAGCAGCAGAAGTTGTTCGTTCCCCAGATTTCGCTGGTTGGTCACAATATTCTGATTGGTACGGTCTGAACGTGCGTGGGATGTATCGGTGGTTAGCGACCCGAAACAAATGACGTCGGGGGAGTTGAGGCCCCACTTATCGTATCCAATCTTCGCTGTATTTTTTGGTTTTGTGTTTACGGAGAGTTGTGACGAATCACCTTTCCAGCCCGATCGTCCGTTATGACTTCATCTTGGATGGCGAACGTTCCGTTCACCAATAAATGAATCACGCCCTCCGACAGGCGCAGCGGATCCTCGTAAGTAGCCCGATCCGTGAAACGGTTAGGGTCGATAATTGCGATGTCGGCGATCATTCCTTCGCGTACATATCCTCGATCAGGCAACCGTAGGAAATCAGCCGCCAATCCCGTCATACTCCGGATCGCGAACGAAAGGTCTATAGCTTGATCTTCATTGACGAATTGTCGGATCTTTTTTGGAAAGCCACCATAGGCACGGGGGTGGGTTATGTCCTGTGTTGGCATAGTTGATACACCGTCAGTGCAGGTCATCATCCACGGCATGGTCGCTAGATAGCGAGTGTTGTCCACTTCGTACAAATCACGAGTCATTACCCATACGTTACCGTCGCCGATGAGTTCGCGGACTGTTTCGGGAACGGTGAGCCTCCGCTGTTCTGCGACCTCTGCTAATGTTTTTCCGTTGAACTCTGGTCGCGGATCTGCAAAAACGATCTTTTCGGGTCCGCCTCGAATTTCGAGCATTTCCATGGTTTGAACATTTAGGATTTGAGCCGTGTCGGGGTGTTGGAAGCGGCGGGCCATTTGTTCAGGGCCGCCGGCCTGTGCCCAGCGGGGAATAGTGTACGCTCGTAGGCTAGACATCGATGAGGTGTAAACATGCTGTGCGGCTGTGACCTCCAGCCCCGCCGTACGAGCGGAGTCAATCAATGCAGCTCCCTCTGGTGCCCGACCGTAATTGGCAACGCCTTGAGCGTTAAAGTGACTGAAGATCACGCGAAGTGATGATGCACTGCCAATCTGTATGGCTTCACGGATTGAATTTAGATAACCGATTCCTTTGTATGTGCCACCCAGGTCTCGGTCGTGTGTGTCGTAAATGGCGTCATATTCTGCTGCGACCTTACCTAGTTCAATGACCTCGGTCGCCTCAGCGTAATATCCCGGTGTATAAAATAAGCCACTGGAAATTCCGAATGCACCCTCTTCCATCCCTTTCCGGGTGAGGGCACGCATCTCATCAAGTTCAGCCTCAGTGGGTGCCCGATCATCCATGCCAAGGACACGTTGCCGAATGTTTCCGTGTCCTACGTAAGAGAGGACGTTCAGGCCGATGCTGGCTGCTTCGAATTGCTCGTACAGATCCGCAAGATCAGGGGTTCCTATACCATCAACGCCAATAACGGCAGTTGTGATCCCTTGGGTAATGAACTCAGTGGCGGGTCGACTATATTCTTCTTCAAGGTTGACGTGGCTGTGCATGTCAATGAAACCCGGTGTGAGCAGGAGTCCGTCGAGGGCAATTGTATCCCGCATCGCGATCGCATCTTCATTGGCATCTCCCACGAACGTGATTCGGTTGTCCTCGATCGCCACATCGGCGGTGAACGCTGCCTCTCCAGAGCCGTCTAGGACACGCGCGTTCGTAAATAAAACGCTCGTAGGTTGACCGGCCTCACCGGCGGGGGCACAGGAGAGGTGTCCGGACGCCCAGATAATAGTAGTCCCTATTCCCAGGAAACGGACGAATGTCGATTTTTTCTTTGGGTGCGTCGGGCCTGTTTGGCGCGCAAGGTTTCGCGGCGAATGAGTCTTGGAGATAAGGTACCTACGGATAGTCTTCATTGACTTTTCCTCTAACTTGTGAGGCTTTTAAATGCCGCTACGCCCTCGTGGCCGAGCTCTTGATGCGATACGGCCAACCACGCTTGAAATTGGGACCGCCCCCTTCGCGGAGGGATCTTGTACCATTACGATGGGGATGACTCGTGTATTATGCACGGCCTCCGTTGAAGAAGGTGTGCCTCCATGGCGAGAGGGGAAGGGTGGTTGGGTGACGGGTGAGTACGCGATGCTACCGCGTGCTACTACTGAACGAACTCGACGTGAACGCCGTGGTGCTCGTGGCCGGACCCAAGAGATCCAACGTCTCATAGGACGTTCGCTGCGGGCCGCCGTGGATTTATCGAGACTTGGCGAACGAACGGTTATTGTCGATTGCGACGTCCTCAGTGCGGATGGTGGTACACGCACCGCATCAATTACCGGTGCATGTGTGGCTCTCCAAGCTGCTTTTCTGCGTCTTGTCTCCGAAGGAGCACTTGAAGCTAGCCCGCTCACACAATGGGTTTCCGCAATAAGCGTCGGCGTGGTTGACGGTGAGTCAAGGTTAGACCTTGAGTATATTGAAGATGCCGCAGCAGATGTCGACTTGAATGTGGTTTGTTTAGAAGAAGGTGGCTTCGTCGAAGTTCAAGGGACCGCCGAGGGCGCACCTTTCGACCGTGAGGAATTAGATCGATTGCTCAACTTGGCCGATAAGGGAGTTCGGGAGCTGCGCGGCGCACAAAAAGCGGTTTCTTACTAGTGAGATACGGTGGATAATGTTGGGCGTTTTACTTTTCGTTTTGCTCAAAAGCTAAGGTCTGATCACTCGTGCTCGCTCGAGATGATCAAGTAATGGAAACTCACGATCCAAATAGACATTTCCGGTTCTGACAATATTGCCCTGGTCACCGCGTCGGACCCCGCCTCCAGAATTTTCACCGTATCCGGCGTAGAGCGAATCTACGACGTTCATCGAACTCACGACCTCGCCGAAAGGTGCAAACCCGACGGAATCTAGGCGTACATTATCCACGACATTGATAAATACTTGAGTGGATCTTGTTCCTGGATCTGTGAAAGCGTAGGCGATTCGGCCTCGAGTATTCGACTTGCGGACGGGATCATCTGGAATGAATGAAGTCGCCCACTTAGCAGTTCGGTCCGGATTGGCAGCGAGCCCCCACTGCACTATGAAATCGGGGACCACTCTATGAAAGCGTGCATCGTCATAATAGCCGGACTCCACTAGATCAATGAATCGGTCGGCACCGTGCGGGGCCCAATCACGGTGGACTTCAATGACGAACTCGCCTTTACTCGTCTCTATGGCGATCCGCACGACGGATGTCGTGTCTGTGTCTGCCGAGTGAGCTGCCTCTGTGTAGACAACGTTTTCTGCTGACGATTGAGGTCTGGCCGCCCCCTCATCTCCTTGGCATCCAAGGCTGATAGCAAGTGCCATGACGACGATTGCCGAATGTCGATATGTGTTGACTGACATGATCCCGACCCTTCTGCTGCGACAGAATTCAAACCGGACTAGGGGGATATGAACAACCAGATCTTCACGGTGAGTGCAATGAGCAGTCCAAAGGAACCCAGCATGGCCTCATACTCTCGGCTTTTCCGCCATCTCCTCCAAGAGAAGTCTCGCTGCGTATCCGACGGGGCGGATGGATATGCGGTTAGTTGAGGCCAAAAGGGAGGCACTCGTTCTGCGAATCTCTGGTATGTTATTCCGAATCGGGTTTCGAGTCTTCGGGCTTCAGTGTGCATGAGAGGTCGATACACAACAGAGAATCCGAGTATGAGTGTCAACAAGAAAAAGAAGTGGCCGGAGGAGATGCCTGCACCTACCGTAAGAAAAAAACTCCCGAGATAGAGAGGGTTTCTTGTGTGAGCGTAGGCACCTGAAGTGGTCAATCCATCTCGCTTCTCTATAAAACCAGCTGCCCAGCTTCGAATAAAGAGACCCCCAACCATGACCAAGGAACCGGTCACTAACGTCGTAGCGGTTGGTTGGGAAAAGTAGAGGAAGAAAGGCACAAAAAACCACAAAACCGCCCGGAGATAGCGGTTTTTGAAGCGAGTCGAACGATGGGTCGTGGATTGCTCAGTCTGAATAACGCCGCTTCCGACGCGCTCCGACCTCAACCTGAAGACCGTGCCAAGACGTAAATGCCAGAGACATGATCGATGCGTAACTCGTGAACCGTGTTGGTAGCGTCGCGCACGAACACGTATTTGGCCCCCCGGCCTCTATCAGTGCCAAAGGTGTCTCCCCGTAACCAAGGAACAGACTGTTCTGTCTCCCCCATTTGTCCCTCCCGAATCATCAGGCCACCGTCATCGCCAATGCGCACCGTGACGTCGAATTCTACGCCGCGAGCTGGACCACGGTAGTGTCCGGTGTACGAATTGAGGTTGCCGCTGAATTGTTGGGGTGTCTCAGATGGCTCGGGGCCTAGCAGCAGGTCCTCGATTTCATCTGCGATCTGATTGGGGTTCGCGGGACCAGTAGTGTTAATAAGAACGGCAATAGATAAATCCTCTTCCGGCAGGTATCGGAGCTCTGATAAGAACCCGAAAATCCCTCCGCCGTGTGATATTCTGCGCTTCCCACCTCGTTCGGTGATCGCCAAGCCTTTTGCATATCTCATCGGGTACCCATCAACCAGTGGTTGTGGTGTAATCAGCTCTTGATAGCTCTGTGCACTGAGAATACTTCCACCATATCCATCCCCATGGAGGGATTGGTTCCATGCCATGAGATCACGTACAGTCGAGCAAAGAGAACCAGCGGCAAAGGGCCACTGGTGGCTCAGATATGGAGCCGGATGAAGTCCTTCGCCCACCTGTGCGTATCCTTTGGCGCGGTTCGGTATCAGTTCATCTTTGTGGCAATATCTGGAATTGGTCATGCCCGCCGGTTTGAACAATCGCATCTCGATAAAATCTTCGTAATCTTGACCGCTTGCCTTTTCGATGATTAACCCCATGAGAAAATAGGCTGAGTTGTTATAGATCATCGCTTCACCGGGTTCGAACTCAAATGGTTCGGCTGCGAACAGCGTCACGAGCGTGTCGCGAGGCATATCGAGTCGAACAATCTGGTCCCAGACTTCACCCATCTCGGTGTATCCCTTAATACCAGATGTGTGATCCAATAGGCGGTTTAGGGTGATCGTTCGATCTCCGACCGGATAGTTAGGGAGCCACTTCGTGAGTGGATCGTCCAGCGACAACTTTCCAGCCTCTTGAAGGAGTAATGCAGCGACGCCCGTGAACTGTTTTGTTACCGATCCGATCTCGTATACGGCATCATCGGGTGTTGGAACTCGGAGTTCCATGTCAGCGGCTCCATACCCGACTGCGACAAGAGTATCACCCCTCCAGACTACGGCAATCGACATTCCAGCCGCATCGCCAGCGGTGATGGGTGCCCGAGCAATCGAACCGATTTGGTTTGCAATCTCCTCGAACGTTGTTTGTTGTCCTGCGAGCATTCCGTACCAGAAGATTGTTCCCAGCACTCCCATGCTGAAGACCCCTTGGCGTGTGTGCGGAAAATGTTTCATGGAGAGAGCCGTCTTTAGCGAAAGTTATTGGTGAAGGTGTCAGCTTTTTTCGTGTTTGACGTGATGATGATAGTGCGACGTTCGGGAAGTGCTAGTCTTTTCTGATCATCTTCTTGTTGTCCCGTCTGGATCATCGATCAACACGAAGCGTATGTTCGTCGAAACATCATTGGACCGATCGTCAGAAAAGTCGAAGAGGTTGTATGGGATCTGTTGGCATCGCGACCCCGCAAAAGATCGATTGGAGCACCTGGGAACCTACGGTGGAAGCGACGCTTTTGTACGTTGTACGAGGAGATGAAATTCTGCTGATCCACAAAAAACGGGGGCTTGGTGCCGGGAAACTCAATGGTGTTGGGGGTAAGATTGAAGCAGGTGAGTCTCCACTCTCGGCTGCCGTGCGCGAGTTTGAAGAGGAGTTGCTAGCCAAACCAGTGGATCCTGAAAAGTTTGGTGAGATAGCGTTTGACGTCGTGGAAAAGATGGCCATTCGAATTCATGTATTCCGCTCCAACGATCTCGTGGGAGAACCTAAGGAAACAGTTGAGGCGCGCCCCGAGTGGACCCCTGTGTGTGACATGCCGTATGATCGCATGTGGGAAGACGACCAATACTGGCTTCCCCTTTTGCTCGACAATCGTCGATTTGAGGTCTATGCCAGCTTCGACGGAGATGTGCTTGTTAGCTGCGAAGTTTTCGAAACGCCCCAATAGGAGTACTGTTCATGTCTCGTCTTACAATGCATCAGCGGATACCCGCTATTTCCCTGTTTCGTAGCCTGTTCATCGCAGTCATTGCGAGCGGCACGACCTCGGTCGCAGCACAACAGGTTGATACTTCGCTCCTCGGTTTCTCTGAGGAGAGTGCCCGCAGGCAGCTCGCCGCAGAGGCGCGTATCGATGCTATGATAGACCCGAGTAATCTCGAGTCATGGATGGAACGCATGACACGGGCACCGTTCTTCGTGGGCGCTCCGCACAACTATGAAAATGCCATGTTCGTAGCTGATTTGTTTCGTTCATGGGGTTACGAGGTTGAGGTTGCTGAGTACGAAGTTCTTTTCCCCACGCCCAAAGTTCGCCATGTCGAGATGGTTGGACCAGAAAGATATGTCGCGTCGCTGGAAGAGCCTGAGCTAGCCGAAGATGCGACCTCGGGCGTGGCAGGCCGATTGCCAACCTATAATGCCTACTCTGCTGATGGTGACGTTACCGCTGAGCTTGTCTACGTAAATCAAGGGATCCCCCGAGACTATGAAGAGCTTGAACGGCTCGGCATCGACGTCGAAGGGAAAGTCGTCATCGCTCGATACGGTGGGTCGTGGCGTGGTATCAAACCGAAGGTTGCCCACGAACACGGAGCTATTGCGACGATCCTTTATTCAGATCCAAGAGACGACGGATACTTCCAGGGAGATACGTATCCGGACGGTCCATACCGTCCAGAGTTTGGGGTGCAGCGGGGCGCTGTTCAAGATATGCCTCGTTACCCCGGTGATCCCCTCACGCCGGGGGTTGGTGCGACAGCGGATGCGGAACGACTTTCGATCGAAGAGTCGCCGACGATTATGAAGATTCCGGTGCTTCCAATTTCGTGGGGAGACGCCCTTCCGCTTCTCAAAGCGCTTGAAGGACCCGTTGCGCCGGTCGCATGGCGAGGAGGGCTTCCAATCACCTATCACGTGGGGCCAGGTCCCGCTCGGGTACGGGTGAAGCTTGAGTTTGATTGGAATTTTGAGACGGCACATAACGTTATCGCAAAGCTTCCCGGATCGACTTTTCCTGACGAGTGGGTAATTCGTGGAAACCACCGAGATGGTTGGGCCATGGGTGCGGCCGACCCCATCAGTGGGCATGTGCCCATGATGGAGGAGGCTAGGGCAATTGGGGCCCTTGCGAAGCAGGGTATTCGGCCGCTTCGTACGGTTGTCTTTGCGTCTTGGGATGCGGAGGAGCCCGGCCTTTTGGGGTCGACTGAATGGGCTGAGCACCATGCCGAGGAGCTTCGTAAAAAGACTGTTGCGTATATCAATACTGATGGCAGCGGTCGCGGTTTTCTGGGCATGGGTGGTTCACACACGCTGCAGAGCTTTATCAATGAAGTGGCGAAGTCTGTGGAAGATCCACAGACAGGCGTGTCCGTTTGGGAGCGCCTGCACGCAGTTCAGTCCTTGGGTGGACGTCGTGATCCGAACGCGACCTCGGACATTGAAATCAATCCACTCGGTTCGGGTTCCGACTACACACCATTTCTCCAACACTTAGGTATCGCGTCGCTCAACCTTGGGTTTGGTGGTGAGAACGGTGGAGGCTCGTATCATTCTCAATACGATTCCTTCGATCACTACTCGCGCTTTGGTGATCCCGGGTTCCACTACGGGGTTGCGCTCGCAATGATCACGGCGCGTGCGACGCTGCGGTTGGCGAACGCGGACGTCCTACCGTTCCAGTTCTCTCCATTTGTGAAACACGTGAAGACGTATCGTGATGAATTGATCACGCTGCTAGATGAAAGTCGTATAGAGACCGATCGACAAAATGCGCTTATCACATCAAATGCATATGTCCTCGCAGCTGATCCGTCGAAGACTTATGTGCCGCCTGCAGTAAAAGATGAGGTTCCCTTCCTCAACTTTGCGCCGATCCAAAATGTGATCGCTCGTCTTGAAGAGAGCGCAAAAAGCTACGACAGCAATTATGCGGCAATGATTGCGTCACATGGGTCGATGTCAGAGGCGACTGCGACAATGATGTCTGAGTACGGCGATGTCCTACGACAGCTTAATGAACTCTTGGTAGCGACGGAGCGAGCAATGACACGTGACGACGGTTTGCCTCGGCGGCCGTGGTTTCGACACCAGATTTACGCTCCGGGGTTCTACACTGGGTATGGCGTAAAAACACTGCCCGGAATTCGAGAGGCCATTGAGGAGGGTGCATGGGACGAGGCATCACGTCAGGTTGAGCGGCTTGCAGAAACGATTGATGGACTCGCTGACAAGATCGATGAGGCTACCGCGATGCTCCCAGGGATCCTAATTACGTTCCTTCAGCCTCTAAGCGATCAAACACGATTTCTCCATTAAATACGGTCATATCACAGCGCATATCGCGCAGTTCGATGGTGGAAATTGTAGTCGGGTCCCGGTCCCATACGGCGAGGTCCGCGTACTTTCCGGGCTCGATTGAACCGAGCTTGTCCTCCATGAACATTTGTCGGGCGGCCCAGATTGTATATGAGCGTAGGGCGGTTTCGACATCGACAGATTCCGCAGTACCGTATGGTTGGTCCCCGTACACACCGAGTAAGGGCTTCCGGGCGACGGATGCCCAGATTCCGAGTCGAGCTGGGAATGGTGTGACAAAGTAGTCGGATCCACTGGCCCATTTCATACCGCGCTTTAGGTATGAAGCGAACGGATTTAGTCGTTGCGCACGCTCGGGTCCAAAATTCCCGGCGTATGTATCACCGATCCACCACGTGAAGGTCGGCGACGGCTCGGGATAGCCAGCGTCCCACTCATCTTGAAGGGTAGCCATAAGATCAAGTGCTCGGTCGGTTGGGATATTTGAGTGGATGATCCCGTGCCGGAGTCCGTGCGTAGGTGTTGCCTCAAGTGCTTCCATAAAACTGTCGACTGTCCAGTCGATAGCTCGGTCCCCGATGGAGTGGATGCTGACATGGAGCCCTGCATCGTGGTAGGCGCGGAACCGTTTTCGTAGCTGACCCGGGTCCATCGTTGGGTACCCTCGGTTTCCGATGTCGGTCTGAGTGTGTTCACGGTTCCAATCATCATAAAGCCATGCCGTTCGTGCCCCACCGCTACCATCGATGTAGAGTTTTACGCCACCTGAAATAAGGTGGTCATCTCCCGTCGATTCATAGGGGCGTGTGAATACAGCAAGACTGTCAGCAAACTTTCGTACCTGTTCAATGGTGTCGTCGTCTTCACCCTCTTCGGTCACCCCCCCCCATGCGTCCCAAAGCGCGAAGATGCGCACGGTTAAGTCACCCTCCGCTTGGACTGTGCGATACGCTTCCCAGTCTCGCGCGCCTATTCCAGGATCCTTCCCGCCTGTCATACATTCAGCGTTAAATTCGTCAGCGAGGGAGCGGATTCCTTCCCGCCCTTGAGCAGGAGTCATGCGCGGTATCAGACGCGTAACTAGACCCTGTGCTGATTCCTTCAGGACCCCGGTAGGAGTCCCATCCGCATTGCGGTCAATGGTGCCACCCGGCGGGTCTTCCGTGTCGCGGGTGATCCCTGCCATCTGGAGGGCAAGTGAATTAGCAACACCGTAGTGTCCCATCGTATGACGAAGCCAGACCGGATGACCTTGGGAGATTTCATCGAGGTCGCTTGCGTAAATATAACGCAGTTCATCGAGTTTCCCTTCGTCCCAACCGCGTCCTTGAACCCAATCACCTTCACTAAGACGACCTGTTTGTTCAGCAACCGCACCCTGAACGTCAGCAATATTCTCAACATTGGGATAGCTGAGGTCGAGCTGGTAGAGTCGGTTGGTTCCACCGGTGGCAAAGTGGACATGGGAATCGATGAGTCCAGGTGTGACGCCTCTTCCGGACAAGTCAATCCGTCTCGTCTCAGGCCCGATCAACGATTCGATCTCTTTGGTTGATCCTACGGCGGCGATGCGATCGTTGCGGATCGCTACGGCCTCGGCCACGGGTCGAGTGGTATCCATTGTGATCACGTGTGCGTTCACGAGCACGAACTCGGCGGATTCGTTCGGAGTCAGATCTGCGCAGGCCATACAAGTGAAGAGTAGGGTGAGTGTCGATTTTAGTAGATGCTTCACGTGATCATCCTTTTGCACGGCTATAAGGTTTTAGTGAAGGGTGCAGAGCAAAAAGCGTGCCGCACAGGAGCATTGGCATCGACCACCCGGCAGCGAATACAGGCCCAAAAATATCGGCAAGGATCCCCGAGATGGGAATGCCTAGTGTTCCGACAGCCCAAGCTAAGCCCATAACAATTCCTGAACTTGCAGCGGTTCCGGATGGGACCATCTCTTGAGCCATGACCACGACCGGTGGTAGTAAGGCCATGTTGAGGAAACCAGCACAGATTGTTGCAGCAATGGCCAAGGGGCTAGCTGGTGTCAGGACGATGGCCAACACATGAGCAGGAACGGCGAGCGCACTCGCGGCGATTAAAATGTGTTGTCGATTCAGCCTGTCCGTTAGAAAACCCGATGTCAAAGTCCCGAAGGCCTGCGACCCTAAATATGTACTGAGCATGACGGCACCAGCGACTTCACTCACCCCCACATCCGCGGCGATTATCGGCACAAAAGTAAGGATTGTTCGCTGTGCAAAAGCCCCGACGGCGGATATCCCGAAAACAAGCCCCAGCGGCCCTTTCAGTAGCTTTAGCACCTCCAATACTGGTGGTGGTGGAGTGTTGCTTTTGGCGCGTGTTTGACCTCTGGTAGCAAACCACAAAGCTGACCCTGCAATGACGCCCGGAATCATAGCCACCCACAACCCGCCGAGGCCGAAGAGTCCGACGAGACCGACAGCCGTAACAGGTCCTATCGCGAAACCTGCAGCACCGCCGAAAGAAAAGACGGATAAACGAACGCCACTGCCGCGTCCATCCGCTGCACGTGCGACAAGGGAGGCCCCCGGGGGGTGAAACCCTGCCGATCCTAACCCTCCAATGATCAGCAGAAGCGTGAGGATTAGGTACGTTGGGGCGAGTCCCATTAGCGACAGGAAAATACCCGCGACCACGGGGCCTGCCACGAGGAACGCTCGGTGTCCATATCGATCTGCCAGATAGCCAAGAGCCGGCTGCGGCATCGACGTGGCAATGGAAAGTATTGTGGCGAGTGTGGCTGCAAGGCCGATTGATAACCCCATCTTGTCCATTAGCCGTGGTAGCAGTGGATGGAGCATCGCTGAATAAGCGTCGATCGTCATGTGTGAAATGGCGATGAGCACGATAATCCGCACGGGTTTCTTCGAAACGCGCGACGTCGATCCGTTTGGTTGGGGTAAGACAGCGCTCGGTTCGTGCAGCGCTCGCCTCCAATCGTATGATGGTGATCTCAACTTAAGGAAGTGATTAGAGTAACAGGATCCGATCCGTCACGGATGATTCAGTGATATTGATAACGTAATCCCATCGATCCATGACGCACTCTCACTTAAGAGTTTTTGTTGCGCGAGCCTTATTTCTGGTTTCTCCACCTCTGTAGTCAACGGATACGAAGGTTTAGAAATCAGACCGGCACGCTTGGAGTGGGGTTCGCTGAGCCTTGTTATGTGTGTAGCTTCTGCTCAGGAAGAAGCGAGGTGACATGAGAAAAGACCTCTGGTCGTCTCGCGATAAATGGAACGTTCGGATGAGCCGCCACTTCTGGAGCGAACGATGTCTAGGTTGAGCATGAAATTGGGTTTTGGTACAGGTTGGCTGCTGCTCACGGTTGTGCTTATATCCTGTGAACCTCTGAACGATGAGCGTGAAATCGGGGGAGACGCCGCCGGATCACTTCAGATTATTGGTGGCCAGTGGCTCGATGTGGAGTCAGGTGAACTCCGAACGAACAAAGGAATTACAGTTGAAGGGGGGCGGATCACTTCAGTCGAAGGCGAACCTGTCTCAACAGACGATGTTGAACAGGTTCTCCGCATCTCGGAAGAGTGGACAGTCTTACCTGGCCTGATCGATCTTCATGCGCATTATGCAGTCGACTTGTTTGGAGAGGGACGCGTAGAAGAGACAGTTGCTTATCCGGCTCTATTCCTGGCTAATGGTGTGACTACAACCTTCCCCGCGGGCGAATTTGATCCGAACAAGATGCGTGCGCTTCGAAGGGCGATCGAAGCAGGTGAACGAGTTGGACCTCGGGTACTCAATTCAGGGCCGTATTTTGGTTCTGCGCGAAACGGGTGGGATGACGCCGCGATGACGCCCGACTCAATCTTTGCCGAGGTTGACTACTGGGCTAGCCTCGGTGCACGAGGGTTCAAGGCGAAGGGAATTGGTCCGGCACACCTTAAACCACTCATCGATCGGGCTCATACACGTGGGCTTACCGTAACGGGGCATCTGGATTCCGGATTTCGCGGGACGGTGAACCCGCGCGATGCAATTCATATGGGCATCGACCGAATTGAACATTTTCTTGGTGGCGACATGATGCCGGCCGATCGATCCGCCTATGCGTCGCTTCAGGAATTTGTTGACTTCGATGGGAAAGAGCTTCAGGGCATCATTGATCTCTACGTGGAAACAGGCACGCGGTTCGATGCAACGCTCTCAATTTATGGATATTGGGGTCCACATGATCCTGAGATGACGCATTACTGGACGGATGAGCTGCGATTTCTAACCCCATACATGCGGCGGTTGATTGACATGCGTTCTCCTCGACCTGTGGTCGAGCCGTTTGCCAAGATGTCGCCAATTAAGCGTCAAACGGTGAAGGCCTTTTACGATGGTGGCGGGCGAGATCTCATCACGCTTGGGACCGATCACCCGAGTTGGGGGCGATATTGGTCAGGGTTTGGGACACACCGTGAGTTGTTGGCCTTATCGAGAGCGGGTATCCCTGCCGCCGATGTGTTTCGGATAGGCACACTCAACGGTGCCAAGGCCATGGGCCTCGGTGATGAGCTTGGAAGTATTAAAGTTGGTAAGCTCGCGGACTTGGTGATCGTGCGAGGAAATCCGCTCCTCGATGTACGGGTCGCTCGTGATATCGAATACGTGATTACCCGCGGGCGGGCTCACTCTACGGAAGAACTGTTTGCTTCCGTAGAGGGAACGATTGGGCCCTACAATGAAGATGAAGAAGCCGCTTGGCGTCCGGGCAGGTAGTCTCCGAGCCCTTAGAAAATACGACTTTCTGTTGGCGCTTGAGTCTTAGCCCCTCTCCGAAGGACAAGCCAATAGGCGATCAGGTTTAAGCCTACTGCTAAGGCTCCCAATAAAAACTGTAATTCGCGAGTCAGGTCCCCGGGATAGATGAGAGGGAGAAGATATCTTTCGATGAATCCTTCGTTGTATCCCGCTTCGCCCCCGGCTCGTCGGAGTACGTTCTCCAATGGCGTCAGGGGACAGGTCCAACCTGCAAACTCAATCAGTGCCCCCCAGATCGCACAGGGAATATGGAACCACGCCACACGGCGGACGTGAATCGCTAAAAAGCCACCGATGACAACGAAGGCGATGAAGACTGCGTGGGTGGCGAGAGTAACTTCGGCTAAGGCTCGGTATATCATGGACGCAAATTATTGTCCAAGGGCAGGTAGCTTTCGGTTAAATCAGGTTTCATTGGTCTGGCCGGACAATGTAAGAATCTGTATACCCTTTTACGCTGCACCCGTCGGCGAACTGTGTCGAGAGGTTCAGGGGCCATCTTATGAACACGAACACAAGCAAGTGGTCCTCCCACGGATACGGACTGTGTCAGGCGTGGGTAACTATGCTATCCTTTGTGCATCATGCTAGGCCGCCCATTTTCCTCCGTTTTGCTTTTCGTGGTTTTATTCGGCTGTGCACAAGCATCGGATAGCAGACGTTTTGTTGCTTTCGAAACGACCATCACCGAGGCACAGGAAGCAATCAGAACTGGCTCAACGACGTGCCGTGAGATTGTCACGACACACTTAGCACGGATCGACGCGTACGACGAGCTGCTTAATGCGATCACCGTGATCAATCCGGAAGCTGTTGCCCGGGCAGATGAAATTGATGCTGCTCTCGCGGCAGGAAATGAACTGGGTCCACTATTTTGCGTCCCGATGTTGATCAAGGACAACTTCGACACGAGTGATATGGTGACCACCGGAGGCTCCATCGCATTAATGGAGAACGTGCCACCAGATGACGCGTTCATGGTTCGGAAGATCCGTGAAGCTGACGCGATTGTCATCGCAAAAACAAACATGGCAGAGTGGGCGTTCAGTGCACGTCAGAGCGTGAGTTCATCCTTTGATACGACGCGCAACGCTTATGCGCTTGACCGTGTCCCTGCTGGTTCGAGTGGTGGAACTGCCTCAGGTGTTGCGGCGAGCCTGGGCTTGATTGGCCTTGGTAGCGATACCGGAAACTCAATAAGGGGCCCCTCATCACACCTAGCGCTTGTAGGAATTCGATCCACCATCGGCCTTACGAGTCGAGATGGCGTGATCCCTCTCTCTTTTGATCGTGACATTGCTGGGCCAATGGGGCGCACTGTTGTAGATGTTGCGAAGGTCTTCGACGTAGTAGTGGGGTATGACCCGGCGGATTCTTACACGGAGCTTGGGCGAGGGCGCCGTGAAGATGATTATACGTCTTTTCTAGATAGTGATGGGCTCAACGGGAAAACGATCGGCGTACTCAGGGCTCTCGTCGATCCGGAAGAAGCAGACACTGCTATTGTACGCGTATTCGAGGAGGCAATCGTCGATTTGAGACGACTCGGTGCGGATGTGTCAGATCCCTTCGAGTTCGATGTTTCGGCACAGTTAGAGCGCGAGGGGATGTTCTGTCGACGGTTCCGATATGACATGTGGACTTACTTGAAGTCGCTTGGCCAGAATGCCCCGATATCGGATGTGCTCGAAGTTCTTGAAGATGGTCGCTATTCCGACTACGTGGAATCGACGCTGCGTCGCAACGAGAACGCACCGCTCGATGTTCACCCATCTGAATGGGAAGAGCCTTGCCTCGACTATGCAGAGAATGTGGCAAGGCAGGCATACCTTACGACTCTAGTGAAAGCTATGGATGCGGCGGGGGTAGATGCCGTCGTCTATCCATCGTGGACTTGTATTCCCGCCCATATCGAGCGTGGAAACGAAGAATATTGTGGAGACAATAGTCAATTGATTGCTCCGGCCACGGGTATGCCTGCCATTACGGTCCCCATGGGCTTCACTTACACGAACTATCCTGCGGGGTTACAGATTCTCGCCCGCCCGTTCGGCGAAGGCCTTTTGTTCCAACTCGCGTTCGCATACGAACAGGGGACCAAGCACCGCCGGCCCCCCGGCGACTTCCCTTCACTCGAGAGTGACCCTTGAATTCACTAGTCTTGCTCGGACGGAGTATCGGACTGGCTGGAAGTGTAATCCTGGGATTGGCCAGTTATACATTTGCACAGTCTTCTATGCCTGAGAACGTTCGTCAGCGCTTGATCGAGGTCGGTTTTTCGAATCCATACGCGGCGATGGATGAGCTATACCTTCCGACCCTTCGTGAGGCACCCAAGGGAGACGTGACGATCACCAAAGATATATCGTACGGCCCGCATTCACGTAACAAGCTCGATGTATACCAGCCGGCCGGAGTTTCCAACGCTCCAATCTTCGTCTATGTCCACGGCGGCGGGTATCGATCTGGCGACCGAGATATCAATGAAGAAATCTACTCAAATGTTCTCCATTATTTTACTCGGCACGGGATGCTTGGGATAAATGCCACATACCGCTTGGCACCAGAAGTAACGTGGCCTTCAGGTGCTGAGGACATGCGCGGGGTAATCGAATGGGTGAAGGCGAATGCAGCTGATTACGGAGGTGACCCAGATCGAATTTTCATGATGGGACACTCGGCCGGTTCTACTCATGTCGCTACATATGCCCTTGACGATCGCTTTCAACCGGCGGATGGGCATGGATTGTCCGGTATCGTGTTGGTTAGTGGACGTTATACGGTCAAGTGGGATCCAGATGACCCAAGCTTGGCAGGTATTCGCCAGTATTTCGGCGATGATCCGTCAACCTATCCTTCACGGTCTTCTGTGTCGCATGTGCCCAATAGCGATGTCCCGGTGATGTTGGTGATCGCCGAATACGACCAGCGTAACATCGTTGAGACAACTGGTGAATTGTTTGTGGCGTTGTGCGATCGAGACGATGGACGGTGCCCCAGGCTTCTGCAGCTAAAGTACCACAATCACATGTCTGAGATATCGCACATTAATACGTCGGATGACCTCTTAGGACGGGACATCCTTGAGTTTATCCGAGAGGGTGCCGATAGGCAGCGGCAGCATTCGCGTACTCGCTGACTGGTGGTGATTAACGGCGAACACCCCCAATCTTTTAACTGCGTTTCTCATCAAGTAGCCCTAGCGCCCGTCAAGACGCTCAGGCATATCGGCCAACACGTAGCCCATGACGGCTAGCATGGCCACTGCTTTCTTGAAGTCGACCGGACTCACTTTGTCGATCGTATCAGCATCGGTGTGGTGCCAGTCGAAGTAGTGTTCCCCTACAGTTCGCAGAGCGAGTCC
Organism: uncultured Gemmatimonadota bacterium; assembly: GCA_964480515.1. Classification (GTDB taxonomy): domain Bacteria; phylum Gemmatimonadota; class Gemmatimonadetes; order Palauibacterales; family Palauibacteraceae; genus Palauibacter. The sequence goes on from CAYZOT010000004.1 coordinate 199,342, forward strand.
GGGGACACCTTCCTGCATTAATGGTCCGATGTCTGCACCACCACCACCTGACGTAATGAGGCCGCCTTCGATGCCTTCAAGTAAGACTCCGATCTGGCTAGTGAGATCGAGAGCACTTTGGGTCCGAGAGTTTGCAGCTTGTTGATCAGGCGTCCCCGGCATGCCACGGGGTGGGCCCTGGGCGCCTGGAACCGTGACGCCAAAACCAATCGGGCGCTCATTTCCGCCATCCATTTCAATGGCGGCGACATGGTTGTCGATCACATCCTTCACATAGTCCCGGTATGCGTTACCACCTCTGAGGCCATTTTCTTCGTTTGTCCATAGAACCACGCGAAGAGTTCGTCGTGGACGCAGTCCAAGTTGGTGGATCAGAGTTAATGCGTGCCAAGCGGCTATAGATGCGGCCCCATCATCGTGGGCGCCTTGCCCTACATCCCACGAATCATAGTGGCCACCCATCACCACAACCTCTTCGGGCATCTCGCTCCCTGTAATCTCAGCGATCACATTGGCGGATTCAGCATCCGGAAGCATCTCGGCTTCCATGTAGAGTTGCACAGTTACGGTCTCGCCGGCCTCCGCCATACGTCGCATCCATGCTGCGTCCTCTACGGTAACCGCAGCAGCTGGGATTTGGGGCGCATCATCAGCGTAATTCATCGCTCCCGTGTGCGGTGTATAGAGGCTGTTTCCAGTTGCAGAACGCACGAGTGCCGCAACCGCACCAAGCCGGGCAGCTTCCGAGGCGCCTCGGCTCCGGTACTGCACAGTTCGGCCATAGCCTTCCCAGTCAACTGCGTACAGAACGATTTTGCCTGTGATTCGTTCGCGTCCGAGTTCCTCAAGTTCATCAAAAGATCCGACCACTTCGATCGGAGCTTCGATCGTTTCTCCCCCAGTGCCGATACTGTTACCAAGTCCCAGAATCGAGAGCCTACGTTCAACCGAGCCCACAACGTGAGCATGCTCGGCACCACGAACCCAGTGGGGCACCATTACAGGTTGAAGTGTGACATTCTCGAGCCCCTCCCTCTGCATGGTTTCTCCAGCCCACTCGATGGCTTTTTCTAGGCCAATTGACCCGCTGAGACGGTGCCCAACCTGGGTCGTTAAGTAGGTGAGTTTTTCCCACCCAACTTCGTCTGTGAGTGCCGCCCCGATCAGTTGCCCCGCTACAGGGCGGTAGGTGTCAGTCAAGTGGCCTCCTCGAATACTGTTCTGAGCAGCCAGATTTGACGTCAGTGTGAGGGTCACAACACATATCCAACTTAATTGAGCGATTTTGGCGGTCATCTTTAGGATCTCCTAGTCCACTTGCCCAACTCATGGGACTCATCATCTAAAATTGTATGGATTATACCGTGGGTCGAAGTGACTGAGGGAGGGTGGTTATTTGTCATTGGTCACGTCCCGCAATCTCCACGACTTGATCAACCTCTTCTTCGTTATTGTAGGCGTGAAGTGAAAATCGAAGCACACCTTTTCGGATGGCGAGATGGACTCCTTCTTCGGTCAATATTTTATGGAGTTTGTTCATCGCTGGGTCTTCAGCTGTGTAGTGACGTCCACCACCGCTCTTTCCCAATGCTAGGATGTTCCCAAGATGAGGTCCGGGTGTCCCTCCGCAGAGTGGTAGCCCCGCGTCAAGGAATCCTCGTGCCATTCGGTCACTTAAGGAGCGTACATGTTTTTCGATGGCTGGGGTACCGAGTTCCTGCAATAGGTCCAGTGCTGCTTTTACGGCTGCAACCCCAATGTAGTTGTAGTTGCCTCCATCGAAGCGTCTTGCGGCGGGCGCATACGTGAAGTTTTCACCTATGAGAGCTGTTTCGTGCTTTCCTTCGTCGAGGTCGACCGAAAAACGGGCGAGGCTGGCAGGTTTCAGTTCTTCCGCGAAGCTGGCTCGGCAATAGAGAAACCCCATTCCATAGCACGAGATGAGCCCTTTTTGGGTAGCTACCGTTAACGCGTCGACGCCGAGTTTTTCTACATCTGTATGCAATATTCCGACAGACTGCGCTGCATCCACGATGAGTCGCACACCTCGCTCACGGCATACAAGCGAAAGTGCCGGAACATTCGTTATGAAACCAGGTGAGAAGGTCACTGTCGAGACGGAGACTAGTCTTGTCTGATCATCGATTGCTTCCATGAAGCCGTCGATGTCTACGTGACCCTTATTCGAGGGCACCCTCCGTAGTTCAATGCCGTGACGTCGGGCTACATTGTACCAGGGATATACATTCGCTGGGTGCTCTAGCTCGGGGCAGAGTATCACGTTGTCCCCCGGTGTCCAGCGTATACTTCCCGCGATTGCATTCAGTCCGTCAGAAACGTTTTTAGTGAACGCGATCTCATTGGGGTGGGCGTTAACCAGTTCCGCAAAAGCAATACGGGTCTGTTCCACTAGTTTGAAGGACTCTTCCTTGCTCCAGCCTACTCCTGTCCTTTTTTCCACATGTTGAGCAATGGCGTCTCTCACTTGGATTGGTATCAGGCCTCTCTGCGCCACGCTCATGAATACCCCATCGTTGACGCCAGGGAAGTGGGACCGGAAGGCAGTAAACCGAGCAGATGTCATGTGGTGGCAACCCTAAATGTCCGCAGTGTAACAGTGTATACTTTGTATACGCTTTCCATTATTCTGGCTTAGGATGTCTATTTTAGCCGCTTCGGCCCCTGCCTCTCACCCTCGAGTTTGCAGTTCTTCCCTATCGAGAGAACTCAAATATAGTTGCGGGTCAGGGGAATATTGAACTTCATTTCGGTAACGCATAAGTCAACCTCCTAATTTGCACGAGCCACCATGATGCCATCCTGAGAGGGGATCGAATTGATCCTGTCAGATAGTGGCAATTCAGATATCTCGACCTCTGAACCGATCAGTGGTGCGTGAAGGAGGTGTAGGTTTCCATCTAGCCAGATCGCGAATCCGGTATGTGCGATGTCGAGACCTTGTACAGTCGATGTCGCAGCGATGACATCTCCGTCCTGAATTAGCGGGCTGATCTCTTTTATGCGTTCTGCCGGCACATAGGCGCGAGGTAGATGAGCGTTTATTCGCTTTTCCATTTCCCGGATTGATTCTTGAACCACAGGGTTATCGAGTTGTCGGTACATGGTTGGGTGGGTAGACATAAAGTCAATTGGTTCGTCATCGGACTCTGGGGTCAGACCATGTGTTATGATGTCTAGTAGCCCCTTACGCTCATTGCTCCTCAACCACTCGGAGAAATAGTGTAATCGACTCTCGTATCCGTTAATCACCCCTTCGCGATAGCGAAGCTCGGTGAGGTAACGTTCATACTTCGCTTGTGCAGAGGGTGGGTCATTTAAGAGTTCGGGACCGTCATTACGAATGAATCGCGTCAGAGCAAGCACGGTTTCGACGAACGTGACGCAGTCAAGTTCACGAAGATTGATCACTAACGACTCGGGACCATCAACCTCCAATGTCCCCGGTGTGTAAGTCGTCCCGACGAACGAAATTGCGAGTTGAGTGATTGCTTGCGAGAGAGGAGCAGTATCGAGTTGCTTCTCGGCCGCATACCTCACCTTTGATGAAAATATGCCCCAGTCTTCGGTTTCCCACTTTTGATTCGGCTCGTCTTGTGTTGACTCCCCAGGGCGCACATCCGGCTGATTCTGGGAAGAAGCAAGTACGCCAATGGCAATAATAATTACCGTAATAAAGGCGCTGACTTTCAGTAGTCCCCACATTTTTAAGTCACCCTTGGCATTGTCTTGTTACCTGCTTACGTCGTTGTTAGTTGCCACCCTTTTCTTCTCATCCTCTAAGTTTTTCAACGCCACTCCATCCGTAATCCATGCCGGAGCAGCTTCTCTCTTCAGGTAATGGTCAAACCACTCAAGAATTCGGCGGTGGTAATCTACCTGGTTCGCTTTTTGCGAAAACCCATGGTTCTCTCCCTCGTATACGAGCAGAACCATCTGTTTCCCAGCTCTTCGGGCGAAGTTGTAGAACTCTGTCCCCTGATCCCAGTCCACGGTGCCATCATCGTCCCCAAAGGCCATAAGGAGTGGAGTTTCCATCTCATTCACTTTATGAATGGGTGAGTTTCGACGGTGTGCCTCTGGATCCTCCCAGAACGGAACTTCCATGCGTCCCTGACCTGTTTCCCAGTGGGTAAGTTCCGGTGCGCCAGAGTTCCAGTGAATCTGGCCCATGAAGCTCACGAAGTCCGTGAGAGGAGCTCCCGCAACCGAGGCCGCAAAAATGTTTGTGCGGGTCGGAAGGAACGTAGCCTGATAACCACCCCAGGAGTGCCCGATGAGCCCGACTGCGTCCGGGTCTGTTACGCCCATCTCGACCGCTTTGGCCACGGCCGCACGTACTGAAGCGAGAGCGCTCATACCTGGTTCGCGCGCGGTGTATACGATATCGGGTTGGAGAACTGCGTATCCTTGCTGAGTCCATGCGGTGAAGTTGTAATACTGACGCTCGGTAGGGACACCAAAGTTATGGATCGTTTGCGACCGCATCTCATACGTGTAGACAATCGTAGGAACAGCTGTGCCCGCAACGTAATTCGCAGGGTAATAGAGGACCGCTTGAAGTTTATGACCTTCCTCGCTAGTGAATTCGATGAGTTCAGAATGCCCCCAGGCGTATTCAGAAATGAACGGATTGATCTTTGTGACTTGTGTTGCATCGGCGAGATCTGGTCCGGAAACGAAATAGTCGGGCGGATCACTGAACCTCATAGACCGATACACATATACGTCGGCGGAATCAGCCTTGAGAAGTCCAGATATCATCTCGTCTTCATAGAGTAAACGTTCCACGGTTCCATCGGGCATGACACGAGCATATCCGCGTTTCTCACTCCATTCGCCGTGCAGGGAAAGGTAAATTGGTTCCTCAGGGTTAAGCCCAGGTACATCATCATCGCCCAGCACCTGTACACGGTGTGTAACCCGTTCGGCTTGTCCGTCGGTAATCCGAAACGCGGAAGATCCGTCCAGTGCAATCCGCCAGATATCATGTTCATCGTTCAATAAGATCCCGGCGTCGTGTTCAAGCCATTGGGGTGAGAAGCCGAACGGCGGCAGCATGTCTGTCGGAGTGTCGTAGGTAGTATCGGCGAATACCGTCGGGAGCGTCGATGTGAGGTTGTAGGTTTGGCCCGTTTCAAGATCTAGGCTGGAGTAGTTCGTACCATCAAAACTGACCAAATACCGGCCACCCGCACTTGGCCACTCATACCGTACACGCTCCAGTGCCAAGTGACGTTCACCAGTTTGAAGATCGATCGCCCAAACGTCATGATAAGGGCGGCCGAACATCTGCCCCCAACCGTAAGGTTCATCGACATCTTCGAGGGCATGGTTCCAACCCTCTAGCACTCGCGCATTTTCCATGAGATCGGATCCGGCGGTGATCAGTTTATTGGTGTCGAGGTGCCATATGGAAAGCTGAGAGCGGCGCTCATCATCCGATTCTGACACCTTCTGTTGGGGGAATATGCGTACGTCCCTCGAGTGCCAGATCTGAAGGTTGGGAAGCTCGGGTTCATCTCCATCCTCTTCGCCCTCACCCCCGTCTGAAACGGGCTCGTCATTCTCGCCTTTTTCATCGATTTTGCGAACACCCACTGAGATCATCCGACCGTCCTCCGACCAAGTTGGGGTTCGGTCTTTCACGATATCGACGGAGTAGTTTTCGGCAGCGTGAAAGCTTCTGAAGGTTGGTTCTTTATTATCGAGTTCAGTCCAGGCAAGGATTGAGTATGTGGGCTGGTCCTCACTCGCGACTTCATGAGACCGTAGTACAGCTAATTCTGCGGCCTCTTTCCGCCAGGCAAGCTTTGTGTACGCTGATTTTGAAGTGTCCAGTGATCGAAGCCGGTCGGTGGTCGGCTCGTAAACTTGGACGCCGTTCCCCTCATCTCCACCTGTCGCAATCACCATAGCCAGCCTTGGGTAGGAGTCGCTCCACGTGAACTCAGCAACGTTGCCAAAAGTTGTCTCTCGACCTGATTGAAGGTCCAGAACGCGTAGGTCCGCTCCTTTTTGGTCTGGCTCATCTGGTGGGTAACCGTGTAGGACAAGGAAGGATCCGGTCGGATCAAAAGCCCGAGCCCGAACATCATCGAAGCTTTTTTCTTCACTCGTCAGAAGGTTGATAAGTACGATGGCATCACGGACCGGTGCCTCTTCCTTCTCCAACCGTTCACGCTCTTCATCCGACACTTCCACCGTCCACATCAACCATCGGCTGTCTGACGAAAATTGAGGGCCTTGCCCCGAGTGAACTGCTACTATCTCGCCGTCTACGAGTTGCTGGTAGCGCAACTCATTTTTCTCGTTCACACGAGTCACCTCATATGCAATCCACCCTCCGTCGGGAGACAACGTGGCCCTTCCGAGACTCTCCCAGCGATCGTAATCGTTGGGAGCTAGCGGTGGACGTTGCTGGCCTACCAATCCTTGGTGGATGGTAAGAAAAGCGATAAAAAAACACGCGATCTCGGCTGAGTTTAGTTTGAAGAGTCGAAATGAGAGTCGAAGGTGGCACGACATAGTGCATTCCCTTTGTTGGGTAGATCGTAATGTGTCAGTCTTTTTGGGCTTCAATTCTGAATGGGCCAGGAACTGCTGTGCCCATGAGTGGTGCTTTTTTCGCTACTGGTCCCCGGCACTTTTTGCACGGTGCTCTTGAATGGCTTTCCAGACCCGATCTGGAGTAAAGGGGAGCGAGTCCAATCGGACTCCCACTGCATCGTAGATTGCGTTTGCAATTGCAGGTAAAGACGGGTGTAACGGTCCTTCTCCCGCTTCTTTCGCACCGTATGGACCTTCTGGGTCAATTGATTCGACGATCAGTGCTTCGAACTCCGGACAGTCGAGCGAAGTTGGGATGCGATAATCCAATAGTGAAGGTGCGCTATGCAGTCCGCCCTCCGCGGTGCCTTCCATGAAGACCTGTTCTTCGAAAATGGCTTCAGCGAAGCCCATGTAGGCTGATCCTTCAATCTGTCCTTCAACGAGCGCAGGGTTCAAAGCTCGTCCACAATCGTGGGCGACCCAGATATTCTTGACTTCGACAAATCCGGTATCGGAGTCAACCTCAACTTCGGCCACGTGCGCGGTAAAGCTGTATGCGGGAGAAGAGCCGATGGTGCCGCCGCGGTAGTCGCCATGGACGTCTTTTGGCGTGTTATAAGAACCCACGGAACCGAGTAGCCCGTGCTTTTCTTCAGCGATGTTAAACGCTCCGGAGATTGGTATCCGAGATTCATCATCCTCACAGTCAAAGGCCCAACCGCGGGCCAATCTCACTCGGTCTTCCGTGATTCCCCATTCCTCTGCAAGCGCGCCAACCACGAGGGCTCGTAGCTTTTGGCAAGCCTCAACACAAGCATTTCCGACCATGATGGTCTCGCGGGACGAGTATGCGCCGAGATCCACCGGCGTAAGATCTGTATCCGCAGAGAAAACTCGAACGTATTCAAGCGGAACGCCCAGTTCCTCGCATACGATGTAGGCCATGGTCGAGTCGGAGCCTTGCCCGATCTCTGAAGCGCCATGAAGCACAGTCACTCGTCCCGAGCGCTCAGCCTGTACCTGAACTGCGGCTTGAGGCATCTGATTTGGGTAAATCGGGTAGTTGGTACCTGAAATATATGACGATGCAGCTAGCCCGAGACCTCGGCCATATTCCATCTTCCCAAAGCGGTTCTTCCAATCGCTGGCCTGATCGACGGCCTCGAGACACTCAAGGAATCCGTTCGATTGAACTTTGAATTCGTTAATAGTCCGACCCGTTCCCATGAAATTCTTCCGGCGAATCTCGAATGGGTCGATCTGGATCTTCTCGGCCAGTTTGTCGAGCGAGATTTCATACGCAAATCGTGGTTGGACAGAGCCATGACCCCGCTTGGGACCGCATGGTGCGACGTTCGTATATACTCGTGTTGAATCGAAGCGGTATGATTCGATGTGGCATGGTGAGGTGAGCAGTTGGCCTGAGTAATAAGTCGTAACAAGCCCAAACGAAGCGTATGCGCCTCCGTCCAGGATAGTCCTAGCGTCAAGCGCCTTGAGCTTTCCATCTGAAGAAGCCCCGAGCTTATAGTGCATCTTCATCGGGTGACGGCCTCGATGCGAATAGAACACCTCCTCCCGTGTGTAGAGGATCTTCACGGGTCGGCCTGTCCGGCTGGCAAGTAACGCGACGCAAAACTCAAGATCGAACGGTTCGGATTTCCCTCCGAAAGCGCCACCTACGGCGGGTTGGACTACCCGGACCTTAGCGACATCGTGGTCGAGTACTCGCGCCAACTCCCGCTGCAGGTAATGGGGCACCTGGGTCGATGACCACACTTCCAACACATCGTTCTCGTTTAGTCGCCCAATAGCACAGTGGGGTTCGATTGGAGCGTGTGTCGTTCCGTGGAATCTATACTCTCCCTCGATCGTGACATCGGACTCTTCCATCAGGTTGTCCACGTCACCAAACTCGAGGTGAACATGCTTGAGGATATTACCATTATGGCCAGGTTTTCGAGGTTCATGAATTGGTTGTGCAGCTGCCTCGGCACCTAGCGAATCTTCTGGATTTAGGTAGACAGGAAGTGGAGCGTATTCGACCTGAATCAGTTCGATTGCTCGGTTAGCCGTGTCTTCATCAACCGCAGCTACGGCTGCGACGGCGTCTCCGATGAAGCGAACCTTATCTTCACACAGAGCCTCTTCGTCCCGGGTCCAAGGGATGATCCCATAATGATTTACTGGTATGTCACGACCTGTGATGATGCTGTGCACGCCCTCGAGTGCTTCGGCTTCGGATGTGTCAATTGAGACTATGTTTGCATGAGCTTCTGTTGACCGAAGGATCTTTCCATGCAGCATTCCAGGCAGCACGATGTCATCCGTGTAAATTTCCTTGCCGGTCGATTTCCGAAGCCCTTCGACACGACGCGCCCGTTGGCCGATCGCAGTGAACTCGACGTCAGAGAGTTCGGCCAACCGTTCGACGTATTCGGCGGCCTCTATCTGCTTTGTTATTAGTTCGTCTGGGCGCATGTCAGAAAATGTACGAACTACGCCCCGAAGGCTTCAACGCCACGAGTTCGGTTCACAGTAAAATGACATCTCAGTTTTCCGGCCTGAGGTTAGATGTTACCGATGATTCCTAGAAGATCGCTGAAGATCCACCATAAGCCAACGGCTAGGATCGCGCCCGGAATTACGAACCGAAGCCAATAGTAGAGCCACACTGTACTTCGGTTGGTCGAGCGATCGGCTGTTTGGTCCACAGTGCCCGATAACTGCAGGTCGTCCCGAGCGATCTCTTTGATCACTTTAGATCTGTCTAATGACCAAGCCACCGCGATAACGGAGATAAGAGCGCCTATGGTCTGGAACCCCGACCCGAATGTCAGATCCCACGGCGTGAAAATTCGCATGTTAATCATGGGAGGGATCGCGAATGCAAAAACAATACTTGCAGTTATCCATACCGCTCGGGAACGTTGGACACTCGTGTTATCCGTAACGCCAGCCACTAGCACTTCCAGTGCAGCCACATCGGACAGATACGCGGCACCAAACAGGGCAAGAAAAAACACAGTAGAAAATAAAGCCCCCGCGGGAATCTGCCCGAATACTGCCGGGAGGGTTGAGAACAGGAGCGCTGGACCGCTTGCGGGTTCGAATCCGAAAGCAAAGACAGCGGGAAAGATTACGAGGCCGGCAAGAAGACCAGCGCAAACGTCACCCGTGGCGGTCAAAGCGGCATTCTTCTTTAGGGGATCATCTCGATTCAAATAAGAACCGTAGACGACCATGAACGTGCCGCCGAGTGAAAGACTGAAGATGGCTTGCCCTATGGCTGCAAGCATCACACTGCCTGTAAGCGCCGCCGGTTCGAACTTGCCTAGGTACCATTGAAGGCCAACGCTGGCTCCGGGCAGGGTAAGCGAGCGGGCAATCAGGATAAGGAGTCCGAAGAGAAGCGTAGGAACAATGATTTTGCTCGCTTTCTCGATCCCGGCCCTCAGTCCTTTTTTGAGCACAGTCACACACCCGAGCAGCACAAGTAGCGTGCAGATAGACTGCAGGATAATCGATGTTAACGAGTACCCTTCATCCGGTGGCAGAATTCGCGAAGGATCAATGTTGATCCCGACGCCGCCCATGATGCCCGCCACAGCGTAGTACAGCACCCACCCGAGCACGTTCGAGTAATATCCAGTTGCCGCGGTTACTCCCACAAAAAAAAGCCACCCTACGTAACGGCCAAACGGCAACCCTGCTGTTTGGAAAGCTCCCACAGGCCCACGGTGCGTATGACGCCCTAAAGTCCACTCGGCTATCAGGGCCGGCACTCCGATCAGGAGGACAGCAAGAACATAGAACAGTACGAACGGCGCACCGCCGAATTGTCCCACCATGTAAGGGAATCGCCAGACGTTCCCTAGGCCTACCGCAACACCGATCATGGTGGCCAGGAGTCCAAAGCGTGTAGAGAAGGTCTCGCGAGCGGCCGAAGCAGATTTTGAAGGCATGAGAGAACCTAGGGTATGGTCTCGCAAGTGCCTATTTCTGCGATTGAGTGTTGATTGAGAGAACCTCGACCAGAGCATCGAGTGCGTCATCCATCTCGTTAAGCGTGTTGTAGAAGTGCGGGGCGAGGCGGATGGTTGGGCCGCGTGCCGATGCTAAGACGCCGCGTTCGCGGAGACCTGCTTCGACGCAATGTGGGTCGATGGGGCAGACGAATGCCGTCGATGGCGTTTTTCGGGCGACGTCGGTGCAACCGTGAATCTCGAGTTCGCGGGCTTGACCGCCCTCTATGAGTCGGGTCTGGAGAATTCGAGTCCAGTGATCGATCGAGTCAATCCCTATTTCGTTGATGATCGAAACCCCGGCGCGGGCTACATAGGCATTCAGGATAGGTGGTGTCCCTGTTTCGAACCGTCGAGCAGTTGAGGACCAGTCTAGGCTTTTAGCATCAAAAGCAAATGGGTTCGCTCTGCCGAACCATCCTGTCAGCGCGGGCTCGAGTCTGTCAATCAAGGAAGGACGCACATAGAGGAATGCAATTCCAGGGGCTGCCATTAGATACTTGAGTGTTCCTCCGGCGAGAAAGTCCACATCAAGTACGTTCACGTCTATTGGACATGTCCCGAGAGTTTGATATGCGTCGACGAAGAGCCAACTGCCTTCCGTATGGGCCATCTTGGCTATCGAGCCAATGTCCTGCTTATAACCATTCTGGTAGTAAGCGTGGGAGGCTGATACCACTTGGACGCGCTCGTCGATCGCAATCTCATAGGCCTCTGATTCGATTAGGCCGTTCTCCACTGGAACCCAGTCTATTTGGGCGCCGTACTTTTCGTGCGCTCGCCATACTTGCCCAACTGTGGGGAATTCTGCTTCGCTAGCGACGATCCGGTTACGTGCCCCAGAAAAATCGAACGCACTGGCCAAGCTTGCGGTTGCGGCTGAAACTGACGTTGAAATCGCAATCGTGTCAGGTTCAGCTCTGATCAAAGCCGCGAATTCAGCCTTGGCCTTTTCCACTTCATCGAGCCAACGATCCCAATCCATTCCGTCACGATTCCACGAGTCCAAATATGCTTCGACTGCTGCGCGGGTGCGAGAGCTCTGAGGTGCGTGCGAACAATTGTTGAGCGGTATAAATGACTCAAGGATCGGGATCTCTGACCGCCAAGCCTCGAGATCGAATCTGGGGACCGGATCGGGTTTAATCGATGACATAGTGGGAATGTACTCGATCGAGCATTGTGAGCGTATGCAGCTAGGACGATTGCTCGCTTCTTTGCCGTCCCCCTAGGTTACTGACAATGAAAACTTCACGATTTCATAAATATTTGTTGCCCGGACTCGTCTTTCAGTCTGCGGTCATTGCCGGGGGGTATGGTACGGGTCGCGAGAACATTGAGTTCTTCCTGTCTCTTGGACCCAAATCAGGCCTCGCCGCGATGGCGCTTTCCACTGTTATCTGGAGCGCCGTTTGTGCGGTCACTTTTGAGTTTGCTCGCCACTTTCGAGCATACGAGTACCGCTCCTTGTTCAAGAAACTGCTTGGCCCCACCTGGATACTTTTCGAGGTCACATACATCGTCCTCATGCTTCTCGTTCTTGCGGTGATCGGCGCAGCAGCGGGATCCATTGGGCAAGAGACGTTCGGCCTTCCATATGCGGTTGGGGTTACCGTGGTATTGGGTTCGGTCGCAATCCTTCTGTTCTACGGTAGCAAGACAATCGAACGCGTATTCGCAGGGTGGTCGTTCGTGCTATATGCCGTGTACGCGACACTTTTCATATGGTCGCTTAGCCGCTTCGGTTCGGAGATTGGTGAAATGCTATCGGGGAGCAGTATCGAAGGGTCGTGGGTGGTGAACGGGATTCAATATGGTGGGTACAATTTGTCTGCTGCGGCAGTGGCGCTTTTTACTGTGCGCCATATCCAGACACGCAGGGAGGCAGTAAGTGCAGGCCTTTTGGCGGGCGTGATCGGAATCTTGCCGGCCTTTCTCTTCTATCTCGCAATGGTCCCACATTACCCGCATATCGTGAGCGAGACCGTCCCGTCGAACTTCTTACTTGAGACGCTGGGCTCCAAAACATTCCAGCTGTTCTTCCAAATTGCTCTGTTTGGCACGCTGATTGAGACTGGGACGGGGATGATCCATGCGGTAAATGAACGATTGGCCGCAACGCAACGTGAGAAAGGCTTGGAGCTTCCAAGTTGGGCCAGACCGACTGTCGCGCTTTCGTTCCTGGGTATTGCCATGTTACTGACGCCATTGGGACTTGTGGACTTGATTGCGCAAGGATACGGCACAATTACCTGGGGTTTCATCGTTTACTATGTGATTCCCATACTCACAGTTGCCGTGTGGATGCTGTGGCGCGTCGGTGCCAGCGAAAAGGCCGGATAAAAGGGGTGTCAGGGAGAGAGAGGGTGGTGCCTTCACGAGGACACGACGGAGATGCGGGTAGGTTGGTGACGACATGGGAGGAGTGTGGCCGGTCGGCTGACACCCGATCCTGCAAGAAGGCCCAATGAGCCAGATCGCCATCCTGCTAGGGCTCCTTCTTGGTTTGGCGCTTGGTATAACCGCTTCCGTTACAGGTGCCCCCGGCCTGATCGCATTCGCTGAAGGGGTTGCCCCGTTTGGCGAAGCATTTATGCGTGCCATACAGATGGTTGTGATCCCGTTGGTCGGTGTGACTGTCTTTATGGGTGTGGCTAAGATCAGTGATTCTCGGAAGCTCGGTCGTTTGGGTGGTCTGTCGGTTGGTTTCTTTTGGCTCACGACCCTTCCAGCAATACTGATTGGTATGGGAGTAATGAAACTTGCTCTGACATTCGCGCCAGAGGTGGTGCCGCCCACGTCGATTGACAGCGTTGCTTCAGATCTCCCAGGAATAATCGATTTTCTGATTAATCTGATCCCCCGTAACCCGTTCGAGGCGGCTGCTGCGGGATCGCTACTCCCGATCATCGTATTTACGGTCTTGTTTGCGGCTGCGACGGCGAAACTGCCGGCGGAGAAAAGTGCCCCGCTTCTTTCACTCGCTGAGGCAGCGAGTGATGTATTGATTAAGCTTGTTTACTGGGTGCTGTGGACTGCTCCTCTGGGCGTCTTCGGTCTGGCCGCACCAGTTGCGGCTCGGACGGGGATCGCCATGCTTCAGAACCTCGGAATCTTCATCCTCGCCGTTGTCGTCGGCCTTTTCGTGTTTATGGTTGCGGTGTTCTTGCCTGCGGTTCGCTTTTTTGGAGGTATGTCGCCTAGTCGTTTTCTGAAGGGTACGGTGGGGTCATATATGATGGGGTTTAGTACCACAAGTTCAGTGGCGTCACTCCCCATTACAATCAAGGAAGCCCGGCAGCTTGATCTCTCGCCCGAAGTCTCCACCTTGGTGTTGCCACTAGCCGCAGCGATCAACCGACCTGGGAGTGCACTCTTTCAAGGGGCTGCAGTGATTTTCATGGCATCCGTGTACGGAATCCCAGTCGGTCCAGCCGCGCTTGTGGGGGCTGTTCTAGCGACATTTCTAGCTGCGATGACCGTGGCGCCGGTGCCTAGTGCCAGTATTGTAACGATGGTTCCAGCCTTCAATGCGGTAGGAATTCCCTTGCCAGCGTTAGGTGTGCTGCTCGGGATCGACCGCGTTCCCGATATGTTCCGGTCCGGCATGAACGTCATGGGACACGTTGCCGCAGCGACCACGGTCCATGGTCTGTCGAATGGAGATGTGGACGGGCCAGTATGATGGCCAAGCTTCCGCAAAGTGGCCCCATGCCGCGGCCCAGTTCTCCTGATGAGGGGCGCGAAGTGCTCCGCCGGGAAGCTATCCTTGCCCCCGATGCACAACGTGTCGTGTTACGCGCACTCGAGTTCACGTCACTCTGTCCACGCACGGGCCAGCCTGATTTTGGGCGGGTCACGATCGACTACCAACCTGCAAATCTCTGCCTCGAATCCAAGGCACTCAAATTCTATCTATGGTCTTTCTGTGATACCGGTGAGTTCTGTGAGGCTCTCGCGGCGCGGATTGCCGACGACGTGGTCTTTGCAATCGAACCGGAAGGAGTGCGCGTCGAGGTCGAGCAGAATGTCCGAGGTGGGATCGAGATTGTTGCTACGGCGCTTCGTGGATCCTGGTCGGAAGCAATGGGCTGAGGGCTCTGGTCGGCCACAGGCCAGTATCGACGTTCGGAACGCCTGAGAACGTTCTCCTCAGATTAGCCAAAAAGAGTCACCAGTTGGTGGATCGTACTGCTCGTCCAGGACGTGCGCCCGTAGTCGCATCGTTTGCCCATACTTCGACCCCGTGTACCCATACACGCGAAACTCCGACCGGGAGACGAGTGCCAGCAGAAAAGGTGGAACGGTCCGTGATTGTTTCCAGATTAAACGCGACGAGATCGGCCCGTGCACCGACACGAATTAACCCTCGATCAGTAAGCCCGAGGCGGCGAGCGGGCATCGATGTGGCGCGCTGAACAGCCCGTTCTAGAGTGATGAGGCCGCGATCACGGACGTATCGGGCAAGGACACGAGGGAAGGTGCCTGCCCCGCGGGGGTGTGCTGATCCAATTCCACCATCGCTCGCGGTCATGACCCAGCGAGACGCCATGAACGTGTCCACGTCTTTCTCGTTCATGGTATGTCCGATGAGACCGGACCCGCCATTTTTCATGATCCATATATAGGCCTCAACTTCGCTCATTCCTTTTCGTCGGGCGATTTCGTCGAGCCGAAGTCCGTTGAGTTCGGGTTCTTCGTCGAAGTCGATAATCTGAAGGCGTTCGCCACCGCCCGCGGCGAAGATTCCAGCCGCCACCGAATCGGCGTTATAAAATTGGCGCGACCGGACCACGATTGAGAGGCCTGATTGCCAGGCGGTATAGGGATATTGGTCCGCGGTGATGTCGAGCCCTTCATCGTTTGCCGCTTGAATTCTTCCCAAAACCGAAGGGGCGTTTCCCCAAACGGACGCATTCCCCGCCTTGATGTGCGAGATTTGTACGGGTAAGCCTGCCTCTCGACCTATGCGGATTGCTTCATCGACTGCGCTGAGCAACCCTTCTTCTTCGTCTCGCATATGGGACATATAGAAGCCACCGTATTCGGCGGCGACACGAGCGAGAGCAACGAGTTCACCAGTTGATGAGTAGAAGCCGGGGTCGTATTCAAGGCCGGTCGAGAGCCCGAACGCCCCCTCACGCATACCTCGTTCGACACGCATAGCCATGTTCGCGATCTCGGTATCTGTTGCCGTACGACGGAATTCTTCTCCCAACACGGTCGCCCGGATCGTCCCATGTCCCACCAGCGTCGCTACATCTACGGCTGGTTCAAGATTGTCTATGCGTGACAGATAATCTTTGATCGGCCATGGAGATCCGCCATCTGCACCGACGACTAGCGTAGTGATGCCCTGAGCAAGCTGGCTGGTCGCGAGGGGATCATTGAAAATGCTGGCCGTGGAATGGTTGTGAATGTCAATGAACCCTGGGGCCAAAACGAGGCCTGCCAAATTGATCTGCACCGTCGTGGGTGGAACATTGATGGAGCCTTGTTCCCCAACTTCTGCAATGTGTCCGTCTGCGATGAGAAGATCACCAACGAACGGTGGCGTTCCGGTTCCGTCGACTATTCTGGCATTCGTGAGGAGGACTGGTGTGGTGTCTGGCTCCTGCGAAGCTGCCGGAGTTGACCCTGCGAATAAGGCCGTAAGAAATAGGGTGCCAGCCCAGCAGAGAACCCTACGGCGGATTGTGAAAGGCGGATTGTGAGAAAGCCACGTGAATATGAGTGAGTGTCCCTGAGAGTTTGTGCGCATGTCGCGGAACCTAGGCCAGAGTGTTTACCTTCGCCCCAGTGAAGCAGATCATCGGGTATCGGGTATCGGGTAGAGTCTGAGATAGATGTGTTTTTTCTCTAGGCTCCGAATATAGAAGGAGAACCAATGTCAAAATACGTCCAGGGTGGGAGTTGGCCTCGGTGGATCGCTTCGGTCAGCGCGGTGATCGGGACACTTAGCTTATTCGCTACGCCCTCGCTCATCGCGCAAGCATCGGATAACGAGTCTCCGCTTAAGGTCGGTGTGATCAATCTCGATGCGGTGGCTTTTCAATCGCCCGCCGGCCAAGCACTCCAAAGAGAACTGGCTCAATTCCAGGAAGCGTTTACAATCGAACTTCAGACGCGACAAGAAGCCGCTCGAACAATTGAGGCCCAAGTGGCAGAGTCGGACAGTCTTCCGGAAGAGGCGCGAAGAGCTCTTGAGCGCGACTATCAGGATGTGATAACCGATTTTCAGCGCTTTCAACAGGACAAGCAGCAGGAGGGTGCAGCACTCCGCGCTGATGGGATTACTCGTATTCGGGAAGAACTCAATCCGGCGATTGAGTCAATCCAGGCGGAACTCCAATACGATCTCGTGTTGAACTCCCAAACCACGTGGATCGTCATTTTCAGTGACCGGATTGATATTACCCAGAGCGTGATTGACCGGTTACCGTCGATAGAGGGTAACCCCCAATAACGGTCTAAGAGGCACGTGAGGAACAAGTAACAAGTGGCCAGAAAAAGGGTAGACCACTCTCTCTAGGTGTTCCAGCATTGCTGCTAATGAATCTGGATCAGTGAATCTCAACCACCATTTCAATCTCGACCGATTGATCTCGGGGGAGGGAAGCCATCCCGACGGCCGCCCGAGCATGTTTGGAAATGGCTGGACCAAATACTTCTTCTATTAGATCAGAACAGCCGTTGATGACCTGAGAGTGCTGGGTAAACGTGGGTTGTGTATTGACCATGC
>CAYZOT010000004.1:216688-225769 GCA_964480515.1 uncultured Gemmatimonadota bacterium
CCATGCCGAAAACGCGTACGATCCGTTTTACCCGTGAGAGGTCACCGATCTCACGCTTCAGAGAAGCAAGTAAGCAGATCCCTACCCAGCGCGCGATCGCGTAGCCTTCCTCGACCGTATGGTCGAGGCCAATTTTTCCAGTATTCTGGTCGTTCAGGCCCCCGCACGGCCCGTGTCCAGCCAAAAATACCAGGTTTCCTGCTGTCACTGACTTGACGAAGTTGGCGTGTGGCGTATCGGGTGTCGGGAGTTCGATCTCAAGTTCTGCGAGTTTTATTTCCGGCGTCTGCGCGATCACTGCTGAATGCAAGGTGATCAGTACGATTGCAGCAATGGGTACGACTCTATGAAGGTGCTTCACGGTTTTGTCCCTCCGGTTGAACGTTGGTCGCGGAGCACCTCCGCGGAGCTACGCCCAGTCCGCATAGCTTCGGCAGCTACTTCCACAGCTTCGAAGATTTTTGTGTAGCCTGTGCAGCGACAGAGGTTACCGGATAATGCGCGCGCGATTTGTTTACGAGACGGCTCCGGATTAGAGGCGAGAAGGCTGTACGCAGAGCAGAGGATGCCTGGTGTACAGAAACCACATTGTGCTCCACCAGTAAGGTCAAATGCGTCCTGAAGCGGGTGTGGATTTGACCCTTCTCCCAGTCCTTCAACGGTAGTGATTTCGTGCCCGAGCGCCTCTTGAATGGGCATGATACAAGAGAGCACAGCTTCCCCATCTCGAAGGACGGTGCAGGCCCCGCAGTCACCTTTATCGCACCCCTGCTTCGAGCCAGTCAACCCCAACCCGTACCGGATCGCCTCGAGAAGTGTGTAGTGTGAAGGGACGCCTACGCTCCTGCGATCTCCGTTTACTTGGAATTCCACGATCGTATGCATAAGCCAGAACCTGTCGGGCTTGTTGGGACCGAGCAAGCGCAACCAAAACCTAATTGAAAAAGCCGCCATGCAGCATAAACTGTAAGAGCGGCATGTCGCTGTCGTTTTAGAACCTAAAAAAGTTCTCGTGGAGTCATATGTGCTTTGTAGCAATCGAGGGGCCAGGTTAGGATGTATGATGGCCAAAATCAGCACCTCTATTGTCAGCTTAGCGCGCCGCCGTCGGCGCGCCGCCGCCATATGTCTGCTCGCGAGCAGCCTGGGGGGCAGTCCAAATGAAACAGTCGCGCAAGGACTGACCGTCGACCGGTGGTTGATCACTGGAGTGGACAGCGTCCCGTCAACCAACCCTCTCGGCGAATCAATCCAATGGGAATTTCCTGATCGAAATCTCACGGTCGGGCCCGGGTTGTGGACGCTCGTGCGGGAAGATGGCCGATCGAGATTTGACTTTTCTGACCACATAGGGCCCGGTGAAGCCGCGCTAGCGCACGTATACTTGAAAGCTCCGACTGACCTGACGGTTCATATGTCTGTCAAAACTGAGTCCTGCATATCTGTTGCTGTCTGGCTCAACGGGCAGGTAGTGCCCGCACCTATGGTTTCGAGGGATGTTCGTTTGGTGGGGGGCTGGAATACGTTCCTTGCTGTGTTACCAGTCAATGAAAACTGTGTGCCGTCTTTAGCCGTCGATGTATCAACTCCTCGCGGGCTAGTACACGAGGATGAAGAAGGGCTCTCTCCGTCGAGAGTCCGTGTACAAGCATCTCGACCTCCGGGCGTCCGTCCGAATTTCCCACAGAGCATCGTCACTGTTACTACGCCGACGATAACCGGTTTAGCATGGGGCGCTGGTTACGATGATCTGAGCGCCTCTTTCCGATACAGCCTTTCCACGTGGGGAGGACCAGGGATCAGCGCTCCAACTGTGGGGAGTGCGCCTACATCGTTCAAGAAACCTGAACAAGAAGACGCCCGAGGTGCAAAGGACAAGTCGTCTCCGCCGAGTGACCCAGATGGCCAACGTGCACGCATGGTGCGCCAACTTCTCGGCCCTCCCACTCCGTTATCGCATGCTCCTATGGATGCGTCGGCCAAAGTTAGCATCGCAGGTGAGTCCTACATCATTGAAGCGAATGAACTGACCCCTGCAGAACCGCGCGAATTCGATGGTATGATTTCGTTTCGGAAACTCCGCGATGCCGCCCTACGTGAAGATGGTGTCGTAGCTGAGATCAAGTGGGCAGGTGGAGACCGTAAAGTGACGGGTAGGGTTTCTGCGGCTTCGGTCCTTCGGGTATTGCACGGGGGATTAGATATTAGCGGCCTTACAGATCGTGGTGACGGGTTCGCCGTGGGTGCATTTCGTGTGCCTGATGCATTGGCTGGGTTCACAATCCATGCGGTTGATGGGGACTGGCTGGTCAATGGTCGTTCTGCACTGGGTGGTGCTTTGTGCGACCCCTGCAAGCGGGGTGAACGGTTTGAGTTTGGCTTTCGAAGTTCTTCTGACGCAAAGCCGCAGGTCCATATTATCAACCGAGGTTGGCCCGATGTGACGGAAAGGACCGAAGAATCCGCCATTGAGTGGCTACGCGTCCTAGAGGGGGATAACCGAAAATATCGCGAGCGAGCTGGCGGCTAAATTAGCAACCTTCAAAAGTCGTTATGCAACGCGTTCTCATCTTCTTCTTCAGACGTGTCTTCTGCCGGGGTGTCATCGGAAACATCGGCGTTTTGTTCTTCAATCGAGGGGTCAGGCGTTTGGGTAGAGGTTGGGTGTGGTGAGTCTGTCGTCCAAGGATCAATGAATTCATCAGCCGGATCAGTCGCGTCCCTTGGTGCTGGTGGTGGTTGATGAGTGTCCTCTGTCGGAGTGTCCTCTTCAGAGCTTTCATCTTCTGATGATCTTTCGTCAGACAGTAGCGGGGCAGGCTCCTCTATCGAACGAGGCGGTGGTGGTGGCGCTGGCGAACTCCAACGTGCCTCTCGATCGGCCGTTTCCAACTCGCGCTGGATTTCGTTCATTCCTTTCTTAAACTCGCGGATCCCTTTCCCGATAGTGCGGGTGATCTCAGGTAAGCGTTTGGGCCCAAACACGATGAGCACCAGCATCGAGATGAGGAGAAGTTCTCCGAAACCAAATCCGCTTAAGGGCATGAAAACCGAAACCTCTTTACCACAAAATGATTAAAGTGACAACGCATCGACTACGTCCCGACCATAAAACATCCCAATGTACTCTGCTTGTACAGGTGTGACTCTGCGTACGGCCCAGACTAACTCAACATGGTTAGGTTCTTTTGGTTCGTTCAATAAGGTAACCCCACACTCGTTTGGTAGGTGGTCGGCCTTACGCAGGTTGCACTTACTACAGGCGGTAACCACGTTCGCCCAACCGTTGTCGCCGCCACGGGAGATGGGGATAACATGGTCACGAGTAAGTGACTCACGGTACCCTAGTTGGCGTCGGTGGCGTCCGCAGTACTGACACTCGTACCCATCGCGAGCGAATAGAAACGTGTTCGTGACCTGGCGGCGGAAACGGCGAGGAACCTGAATGAATCGCGAGAGCCTGATGACGACAGGCGTATCTATTCGAAGACACTCGGATCGCATTGGACGTGTGGTATCGACCTCCAGCGCCACAGCTTTCTGGTCGATTACCAGCCGGACTGCTCGCCGGGTAGGGATAATCGTTAGTGGTTCGTACGATGCGTTTAGGGCCAAACAGCCCATACCCGGTCCCCCATTGAATTTGGTCGCGAAAATCAAGCAACCTGCCGGCACGGTGTCAAGCGTTGCCATTATCTTCATGATATGAAAAACGGGGATCAACGAGGGTCAAGGGACGCAAGATCGACGAGTATCTGTGAAGTTGCCGTTGCCCGGCCTTTCTTGGGGACACTCGCGTATTCTATCCCAGATTCCCTTAGTGGTGGCGTCAAGCCTGGTGTGCGCGTTCGGGTGCCACTAGGCAGAAAAAATGAGGTGGGTGTCGTGGAGCGGCTGGGGCTTCGAGGTGATCGATCGACCGCGCCTAGGCTAAGAGGTGTCCTCGACGTGCTTGATGAGGCACCGATCATTGAAGCTACGCTGCTGCAATTAAGTCACTGGATTGCTGACTACTACGCAGTGCCGTTGGGCATGGTGCTCAAGACAGCGCTACCACCCGGAATGTTGGGAGGGCGAGCGGCAGGCAAGGGTGGCCCGAAGATCAAGACTGAGAAAGTGATCCGACTCACGACACCGCTCACAACCCTCAGTGAACGTGACCGTATGTTTGGCCGAGCGCGGCGCCAGAGGGCAGCCTATGAGACACTGGAGTCGCTAGGCGGTGAGGCTGCTGTTAGCCAGATGACAGGCCAGCTCAACTTTAGTCGGACGGTACTCAACGGACTCGTGTCCAAGGACTTGGTTGAACTGGCAGATCGTCCAGTGCACCGAGATCCCTTCGCTGGTGAGCCGACAGTTTCTGAGTCGATTGACCTGACATTGGCTCAACGGGATGTGATCGCAGGCATTCACCGTTTGGACGGAACGGGAGAGGTTGCTTTGCTACGAGGGGTTACGGGATCAGGTAAGACAATAGTGTACCTTGAACTACTTGAAAAACAACTTGCCCAGGGACGTGGCGGAATTGTGCTAGTCCCAGAGATATCGTTAACGCCGCAAACTGTTCAGAGGTTCCGTGCTCGCTTTGGCGATGCTGTGGCGGTACTCCACTCGGGCCTGTCCGATGGCGAGCGGTTTGATGCCTGGCGTGGGCTTCGGGAGGGCACTAAACGCGTAGCGATCGGTCCGCGGTCGGCGGTGTTCGCGCCAGTCCATAACCTAGGTGCGATCATTGTCGATGAAGAACATGAGGGAAGCTACAAGCAGTCGGATACACCGCGGTATCATGCACGATCCGTAGCGGTCATGCGCTCGCGTATGGAAGACTGTTTATGTCTGCTCGGCTCGGCGACGCCCGCGCTGGAGAGTTGGGAAAACGCCCGAAGTGGCCGATATCACCTGTTCCAGCTAGAGGATCGAGTAACCGGTAAAGGCCTCCCTTCTGTCGATTTGGTTGATCTCAGAGCGGACCTCGACTCGAACAACACAAGCGCTCCACCTACCGTTTCTCGGCTCACCTCCAGTAAGAGTGAGCTGGAAGATAAAATGCCAGCCGAACTGCATGAGGCGAGTGCCCGAATCTTCTCGGTGCGTCTTCGCAGGGGGATCATGGATCGGCTTGCGCGTGGTGAACAGGTGATCCTGTTCCTCAATCGGCGAGGATACGCTTCTTTTGCTGAGTGTCTGGCGTGTGGACACATATGGACCTGCAAAAGCTGTTCGGTCACCCTCACCTATCATCGCAGACGAAGCAGGCTCGTCTGCCACCATTGTGGATATGAGGCTGATCTGCCAACTAGATGTGCAGTGTGCGAAGATTCGCAGCCTCGGTTTACCGGGATTGGAACCGAACAAGTCGAGAGGACAGTCAGCGAGTTGTTCCCATCAGCCCGGATCGCGCGGATGGATCTTGATACGACTGGCTCTAAGTGGGCCCACTTTGAAATCCTGGAAGCATTCCGACGTGGAGAGCTCGATGTGCTGCTTGGCACTCAAATGATCGCCAAAGGTTTGGATTTTCCGAACGTTACGCTCGTAGGTGTGATAAATGCAGATGTAGGCCTCCATATCCCCGATTTTCGTGCGAGTGAAAAGACGTTCCAATTGCTAGAGCAGGTTGCAGGTAGGGCGGGCCGCGGAAAGGTTTCCGGAGAGGTTATTGTTCAGACATCACGCCCCAATCATGCTGCGTTAACAAGAGCTGTTGACCACGACTATACGGGGTTTGCGGAGTCCGAGCTGGAAAATCGAGCGGAACTTGGGTACCCGCCATTTCGCCGGTTGGCTAACCTCGTGATATCTGGGTCGGACGAGCACATGGTAGTCTCAACCGCGGATAACATCGCGGCGTGGACCGGATCACTGATCCGCAACCATAAGCTTGAGGGGATTGAGGTGGTTGGTCCTGCTCCGTGTCCAATTGACCGTCTTCGGAACCGATGGCGTTGGCACTTTCTCCTTAAAGCCGATAACTCGGGAACGATGGGGTCGGTTCTCCGCTTTCTGGCTCATAAACACGGTCAGCCAGGCTCAGGTCTGCGGTTAGAGATTGATCGAGACCCTGAAACCCTTCTCTAATCTTGCCGGCGTCGAACGAACGAATAACGCTTCTAGGAACTGCCCCCATGACCCCCACTCTGGGTAGACGATCGCTGACGATTCGACTACGTTTAACCTTCGGCGCGTCGTCGATCTCGGCGACGCGCTTTCGCGTCTGCGCCCGTAGCTCAGCCAGGATAGAGCGTCTGCCTCCGGAGCAGAAGGTCACAGGTTCGAATCCTGTCGGGCGCATCGGGCATGGTGGAGTTAGGCGGTACCCGAGTTTCGCCAGATGCTCACGCGATGAGGGGGGCAGTTGACGTGTTGTCGCTGTAATAGAGCCGAGGCCGATCAGACCTTAATTTGGTCGGTCCCCCTCGGCCATTAGCTTTTGCGGGGGGAAAGGCTCGGGTGGCGGAATTGGCAGACGCGCAGGATTCAGGATCCTGTGGGATTTATCTCCCGTGGGGGTTCGACTCCCCCCCCGAGCATTGCAGTACACCTGCCCAGGTGGCGGAACTGGTAGACGCGCTAGCTTGAGGGGCTAGTGTCCTTCTTGGACGTGGAGGTTCGAATCCTCTCCTGGGCATGGCAGGGAACGGGACACGGAAAACCCGTGTGCCATTATTTTGGTCGGTGGTAATCGCCGATTCCGAGCGCCCGTAGCTCAACTGGATAGAGCACCTGACTACGGATCAGCGACTTCAGATTTTATTCGGATCGCAGGAACCAACGCCCTACAAGGCTTCCCGAGCTTGTGGGGCTTTCGCTTATCTGGCAAAAAGCCCTCAAGCACTCAGTGAAGCACTCAGAACGGGGGGTGAAATCGAGCCTGATATGCCCCCCCCTTCGACGAACGGTGGGGGGCGGGTACATGGACTAGTCGACAGACACCGACCCCGTTTCCCCCTCTAGCCCCTACTTCGACATCTAATTCCGGTCCCGGCGTAACGGAGGTGCGGGAGGAGGGGGCTGTAGCGTACCTGATAAAGACGGTGTGGGGCGTCGCTTGTTCAGGAGATTCATTCCGCCTCTCTGCCCTCGGTCGACTTCCCGATCCTTACTCAGCTGCAATAGGCGTGCCATACCCTCTGGATTGAGTGTTCGATTCCGCATGAGTTTTTCGGCCAGGGCCACATCGACTGATCTCAGGGTTGGGCGGCCTAACGAAAGCGCCTGGTCCGTTATGGCGGCACCTGCTGCACCTGACGATGCTTCCACTTCCCAGAAACCAACCAACTTAAAGTTCGAATAGTGGCTGGCTAGAATGTTCTGTACCAAAACCTCATCGTCGGCACTCGTATCATCCTCAATGCGCGCGGTTTGATTTAACGTTGGATAGTTGCTCCCTGGGTACACGCTTTGCCAGTTCTCGCTTGGATTGAATCTGTACACGACATCGACGGCCGTAGTCAGGGTTGAGGGCGCGGAAACCTGGTGTGCAAACATCAAATACAGACCTGTCTGGACAATCTGCCGAGAACTCCACCCCTCATAGTAGGTGTTTACATCGTATGAATCGGGAGTGAAAACACCGTTAGACGTTACAGTCCCAAGGTATGGGACTGACACAGTGCCATCGGGCTCCAGAAGCCAGAAGTCTACGTCGACTCCCGTATTGAACGAGACAGCGTCCCAGATCTCATACATCTCCAATCCATTGCCCTCGCCTAGATCCTTGACCGAATACAGATCGAGGAGCGCTACCCAGTCCTCGAGAAAAGCGGTCCATGCCGAGTTGGGCATCGCCCTCGCGTAGTGGGGCACGCTCTTGGCGCCTTGAGCATCCACATTGTCTTCGTCCGTACCACTCGGGAACAGGATATTCAAACCCTCTGAGCCGCTCACGTCGTTGGCCCCTCCCCACAGTCCCGCAGTCCCGTTATACCACAAATTTGCTACTCGGAAGGACGTGGAAGTTACTGCGCTCAACACCGCATTGGTCGCCGCGATGACTTCGGTATCGGAGGTGGCGGTATTTAGCAGAGTTGTAAAGCTCACCAGGTCCTTCAACTGTGGGAAGCTGTATTTTTGGGAGTTCACGCCCACCGCTTGGAGACCTGATGCCCAACTCGGGAGCCTTGCGCGTAACAGTGTCCCTAGCGTCCCAATGGCGGCGTCCAGCGGACTGAAGCCTGAGAGTGCGTAGGCGGACTTTGTGATCGAGGCTTCCGGATTTTGTTCTGACGTTGTGAGGATGAATTGGTCGACCAAGAACTGGGCCACTTCCTCAGAACTTGCTGTAGGCGCGCCCTGTATCGCGTCGAGTATTTCCGTGTATGGGAGTCCTGTTCCAGGGACTGTCTCCTGAGAAAACACTACATAATCAGCCTGTCCTTCGAGCTGACTCAGTGTCGAATACCCTGCCATGTTGCACATGTCGAAGTCTATGACATCGATCTTAGGCAAAGGCAGGAGCGCACTCCTGAACTCCTCAAGAGTCATGTAGTTTGATTTGCCGGCCGTTGTCTCATCTTCAATAAGACCGATCCAACCACCGCCGTGATTCCAGGGAACGAGGATAGATCGCTCCGATGGGTAAGTGCTCTGAGCCCATTGCACGAATTCAGTGAGATTCGTGGGGTTGGTCATGTCCACGGATCCCTCGTAACTCACAGCACCATCGATCTTGTCCGGCACCCTTGTATCGTCCCCAATCACATACCGGAAGGTGTCCCAGCTATCCAATCCTAGAAGATTCGGTGTCACGTCGTACTTGCTCATATGATGCGGACTAAACTCTGCCTGTATGACAACCTGGACTTCTGGGTCGTAACCAGCAGCCTCCATCTCTTCAATGTCGAAAAATCCCTGAACAGACAGATTATTATCTGCCGCCAGGTAGACCATGACCGTCCACCGAGGCCAACGGGCCGTTGCCGTAACAGTGGTGCTAGCTGAATGCGTCGATGACGACACAGTGAGAGTGTTGGAGCCGGGCGAGGCACCCAGGGTCCACGAGGAAATGAGCGCCGTTCCCTGATTGCTTGTCACCACGGAAGTGCTGCTCAGGCCACCTTCGCCCGTAGCAACTGATAGGCT